>NZ_JAFIEU010000022.1 GCF_020832325.1 Lunatimonas sp.
GCTTTTTTTTCCATGATTAATAGAGTTTAAAGATTGTACATGAAATAAAAATAAGCTATTTATCTAAAAATAAGAACGTTAATAGATGAAAAGTCAAAAACTACCGACGTAGGAGGTTTTGTTCAACTTATTTATTGGCGCCACCCAGTTGCGCCTATATGTCCAAATTTGGTTGCATAGGCGCTACTCGGTTGCGCCTATTTCTACAAGTCATCAAATGGACTGCGTATCCGTTGCAGACTCTTTTGACTTACATGGGTATAGATCTCGGTAGTCTTACTGGATTTGTGGCCCAGAAGCTCCTGAATAAATCGCAATCCCGTGCCACCCTCCAATAGATGGGTTGCATAGCTGTGCCTAAGCCAGTGCAGGGTTACCGGTTTATCGATTTTTGCCTTTTTTAGTGCATCTTTGAGTACCTGCTGAAAGCTGCGTGCACTATACTTTTTTCCGGTATATTGCCCCTCAAACAAGTACGTTACAGGTTTTTCGCAGTGATAATACGCCTCTATAAGCTCCAATACCCGTTCACTGATCGGGATTAGTCTGTCTTTCGCCCCCTTGCCTCGGTTTACGCGCAGCATTCTGCGGCGCGCATCTATATCCTGTGGCTTCAAATTCAAAAGCTCACTACGCCTCAATCCACAAGCATATAAAAGACTTAGCATCGTTCGGTGTTTTATATTTTTATGGGCCTCCAAAATGGCCTTTACGTCCTCTTTGCTTAGCACTTGAGGTAGTGGCTTTGCATTCCTTGGACGCCGGATAATCTCCGGATCCAATTCCTTTAAGTCGAAATCAAAGGGAAACTCCAGCCGAAGTACTGGATTCTTTCCGAAAGAATCGTTCTTTAAAACAATGGTTTTCTTCATGACATCAAAAAAAGAAAGTAAACGCCTGAAAATACCGCATTTCCACCATTTTTCAAACGAATAAGGCAAACATTTTACTTGAAGGGATAGCATGAGGGGTCCAAAAGCAATCCCTTGGGCTACCGTTGCGCTACATCGAGTCCCATTGAATGGGGGATGCAGGTTCCCGGTAACTACAGGGCGTCTTCAAGGAACTCCCAAAACCTCCCTGGTCGATGCGCATCTCCCACCCTAGGCCCGCTAAAAAAAAACGGTGCCACCCACGGTAACAGATATTGCCGCAGATGGCACCGGGTGACGCGACCGGATCGCCGTGTTCTATCCGATATTCTTCTTGTTCAGCTGATCAATGATGTATTCGGAGGTGCGCATGGATAGCGCCAAGATGGTCCAAGTGGGGTTTTTGTCCGCTTGGGATACAAAGGACCCCGCATCTACCACAAACAGGTTTTTACACTCATGGGCTTGTGAATAGCTGTTGAGCACGGAGGTCTTGGGATCATTGCCCATGCGGGAGGTGCCCACCTCGTGGATGATCCTACCGGGTGCAGCCAGTCCGTATTGGGTTTCAGCCCCCGGCTTGGTACCCAGAATCTTGGCGCCCATGGCCGTGAAGATCTCTTCAAAGGTGTCCTGCATGTGTTTGGCCTGCTTTACTTCGTGGTCGGTCCATTTGTAGTGGAAGCGTAGCACCGGAATGCCAAACTTATCTACCACATTGGGGTCTATCTCGCAGTAGTTGTCGTACTGCGGCACACTCTCGCCCCTTCCCGCGATGCCGATGGTAGCACCATACAAGCTGCGGATGTCCTTTTTGAGCCCGGCGCCGTAGCCCCCATTCGGGCTGGGATTGCCAAACTCATCCTTGATGTGCTGACGCATGCTTTCCATGCCGAAGCCAAACCCGTAGTTTGGCATGCGCATGCCCCCACCAAATTCGAGGTGATAGCCCCGCGGGAAGTCCAGTTTTTTATTGTCCAGCCACCAGGGTGTATATACGTGCATGGATCCCACGCCGTCTTCGTTGTATTTGTCCCGGCCCAGAAACTCCGGCACCAGTGCGGACCTGCTCGCTCCGGTGGAGTCGTGCAGGTACCTGCCCAATGTTCCGCTGCTGTTGGAAATGCCATTGGGATGCCGGGAAGATTTGGAGTTCATCATGATCCGCGCCGTCTCGCAGGCGGAGGCTCCCAACACGACCACACGGCCCTTGAGTTTGTATTCCTGCATATCCACTTTGCTCACGTAGGAAACGCCCGTGGCTTCTCCCTGCTCGTTGGTGGTGACCTTGCGCACCATCGCATAGGTATATAAGTCTACGTGCCCTTTTTTCATCGCGGGCTTTACCAGCACGGTGCCGGCAGAGAAGTCCCCGTATACCTGACAGGCCCGGTTGCACTGGGCACAGAAGAAACAGGCCCCCCGCTCGTTGTTTACCGGACGGGTAAGCACGGAAATACGGGAAGGGATGACAGGGATGTTGATTTTCTTACCGCCCTTCATAAAAGCCAATTCATGCAGCCGGGGCTTTGGAGGGGGAAGAAAGTGACCGTCGGGCTCGTTGGGGATGCCTTCTTTGGTGCCGAACACGCCTATTAGCCGATCCACCCGGTCGTAAAAGGGTTTGACGTCGTCGTAGGAAATCGGCCAGTCATCACCCAGGCCATCGATGCTTTTTCGCTTGAAATCATCCGGTCCGAAGCGCAGGGAAATCCTCCCCCAGTGGTTGGTACGCCCCCCCAGCATACGCGACCTAAACCAGTCAAACTGGGTGCCGTCTTTACGGGTATAGGGTTCTCCTTCAATTTCCCAGCCCCCATAGGCCGCGTCAAAGTCGCCAAAGTCGCGCACGGTACTGGCACCTCGCCGGGGAGACTCCCAGGGAAAGCGCATCTGCGTGCGGTACTCTTCGAGTGCAGGGTCAAAGTCACTGCCCGCTTCCACTACTGCCACGCTCAGTCCGGCTTCGGAGAGAATTTTGGCAGCCATGCCCCCGCCGGCACCGGAACCAACGATGATCGCGTCATATAGGTCGGGGGATGATTTGATTTCAAAGCTCATGTGTAATTATCTTAATGGTCTATTGTTTTGCTCACTTTAGGCTCCTAATATAGCAAAGAAGCAAGTATCCCAAATCGAAGTTTCGGTTATTTATCAAATAATCCTTTAATTTCGGATAAACTTTTGCTAACCTTATACTGCCAAATTTGTAAACAGGCCATGCTTTTTCGGTAAGGAAAGGAATATTTTGGCAACAGGCGTCGGCATTTGCCGACAGGATGGTAAATTGTGCACCAACAAAAGAAAAATAACCTAACACCTATGCAAGATTCAAAACGTAGAAGTCAAGGCTGGTTTGGAAAAACTGGAAAGGATGGATTGATTTATCGCTCTTGGTTTCAGAAACAAGGCATCCCTACCCATGAAATGGCGGGCAAGCCCATAATCGGTATTTGCAACACTTGGTCGGAGCTTACTCCCTGCAACTCCCATTTTCGGGATCTGGCCGAATTCGTCAAAAAGGGAATCCTGGAGGCGGGGGGCTTTCCGGTGGAGTTTCCCGTGATGTCCCTGGGCGAAACCGTGATGAAGCCCACGGCCATGCTTTTCCGCAACCTGGCCAGCATGGATACAGAGGAATCCATTCGTGCCAATCCGTTGGATGGCGTCGTATTGCTATGCGGATGCGATAAGACCACACCTTCCCTGGTGATGGGAGCATGCAGCGTGGATATTCCCACGATCGTGGTATCCGGTGGACCCATGCTCACGGGCAGGTACCGGGGCAGTCAGATCAGCACCAGTGACATTTGGCGCTTTAGCGAGGCATCCAGATCCGGAGCGATGAATCAGGAGGAACTGTACGAAGCAGAGCGAGGTCTTTGCCGTAGCGATGGACACTGTGGCGTGATGGGCACGGCATCCACCATGGCCTGCATGGTAGAGTCACTGGGCCTTACCCTCCCCGGCAACGCTGCCATTCCGGCTCCCGACTCCGGCAGACGCATCCTGGCGCACCTTTCTGGAATGGAGATCGTGAAAATGGTCGAAAAGGACCTCAAGCCGAGCGACATCCTCACCCGGCAGGCCTTCGAAAACGCCATCATGGTCAACGCAGCCATAGGCGGCTCTACCAACTTTGTCATACACCTACTTGCCATCGCGGGAAGGATAGGCGTGGACCTGACCTTGGAGGATTTTGACCGCTTCTCGGCAAATATTCCCCTCATGGCCAACCTGCAGCCTTCCGGCAAGTACTTTATGGAAGACTTCTATTATGCCGGCGGACTCCCGCCGATCATCCATCAGTTAAGAGATCACCTGAACAGCGAGGCCATTACCGTGACCGGTCTACCCATAGGAGAGGTAAATGCGGCCTTTAAAAACTACAACGAGGAGGTCATCGCCTCCTTTGACAAGCCGTTTAATCCCACCTCTGGTATTGTGGTACTGCAGGGCAATCTCTGCGAAACGGGAGCGATCATCAAGCCTTCGGCAGCTAGTCCCCACCTGATGAAACATACGGGCAAAGCGGTGGTCTTTGAGGACATTGACGATTACAAAAACAAAATCGATGACCCCGACTTGGACATCGACGAAAACTCCGTGATGATTTTGAAAAACGTGGGTCCAAAAGGCTACCCCGGCATGCCGGAAGTTGGCAACATGGGACTTCCTCCCAAAGTGCTCGCCAAGGGCATCACAGACATGGTCCGCATCTCGGATGGCCGCATGAGTGGGACGGGGTTTGGCACCGTGGTACTCCACGCCACCCCCGAAGCGGCGGAGGGCGGCAACTTTGCTGTCGTGCAGACCGGCGACGTGATCGAACTGGACGTACTCGCCCGAAAGCTGAATGTGCTGGTATCTGACGAGGAGCTCGCCGCCAGAAAAGCAACTTGGAACAAACCAACACCTATCACGGATCGGGGCTATGTGGGGCTTTACATCAAGCATGTGGAGCAAGCAAACCTCGGCGCGGATCTGGATTTTCTGAAGGGCAGCTCGGGCTCCGAGGTATCCAAAGACTCGCACTGAGGAAGGCGTAGGGTCTTGGCTACTAGAAACATGGATATCTACCAACCAACTTATTTTTCATGCAAGTAACGGAAAGCAAACAATCCCCGGTGGCCATTGTAACGGGCGCCGGGGTGGGCATCGGTTTGGCCATTGCGATGGAGCTGGCCAAATCGGGAACCAAAGTATTGTTAAATGATTTGGAAGAGGAGCTGACCGAGCAGGCGGCTGAACGGGTTAATGTTGCGTTTCCGGGAGCCTGCTTGGGGTTGGCCGGAGATGCATCCGACCCCTCCTTCATCGAGCAATTGGTGTCCACCGCCGTAGCGGAGTTTGGGCAGTTAAATGTGGCGATCGCCAATGCAGGCATTACCATCTACGGTGAATTCCTCCACTACCGGCCCGAGGATTTTCAGAAAGTGCTTCAGCTTAATTTGGGAGGTTCTTTCTTTCTGGCCCAAGCGGCCTCCAAACAGATGATCAAACAGGGCCGGGGTGGTTCCATCTTGTTTATGTCATCCGTCACAGGCCATCAGGCCCATAAAAATCTAGTCCCCTACGGCATGACCAAGGCGGGCTTGGAAATGTTGGCCAAAGGCTTGGTGGTGGAAGTGTCGGAATACGGGATCAATGTCAACGCCGTGGCACCTGGCGCCACCGTCACCGAACGTACCCTAGAGCAGGATGATTTTGTCAGCATTTGGTCTTCCATCACACCCATGGGGAGGCCGGCTAGCCCCGAAGACATCGCGCATGCCGTGGGATTTCTGGTATCGGAAAAAGCCCGCCACATCACCGGGCAAAGCTTGGTCATCGATGGCGGCTGGACATCGGTCAGCCCTTCCCCATATACATAAAGTGGCTGGCTTGACAGAAATAGCGTGCTTTTTCTCAAAAATTTCACCAAAAAAAACGTATTCGAGCGGTTTTTTGCTGCTTTTTTTACGTCTTGTGATGAAATTGCCCGGAGTAACAGCACAGAACAGGATAGTTAAACAAAACCTATCGTTTATATTCGCTTGATTTCAAACTATGCATTCAAACAACTTAAATTTAATATGTCAGTTTTAGAGAAGAACTTTAAACACGTAAACTACCTTTGGGATAAGGAGAAGGAAAAAGAACTGGGAGACGATCAAGTGGCCTTGCTACTGTACCGATCCAACATTTTAGGTTCAGATTTGAGAATTACCAATTACGGTGGCGGCAATACCAGTTGCAAGACCATGGAGATCGATCCGCTCACCAAAAAGGAGACCGAGGTGATGTGGATCAAAGGGTCTGGAGGCGATATCGGAACCCTAAAACGAAGTGGCTTGGCCGGATTGTATCAGGAGAAACTTCATTCCCTCAAAAACGTGTACCGCGGACTGGAGTTCGAAGACGAGATGGTAGGTTTATTTAACCATTGCATCTATGACCTGGACTCCAAGGCGCCCTCTATCGATACCCCGCTGCACGCCTTTTTGCCCTTTAAGCACATCGACCACCTGCATCCCGATGCAGCCATTGCCATCGCTGCATCGAAGGACGGGGAGAAGATCACCGAGGAGTTATTTGAAGGGCAGATCGCCTGGGTGCCCTGGCAACGACCAGGCTTTGACATCGCCCTGAAGCTAGAAAAAGCAGTACAGGACAATCCGGGCATTCGCGGCATCATGTTGGGTGGACACGGCTTGTTCACTTGGGCCGATACTGCCTACGAATGTTACGTCAATAGCTTGGAGGTCATTGAGAAAGCTTCCCAGTACCTGGAAGATAACTACGGCAAAAAGCGGCCCGTATTTGGCGGTCAACGCCTAGAATCCCTGCCCGAAGATCAACGAAAGGATCAGGCGGCAAAGATCGCTCCCATCTTGAGAGGTCTAGCCTCCAGCTACAACCGCATGGTGGGTACTTTTACCGATGACGCCAGGGTGTTGGAATTTGCCAATAGCCATGATTTGGATAAGTTGGCTCCACTAGGAACGAGCTGTCCGGACCACTTCCTGCGGACAAAGATCCGGCCATTGGTGCTGGATATTCCCGCATACCAGGACTTGAGTGATGGGGCAGCCCTGAAGGAAAAGTTGGAAGTGGAATTCCAAAAATACCGTGAGTACTACACCAAATATTACGAAGATCACAAGCATCCCAACAGCCCCGGTATCCGGGATTCCAATCCCGTGATCATCATTTGGCCGGGTGTAGGTATGTTTTCCTATGCAAAAGACAAGCAAACCTCTCGGGTAGCCAGTGAATTCTACATCAATGCCATCAACGTGATGAAGGGTGCAGAGGCCATTTCGGAATACGTGGCCTTGCCGCTACAGGAGGCTTTCGATATTGAATATTGGTTGTTGGAAGAAGCCAAGCTTCAGCGTATGCCGAAGGAAAAGCCCATGTCCCGAAAAATCGCCTTCGTAACCGGAGGAGCCGGAGGAATTGGGAAAGCCATTGCTGACCGCCTGGCAGCTGAAGGCGCCTGTGTATTCATCACCGATATCAACAAGGATAATTTGGATGCTGCGATGGCCACGTATAGCCGTGACACCGGTGCAGGTACCCTGATGGATGTGACCAATATGGAGGACATCGAGCGTGCACTGAAGGAGACCATCCTGAAATTCGGTGGTGTGGATGTGGTGGTTAACTGCGCCGGATTGGCGATTTCCAAGCCCATAGACCAAACCTCTGAGAAGGAGTGGGATCTCCTACAGGATGTATTGGTAAAAGGACAGTTTGCCGTTTCCAAAGCCGCCGTAGCCATTTTGCGCGCACAGAACAAGGGAGGCGATATCATCAACATTGCCAGTAAAAATGCCCTGGTATCTGGACCGAACAATGTGGGCTATGGTACCGCAAAAGCGGCACAAGTGCACATGAGTAGACTGTTGGCCGCTGAATTGGGTCCTGACAAGATACGCGTAAATGTGGTGAATCCGGATGCCGTAATCGAAGGCAGTAAAATATGGGAAGGCGCTTGGGCAGCTGGACGTGCCAAAGCGTATGGCATCAGCGTGGAGGAGCTACCATCATTTTACGCCAAGCGTACCATCATGAACGAGATCATCAGCACGGCAGATATCGCCGCAGCCGTATTCGCCTTCGTGGGTGGTGACCTAAGCAAGAGTACAGGAAATATATTGAATGTGGACGGTGGAGTAGCCGCAGCATTCGTACGATAATCTACGTAACATGCGTATTGATGAAGCATTCATCCAGACGCATAATGGTAAAACTCTTTCGGATCACCGGGAGAGTTTTACCTATTTATGCGGCAAACTGGAAAAGAGAGCATTGGATGTAGACCGGCTGATCGATAAGATCCAGGGTTTTCAGATAGCCATTCCGAGCTGGGCACTGGGCACGGGAGGAACCCGCTTTGGGCGATTCCCCGGTGGCGGAGAGCCCCGTTCACTGGAGGAAAAGATGGACGACGTGGGCCTCCTTCATGCGTTGAACAAAGCTTCCGGTGCCATATCCCTGCATATACCATGGGATATTCCATCGGATGTGGCAGCTATCAAGGCCCATGCTGCCTCTCACGGCCTGGCTTTTGATGCGGTTAATTCAAATACCTTCCAAGATCAGCCCGATCAGGCGCACTCCTACAAGTTTGGCTCACTATGCCATACCTCAGAGGCGGTGCGCCAGCAGGCCATTGAGCACAACCTCGAGGTAATCCGCCACGGGGTAGCACTGGGATCCAAGGCGTTGACCGTTTGGCTGGCCGATGGATCATCCTTTCCCGGTCAAACGAATTTCCGTAAAGCCTTGCAGCGAACATTGGATTCCTTGCGGCAGATCTACGCGGGAATGCCCGAGGATTGGAAGTTGTTTGTAGAATACAAGCCCTACGAGCCCTACTTCTATTCCACTGTGATTCAGGACTGGGGTACGTCCCACCTCTTGGCCACGGAACTGGGCGAGCGGGCGTTTACGCTCGTAGATTTGGGCCATCACCTGCCCAACACCAATATCGAGCAGATTGTAGCCACACTGATGATGCGCGGTAAGCTTGGAGGCTTTCATTTCAACGATTCCAAGTTTGGAGACGACGATTTGACAGTGGGCGCTTTGAAGCCCTATCAGCTATTTCTGATCTTCAACGAACTCGTAGAAGGCATGGAAGACCCGGAAGGTATAAACCCTGCTCCCGCCTGGATGATCGACGCAAGCCACAACCTCAAGGATCCACTAGAGGATCTGTTGCAGTCGGTAGAAGCCATTCAAATGGCCTATGCACAAGCCCTGCTAATTGACCGGAAGGTCTTGGAATCAGCCCGGGAGTCCAATGATCCGACGTTGGCCCAGGAGATTCTCCAGGATGCCTACCGCACCGATGTGAGACCGCTTATCGCGGAAGCGAGGCTACGCTCTGGTGCGGCACTGCGTCCCATCGAAGCCTTCCGTTCATTGGAAGTACGCAAGCAATTGATTCAGGAAAGAGGTGCGAAAGCCATCTCCACCGGATTATGATGCAAGGGATGGCGGTGCATTTCGTGCCGCCCTTCCCTTTTTATTTCTATTGTCAATCTAAACCAGACCCATGGCCAGACCTGTCATCGCAATATTTGATATAGGCAAAACAAACAAGAAGTTCTTCCTCTTTGACGAGGAGTTAAACGAAATCAGTGAAGAATACGTCAAGTTTCCTACCATTGAGGACGAAGACGGAGAGGAATGTGACGATCTGGAGAAAATTTCCTCCTGGGCGAAAGAGAAAGTTAGGGAACTCTGTGATAACCCCGACTACGAGCTGAAAGCACTGAATTTTTCTACCTACGGCGCATCCTTTGTATCCATTGGCGTGGACGGGAAGCCAGTGACTCCTATATACAATTACCTAAAAGCATTTCCAGAAGACCTTCATGCGGAGTTTTACGGGGCCTATCCCGAGGAGGAAATCAACCGGATCACCGCATCCCCTACGCTCGGCATGCTAAACTCTGGCCTACAGTTGTACTGGATAAAAAAGAAACGGCCCGAGGTTTTTAAGCGAATCAAGTACGCGTTGCACCTTCCCCAGTATATTTCCTACCTATTTACCGGCGAAGCGGTCGCCGAACCTACCTCCATTGGGTGTCACACCAAGATGTGGGATTTTCCCAAAAAGGACTACCACCAATGGGTGTATGAGGAGGGAGTGGCGGAGAAGCTGCCTCAGATCGTTCCCACCACCCACTATTTCACCAAGAAGATCGGTGGAAAACCGGTGAAGGTCGGCGTAGGCATACACGATAGTTCCTCTGCATTGGCTTCCTACCTGCTGAAAATTGACGAACCCTTCGTGCTGATTTCTACGGGCACCTGGTCCATTACGTTGAATCCCTACCCCGTCGGCAACCTCACCTTCGAGGAACTGCAAAACGATTGCCTGAACTTTCTCTCCATACACGGGACAACGGTAAAGGCCAGCCGGTTTTTTCTCGGGTACGAGTTGGACCATCAGGTGGAGAAGCTGAATACGCTCTTCCACAAGATGCCAAAATACTACAAGGATGTGCCCTGTGATGAAGGGATTCTTCAAGGAATCGTGTTTGAAGATATTCCGGCCACGTTTCATCCCGAAACCATGGCCGCTACTCCGTTGGTAGAAGAGGTTTTTTCCGATAATCGCTGGGATCCGGCACAATACGAGAGTTTTGAGCAGGCCTACCATCAGGTGATCTGGGGTCTGGCCCGCATGCAAGTCGCTTCCCTAAAGTTGGCACTTGGCGATTCGGACATAAAAAAGGTGTATATTGACGGAGGCTTTGTACACAACAGACTGTTTATCCGTATGCTGGAAGAGCTGCTTCCGGGTTTTGAGCTCCAGTTTTCCGATTTTCCCTTGGGATCTGCCTACGGTGCAGCGCTGATGCTGAAGTAGGGTGGAATACCTCCCGAATACCACCGGTGAAATATCCGTAAAGATGATGAAATCCAGTCCTACTTTACCTCGGCCTTCAGACCGCTAAAAAAGATGTATCGTTATATGCAAAAATTGATCTTATTAATCGTGTTGTCTTCTCACATGCTTGTAGCCTACGCCCAATACGAACCTATCAACCTGCCCCTGTATGAGGGAGAGATTCCGTACAGGAAAGCCTCCACACAGCAGGAAGAGGTACAGGTTAACGATATTATGGTGGTCAGGACCGTCCAGGAACCCATGGTGCAGGTATTTTTGCCTGCCAAGCGAAATGCCACCGGTCAGGCAGTGGTCATATGCCCGGGAGGAGGCTATGGTGTGCTGGCCTATGATTGGGAGGGGTTGGACATTGCCAAGTGGCTCAATAGCCACGGGATCGCAGGAATCGTACTGAAATACCGATTGCCATCCTCCGAAAGCCAAACCGCACCCCACCTGGTACCGCTGACCGATGCTCAGCGGGCAATGCGCCTGGTCCGTTCCAAAGCTGCCGAATGGAACATAGACCCCGAAAAAATCGGAGTCATGGGTTTTTCGGCAGGCGGCCATTTGGCTTCCTCGTTGGCCACGCATTTTGATAAGGGCAATACCGCTTCGTCCGACGCGGTCGAAAGGCAGAGCAGCCGTCCCGACTTTGCTATCTTGGCCTACCCGGTGATATCCTTTGATCCCTCCTATACACATATTGGGTCTCGGAATAATCTGATAGGCCAAAACCCGGAACCCAAATGGGTGGAGTATTTCTCCAATGAACGTCAGGTGACCGAAGATACCCCTCCTTCTTTTCTGTTTCATGCGCAGGACGACGCCACCGTGCCAGTGAGTCACAGTATCCGGTTTTTTGAAGCACTTACACAGCACAAGGTTCCGGCTGAGATGCATGTGTATCCTACCGGGGGGCATGGGTTTTCGCTTTCCATTAATGTGGAGGGCACCCAAAAGGGGTGGATGGATAGTTGCATCCAATGGCTGAAAGCGCTGGATTGATCGGACAAAAAGGCAAAGAAATATATTGGGTACCAACCCTACGCAGCTCCCGCAATCGCGGGAGCTTCTTTTTAGTAGGGTAAAGATAAATCTATAGACTGTTCGCATTATTGGCGGGATTCCTTATTTTTAGTCTCCACTAAATGCGTTTCCATGAATCGATTGATCCTTTCTTTTGTACCATGCTGTTTGTTGCTCTTTTTTGCAGTTTCATTGCCTACGCAGCAGGCTGCTTCCCAGGTATTGTTTCAGGACGTACGGGTATTTGATGGGCGCTCTTCCAGTCTCAGCGGCCCGGTCAATGTGTTGGTGGAGGGAAATCAGATTCGACAGATCAGCGGTGGCAGCATCACCGTGGGAGAGTCGGTTCAGGTGATTCCCGGTGGGGGCCGTACGCTGATGCCTGGCTTAATCGACGTGCATGTTCATATGGTGTTTGGTGCTTTGACGATGCGGGAGATGATGTCGCCCATGCTGTCCGAACGATTGATTTTTGAAAAAGCCTCGCAAAGCGCGGAGAGTATGCTGCTGCGTGGGTTTACGGCGGTCAGGGATGTCGGCGGTCCTATTTTTCCGCTTAAGGCAGCCATCGACAGCGAAAAAGTTGTAGGGCCCAGGGTTTGGCCTTCCGGTGCCACCATAAGCCAGACAGCCGGTCACGGCGATTTCCGCACTCCCGATGAACGGTCCAGAAAGTTTTTTGGCGAGGTATCCCGTGCGGAGCGGTACAACGCCACCTTTATCGCAGACGGAACCGCCGAGGTCTTGACGGCTGTGCGGGAAAACCTCCGCTTTGGTGCCAGTCAGATCAAGCTAATGGCGGGGGGCGGTACCTCCTCAGCCTACGACCCGGTGGATGTCACCCAATACACCCTAGACGAGATGAAGGCTGCCGTAGAGGCTGCCGCGGATTGGGGAACCTATATTACCGTGCATGCCTACACGGAAAGAGCTGTTCAGAAAGCCATCGCAGCCGGTGTAAAATGCGTGGAACATGGACAGCTTCTGGAAAAAAAGACCTTGCGAATGATGGCCAAGAAGGGGGTATGGCTGAGCCTTCAAAATCTGGTGGAGGATACCCCGGATATGGATCCTGCCAGGCGAGAGAAGCGCAAGCCGGTGCTGGAAGGTCAGGCCAGAATATGGCCACTGGCCAAACAGCTAAAGGTAAACTTGGCATGGGGGACCGATTTTCTCTTCGAGCCGGAGCTTAACGAACAGCAAAACGAATTTATCTTGCGGCTTACCGAGTGGTTTACGCCCGCTGAAATCCTAAAAATGATCACGCACGACAATGCGCAGCTCTTGCAGCTTTCCGGTCTGCGCAGTCCCTATCAGGGCAGGTTGGGGGTAGTGGAAGAGGGGGCTTTGGCCGATTTGATCCTGGTGGATGGGAATCCGCTAGCAGATATTTCGCTGGTGGCCAATCCGTCGGATACGTTTTTGGTGATCATGAAGGATGGGAAAATCTACAAGCAGGCCCTTGACAACTAGTCTCCCTAAGGCAGGCACTGCTCAGACAGAGAATGTGGCCTTGGTGCCATTTTACCGGTAAAATTCGTTATATTTCCATTCCGACGTACAACCTTACCCCTATAATTGATAGAGATGATTCACGGACTTCCCGATAAAATTGTAGCGCTGACTGATTTTTCAGTTTCCTCCGAGCAGGCGGTGGAGCGCGCCACCGAGCTCGCCAAGCTGCTTAAGAAACCCTTGGAGATTTTCCATGTAACACCGGTCCCTCCCATTCCTTCTATGGCTGGCTCAGATATGAGAAGCGAGATACTCGAGGTCGTAGAGCGTGAGGCCCAAGAGTCACTACGGAACTATGTAAAAGGTTTAGAAGAAAGGCATCCTGGCACATGGATATCTTCCTCGCTGGCTTCAAACGTTCGTTTTGAAGAAGCTGTAGAGCAACTGGTGCAAAGGTCTCCGAACTGCCTCTTGGTGTTTGGGAAAAAGAAGCGTTCGGCATTGGAGCGGGTTTTTGTCGGAAGCAGTCTGACAAATTTACTTCGCCGGGGCACTATTCGAACTCCCATGCTCTTGGTTTCGCCGGATTCCGGCCCGCTGAGCGTTTCAAAGCTGATGCTAACCCTTGACTTAAATTCTAAGTTGGAGGAAGACCGTTTCGACTTGGTAGAGGCACTGCTTGCTGTGTTTAAGGTGCGTTGGGATTTGGTGTATGCGACGGAAGGAAAGCAGCCCGACGATGCAGCACTGGAGAAATCGTTGGTGGAGTCACTTCCTGCGGAGCTCTTGGCCAAAATGGAAAACATCTACCTGCTGGAATCGAAGGAAGAGGTCACAATACGGGCAAAAGCCCCCGACCAGTTGATTGTAGCATTTCCAAAACGAAAATCCATATGGGACTCCATGTTTAAGGGTTCATTCAGCGAATTTTTGGCTGACAACCAAGATCAGTTATTACTGATGATTCCGGAATCCAACTAAAAATGCATGCAGTAGTTGACAGGAAATCTGGAAGTTGAAAGCGATCCTTACTCACATAGCTAAAAAAGTCAAGCGTACCCTGTTGGACCTACTGCCGATCATCGTGGTAGTGGCTTTCTTTCAGTTGTTTGTGATCCGTCTGCCCCTACCGCATGTAGGTGAAGTAGTGTACGGCAGTTTATTGGTGGCGGCTGGGCTGCTACTTTTCATCGAGGGTTTAGAGATGAGCCTGTTCCCGATTGGGGAGAATATGGCGAATGCCTTGGCCCGGAAGGGAAGCCTGGCCTGGTTGCTGCTTTTCGGTTTTTTGCTGGGGTTTTCTACCGCTATAGCTGAGCCTGCACTGATTGCAGTGGCCGAAGAAGCGGGTAACATCGCAGTAATCGCAGGGCTCTTACCGGATGACGGAGATACCGTGCGCCGTTATACCTTGGGCTTGCGGATTTGCGTAGCGGTTTCCGTAGGGCTGGCCATATTTATCGGCGTAATACGAATCCTGAAGGGCTGGCCCCTTTATTACCTAGTGATTGGAGGATACCTGTTGATCATGGCAATGACCTACATTTCGCCCAAAGAAATTATCGGCCTGGCCTATGACATCGGTGGAGTGACCACCTCCACGGTGACGGTACCACTGGTGACCGCCTTGGGCGTGGGCTTGGCAAAGACCATTCAGGGGCGCAGTCCGCTTTTGGATGGATTTGGAATGATTGCACTGGCTGCGATGGCGCCCATCGTTTCCATTCTGATGTATGGCATGTTTTGGTTTGGTAAATAAGGAATATGAGTATGGGACTTCTGGCAGTTTTCTTGGACACGATTCTCGACGTTTTGCCTATTACCGGCCTCATCTTGGGATTTCAGCTTTTCGTATTAAAAAGGCCCATACCACAATTGAGGAAGGTTTTGATTGGCTCAGTCTATGTGGTGCTTGGTTTGGCCCTGTTCCTGATGGGATTGGAAATGGCACTGTTTCCACTGGGCAACCTGATGGCAGAGCAACTGACCAATCCAGGGTTTCTGGGGATAGCCGAAGGTGAAGTTGCGCCCTGGACAGCCTATTATTGGATCTATATTTTCGCAGCCTGTATCGGTTTTGCAACGACGATCGCGGAGCCTTCGTTGATCGCTGTTGCCATCAAAGCAGACGAAGTTTCCTCGGGGGGTATCAGTAAATTGGGACTGCGCATTACCGTCGCTTTCGGAGTGGCACTTGCGCTGACCTTAGGCACTTACCGTATTATCAGCGGCACGCCGTTGCATGTATACATTATGGTGGGATACCTGATCGTGATTGTGCAAACTATATTTGCCCCGAAGGAGCTGATCCCGTTGGCGTACGATTCCGGAGGGGTGACCACCTCGACGGTGACGGTGCCGATCGTAGCAGCACTGGGCTTGGGACTGTCACAGGCAGTACCAGGTCGAAATCCAGCCGTGGATGGCTTCGGACTGATCGCCTTTGCGAGTGTCTTTCCGATCATTGCCGTGCTGGGATACGCACAACTGGCGGCACTTCGAAAAAAATATGTGCAATCAACGGGAAGCGGGTAAACAATGGAGTTAGACATACCAGTATGTAAAAGAAAATTATAGACACATGAAATTCAAACTAATCATGGTGCTGGTTCGGCCGGAAAAGACCGACGAGGCAGTCTCGGTAATGCGAAAAGCAGGGGCAACGGGAGACACCATCATCCGGGCAAGAGGCTCCGGTATGCGGGAAGTAAAGACGTTCCTCGGATTAAACATTGAAGGGCAAAACGAACTGATTCTGGTCCTTTCGGAGGAAAATACCGTGTCCACCCTGTTAGACTCTCTCAAAAAGGTGATTCCTTTCGACGAACCCGGAAACGGAATCGCGTTTGTGCTCCCGGTGGATCAGGTGATCGGCCTGGATTCGCAGCTTCAAAAACTTCGCGACCAAGCTAGAGACAGCTACTTCTAAGAAATCGAGCATGACGCAAGCGGCACACACTGGGATGCCCCGATATCGGGGCAAACATGCGGGATTCCATCTGACCTTTGAAAAACAAAAAATAAACATTCAACTACATGGAAACTAGAAAGTACATACCTGCAAAGGATGTCATGGATTCGAAAATCGTGAAGGTAGATGGCATGGCTACCGCCGCAGAGGCAGTCGCCCTGCTAAAGAAAGAGGGGGTAGATGCCCTTATTGTCGAAAAACGGAATCAATATGACGCCTATGGCATTGTTGTGACCCAGGACCTGTTAGAGGCTGTAGTGGTCGCGGGTAAAGACCCCCAGTCTGTAAATGTGTTCGAAATCATGTCCAAGCCTGTGGTGACGGTATCCAGCACCTTGGATGTCAAATATGTAGCCAAACTGATGGTGGATCTACGTATCAAGCAGGTGCCCGTGGAGGAGGATGGCGAATACCTGGGAATGATCTCCATCCGTTCGTTGGTGTTGAATAGCGGTTTATTTACTTCTTGACGCGTTGTTTCGGTAGCTTTCAAACTTTTATACACTACTATCGGTTTTATCTTTATGTTACATTACAGCACATTCATACATGCGGATAGCACCGAGTGGGTCACCTTCGTACATGGTGCAGGTGGCAGCAGTGCGATATGGTACAAGCAGCTCCGTGATTTCAGCAAATCCTATAATGTGCTATTGGTTGACTTGCGGGGCCATGGGCGTTCCAAGAAGGCGGAATACGAGCACCTGAAAAAATATACCTTCGATATCATCGGAGACGAAGTGATCGAGGTATTGGATCATCTGCACATTCAAAAAACCCACTTCATCGGTATTTCCCTTGGCACGATTATCATCCGGGAGATCAGCGAACGGTACCCGGAACGGGTTCAAAGCTTGATTTTGGCAGGAGCGGTCATGAAGCTCAATTTGCGGGGTCAACTTTTGATGCGCATGGGTGTACTGCTCAAATCGCTCATTCCTTACCTTTTGCTGTACAAGCTTTTTGCCTTTGTGATTATGCCTCGAAAAAAGCACCGGGAGTCACGGTACCTGTTTATCGAAGAAGCCAAAAAGCTCTACCAAAAAGAATTTATCCGGTGGTTTACACTGGTATCCCAAGTCAATCCCCTGCTATCATTTTTTAGGATCAAGGATGTTAATATTCCCACGCTTTACGTGATGGGTCAGGAGGACTATATGTTTTTGCCAACGATCTCCCGCCTGGTAAAAAATCATCCTTCTGCCCGCCTAACAGTAATACCTGACTGCGGACACGTAGTCAATGTAGACAAGCCCCTGCAATTCAACGAAATATCCCTTCGCTTCCTACACGGACTGAGCCGCTAATCGCTTAGTTCCTATTGAAATAAATCAGCAGAAACGGTATCACAAAAAATGTGAGTAAGATATAAGCCAATCCAATGAGGCGTGATTTTACGATCTGCTTCCCAAACAGAGATGCCAGTCTAGGCGGAATTCTGCGGATAGGAGGAAAGGGCAGGAAGATAAGTGCTCCGATCAGATTGAATAAAAAATGCACCAACGCAATGCTAATGGCGGCCTCCGTCTTGTATAGCGCGGCGATGGCAGCGGTAATCGTCGTGCCGATATTGGCGCCTATGATGAATGGAAACACTTTGTCCAAGGCAGCTTTTCCAGTAGCCACCACCGTGACAATCAGGGAGGTAGTTATGGTACTGGATTGGACAGCAGCGGTTGAGAACACCCCATATCCAAAGGCCCTGTAGGGCTGCTTGAACAGATGTTTGCTGGCTTTTTTGTACTTTGGCGAAAGGATGGATTCAAACGCCAAGTTGGAAAGGACCTTGATGGAAGCAAACAACAGAACGATGCCGACTATTAACCAGAATAGCGGCCAGTCCAACCATCCGGAAACCAGTTCAGTCACCGGCCGAAGGAAAAAACGATAGGGGGCAAATTCCTGAGAGCGCTGTGCACCCCCCGATTGAACAAAAAGACCGGCTAGAAAACTTGCCATTTTGCTCAAAAACCCAAAATATACTTCCAAGGGAAACAATAAGGCGGTCGTGATTATGTTGAAAAAATCATGCAGCACCGCCGCCGACAAAGCCTTTTTGAAGGGCTTCTTTTGGGTGATAAAGCTTAGGGAGACCAGGTTGGAGGTAAGTGTGGTACCGATGTTGGCACCCATAATCAGTGGCACTGCCTGGGTGAGACTTAAACTGCCCGAAGCCACTACGGCTACTACCATGGCCGAGATGGTAGAGCTGGACTGAATCAAAGCAGTCATCAGGATACCAATAAACAGACCCACGAAGGGGTTCTCGGTAGCGGTAAAGATATTGTTGGCCACCTCGCTGTTCAGCTTGCCCGCCGAAAAAGTCATCAAGTCGATGGAAAACATAAACAGTAGGAGACCGAGCGAAGCCAATACAATCAGTAAGAGGTTTGGTCTAACGGTTTCCTTAACAAGCATGCTGCGCAGTTGAATGATTCAAATGGTAAAATTTGCGCAAATTTCCGTCAGAAAAAAGTCAAATGAACCTTTTTTAGATGAAGGTTATGTTAATTTGAGTGTTGTCCGAATGGACGAAAATTGTTGATAGTAGGGTATTTAGGTACCCAAAAAAAACCATTACCTTTAACCGAGGAATAAAAATTCGTTGCTTTGACGCCAAAGACCCCGTTCTTTAGCTGGGATCTCCTGTTTTTCTTAACAATTTGTTAACATTGAGCTCTTACAAACTTACGTACCTTTGTGGCTGCGTTCTACCACCCCAATCGATGCCATGGTCAAATTGAAGGATCAAAATATCAATCAGGATGCCCTCTCAAAGGCCGCCTATTCACTTTTTGATTTCAGCAAAAAAGAAAAATCCTTCTTACTGATTATGTGTATCCTGGTGTCCATAGCGGGCATCATCACCCCCTATACCTACGCTGCAATGTGGTTCGGGTTTGCCCTTGCTGCATATTCCGCCATTGCCAACGACAGTATTCAGACCATTGGAACCTTTATCGCTTCCAACCAAAACCGAAAGTGGTATTATTTATGGCTTTTTATGGGGTTGATATTTGTAGGAACGGTCTCCTACAGTTGGATTGTGTACGATGGGGATGTTAGTTATCAGCGTCTTCGGGTAGAAGGCTTGGACCGCGCACCGGAGAACTTCGTTTTCTTGCAGCTTGCAGCCCCTATTGTATTGCTACTGATGACCAGGCTGCGCATGCCGGTTTCTACTACCTTCCTACTGCTCAACGTGTTCACCTACAAGGCAGGTACGATCATCGGTGTAATGCAAAAAAGCTTTATCGGCTACTTGGTTGCTTTTGTAGGAGCGATCGTGGTTTGGTTTGTTCTTGAGAAGTTTGTGGAAAACTACCTGAAGGGAAAGCCCAGGCCATTTTGGTATGTTTTGCAGTGGATTACTTCCGGCGCGCTATGGGCGGTTTGGATCATGCAGGACGCGGCGAATATCGCCGTATTTTTACCCAGAACATTGGGCGTATGGGAGTTTATCGCCTATACTGGATTTGTATTTCTTGGCCTCGGCTTTCTTTTTTACCTGAAAGGAGATAAAATACAAGGTATCGTCAACGAAAAAACAAAAGTCACAGACGTACGGGCAGCTACTATTGTGGATTTGGTTTACGCTGTGATCCTTTTCTACTTCAAGGGGTACAGCAATATGCCGATGAGTACCACTTGGGTATTTATCGGATTGCTAGGCGGTCGGGAACTGGCCATTGCCCTTGCCAAATCCAGGAAGCTGAAGAAGCGACAGGCGAGGCTGGTGCGTGCCTACCGCCTTGCAAAAAATGACATCGTGAAGGCAGGTATTGGTCTACTGGTATCTCTGATATTGGCCCTGATCATTAATGAAGGCGTAAGAAAAGAAATCTTCGCCTTGTTTACAGGTTGGTAGATCCCCGTTTGAGAAGAAGTATGGACCTCTATACCAATGACTATTTCATGAGAGAGGCGCTGAAGCAGGCCCAGATCGCCCTTGAGGAAGGTGAAGTCCCCGTAGGAGCAGTGCTCGTCTGTAAAAACCGGATCATCGCCAGGGCTTATAACCAAACAGAGCGCCTTACAGACGTCACCGCTCATGCAGAGATCTTGGCGTTGACAGCTGGTTTTAGCGCCTTGGGGTCTAAATACCTGCCAGAATGCAGACTCTTTGTGACCTTGGAACCGTGTGTGATGTGTGCGGGGGCTATCTTTTGGTCACAGCTCGGCGAGCTGCACTATGCAGCAACGGATCCAAAAAGAGGATATGGCAGGCTGGATGAACCGGTACTGCATCCTAAGACGGTCGTGAGCAGTGGCTTGTGCGAGGCAGAATCCCAGAAATTGCTGCAGGACTTTTTCAAATCGCTTAGAAATTAGAGATTCCTAGCCTTTTTAGAACCATTTTTCAGGATTTGTGGTTGGCTTAGTAGGTTTTTGTACACCTAGCAACCATCACATTAACTCAATGTTTCACCTTAAATTTTAACAAAAAAATGGCTTTTGAACTTCCTGCATTACCCTACGACTTTAATGCGCTAGAACCGCATATCGATGCAAAGACCATGGAAATCCACCATGGTAAGCACCACAACGCATACGTAACCAACCTGAACGGAGCTGTAGAAGGCACCGACTTGGCAAATAAGAGCCTGGAGGACATCATGAAAAGCATTTCTTCCGCTTCTCCAGCAGTACGAAACAACGGTGGTGGTCACTACAATCACTCCCTATTTTGGACAGTTCTCTCTCCGAACGGTGGTGGCACCCCCTCCGGTGACCTGGCCAAAGCCATAGATGCGAAGTTCGGATCTTTTGACAAATTAAAAGAAGAATTCAACAAGGCCGCTGCTACCCGATTCGGTTCCGGTTGGGCATGGCTGAGTGTAGATGCTTCCGGAGAGCTTCAGGTTAGCTCTACACCGAACCAAGACAACCCGCTGATGGATGTCGCCGATGTGAAGGGCACACCCATTTTGGGATTGGACGTGTGGGAACACGCGTATTACCTGAATTATCAAAACAGAAGACCTGACTACATTAGCGCCTTTTGGTCTGTAGTAAATTGGGAAGAAGTGAGCAAGCGATACGCTGCCGCGAAATAATCAACTGTTTATGAAAGATAACTGGTCCCCTTGACTTTCCGTCAAGGGGATTTTTTTTGATATCGGACAATAATACTGTCCGTTTTTGAGACAGTCTAAATTTCGATCTGTTTTTTAACTTGCTGTTTTTCAGTATCATTCGGCTATTTTTCGGTTTTGGCATCGCTTTTTCAAGGGGTGGGTCAACAATCATGTATTAACAACATTACTATGAAATTTTCTGCATTGTTCTTTTTTACTCTTTTGGCCTACTTACTTGGCCTAAGCGAATCCGCTGCACAGGCACCCCGCAATAGCTTAACCGGTACCGTGGTCACCGTGGACGGGGAGGTTCTTCCGTTTGTCAATGTAGCCTTAAAGGAAAAATCAACCCATAACCTGATTACGGGAACGGTGACCGATGGAGAGGGCTACTTCCTCCTGAATGCAGGGTTTACCGGGGAAGCCTATTTGGAGATATCGAGCATCGGATACCTGACATTCCAGTCCGAAGTCCTGTCGCTGGATGGTACAGCAAAGCGGGATATGGGAGCTATCAAATTGGAGGAAGAGCTTTCTTCCCTCTCGGAAGTGACCGTAAGCGGCCTACGCGCTCAAGTAGTGTTCGACGCAGATAAAACGGTCGTGAACGTAGAGGGTTCACCCCTAGCAGAGGGAAACACCGCCCTAGATGTAATCGGAAGATCTCCTGGAGTGTTTGTGGATAGCGATGGCAACATTAACCTAAATGGCCGAAGCGGAGTAGTCGTGCTCATCGATGACCGACAAACCTATATGAGTGCAGAAGACTTGGCTAACTTTCTGCGGGCCATGCCTGCGGAAAATATCAAAAGCATCGAAGTGATCAACAATCCTTCGTCTCGATTTGACGCGGAAGGTGCTGCGGGTGTCATCAACCTTCGACTAAAGAAAAACGATCTGAACGGCATGCACGGAAACCTTACGGCGGGTAGCAGATACAACGGGATTTATGCACCCAATCTGGGCGGAAGCCTTAACCTGAAGAAAGGAAAGTGGACGACCAATAGCAACCTGAACTACAACGAGTGGGCGCAGTACAATGACCTGGAAATCCTTCGAAGGTTTCAGGTTACAGAGGGAGTTTCTGCATTTGACCAAGTAGCAAGGTTAAAGCTGGTACGGAAAAACCTGTTTTTTAACGGAGGAGCGGATTATCAGATTAATGCGCAGCATAGCGTTGGGGTAAATTTGCAGGCCTCCAGGCAGGACGGGACAGAGGACGGCTTGTCCAATACGGCGATTTCCAACCCCACGAATTCAGCCATTCAGCACCTAAGAGCCATCAATGACAGCCACTCGGATAATTCCAGGTACTTTGTAAACCTACACTACGTAGGTGCACTGGACACCTTGGGTACCAAGCTGACTTCCGACCTGGATTTTACGCTTATGGACGCAGGCAGCCTCAGTCTATTGACCAATCGTTACTGGACAGACGATCAGTTTGAATCAGGCAATTTGAATCGGATTTTGACCGGCAACGAGATGACCTATACCATCTTGACTTCCAAAGTAGATTTTACCAAGCCGTTGAAAAAGGGGCGTACGCTTGAGTTGGGGGTAAAGGGTAGCTGGGTAAAGTCAGACAATGACCTGCAGATTGCCAAGAGTGAAGAAGAAGGCGGCTTCGAACCGGATCCCAACAGCAATCGATTTATCTATCACGAGCAGGTATTGGCGGGGTATGGCAATTACAAAACTAAGGTAGGAAGCAAACTGGACCTTCAGGCAGGTCTTAGGATGGAATACTCCGATATCCTGGGTAACAGTGTTACCATGAACCGAAAAAATGCACAGCAATACCTGGACTTCTTCCCCAGTGTCAGCTTGCAACAGAAGGTAAGCGATAACTACCAGATTGGTTACACCGTCAATAGGCGGATTACGCGTCCAAACTACCGTTTGTTGAATCCGTTTATCTTTTACATAGACCCATTGACCGTGGAGCAGGGAAACCCCAATCTGACCCCTCAGTATGCGACCAACCTGGAGATGAACCATACGATCAAAGGCATGTATCAGGTCAGCTTGGGATACTCGAGGACGGAAAATGCCTTTGGGCAGATCATGGTACAGGATGACGAAACCCGCAGAACGGCCATTCAGATCCAAAACCTGGACGTGACGACCAACCTGAATCTCCGGCTGATCGTACCTGTAGAATTCGCGCCATGGTACACAACCAATCATACGCTGCAAGTCAGTAACAACACGTTTCAGTCTCAATTGGGAAGTGAAATGCTGGACGTAAGTCAGGTGTCACTGATGGCTAGAACACAGCACAACCTGTCACTTACCAAGGGCTGGAAAGTGGAAGTAGTGGGCATGTACTTAAGCAAAAACCGCTTTGGTCAGATGGTGCTAAACCCGGTGGCCTGGCTGGATGCCGGTGTGACCAAAAGCTTCAAAGACGATCAGTGGAGTGTCAGCCTAAACGGAACGGACCTGCTTAGAAGCCAAAGATTTACCGGAAATATTCTGTTTGACCAGATCAATACAGATGTGGCCCAATACAATAATATACAGTCCGTACGTCTGGGAATTCGGTGGAAATTTTCGCAGGGAGAAAATTTCAGGGTGTCGCAGCGAAGTGGAAGTGCAGAAGAACGAAACCGATTAGACTAACCGGTGGCGGGAAAGACAATCGCCTGTTCCTTCGATGGGACAGGCGATTTTCAGGTTATAGAAAGTGGTACAGAAATATCAAGTTTGCCGCGAGAGCAGGTTTTTTCTCGCCTTTTATTTCAATTTTGACCTTCATTTCCGTTTTGATGGTGCCCCGCAGATCACTGATATTGGCTAGTGAGGCGTGCATCCGGATTTCGTCGTTCACTTTGACGGGGTTGGCAAACCGCAGGTTTTCGATGCCATAGTTGACCATCATCTTGAGGTTTTTCACCGTCACAATCTGATCCCATAAGTAAGGTACTAGTGACAGGGTGAGGTAGCCATGTGCAATGGTTCCCCCGAATGCGCCTTCCTCCTTGGCCCGTTTGGGATCGATGTGAATCCACTGATGATCCAGCGTAGCGTCCGCGAATAAGTTAACTTGCTCTTGTGTGACTTTATGGTATTCCGATACGCCTAAATCTTGGCCTACGTAGGCTAAGAAACCCTCGTAACTGTCGATGACTAGCTGACTCATGCTAAAATAGATTTTTAAGGTGAAAATAGATGAGGTAAAAGAAATATTCCCAATGGGACGTTGAAGTATTCACATCGTGGCATTGGCAGACCAACGTATGCTGGCACGCAAGTTAACGGAACTTTACCAAATATTTTTTCCGATGGTAGGAAAAATGAGCTTACCACTAATTTTGTCTTCATTTTCGAGAAGGATGTCCAGTGGCTCCATCAGGGGTTCATCTGACAAATCGAAGGTGCCAAAATGCATCGGAAAAAAATGCCCTGCCCCTAGCTCATTAAACACCCGAATGGCATCTGTAGGGCTGATATGGGATTGGTGCATAAACCATTCCGGCTTGAAGGCACCTACTCCCATAAGTGCATATTCCGGACTGCCCATCACTGCTTGGATATCCCTAAAATGAGGTCCGTAGCCACTGTCTCCCATAAAATACACTGAGGTATCCGCAAATCGGAAAAAGAATCCACCCCAAAGACTTTCGTTTTCATCCATCAATCCCCGTCTTGACCAGTGCCGCGTGGGCACGTAAACTACCTGAATGGAAGCGTCTGGGAGATCGTATTGTTGGAACCAACCGGCCTCTTGAATCTTATGACTCTCCAGCCAGGGCCTTAGCACTTCGCCAATCCCAAGGCCAGTAAGCACCACCATTTTCGGATTTTGGGATGCAAGGTATTCCACGGTAGATTGATCGCAATGGTCGCGGTGATTGTGGGAAACAAGCAGGTAGTCGATTTCCGGCAATTCGGATAGGGATAGAGGCATCTCGGATTGCCTTTTCAGGAAAAAATTGTCGATCAAGATGGGATCTATCAAAAAAGTCACCCCTTGCTTTTTCATCAAAAAACTGGCATGACCCAGCCAAATTAGATAGTCTCCTGTGTCTTTTATCAACTCATGGGCAGCCTCCACCGACAGCTTCCGATTGTCAGACTTTTTCGCTTCTCGCTGTGGGTTAGGGGATAGTTTCCATTTCAGCAAATCTGAAAATCGGGAATCAAAGGGTTGGTACAAATTACGGAATTTGCCATCCGATCCCTTGGGTGTACCTTTCCATTCAGGAAGGTCGTTTACTGTCCGTAGCTGTTCGTTATAGACATACCCGACTTCGTCAGCGTTTCGTTTACTGCCCATAAAAGGAATGGTCCCAATCACCACTATGGAGATTATCGATAGGAAAAAATAGTTTCGTTTCATTCACTAAGTCTTTTACAGGCATTCCTACTGCGCGGTGTCAAGACGCCCTGAGCAACGTTTCGATAAGCTCAGAGGGGGTTTGTATTTTGGCGATCTTTTCGTCTTCCAACTCTCTTTTTAATTCGGACTCCAATTCATAAATCAAACCAGATACAAATACCTTGTCCATCTTGAGGTCATTGTAAAAATTTGCGCCCTTACGTTTTCCGGTCAAGGGAATGCCATAGGATTCAAAAACCCTGATAGCTTTGCGCAGTGCCTTGATATTTTTCATAGTTAATGTTTGGTTTAGTTGTTCCTTAGACGAAAAAAAAGTGTGTTTTGTTTTGTTAAGGTGTTAAAAAACGTGAATTATTTATGAATAACTGAAAACCCGCTTCGTGGGTCAAGCCGTCCCCGCAACAAAATGAAATACAATCGGTTAAAAATTTGCACAGAGTCCTATGCCCTGCTCCAGTTGATACAGTTCGATCCTATTACCACGCCGGTACATGGTACCTCCACCCAGTTCTTTTGGCATCGTTCACCACTCGTTCCGCACTAAGTTTTCATTCATAACAAGCAAGGAATTAGCCTGTATTTGCCAAAGATCCAAACGAATGGTCGGTGAAAGTTGTTTTTCTAGGCTACAGGCATCACCGTCCGAATCGACCAAGGATCTTAGAAAAACGCACATCTATGTCAACTACAGGTACCTATTTGGAAAGCACCATCCAGCTATTTAGAGATTATAAAGCCATGGGAGAAAAAGCCATGAGCCAAATTCCATCCGAGAAGCTATTCTACCAGTTCAATGAGGATAGCAATTCCGTGGCTATGCTAGTCAACCACCTCAACGGCAATATGCTGTCCCGTTGGACAGATTTTTTGCAAAGCAATGGTGAAAAGCCCTGGAGGGAACGAGATGCCGAATTTGAGCCATTTCTCGATTCTGAAGCCAAGATGTGGGAAAAGTGGGAGGAAGGATGGGCTTGTTTTTTTGCAGCAGTAGAACCGCTTCAGGAGGCAGACCTGGTGAAAATAGTGCGGATTGGGCACAAAGACCACACTGTGGTAGACGCAATCAGCCGTCAACTGGCGCACTACGCGGCCCATATCGGACAGATTGTTTACTTGGCAAAGATCCTCTCGGAAACCCCTTGGCAAAGCCTCAGTGTACCAAAAGGAAAATCACCCCGCTACTAAGCGGAATACATGTTACTCCCGGAAAAATTCCTCAAAGATTCCGTCGATTTGAAAAATTCGAACTCCGTTCTGTTTCATGCCAGTTGTTTTTTCCAAGGCAGTCACCATGAGTGAGGCTTCGGGGTATAGAAAGGCATTGATTGCCGCTACAGCCATGATGCCTTCCTCATCAGCCCAAACGACATCGTCAGCGGAAATATCCCTGGAGAAAAGATAATAGTGGTCTGGCCGGTAATCAGCCCGTGAGCGGTTGGCTTCTAGTTGGGCCCTCGAACAGCTTAGCCGTACTTTCCCGGTAAAAAACTCGGTGGATTCACTGCTACCTATCATCAAGGCATTTTTGCGTAGGCTATAGGTATCCAGCAAATCCACAACCTCCCTGAAAATTCCCTCATCAAAACCGGAAATCTTATTATCAAGCATGACGTCAATACTGCCTGCACATACGGCGAGGGCTTCCTCCAGCCTCAATACGCGGTATCCGGAAGGATGCTCCAGTTGGCGTATTTCCTCCCAGGTCATCTCACTGACCAGCCGGTCCACGTTAAAGTACCTTCTAAAATGCGCATCGTGCTGGGTAATCAACACGCTATCTTTCGTCAGCCGCAGGTCAATTTCCACCATTTGATAACCCCGTTCGATGGCCGTTTCCAGTGCAGCCAAGCTATTTTCTGGAGCATCCGGCCCAACCACCCCGCCTCGGTGGGCAATCAACGTATAGGGATGAAACGGATTGATTTGCTGTCCAAAACAGAGCGCATGGAATTGGAAAAATAACAAAAGAAGAAATATACTGGTCTTGGCTTTCACGATGCAGGCACGATGGTTTGAGCACCTGAATTTACAAGGATTCACGAAATTATTGGGCAACTGCGGGCACCTATTTTCGATCAGAGCAATCGTCCTAAAAATAGATCATCAAGCCGCCGGATAATCCCGCGTACAGGAAATAGCTGTTGGTGTTGCCGTGGTATTCCTGAAAGGTCCATCCCCTCAACCGGTCGAAAGCCCCATCATCCAGTACCGCGAGGCTCAGCGAAGGGGCTAAAAATACCGTCGTCCGGGAGTTCAGGCGTAGGCGGGGAATGGCCCGCATGCTGGAGTAGTGATTGGTTACGGTCTTGAAGTCGGTGGCTGTTCGATGCACCCACTCCATGTCCAACCCCACGTTGCCTGCTTCCAGTAAGTAAACCCCAAATCCTATATCGTAAGCGTGGGGAGTATATGGATTTCCGATTAAATGGGCATACCCCAGTAGGCCGTAAAGCTTTGTTCCGCCTGTTCGGAGAGTCAACTGGGCTGCTCCCATCTCATCGACACCTACGGCTAGGCTTTTACTCCCTGTTTTTACCCAGTTGACCAATCCGATGGGATAGGCGGAGCTGTCGGCAATATTGATCAACCCCAGCTGTAAGTTGCTTACTGTCGTGGCGCGGTTTACGATTCCGCTAACTTGTGCCTTAGCAGTCCCCTTGGCTCGATTGGATATTCCGGATACCTGAACGCTGCCATGGGCTTCGGTCGTATTGACAATTCCGGCTACTTGGGTACCGGTGGCCTGTCCGCCTCGATTGGCGATTCCTGCAAGTTGATGCTGCACCAGGCTGTCGGAATGGTTGATAACTCCAGCGATCTGAATGCCCCTTGCGTGGTTATATGAGCGGTTGTGGATACCGGAAACTTGCAAACCCGTTTGTTGCCCATATACCCGGTTATGAATACCGGCTACTTGAAATCCGCTTACCGATCCCCCGACCAGATTCGCGATCCCGGCAATTTGAGCGCCTTTCATATCCAGTCGGTTGATGTTGAAAATACCGGCTGTTTCGAAACCCTCGGTACCTGCTGAATAGCCCCCGATCAGGTTCAGCGAAAATTTATTGACCATCTGACTACCGAATACCCCCTGAGATCCAATACCCGGCACCAGCGACATTTGGTAAGGACTCTCTCCAAAGAATCCCCCCAAATTGATACGCTGTAGACGCTGCCGCATCCCAATAAATAAGCGCCCAAAAAGGCTTTGCTCTAGGTCTGTGGAGGCGTCACTCTCGGGCCGGAAACGTAATCTGCCGCCCTTTGCGTGGGCGCTGATGTCCACCGTTGGCAATACCACGAAGCTAGTGTCGCGAAACCCTTCTTTGCTAAGCGTGATCCAGATGGTTTGCCCAGGTCTACGGAGTTTTAGCTCGAAGCTCCCTATTTCGTCGCTAAGGGTAGAAGTAAGTTGGTTTCGTTCGTATACACTGGCGTATTGTACTGGCTCACCGTTATCCTGTCGAGTGATCGTTCCGGTTACTATCGCTTGGCCGCCCCGTTGATCTATTTCGGTATCCACCTGCAATCGCTTCGGTGCGAAACGGACGATGACATACCCCGGCATTTCCTTGAACTCGTATTCACTTCCAAATACCGATTCAAGCAACCTGTACATTTTTCCTGAGAACGGCTCCGAGTCTTGAATAAACTCGGGGGGCAAAGCCGCACTGGGATAGGAAAAAAAGAAGCCGTGCTGCCGTTCCAGTTGATCGAGTACCTCCGCCATCGATCCGTGTTGTTCCCATCGTACGGTAACCTCCAAGTCCAAATAACCCTGTCCCCAAGAGGACGCGGAAAAAAGCCAGAAAATGCCCAGCATGATCTGCATTTGAAATTTGGGAAATAGGAGAACATTTCTCATTGCCAACAAACGTACTATTGAGTTGCAAAAGTAACGCTTATTGGAGGATAATCAGGTTTCCCTCTTTCAGGATTTCCAGGCCTAGCGTTTCTTTAAGTACCTCTAGGTTTTGTTGCAGCGATTCAAATGGGAGCGTGGTGGAAATAGGGGTTTGCTCAAGCTCGGTTCCTCGGATTCGAATGGCCTGTCCATAGGCTTGCGACATCGTGGCTACCAGATCAGCAAGTGGCGTACCCTCTGCTACAAAATGTTTAGTGACATAATACTTGTGTAGCTGACTGATCGTGCGGCTTTTCTGTAGCGTCTGACCTGCAACCATACGGGCTGTTTCTCCCGGCTCCAGCAACAGCTTATTCTCGCCACTTTCTACTTGTACCGATCCGCGGTCGAGAATAACCTCCTCGTCGCCATCAGCAATACGCACGTGGAATTCCGTACCTAACACCCGGATGCTTAGGTTGTTGCCGTGAACCACAAAGGGCCGGTCGGCGGCATGTGCAACGTCAAAATAGGCCTCGCCTTTCAGCAGCCAAACCTTCCGTTCCCGGGAAAATAACGGTTGGGAATAAGCCAGTTTTGCGCCGGTATTTAGGGTTACCTTCGAACCATCGAGAAGCACCTCTTCGAGGGCAGCGCCCGGTGCCTCTAGGGCGACTTGCCCGAAATAGGCCTTGCCTTGATGGGGTAGTAAATAGCTTGAGGCCCACAGTAACCCCAGAGCCAAGCACACTGAGGCAGCCACCCGCGCCCAAGAACCCCGCCAAATAAAACGGGTAACGGGTGTTTTCACCGCTGCCTTTCGCTCTAAAAACCGTTGCCAGGCCTGTTCCGGATCGATCTTGCTGCGGTTTTTTAGCGACTCGCTTTGCCGCCAGATCCAATGGATGGTCTCCAATTTTTGCCGGTTCTCAGGTCCTTGATCCAACCAGCGCCGAATGCGCTGCTCCTCTTCCGGTTCGCATTCGCCCAGCAGGTATTTTATCAGGATTTCTTCGTTCACAGTTTCCATAGGATAGCCAATGCGTTTAGTACTAAAAGAAGCGTGGGAAGAAATTCCCTCAGACCCATCCGTAGGGACTTGAGCGCTTTGCCCATATGAGCTTCCACCGTTTTGATGGATATATCCAAACGCTCGGCAATTTCGTGGTATTTGAGCTCTTCAAATCGGCTGAGGTGAAAAACGTACCGACACTTTTCGGGGAGGTCATCCAAGACTGCCTGGATTCGCTGCATCAGCTCGGACTCCTGTCCGGGGGTTTGTCCGTACGGCCCCGATGAAAGGGAGTTTTTCTGATCCTGAAGGCTGTTTTCCATATGCCGCTGGCGTACTTTCTGGTGTTTTAGGACATTGAGACTGTCGTAGTAAACGGATTTATAGAGATAGGATTTCACCGATACGGTAATCTGTAGCTCCGTTCGTTTTTCCCATAATTTCAGAAAAACGGTCTGTACTACCTCCTCAGCGGCTTCTGAATCCTTTAAGATCGTTGTGGCATAGGCATGTAGTGCACCAAAGTGTGCCTTAAAGCTAGCTTCAAAGGCTTGCTCATCCAACATAGATACCGGTCTCGGGTCGTATGGACTGTTTTCTTCCAAGGTATTTTGCTTTAGCTGCCCAAAGGGGTACGCTTCCTTCAGAGATGTGCAAAGATGCATGAAAGGTACGTTTTTTTAGTTCTCAAGGCTACAAGATAAACTGAACACCGATGGTCATACCTAAATCTACGGAGTGTTCCGCTCTGTAGCCTGTCCTACTCCACAGGGATATACTACCGCTGTCAAAGCTACGGGACGTCTTCACATGGGTATAGCTGAGGCTTGGGCCTCCATATACCTGTAGCCGCTTGCCAAGCAAAACGGCAGGCAGCAGCCGTATACCGGTTTTGGAAAATTCGCTCCCTGCGAAGTTGGTGCTGTAGAGGTTACTTACCTCCGCATCTAGCCGGAACGCCCCTTGCCGTGCCAACGTAATGCCTAACCCTGCCTCTATGGCAACCGATAGATCCGGGTGCTGTAAGCTTGTGCCCAAGCCGATGATGCCGTATGTTTTTCGGCCCCCGGACCGAAAGCTTGCCACAGTGGTGAGGTTTTCATCGATGCTCCACCCGAGGCGCTTTTCTCCGTTTTTTATGAGATTGAGGATGCCTATGGGATGCGCGCTGCTATCTGCGATATTGATGAGACCCGCGATTTGGACACCTTTTACCGTTCCGGCCCGATTGATCAACCCAGAGATTTGACTGCCGTGTACCTGATCTGCGACATTCAGCAGGCCACCAATCTGCACACCCTGAATGGCGTCTGCATAGTTGGCTATGCCTGCCGCCTGTAGGCCATCTACCTTGGTGGCCACGTTGACCAATCCGGCGATTTGCGAAGCTTCCACAGAATCGGTATGATTGTAGATGCCCGATACCTGTACCGTGGACTGTCCCCGGTTGATACTGGCAATCCCGCTTAGTTGTGTGCAGGAAGTACAGGTACCTGCCAGGCTGGATATTCCAGAAACCTGTACACCGCGGAGATTCCCCTGGGAGAGATTCACCAAGCCTGCAATCTGTACGCCGGCAGCATCCCCCTTTACCAGCCCCGTGAGGCCGTAGGCAGCAAATCCGGACTCGCCCCCGGATACACCGGTTAAGGCGTGCAAGCTAAACCGATTGATGTATCTCGGCGACATCGTGCCCTGGGTACTGAGCGGATAGAGCAAACCAATATGTGCCGGTTGGGTATCCTGTGCCCATAAGGCAGTACCTGCAAGGACCTGTTGGAGAAGTTGGATACCCACAAAAAGAAAGAGGATATAGTGCTTTTGCATGTCTTGAAAATGTTTCCGTTTCCTTCATGACATGCATGGCGGGATTTACCCTTAGTTTACTTTTCGAAATTAGTAATTTTTTTACCAAGGTCAAGCAGTTGGCGAAGTACCCCCAGGTCTTCGGCCGTGTCCACATCGCGCAATACTGGCAACAGACCACATGTCAGGCCCAATTCTTTTGCCCGGCGCAGGGTATCACTGCAAACCGAGGAGGTGCTCCATGGAATTTCTGTAAACAAATGGGGGGTGGGTTTGGTCAATCCCAGCAGGTAATAGCCGCCATCCTGGGCGGGACCTATCACCAAGTCTTTGTGGGCAAGCTCGACGAATGCCTGCCGCAGAATTTCAGAGGATAGCTCGTAGCAATCCGTACCGATAATCATTACCCGCTCGTAGCCGAGTGTAAGAACCTTGACAAAAGCAGCGTTCATGCGGGCACCCAAGTCTATACCCTGTTGCCTGTGAAAATAGTAATTAGGTGGCGGCGATGAAGAATCGTCGCTGCATGCGCCGGTCACAAAAACATGAATATCGGCCGAGAGGCTTTCCAGCACACGGTGGGTATGCCGAAGCAAAAATTTATATACACGCAAGGCATCTTCCTCACCGATATCTACTGCGAGGCGGGTTTTCACTTTTCCGTGCTCGGGAGTCCGCTGAAAGACAATCACGGCTTGCTTCATGGGGCAAAGTTACAGAAAATTGAACAAATCGGATAGGGTGTCACACTTACTGTGAAAACCTGCCGATGATTCGGTGCTTACTCATTTCATACCTGGGCAAAAAAAACCGGGACCAGTTGCTTGGTCCCGGAAGGGTAAGTTTGCTAGGAGTTTCCGCGTGGTCCTCCCCGTCTCGGACCGTTTTCAACGCCTCGCTTTCGGTGCATGGGCTGTCCGCCCCGTCTATCTCCACCTCGGTCTCTCCAAGCGTCTGCGCGATCTTTGCGCTGCTGCATCATTTCTTCCCATTTCTCTCTTTGCTGTGGAGTCAGGACAGCAGAGATTTGCCCTTGATGGGCTTCCCGATTGGCCTGCATCTCTTTCCGCATTTCCTCCATCCGCTGTTTCCGGGCGGTTGCGTGTTGCAGTTGGATCTCATAAACCTGCTGTTTTTGCGCATCTTGCAGTTCGAGTTTCTCAGCCAGTTGGCTGGCCATTCGTTCGGCCATCTTCTCGGGAGTTCTTTCCGGTCTGTTTCCCTGCTGGGCATAGCTTTGCACGATGAATCCCAGACTTAGTGCGTATATGATCAATACCTTTTTCATGATTTCTTTTGTTTAAGGGTCTTCGTTTATTTCCTCCTTGCACAACCGGGCCCTGATCGGCAAGTAGTATGGATTCCTTTATTGAATCTACTACTTAGACTAGCGCAATGACCATTGGTTTAACGCCCGGATGGAAGTAAGATGTTAAGAAATCTTAATTTGAAGACATATGATCTGTAGCATGTATCCTATCCATAGGATCCTTCATTAATACCAAACTACCCCAAGGGGATATACTGACTCAAATAATTTCTAGCGGTCAGAATGGCCATACGGACATCTTCGGGGGATTTTTCAAAGGCCTTATCTTCCACTTCGATGCAGCAGGCACCCCGATACCCTACATCGGTCAGGGCAGCGATGAAACGACCCCAATTGACATCTCCGAGTCCGGGGATTTTGGGGGAGTGGTACTCCAAGGGATTGGCCAAAATGCCTACCCGATCCAGCTTTTCCTTGTAAACCTTTACATCTTTCAAATGGATGTGGTGAAGCCGCTCCTTGTAGTCATAGATGGGTCGGATGGGATCCATCTGCATCCAAACCAAGTGAGAAGGGTCGTAATTCAAGCCAAAATGGGCGTCGGGAATAATGGTAAATAGTTGATCCCAAACCGCTGGGGAAATCGCCAGGTTTTTGCCTCCCGGCCACTCGTCGTTGGTGAAAAACATGGGGCAGTTTTCAATGGCCACCTTAACCCCCAGATCACCGGCATGCTTTACAATTTCCGGAAAACGCTCGGCAAACATAGCCAAGTTGTCGGGGATATTTCGCGAGGGGTTTCGGCCCACAAAGGTGTTCATCACTGGAATGCCCAGTTTGGCAGCAGCGGTAATCACCTTTTTGATGTGTTCGATGGCCAGTGCGGCCTTTTCCTCATCAGGATCCATGGGATTGGGGTAATATCCCAGTCCGGAGATGAAGACTTTTTTATTGCGCTGTACGGCCTGAATATGGGCGATAGCCTCTTCGTCCAAGGTATCCACGTCGACATGGGTGACTCCAGCATACCGTCGCTCAGCCTTCCCTTTGGGCCAACACATCATCTCCACGCAGCCAAAACCCTGCTCGGAGGCAAAATCCATTACTTCTTCAAAACTTTTATCCGCCAGAATGGCGCTAACAAATCCCAACTTTAACATAGGTAATTCTTGTTTTCTCTCGTATTAGTAGTAGCTAAAATTAAGGAAATATCGGCTAGCAGCCCAGAAACGCCCTACTTTTTTAAGGTATTTGGATTGGCTCGGTTTATAGCTCCCACGCTTCCAGTCTGTAGGCCGAATCCCAGAACATCCATTCAAGCCTCGTGGCCATCAAGAACGCCTCGGTCATCTCGACCAGTCTAGCCGACGGGGCCAGCTCCGCCAGCTCGTCTGAAATGGCCAGTGCTTTCCTCACCGAGGTGGCAAAGGCCTCACCCGCATAGGTGTCGATCCACTCCCGATACGGATTATTCCCACTAGCATCCTGATGGGCGAAGATATGGTCACCCACCTTTTGATAGATCCAAAAACAGGGCAACACAGCCGCCACTGCTTCCTCTACCGGTGCGATCGCTGCCTTGGACAGCAAGTAGCTGGTATACAGCATGCAGGTGGGCGAGGGCTGTATGCCTTTCTCATCCACTCCAAAAGTCTTGAAGTAACCGGTATGCAAGGCACGCTCGACCACAATAGCCCCGGAAGCAAACTCGCTGAAAGCCAGTGTATGCTCCCTTTCGGTAAGCCTCCCCCCTATAATGGCCAATGCTCTTCCAAATTCTCTTAGGTAAAAGGCATCCTGTGCCATGTAAAACTTGAATTTTTCTAAGGGCAACGTACCTTTCATCAGCTCCTGATTAAAGGGCATGGCGAGTATTTTTTCATAAAGCGGAGCTGCCTGCTCCCAAGCCCTAGCTGTCCAACTCATAACTAGTCAATTTGATAGGTGTGTGAAAATGATTTAATGGCCCTTGGCCCCTTCCGGTGACCACGTCCTTTCCGGCATACAAGGCCTGCCAGACGTATTCCGAAGCCTGGGCCACTGCTAGCTCCAAATCGGCTCCTAGGGCCAACTCCACTGCAATAGCAGAGGAAAGGGTACAGCCGGTACCATGCCCGTTTTGGGTCTGGATAAAAGGTTTCTCAAACAGCCGGTGCCGATTATATCCCCAGAGCAATAGGTCAGCGGCCACCTCGCCCTTGAGGTGACCTCCCTTCACCAATACCCCGTTTGCTCCCTGATCAAAAATATCTAAAGCAGCCTCCAGCAATTCGTTCTTCTCCCGAATAGGTCGTTTGATCAACAAAGCCGCCTCATCCAAATTTGGCGTGACTAGTGCTGCGCGGGGAAAAAGCAAGTCAACCAACGTCGACACCGTTTCCTTGGCGATCAGTCTGTCACCACTGGTAGCCACCATCACTGGATCCAGCACTACAGGTATATCCGGATAAGCATCCAGGCAATCGGCTACCAGCTGCACAACCGCCGGCCGATCTAACATCCCAATCTTGATCGCATCCGGCAGAATATCCTCCATCACCGCATCCAACTGGGCCTTGATCACGTCAATGGGTATGGGGTGGATAGCTCTTACTCCTACCGTATTTTGCGCAGTCACCGCGGTGATCACCGACGTTGCGTAGCAGCCTAGCGCGGAAATCGTCTTTATGTCCGCTTGTATACCTGCGCCGCCTCCACTATCGGAGCCGGCGATAGTCAAAACGCTTTTATATCTCTTTACCATTTACAATTCGTTAATTCCTTTTTCGATCTCACGTAAAAATGATTCGGCGGCCTTTGCCGGACTCTCGGCACTGCAAATGCCTGACACCACGGCGAGACAATCTGCCCCATGGGCCATTACACTGGCTGCATTGGATGTTTTGATATTGCCGATGGCCACCAGTGGCTTGGCCGTGTGATTTCTTAACCAGCGCAGTCCTTCCAAACCCCACGCATCGTAGGTATCCGGCTTGGTTGGGGTAGGATAAATGGGACTTACCCCAAAGTACCAAGCCTCATCTGCACCCGGTTCGGTTAGATTTTCTTTGCGGTCTAGCGAAAGACCGATGGGCAAATGGGATCCCAGACGCTGCATCGCCAGCTCCACAGGGAGGTCCTGCTGACCCAAATGCAGTCCGTGAGCACCAATCACCCGAACAACATCTGCCGCGTCGTTGATAATAAGGGGGACCCCGTACTTCTCGCAGATCTCTTTGGTGCGCAGTGCCTTTTCAACAAAGGACTGCACGCCCAGACTTTTCTCCCGGAGCTGAACCAACTGCACGCCACCTTTCAACGACTCCTCCAACACCCAGAAAAAATCCCTGCCCAAGCACGCTGCCTCGTCCGTTACCAGGTAAAGTCTGTAGGGAAAATCAGGATGTTGCATTTCGGGTAACCTTGGCCATGTCTACCAATTGCTTGTCGGTTAAGGAAAATAAGGCATCGTAAAAATGCATTTGCAGACTACCGGGACCAGCCGCCTCTTGCGCAGCTAGCTCTCCGGCTACGCCCATAACGGTCATGGCAGCCAAGGTGGCCTCAAAGGGATCCTTTTCTACCCCCAGAAAGGCCCCTACCATCACCGAGGCGGTGCAGCCCATACCGGTAATCTTCGGCATCCACTCATGACCGTTTCCGACACTTGCCACGCGGGTAGCATCCATGATATAATCCGTTGCGCCGGAAATACATACCACGCAGCCCAATTGGGTCGCCAGCTGCTTCCCCGCCTCCAAGGCTTCTTCGGACTGATTGGCGCTATCTACACCACGGGAGGCAACGGCCACGTTAGCAAGAGAAAGAATCTCGGAGGCATTTCCGCGTATTACCGTCGGCTTAAATCCGATCAAGTGCCGCAGTGTTTCGTTGCGGTAAGGCGTGGCTCCAGCACCTACTGGGTCTAGTACCCAAGGCTTCCCCAGTTCCAGGGCTCGCTGTGAGGCAAGCGCCATGCTTTCCACCCAATATTCATCCAGCGTTCCTATGTTCACCACCAACGCATGAACGATGTGTACCATATCGGCCACCTCCTTCTGGGCATGGGCCATAATGGGGGACGCACCGATAGCCAGCAACGCATTGGCCGTGTTGTTCATCACCACGTAATTGGTAATGCTGTGCACCAAGGGTGCGGTTTCGCGTAATTTTTCAAGTTGGTTGTTCATCAGCTCCTGAGATAAGGTTAAAAAACTTTAGGAGCTGCCCATCACATGGAGGCAGAAACTTTTTCCTTCGCCGGCATGACCCGTGTCAGGTTCAAAGGGTATGATCTCAGCCCCGGTTTGGGACACCCCTAAAGCTTATAATTTGAAGGATAAAGTTAACGGAAATCTTACAATTTACAAAGTATCTCCCCGGCCCTATCCAACATGTCGTCGTCTTTTGCGAAGCAAAACCGCAGCAACTTATCGTCTCTCCGGTCTTGATAAAAAACCGAAACGGGAATGGAAGCAACTTTGATTTCTTTGGTCAATCGAACGGCCAAATCATAATCGTGCTCCTCTGTGATCTTTTCGTAGGATACTATCTGAAAAAAACTACCCTTAGAGGGTTGAAACGTAAACCGGGATGCCGCTATCGCTGCGTTGAAGCGATCCCTTTTTCGTTGGTAAAAAGCTGAAAGCTCCTCGTAGTGCTCCGGGAACTTTAAAAAGTCTGCAAGCGCATATTGTAGCGGTGTCGGTGTGCTAAAAGTGATAAACTGATGGATCCTCCGAAACTCGGCCGACAGAGATTTGGGGGCCAGGCAATAACCAATCTTCCACCCCGTGACGTGGTACGTTTTACCAAAGGATCCGCACACAAAACTACGCTCCTTCAAAACCGGATGGGTCATCATGGAATGGTGCTTCTCCCCATCAAAGACGATGTGTTCATACACTTCATCGCTAACGATGTAAATCTCCCTGTCTTGGACCAAATTGGCCAATTGATCCAGATCCTGTCTACTGAAGACCGTTCCCACGGGGTTGTGCGGCGTGTTGACCATAATCGCCTTGGTTTTATCGGTGATTTTTGCCCGAACCTCCTCCCAGTCTATCTGAAAATCCGGTGCTTGTAAACGGATATACACCGGAACACCTCCGCTTAGGTCAATCGCCGGGCGGTAACTGTCGTAGGCCGGTTCAAAGAGAATCACCTCATCCCCAGGCTGAACCACGGCAGTAACGGCACAGAAAATCGCCTCAGTAGCACCGGACACGATGGTCACCTCCTCCTCGGGATGATAATCTACACCATATACCCGGGAGGTCTTTTCTGCGAGTTGCTCCTTGAGGGCGGGGACCCCACTCATCGGAGCGTACTGATTGAAGCCCCTGCGCATGTAATCGGCCACCAAATCGGTCAATTGGGGTGCACAGTCGAAACTAGGGAAGCCCTGCGATAGGTTAAGTGCTTTTTCATCGGTCGCGAGCTTGGACATCACCGTAAAAATGGTTGTGCCCGCATAGGGGAGTTTAGAGGGGATCTCTTTGTTTGTAATCATAGATAGGAGTAAATGGAAGCTGTCCCTCAGGCCAGAAGGAACCTTTTGGGACAGCATACCCTTTTGCTTAGGTATAAAACCAACATAGAACAGGTGGCCAGAGTTTAAAACAAAACCGGGCCTAGGAAGCCGAAATGGCGGTGGCTATTTGATGGCGTCTAGCCCAGCCGCGGCAATGATGCCGTCCTGAACCGAGGTGACACCACTTACTCCAATGGAGCCAATGACGTGCCCGTCCCGCATGATGGGAACTCCACCCTCTACCGGCGTCACTCCCAGCGCCAAGATGTGTACATTGCCGGCTTTTACCGATTCCTCAAAAACTTTCGTAGCTCGCTTGAACTTAACGGCGGTTTCAGCCTTTTTCTGGGCTACATCCACACTTCCTATCTGTGTTCCATCCATTCTACGCAAGGCGACCAAGTGCCCTCCTGCATCTAGGATAGCGATGACAACATTCCAGTTGTCCTGCCTTGCCCTCGCCTCAGCCGCATCGGAGATTTTCTGTGCGTCGGCCAATGACAATACGGGCACCGTTTGGGCCTGAACCGGATTGAAACCGGTGATCAACGCGAGGATCATCAGCGATCCGAGAATCATAGTTTTTCTGATCATGGGTTTTTGTGTTAGTTTGCAAAAATTTGTTCTGTTAAAGATAATTAAATTTGCGGTAACGCTGTATGTTATCGACTTGAAGTAAACAGATCTCCATGGAATTTTACCAACGCGAACTCCGATTGCCGCCTTTTCCGAGAGGCTTTCACCTGATAACCGATCAGATTGTGGATAACTTTCCCGAAATCAAAAACCTGAAGATGGGAACCCTACAGGTCTTTATCCAACATACCTCCGCCGGGCTGACGATCAATGAAAATGCAGACCCCACCGTCCGCAAAGACTTCAACCGATTCACCAACGACTTGGTACCGGAGAGCTACCCTCATTTTATCCATACCTACGAAGGCCCGGATGATATGCCTGCACACATTAAAAGCAGTATTTTTGGTTGCTCTGTACAGCTTCCCATCACAACAGGGCGATTAAACCTCGGAACTTGGCAGGGCATCTACCTCGGGGAGTTCAGGGACCATGGCGGAAGCCGCCGGCTGGTATTGTCGGCATTTGGCAAGGTCTGAGCCTCAAAGACCACTGCACCACAGGTGGTTGAACCGGTTTTTGGGTAGTTTTCCACAAAATTATCCACATCCAAAAACCGGCTTCCAAAACAAAAAGGCGAACTAGCCCCCTAAAATCCGCATTGGGAGGCAAAATCCTCTTCCATCAACAACAATACCCGATCGGGGCTTGCCGATCCGGATAGGTTGGGTCGAAAACGGTGTTTCTTCGGAGGGAGGGACTCACCAGCTTTCAGGTATGTGCCTGTTGCGGGGTCAAACCAATAAGCCTTAATTTTTTGAGCTTTTAGGGTTCCAAGCTTTGCGTCAATGGGTTTTCCCTCCGGCGTATAGACAATCGCAAAGAGACGCTTTTCATCCACCATAGCTACCCGGTATCCCCCGGTTGGCCAATTAAAGCCTCCCAAAAATGTCTGATCGGGCAGGAGTCGCTGCCATGGAAGCCGCTCGAAGAAGGACTTCATATATCCCATCTGTGCGGCTCCGGGAAGCTGCATCGCGGCTGCCCAAGAGCGATCGGCACGGTGTTGGGGTTCACGTCCTGCTGCATGCATCTGCCAAATCTCGTTGCATCCGTAGGTATGCCCCGCTGCACCGCTCAGCATGCTCCAGTAGGCCGCACGCCTGACATCGAAATCATTCAGTCGGTGCTTTTGCCATTTATTCAAAAAATTGGGAATATTTTCATAGCCCGGTTCACCGTCAATTATGGGCCGGGGAGGTATTGACCTTCGCGCCTTACGCACATATCGATATTCTTTGCAGCCCTTCATGTGCAGGGACTGAAACATATCTATCTGCAGCCATTCTTCCTTGCCATAGATCAGGCTGGAAATATGGCCACCTTTGGGATGCATGGTCATCAAGTGGAGAGCTCCCCCGGCACGAATCCCCTCCGACATCCGGCACACGACGCGGTAATCTTCCTCGTCTGCCGGCAGACGGTCTCCACCCATTACCCATACAATATTCGGCACTTCCTTGTATCGCTCTCCCAAGAATTTCCCGTACTGAAAAGCATTGTCCGGTGTGAAGATCTCTGGACCTACTCCCCAAGCCTTGTTGTACTTATCCCCCCAGGTAGGCAAAAGCCCGATGTAGATGCCCCGCTGTGCGGCCTCCTCCAAAACAAAATCCACAAAGGCAAAGTAGGGCTCATTGGGCCGGGTGGGATCCAACTCCAGTAGAGGTAAATCACCCAAGGCATTGGGCACCGTCAGACCCTCAAGTTCGGCGAGAATGACCGCTTGGATAATGGTGTAGCCTTTACTAGCCCGGTCATCGAGGTACCGGACCACCTCTTGCTTATTCAAGCGGTGAAACAATTCCCAGGCGGTATCTCCCAACCAAAAAAACGGCGCTCCCTCTGAAGTGATTAGGTGACGCTTGGTGGGAGCTATTTGTAAAAGGGGCAATTTTCGGTTCATAGCTGGAAAATTAAGGAATCAATCAGTCCCTCAAGGTAGCAAAGCCCCGAAAAAAATCCGAATCGCTTCGATCCCAACCTTACATCTTTCGCTCAAACGCCGCTTTGGCTCCGTCCAAAAACTCAATAAACCGGGTAATTGAAGTGTCGTAGGCCCTTGGTTTGGCCAATGGAACTTCCCCGTGATCCAGGATGACGTAATAAGGCTGGGCGTTGTTGTCAAAACGTGTAATCTGAAAATCCGCATTTTGCTTGCCAATGGTCTTTTTTACCTTACCGTCGTAGCTGGAAGTATACCACTGGGACTCGGGTAGCTCATACCGCTCATCGATGTACAGGGCAACGACGACAAAATCCTCCTTGAGGCGCTTAAGGACGCCGGGGTCAGACCAAACCCGTGCTTCCATTTCCCGACAATTCACACAGCCGTGACCGGTAAAGTCAATGAACAGCGGCTTGTTCTGCCGCTTTGCCGCAGCCAACGCCTGATCGTAATCGAAATATCCCTGAATCCCATGGGGAAAGTGCAGGAAATCAGCATACTTGGGCACCTCGTCGAGGCTAGCTCCGTTGGTTTCTCCTCCCTGCCTGGAATAACTTACCAAATCAAAGTCGTGGGAAGACATGGGGGGCAGGTATCCGCTAAGTCCTTTAAGTGGTGCGCCCCACATCCCTGGAATCAGGTACACCACAAATACAAAGGTGGCAATAGCCAGCATTAGCCGGGGTACCCCTAAGTACTCCAAGGGACTGTCGTGGCGCAGCCGGATCTTGCCCAGCAGGTATAGACCCATCAAGGAGAAAATGACAATCCAAATGGCCAGGTAGATCTCTCTATCCAATATGCCCCAGTGATACACCTGATCGGCAATGCTGAGGAACTTGAACGCAAGGGCAAGTTCTAAAAAGCCCAATACTACTTTCACAGAGTTTAGCCAACCACCTGACTTAGGTAGGGAGTTTAGCCACTCTGGGAAGATCGCAAATAATGTAAACGGAAGTGCAAAGGCCAGCGAAAAAGCAAACATCCCTGCAATGGGCTTGAGCAATTCCCCGCCAGCAGAGCTAATCAATATGGAGCCTACAATGGGGCCGGTGCAGCTAAAGGATACCAACACCAACGTGAAGGCCATGAAAAAAATGCCTGTTAAGCCTCCTTTGTCTGCCTTAGCATCTATTTTATTCACAAAACCAGTAGGGAGATTGATCTCGAACAGTCCTAAAAACGCAAAGGCAAAGAAAATAAATACGAGCGTAAAGAAAATATTCGGAATCCAATGGGTACTGAGCCAGTTGGCAAATTCGGGCCCTTGGATGGCAGCGACGGCGGTACCGGCAATCGTGTAGATAGCGATGATGGAGAATCCGTAAATAAATGCATTTCGAATACTGGCTACTTTGGATGTTCCCCTTCCCGTAAAAAACGTGACGGTCATGGGAATCATGGGAAACACGCAAGGAGTCAGCAATGCCGCCAATCCGGCCAAAAAGGCCACCACCATAAACCCTAGGAGGGATTGTTTTTCTTCTTCGTCCTCTGGGAGGAAGGCGGTAAAGCCACTTTCCTGATCCTCGGGACCAGCAGCCTGCAATGCAGCGGCATCAATGACAATTTCAAAGTCCTCGTCGTAACTGATACACTGATTGGTAACGTCGGAACACATCTGATACTCCACCGTTCCTTTCAATACGCCTACAGAACCTTCGATTAGCAAAGTCTGTCGGTATTCACCCTGCTTGTCGAAGTAGTTTACGTCGCCCTCCCAGACTTCGTCGTATTTTGTTTTGTGGTCAATGGCCCGCAGGGTACCCTGCAAGGTCACCTTCTCATCAGCCTCCAGTTTTAGGATGGTCAGTAGCGGCCCCAAGTCCTCGTCGAAATCGTTGGTATATACATACCAGCCATTGGGGATGCTAACCTTCAACACCAACTCCACTTCCTGGCCCGGTTCTATTTCTCCTGAAGAAAGGGAAATGTCCCAATCCGGCGGAGAAATCACCTGGGCAGAGGCTCCAACAGAAACCAATAAGGCAAAAACGATACTATAGAAATACGATGTCCAGCTTTTCATTAACTATACTTTCAGACCTTTTTAACTATATAGTAAGAAGGGTGGGCGGTCATTAGTTCCCCCCACCCCATTTTTCACCACTTATGTAACATTGGTCACATTAGCCCTTGGGGTGCATTCTTGCAAAATGTTGGAAAAACAATGCGATGGTTTCGATACCCATGAAATAGTTTTTTACTCCATAATGCTCATTGGGGGAGTGAATGGCGTCGGTGTCCAGACCAAAACCCATAAGGATGGGGTCCAGTCCCAAAGCCTGCTGAAAGAGACTGGTGATCGGTATAGAGCCCCCTTCCCGGGTAGGGATTGCCTGCTTGCCAAAAGCCTCCTGAATGGCTGCTTCTGCCGCATGGTATCCCACGGAGTCGGTGGGTACTACGGCGGCCTGCCCTCCATGATGGGGAACTACCTTCACCTTTACAGACGCAGGCGCGATGGCCTTCAAATGCTCCTCAAACAGGCGGGCAATCTCTTTGTGATCCTGATTGGGCACTAACCGCATGGATATCTTGGCATAGGCCTTGGAAGGCAACACCGTTTTAGCCCCCTCTCCGGTGTAGCCACCCCAAATCCCGTTCACGTCGAGAGTAGGTCGGATACCAACACGTTCTATGGTGGTATAGCCCTTTTCTCCCCAAACCTCTTCGATGGCCAACTTACGCTTGTAGTCGTTTTCATCAAAAGGGGCTTTGTTTAGTTGCTCCCTGTAGGCCGCAGTGTATGTCTCCACTCGGTCGTAGAATCCGGGGATGGTGATCCGGTTTTCCTCGTCGTGCAGCGAAGCGATCATTTTACACAAGGTATTGATGGGATTTGCCACAGCCCCGCCATAGGTTCCGCTGTGCAGGTCCCGGTTAGGTCCAGTCACCTCCACCTGCATATAAGCAAGACCCCGTAGGCCCACAGTCACCGAGGGCGTATCCATGGATAGCATGCTGGTGTCGGAAATCAATACCACGTCGGCTTGAAGTTTCTCTTTGTTTTGCTGTACGAATAGGTCTAGATTCTCCGAACCCACTTCTTCCTCTCCTTCGATCATAAACTTTACGTTGCAGGCCAGCTTACCCGATGCGAGCATGGCCTCAAAGGCCTTTACGTGCATGTAAAACTGTCCTTTATCGTCGGCCGAACCCCTGGCATAGATGGCGCCGTCCGGATGTTCTTCGGTTTGCTTGATAACCGGCTCAAACGGCGGTGAATCCCACAGTTCATACGGATCGGCTGGCTGAACATCGTAGTGTCCGTACACCAATACGGTGGGCGCAGAAGGATCGATGACTTTCTCACCGTACACGATCGGATAGCCAGCAGTTGGGCATATTTCCGCATGGTCTACTCCGGCCTTTTCCAAAGAGGCTTTTACAAATTCGGCGGCACGAAATACGTCCTCTTTGAACTTGGGGTCAGCACTTACGGAGGGAATCCGCAAGAGGTCGAGGAGTTCATTCAAAAATCGATCTTTATGGGAGGCAATAAACGCATTTACAGACATATCATTGGAGTTGTTAAGACTCCAAAAATACGGCATTTTGGCCAAAAGCAACGGTTTATCTGAATTTTACCACTTTGCCGTGGCTCTTGGAGGTCATGTGCTGGGGTATGGCTCCGGCGATTTCATGATACAACAGTTCCACCTGCTTTTTTTTCAGGTAATTTCTGGTCAGCACCAAACTAACTTCCCTGACCGGCTGCTCTCCTTCGAAGGGGCGTACACGGGTTTTTTCTTCTTCCGAAAGGCCCAAAGTCGCCAACTCGGGCAGGAGTGTGATGCCGTCGTATTTGTTGACCAGATTTTTCAACCCCTCCAAAGAACCACTTTCGTATTGGAAATTCATGCGCTGAAATTTGGAGGGCTCACATAGCGATAGTACTTGATCCCTAAAACAATGCCCCTGCTGCAACACCCAAAGATCTTCACCGAGGATATCCGCAATCCGCACCTTTTCCTTACGCAACTGAAGATGATTTACCGAGAGGTAAGCATAGAATTTCTCGTAAAAAATGGGTTTCTCCAAAATACCCGATTCCCCCAACGGAGTGACCACAATCCCGATATCAAGCTCGTCACTTTTCAGCCGTTTGAGAATATCTTCAGTCACCAATTCCTGCACCTGAAGCTTCACGTTGGGATACTTCCGGATAAAACCTTTGATAAACAGCGGCAAAAGGTAAGGTGCCAGCGTTGGGATAATTCCCAGCTTTAACAGCCCTCCCACTTCGCCCTTCAGCTGTGCGACCGTCTCATAAATGGCCTTGCTCTCTGCCACCACCCGCCTGGCTTGTGCGATCAGGATCTCTCCGGTTTCTGTAGGTATGACCGGCATTTTGGACCGGTCAAAAAATATCACACCCAGCTCCTTTTCCAGCTTGCTCACCTGTGCGCTTAGGGTAGGTTGGGTGACAAAGCAGGCCTCGGCTGCTTGGCCAAAATGTCGGTACCTGTCTACAGCTATGATGTATTCTAACTGCTGAATGGTCATGGATTAGCTTCGTTTTAACAACGGATTAGATCCCTTGCGTATTACCAAAACAAAGGTACAATTGTTTTTTCTTTTTATTTAGATTTGATTTAAATAATGATTAATTTTGACCCGTAATTTGACCTGGAATGAAATCGGGCGGCGAAAAAGCACTACACAATAAGGCAGTCGCCTTTCCGGTTAGTAGTACACAGGCACATGCCAGCCATCACTTCAGGACAAATTAGGTAAGCTAACAACATTAATCAACCAATGAAGAAACTGATTCAAACCATTCTATTTGCAGGGTTAGTAGGGACGTTCTTTTCCTGCGGTGAAAGTAGCGAAGAGATTGTAAACGTCTACACCCACCGCCATTACGAGGCTGACCAGCAGTTGTTCGATAAATTTTCCGAACAGACTGGCATCAAAGTGAATGTAGTCAGCGCAAGTGCCGATGAGCTGATCCAAAAACTGGAACTGGAAGGCAAGGGTTCACCCGCAGACGTCCTAATTACGGTGGATGCGGGACGACTACACCGTGCACAGGAGAAAGAGCTGCTTCAGGCAATCGATTCCGAAGTTTTGAACGCAAACATCCCTGCAAAATACCGGGAGGCTAGCGGACATTGGTTTGGGCTTACCTACCGGGCCAGAATCTTGGCTTACCACAAAGACCGGGTAGATCCTGCCGAACTGGAAAGCTACGAAAGTCTGACAGACGAAAAATGGAAAGGTAGGGTATTGACCCGCTCCTCCGAAAACATCTACAATCAATCCCTGCTGGCGTCCATCATCGCGGCACATGGGGAAGCTACAGCGCAGGAGTGGGCAGGCAACCTGCTGGCAAACATGGCCCGAAGCCCAAAGGGCTCGGATCGGGATCAGGTAAAGGCAGTAGCCGCCGGTGAGGGAGATGTGGCGATTGTAAATAGCTACTATATCGGCATTATGTTAAACGATTCCAATCCGGAGGAAGTCAAAGCCGCTGAACAAGTTGGTATCTTCTTTCCAAACCAAGCCGACCGGGGCACCCACATCAATATTTCCGGAGCGGGCGTAACCCGATACGCACCAAACCGGGAAAATGCGATCAAATTACTTGAGTTTCTAAGCGGCGAAGAATCGCAGCGCTTCTTGGCAAACATCAATTACGAATACCCGGTAAACGAAAAAGTAGACAAATCTCCGCTGTTAAAGTCATGGGGAGATTTTAAATCCGATGATATCAACCTTGCCCTGCTGGGGCAAAATAACCGCAGCGCTGTCATGATCTTCGATCAAGTCGGCTGGAAATAAATCAAGTAAAACCCAATTAAAGAATCCGGGACGGGATACTCCCTGTCCCGGGTCCTCTTAAACACCCAAAAATATCTTGCAGACGTACCGACAAAACTATTATTGGTGGAATTATTGGATTCTGGGATCCATCCTAATCCTGCTACTAATAGCCACCCCGCTGCTGACTATCTTTGTCAAGATATTTGAGCCACCCGGGAGTACCTGGTCACACCTGTCCGAAACCCTGCTGTTTGGATACTTTGCCAATACCCTCTTGATTTTGGTAGGCGTTGCCTGCTGCACATTTTTGTTAGGCGTAAGTTGTGCCTGGATCCTCACCAATTACCAGTTTCCCGGAAGGAGGTACTTCGAATGGCTGTTGATCCTTCCCTTGGGATTCCCAGGCTACATCATGGCCTACACCTATGTGGGGCTGCTGGATTATTCCGGCCCCATACAGACCTTTCTTCGCAACACCTTAGACATTCATGTCACCGGCAGCCTACTAGACCTGATGAATATTCCCGGTGCGATTTTCATCCTTTCCATTACGCTGTTTCCGTACGTTTTCCTGCTGACCCGGGCTTCTTTTCTACAGCAATCCAAAACCCTTCAGGAGGCCTCTTACCTGTTGGGAAAAGGCAACTTTCACACGTTTATCCGGGTAGCCTTGCCTATGGCGCGTCCGGCCATCGTAGGCGGTATCGCCTTGGCCTCCATGGAAGTACTCAACGACTACGGCACCGTCAAATATTTTGGCGTGAACACCTTTACTACCGGGATATTTCGGGCTTGGTTTTCGATGGGCGATGCCTCCACGGCCATCTACTTGGCGGCAATTCTTATGACCATGGTATTTGTCATCCTCTTTGTGGAAAGCCTGCAACGGGGAAACCGAAGGTACGCACAGGGAAATGGGATGAGCAAGCCTTTGGTACGGCTACAGGCCAAAGGATTTCAAAAATGGGCGTTTATGTCCATCTGCTCACTGGTATTTATGGTCAGTTTTTTCATCCCCCTGATGCAGATCATACACTGGGTATACCTTACCCATGCCAAGGTGATGGATTGGAACTTTCTACTGTTGGTGTTTCGAAGCTTCAGCCTGGCGACCGGTGCTGGTATGATCATCGCCATACTCTCGGTGATCCTCCTGTATAGCCTGCGGCTGAGCCCCTTTAAGTGGCTGAAAAATATCACCCGCATCTCTACCTTAGGCTATGCGATCCCCGGGGCGGTGATCGCGGTAGGTATCATGATCCCTCTCATCGCCATGGACCATTGGATCATCGACCAACTGTCGTCCAGCCGCACCGGTCTGGTGATTTCAGGAACCCTTTTCGCATTGGTCTTTGCTTATGTGGTCCGTTTTATGGCAGTAGGGTACAACCCGATTGATTCCGGATTCCAGAAGATCGGCATTCATGTCAACGAAGCCAGTAGGTTATTGGGCAAGGGGACGGGAAAAACGCTCTGGAAAGTGGATCTTCCCTTGATCAAAACCAGCCTGGTTAGTGGCATATTACTAGTCTTTGTGGATGTTTTAAAAGAATTACCCTTAACTTTGATCCTTCGTCCGTTCAACTATCATACCTTGGCAACCAAAGCCTTTGATATGGCTACCAACGAAATGATAGCAGAATCGGCAAATGCTTCACTGATCATCATCTTGACGGGAATTGTTCCCATCATTTTTCTTAACAGGCTGATCAGAAGCAAAAATTTATAAGGAAAAGAGGGCTATTCTGAATGACCATATTAGAGCTTCATCGCGTTCATAAGAAATATTTACAAACCGATCAGTTCGCTGTAAACGACGTCTCGTTCCAGGTAAGAAAAGGAGAGATCGTGTCGTTGGTTGGAGAAAGTGGATCCGGAAAGACGACTTTGCTCCGCTTGATAGCCGGTCTGGAACATCCCGATAGCGGATACATCTCCCTGGAGGGCCAAAAAATCGTGGAGGGAAAAAAGTCTGTGCCTGCCAACAAACGTAACGTAGGCATGGTATTTCAGGACTACGCACTTTTTCCCCACTTATCACTGCTGGACAATGTGAAGTTCGGATTGAAAGGCAAGGTGCCAGATCCCGACAAACTCGCAAAGGATACCCTTGCTCTGGTCGGGCTTACCGAAAACTTCAAGAAATACCCCCATCAGCTTTCCGGTGGTCAGCAACAACGCGTAGCCTTAGCTAGGGCGATCGCCCCTAGTCCTACCATTCTGTTGATGGACGAACCCTTCAGCAACCTAGACACCATTCTAAAAGACCAAGTGCGGGAAGAGATCCGGCAGATCATCAAAAATACCGGTGTGACGGCCATCTTTGTAACGCACGACACCCGGGATGCCTTATCCACTTCCGACCGGGTCGCCATCCTGCACAAGGGGTACCTTCAGCAGATCGATACTCCCAGAAACCTGTACGAATTTCCGGTAAATGGGTATGTGGCCAATTTTTTTGGAAAACGAAACGAGTTGCTGGCTACCCCTACCAAGGAGGGCTTTTACTCAGGTTTTGGGTTCATCCCCGACGAACGCTCCAAACTATTCAATAGCCAAGTCCGCTTATGCTTTCGACCGGAAAATGTTCGTGTGGAGAAAGACGAAAATCAATCCATGTCAGGGCGGTTGGTGAAAAGCACCTATTTTGGCGACCACCAACTCCTGAAAATCCAAGACGAAGAGGGAAAAACGATCAAGGCCCGCACGCATACCAACCGAATCTACGAAACCAATGCGGTTATCTTTTTTACAGTCAAACAGTTTCAGGTAGAGGAAATCTGAGAAGTCCTTTCCTTTGCAGGTAGTAGGGAGACTGGGTTCCTACTGCTCCTTTTCCAAGCCTGGGTCTTTATTTTGTCAAAATATCTACCTATATTCAATCATCTAACCCATTAACCCAAGGGCCAAATGACTAATAAGTTCCGATACCATGCTGTCGCTGGATCACTGATGGCGCTTATGCTGGCTATACAAGCCTGTAACCCAAACCGACCACAAGATATCTCAACGACAGGCTCTCAAACCTTTGAGCCAAATCCCAAAGTGGTGGCCGAAAAACCCATCGCCACGCTAAAGCCTGGAGACCAAGCACCGGATTTTGACCTACCGGGCATCGATGGCAGAAACTATACCCTGGCCGACTTTGACGGTGACGTACTGGTCATCAACTTCACCTGCAACCATTGCCCTACCGCACAGGCCTACGAGGAGCGGTTCAACAAGCTGGTAGCCGACTATAGCTCCAAAGGAGTGGACTTTCTTGCCATTTCTCCCAACAGCCCCATCGCTGTACTTCCAGAGGAACTGGGCTACACGGACCTGAACGATGACTTCGAGGCCATGAAAATCCGGGCAAAAGATATGGACTACCGCTTCCCTTACCTTTACGATGGGGACGAGCACCATTTTTCTACCCTATACGGACCCACCGCTACCCCACACGTCTTTGTCTTTGACAAAAACCGAAAGCTTACCTACCAAGGCAGGATAGACGCCTCCGAAAAACCGGGAACGGGACAATCCGAGGATTTGAAGTTTGCCATTGAACAAACGCTGGCCGGCAGTACGCTTCCTGCAGACCGGGCCATTACGCCTGCCTTTGGCTGCTCTATCAAATGGGCCTGGAAAAACGAATGGACCATCAAGGTAAACGAAGACTGGAAAAAGAAAGAGGTAACATTGGAAAGGCTGACACTGGATGGCCTGAGCAAGCTGCTTGAAAACCCCAGCGACAATCTGCTGTTGGTCAACTTTTGGGCTACTTGGTGCGGTCCTTGTATCGTGGAATACCCAGAATTTATTGAAATTCAGCGCATGTACGGAGACCGGGACTTTGAATTTGCCTCGGTGAGTCTGGACAATCCCGATTCCTTTGACAAAGCGTTGAAATTCCTCAAAAACAAGTACTCCGCGACAAATAATTACCTGGTTGACAACGATGATAAGTATGCCATTATCGATGTGGTAAAGAATGACTGGGACGGCAGCCTGCCCTTGACGCTGCTGATTGAACCCGGCGGAACGGTGTATGAACGCATTCCCGGCACCATCGACCCGCTGGATCTCAGGCGGAAGATTGTAGACCACCCTATGATGGGGAGGTACTATTGATTTTGTGAAATCGCTACAGTCCTATTGGAATAAGTAAAAAGATCTTACTTCCACACATCCGAGTCAGGCATGTCCCTCCTTCGGCCTAGGGCATTGCAGCGAGGGGTGGCCAGAATTTCTTTTGAAGCAGGTAAAAAAATCCTGACTGAAATATTTTTTCAGTCAGGACAGGTAAATTTGTCAAGAATAATTCATCGGCAAGGGATGATTCACAAAGAATTACTGGATTCATTCCCTCCTAATTGGCGTAAGTTAAAACCTATAAGAAAATGGCAAAAATGAACAAGCTGCTGGTATCTCTATGCACGATGCTTCTCTCCCTTTCTGTCGTCTTGGTCTTGATTGGAGAGATATCTCTAATCCTATTCGGTTTTGTGGCCCTTTCTTTCACTTTTTCGGCGATACATTTTTATAGAAATTCGGTAAACGCCTGACCCATTTCTGGTAGCAGTTTTCCATTGTGCCTATGCAAGACCAAAAAGACTTTCCTACTCACCTCACCCTAAATATCCGCTTACCAGACCATTCCTGACCAAACATATCGGTGGTCCTGACCTCCAGGTAGTGGGTGCCGGGCGCTAGGCCTTCGGGTAATTTGGCCGACCATATATGAAAGGAGTTTCGGGGAAGATCCATCTTCCAGCCCAAGGCCTCATCCGCGCGTTCACCTCCCGACAGTCGCAGGTCCAAAAAGGGACTTAAGCTGTGCATCCATGCATTGTAGGGATCCGGCATGGGAGTAAAATCCATGGGAAGCCATTCTTTCTGACCCGAAACCCGCATTTCGACGGTAGATCGCTGTGAGCCCGAAAAGACGTTGACCACCACCTCCGAATCGGTCAACTTATCGGCGGGAATGTCATCTGCCAAGTAGATATTCATTTGGTAATCCGCCGGGCGACGGGCAGCCTTGAAACGCAGGGCGTACTCTGAACCGTCGATGTGTAAAAAGGTATAGCCATTTGGTGCCCCGTCGTTCATGGTAGCGTGGGGTATGCCTGTCTCATCCTTTAGCCCGCACCACCAACTGCCGCTGACCGTGGCATTGATAAAATGGTGGTGGGGTGTATCTCCCTGCCAGCCCATCTCTTCATCCACAAACACATGGTTCATCGTGTGGGTATGGCCTGAGATGGAAAGGGAATGCGGAAACTGCTCCAGGACCCGGTAAATGGCCTCCCTTCCCTGCGTACGTATCAGCGGGGCATGCTGTATAAATACCACCAATCTATCTTTAGGGATTTCGGCCAGGAAATTGCCCACAAAGGCCAACTGTCGATCAGTAAAGGAAGAGGTGTACTTTCCGTCCTCTGCATAGTGGATATCCCGCACCACGACAAATACGGCCTTTCCATACTCAAAGGCATAGGTGCTGGGGCCAAAAACGCGCTTAAAGGTACCATCCCGATCCTCGTCATTGGTCACATCCCGGTTATGGTCGTGGTTGCCGAATACGTAATACCAAGGGATACCAATCTGGGCAATGGACTGGCTCACCTCCGTAAATAGCGCCGAATCGTCGGCAACTATATCTCCCAACGTGATACCAAAAGCCGCGTCTGTCCCTATGCACTCCTCCACTACGTCGTGGCTGACGTAATTGACTTCTTTGAGACCCCTAGCCTGCGGGTCCCCAAAGAGCAGCACCTGGAAGGAATCGCTTTCCTCCTGCTGCACGAGTGCGAAGTTTACCTCTTGGGGTAAGGGACCACTGGCTGCAACCCCGGGAACCTCGGTGGATGGTGAACCTGAGGGCATATGCCAGTAATAGTATTGCGGGAGTTTGTCTGCATTGTGGGGAACTGCATAGCCGCTGGGTTTGATGGCAAACAGCTCTCCTGTGGCCTGCAAAGAAAGCTCGTAAAAACCCTGGTCATCGGATCGCACGACCCTTTCTCCATTGGATATCAGCACACCGGAAATACCCGGTTCATTTGCTTCACGAATACCATTGCCGTTAAGATCGTGGTATACATAGCCCTTAGCTGTATCCTGTGCCAAGCCCGGCAAGGCAAAACCAGCAAGCATCAAAATTGCCGAAAAGCAGTTAATTTGCATAGAAATCTCTGTTGAAGTGTCATAGTAATACCTAGCAAATGCGGCTAAAAGACTACCCGACGATAAAAATTTTCCAATTAGATAGGGCAAGGCATAACTTTTCTTTCAACGGTTTCCAACCTTTGAACGCATAATAGACTCTTTAATCTGAATATGGCAAAAGACTACTCTAACGAAAACGAACTGGTTAAAGCGTGTATTGAACAGGATACACATGCCCAGTTTGCCCTTTTCGAGAAATACAAGGTGGCCATGTTCAATCTGATCTTTAGAATATGTAACGACTACGATAGTTCCAACGATCAATTGCAAGAAGGCTTTATTGAAGTCTTTAAAAACATCAAAAACTTCCGTCGGGAATCAACGCTAGGTGCATGGATCAAACGGATCATGATACGAAAAGTATTGAAAGAACTCCGTTCTGCATACCGTTTTGAGGAATTGGATGAACAAATCCAATCAAATGATTTGATGATCGACCAGTGGATAGACGCCGAAATGCTGGATTTGGCAATCAGAAGACTCCCGGAATCCTGCAGAACGGTTTTTGTTTTGTATGAAATTGAAGGTTACTCCCACAGGGAGATTGCCCAAATGTTAAAGGTAAGTGAAGGCACCTCTAAATCGCAGCTACATTATGCAAAGAAATGCCTACAAAAAAGTCTTAGCAAAAATTATTACTTCAAATGAAGGACCCTAAAAACATTCCATGGCAAAACCTCCTGCCGAAGCACCTTCCGGATGAAAAGAATTGGGAACGCATATTGGAGACCAGGTCCATGCAAAAGCAAATCTCTCTTCTAAAAGAGAAGTTGCCCATGCATCAACCCAAAGAGGGCCTTTGGTTAGGAATTCAAAAAGAACTTGTGCGAAAAAAACGATTCGTAGCATTTGTCCGAATATCGGCTGCCGCACTGTTGATATTCGGGATTTGGGGAATCGGATGGCTTTCAAATCGGAAGACTTCCAACTGGGAGGATTTTCTGGTAACTCAACTTTCCAGCGACCAAACTATTGCCCCAATGCCCCTTACGCGTCAATTGGTCTCGCCAGACCCCAGGCAATCTTTGACGCAACAAAATGACGTGAAACCCGTGCCCGTTCCCGACAAAACACCTAAGGCCTTGGAATTGCACTTAGAAATTGAAATTCCAAATATAAGTTTTGACAGCATAAAGTTGGAAGAACCCAAAACAGTGGTACCTGAAAACAGGAAGGAACCCTTGTTTGGAAGTAAGAAAACCGTAATAGTCCAGTGGGATGAACCCATTCGGAAGGTAAAAATTGAAGGATTTGAAATCGAACTGTCTGAAAAGGAACTGTCGGCTATCCAAGAATTTGAGAACAGAAAAAAAGGCAAACTCAGCATTCAAGTAAATTCAATAACCGCACGGCTTTATGAAAAATACTAGTAGGAACCATTTATTCGTACCTAAGGGGATTGTTCAACAACAAAAAACATATCTAATGAAGAAACTACTTACTCTTGTCCTCCTATGTACCACAACACAAATTACACACGCACAAATCAAAAGTAACACGCCCAACTATATAAATGCATTCAAGCGTTTTGTAGAGTATAACCCCCAGTACTTTAGCGACACGCTGGAGTTCATTCTTCCAAATGCGGCAACAGTAATGGTATATTTTAATCCACAGGACTTTCAGTCAGATGTGATCGAGAGTAAAATGTCCGAATCACTCAAACATGCGGTTAAAATATCAGACAACGAAGTCAGAAACTACTACCTGAATCCAAATTTTTGGGAGAGCCAATTGGACTATGTTACCAATGATATAAACCAAAAGTATGCTGTGCATAAAGTCGGGTACACGTTGGGTATACCCGTTGGTTTAGATTTCGTGGGGGGCAGACTCGCTCCCGAGATGGGTCTTCGAATAGTGGCTGGCTTGAAGAAGTTCGGTGTAGGGGCCTCCATTACAAATACGAACTTCTTTACTGAAAAACCTGAAGGAGGGGTGATCGTTCACCATAACCCTTTCATCAATGCGGAATTTGATATAAATCCATACAAAAGAGCCAAAAGCACTATTCAAGCAGGTTACTTGCTAAAAAGCGCTGGTCCCATATTCTCGGACAATACATTCAGAATTGCCTATCGATCCCATGTTAGAGGGAATATCCAACTAAACGCTGGCCTAATTTTTACTGAGAATGCCAAAACGATTATTCCCACGGTCGGCATACGGTTCTTTTAAACCAAACCCTCAAATACCTCCGTCAAGGAGATCTCAAACCCACTTACAGCCCTTGAGGCCACTACGTCACCAACGGTAAAAAGTCTGGATGGCACATACTTCCCCTGTTCCAGAAAGTAGACCAGCAGGGTTTGCTCGTTGGGGTGGATGATCCAGTATTCCTTCACCCCGGACTCCTCGTATACCTCGTATTTGTTCCGTAGTTCCTTTCGGTTGTTTCCGGGAGAAAGTATTTCCACAATCAGATCCGGTGCTCCCACACAACCTAGCTCGTCCAATTTACCCCTGTCGCAGACTACACAGATATCCGGCTGCACCACCGTGTCTATATCTTCATGCTTTCTGGACCGGACTGGCAGGCGCACATCAAAGGGCGCTCCATAGACCATGCAGGGATGTCCTGACAGGTAGTTATGCAATTTGGAGAACACATTTCCAAATACTTCTTGGTGGACTCTGCGGGGTGCGGCCGCAGCACGAAAAACCTTTCCCTTGATCAATTCTACCATTTCCTCCATTTCCCAGGAAAGGTAATCGGCATACGAATACGTACCGTACTCGGTAAAGGGTTCCTTTGCCACCGACGGGGAGTCCTCCTTTCGGTTTCCTTCGACCGTATCCATGGACTTAAATGGATCTTTTTGATTCATAACACCAATATAGTCAACTCATTGACAATATCAAAGTCGCGCAAAACGAGTGCTGGAAGAAACCACTCTTTCGTCAATTGAAACCCTCCTCGTCCTCGTCTTCTTCCATATCTCCTCCAGCACCCATGTCAAACATGCTGCTGAAAAGGTCCTTAAACTGCATCCCGGTATCCACCAGTTTTTTGCTCAGTTGGCTATACTCGGCCAAGCCGTGGAGCGCAAATTCCATGAAAAACTCTTTTTCCCGTTCCGGCAATTGCTTGACATTATCCGTCACCACTTTCTCCAAACCGGGCACGCCCTGAAGGGCTGTTTTGTATTCCTTGTCAGAGTCTGTGGCCAAAAGATCCAGCGTATTTCCTTCTCCAAACCAGGATAAGGGAAGCACATAGGGGTTTCCTTCCTTGGCTTTCTTTATTTGCTCGGGTGAGGGAAAATAGGACACAAAAAGGGATCTGATGGCCTTGCCGATCAGGTTATACGCCACTAGGCCGGCACCCTCTTGCTCCCCTTCGTATACCAACTCCACCTTGCCGGTGATAGCGGGAATCACGCCAATCAAATCCACGATGCGAACCACGGTATCTGTTTCTCCGTTTCGGTAAAGCCTACGCTCCGCCGTGGAAATCAAATTTTCGTAAGCAGATATGGTCAGTCGAGCAGACACCCCACTTTTCTCATCTACAAATTCACTACTACGCGCTTCGACTGCAATCTGTTCTATGAGATCCTTCATCAACTCGGGCACGTGGATGCGATCCATAGGTCGGTGACTCAGGCGCGCTTCCTGTTCCGTAATTTTCCGACCGATCGCGATGGTCTTTGGATAATGGGTAATGATCTGACTTTCAATTCTGTCTTTCAGTGGTGTCACGATACTGCCCCGGTTGGTATAGTCCTCCGGGTTGGCAGTAAATACAAATTGTATATCCAAGGGCAACCGGAGCTTAAATCCCCGGATCTGTATATCCCCTTCCTGAAGGATGTTAAAAAGGGCTACCTGGATCCTTGCCTGTAAGTCGGGCAGTTCGTTGATCACAAAAATGGACCGATGAGATCTGGGCACCAACCCAAAGTGGATGACACGCTCTTCGTTGTAAGACAGCTTCAGGGTAGCAGCTTTGATGGGGTCTACGTCTCCGATCAAATCTGCAACGGAAACGTCCGGAGTGGCAAGCTTCTCCGTATAGCGATCGCTTCTGTGCCACCAAGTAATGGGGGTATCTTCTCCTTTTTCACGAATTAGCTGCTTTGCTTGGGTGGACAAGGGCTGTAGGGGGTCGTCGTTTAACTCTGCACCGGCCACCACCGGTACGTACTCGTCCAAAAGATGCGTCATCATGCGGGCAATTCGGGTTTTGGCCTGTCCACGAAGCCCCAAAAGGTTGATGTTGTGCTTGGAAAGAATCGCACGTTCGATATCCGGAATTACCGTGTCTTCGTATCCCCAAATCCCTTCAAAGACATTCTCTTGGCGTTTGATTTTCTCTATCAGGTTGTTGCGAAGCTCATCTTTGATGCTTTTTGGGGTATATCCGGCAGCCTTTAGCTGACCCAAATTCTTAATATGTAACAATTCCTTGCTGGACAATTGGCTGTATTCCATGCTGTTTAAAAACGTTTGGTTCTGTTTCTGCGGTAATCTTCGAAAATCAAGTGGCCCAACCCCTTTAGGCTACTGTAGTAGGCATTACCGTTATTTACGGTGGTGAATTCCTTTACAAACTCCTTGAGGTAGGGGTCGGAAGCAATCATAAAGGTGGTGACGGGAATCTTTAGTCGACGGCACTGCGCCGCCAATTTCAACGTTTCTTTGAGAATCTTGCTGTCTATGCCAAAGGCATTTTTATAGTACTTAATCCCGACTTTGAGGCAAGTCGGTTTGCCGTCCGTGATCATAAATATTTGCTTGTTGGGGTTCTTTCGGCGCCGTAGCAAATCCATGGCCAGTTCCAGCCCGGCCACCGTGTTGGTATGGTAGGGACCCACTTGTAAGTAAGGCAGGTCTTTGATTTCGATTTGCCAGGCGTCGTTGCCAAAAACTATCACATCCAGGGTATCCTTGGGATAGCGCGTTTTGATCAACTCGGCCAGGGCCATTGCTACTTTCTTTGCAGGCGTGATCCGATCCTCACCATACAGGATCATGGAGTGGGAAATGTCAATCATCAGGACCGTAGAGGTCTGGGTCTTGACCTCCTTGTCCACCACTTCCAGATCATCCTCGGTAAGGAGGAAATCACCGGAAAAACCGTGATTAACCTGTGCGTTGCGGAGGGAATCGGTCAGGGCGATTTGATCCAAATTATCTCCAAACTGAAAAGGACGCCGATCAGAACCTGCTTCCTCGCCGGGCCCGGTGTGGGTAGTCTTGTGGTTGCCTGACCTTCCTTTTTTGAGCTTGCCAAAGATTTCCTCTAAGGCACTGCGCCGAATCGTCTGCTCCGACTTTCCGGTAATTTTGAATTCTCCCTTGCCGCTTTTTTCCTCCAGGTATCCCTTACTCTTCAAGTCTTCGATAAAATCACCTATGCCATACCCCGGTCGGGTGAGGCCATACCGATTGTCCAGATTGGTCAACCAGCTCAATGCTTCGGAAACGTCTCCACCGGTCATAGTGGCCAACTGCAGAAAAACATCCAGCAGCTGATCGAAGGTGTTTTTCTCGGGATCCTTTTCGGGTACAAATTTGGTAAATCTAAATCCCTTCATATCCCCTATAACACGATTCGCTGCAAATGGGTTTAAGCGGATGGAAAAAGGATTTACATATTGTCCAACATCTTTTGGATATCTGCTGCCTGTAAATGGCAGTTGATCCATCCCTCATCAAATTCGCTGTCATATTTCTTGTAGAAGTTAATAGCGGGTTCGTTCCAGTCGAGCACCTGCCACATCATGCCGGTACAGTTATCTTCCATGCATTGCTGCATCACCTTTTCGAATAGTAGCTTCCCGGCACCCTTACCCCGCTCCGATTCGGTCACAATATAGTCCTCCAGGTAAAGACGCCTGCCCTTCCAGGTACTGTATCGGTAGTAATAGATGGCTGTGCCAATGATTTTTCCGGTATCGGCCTTTTCGGCCACAAAAAACCCATAGACCGGATGCTTACCAAAGCCGTCTTCCTCCATCATGGCGATGGAATTGGTTACCTGCTCGGGGGCTTTTTCGTACAATGCCAGCTCTTTAATCAACTCAAAAACAGCCGGAATATCGCTTTTTTCTCCTTTTCTGATTGTATACATAGCGTCAAATTAGCAAAAAAGCCCTAATTAAGGGAACACTTTTTTATCTTTGAGCCAAATTCCTACCCATATGTTTCTTTCCATAGACGCGGGAAATTCCAATATTGTCATCAGCTTTTACGACGCCTCCTCCAAGGCTTGGACCAAGGAGTTCCGCATGGACACCAAAGCAAATCTGAGCGAACTGGAGCTGGATCAGCGCTTTGGGCTATATTTGCTGGAAAACGACGTAACCGCAGAAGCCATTGACATGGTCGGCATCAGTTCGGTGGTCCCGGAGATCAACCGAACGCTGGAAAGCTTCAGCAGAAATTTTCTGCGCAAGGATGCATACCTGATCACAGGAAGAAGCTACGACCGGCTGCCGGTCCGAACCGAAAAGCCAGATGAAATAGGGGCCGACTTGATGTGTAACGTGATGGCTGCCTACACCCGCTACCAGTCAGCCTGTGTGGTGGTAGACTTTGGGACCGCCCTTACTTTTACGGTAATTAACGCAGGTGGAGAAGTCCTGGGAGTGAATATCGTTCCCGGCATCAAAACGGCCATCAAATCCCTCTTTGCCAACACGGCCAAGCTACCAGAAGTACGGCTGGAGGTACCCCCTTCGGCCATTGGCAAAGACACCATTCACTCTATTCAAGCGGGTATCATCTACGGATATGTAGGGCTGGTTAACGGCATGCTGGACGCGATTTTTGAAGAGGTGGGGGAGACACTGCCTGTAATTGCGACGGGTGGGCTATCCCACCTTCTTCCAAGACTGGAATCCCGCTTTGACCATATCGACCGCCACTTGACTGTGGAAGGAATCCGCCTGATCACGGAGGTGAACAATACCTAAGGAAAGATTTTCCGCAAGGCCCCTATTCATAATCTTCGTCCTCTTCGAGCAGCACATCAATAAGTTCCTCCCTGTAGGCCGGGTTCTCTTCTGCTAGTGACAACACGGCTATTGCTTCCAACGAACAGGTCTCCATCAACTCTTTTAACACTGGCGGCGGCAATCGGTCGTCAAGCCGTAGATCAACAACCTCCGTGTAATAGGCATACGCCTTTACTTGCTGTTTAAGGTGCAAATGGTACCGGATCATGAGGGTATGAAACTTTATCACTTCACTTGCATGGAATAGGTTCCTGTTTGGAAAAATAGTGGAAAGGTTGGTAGCTCCTCCGAAGACATCCGCCAAGTCGAACTCCTCTCCTGTTACCAGCATGGCATCGATCAAATCCAATTTGGCGAAAAAATAATCCGGAAACCGCTCCAATGTTGCCGTTACTTCCGCCCGGAACTTTTCTATGCCATCCAATGCCCGAATGGCGTTGTAACGCAGGTTATAAAAGTTGGGGATATGTGGGTATTCTTGAATCAACTGGGAAAGCCTATCCCTGATTTCCTGAGCCTGTCTTTTGGTAGGTCCATCCTTTAACACTTGGTTAAGCTCGACGATCTCGTCGTTCAGCCCCTCTGGAAGATTGACACCATATTCCGTTTCGATCGGTTCATCCGTCCATTCGATGGGCGGGCCAATCAATGCATCATAATCAAACTCCGTAGACCCAATCCGAAATATAAATCGGTTATAGATGAAAAATAGAATCGCTTGAAATTGAAAGGCTTGTTTAATATCACTCATATCCAAATCTGCTACCCCTTCAAACCATTGCTCCCAGTCAGCGCGGTCCCAGTTGGCCACGTCATAGCTTTCAAGAAGCAATCTCGCTGCTTCGTTGATTTCGTCGTCAACTTCCTCTTCCTCGTCGGATTCTTCGTCAAGATATCCCTCATCGTAATAGTCATCTTGATGCATCACCCGAAAATTACCCTCTCCCACATGGGACTTTAATTGCCGGAGGAAGTAAGCCTCCTTGGGGTCGTCACCCTCCAATAGTAAAAGGGGCATTCCATTTTCCCCGAAAGGGATATCTTCTATAAGTGGAATGTCATCTGAATCCGGACCGATAATGCAAGCTGCCCACTTAAAGTCCTCATGGGGACGAATCCCGTTGTCCGATCCGTATTCGAGGGCTGCATAGACGATATTGTGGGCAAGGTCATGGGAGACTTCAGCCATGACATCGTCGATACCCTCCTGAAGATCGCCTACTAAACGCTCAAATTCAAACATAGGCACGTTAACCTGACAGAATGCGTCCTTAATGCCTGTACACAGTAAATCAACCAAAATGGCTGCGGTGGTAACATTACCATTCACGTGCAGTCGGGAAAACACCAAGTAAAACTTCTTGATCTCCCTCCAGTGTTCGGGTACATAGCATTTGTATACGGGCAGCTTAAGTGCCATTCCGGATTTCAGGTACGATTGAGGAGTATGGGGTTGCTTCTTCTTGCTCATGGTTGATTCTTTAAGCCAGTAATGGGTATTTACATTGGTGAAAAGTAAAATTACATTTAAGTTGGTTTTCTCCAACAGCATCACTGTCCTAGAAATAGCTTCGCCCTGCTGGCACGAAGCTTGCACCTATCTCTAGCTGAAACCAAGGGTACCTAAAAGTACTCCTTTTTCAACATTTTATGGCCCCGAAAGCGGTGTATCGGGTAACATATTTCCCAAGTTGTCGCTTAACCCCGGGCCTTTTTAAACCAATTGTTCACTCTTATAATTTATACACACATGGAAACGATCAGCGAGAAATTAATTCACAAACTTTTACACTCTGATGATAATCCTTGTATTTCACTGTACCTGCCCACCCATCGTCATCATCCGGCCACCGATCAGGATCCCGTGCGGTTTAAAAACATGCTGAAGGAGGCTGAAAACTCTCTCAATCAAAAGTATTCTGAGGAAGAAGTAGGGAAATTAGTGGAGCCGCTGAAAGAAATACAGCGGGACTATACATTTTGGAACTATAACCTGGATGGGCTGGCCATTTTTAGATCGGAGAATACCTTTGAAGTGGTTCGGCTGCCCGTATCATTTGAACCATTCCTAGTCGTCGCTGATACGTTTCACACGAAGCCATTGCGTAAATTTCTGCAATCTGTAGACCGCTTTCATCTCTTGGGACTTGGCTTGCACAAAATCAAGCTATACGAGGGAAACCGACACGGCCTGGAAGAAATAGACCTACAAGGTGATATCCCTACTACCATACAAGAAGCACTGGGTGAGGAGCTAACTGATAGACATCTAACCGCCGCGTCATATGGAGGCGTGAGCGGCGAAAGCAGTACCATGCACCACGGGCATGGTAGCAAAAAGGACGAAACGGATGTGGATGCTGAGCGTTATTTCCGTTCCGTGAGTAAGCTCATCGAGGACCATTACTCCAAACCTTTTGATATGCCGTTGATACTAGCGGCATTGCCCGAACACCATCACCTCTTTCAGGAGGTAAACAAAAGCCCGTATTTGCTGGATAAAGGCGTGAAAATTGATCCCTTCTCAGCCGATAAAGCGGATTTGGCAAAAATGGCCTGGGAAGTGATGGAGCCTTCGTATCACAGGAAACTCGCAGAGTTAGCGGAACGCTTTGAGGAGGCCAAAGCTGCCGAGAAAGGGTCAGATGATTATAAGGAACTGGCCATTGCGGCAAAAGACGGCAGAATTGACACCTTGCTGGTGGAGGCGGATAAAGTCATCGCTGCACGCATCACCAATCTGGTAACCGGCAATACGCAGAGAAAGGATCTTTCTAACCCACGTATAGACGACCTTACGGATGATATGGGCGAATTGGTCATGGAGATGGGCGGCAAGGTGATCGTCGTTCCGTCCGACAAAATGCCAACCGATACGGGATTGGCTGGGATATTTAGGTACTGATAGTTCTGACACAGGAACCATTGTATCCCTTGCCTAGTTCAAGCACCGAATCTCTTTGGAGGTTCGGTGTTTTTTTTTTCGATTGTAAGGGAAGGGGTTTACTTCTATCTGTAATTCTTCTCTAATCCACAGGCTGTGGAACCAAATGAAAACGCCATACCCAAAAGTGGCCTTTTAGGCATGGCGTTAAGCTAGTGGGGGCAAACCCTCCCGACTAGGGGGAACCAAGCGTAAATCTTACCACTACATCCCCCATTTTGTTGTTGGGGTAAGTATATTCAAACACCAGACTGGTTTCGGTGATAGTACCTACCACCCGCAGGTCTACCGCACCATTGTCTAGTCGTATGATATTGCCCGCTGAAACATGTTGCCAATTCCCCTCACTTGGAAATCCGGGGATTTCCGTGGTCGTAAACCCGTAGGTATTGTTAGACCGAAAGGCAATCTGGAAGGAGGTCGAATTGACAGGTTGCCCACCTTTGGATACCGAAATTACCCGCCACGATTTCGCAATCATTTCCGTGGGCGTTTTTGGCTGCGGGGTCGGGGCCGGGGTATCGTCACTTCCGCAGGCAACGAGTACCGAAAGCAAAAGCATAAAGACGACCGATTTGATAGTACTATGTAAATTTTTCATGTGTCTATAATTATTTTTCAACGGTCACATGGAATCTCGCACGAATTACAATCGTCCCTCCGTGTGTTACTTGCGTCGTGCTCGATTTCATAGCCGCTTATTTTTTGATCAGTCTTAACCTTTCCATCAATCCGATGCCCTGTACCTGTACATAATAACTGCCAGCAGGCAACCCAGATAGATCGATAAATACCCGCTCCACGGACAACAGTTCCCTGCTCTCGCGCAACAGTACCCCCGTGGTGGAATAGATTGCTACCCTATCCACGTAGGTTTCCCTTCCAAAGCGCACCGTTGTACTATTATCCGCAGGATTTGGGTAAAGCTGAATGGATACGCTCCGCACCTCTTCAGTGGAAGAGGTAATGGCGGTCATGTCCGAGATCGATGTGCATCCGCCCGTTCCGGTTACAACCACGTGGTAAGTTCCCGCTTCAGTTATCGATAGACTCTGCTGGGTAGCTCCTGGGATGGCGACCCCATCCTTATGCCATTGGTTTCCGGAAGTACTGCTTGAAATCAGCGATAGCTCTTGAGATATACCGGGGTTGCCGGAAATTTCTACAGTAGGCTTGGGCGGTGCCTGACCACTTGAGGTGAGCGTTACCTCTGCGCTGGCCTCGCAGCCGTTTCCATCCCGCACAGTGACTTGGTAGGTGCCAGGCGTCAATGAGGCGAAAACCGTAGCTGTTTGGAAGGTTCCCTGCGTTCCTATACGGATCTCATAACCACCGGCACCTCCGGAAGGTGTCACTCGGAAGCTCCCTGTCTCATCGTCAGGGCATCCTGGATCAACGATGTCCTCAAATGCAAGCTTTAGCTCTACCGGAGACCCAACCGTAAATTCCTCTTCAACCACTATATCGGGATGAGAGATACTTCTAACGTAGGCCGTATAGGTACCTGCCTCAAGCCCTTCAAACATATTTGAATTCGAAAACGTCTGTCCATTGAGGCTGTATTCTAGTGTTTGGTCTCCTGCACCCGCCGTGATTGTTGCTTTTCCATCTGAACCACCAAAACAGGTAACATCTACCGCTTCAATCTCTTCGATGGCTACCCTCGCCGCCACTGCAAAGGATGCCTCCGCCCTATTGCTGCGGAATCCGTGCTCATCTATTACGGTCACGTGAACGGTATATGTCCCACCATCTTGTAGATCCTCCAACGAAAGGATGGACGTTAGGTCTACACTACCTGCTGGCTCCGGTAAATCATAGACATAGGTCGTGTTTGGTGCATTTGCACCGGTAAAGTAGTACTCGAGCCGTACGATGTGCGTTGGTAGATGACCTTCCCGGTTGTAAAAAGACCATAGCTTTGTACTCGACCATACTCCTGACTGGTTTTTTGTTCGCATACCCAGCATTCGATGACCCGGCTCAATGGAAGACAGCGGTATGGTATAGTTCATGAAGCCATCCTCGCCAAAGGCGGGTGCCACCTTCGTCGCATTCCCAAACCCGGGATCAACATCGATAAAATATTCAACCTCGTCGATTTGGCCACCATTGGTCGCCAACAGGTAGAATGGATGAAGGTAGGTTTGGGATGCCTTACCCTGGGCATCAAACGTCCGAACGCCTAATTGATGCACACCAACCTCGACGGAAGATAGTGGTATACTGAATGTCCCCTCCACGGAGGCTCCGTTTCCAACGGAAAAGGCGGTAGCTCTTCCCACGCCCGGATCCGAATCGATAAAGTATTCGAATCGGGCTATCTGTCCTATCCCGCTAAAGCTAAGGGATAGAACCAGCCAAATAACCAAACTTAGTATCCTCATGGGAACTACAGATTGGATTTGGCTTTTAGCTGAATCGTGAGACCGCCTTCCTTACTGCCGAAGCTGTCGGCAGCAAACTCATAGATGGTAGGCACAGGAGGTATACCGGATAAAACATAGGGGTTTGATCCCCCAAATATTCCCGGCTCTGAACCTCCAAAACCAGCTGTTCTGTAGGGCGAATCCGATTTAAGGCGGTATTGACTATCGGTACTGTTGTTTTCAGGTCCTTCAAATAGTTGCGCAGCAGCATACAACTGATTTCCTGTGCCAGTTGAAAGTTGGTTTGCTAAAGATAAATTGTTTTGTATGTCGTTCGAGTTTACCGTAACATTCGTGGTGTTTGAGGCAATAATGTTACTCCTAAACCTTGAGGCATCTACAACTACACCCGAAAGGAAAATATTATTCTCTATAGAAGAAAATACTCTTTGATAGAAACTATTAGTTAAACCTGGATCGAATACACCATTTACGATGTTGTTATTGAATACAACACCTGTAAAACCAACATTCGTTGCACCAATTACCAACCCACCCTGCGCAAAATAATTATTTATTATAGTAAGTGAATTTATAACACTTGAATTAGACAAAATGATACTTCTGCTTAAGTGGCACCTCATAATTACTATGTTATTTGCATTCATTATCATGGGTGTATGAACTGTACTGGTATTTGAAAAAACCAAGCCAATCAAAAAGGTGCCCGAAGAACTGGCAAGCAAATCTATCTGTCCCACTCTACTGACACCATTGTTAGGAACATTTGGGTTTTCATCAAGGAAATACCCTGTTCCGATCAATACTAGGCGTTTTGATAAATTCAGGCGACCATAAATCACAGGACTTGGCTCGACCATCAATGTATCCCCGACTGATGCAAAATCATGTGCCTCCTGCAGAGATGCAAATACTTTCTGCAATGGATTAGTGACTAATTGATTATTAACTCTCAGAACGTCTCCAAAACTCATCGAAGTGAGCAGCATTAACGAAAATGCCAACATGTAAATTTTTTTCATGATACTTGTTAGTTAAAATGTGCAACAAAAAGATATTTTGCGATTAGAACGAACCAATGCCTATCTACTCCCAGTAATCTAAAAATCACATGGCAGACATCGGTTGCGTGTCCCAAGTAGCAAAGACCAAAGCTATTTATTGAATCTTGGAACTCTATCACCATTTTTGGTGGTTATTGCCGTGAAATACAAAAAAAAATAGTCAAATTACATTATTTTAGATTCCATAGTAAATGTAAGCGGTCATTTGCCAACCGTCCTGCCAAAAGGAAAATGAATAATTGTCCCTAAATTGTAAAATGCAAAAACCTAGCTTCTCCTATTGGCCAAAGGCATAGGCCCACAGATCGAAATGGGCGCTAGGAAGAATACAAACCGTTTCATCATCAGGTTTTCACTTTAATGGAAAAAACAACCTATTAACAAAGTACTAGGCATCCGACAGCAGCAGGATAAGATTGATAAATATTGGAGTATTGGCAATGCTTTGGTTATCCCAATCACCATCCTTCCCACTCCCTTTCAATCCTTCTTTTTTAAAAAAAAGGCCAAAACACGGCTGTTTTGGCCCTTTTTAAAAAGAAATCACTCCTCGATTACCACGGCATTCGGATCAAATACATTGCTCTTGGCCATCCAGTTGGAGAATTCCTGCTCTCCCAATGCTGCCTTAAGTCCTCCCGAATTAACCGCAGTACCTTCTACCGTGTAACCGCTTACGAAGAAATAGTTTTCCACCTTTACAACGCCGTCCACCAGCACATCATACTCTGGGCCAGCCGACTGCAAGGCATTATCCATCGCGTCCTTAATATTGGCACCTATGCCCAAAAACCCCGTACTTTTCCCTTTCACCCGTTTACCTGTGGATTTTTCAAACCCAATGGAGTGATTTTTTGAGCTTATGACCGTAAAATCAACGATCCGCTGTGAGCAACTGAAAAAACTCAATGCTATTGCGATCATAGCAACATAGATAATTTGTCTCTTTACTTTCATTTTGATTTCATTGAAAACAACTCCTACTCGTATGGCTTTTCGGAATGCGCCCCGTTTGAACCTAGTGGTTGCTGGACTCCACTTTATTGCATTTTATCAGGTGATTATTCCGTACAACCAATTATATTCTGGTATCGCCTAAGATTGAGAATACGGGACCCTACATTTACAAAGGGATTGATTACAAAATCCTATGATACACCCTGTAGATAGAGCAAAATTAAAGGCTGGGTTTTGATTCGTGGCACCAATAATTGGTGGTTTTATACTAAAAAAGATAATTTATTTCGGAGTTGGGCTGATTGGTGGACTCAAAAACCCTCCCGCTATTCTGAATATAGCCATAGTGCATGCGACACTCAGTGGCACAACCACAAGCGATATTCCATTCCAGCCTTCGGTACGGGAAAATCAAAGGCCCCTCGGAAAAACCTTACATAATTCGAACTACTTACTTTAATTGCCTGGGCAACAAGGTACCTGAGTCCAGAAATACAAATCGTTAAAAGCCTGCGGCAATCCCCACCCAATAGCCTTCCAGAATAGCAATAGTTTACCAACTGCCCCGCAACCTCGCAAACAGCAGCTTTCTGCTGTCTCCATTTTTCGGAATAGGTATCTCAAAATAAGTATGTTTCGAATCGGATGAATAGCGTACCAACCGGATGTGGTTATCCTTTACCTGCTGTATCTTACTGACCGAGATCACATATTTTCGGCTAAGGTGGAAAAAATCCCCTTCGAGTTCCCGCTGGTAGTCCACGAAAAAATTTTTGAGGCCCGGGGAAGTAAACACAATCGGTCTTTCTTCATCCTGTAGGTAGGCGCGTATGATTTTCCCATCAGCTTCCAGCAAGACCAGCTTATCGAGTGGCAGGGGGGTGAGCTCTCCATAGCCCGTAGAAACAAAAATGGCCTTTGGGATGGTAGACGCCGACACCGTGCCGCCTGCCTTTCGCTGATTTTCACGCACCATCAACAGCTCCAACGTATCCGCCAATTGCTGACTTTGATACGGTTTTGTGAGATAGCTGTAGGGTGCCGTAAGTTTGGCCAGCTCAAAACCCTCGTTTCTGGGCAATCCTGACAGGAAAACTAACGGGATCGGTCGGGTTTGATTGATGTGTTGGGCGAGGCGTATACCTGCGGTCCGGTCTCCACTCAACTCAATGTCCAACAATGCCATATCGGGAAGTTCGGCCTGCAACAAGCCTACCGCTTCGGAGACAGAAAGGGCAGGCCCTACTACCTCGATTTGACCCATTGGAAACATCTCATCCAAATCCGAACGGATTAATTCCCCTAGAATGGGGTCGTCCTCCAACAAAAGCATCTTCGTTTTATTCATCACACACAATCAAAACAATTAGGGTGGATTATACCAATTCTTTAACTCCAAAAGTCAACACAAGAATAATTTGTAAAGTAAACAGTTAAAATATCTGCTCCAAGTTAAATCGTTCCTATTGAAGGGTTTCACTGTAGAAATAGTAAAAGTAGCCATCATGCTGACGAAAAAGTACGGTTGCGCTTTATCTTCAAGGTGTACCATGTTCCACCTTCACTACGTACCGTCAGATCGGCCCTTATACTCTTGGCCAATTTGCCAATCAAATCCATCCCAATGCCTTTAGGCGACCCGGTATCGTCGATTCCTACTCCATTATCTCCAATTTGGAGAAGCAAAAAGGGCCCTTCATAAGCTAGGGAAACGCTGATTCGAGGTTCGGACACGTTTGTAAACGCGTATTTAATGGCATTGGTGACAATTTCTCCTACTATCATTCCGCAGTTCAGAAGCGTGTTAACAGGCAAAAACGCATCTTCTTTTACCTTCACTTCGTAGATAACGTGGCCAAAACCGGATGTATCAAAGGCCTCTTTCAAACGATTGATCAATTCCTCCATATACTCACCAAGTGATACTTCTTCCTCTTTCTCGACTCCATAGGTAAATTGCTGCAGCGAGGCTGCCGATAAAACAGCGGATTCGATCTGTTGCAGCTTTTCTTTCGATGCTGGGTCGGGTATAGTCTTTGCTGTCATCCGAAGGAGCGACTGTATTCGCATCAAGAGGTTGTAGGTCGTGTGTTTTATTTCAAGCTTCTGCATTTGTATATGCTGATTACTCTCCGCCAAGCGGCGGTTCAAACGGGAAAAAAAGAGGGTAATAAGGATAGCCGCCAGCAGGCCTATACCGAGGAAGACTAGGAGCTGAACCTGTTTTCTGGACTGCACCCGAGCCAGGGCCGCATCCTGCTCAAGCTGTTGGGTCACAAGTTCTTTTTCCCTCAAGGCATAGGTAGACTCTACCCGTTGTACCTCTAGCTGCTCGGATTGGAATACCTCTTCGCGAAGACTAGTAAGCTCCTTGAAGGCAGTCAGGGCCGCTGGAAAATCCCCTTTACCCTCAAGCAGATCTACTTTTTGGGCCAGGTACTCGATTTGTAGGTTTTTGACGGTAACAGACTGCAGCAGGTCTTCTGCCTTTAATAGATATCTTTCTGCTTCGGGCAACAGCGATTTTGCAAGGAATAACCGAGCGAGACTAGTATAGCAGCCGACCAGTCCCTTTTTATCTTCCAGAGCCAAGTACAATTCCTCTGCTTTCCCTAGGTATTTTCCAGCAAGCTGTAAACTGTCTAAGTCCAAGTAACTATCGCCTATATTTTGGTAATTTTTCACATATGCTGTAGAATCCAGCAACAAGGTTTCCTTTACCCGCAAGGAATGAAGGTTATAAAATAAACTACTATCAATCCTGCCCTTGCCTGCTTGGCTAATCGCAATGTTGCCCATCAGATAGGAGGCCATAAGGGTATCGCCATACTGGTAAGAGCGGAGGAGCCCTTCCCGGTGAAAGTCGATCGCCTTGTCCCAGTCGGCTAAGTTCTGGTAGGTGATTCCCATGGCATTTAGAATATTCGCCTCACTTTCCCAGTCGCCTGCCTTCCGTGCCAACTGAAGTGCCTCCTGATTAGCCTCCAGGCACCTTCCATACAACCCCAATTGCCTATATGCCATAGCAAGGGAAATCTGGGAGGTTATCCACTTCGTGGTATCACTCAGCTCCTGCGCGAGCAAAACAGCCCTTTCGTAATTTTGCGCGCTCGCTGGGTAATCTTGGCTTAGGTAGTACGAGTAGCCAAGGTTATTGTAGGTTTTTCGTGCGTTCGCGGGATTCTCCATCCAGCTGTTAAGCCCGGTGAGATCGGAAAGGACCGCTATCGCTTCAGGAAATTTTTCCCTGTCCATTAAGTTTCCCGCCTGTTTGAACAGCGAGTCCGCGGGGATCGCCCGGTCAGGCCCCTGCGCCGAAGCATCCGGCCAAACCAAAAGGAAGACGCCTAAAAACTGAAGTATCCGTTTCATTTATCAGTAACTAAATGATTTCCAATAAAAAGCCTGAACAATATAGGCAGGCGCTTTGATATTTGAAATAAAAGAAACCAAGCAGCCATTTATTTATGCCGGCTGGGGAAAAAGAAACCTTATTTTGCCAAAAACAACAAAGGGCTCCAAGGCACTCCAGTTGCCTCAAAACCCTCTGAAGGTTAATTCGTGAATACCGATTAAATGTTGATCTATCATCTACTTGTGATTGAATGGCGCGATGGCCAGGTAGGTGGTGCCTATCCTTTGGATATTCCTGACCCTGTCTGTTGACAGGCGGATATTTGGCCATCGTCTTGCTATGTTCCGCTTTATATATACGCGATTCCATAGTGTTCAATCCCTTCCGGGAGGCAGTTTATCCTCCGGATCCTTGCGCATCTCCTTAGTCTGAATGCTATCCATTTCGTCTTTTGCTTTCAAAAGATCGCAGGACACCAGCAATAAGGCACCAAGCAACACCGTAATTAATCCCTTCGTTTTCATCTCGATATGGGTTAATGGGTCGCGTAATCTGCCAAAAGGCCAAAAGGGGGAAACCGGAGATGCTTTCGTGTGATACCCCAGACTTTTCACCTAGGCACCTCCGTATTGATCGATCTACTTGGACTATATTCTGTTGATTGAGTGCATAAATCATTCACGTTCGCCACTTGTGACTGCTATTAGCCCCAGCTATCTACAAAGTGAATTAACTTATATATATCATTTTATTTAAGTGCGTATCATCATTTACTAATAGAAAGATACGGCTTTGTTTATTGGGGGTTAGTTATTATAATTGCCTTCATATTCCTGTCATTCTTATCCATTCTTAGAACAATTAGTACCCTATGGAAATCGATAACTTTGTATTCGTGAACTTTTCAAATGCCATCCTAAACGAGCTGAAAAATGAAATCCAAGAGAAAAGCCAGTCGCAGCAAGTCGATTTTACCTACGATTTCCATGTCTGGATGTACCCAAATGAAACCGGCGATTTCTTTCGGGAAAGGTTCACTACCACACAAAACGGGAAATATTTTTATGAAAAAAAACTCAGAGCAGAAAAAAACAAGACTATTTCCACCTTTATTAAAGAAGATATTTTTATTGAATTCTCGGAGTTTATCAAGCTTAGCATTCATCCAAGCATCGGTGCCCGTCACCTAATGGGCAACCCCCAGCTGAAGGCAAAAATATATCTACAAAATTTCATCAAAACCTTTATGCCCAACTGTGACAAGGACATTGTGAATAAATACCAAGTGATAGATGAAGAAACCGGACACCTCATAAGCGAAATGACAAACGAAAAAAACCCTGAATACAAGCCCATCGATGAATCCCTGGAAAAAGTGGAGGGGGCCATACAGCGATTTTTTAACTTGATATCCGGTAGTCAGGTGGAGGAAGCCTGGAATTACATCAGCAAATCCTACCAAGACCGAGGATGGAACGGTGACCTACAGCGTTTCGTGAAAGGATATGTTCACACCATCAGCGTCGACAACATACACGTGTTTGACTTCAAAAAGAGAGGTGGGCAGGTGTGTACCTGCAAGGTTTTCTATGAGGATACGGTCATTCTCTTTTCATCACTGGAGCTTGGCAATCTTCCGAGAATCACCATCGAGCAACTCGATCTTTTTGTTGAGCAGGTGAAGAAAATCGGCGACGCCAGTGTCGAATTTGATTTCGAGGGGTTTCGGAGATTTCCCATCCAAAAACTATTCGACCCGACTATTTCTGAATATACCTGGTACCTATGTAAAAAAGAGCCGGACGAGATCCGTAGCCTGTTCCCGCTAAAGGAAAAAACGGTGATTCCAAAGCTACTGGAATTTACCTGTGAATTGGCCAACGACCGGGTTACTTTCAAATCCATTGATCCAGTGCGGGTTGGGATAATCCGGTAAACGACTTGCGAGGCCAATCCTTTTTCTTATCGATCCGTCAACCAACGAACCAGGGCATCCATCTCTCTCAACGGAAGTTAGGCGACTGTAAAACAGCCATTTGTTTATCGGTCAATCCTCCAAAAACGCACCTTCATCCCTTCATAGGCCAAATTCATGAAGTAAATTTATAGAAAGCAACTTCTTGGCGTTTCTTGCTATCCAAACCTACCGGCCACCTCAAGAAGAAACGCGACATGGAACCTTTAGACCACCAGCAAGAACAACCTATCGCAGCGGTAATCCAGGCGCTTCGTCTACTGGGAAACGCTATACCAGGCATCAAAATTATACAAAGGAATGTGCCCTTTCAGAACCTCTACATTTGCCCCAGGGGAATAAAGTATCTCAACCTGTCAGAATCCTTCTTCTACCACCTCCCGCAGGAAGAAAGCAAAAAGGTAGTGTTTGACCCTACAGATCCATATACCTGCCTATTGGGGATTCAGGATCCAGGTGATCCGTCACAATCTGCCAAAAGTTTTTACATCCGACACGACCGATTGCAGCAAGAACATCAGATAGAACTGATCATCGTACAGAATCTTTTCCCCTCCGGTCCTGAAAAACGAAACTACGTGCTGCTACAGATTATCCCACTGAGCTTTCAGCCTTGGGCCATCCCCAAAATCAAACGCATGGCGGCAGAGATGCACTTCCGGAAGACGCATCAGGGAAAATTCAACCTGCTTACCGATCGGAACAAAGAAGTATTCTCCTTGATGGTTCGGTGCCTGAAAGCGGAGGAGATAGCAGACCGCCTATGCATTGGGGTGGACACTGTTAACTCCCATAAGAAACGCATCAAGGAAATGCTCGAAACCAACCGGAACGAAGATCTTTTCCAATACGGGATGGCGTTTGACCTGCTGGCCGGTGAAAATGGGAAGTGTGAGATTGAGTCCTACGACCTCTCGTCATAAATTGAAAATAGCCTAATTGTTGTTCTTCATCCCATCGAACGGCTCCGGCCAGTTGACCCCATATCATAACTTCCGCTACATCTACCATTCCAAATCCTCGTGCGCTTTGCTATTGGATTTCTTATTTCTCACACGCTCCTTGACCTGGCGCTTTTTAAGTTTGGCATGGTCCAAGGGACTTATTTCCTCTACGTAATTTAAAACCCTCTAAAACGTACACAGAATCCAGTGCTCTTAAAATTAGTATCAGGCTTGAAAGGGTGATGGATTCACCGCTATCTATTTGGCTGATCGTCCATCGGTTTAAACCCGAATTTTCCGCCAGATGTGCCTCTGTCCGGTTCTGTTTTGCCCTTGTATCCTTGATAAAGCGGCCTATATGATCCACAATAGCTGTACCAGACATTTGAATGTAGGCTACGTTTGGTTTTGCCATCACCAATTAGATCTATTTGCTTTAAAGATTGTTTTTAGCAACAGACTTTTTCAAAAATAACCGAAAATGAAAAAAGGTACCAATCCTGCCCTGTTCAAAAGCCCGAAATGCGTACCTAAAAACTGCTCCTAACCTGTCCTGGTATGTCTTTCCTTGCCATCTATCCGAGGTGATAGCCTAAGGGACATATCCCCTATCAAGATTCCCAACAAACTAAGCGCTTGGAGGTTTTATAATTTGGCTCCTATTAGAAGCAGGAAGAGGCGTGAACTATCTCCATCTTTTGTGTGGTTCGCGTACCCGAATATCCGGCAAAGGCGGCCGCTCCATCCCATGCCCGAAGAAATAGTCGGTATGGGGAGGTTGGTTGTAAGCTACGTTTTGCCATGCAATGGATAACCGATAGTGGGGGTTGTGCATCAAGGTATATAGGCGATATGGAGTAGGAATGGAAGTGGAAAATATCCGCAGCTCCTTATTATCCGCGGTCCTCGCTATCAGTTCCTCGCGCCAATCTCCCAAAATATCGGCAGAAAGACTGGGGTTGGACTTGGTTCCATTGTTCTTGACCAAATTGTATTCCTCACCCGAAAACAACCGATCCGTGGTACCTTCCTCGTAGTTCCATTTGTCTATGTTCACGCCATCCAACAGCTCCCTAAGCAGGTCCCCGTCCCACCAAATAGCCATATTGCTGGAACTTGGTTTGCTTTCGGAGATAACTTCTCCTTGCACATTCCATAGGCCAAGTAATCCCTCCCCAAATGCCCAACTTTCATAGCCCCGATGTCTGGGGTCTATATCGATAGACAGTCCCCGCCCCACATCCGTGGAGGGAAAGGACCAAATCACCTCTCCGGTGCGTGCATCCCTGAGATTGGCGGCATGGGGATGATCCGGGCGCTCGTGTATTCCAAAAACTTCCAGTCCGGGACGATCCGGGTCCATATTGGACACGTGCATGGCATCCCCATGGCCCAGCCCGCTACTGTATAGGCCCGTGCCATCGTCATCGATCACCATGGCACCAAACACGATCTCATCCCTTCCATCCCCATCGACATCCGCTATGGAAAGGCTATGATATCCTTGGCCCGCATAGGCCAGGTTTTCCGGATTGCCGTCATGGCTATCAAAGGTCCATACCAACTCCAATTCCCCATCACGCCAGTTCCAAGCAGCGAGAACCGTACGCGTATAATAGCCTCGGCTCATGATCAGACTGGGCCGCTCGCCGTCCAAATAGGCGATTGCCGCCAAAAACCGGTCAACCCGGTTGCCGTACCCATCACCCCAAAGCTCCTTCAGCTGTTCCTCTGTAGGAATAAGTGTATCGGGATGCCGGGGAGGCACGTAAGGCGTGGTAGCTAGGGCGGCCCCGGTACGTCCATCGAAGATCGTTAGGTATTCGGGACCTGCAATTATGTATCCATCCTCGTTTCGCCAATCGGCTTCCTTGTCTCCGATTACATTTCCAAGTCCATCCCGGGTGCCATCGGCGGTCTTGCAGGCGACTTCCGCTATACCGTCTCCGTCCAAGTCATAGACCATAAACTGGGTATAGTGTGCTCCCTCGCGGATGTTTTTGCCCAGGTTTATTTCCCACAAAAAATCACCCTCCAACGTATAGGCCTGCAAAATGGGCTCGTCGGTCATTCCCTTATGGGAATTATCCCTACCCAATCCGGTCATATGAACAACGATCTCGTATTTGCCATCTCCGGTGAGGTCGCCCACCGACGCATCGTTTGGTGAATAACCCTCGGGAGTGCGTAGTGGAATGGATAGGTAAGCATTTTCCCAAGCTCTCACAGGGGAGGACTCATCCAGCAATTCTTGGCCGTGGTAGGCACGAACCGTGTAGTACAGATCGCCGTCCGGTTTCATTCCTTGATCCAGAAAATTCGATGCCCCATCAATGGGCTTCTCGTTCAACTTAACAGGGGCATCATCTCCTTTCATCCTGTAGAGGTCAAAAGTCACTTCCTCTGGATCGGTTCCAAATACCCGCCAACTCACCAGTATACCCGCCTCCGAAGGTACTGCCACCAATCCGCGGTCCAGGTATTCCATCTGTCGCTGGGCTGGAAGCATGTGGCAAAAAAAACACCCAAACAGCAATAAGGTAAGAAGTAGATTATTCATGTGTCTATAATTGTTTTTCAGCGGTCACAACTTGTCCCGGTTTATCGGGATGGAATCCCTGCCTACCGGCAGGCAGGTCGCATGGTTTCCCCGATAGCTCGGGGCATCCCAGTGTGTGTCGCTTGCGTCATGCTCGATTTCATGGCGTTTTGGGGGCTAATGGGCGGATGATGCATCTCCATCTTGGCTATTTAGTAAGCAGGTTTCAAGTATTTGTTATTCGGAATACCTCTGATGCTACTTTCAAGCACTTAAAGCCCCGCCCCACAAGGATACTCAAAATAAAAGATAACCCACAATTTTCCAATCAGAAAGAAGATATGCGCAACCCAGGCAAAGCAGCGATCGTCAAAAGATTGGCTTCGGTGATGTTCATTATAATTACGCTCGCATCTAGCATTGCCGATATCGACTTCATAGTACTTGAAGTAATGAGCAAAGCATTAGCGACGCTGAAGTCGGAAAGGAAGGTCAGCCATGCCCATCCTCCAAAAACCGTTTTATTCCAATTGCCCTTTTCGCGCCCAGTCCAGGCACTTCCTGAAGTGTAGCCTGGTCGGCTGCCAAAACATCGGATAAGCTCCCAAAATGTTCCAGTAAGCGCTCCGCAAGAACCGGTCCCACATCAGGTAGACCTTGTAAAAAACATGCCTTCTGCCTGATAAGGCGTCGAGGCTTCCGACCCAATCGGGCACTATAAGGCCTTGACAACAACTGCTGTTTACCTATGGAATAAAGTGTATCGGCCGTATGTGCAGGTCCAACCGTGTAGATTATCGGGATATGCCAGGCACTGCAAACGGAAATAATTGCTCCCTGAATAGCCTCTGCGGAAAGCTTGCCCGGCTGTTGAATGGGGTCCCCTTCCAAGATCATTAGAGGCCGAAAGCGGGACTTGGCGAGAAGGGCGCATTGGTTGAAAAGCCGGTTGGAAACCAGGGATTGGTTAAAATCCTCCGCAGTTTTCCGCTCCACCAACACCAACGTATTCACCAGATAATCCCCTGCAAAAAGGCGAACTGTACTCACGCTACACCCTTTCTCTGCAAGCAAGTCCGGTATTCCGGATGGCTTCTCGCGGTAGTCACAGGTAATTTGGACAGCATTCTCTATATTGGAAAATAATAATTTTCAGGCAAAAAATGATTAGTTTAACATGAGAAAGTTATCAAACACTAATCGCTGAAAGAAATTTTATTGCTACGATCCAGCGGATTTCACGGTTTGACCGGTAAGCATATACTCCACTATAAAGTGTCCCCCAAAAAACAAAAACCCCAAATACAGCACGTATAAGGGGTTTTTTGTAGCCTCGACAGGAATCGAACCTGTATCTAAAGTTTAGGAAACTTCTATTCTATCCATTGAACTACGAGGCCATTGGAGACTTGAGGTGTTAGATATGAGACGTTAGATATGAGACCTATCACCTAGAAAAGCCTGACTAACGACTAACTGATCGGATTCCGAACCGGCTTAGGGACAGGAGGTTTCAGATAATCACTCAAATCAGTCCGCAATTTAATGCTTTCTCGCCAATTCAAGCAAATAATTTCTCACTCATTTGTGCAATTCGACTATAAAGCGCTATCTTTGCAGTCCAAAAAAACAGATGGACGGGATCCATCAATTCACTAAATACCAATAAAATATGGCAGTTAAAATCAGATTAGCGCGTAGAGGTCGAAAGAAAATGGCCATCTATGACGTAGTAGTAGCTGATGCAAGAGCTCCACGAGATGGACGCTTTATCGAAAAAATCGGATCGTACAATCCGAACACTGACCCCGCAACAATTCACATCAACAATGACCGTGCACTGAAATGGTTATTGAATGGTGCACAGCCCACCGACACGGTGAAGGCCATGCTTTCTTATCGGGGTGTGATGTTGAAAAAACACCTTCAGATCGGTGTTCAAAAAGGTGCTATCAGCCAAGAACAAGCGGATGAGAAATTCCAAGCTTGGTTGACGACCAAAGAACAGGCGATCGCTGCAAAAGTGGACAGCATTTCCCAGGCAAAAGACAGTGCCAAACAAGCGGCATTGGCTGCAGAAGCTGCCAAAAACCAAGCTAGACTGGACGCCATCAAGAAAAGAGAAGAAGACGCAGCAGCCGCAGTGGCAGCCGCTGAAGCTGAAGCCCGTGCTGCTGAAGCCCCTGCTGAGGAGGCTCCCGCTACCGAGGAAACGCCAGCCTCTGAGGAAGGTGAAGCTCAGGCATAATTGACTTTCCCCCATGAACAAAGACAATTGCTTTCATCTAGGCCATATTGCCAAGGTTCATGGACTCCAAGGGGAACTAATGTTGGTCTTGGACGTGGATTATCCCGAAGATTACGAAGATATCAAACACCTCTTTGTAGAAAAAAACAACCGCCTGATTCCCTTTTTTGTGGAGCACTTGGTGCCCCAACCAAATAATCGGTTTCTGGCAAAGTTTGAGGAATACGACCACGTCGACAAGGTGAAAGACCTGGTAGGATCGGCACTTTTCTTACCCCTTAAAGACTTACCCGAACTGGAAGAAGACCAGTACTATTTTCACGAACTGGTAGGATGCCAGGTAATCGACGAAGAACGAGGGGAGTTGGGAGTAGTGAAAGTCATCTATGATTTAGAAACGCAGGATTTGATCGGGATGGAATACCAAGAAAAAGAAGTCTTGATACCCATCCAAGAGGGAATCATCCAAAAAGTAGACAAGGCAGCGAAAAAAGTTTTCTGCCGCTTGCCCGAGGGCTTGATTGACATATACCTGAACGAGTGACATGCGAATAGACATCATCACGGTGGTTCCCGACCTACTGAAAGGGCCCTTTGAGCATTCTATCCTGAAAAGGGCAGAACAAAAGGGCTTGGCCAAAGTGCGGATACACGACCTGAGGCCCTATGGCATCGGAAATCAAAAAAGCGTAGACGACTACGCCTTTGGTGGAGGTGCCGGAATGGTCATGATGATCGAACCTATTGCCAGCTGCATCAAAGCACTTCAAAGTGAGCGGACATACGACGAAGTGATCTACATGAGTCCAGATGGGGAGACCTTTCGCCAATCCATGGCAAATGAACTCTCCTTGAAGGAAAACCTGATCATTCTCTGTGGACATTACAAAGGAGTGGACGAACGCGTGCGTGAGCATTTCATCACCCGAGAAATAAGCGTAGGAGACTATGTGCTCTCAGGAGGTGAATTGGCCGCTGCTATCGTCGCTGACGCGGTAATCCGCTTGATCCCCGGAGTTTTGAACGACGAGACTTCGGCTCTCACGGATTCTTTTCAGGACGGATTACTTGCCCCACCGGTATACACCCGCCCAGCGGAGTACCAAGGGATGAAAGTTCCGGAAGTGTTGCTTTCAGGCCATGCGGCAAAAATTGAAAACTGGAGATTCGAAGAGTCGGTTCGCCGAACCCGCCAACGTAGACCCGATTTGATGGGATACGAAAAGGGGGAAAAAGAGGGCGAGAAACCATAGAACAAAGAAAACAGAGTAACATCATATTGCTCTCAAAGCAATTTAAACGCGATACGCAAAAATATCAAAGCAATGAGCGAACTACTTAAAATCGTAGAAGAGGAATACAAAGACGTACGGTCTAAGTTTCCATCTTTTAAGGCAGGGGATACGATCAACGTTCACGTGAAGATCACGGAAGGAAACAAAGAACGTATTCAGCAGTTCCAAGGTACTGTGATCCAACGAAAAAACCCCAATTCCAACGGGGAAACCTTCACCGTCAGGAAAGTCTCCAACGGTGTAGGTGTGGAACGTATTTTCCCAATCATCTCTCCGGCAATCGATAAGATCGAATTGCTTCGAGAAGGTAAAGTGAGAAGGGCGAGACTGTTCTACCTGAGAGGCAGACAAGGTAAATCCGCCAAAATCAAGGAGAAAATCAGAGTTAGAAAAAGCTAGTTATGTAAAGAGGCCAAATGGCCTCTTTTTTTTTATCTATATTATCGGTACATTCATTCGCATTTTGAATTTATTCTTTTCAATGATTGACCCATGAATGTATCTTTAATCCTCGCAGCCGCTGTCATTTTGGCCATTATTTTCATCTATAACCAGCTCATACGACTGCGTAATCTTGCCAGAGAGGGCTGGAGCGGCATTGACGTACAACTAAAACGACGGGCTGACCTTGTTCCCAATCTGGTGTCGGTTGTAAAGGCCTACGCTTCACACGAAAAAGCCCTGTTTGAAGAAGTCACGCGGATACGAAGCGAAGCACTTCGGCCACACTCGGTGGAAGAACAAGGTGAATCCGAGGCTGCACTGACCCAGTCGTTGAGAAAATTGCTCGTTGTCGCTGAGGCCTACCCGGAATTGAAAGCCAACCAGAATTTCCTAGAACTCCAACAAGAACTATCTTCCATTGAAAATACCCTGCAAAAAGCCAGAAGGTACTACAATGGAACAGTAAGGGAACTGAATACCAAAATCGAAACTTTCCCCCAAAACCTGATCGCTAAACTGTTTTCCTTTCATAAGGAGCCCTTTTTTAGCTTAAGCAGTGAGGCCGAACGTTCCACCCCGGAGATTAATCTATAAAAAGTTCTTGCACAGCAATGCGATTATAAGCCACGCAACCTGCTTATCGGTAGACGGGTATCCGAAGATAGGCACATGTTAAATTATTACCGCTGAAAATCAACTAGAGACCTATGATAAAGTATCTATTTATCCTTCTCCTATTCTCATCCCAGCAACTGTTCGCGCAAGATCGGGAGGAAATCCTAGACTATCAAAGCGATATTAAAGTGCAGCTGAATGGGTCCCTAGAGGTCACCGAAACAATCACCGTCAGAAGCCTACAGCAAGAAATCCAACGGGGAATATTCCGAAGTTTCCCCACCATCTACCGCGACAACTACGGTAATCGGGTTAAGGTAGGCTTTACGGTTCGGGAAATCCTAAAGGATGGACAGCCTGAACCTTATGAGGTTCTTACCGAGGGTGATTTTCAGATCATACGGATTGGTAATCCGGACGTATTCTTGGGCAGTGGAACCTATACCTATACCATATCCTATACCACCAACCGGCAGATTGGTTTTTTCGAGGAGTTTGACGAACTCTATTGGAATGTGATAGGCGATAGTTGGGCCTTTCCTATCTTACGTGCCCAAGCCCGCATTACCCTACCGGATGAAGCCACTATCCTTCAATACGCTGGGTATTCAGGCCCAACCGGCAGTAGTACCTGTAACTGCGAATTGGAGAAAACCGGCAACAACACCCTGAGCATCACCCTCACCAAACCACTAAATGCGAGGGAAGCACTGACAGTAGCAGTCGCCTGGCCGAAGGGAGTGGTACAAGAACCTAACAGAGCCCAGCAAAAGCTGATTTTTTTAGGAGATAATGCTGGAATCCTCGTTGCACTCATAGGACTATTATTTGTACTTGCCTATTACCTGTTTGCATGGAAAAAAGTAGGTGTAGATCCCAAACGGGGAGGTATCTACCCTTTATTTGATGCACCCAGAGGCCTAGACGCACCCGCCATCCGCTATATCCATAAAATGGGCTTTGACCAAACTTCGTTTACTGTTGCCATGATTCAGTTGGCCACCAAGGGAGTGATTAAGATTGTGGAGGAAAAACGTAAATTCTATTTACAACTTCAAAAAATGGAAGAAGAGGCTGACCTGGAAACCTTTGAAAAGGCCATAATCCGAGCACTCTTTCCGGATGGAACAACCGTGGTACACCTTACCCAAAAAGAATACAAGAAGATCGGCGGTGCGTTAAAAGCTGTACAGGAACACCTGAAAGTAAACTACAAAGGAAGATATTTCAAACTTAATCAAATCTGGTTGGTACCAGGCATTCTTCTTTCCTTAGCAACCATTATCCTGACATTCGTAGTCACCTTTCCCATGCGCTTCGAAGACGAAAAGGTTTTTCTTATTATGGGCACTATCGTCACGGTATTTCTTTCGGGAATTCTTTCCACGTTGATCATCAATATTTACCATATTGCCAGTGGGGAATCGGTAAAAATCGGTACCATTGTCAGCAATGTGTTTTCACTCCTATTTGTACTGGTGCTCCCTGGATTTTTTATTTATCAATTTGGTGCCACATTTGAGTACGGCATCTTGATTCTTTTTATGGCATTGGCCCTTAGTAACTATTTATTCTTCTACTTGATGAAAGCTCCCACTCCGGAGGGAAGAAAGGTTTTCGATGAAATAGAGGGTTTTCGCATGTATTTAAACGCCGCCGAAAAACCCATGATTCAGCAGATGAATCCTCCCGGACTCACTCCAGAGGTTTTTGAGAAAAATCTCCCGTATGCCATGGCGTTAGGAGTCGGAGATGCTTGGGGCAAAAGCTTCGAAAACAGCTTAAAAACTTTTGAGGAATCCTCAAAAACACGATCCCGTTACCAACCGGCCTGGTATTCGGGTGCTGCCTTCAATGCGGGCGCTATCTCCGGCTTATCCAATGGGCTTGGTAAAACGTTTGGAAATGCCCTGAACAATTCTTCGGCCCCTCCTGGCTCCAAATCCGGAAGTGGAGGAGGTGGTCGGTCTGGAGGCGGCGGGGGCGGAGGCGGCGGGGGCGGCTGGTAAAGCAACCTATCCAACCCGCTTTAGGATTCATTTCGTTCCCCCTAGGACTGCTCCCGGTGTATTTCAGAATTTACCGTATCCACAGTGTTTTGGTATATTCTTTGGTTCTCCCACGAAGCACTACTTGGTGCAGTCCCTTTGGAAGATCTTTGATTTCCAGTTCGCTACTGATGCCGTGGACGGGCAGATTCAGGATCTCTTGACCCAAGTTGTTGTATATCCGTACCTCCCTCACATCGGTCAATCCGCCCAATCGTACTCGTATATTGCCTTGCGAAGGGTTGGGGTAGATTTCAAAATCAGCAGGGTAACGATTTTCGTCCAGGGATGTAATGAAATTAACATTCACATTGATGGTCTGGGTAGGGCCATTCTCACAGGCATTGAATGGGGTAACCGTAAGCGTATGATCTCCATCCTGTTCCCACTTGATGCGAACTCGATTGGTGCCTTGTCCACTGAGGATACTGCCTCCACCTGTCAGAGTCCACTGGTAGTTAATATCCTGCACAGAAGGCACCTCGTAATCTACCTCCTGGAAACCCACCTGAGTCGATCCAGTAATAGATCCAGGGCGATTTGGTACAGTGATTATCCGAATGGGCTTCTGAGAGGTAGGCCCCTGACCGCAAGGGTTTGTGGTAGAAACTCTTAGCGTATGATTACCCAAGGTAGTCCACTCTACTTCTACATTTGAAGTACCCTGACCTCCACGAATAATGCCACCGGTCACCTGCCAAACGTACTCAGTACCTGGAATGGAATCTACAAAGAATTCGTTCATACTTCCCAAACAAACCACTCCATCACCCTGAATCGGCGGTGCGGAATTAGGCTGAGTGGAAACTACCACCTCCAGTGCCGAGGTGGGGCCGTTGCCACAGGAGTTTTGCCCTCTGACCATCACGGCGTTCCTTCCAGCAATGTCCCAATTGACCACAATCCGATTGGTACCCTGACCCTCTACGATCGTTCCCCCGTCTACGCGCCATTCGTAGGTGGTCCCGGGTTCTTCTCCCTGTTGGATCGTATAAATTTGTCTACTTAGACAAATATTGTTTTCACCAAAAATTGCTGTCGGTTGTACTGGAACCTGACAGGTATACTGAAACAAAAGACCATTTTGCCCGACTGCATACCCGACATTTAAATCTCCAAAGCTGAGTCCTGTCAGGTCCTGAAAGGTTCCCGTTTCGAGTCTTTCCCACGTCTCACCCCCATCAAAGGTACGTATCATCAAGCCAGACTTTCCTGTGATAAACCCCACCGATTCATCTAAAAACTCTACGTCCGTAAAATCCGCACTGTATCCGCTGGTAATTCTTCTCCATGTAATCCCCCTATCAGAAGTCTTTAGAATAACTCCCTGATCCCCTACTACCATAGCAGTTTGCTCGTCCAAAACCGTGATAGCCCTGAGGTCTGTAGTGGTGGAGACGGATATCCTTGCCCAACTGGTACCGTTGGTAGAACGAGCGAGGTACCCCGCATCGCCTATAATGATACCCTCCGCCTCTCCAAAAAATGTAATGGCATTAAAATCCAACACCGCCTCACTGGAATTAACAATCGTCCAATTGATGCCGCGGTTTTCAGTTCTTGCAATAAATCCACGATCACCCACCACAAATCCACGGTCTATGTTAAAAAAATGAATCCCATTAATACTACGGTTTGTTCCAAGATTCAGCGTGGTCCAGTTGGCACCGGAATTGGTCGTGCTGATGAGGTTTCCATTTTCGCCGGACACATAACCCGCCCCTGCAGTAACGAAGTGCAACGCTTTAAACCCCAAAGACAAATTCCGAGACCGATCGGTAAAGGTGTTTCCTCCATTTCCGGTGAGCAAAACCAAGCCTTGCTCCCCTACGATATATCCACGTAGGTCTGAGGTGAACTGCACAGCCGAATAATTACTCGACCGGCCGGATAATCGAATACTCCACGATGCACCGGAATTGGCAGAAGAAACCAAAAACCCACTGTTAGCGACTGCAAAGACATTATTCGTTTCCTGCCTAAAGTCAATGGCGTTGATATCCTGCACGGTTCTGCTGGCTACCTGTATGAAGGAAAGCCCTCCATTGATAGTACGGAGCATGGTTCCATTTTTACCGATGATCACCCCTATCAACGGATTATTGCGGTTAAAAGTCACGCCGGTGAAGTCCGTGTCAATGCCACTGTTAATGAACTGCCAAGAGGATGCCCCATCGGTGGTTTTGATAATCGTACCCAAGCTTCCCACCGCATAGCCTTCTTCCTCGGACACAAAGTGGATCCCATTCAATGACACGTCAAATTCGGTAGGTATTTGCTCCCATGTATTGCCTCCATTGGTGGTCTTCAACACTGCAGAGCCGGATGTAGCAATGTAACCCGTGACTGCATCCACGAAATGAAGCGCATTGAAATCGTACGTGGAGCCTGTAGACCGTGCCGCCCAGGTTTGCCCTCCATCAGCAGACTGCAACAGCGTGCCTTTTTCACCAATCACCCACACCTGCGTGGCGCTTACGTAAAATACATTCTTAAGCTGTTCTTGGCTCGGCAATGCCCGGGTCTGCCACGAACGGCCCCCGTTGCTCGTGATGTAAACCCGTCCCCTCGAAGCCAATACCAATCCCCTATTCTCGTCATAAAAATCCATTGCGACCACTTTTTCGGCCGAGGGAGCGGGAAACTCACTCCAACTGAGTCCTCCATCAATAGACTTGAGAAAAATGTTCTCGCCACAGATATACCCAACCTCATTATTGATCCACTTGATGTCGGAGTAATCATTTCCCCAACTTCCTACCCTTCTCCAGCTCTGTGAAAAAGTCTGCAAAGCAAGCACCATCAACATCCCCAAAAAAACAATCCTCATCATACAAACCCCTTGAAACAAGTTCTTTACCTCACAAAAATAAAACTATTATTTACAATACGTACTGGTTTCCTAATATAAGCACCGCTCTTTTTCAACTTAGCTAATCATGAACCAAAAAAAAGCCGCTTTGATTTTTCAAAGCGGCTTTTTTTTGGTTGGGTGAATCCTTACCTGTCTCTACCTCCCACTGCAATCATCGCACATCGGAAACCGATGTGGTTCGTTGCAGAATCTTGGTGTAAAAACCTTCTGGCACCTGGAGACAACCAATAGGCAACATCTCTCCAAGACCCACCTTTATAAACTCTAAATTCATCACTGATCATCGTGGTATTGTAGGTGCTGGCTTCGTCAAACACCCCATCTTTTCGAAGTGGGTTTAGGTCGTCAAAATCCTGAAAGGAAAGCGGACGATATACGTCTTGCACCCACTCATTCATATTTCCAGCCATGTTATACAAACCGAAGTCATTGGCTGGATAGTTATATACATTGGTTGGGATGATGTCCCCGTCGTTAGAAACCGATCCAGCTATACCAGCATAATCCCCCCTGCCACGTTTAAAGTTCGCCAAGAAATCTCCCTGCCTGGATTTTCGCTTGATGTTGTATGGATTCCGAGGACCCCTACCATCCCAAGGGTAAATTCGCCCATTTTCCTGATTTTCATCCATGTACTGCGTACCGATCATCGCCTTCGCTGCATATTCCCACTCTGCTTCGTTGGGCAGTCTGTAATCCGGGAACACCGCCCCGCGCTCGATAAGCTGACTCTGAGACAAGGTTGAATCCAATTTGTTTTTTTCTCTGCTTAATTCGTTTACATAAATGGTACGCCACCTTGCATACACATTTGCCTGTGTCCAACTCACGCCAGCCACAGGATAAAAATTAAACCCCGGGTAGTTGAAATAGTAGGTCGCATATACGTCGTTGTAAGATAATAGTCCGTCCCATACCCGATCGTTCGGTTGAAGTTTCAGGATGGAATCCGCACTTACCCTGGACTTCATGTTAAAAAGGAACTCCTTGTAATCGACATTGGTAACTTCCGTTTCATCCAAGAAAAATGAAGCAACGGTAACCGTTCTTTCAATATTGTCTCGAAAGCCCATAATGTCCTGTTCTTGGGATCCCAAAACCGCCCGGCCACCTTGAATAAATTTCAATCTAGGCCCTACCACTTCCTTGGGTAGGGTAAAGACCTGAAATTTTGTCGTATCGTCGTTGTTGAAACTATACACCGCCCCGGTAGACGCACTCACTCTTCCTGGGCTACTTGCAGTCCGTCTGTTGGACTGACTACCACAGCCATAAAAAAGTAACATTGACAAGACCATGCTACAGGCTGTCGCCAATGAATAAAATTTGTTCCCTAATTTCATGCGAAAATAGTTTGGTTGCACCCTAATAAAACGCTAATATATGATCAATAATATATTTAAGCAATAATCTTTTACCACTACTCTCGCTATCTTCAAGCCAGATTAGACGATTTCGATGGATATAATTTAAATTATCCAAGGCCAAACACATTTTTAATCATGCATAAATCCGTTAATTTTTCAAATCCTCCAACGATTTTATAGCTTTTTCGATGGTTTCCACCTGACTAATAACGAGTATCAAACGATTTTTGTGTTCTTTTATTTTACCGTTTTTTCCCAAATGCTGGACTTTTTTCAAAATGTTACCGAACACCGGAGATTGGTAATACTCTTGGCGTTCTGATGAAACAAAGTGACACTTCATTTGTTTGCTTTTGAGTACCAGCTTTTCAAATCCGAGCCTTTCCGCCAGCCAACGTAGCCTTACAGTTTCCAGCAGAGTGGAGACTGTAGGAGGGACGGGACCAAACCGATCACCCAATTCAGCTTCGAGTTTAGACAGTTCTTCTTCGCTTTTCACGTTATCCAATTTGGAGTACAAACTAAGCCGTTCTGTGATATTGCTTACATACGTCTCGGGTATAAGCAGTTCCAAATCCGTTTCGATTACACAATCCCGCACCAAAACTTGGACCTTTTCCTTCAAATCCACCTCAAACAATGAGGCGAACTCTGTTTCCTTTAATTCCTGCACGGCCTCATCCAGGATTTTATGGTACATCTCAAACCCTAAGTCACTGATAAATCCACTTTGCTCTGCTCCAAGGAGATTTCCAGCACCCCGTATGTCCAAGTCTCTCATGGCTACTTTGAATCCGTCTCCCAAGTCAGAGAACTCCTCCAATGCAGCAAGTCGTCTTCTGGACTCCGGTGTGAGTACGGCCGTGGAAGGAGTGAGGAGGTAGCAATAGGCCTTTTTATTGCTGCGGCCCACCCTTCCGCGCATTTGGTGCAGATCACTCACCCCAAACATATGGGCCCTGTTAATGATGATGGTGTTGGCATTTGGGATATCCAAACCGGACTCGATGATGTTGGTGGATATCAACACATCGTACTCTCCCTCGATAAAACTGACCATGATTTTCTCCAGTAGCTTTCCGTCCATCTGCCCATGGGCACCTACCACCTTGGCATCGGGAACTAACCGTAGGATGAGATTGGCGATGGAGTCGATCTCTCCCACGCGATTATGTACAAAAAAGACCTGCCCTCCACGCCTTAACTCATTTACGACTGCATCACGGATAATCTCCTCCTGAAACGTGTAAATCTCCGTAGTAACCGGCTGCCGGTTTGGCGGGGGGGTGGCTATCACAGAGAGATCTCTAGCCCCCATCAACGAAAAGTGCAAGGTTCGGGGAATCGGAGTCGCGGTTAAGGTGAGCACGTCCACATTGACCCGAAGCTGCTTGAGCTGATCTTTCACCTTTACCCCAAACTTTTGTTCTTCGTCAATAACCAGTAAGCCAAGGTCTTTAAATTGGATATCTTTGTTCACAATCCGATGGGTACCAATGAGTATATCAATCTCCCCGCTGTTTACCCTGCGGATAATTTCCTTGATATCTTTGGCGGTACGAAATCGGTTTATGTAATCAATCTCTACCGGAAACTGTGCCAACCGCTCCTTGAAGGTATGGTAGTGCTGCATGGCCAAGATGGTGGTTGGCACCAATACCGCAACCTGCTTGCGGTCATTGACTGCTTTGAATGCCGCCCGTATGGCCACCTCTGTTTTTCCGAAGCCCACATCCCCACATACCAGCCGATCCATCGGGTATTGCTTCTCCATGTCCCGCTTCACATCGGCGGTGGCTGCTGCTTGATCCGGGGTGTCTTCGTAAATAAACGAACTCTCCAACTCCACTTGAAGTACGCTATCCGTACTGAACGCATGCCCTTGGGCATTCATTCGCTTGGCATACAAGGCGATCAGGTCCTTGGCGATGTCCTTAACCTTGCTTTTTACCCGCTTCTTTTTATTTTCCCAATCCGGAGAGCCTAATTTAGACATAACAGGTTGGGTGCCTTCCTGGCCGGAATACTTCGAAATCTTATGCAGCGAATGGATATTCACGTACAAGAGGTCATCATCCCGAAACACCAGCCTGATAGCTTCCTGAAACTTCCCATTCACATCCACCTTCTCCAAGCCGGCAAACCTCCCTACACCGTAGTCCACGTGCACGATAAAGTCTCCCGGATGCAGGCTTTTAAGCTCTTTAAGTGTCAGCGACTTTGACTTACTTGCTCTCTTTTTGCTTTTGTACCGGTGAAACCGCTCGAATATCTCGTGATCTGTATAGCAGGCAATCTGAAGGGATTCATCGATGTACCCGCCCCTCAAACTGAGCATTAAAGGCTGAATACGCAGCGTGGGATCCAATTCCTCAAAGATATTCCGCAAGCGGTCGATCTGCTTCTCGCTATCGGAGCTGATGATATTTACCAATCCCTTACGTTCGTTTTCCTGGAGATTGGCGACCAAAAGATCAAAATTTTTATTAAAAGATGGTTGGGGTTTGGTGTCAAACTGGAACACTTCGCCCGATCCAAGAGAAGAAACATGTCCAAATTCTACTTTTTTGAAAGCTCCTACCTTGTCCAAAAAGGAGCTGCCCGTGTCAAACAGCCTTGCTGGATCCATCAGTACCGATTTTCCCTGTTCGCTCTTCCCTCGATCGCTTTGGAACCGGTCCTCGGCCATTTGAAAGAGCCTGTCCATCTGATCCAGCGTATGGGCCATGTCTTTAAACCAAAGCCGGGTATCTGACGGGAAAAACTCCACCAAGGATTGCCTCAGCTCCTCAGTAAACATGGTCTGAATATTGGGTACGATAGAGATTTCTTCCAATATATCTTGAGAAAGCTGGCTATCTGGATCAAACGTGCGTATACTTTCTATTTCTCTTCCAAAAAGCTCCAAGCGGTAGGGCAAATCGAAGGCATACGAAAAAACATCAATAATGCCACCACGAATCGCAAACTGACCTGCTTCGTATACGAAGTCTGCTTTCTCGAATCCATAGGTATGTAATAATTCCTCCAAGAATGGAACGTCCACCGCCTCTCCTACCTTCACGGCAAAGGTACTTTCCTTTAGACTCTTTTTATTGACTACCTTTTCGTAGAGTGCTTCCGGATAGGTGACGAGAATGCCCCCTTTCAGTGTATTGGATAGCAAGCTACTTAACACCTCAGACCTGATCAGCACATTTGCGTTATCCACCTCTTCGTACTGATAGGGTTTTTTGGTGGTGGCCGGGAAATAAAGAGGGGGCTGATCCTCTTTGAGCACTTCTAAATCCCCATGCAGGTATGCGGCTTCCTCTTGGTCATGCGCTACGACAATGTGAAATCCTCCCAGCAACTTTGTGAGCGTATGTAGGACCACCGTATCGGAGCTGCCGGAAAGACCCCTAAACTGAACAGGATCAACACCACAGGCAGCGAGTTTGTCTGCAATACTTCGGATGACAGCGTCCTGTTGGTACAGGCTCAAGAAATCAACTTTTTCCAAACCTAGCTTGAATGTTTAGGATATGTAAATCGGCCGCAAGTTAGAAAATAACTCACGAATACACGGCAAAAGGCGTCTGTAAGATACATGTGATACTGTCCTTGGAAACCGACCATTCGTATCGATTTTAACAGTAACCTCCTGAACCATCACTCCCGCAATTTGTTTATCCTAAAAAGACAGCCATGGCTTCGAGAGAAAAAGTACACTGGTTTAGCCGCGTAGAAAGTATGCACCCTTATCAGACATTGATGTACCTGGGGATGTTTGGTTCTGGTTTAATTTTTCTCTTTTTACTGGTGGCGTTTTTGGGGTCTCAAGCTACTTTTTCGCTGACCGGTTTGTCCAGTATACCCAAATCCTTTGTGGTTAGCTCTTTTGCGCTGCTTCTCAGTGGCTACACCTCCACGAAAATTGTTCCGCAATTCAATGCCTCCGATGTCAAAAAACTGAAATCCGCAGTGACAGAAACCCTACTGCTGGGGTTGCTTTTCACAGGTCTTCAGTTCATCGGCTGGCGTGAAATGAATGCCATGGGGGTGACTTTTGTAGGCCTTCCTGCAGGTAGTTTCTTGTATGTGCTTAGCGGGATACACCTGATCCACTTGGTAGGAGCGATGATTTATGCATTGATTTTGTTAAAGCAGTTGCGTGCATGCGAAAACGATGCGATAAAAAACCTGTTTATGTTTTCCAATCCCTATGACCGTATGAAATTCATGCTTTTTTCTACGTATTGGAAGTTCATGGACATTGTTTGGATCGTCCTATTCTTCGCCTTGATCATAGTCATCTGACACATTCACTGGTTTCACTCATCGGCTCAAAGAGGTAAATCGCTGCAATAAATCAGGTTTTGATTGAATTCGGTCCAGTCCTTCGTAACTTTACTAATTCTTCCTACGTCTCAGAAATAAAAAAAAAATTATGTCACAAGAACAATACGAGATAAACATCAATCCCGACTGGATAAAAAAATACCTTTTCAAAATTATCTCTGGTATTATCCTTTTAATCATTCTGGCTACTGCGATCAAAACCGTGGGTCCGGAGGAGGAGGGAGTGATCATACAACTAGGCGAATACAACCGGACCGTACAGCCTGGACTAGCTTTCATTATTCCTTTTGTAGAATCGATGTACAAAATCCCTGTGCAACGCCAATTGAAGCAGGAATTCGGGTTTAGAACATCCGTGGCATCGCAACGATCGGAGTATTCAAAAACAGGCTTTTCGGATGAAAGCATGATGCTGACCGGAGACTTAAACCTGACCGATGTGGAGTGGGTAATTCAGTACCGAATCGTGGATTCATACAAATTCCTGTTTAAGGTAAGAAATGCCGAAAAAACCCTCAGGGATATGTCGGAAGCAGCCATGCGAAAGATTGTGGGAGACCGAACGGTGAACGAAGTACTTACAGTAGGTCGTCAGGAAATAGCCTCGAGCGTAGAGGTACTTCTTCAGGAAATGTGCGATGAATACGAAAACGGCATCCGCATAGATCAAGTAGTTCTTCAAGATGTAAACCCCCCAGAAACGGTAAAGCCCTCTTTCAATGCTGTAAACGAGGCGCAACAGGAAAGAGAAACCCTAATCAATCAAGCTGAAGCTGAATATAACCGCGTAATACCCCGCGCCAGAGGGGAAGCTACCGAAACGGTACAACTTGCAGAGGCCTATGCCCTAAATCGGGTGAACCGTGCACGGGGTGAGGCAAACCGATTCCACTCGGTCTATGAGGCATATATCAAAGCTCCAGAAGTCACCAAACAACGGATTTATCTGGAAACCATTGAGCGGGTATTACCCAAGCTGCAAAACAAAATAATCACCGACGAAAAAGGTAGCAATGTGTTGCCACTTTTAAATCTCAACGGCGAACCTAAAAAACTGAATCCATGAACAACCGATTAATTCTCTCTCTGGTGGTAGGAGCCATCCTATTGTTTACGCTAAACGACACCGTATTCATCTTAGACGAAACCCAGCAGGCCATCGTCACGCAATTCGGTAAGCCTGTAGGTGAACAGCGGACCACCCCTGGAATGAATTTTAAGATCCCTTTTATCCAAAAAACGCAGTTTTTTGACAAGCGATTCTTGGAGTGGGACGGAGACAAAAACCAAGTCCCTACCAAAGACAAGAAATTCATATTCGTAGACACCTATGCCAGGTGGCAGATTACCAATCCTTTACAATTTTTCATCAGGCTTCGGGACGAGCGATCTGCCCAGTCGAGGCTAGACGATATCTTGGATGGTGAAACCAGAAATGCAATCGCCAGCCATGACCTCCTAGATCTGGTTAGGTCTTCGAACAGAGACCCCGAGGTGACCGAAGATTTCATGGAAGAAATCGAGGTTTTGGAAGACATTGCCGTAGGCAGGGCAGCAATTGAAAAAATTGTGCTGGAAAAAGCCAATCAGCGCTGCCTGGATTTGGGCGTACGCATTTTAGACTTCCGCTTTAAGCGCATGAACTACGTAGATGAAGTTAGGGACAGGGTATATGACCGAATGATATCTGAACGAAACCGAATAGCCGATCAATTCAGGTCTGAAGGCCAAGGGGAAGCTCGGGTGATCGAGGGCAATAAAGAGCGGGACCTGGCATTGATTCAGTCAGAAGCCTACCAAAAAGCGGAAGAGATCCGCGGTAGGGCAGATGCAGAGGCATCTGATATCTATGCGGAGGTATATAACCGAAACAGGCAATCCATTGATCTCTACCGATTTTTGAGGAGCATGGAAGCCTTTGAGAAGTCGTTGGACGAAAATACTAGCTTGATTATTTCATCCGACTCTGAATTGTTCGGCTATTTCAAAAAATTAAACTAATCCGATAATTGTTGGTTTATGTACCTATGATGCATATTACCATTTCCACTTCCGTAAACCAACATTATTTAAAGGTAAAAGAAGGATTCAGCGGCGATTTATTGCTACAGCTGAATCCTCCTTTTCCAAAGGTAACATTGCAACGATTTGACGGATCCGAGGTGGGGGATTTGGTTTCCCTGCAAATCAATATGCTGGTGGCCAAAGTAAATTGGACCAGCAAGATAACCGATGCTGCAACGACAGAAGAGGAATACTTTTTTGTGGACGAGGGAGTTTCCCTCCCGTTTTTTCTAAGTAAGTGGAAGCACAGGCACCGGATAATTCGCTCAGGAGAACGCAAAACCATCATTCGGGACGAAATATCCTATGCTGGCAGATTTGCGCTTCTGACTCCCATCCTGTACCCTATTCTCTACCTCCAATTCCTCTATCGGAAACCCATCTACCGAAAGGTATTTGCGTGAGAGGAATCAGTGGATCGATAAAGGATTAGATGGTAAGGTGGAGGTTTTCGCAATCTATGATCTTACAGTCTCCGTATAACACCAGAGAATGACTGGTGATGGCTGATTCAAATTCCTTTCCAATGGCATCCTTGATTAAATTGATACGTTCATCGGAAAACTCCTTGATTTTTCTGCATTGATTGCAGACATAATGATCGTGATGCTTGTAGGTCAGCGCTTGTTCGTAGAGGGCTACTTTATCCTTAAATTGATGTTTGACAGCCAGACCACATTCTACCAGAAGGTCTAGTGTATTGTATATCGTGGCGCGGCTGATGGAATACCCTTTGTTTCGCATGAGCAAAAAAAGTCCCTCCACATCAATGTGCTCGTCTTGAGGGAGGGCATATAATTCGTCAATGACGGAAAAACGTTCAGGGGTCTTTCTACTTCCCTGACGGAGTAAATAGTTCTCAAATATCTTTTTTGCTTTTTCTATAAGTGACTTTTCTGCCATAGCTGTTTGTTAAGAAAAATAAATATGCGGCTTTTTTTAGATTTTATCAAACGCTGAGTGATTCACAGCTGCTCAAAAAATCTTATTTGCTTTCATTCTAAATTGAGTGCCCACTGATAGTATGCGGGGCACCGGGAAACCAACAGCTACCGGAATAGCCACCACTTTCAACATTTTTCACCTATTTCGGTTATTAAAATGACATTTAGTCAAAGATTCTAGAACAAACTGCTGCAACTCAGAATTATTTTTTATCTTAACCTATCAATCAAGAACACCCAACATTCTATGATCTTCATCCGGAATACTTTCATCATCCTATTTTTTTGTATGGTGTATTCTATGTTACCGGCCCAGGTGCCGGGGTTTTACATGAAAAAAGAATCTAGAAGAGTAAAGATACCTTTTATCGATTCAAATAGCTTGGTGATCATTCCGGTATCGGTAAATGGCAGCGAACCTATCAATTTTTTGTTTGATACCGGTGTCAAATCGAACATATTCTTCAGCAAAACAATTGCCGACGAGCTGGGGATGCAATATACCCGAAAACTCAACCTCGTTGGTGCAGACGGGCAAACAGTTCTCAGCGCCTCGGTTTCGCCTAACAATCATTTTGATCTTGGCGAAATTGAAGGAATTTATCAGGCTGCTTTGGTGCTGGATGAGGACTTTCTGGAACTGGAAAAAGTTATAGGTATTCCCATATACGGAGTTGTTGGCCATGAGTTTTTCAAAAATAACCCGATCAAAATCGATTACGACAATGCCGAAATCACCTTTTACCGCAGCCGGGCCCTAAAATGGAGACCCCTTGGATTTCGATCTATGCCCATGGAGTTAATTGGGAACAAACCCTACGTACATACCACCATCCGACAAATACAGGGACCGGAGATTCCTGCCAAGCTACTCATCGATACCGGGGCCAACCACGGCCTACTCTTAAACCGGGAAACCACCGACGACATTGTTTTGCCCCCGCTAACCCTCGAGACCGATCTGGGAAGATCTTTGGGTGGAGACCTTTTTGGACTAGTGGGTCGGGTACGACGTGTCGAAATGCAGGGCTTAAAGTTTAGGGGGGTGATTACCTCTTACCCGGACCAAACCGAATTTTCAGATGTAATCATCGAAACTGGCAGACAGGGCAGCATTGGTGCCGAGTTGCTTAATCGAATTAAAATCATATTTGACTACCCCAGAGAGCGCGTCCTATTGAAAAAAGGCGCAAAATTTAGCGACCAATTTGATTACGATATGAGTGGTTTGATGGTTAGGGTCCTATCTGCCGACAATAAACGCTTCTACGTTAGCCAGGTACGCGAAAATTCTCCAGCAGACTTACAGGGAGTACAACTCTACGACGAAATTATCGCCATCAATAAGGTCCCCGCCTACTTTTGGGAATTGGCCGATATCACCAATCTTTTCCGCTCGCAAGAAGGTCGTGTGATTACATTGGAAATCCTGAGGGGATCAGGTACAGAAGAAGACACGCCCGAAAGTCTGAGGATCACTTTCGTTCTGAAAAAACAGCTTTAAAAGTTGCCCATCAGTATTTCCGGCATATTTTTTGTGATGGGGTCAAACGCAAAAAGATATAAACTACGCTTTTGTAGAGACGAACGGCAGTAGGTTAACATATTTTTCAGTTATATTTGTAAAATTCTACGTTTGAGGCCGGTAGCTTTTTTTGCAAAGTAACAATGCGATATACATCCATGGAAGGATCTGGTTCGATTGATTTTATAAATGCGTTAATAACGGTCATTCAGACGGATAACGGACCCGCTAAATGCCTTTATATTTCAGAAAAATTAAGGGAAGCCTGTTCGCACGTAGATTTTTCGACACCGGAAACCGCGTTTGACCAGTTATTTCCACTAGCCTCAAAGCCTGTGTTCAAGACCCTCGCCAGCGCTATAGAAGCTGGTGAAAAAAAGGTTATCCCCTACCGAGAACAAAATAGAATGATCTTCGTCGAGGTGGAGGGTAGTGTCATTCGAAGTGAAACCACGACACGCTACTTAAATTTTCATTTTTCCAAAAAAGATAGTCCCGCCATGCAGCATCAAGAGGGTTTTCAGCGAAACCTCTTTGAAAGCCGCCAACTTTATCAGCGCATAGCCGAAAATTTCCCCCGTGGGACCATTGATGTATTGGACAGCAATTTTCGCTATATATACACCGAAGGCACGGAATACAAGGAGTTAAGCATTGACCCAACCTCCCTGATTGGAACCTGTCATTTAGACCTCGTGCATGGCGATTCTCACCAAGCTGCTAAAGCGAACCTGACCCAGGTGCTTCAGGGAGAAATGGTTACTTACGAAACAACGCTTTGGAATAATTATTACCAAAGCAACGCTGTACCCCTGAGAAATGAAGAACAGGAAATAGACCACATCCTACTCGTGCATCAAAACATTACCAACGCCAAAAAACTAGAGGCTGAACGGGAGGTCTTGATCAAGGATCTAGAGTCCCACAACGAAGAACTGCTCCGTTTTGCCTACATTGTATCACACAATTTGCGAGCACCTATCGTAAACATTTCCCTGCTGCTGGATTTATACAATGAATTGGACCCGTCTGACCCAGAAAATCAGGAAGTAATCGAAAATCTAAAGGTTTCTACCAATCTGCTAAATGCCACCCTGCAGGACTTAATAGAAGTGGTCTCAATCAAAAAACAAAAAATCCCAAAAGTGGAACCTATAAATTTCCACTTGCTACTCAACAATATCGAAAAAAGCCTCTTTAACCAGCTAAAAGAATCTGGGATTAAAATCCATAAAAACTTGACGGCACTGAGCGAGATGAACTATGTCTATGCCCACTTGGAGAATTTTTTCATGAATTTTCTAACCAACTCCGTCAAATACAAGCACCCGGATAGAACCCCAGAAGTATGGATAAAAACCTACAAAACGGATGACTACTGCGTGATCGAGTACCGTGACAACGGCATTGGGCTTGATCTGGATCGGTATGGGGATAGATTGTTTGGATTGTACCAGCGCTTTCACAACCATGTGGAAGGCAAAGGGATGGGACTGTATTTGGTAAGGGAACAAATACGGGCCAATGACGGGAAGATTGAAACCCGTAGTAAAGTGGGGGAAGGCTTGGCTTTCACTATTTATCTCCGAAACCTCGTCGGCTAGCCAAGCCTCCCCACTTACTCCTTTTAATTCGAAAGCAGAGAAGCCGCTTCTCGATCCAGTAGTATAATCGCGTCTGGGTGACCCTGTAGCACCGAAGCTGGCAATTCAGTGGAGACAGGACCTTCTAGCATTTCCTTTACCGCACGTGCTTTACTTTGGCCGAAAGCGACCATGATCACCTTTCGGGCGTTCATGATGGACTGGATACCCATGGAAATCGCCCGGGAAGGAATATCACCGGGCGAAGGGAAATACTTCGCATTGGCATCGATGGTTTCCTGGCTGAGGTCAGCGATATGGGTAAGACTTTCAAAGGAGGTTCCGGGCTCGTTAAAGGCGATATGGCCATTGGTTCCAATCCCTATAAGCTGAATGCCGATACCACCGGCCGCTTCAATCAGACGCTCATATTCCTTACAATTTTCGGCTAAGTCGCCTACTCCTGAGGGAACATGGGTATTCTCCTTTGCAATATCGAGATGGTCAAATAACTGTTCATTCATAAAATATCGGTAACTCTGTGGACTATTTTCATCCAGTCCTTCGTACTCATCCAGATTAAACGTAGTTACTTCTTTGTAGGACGTTCCATTTTCTCGGTGATCCGCAATTAGGCGTTGGTAAACCCCTATCGGGGAATTGCCGGTGGATAATCCCAGAACCAGATGTGGTGTCTCTTTTACCGCTTCGATAATCATCGCTGCAGCGGCCTGATTTAGTGCTTCGACAGAATCAAATTTTCTTACATCCATTTCAATCGTTTGGTTACTTCGTATAAAACTATATGTGAAATACTCCACTTCTTCAATTCGGGCCAACTACCCAGCTGGCTTTGCAACTATTTTTGCTTCTAACTCCCCCAAGTTGGTAGGCTGAGTTTATATTTGACAGCCACCAAACGTATGGTGATGATGGCGGATATAGATACCAGTAGGTTGATATTCCTATCCAGCCCATACTTATCGCATAGTAAATAGAATATCGCTCCAGCCAGGCAAGCCGATGCATAAATCTCCTTTCGGAATAGAATCGGAATCTCGTTGGTGAGGGTATCCCTGATGACACCTCCCATGACCGCTGAAAACATTCCCATAATTGCCGCCACTTCCAAGCTAAAACCCAAGCTGAGTGTCTTCTCTACACCGAGGATGGTAAAAAAACCAATACCTAAAGTATCAAAAAGGAAAAGTGTCTTTCTCAGCTTGGAAACAAAGCGAAAGAACACAAAGGTCACAATAATCCCAGCAAAGATCGCATAGAGAAATGCGACGTCTCCTATCCAAACCAAGGGATAGGCCCCCAACAACATGTCACGCAAACTACCCCCTCCTATCGCAGTAATGAACGCCGTAAAACCTGCACCAAACCAGTCATGCCCCTTATCCTGAATGGCCAACGCACCCGATATCGCAAAGACAAAAACACCTATTAACTCGAGTGCGTATTGAAGATCCATCCCCTAATGTTATCAAAGGGCAAAGATACGCCATTGATTCAATTCATCCTTATCTTCAAAGCACTGTTCGGTAGTTGTGGTGCTAGGAAAGCTGCTTTTGAAAAAGAAACACTCCCATGGAACGCTGTCGGTGAACCAACACGGATCTGGGTGCCTCCAAGTGCTCCAGCCCCCACTGCTGCATCAGCGATTCTAGTAGGACTTCAGACAACACAAAGCGCTCACTCCCATCTGGCAGTATGTACCTGCCATCTCCAAGATCCGTAGAAAGCGATTGAATGCCCCCGGCATCTGTGCAGGTACGCAGCCAAAAAATGCCACCAGGCTTCAATACCCGCATCAACTCTGCCCACATGGCTTCAAAATGCGCAGTACTTTTTGCAAAATGTAAGACGGCACTACAGATAACCGCATCAAATGCCTCCTTGTGAAACAACAGGTTCTCTAGGCCACACACCTGAAACCGCAACACATCGTATCCCGGATTCAGAGATTGGGCGTGCATTCTAGCCATTTTTATGGACAACATATCCTGATCCACGCCAAAAATCTGATAACCTCCCTTGATAAAATAATGGGCGTTTCTACCTTCTCCACAGCCTGCATCCAAAATCCTCATTTCTTTCCCGAAGCGACACTTGAGGATTTGATCCAAGAGATACATGTCGATATTACCGATTAATTGATTTAAGGCTTGTATTTCCATAGGTGTAAAATTACAACTCAGAGGGCTTCATCCAACCCAAAATAATATCCCATTTGATCTCCAAAACCGATATCCAACCGAATATTCAAGCCCTCATCGTTTAGCCTATACCTAAAGCCCATGCCTCCTGCCGCTTTAAATCGGGAAAATCCAAATTGATCCGGTACTGAACTAACCTGACCGGCACTTCCGAAAAACACCAAGCCCAAATTCCGATACACCTGGAGACGGTATTCCGTTTGAAATACCAACGCATGCCTGTCCCTATATTTGCCTTCAAAGTACCCTCTCATCCGATCACTCCCGCCAATCATAGAAACCTGTTGAAAAGGAGCCGCTCCTGCTGTTAAACTCATCCAAGACTGGCCAACCAGTACCTGCTTCGGACCGAGGGATACATATTTTCGCAAATCAACCTGTAGTTGCGCAAACGAAAAGTGACTGCCGATAACGGGCGAGAATAACATCAGCTTCGCCTGATGATATACACCGGAGGTAGGTTGAAAAATATTCTCCCTTGTATCGTAATTCAGTACCCCACCTACTCCAGAAAGCAGCAGACCGGAACTCCCTTTGATAGTGCCACTCTCCAGTATGCCCATAGGTTCCGTGCGATAGATATCTTCATGACGAAACTCATACACAGGGCCTACAAATACTCCTTTGGCAAGTTTTCGCTCATAAATCAGGTGAAAGTGCGCGTACCTACTTGCATAGTACTCTCCCAAAGTAGGGGAATGGCCAAAACCGTAAAACTTAAAGGGAAAATCTGCCAACTCCAGTCTGGTATTCAGAAAGCCTACATTGCCAGTCTGCCACAGATTCAACTCTGTGGTAAATAACAATTGTCTGTTAAGGGTATACAAAAGTGTAATCGGAAGCGTAGAGGGTCTTGTGTCCGAGGTCCTGTCCTTTGCAGGACGAAAAAGCTTGATAGCACGAGCTCCAACTCCAAGACTTGTCTCTGGTGAATAGGTGAGTGCGGGTATGACTGTCCAACTGTCTCCGCTTACGAAATCCACTAACCTATCCGCTGTATCAAATAATTCCTCAATCAGACTCCCCTGATTGGACTCCCCTCGATGTACCTGCGAAAAACCAGCTGACACCCACATCCCCGCCACAGCCGTCAAAAAAACCAATCTCTTCATTTGGGGCCGAATATACCATATTATTGGGATTAAAATTCAATAATCAACCCAACTGTTGGCAGGATGGAACCGGCTGTATTGCGGATACTTCTCAGCAAGTATCTGTTCGGATCGGCTGGATCTACCAACGGCCTATCTTGTTCGTCACGCACAGCAACCAACCGTTCCTGTTGCTCTGCCTGAAAATTGTAAGCATTCTGAATATCAAAATACCAATTCAGGTTCCACTTGTCAAAGAAATACTTTTTGTCTACCCGAAGGTCCAGTTGGTGAAAACTCCTCAACCGATCTTCGTTGATCCGATTGAAATCAAACAACCCCTGATTGAACAAGTCCCAGTTTGAGCGAAGGGAGGAGGCATTTAAGTCAAACGGAATAAACGGAGTCCCTCCCAAAAACCTCCACCGGGCACCTATTTCCCAGTCCCGCTTTAGTCGCTTTCCTGCCGTCAAGCTGACAATGAACCGATTATCCCACGCCGAAGGAACGAACCCATCGGTATTTGGATTGGTAAACTCGCTGCGTACCAGGGTGAGTGCTGCGATGCCATAAAAATTATTGAAAAGCCGCTGCTGAGCCAAGAACTCCAGTCCGTACGCTCTTCCTCTACCATCTGACATTACGGGTTCATTTCCGATCACACCAAAATCCGCCCCAAGGTTTGCTAGCACCACCCCATTTCGCACAGAGGTTGGATAATTGGCATACAACTTATAGAAACCCTCCACGGTGAATCTGCGGTTCTTCTCCGGACGTTGGATCTCTATACCAGAAATGAAATGGGTGGAGCGGATAAATTGCACGTCATTGTCCTGATTTACCAACCTGCCGTCGTTGTCGCGAAAACCCAGTACCGTGTAAGGAGGGCGCTGATAATAGATCCCTGCATTGGCTGTCCAAAACAACTGATCCCGCAACTGATAGCTGACCGAGGCCCTAGGGCTGAGCTGATTCAACGGATTGCTTGCTGACCGACCAAAATCACTTCCGTCCATTCGGAGCCCCCCCGAAAGCAACAGCTTCTCATTCACCAGTTTTTTGCTCCCTTGAATAAATGCCCCGTAGGAATGAAACAACGCCGTTGCTCCTACATCCAAGGGTACTCCTTCGGTAATTTCCACTGTGCGATCGAAGTTTTCGATTAAATACCTGCTGAATTCGTAGTTTACGCCATATTTTATCGTGTAGCCCCTGCCAAACACACTATTCTCTGCACGGAATTTATTCTCACTCTCTTGGGATCGGTAATCGAATATCAGGTTTTGGGGATCACTTTCGTCGTTGTTTTGATATTTGAAGGCGCGGTTATTCAGCATGTTCCTACTGAGCACATAGGTCCAAAAACCATTGGACCTGAAACGCTTTAGCTTCACACCGGTGGCATAGTTCCATTGCGACTGTATGGGTAGGGTATTCAATAAAAAAAGACGATTGTCGCGTTCCTCCTCGTCCTCTTCTCCAGGGAGGTCAAAATTCAGTGCAAACTCGTCAATTGCTCCTACTCCGAGAAAGGTTAGCTCGGTCTTGTCGTTTATCCGTGTTTTGGTCTTAAGCGTAAAGTCGTGGAAGGTGGGTAAAAAAGGCAATCCCAAGAGGCGGAACAGGCCCTGTAGATAGGAACGTCTTGCGGAGAGGATGTAGGTTGTTTTTTCACTCAGAGGTCCCTCGTTTGACAAGGTAAGCTCCGAAGCCCCTACTGTCAGTTGGGTAAACATCTTGTCTCTGCGACCGTCTTTCAACTCAAATTCGAAAAAAGAACTCAAGGAGTTCATTCGGTTTGCGGGAAAGGCTCCACTGATGACATCGACGTTTTTGATGAGGTTTACGTTCAAGATACCCAAAGGACCTCCGGACGAACCTTGGGTAGCAAAGTGGTTGATGACAGGCACTTCTATCTCGTCAATGAAAAATTTATTTTCATTGGGCGCTCCACCACGGATGATGATGTCGTTTCTGAAACTGGCAGTGCTCGCTACCCCAGGTAACGCTTGAATTACCCGACTGATATCGCGGTTGCCTCCTGGATATCGCTCGATTTCGTTGGTATTGAGCTTCCTGGCGGAAATAGGTGTGTCCTCGGACCGGGAAAACTCGGAAGAAACAACCACCTCTGCAAGGTCTGACGCGTCTTCCTCGAGGGGGAAATCCAACTGCACCGCACGGGCTCTGGTAACTTGCACTTCAAAAACAGTGTTCGGCTTGAACCCAACAAAAGAAGCACGCACATTGTAAAGACCGGGCGCCATGTCGGTAAGCTGGTAATTCCCATTTTCATCCGAAACCGTACCCAAGTCAAGGCCTTGTACAACAATATTGGCAAATGGAATGGGCTCGTTGTTTACCGGATTGTATACTCTCCCTTGCAAACTGACCTGTTGGGCCGCAGCGGATAGCACAGAAAGAAAAGTAAAAGCGACAATTAAATAATACTTCATCAAATTGCTTTTGAAATTACATCATTATAAATCCATCTCAGGTCAAAAGGTTTGTACATGAATGGAATTTTTTCCATTATTTTAGGCCAATTAGCGTAAACCGGCTTCTTTCACCTTCCATAACCTCCACCATGGGGTTCCGGGAGAATCGTGATGCTCGTAGTGGTAACCAAAAAAATAACAGGTTACAAAAGCCCAAATGTGGTTTTTCACTTGGGAACCGGAATGATGCTTGTTGGACTGCTCGCCCCTATGGGGCAAAAAGGTGCCAAAGTAAAACAGCTGTAGGGTAGAAAGAATGGCAGGAAGCATCCAAAAAAGGATGAGGTTTTCGGTAGGGATAAATATTTTAAGTACGTTAAAGGTAATCGCCATCAGGAGAATCTGCCACACATTTACGTAGGCCGTTATAAAACTAATGTACCAGGGCAAAAAGCGGTGAGATGGATGATAATCCGGATCTCCTTCCGTTGCTACAAAGCGATGGTGTAGGTGGTGCTTGGGATACAGCCGGCTGTAAAAGTTATAAGAAAACAGAAGCGCCGCTACCCATCCGATGGCATGATTTAGTTTTCGATTGCGCGAAACCACTCCGTGCATGGCATCGTGGGCTGTAATAAACAATCCGGTGTATAGGTGCATCTGTACCAAGATGGCCAGATAGGTAAAGGGATTCCGGTAATCCACGTCCCAAGACAACAGCAACACCAGAAACAAAAACCATAGCGAAACGATCGAAAGTGCAATGAATACTCCCTTAGGGTCTATCGCAACGCCATTAACACGTGCTGGTCCGTTCATCTACGCAAAACAATTTCGAAGTCCGATTCATTCAAAACCGGACAATCTTTTCTTTAACTTGTTCCATCAGCCACATAGGCGTAGAAGTAGCTCCGCAAACTCCCACCGTTTGGTCTTCCGAAAACCAAGACGGATTCACCTCCTCTGGATTCGAAACAAAATACGTGTTAGGGTTACATTCCTTGCACACGTTGTACAACACCTTTCCATTGGAGGATTTGGTCCCGCTGACAAATACGATATGATCAAACTTGGACGCAAAGTCTCTTAATTCTTTGTCTCTATTTGAGACCTGTCTACAGATGGTATCGTTTGTGTTGATGGAGATACCGTTGTCTTTTAGGATTTGGTTGATCTCGTAAAATTTATCGGTACTCTTTGTCGTCTGACTGTAAAGCGTGATATTTTTTGGTAGACTGGGGATATCCAGTTCATTGATATCCTGAAAAACCACGGCCTTATTACCTGTCTGCCCTAATAGCCCGATTACCTCAGCATGACCGTGTTTTCCGTAGATGTAAATCGCCTCGTCCTTATCATAGGAGTTTTTTATACGATTCTGAAGCTTCAGTACCACGGGACAACTGGCATCGATCAGTGTGAGATTGTTTTGTATGGCCAATTGATAGGTAGAAGGAGGTTCTCCATGAGCACGGATCAAGACCTTTTCATTGGTCAGCTTTTTCAACTCCTCGTGATCTATGATCACAAGACCTTTTCCTGCTAGCCGCTTTACTTCTTCATCGTTGTGTACAATGTCTCCCAAACAGTACAGATACCCCTCGTTATCGAGTATTTCCTCCGCCATTTCTATTGCATAGACCACACCAAAACAGAAGCCCGAATGCTGATCAATATGTACTTGCAGGTTTAACATACCCTATTAACTTTGACCTTTTTGAAATGTTTTCCGTTCTTTGATTTTTTCGTAAATCGTCACCACCAACAAAAGCATTCCCAAGTTGTATACGGAATCTTCTATCGGAATTGTTCCAAGCCGAATCCCTAAATTCTCCTCATTATTGTACCACACAATAGGCTCGTCTATCCAAGATCCAGTCAACACCCCGTTGACTAAAAAAAATGGAATAAACGAAACCAAATAGGCTAAAAGGAACCTACCAAAGTGTTTATCTTTAAATATAAGCAAATGAGCCGTTAATACAGCCGAAGCGAAGAAAAAGTTTATACCTGTGTACATCTTATCAATGTGCACGAAACCCAGCCCCACAAACGCCAGAATCAGCACATAAATCAACGTGAGTGCTATTGGCTTGAAAATATCCTTTTTTACAAAATAAATCAGCACTTCGTAAATAAACACGCAGGCATAAGGCACTATTAGAAAAAAAGCCCACTCCTCCAGCGGAAGTTCTAACACATAGATTCCCAGAATATAGCGTTCGTTAAAGCCCCATACCCCCATTACGGTAAACCAATGGTCCCAGAGAACGAAGATGACCGCCATAATCAGGATTGCAGGAAACAGGGCATAGGCCTTTTTCGCATACTGTATGCGGTGTTCGAAAGATTGGGCCAGCGGATAAGAAAGGGTAAACAACATCAACCCCAAATAGTAGTAATTTTCCATAGGTCTCTCAACTAAAGCCTAACTTTGAGCCGAAATAGGTGGCGAGCAGCAAAGAGGCCTTCCGGGCATTGGGGATGCGTATTCGTTGCCTGGTAATGACTTCGGGAGAAGTACTTTTTATTTTGTGAAATAGCTTTAGGTAATACAAGTACGCAATCTTTACCCCAAGCTTCGCTCCCTCTGGAAGCTGTCGAATACCGATCAACGCGTCATCAAAATCTTTTTGTATATCTGCTTCAATCACTTTCTTCGCGGACTGATCAAAGCTGTTAAAGTCAACACCGGGAAAGTACACCCTACCTCGCTCCTCGAAATCACTCTTAATGTCCCGTAGAAAATTCACCTTTTGAAATGCCGCACCCAAGCTGCAGGCGTACCCCTTTAACTTTTCGTAAGTGGTACCATCTCCCTCGCAAAAAACTTTCAAGCACATCAGACCAACCACCTCGGCAGACCCATATATATACTCGTGGTATTTCTCATCACTGTATTTGGTGAAATCCAAATCCATTTCCATGCTATGAAGGAAGGCATCAATCAAATCCTTATCGATATCAAACTGCCTGACTACAACCTGAAACGCATGTAAGACGGGATTTAGGCTTATTCCTTCGTCAATGGCCAAATACGTGTCTGATCTAAACCGATCCAATAAGGTCTTTTTATCAAAGTCGTGAAAGGTATCTACAATTTCATCGGCGTAGCGGACAAAGCCATAAATAGCATAAATGGATTTGTGAAACTTTTTGTCCAGGGTCTTTATTCCCAGCGTAAACGAGGTGCTATAACGCTGCGTAATAAGCTTACTACATTCAAAGGTAGTATCCTCAAAGAGCTGCTTGGGGGTAGTCATATGTTGAAGTTACTGAATTTTTTTGTTATTGATGCTCCTTTTGAATCTCCTTTGCCACTACACCCCCGGAGATGAGCGAAGGAGGAACTCCAGGACCCGGCACAGTCAGCTGTCCGGTATAGTAAAGATTCGATACTTTCTTGCTTTTCAGGGATGGTTTCAAAATGGCAGTCTGAGTTAGCGTATTTGCTAACCCATACGCATTTCCTTTGAAAGCGTGATAGTCTGCCATAAAATCCTTGTGAGCATAGGAGCGCCTATAGATAACGTGACTACGAATCTCCTGACCACTTAAGGCCTCTAGGCGATCCATTACCATATGGTAATACTTTTCCCTCAGCTCTTCGGTGTCTGTTAAGCCCGGAGCTAGGGGAACCAAAAGAAAGAGGTTTTCCTTGCCCTCAGGCGCAACACTTGGATCGGTCACTGACGGCGCTGATACATAAAACAGTGGTTTTTCAGGCCAGCGTGGCCGTGTATAAATAGCGTCCGCATGAGGGCCAAGTGGCTCATCAAAATATAGGTTGTGATGCAAGAGATTCTTTAGCTTTTTATCCACTCCAAGGTAAAAAAGCAGGGATGAGGGTGCCATTACCCGAGTGTCCCAATAGCTATCTGAGTAATTTCTGTACGCAGGCGCCAAAAGTTTCGTGTCCACATGGTGATAGTCTGCCCCGGCTACCACTACATCTGCATCCAAGGTTTCTCCGTTTTCAAACGTAATGGAATGGGCTTTGCCATTTGTCACATTTATCTGCTTTACGGGACTACTGAAGCGAAATTCCACGCCTTTCTCCTCTGCCAGCGCTACCATCCCTTCTATGATCTTGTGCATACCACCCATGGGATACCAAGTACCCAAGGCAATGTCAGCATAGTTCATCAAACTATACAGCGCCGGTATGTTTTCAGCAGTTTCGCCCAAAAACAGTACGGGGAACTCCATCAGTCGTATGATTTTGTCTTCTTTAAAAAATTTACGAACATGTTTGGACATGGACTGAAAGATATCCATCCGAAACAGATCCCGTAGCAAGCTCAATCTGGCAAACTCCATCAGGGATCTACTTGGTTTGTGGACCAAATCGTGAATGCCTACCTGGTATTTGTAAGCTGCTTGAGACAAAAACTCCTCCAGACGTTTCCCTGATCCGCTCTCTAAGTCTTCGAACATCTGTTTGAACGCTTGCAGGTCAGCTGGGATAGATAGGATGTCATCTTTCCCGTAAATCACCGCATAGGAAGGATCTAGCCTTACAAGGTCATAATAATCACTTACTTTCTTCCCAAAGGTTTCAAAGTATCGATCAAAAACGTCGGGCATCCAATACCAGCTTGGCCCCATATCAAACACAAAACCCCCGGTTTCGAACTTTCTAGCCCTACCCCCGGGGGTACTGTTTTTTTCAGCTACAGTCACTTGGTAACCGCTTGCCGCAAGGTGGGTAGCAGCAGAAATACCGGCGAATCCGCTGCCTATCACCACCACATGCTTTCCATTCATATTAATTTCTTGTTTGGTAGATGCTCAATTGATCTTTGAGAAGCTTCCGTGCAATATGAATTCTATTTTTTACAGTTCCAATGGGAATCTGCAATTTGTCTGCTATTTCGTGGTATTTAAAACCACGGAAGTGCATCAAAAAAGGATCTTTGTAGACCGGATCCAAGGCAGTGATAGCCGTAGTAATGTCTTTCATGGCAAAGTCACCATAGGCATCATTCTCGATAATAGCTGCCCCAGAATTGATAAAGTGCAAATTATCCGAGGTATCAACGAACGTACCTCGACGGACCATCCGCTGGTAATTCGTGATAAATGTATTCTTCATGATAGTATATAACCAAGCTTTTAGGTTGGTTCCATCTGTAAATTTATCCTTATTGGTAAACGCCTTAACCATGGTGTCCTGTAACAGGTCATTCGCATCGTCAACGTCTCTAGTCAATTTCAAAGCAAAAGGCTTAAGCGATTTGGTGAGCTTGTTTAATGAGTAGCTAAATTCAAGTGTTGTCATGGTTTTCGGTTTTTGTTTAATCAAAAGTACAGATCATTAAACATATAAACAAGAAAAATGTGTAAGTTTTTTTAAAAAAGTTTAAACGTTATTTTTGGTCAACCCATATTTCGGTACAAAAAGCCCTTATATTACGGGAAAATAACCACTCTGGTTGCTCTTAGAGTGAGGTTTTTGGTCTGCACCAATCTTTTTTGTTTAACAAAAATAAAAAAAGACTAACATTACTGTTAGTCTTATCAAATGAATTGAAACGGCAACCGTCAGGCCCAAGCCGCCCGTAAAAAACGGAGCCAATTCCCGTGCATGACGTTTTCGATATCGGTTTCGGAATATCCCCTCCTAGCCAACATCCCGGGAATACGGCGCAAGTCACCGATGGATTCCAAGTCATACGGGCTTTGCTCACGTCCATAAGCTCCGTCTAAATCACTGCCGATACCAATGTGGTTGGCATTGCCGGCAAGCTGGCAGATATGATCCATATGGTCGATAATCTTTTCCAAGTCGCAATCCATTTCCCTGGGAAGAGACTTACCCTTGATCCAGCCGGGCACCATCATCCAAGCATCCAATGCACCTCCGATAACCGCACCCCGTTCTATCAGCGCCTTTAGTTGTTCATCACTAAACTGCCTGTTGTGGTTTACCAAAGCCCTACAATTGTTGTGGCTAGCCCACACAAACCCGTTGAAATGATCCAAAGCTTCCCAAAAACTGTCATCGCAAAGGTGGGTAGCATCCAGAATGATGTTTAATTCTTCCATTCGCTTTAGTAGTTCCTGTCCCTTAGGTCCCATAAATCCAGAGGCATCTGTACCCTGCGCATATCGGCCGGGGCCATAATGGGCCGGGCCCAGTGCTCGTAGTCCCGATGCGTGAGACATTTCTAAATAGCGGATATCTATAATGGAGTCCGCTCCTTCCAAAGAAAGAATGTAGCCTATGGGCTTCGCTCCCGTTGAACCTCCATCGTGCCATAGCGCTAGATGCTTCTCAAGAGAGGCGAGGTCAGCAATTTGGACCATCTCTCCGAGGTCCTCCATTGCTTGGTACCAAGCAAGCTGTCCTTGGCTTTGAGCCCAGGCTTGCGCGGGCGAATGCCAGCCGGGAAGTGGATTATCCGGTGCCACGTATCGTGCGATCTGCGTGGCTACTACCAGGCCGATCTCTGCCTCCCGCAGGGTGGGTAGAGAAACCGTGGCGTTGCCCCGATCTGCCTTATCGGTAAGACCCTTTTCCCGTTCGTTGATCTCATGCAGCGGTTTCGTCAGGTCGCGGTTCCACTCCAACGCATTCATACTCAGATCTAGGTGCGCATCAATTGTAAACATAGGTTCAAAATCATTTTTGATGAAAGCATGGATCAATAGGTGATTTTCTTGTCCCTGGAAATTGTCCGCCAAACGCCGGTTGGACAGCCATCTTCTACAGTAAAAGCCTGTTCATATAAGGCAACCGTAGGGCAGATGTGGTAGGGAATGCCGAAAAAACAATCTCCAACTTGATAGCTATGGTTGGGCGATACCTTGAAAACCAGGTGTTCCTCGCTTTGACTAACAGGCTCCCAACCACTGACACCCAGTATCGTCACCCGATTAGGCAGGGGGTTTTCCGACGCAATGGACTTGTGCCCGAGGTCCAAACAAATCAGGCCAGGAGCGGGCAGTGAAATGATGCGGGTAAACACCAATGCGGCAGGCGTATAGGGCTGTTCTGGTAACCCATCGCTATATCCTTTGTCCCAATAGATAAAGGTACCTGGAGAGCAAATAACGCCGGGACGCTGCGCATGTATCGTAAAGGTGGTAGAGCCTCCGGCGATTATTTCAACCTTCAAACCCTCATCCCTTAGTTTCTCTGCCAGTTTTTCTATCGGTTCAAAGCCCTCATCACAAGCTACTTTCCGTGCATGCCAGTCTACTTGACGAAGGTGCCCGTCGTACACGTGCATGCCAATCACTGTCAGGCCGGGCAGCGCCAAACAAGCGCGGTACAATTCCTCCGCTGCTTCTCCAGGCGCTATGCCGGTTCGGTTAGTCTGTGCATTGATATCAAGGTATACTTCAAAAGGTTTACCAGATGCCACGCCTTTTTCAGACAATTGCTTCGCTATGCGAATATGATCCACTAAGCAGGCAAATCGAATGTTGGGATAATCCATGATCAGCATCTCCCAACGGACCTGCTTAGGACCTACCGGCTGATAGGCCAGCAAGATGTCTTTGGCTCCCGCCTTTACCAGCATTTCGGCCTCAGCGATTGTGGCGCACTTAAACTTTGATATCCCTGCATCCATCATCAAGCGACAAGCCTCCACAGATTTATTCGTCTTCACATGTGGTCGGAGCCGCCGCACATCTCCTATTGCGCCGATGGCTTTTTGGATGTTTTCTTTTGCGATATCCGTGAAAATCACTAGTGCTGGAGAATCAATCAGGTCAGGCTCCGCTAGCGGGTACTTCTTTAAGTCAACCATCCTACTCCAGCTCAAACAGGGCTTCTATCTCCACTGGGATATTGCCCGGTAGGGAACCAAAGCCAACCGCACTGCGGGTGCCTATGCCGTTTTCTTCACCCCATACCTTGGCAAACAGTTCGCTGCATCCATTAATCACGAAAGGATGCTCACCAAAGTCTACCGTGCTGTTCACCATGCCCAAAACTTTGATCACCCGTTTAACTTTATTTAGACTTCCCAAATGAGCCTGAATAGTAGAAAGCATCGTCAAACCTACCTGCTGTGCTGCTAATTTTGCTTCCTCCTTGCCCATGTCCCGACCTACCTTTCCGGCAATCAACGTCCCGTCGTCTTTTACGGGGCCATGACCCGATAAGTAGAGATGCTTGCCATCGATCACAAAGGGTTTGTAAACGCCCATAGGTGCGGGGGCCGGGGGCAGGTTAAGTCCAAGTTCCTTAAATCTAGATTCTGCAGATGCTATTTCCATATCCATTTGGTTTGTTTATTTTCTCACGAAGTTAAAGAATTAAATCCATAGCCAAAACCCCAAAAAGGCCCCCGATCGCAGCAACCGTCTCTACCAGGGACCAAGAAAGCAAGGTTTGTTTGACGGAAAGGTTGAAGTATTCCTTCACTAACCAAAAGCCTCCATCGTTGAAATGGGAAAAAATCAAACTACCGGATCCAATGGCCAAGACCATCAGGTTAGGGTTTACGTCACCGGCACCGACCAGCGGTCCGATTATCCCGGCAGCTGTAAGTGCTGCCACAGTTGCTGAACCTACGGATATCCGGATGATCGCTGCTATCAGCCACCCAAGTAACAAGGGGTGGGTATTCCAATCTTCCATCGCTGTGGCAATATCGGCACTGATGCCGCTGGAGACCAACACTTCCTTGAATGCGCCCGCTCCAGCTATAATTAATATGACCAAGGCAATATCCTTCACTGCTTTGCCATAGCCATCCATCACGGAGACAATGGTTCTGCCTTTACGAAGTCCCAAACTAACCGTGGCCCATAACAAAGAAAATAGCATTACGATACCCGGATCGCCCACAAAAGCTAGAAAAGTATAGGTAGAAGAATCCGAGTCCACACGCAATAAAATTAACGATGTCGCAATCAGCAGAAAAACTGGCAACAAAGCAGAAACCAAACTATTGCCTAGCGAAGGAAGCGCCTCCGAAGGCTTCGCTTCTCCTCTGAACGCATCCAGGGGAACCACTTCCATAGTTCGAATCCAAGGTAGCCGGGCCAACCCAGGACCAGCCAACAAGATGACCGGAACAGCAATTATCAACCCATATATCAATGTCAACCCCATATTGGCATCAAACTGCGCAACCAAGGCAACAGGAGCAGGGTGGGGTGGAAGCAGCCCATGGGTAACCGACAGTGCGGCAAGCATAGGAACACCGATAAACATGGCGGGTATTTTATATTGGTACGAAACGGTAAAAACCAATGGTACCAAAAGGACAAAGCCCACGTTAAAAAAAAGCGGGATGCCTACTACAAAAGCAGTCACGGTGATTGCCCAATGGATACGGTGTTGGCCAAAAAGCCTCATCAAAAACTCCGCGATGCGTTGTGCAGCCCCGCTATCGGCGACGATTTTTCCAAGCATCGCGCCAAGAGTAATGATGATGACTAGTCCGCCCAGCAAATCGCCGATTCCTTTTTGAACAGCTCCCATGATCGCATCTAAGGGGATTCCCAACAATATCCCCGCCACCACCGAAACTAATAAGAAGGAAATGAAGGGCTCCACCTTGAACCACACGATAAATAGAACCAATAAAATAATGCTGATACCGATAGCTAGAAAACCCATGGGAAGATTTGGTTGCAAAAACGAATTTTCGAAAAATTACACCATTCCCGACGAAAACCCTATCCGATCATCATAAAATAGCTACTTCTTTACCCATTTGATGGTTTCCACTCTTTCAGCAATCATCACTTGGATTAGGTAAAAACCTGTATCCAGCTCCCTAGCGGCATCCAAAAATACCGGCTTTATCTCTCCTAATAGTCCTTCCAGTTGAAGCAACAGATTCCCATTGCCAGCCTTGACCCAAATCGCCCCCAATTGCTTTTCTTGAATGCTAGATAGGCTTATCCCGATATTTCCGCCCAAATAGGGATTTGGATAAATCCGAATGCCCTGAGGGACCAAACTGGGTCTACTCAACTTAAACACTTCACTGGTAGAAGATTGCCCGTCCAAATCGACTTGACTGATTTGGTAATAGACGTTAGCCAGCTCTGGGAGATTTGCGTCAAAAAACCTGTAAGTAGCCGGGCCGTTCGAATAGTGCGCCCCGGGTATTTCTCCTAAAACGTTAAAGGACTTTCCCCCATCGGTAGAACGCCATACCTGAAACTTCTCGTTGTTTTTTTCCTGTGCCACAGACCAAGTGATATTTGCGCCCCAGTCAGTTTCTTCTGCTTGCACCCCGAGCCATTTCACAGGTAGACTGGTAATCACTTCTATCGTCACAGACCCATAAGCCGAATTTGATAAGTTCCCTCTTTCAGTTATCCGGTAGTTAATCACATAGGTTCCTGCTTCGGCGTCAGGAGAGACATCCACCGAACCGTCTTCATTGAGTCGCACCCATCCGTTTGGTTCTTGGTTAAGCGCCAAAAGTATCACCGTTTCGGGTGTGGCTGGTTGCTCCTTTAGTTCATCGTTGAGCAGTACATTGACAACGTTCTTTACTCCCGGAGGGGTCTCCAGAACAACATCATCGCGCACATAAATGGAATTTCGGAAAAATACGATCTTTCCATCCGCTCCGTCCACGTTGATGACTCGAAATCCATAGATAGCTTCATTGGTGCCAAATAGCTGGGGAGAAAAAACCACCAAATGCTGGGGCTGAGTAGGGTAGTTTCCTTGATTCACGATCCGGGTGTTCCAAGGATAACCTCTAAGCTGAATCGTCTGAGCAGAAGCAATTGGCTGTCCGTTCACATCCAACGCTTGAAAATTCATGTGGCTGTTGCCATCCCGCTCCGAAACCACCAAATAACCGGACTTCGGTACTTCGACTGGATAAATGACATCCATAAACACTTCATTAGCAGGGATACTACTGCCACCAATATCCCAGTAAGATCGAAAATCGGGTGTAGAGACCACCTCTTCGATGGCTTGGGCAAACCCCGAATTCATGTGGTTGATGTATGTTCCGTCATATTTCGCCACGCCTACGCCGTTGGCCGCAATTTGTGCAGTACCTAACCGGGGATGCAAATTGGTAACCAGTGGAGTCCTCGTGGTAGCAAATATCTCCGTGCCATCGGCCAATAGGATCGTCTCTACCACCACAGGTGACCGATCAGGGAGTGGGTTACTGCGGGAAGCCAAGTCTGTTGTCTGTATGGTCAACACACCCTCAACCAAAAGCCTGATTTCTTGGATGGGTATTTGGTTTTCGGTCTGATTGACCACTACCTGACCATGAACACCTAACAGACCTCCTGCTAAGATGTATATGACTACGAACATCCGTATGATCATCCATCCCGTTTTCATGGCAATACCTGTAAAAAACTGTATTTACGCGCCTACTTCGCTGAAATAGACACATTCATTGTTATGTAAAAATACGTAGAATGATAAAATAAAAATAGATTTTTCAGGTATATTTCAGTATTTTATTTTATAAAGTAGTTTTTTATATGTGAAATACAAAATATGATCAATATTTCTTAAGCCACTTTAGACTCTGCGAATTTCCCTCTTTTAATAAGTGAAAAATGTAGATTCCTTGGCTGAATTCCGTCAGGGTCGAAACGATATCCATCACCTCCTGCTGACTTCCCAATACCCGATCCACCCACATCTTTCCCCTGCTGTCATAGACTAGCAACCGCGTATCACCTCGCATATACTGCTGCGGAAGAATCAAATTTACCTCTCCAGAAAAATAGGGATTTGGAAAGATCATTGCCTCGGCTTGGTTTCGCCTACCAGCAAGGGTTACTGCAAACACTGGACTTTCACTTGTGGAACCGCCTTGCTCCGACGCGATAAGCTGATAATAAACCCGCACTCCGGAAACACCTATCAAAGAATCTAAAACATAAAATAACCCTCCCTGCCTAACTAATTCGTCACTATCTACCTCCAAAACATCATAAAACGACTCCCCTGCATCTAAGGATCGCATTAGCCTGAACCGAGTACCCTCCTTTACCTGAGTTTGCCAAGCAACCTGAACACCATGGTCCACCTCTGTAGCAGAAAAATGTACCCATTCCAAGGGAAGGATACTTAACGCCTCAGTGCTAGCCAACGCAAAGGTCGCATCTGCCAGATCCCCAAACTCCAATAGTCTTCCTGCCCACAGACTTGTATTCAAAACCACGGACTCCATATGCAGACCAGGAGCTACCTCACCGTCACCGGAAATCCGTAGGTCGGTATGATCGTTTAACACCATGTCATCGCCCTGAATCCAAATTTCCAGCACTCCTTCATGATCTCCCGAGTGATTTATAACAAAATGACTGTTCAGATAGTAAACGATTTCCTTTCCGTCATGATCTATCAGCCCTGTTCCATTTCCCACGCCCGCTTGCTGACGATATGCGACGGAAAGGTCCTGATTGCTTGGTACCGAACTAGCTATCAGCCTCAACTTCCTTGGGCTACCCAATACCTCGTCAAAAAACGGAAGGATACCATTGAAATCATCCAAATTCTCGGGGAGATTGTGTTGAACCAGTGCATGTAGATTTTTCCAATAGCCACCCTCGTAGCGGTAACTACCCACCATAGAGGTGTTCAGCAGCAATCGATTTCCCTGAAAATCCATGTCTCCCGCTACCATGTCAAAGTCTCTCATAACCTCCATGTCCTGTGCAATACGTACCAATCCTCCCGATTTAGCTACAGACAAATCCGTCACCCGGAAACTTTCCCAATCGATACGCTGATCAATGCCTCCCGCTAAGGTCAGTGAGGTACCTCCATCAAGCACAGCACCTCCATCCACCAAAAAATCCCCTCGGAGAATCAATTCCGCTGGAAGCAACTTGGAGCCATCTCCCTCAAAACCCAACGAATGGTAGGTGCGGATTTCTTGACTTGCTGCAAAGGTCTTAGTCAAAAAACGCTGCGCACCCGTACCCTCATATCTGTAGACAACCGTTCCATCCAACTGCACATTTGCGGCCTCCAATTGAGGTCGCTCTCCCAAAAGTACTAACTCAGCACCCTCTTCCAGCCAAAACTCGGCTGCAGGACGTGCAGTAGTCCTGCGCAAAATCTGACCGGAACCCGCGGAAGCCTCGGAAATAAGGCGGGCTTCGGAACGAACAACCAACCCGCCATAGGCACCGGTCCCGAAACTATCGTGAATATTAAAGGAAAACGTCGAGGTAGCAGGCATTCCATCGGTATTGACAGTCTGATACACGGTGCCACTTTCAACGATAAATGCGTTTGCCTTAAATCCTGCATTCACGGTTAGCACTTCCCCGGGATCGGGATTAAAGCGTACCGTGAATCTGCTATAACTTGTCAATCCACTCCAAGAACTTCTATCTACCACGATACGGGATTCCCCTCGAAACACCAATGAACCCTGCTCCGGGTAGATCCAATCTGTGGAAGGATGCGCATTGTTATGCAGGACCCATTCCCCATCCAGATCCTCGCCAAAACTTCGCAATGCCCCATAAATATCCAAATCAAAATGCTGTAGGTTAAGCTTTTTCCCGGGAGATTCCCCCTGCCCAAACAAGTACAGGTTATTCACCTCAGCGGGTTCGCTAAGCCTCACCTCATGGCCTCGCAAGATGAACACATCGTTCATTCGGGCTGGCGGTATTGTAGCCGGAATCCAAATGCCCTCTAGGTAAACTTCCCAAGTAATCGGATCCCCCCAATCCCCAGCCTCACCAACCGGAAGCGCAGTTCTATACGTATCGGAATTGGGATTAATTTGCTGAGAAAAGGATGGACATGCCCATACTAGGACCAAGGCTCCAACTAAAAGAACTAGCTTGGAACATAAAAAACACCTTAATAACGATATGTACACCAATACATCCATATTAAGATAGAAAAGTCAATAAATTTATGCATTTCAATCTTTCTTGTCAATCAAATAATATTTTTTTTATGCAAAAAATTTTCTGTCGAGAGGAATTTAGGCATTGTGTTAAAAGCGGGGTACCACCCACCACGATAACGGGAGCAATCCATCCCAAAAAACCATTTATTTCCTGTAAATTTGCGAATGGTCCGTCGTGCCTAATCTGGTATAGTTAGACCATCAGCATGAAAATTTCCGTTGACACCCATGATTTCCAGAGCCTATCTCCTTGTTCCATTGATTTTTCTAGGGCTGTCCTTCGGGGCTTTAGAAGCAACCGCGCAAGATTATCAAATCAGCCTGATCACCTGCGATCCGGGCGACGAACTCTATTCAACCTTTGGTCATAGTGCCATCCGGGTGCTAGACAAAACATCCGGAACCGACTTGGTATACAACTACGGAACCTTTGACTTTAACACACCTTTTTTCTACGTAAAATTCAGCCGAAGAACCTTAGACTACCAATTAGCCCTCACGACGTTTGAGCAATTTCTGTATGAATACAACTATTTTAAACGCAGCGTTCGGGAACAGGTGCTAGATCTGTCTCCAAGGCAGACAGCGGAAATCTTGCAGTTCCTGCGTATCAACTACCAACCAGAGAACCGAAAATACCGATACGATTTTTTCTTTGACAACTGTGCCACCCGGATCAGGGACATGATGGAGTCGGTGTTGGGCAATAACCTCGAATGGAATGAACCGGAAGCTGGGGAGCGAAAATCCTTCCGCCAACTGATTGATGAATACGTGTACCCGCTTCCTTGGTCCGACTTGGGTATAGACCTAGCATTGGGCGCAGTGATAGATCGGGAAGCACGAGAGCACGAAAAGCTCTTTCTACCGGATTACTTGGAGGCGGCAGTTGCCCGAGCAGACGTGGTGGGTGACGGCCCGCGTAGGTCTTTGGTAAAAGAGACCCACGTTATCTATGACTTTCCCGACAGGGAAATTGCCTTTAGCCTGTTAAATCCCTATATCATCCTTTGGGTGGTAGCAATCTTCATCGCAGTAATTACCTTTTTAGGCTTTAAGCGAAAAAAACTGTACGCCTCCATAGACATCGTGCTTTTTGGAGCCTTGGGAATTCTGGGAATCGTGATCGTATACCTTTGGTTCTTTACAGAGCATTCCCAAACAAAGATGAACTGGAACCTCCTGTGGGCTTTTCCCTTTCACTTGTTAGTTGCATTCATGTTGACGAGAAGAAAGAATCCCTCCTGGCTAAAAAAATATTTGCTATTTGCCCTGATAATTGCCGACTTGGGACTGATCCTGTGGCTGGTTGGTGTACAATCCTTTCACCCCAGCGTCTTACCGCTGTTACTGGCAACCATTCTAAGGAGTAATTTTCTATATTACCACTTGGACAAGTGGATGTTGGCAAAGAACTGATCGTTTATTCAAACTATTCTGCCTGCAAGAAGCGTTATAGTTACCTAACAATGCCTCACCATGGGATTTAAGATTATCTCAGACTACCAGCCTACCGGAGATCAGCCTACTGCTATACATTCTCTCGTGGAGGGCATACAGAATAACGAACCAGCACAGGTGCTTCTGGGTGTCACTGGATCTGGAAAGACATTCACCGTAGCAAATGTGATCCAGCAAGTGGAAAAACCCACGCTAGTGCTTAGCCACAATAAGACCCTTGCCGCGCAATTGTACGGGGAGTTTAAGCAGTTTTTTCCTGAAAATGCGGTTGAATACTTCATTTCCTACTACGACTATTATCAGCCGGAGGCCTATATCCCAACCAGTGGCACGTACATCGAGAAGGACCTATCGATAAACGATGAAATCGAAAAATTAAGACTTTCCGCTACTTCGGCATTGTTATCTGGCAGGAGAGATGTCATCGTGGTGGCTTCGGTGTCCTGTATCTACGGCATTGGAAACCCGGAAGAGTTTGGAAAGAACGTAATTCATTTGCAAGAAGGGGATCGGGTTCCAAGAAACCAGCTGCTATACAAGCTGGTGGAAGTTTTGTACAGCCGCTCCAGTGCAGAGTTTACCAGGGGTACTTTTCGGGTGAAGGGTGACACCGTGGATATCTTTGTTGCCTATGCCGATTTCGCCTACCGCATATACTTTTGGGGTGATGAGATTGAGGCCATTCAACGTATAGATCCGGAATCTGGGAAAAAACTGGCTGATGAAAAAATCATCACCATCTATCCGGCAAATCTATTTGTCACCGGAAGGGATGTGCTCGACCAGGCCATTCACGAGATTCAGGATGACTTGGTGGCACAAGTTTCGTTTTTCGAACGGGATATGAAGCTGATGGAAGCAAAACGGCTGAAGGAACGGACGGAATTTGATCTGGAGATGATCCGTGAACTGGGCTACTGTTCGGGAGTGGAAAACTACTCCAGGTATTTTGACCGCAGACTCCCAGGAAGCCGGCCTTTCTGCCTATTGGATTACTTTCCGGAGGACTACTTATTGGTCATCGACGAAAGCCATGTCACCGTGCCGCAAGTAAGAGCCATGTGGGGGGGCGACCGCTCCAGAAAGGCGAATCTGGTGGAGTATGGATTTCGATTACCCTCTGCCATGGATAACAGACCGTTGAAATTTGAAGAGTTTGAGGCGCTATCAAATCAGGTCATCTATGTGAGTGCCACACCTGCCGACTACGAACTCACCAGATCTGGGGGCGTGGTGGTGGAACAGATCATCCGACCCACCGGCCTATTAGATCCAATCATCGAGGTGCGGCCCAGTGCAAACCAGATTGACGACCTGTTGGAGGAAATCGACCAGACCATATCCGAAGAGGCCAGAGTATTGGTAACTACGCTAACCAAGCGGATGGCGGAAGAATTGCAGAAGTTTTTGGAGCGTGCCGGGGTAAAATCCCGGTATATTCATTCAGAAGTAAAACCACTCGATCGGGTCGAGATCCTCAGGGAGCTGCGTCTCGGAGTGTTTGATGTCTTGGTCGGCGTAAATCTGTTGCGGGAGGGACTGGACTTGCCGGAGGTATCGCTCGTAGCCATCCTGGATGCAGACAAGGAGGGTTTTCTTCGTAATGAACGAAGCCTAGTTCAGACCATAGGCAGGGCAGCACGGAATGAAAAGGGCAGAGTGATCATGTATGCGGACAAGGTCACCGATTCCATGCAGGTGGCCATTGAAGAAACCAACCGAAGGCGTTCTAGGCAGCAGGCCTATAACGAAGAACACGGTATTACTCCCAAGACTGTAATAAAGTCCAGGGAGAAGATTATGGGTCAGACCAAAGTGGCGGACAGTAAACGGAATGCAAAGGTATATGCCGAGGACTTGCACACTGAAAATGGTGTGGCCGCCGATCCGGTGGTTCAATACCTCAGTAAAGACAAGCTGGAAAAACTTGTACAGCAGACCCAAAAACGCATGGAAACAGCAGCAAAAGAATTGAATTTCATGGAAGCAGCGAGGCTGCGGGACGAGTGGCAAGGATTGAAAAACCGATTGGAAGAACTAAACCGGGGAATTTAATATGAAGTATTGGAGCGCACTTTTGACATTAACCCTCATCGCTTGCACCGCGTACGAGACTCAGGCACAGCAGGCAGAGGGAAGTATCCTCCTATCCGGAGCCTTGGACCTAGCAAAAACCGACGCTCCGGGCGTCATAAGACGATATCAGATCGGCATGGAGGGAAATTATTTTTACCGACACAACCTATCCTTTTCCGGCGGTTACGAGTTTAATCATTCATACAGCAACCAAGTGACGTTGGGGTCTAGGTTTTATCCCTTGGAGAAACTCTTCATTCGGGCTAGGGGATTAGTAGGGTCCCGGTCCGATTTCGCGGCAGGTGCCGGTTACACGCATAATATCAGCTATCGGGTGAGACTGGAAGGAATGGCAGACTACTATGTTGCCACGAATGTGTTTGGACTAAGGGCAGGTATTGGAATATTGATTAACTGATCACATGGGACTCCGGGAAATCATCAAATTGGCTTCGGAGGGCGAGGGGCTTAGGCTGGAATTTAAGAAGAAAGCAGCGCATCCCGAGAAAATCGTCCGGGAAATCATTGCCCTTGCAAATACCGAGGGGGGATACCTACTTATTGGCGTAGACGATGATGGTACTGTCAGTGGTCAGCGGTATATCGAAGAAGAAATCTTCGTGATGGATAAGGCAATAGCTGAATTGATCCATCCACCACTCCACGTGGAAAAGGAGGTACTTCATCTGAACCCTAAAAAAGGTGTCGCCATATACCGCATCGAAAAAAGCGCTTGTCGTCCCCACTTCCTTTTTGAAAACAACCGAAAAAAAGCGTATGTGAGGGTGGAAGACCGAAGTATTCAGGCCAGCAAAGAAGTATGGGAAATCCTAAAACGACAAAAACGAGACGAAAACATTGTCTTCCACTTTGGAAAGAAGGAGCGCATTTTGATGCAGGCGTTGGAAGAGAACACCACCATCACGGTAAAGGAGTTTATGCGGCTCGCAAAAATCCCCATCTTCATTGCCTCCAAGACGCTGATCAAGCTTGTATTGGCAAATGTCCTTCAGGTCATTCCTAAGGAAAATGAAGACCTGTTCGTCATGAAGGCTGCTGGCTGAGGCGGTCGATGATTTCTCGGATTAGCTCATTTTCAAATCCCCTAAAAGCCAGAAAACGCTGGACCTTGGCCTTTTTCGTAAACAAATTAGATTCGTGTGTCGCCTGCCATTTTCGTTCGGCAAGGCTATTCAGTACCTGTAGGTAGTCTTCGGTTTCAATCAACTCCATCCCAAACCGAATCAACTCATCGGAAATACCCCGGAGTTTCAGTTCCTGCCGAATTCTCACTCTGCCCCACTTCTTTATCGAAAAACGACCCCGCACAAAGGCCTCTACAAAGCGTCTTTCATCAAAAAAACCCTCCTCAGAAAGCCTACGTACCACTACATCTATCTGCGTATCAGGCAGCTCCATCTCTTCCAATTTAGCCCTTACTTCGGATTCACAACGCTCCTGATAGGCACAATAAGAGGCAACTCGCTCCCACACCGCAGAGGGTACCGACTCGAAACTAGCCATTTGGCCAAGGTTTTCTTTTTCTGGAAGGGACATTTTATGTACTTTTGAAGATGGTAACGAAACATACCAAGTTTCAAATATATAAAACGTTATAGAAATTATCATGCGAAAAAAAATAGTAGCCGGTAACTGGAAGATGAATTTAACCCAAACGGAGGGCCAAAAACTTACATCTGAAATTGTAAATATGATAAAAGATGAATCCACCCAAGATGTATCCGTGGTTTTAAATCCTCCATTTGTACATTTACAAGGAGTTCAAAAATTGATTGATGGAGCAAGTAATATACACCTCGGTGCTCAAAACTGCTCGGACAAAGCCTCCGGCGCCTACACCGGCGAAGTTTCCGCATCCATGCTGGCCTCTTTCGGTGTGTCTTATGTCATCATCGGCCATAGCGAGCGCCGCGAGTATTTCGGTGAAACGAATGCCATGCTTACAGACAAGGTTAAACTTGCCCTAGAAAATGGATTGACCCCAATTTTCTGTTGCGGAGAACCGCTAGATATCCGTGAAGATGGAACCCATTTGGCCTATGTGACCAATCAACTTACCGAAAGTTTGTTCGGTTTTGGGGAAGAAGACATTAAAAAACTGGTCATCGCCTACGAGCCCATCTGGGCAATCGGTACCGGGAAAACTGCATCTTCCGACCAAGCACAGGAAATGCATGCTGGAATACGGGAACACCTCGCTTCGAAGTATGGAACGGAAATCGCAGACAACCTCTCCATTCTATACGGGGGCAGTTGCAAGCCGGACAATGCCAAAGACATCTTTTCAAAACCGGATGTAGACGGGGGCTTGATTGGAGGGGCTTCCCTTAAGTCTCGGGACTTTACAGATATTGTCACTTCATTCTAACACATCTTCGTCCTTCCCTCAAAGCTTGGATAAAAAAAGTGCCTAGTGCGCTTTATTGTATCCAAGCTTTTTTAATTTCCGACACCATGGATTACATAAAATACACCATTTCCTGCTCCCCTTCTTTGGGAGAAATCTTGATGGCCGAACTGGCAGAAATCGGTTTTGAGTCCTTCATTGAAACCGACACTGGCATTGAAGCATACATCGGCGAAGCCCTTTTAAACGCAGACGCATTTGAGCAGGTGGTGAATAGGTACAAGAAACAGGAACCGATCGCCTTTGAAATGGAAGAAATGCCTCGGATAAATTGGAACGAGGAATGGGAAAAAAACTACGACCCTATTTTAGTAGATGAGGCTATCTATGTGAGGGCATCCTTTCACCCAAAACGAGAGGACGTTTCCCACGAGATTATCATTAATCCAAAAATGTCATTCGGAACAGGACACCATGCAACTACCTACCTGATGCTTAAGCTACTCTTAGGTGTTCCGGTAGCTGATAGGCGGGTATTGGATGCGGGATCCGGAACCGGCATCTTGGCCATTATGGCACACCGCCTGGGAGCGGCTGAGGTGGAAGCCTTTGACATCGACGATTGGTGTGTGGAAAATGGAAACGAAAATTTCCAAATAAACGGTATCGACAGCATCAACATGGGATTGGGAACCATCCGGGAAGTGGCTCCCAAAGGCACCTTTGATATCATTTTAGCCAATATCAACAAAAATGTACTCCTGGACGAAATGGGAGAGTATGCCCGTCTATTGAGTCCCTCAGGCCGTCTACTGCTCAGTGGCTTCTACGAATCCGATATCCCAGACCTGCTAACCTGTGCAGCGACTTTCAAGCTTACGCTTCAAGCACAACAAAGCAGAAACGATTGGGCAGCCTTGGTCCTTTCGAACTAATAAAGATGAAGAAAGTGTCGATCCAATCAAAAAAAGTCCGGATTTACCGGACTTTGGTATAATAGACTTTCAATACAATACGGTCTTTGTTCACTTTGTATTGACGCAGAGATCGCTTCGACTCATCCGAGGTTACCGGATTGTTCTGAGTGCTAGGAAAATTCGGATAGAGCATCAAATCCGTTCGTATCAAACCATCCCGATACAACGCATTCACATACGAAGTAACCTGGTTTCTAAAGACCCTCGTTTCTTCGTTCAGGTTGAGCGAATTCTGGCTTCCAGCCGATGGAACAATATTTCCAGCCTGATCACGGCTTGTTTGGCTCGCCCCCTCCGACTGAACGGCTATCACGGCTCCATCAAAACGTCGGTACAATCGGTTATTTTCTCCTGAAAAAAACATCACCATGTTTCGCGTGGGCCATTTAAACTCCGGGTATTCCTCAATGGGGCCCACTTCAAGCAGGATTTGATTGAAGGTGGTACTTTCCAAGGTATCTAGGAACGTTTCGAGCGCTTGGGTATTTAATTTGACAAAAAGTCCCAAGGTAGATTTTCCACCTACTAAATTGCCGGGTACGTCGTAGGCCACACCCCTTTCGGTAATTACTTCCGTGGGGGTGCCATTGCGGTCACTGGTGACACCTACAAAGTGCCTCGACTGCAACGTCGAAATCGGGAAACTTCTGGATACCGTATCTTCATCGTAGTGATAGTAAAGCATCATGCCCGTACCATTGCCCACGGCAACAGATACACTGGTGTTTTCCTCTGGATTTCCCTTAATGGCTATACCGGGAAAATATTCCCTAAAATTAAAAATATTCGAAAATGCCGGGTCACTATTCGTCAGCTTATCAAATAGCTCCCCCGCCAAGTCTGGATTCAATGGCATACGCAGCGTATTCACGGTGTCAGGGCGTAGTGAAAAGGAGCCCCCTGCAATCGTCTCATCTGAGAACCTCAAACTATTGAAATTGTAATAGGAAGTATCCAGTATGGGCTCTTCCAGCCGATGTACACTGAACGTCTTTGGCTGATCGAAATCCACCCCGAAGACCGACTGTACGTTTATGGTAAACACTGCCGAGTCAAAAATAGCCTCTGCATTGGGCTTGGCGGCATTGGGGTTATAGGAAAGACGACTGTATCCGATTGCTTCGGTTTTGCCAAAGAAATCATCCACATCCCCTCCGATAACCAGTCTACCCTGACTAGTGGTGTTAAAAGAATCATACAATACCATAGAAGCAGAAAGGGGTATTTCTGCGTAGAAAACCCCTATCTGATTGGTGCTTGGGTCCAGAACTAACCCTATCTCGGATGGGTCCGTACAAGAACCCGCTAGATGTAAGACGATAAATAAACTGGCTGCCAGCTTAGCCGGCAAGTTCTGTGTAAATATTGTAATAGCTCTCGAAAAGCTGTTCTTCTTCCTCACTATTGATTTCAAACTTTTTATCATTATTGGCATTTTCTTCGATTAAGTGAGTAAAGGTACCGGATGCGTCCTCACCTCTTATGACCACGTCTGCGTAGGCCATTCCAAGCTTGAGAAACCCTTCATAGTCCTTTGATTTGAGCGGAGCGAGTAACTGATCGTCTATATCGACCATTTTGATCTTCTCAAACAAATCATCGCCAAATTTATGACTAAATCCGTTATTATACATAGCGAACACGGATTTTGTCTCTTTAAACAATGGCTCGTTTCGGTAAGTAGTCTTCAAATACAGCGGAATCAAACTAGTCATCCAGTCATTGCAGTGAACAACATCCGGAGCCCATCCCAGTTTTTTAACGGTCTCTATCACACCCTTACAGAAGAAAATGGCTCTTTCGTCATTGTCCTCATAAAATTTATCGTGTTTGTCAAAGAAAACGCTTTTTCGTTGAAAATAGTCTTCGTTGTCAATGAAATAAACTTGCAACTTTGCATTGGGAATGGATGCTACCTTGATTATCAATGGCTTCTCTTCCTCGCCTACGGAAATATTGATACCCGAAAGCCGGACAACTTCGTGCAACCGGTTCTTTCGCTCATTGATCAAACCAAATCTTGGAACAAGAATACGGATTTCCATTCCTTTTTCCTGCATCGCCTGAGGCAGTGCCCGTACGAAATTGGCCACTTCCGAGGTTTGAAGAAAAGGGTTGATTTCACTGGCTACGTAGAGGATACGAAGTTTAGACATATCTTGTGTGTTTTGTTTAGGGATATAACGGGACTACAAATTTACAAAAAAAATTACTGAAATCCATGGTTTTTATTTTTTATCGTATACTTTTGCAGCTATTTTCCTAAACTGAACCCACAGAACGTTGGAAGTAGTAAAGCAGATTTCGGAACTGAAAAGGCTATTAAAACCCCTCAGAGGGCGTTCTAGGTCGGTTTCGCTGGTTCCTACCATGGGAGCACTTCACCAAGGTCACATACACCTAGTACGTCAGGCACGAGCAGAAAGCGAATTTGTAGTCGTCAGCATTTTTGTTAACCCCACGCAGTTCAATAATCCTTCAGATCTGGCCCAATACCCCAGAACACTGTCTGCTGACCTTTCGCTCTTGGAGGCAGAAGGGGTGGACGTGGTCTTCGTCCCGGAAACCGGTGAAATGTATCCTTCAGAAGTAAACGTAACGTTTCATTTTCCAGGTTTGGACGAGGTATTGGAGGGTGCTTTTCGACCCGGACACTTTAACGGTGTGGCCATTGTAGTTTCCAAACTTTTTCATATCATCCAGCCAGACATAGCCTATTTTGGGCAGAAAGACCTACAGCAGGTCAGCATCATCCGCCGATTGGTGCGCGACCTCCATTTTGACCTTCACATCCAAGTAGTTCCCACCGTCCGAGAGGAAGACGGCCTGGCACTATCCTCCAGGAACCTACGCCTAACGCCTACCCAAAGACAGCAGGCGTTATCCCTGTACCAATGTCTCGAATCCGCAAAAACTGAACTTTCAGGCGGTAATCCTTGGTTTGATACCAAAACTCGGCTGGAAGGCGAGTTTTGCAGATCAAAGGACGTGCAGCTGGAATACCTTGCTTTGGTAGATTTAGAGGATTTTCGGCTGTCGGAAGTCCGAAAACCAGAAATAAAGCAAAGCATTTGCATAGCTGCTTATGTAGGTGACGTCCGATTAATAGACAATATCATACTGGACTAGAAAAAATAATGCATATCCAACTATTGAAATCAAAGATTCACCGGGTGAAAATCACACAGGCGGAGCTTCACTATGTAGGCAGTATCACCATCGACGAAGACTTGATGGACGCGGCAAACATTCTTGAAAACGAAAAAGTCCAGGTAGTGAACATCAACAATGGAGAGCGGCTGGAAACCTATGTGATCAAGGGAGAACGCGGAAGCGGGCAGGTTTGCTTAAACGGGCCCGCCGCCCGAAAAGCACAGGTAGGGGATGTGGTCATAATTATTACCTATTGCTCGATGTCAGTGACTGAAGCAAAAACCTACCAGCCAGTGGTTGTCTTTCCCGATGAATACAACCGACTATAACTAGGTGCGATTAACTGTAAAGCAACTTATTCAACTTTTTATTTCCCTAGCGGTGGCATTAGGGATCTTTGCCTTTGTATATCGGGACCTCGATGCTGCGCAGCTAAAGTATGCCTTGGGCCAAACCTCTTTTTTTTGGGTAGGTTTTTCCATCCTCCTTTCATTGTTTGGTTATTGGCTAAGGGCATGGAGATGGAAACTACTCATCGATGCCACAGGCGAAGGACACCTTAAGACCTCCACTTCATTCTGGGCGTTGATGTTTGGTTATCTGGTAAACCTCCTACTCCCCCGTGCAGGGGAAGTAGCCCGTTGTGCCGCGCTTAAACAGACAAATCAACTAAAAATGGGGTCGCTATTGGGCACAGTGGTGTTGGAGCGAACCGTGGATTTTGGGTTTATGTTGGTGTTGGTTTTCCTGGCATTTACCTTGGAGGCTCGGGTTTTTCTCAAAATCTTCCAACAGCTCTTTTCCAGCGAACACCTTCTAAATATCTCGGCAACCCAGGTACTAGCTTCCATCGGAGTGGTATTGATTTTGGGCATAGCCCTTTGGATGGTCTACCGCCGACTTCAGGGAAGCGCTATTATGTCAAAGTTTCAGGGTTTTTTCCGCCAATTTGTCACTGGGGTAAAGAGCATTTCAAACCTGCGAAGTCCGAGTGGATTTTGGATTTCTTCTGTAGGAATTTGGGTAATCTATTACGCCATGATGTATTTTATCACCTGGTCCATGGACAGCACAGCCTCATTGTCAGCCTCTTCGGTATTGATGGTGCTGGTAATGGGCAGTATTGGTATGGTCGCGCCGGTGCAGGGAGGCATAGGCACCTTCCATGCCTTGGTTGCCTTTATCCTCTTCTTTTATGGCATAGCAGAATCAGAAGGCAAGATATTTGCGTTGATCGTTCACGGTTCTCAAGTCGCTACTGTACTGATTGTAGGATTAGTCAGCGTACTGATGTTGGGAAAATTAACTTGGAAAATCAAACCTCCATTGGGGTCATTACGTAAGGATGTGTAGTTTAAAATAATAAAGAGAAAGATGATTCTGATACTGATTGTAGTTGTATTTGGCATATTGGGGTATGCTGTCAGCAGCAAATTGAAAAATAAATTTAAAGAATACTCCCAAATAGCGCTACGAGCCAATCTTTCCGGAAAGGAGATTGCAGAACTGATGTTAGCTGACCACAATATACATAATGTGGCAGTGAACTGTGTGGACGGTCAGCTTACCGACCATTACAACCCCATGGACAGGTCCGTGAATCTCAGCCCGGACGTCTACTATGGAAGAAATGCCGCTGCGACTGCGGTGGCAGCCCACGAATGTGGACACGCGGTGCAGCATGCCACGAGTTATAGCTGGCTGCAGTTGCGTTCTACGCTTGTACCTATTCAGAATGTGAGTGGCAAGATCCTAAATATTGTACTAATAGGTGCATTATTCGGAGGGATTGCACTCTTTGGCCTTCCTTATGAGGCCGTGGGTGCCATAGTCGTTGGTTCATATGGTGTACTGACCCTCTTTTCTCTTGTTACATTGCCTGTAGAGTTTGATGCGAGTAGAAGGGCATTGGCTTGGGTAAAAACAAGAAATATTGTGACCCCTCAAGAATACGGTATGTCCAAAGATGCACTCAAGTGGGCAGCTATGACCTACGTGGTCGCTGCAATGGCCTCTTTGGCCACGCTAGCCTATTATGCATTTATCTTCTTTGGAAACAGAGACTAACACTACAGTGAAAGTTAAACCAACTTATTTCATATAAAGGGGCAAGAAATTGTCCCTTTATTTTTTTTTGTTTAGATTCCGAGAAAAAATAACCATTTTTATGACATTTGATTTAACAGAGGAACATTTGGCAGTGAAAGAGGCTGCAAGAGAGTTCGCTCAGAGCCATCTCCTTCCAGATGCGATTGAACGAGACACAGAAAGCCGCTTTCCCAAAACACAGGTACAACTGATGGGTGAGCTTGGCTTTATGGGTATGATGGCTCCCGCTGAATACCTTGGTGGCGGGATGGATACCATCTCCTATGTAATCGCCATGGAGGAGATTTCTAAAATTGACGCTTCCGCCGCTGTGATCATGTCCGTAAACAATTCCCTTGTTTGCTGGGGACTGGAGAAATACGGTAATAAATACCAAAAAGACAACTACCTAAAACCCTTGGCATCCGGAAAGAAATTAGGTGCTTTTTGCCTCTCCGAGCCGGAAGCTGGCTCAGACGCTACCTCTCAAAAAACCACCGCCAACCGTCAAGGGGACCACTACATCATCAACGGCACCAAAAACTGGATTACCAACGGGGGAACAGCAGACATCTATTTGGTCATTGCGCAGACAGATCCGGCAAAGGGACACCGTGGCATATCCGCTTTCATTGTAGAAAAGGGAGTGGAGGGATTTATCGTTGGCAAAAAAGAAGATAAATTAGGCATACGCTCCTCTGATACCCATTCTTTGATGTTCACCGACGTAAAGGTACCTGTTGAAAACCGGATTGGAGAAGAAGGATTCGGGTTTAAGTTTGCCATGGAGACACTCAATGGCGGTCGCATCGGTATCGCTGCACAAGCGTTGGGGATTGCAAGCGGGGCGTATGAATTGTCCTTGGCTTATTCCAAAGAGCGTAAAGCATTTGGCAAACCGATTAGCGAACATCAAGCCATCCAATTCAAGCTGGCGGACATGGCAACCAAAATTGAAGCTGCTAGGCTATTGGTGTACCAGGCTGCCTGGCTAAAGGATCAGGGTATGGATTATGCCCAAGCCAGCGCAATGGCAAAACTGTATGCCTCGGAGGTCGCTATGGAGGTAACGGTAGAAGCTGTACAAATCCATGGCGGATATGGATATGTCAAAGAATATCATGTCGAAAGGCTCATGAGAGATGCAAAAATCACCCAAATTTACGAAGGAACTTCAGAGATTCAAAAAATAGTGATATCTCGAAACCTATTAAGATAATTATCTTTTGGTAGGCATCTGAAAAATAAATATAAATTTTTATATCATTGTTTAGTTTATTTTAATTTTTTGTTTAATATTGTCTTCGTAACACAGAAAAAACCAATACTTTTAACAAACTCAACCTAAAGACACCTGTCATGGAATATTACAATAAGGTAATAGAATCAGTCGGAGTGCGATATTTAAGGGGCAATAACTACAAAATCGAACGCCCTGTGACTGTCGTAGACTACCTGGACAATGAAAACACCATCATTCTCCTACACCGCGGCAACCTACATTTTGGGGATGACCAAGAGACTGTAAATGAGGGAGAACTATTGTTTATCCCGGCCGGAAGATCCACCAAAGTTTCTTTTGGAACCGTAACCAAACGCAACGAGACTTCGAATGAAAGCTTCATTGAGAGCAAGAAGAAGTATCTTCAAACAATCAGCTTCAAGGAAATCAAAAATCTGGAAGACGACTGCGTCACTACGGTAAACTTTGAAGCGAAGGTTTTCGACGTAGTAAATTTCTTCAATTCATTGGGTATACCGCCATTCGTCATCCGATTCAACGATCGAATAGCTTCCATAGCAGAAGACATCGTAAAAGAATCGGAGCAAACGACTCCGGGAAAAGAGCGCGTTACCAAGCTTTACACGGAACTGCTCGTGGTTGAAATTGTACGGCATATTCTGAAAAATAGACTATTTGTTGAGGAACTGTCTACCAACAGCACCTACTTCAAAGATCCGAGGTTGATCGATATGTTCAACTATATCAAGAAGAACATCGGAGGTGACTTGTCAAACAAAGTTTTGGCAAAGGTTGCGAACGTATCCGAGGACTACGTGGGACAATACTTCAAAATGCTGACAGGAATTAATCCACAAGATTACATTGAATACCAACGCATGGAGGCTGCCGTGGACCTGTTGCGGACGACCAAGAAGAGCATCCGGGACATTGGAAAAGAGGTCGGATACAAAGATACTGCGTATTTCTGTAGGCGATTCAAGATGATGTACGGCCTGCCTGCGGGAAAAATGAGACGACGAGAGTCCCTAATTAACGTTCAGGGATAAATTGAATACTTCCAAACAATGCAAAACCTCGACGAAAAAATCGGGGTTTTTTTGTGCAGCATTTCCGATAACCACCCAATCTGCGCCAGCTTTCCATGCAGCTTTTGCCTTATCAATCGAATCAATCCCTCCGCCGACTATGAGCGGACAAGGTACGTCGCTGCTGACGGCCCGTATAATTTCACTAGAGACGGGGTTAACTGCTCCACTACCGGCCTCCAGGTACATGAACTGCATACCCAAAAAGTACCCCGCTAAGGCGGTTGCTACCGCAAGATCAGGTTTATCGTTGGGCAGAGGGACACTTTGACTCATATAATGTACGCTACTTATCTTTCCACCATCTACTAGCAGGTAACCGGTGGGCAGTATCTCCAAGTTGGACGCGGCCAGTAGAGGTGCGGCGGCCACTTGCTGACCGATAAGCAGATCCGGATTTCTTCCCGAGATCAACGAGATGAAGAGGACACCGTCGGCATTAGGAGCCAGCTGCAATACACTGCCCGGAAAAAGCAACACCGGTAAGGATTGCGAAACTGCTCGGATCCGGTCTATCACCGACGACACGTTTTCCTTCTGAACCAAACTTCCACCCACTAGGATTATCAAAGGGGTATAGGTTCCCACCTTTTCCATCACTTTTTCGAAGCGATCACCCGGCCAAGTATCGTCAGGGTCTATCAAAAAAGCTACCCCTTTCTTTCCCGTCTTACGTAATGCCCGGATACGTTCGCCTACCCGGTTATTGCTCGTTGGCATGCTCGGCCTCCATTTTTTCCTGCACCTTCCGAATAAGCGCCTGCTTGCCAAAATCCAACGCAAGCCAAAACATCCTACTTTTCAGGTTGCCCCAAAAAGAGTATCCTTTCTTTTTCGATTTCTTCTTTTTCTTCCCCTTGGCCGCCGGTTTGGAGCGCGTTAGGCGGTAGGCAGTGGCTGTTACCAACCCCGAAACCAGGGCTATGCCCGCAATTTTGAGGTAAACATCGGAATCCTTTTTTACCAGTTCCAACTGTTTTTGGAGGGTTTGCTCCAGTTCCTCCGATTGTTTCTCTAGGTCAAATAGGCTCATCTACCGGGATCTTTTTTGCTTAAACAAGAAAATAAATTTCGTAAGGCCACTTTTTAAAGTGGTCTGGAGCGACAAGGTATTGCGGATTAAATATAACAAGAAGAGCACTAGCAGGTAAACTCCACCCACGGTCAAAAAACCCAAGTAGACACTTTCCATCTTCTCGGCTAGAAAGAAGGCCAACGCAATGCTGCCGAATAGCAGGACCATCACACCAGTCATCACCATTAGGATCAAAACAACCACCCGCGTAATGATGGTAGTCAGGTCATCGGCAAATTTACTGATTGCAATTTTTATCCTTACCTCAACGAGCTTCTTGAGGGTTTCAACTATTTCGGAAAGATTCATCATGTTTATTTTTGGCGAATAGTACTAGTTACTAATTTAATGCGAATATCACAAAAACCGCGCTGGAAATCTCAAATTTCGTAATTTGGAAGCTCGATGAGACAAGTTACCGCATTCTTATTCACTGCCATGCTTATTTGGAGTATTTCCATAGAGGTAGCAGCGCAAAACCGTCCTCTGCGGGTTTTTCTCAACGACGACAGCACTTCCTACGCAGGCGTTCGTATCAACGGGCAACTGTGGGCACGGTATAATTACAACAACCCCGGCACCCTGATTAATGGGGAAGAAGCTTCCCGCTTTTTTGACATTTCGGTGCGGAGGCTTCGGTTTCAAACCTATGCCAGACTCAATGATCGAACCAACGTAACGCTCACACTGGGGCAAAACAATATCAACTACCTGACGGCACGATCGGGAGAAATCCGACTATTGGACTTTTACATAGACCACCGCCTCCACAAATACCTGACTGTCGGTGGTGGCCAATCAGGATGGAACGGCGTATCCCGCTTCGCTTCCCCCCATACCGGACGCATGCTTACGCTGGATGTCCCGGCAGTGGTGATGCCTACCATCAACCAAACCGACAACATCCTCCGAAAACTGAGCGCCTACGTAAATGGGCAATGGGAAAAATGGGATTATCGATTGGTATTTAGCCGACCCTACGCACCCGTGGCAAATACACGGATTGGGCAGGTATCCAGTTTCTCCTATGTGAAAAGTGGTGTACAGACCGCCGCATACGTCAAATACCAATTTTTTGAACACGAAACTTTGGTGTCCCCATTTCATGTGGGCACCTACGATGGTAATCGAAAGGTTTTGGCACTTGGTGCCGGCTTCGAAACCCAACAAAAGGCCATGTGGCATTTGAATGATGCAGCAGATACTGTACTAACGCCCATGAATATGCTGGCCGTGGATTTGTTTGGAGAGATACCCCTGGCCCGTAAACGAGCTGCAACCTTTTATGCAGGGTATTTCTACTATGACTTTGGTCCCGACTATATCCGGATTATTGGATTAAACAACGTGGGCGGTGGTACGACCACGGCCGGAACCTTCAGTGGAACCGGCAATGCATGGCCGGCTATCGGCACAGGACACATCGGATACTTCCAACTGGGATACCTATTCGGATCACCCAAAAAGAAAGAAAAATGGCAACCTTTTATATCCGGTCAATACGCCAACTACGCCCGCTTAAACGAAGCTGTTACTTTTTTCGAAGGTGGTATCAACCTACTGCTGGATGGCCAACGCTCCAAACTCAGCCTGGCCGTCCAAAACCGGCCCGTCTTCGACGAAATCAGTCCCGAAGTTTTTAAACAGGTCATCCGAAAAAACACCTTTATACTACAGTACCAAATTCGGCTGGAATAGTCATCCAATTGCCCCTCGAAAGGCTGATAACCCAAGATATCAGATTCCGAAATCCTAAATGGATGATAGATTAAAAGCCAGTGAATGCTGCATCACACACCATCCACTGGCTCCATAATTCTTCCCATGGAAAGAAACCCCAACAACGGATTGTCTCCCATAGCCTGAGGCGATTCAGGGTCAGCCCGCCAACTACACGGAATTTACAATCTTACAGCTCGTTCGGGTTTTGGGGATTGGGTACCCTTGCTTCCAATACCAAGGTCCCAAATCCAGGCAGATTGGTATAAAACTGTGCATACCGGCCAGTAAACCTCCCATCCAACGAGGGATTGTAGTTGTAATATTGCCCGTACTGAGAGAAGACGACCCCATCCGAGGTTGTGATCGCGTAGGTGATGCGAAACTCATCCCGAACAATACCGGCCTGGGCGACAGCTTGAGGCGTTAGCCCAAACAAAGCATACGCTTCTGCGCCAGTCATCGCAATCCGGCTGGGAAATGCCGTGTAGCTCCCTAGCGATACCGTAGCAGTACCCCTGCTTAGGAATATGTCGATTCTCTCCGCAGTATGCACATCAAACCCTTCGTAGTCCAGGTTGAACGCAACCTCAGAAGTCTCTAGTTGATTGATATTAAACCAATACTTGCCGGGCTCAATATCGGCTCGGGCGATGATACCGACCTCATAGTCTGGCATTTTGATGCTGTCATCCACCACACAGGCGGTAGACAACAAGCCAACTAGTGCTATTAGTGTAAAGAAATAATATGTACGTTTCATGTGTCTATAATTGATTTTTCAATGGTCACATGGAATCTCGCATGGCGGATAGTCATCCCACTGTGTGACGGCTACGTCATGCTCGATTTCATCTGTTTATAATTGTCTTTGAATGATCATAACTTCGTCCAAAAGGCTGGTTCGAAAACCGGTCCCAGTTTGCTAAAGGTCATGGAACTGCCCAAAACACGGGCTCAAATGGGTTTGGTTGATAGCCTGTAAGAGAAGGGTTGGTCTCCAGTTCAGAAACCGGAATGATGAACCTCTGTGGATAGGCTGGACTTCCCATAACGGGAGCTGTCACGGCAAAATCTGGAAATCCGGTCCTTCTGAAGTTGTTATACGCCTCTATCCCGTTGCCCCACAATGCCAATTGGTATTCAGTCATGATGATATTCAAGCGTTCGTCGTCTGTCTGAGCGCTGGCATAGGCGTTGGTGATGTCGGCGATATAGTTTTCAACTGCGGCATCGCTCATTTCAAAAGGGCTACCAACGATGGAAGGCATCTCGTCCGCACCAAACGATTTCACTTTTTGCATGGATAAGCGTATGCCCTCCTGAAGTAGAGACAGGGGATTTCCACTGACGTCGGTAGTTAGCGCCATCTCAGCGTGGAGAAACTTCACCATGTAAGAAGTCAACATGGGAAATATACCCCTGCCGGTACCATCGGCTGCCGTTACTGTTTTTGGTGCATCGGTATCTACCAATCCTCCCACTGGATATACACCAAACGTAGCGATCAAGGCTCCCTCATTGGAAAAGGCGGAAGGATCACCAGCATCTCGACCTAGGTAACCGGTACCTATCAATCCAATGGGACAACCTCCACCCGCACAGGTTACCACGGCGCCACTACCATCGCCGGGTACCTGACGGAAAATATAATACCTCAACCTGGGATCCTCGGTGTTTCGGTAGGAAACTCTTCTGCCTGTAGTCGCACTGATCCTACCGTCATTTAATAAGTTTGCCATTGTCCAGTTATCCATCCAGTAAGAAGTGGCCTGGTTGTAATGGTTGACGTGCAGCGGATGCCGGTTTTGATTAGGGCTTTGCTGGGATCCATACTTGAGTTGGAAGTCTTCGCCTATGGAAGAAATGAGATCTCCTTGAATCATCTGTGAAAAACCTTGTATTGAGTTAATGCTCCCTTCTTTACGGGTCTGAGCGTACATTTTCAACTTCAGCGTATTACCCATTTTCCTCCAATTTGCGAGGTTACCGTTGTAAATGACATCCCCTTGGATAGCACCGGTATGACTGGATATTTCCTGCAGCGCAAGGTCAATCTCTGTGAGAATATCTGCATAGATTTCTGCACCTCGGTCCAAGCCGGGAAATGTCACCTCAGGCTTCAATGCATCGAAGTAAGGCAAATCACCGTACAGGTCTACCATTACACTAAATGTATAGGCTTTCAGCAGACGGGCAATTCCTCTATACCCAACAGATGCTTCCGTAGCTCCATCGATGATGGTCTGTAGGTTTGCCAAGGGTCTGGAATACATGTTTATCCAAGAATTGCTATAAGTACCCTGGTTTTGTTCGTAATTACGAAGTGCGGTGATGTACCACATCCTCGTAAATGAACCGGCATTTGTATTGGGGTCATCCAGCAGGTTTGACACCAAGGACACCTGTGCATAGGACAGTGTGCTGGGCAAGACCAACTGGGTGGAGACATTCGGATCGTCGTTGATGTTAAGCAAGTCCTCTCCACAGGAAAACAAGCCCATCAAACTCAACAAACATCCTAGCCCGTATATCTTTATTTTTCTTAGCTGCGTGTTCATACTTATCGCTGGTTAAAGTCTCATTAAAAGGTAACAGAAAGATTTGCGCTAAACCTTCGCGTGGAAGGCACGCCGATAAAATCGATCCCCCGGAGACCTGGAAAGGTGCTCGTTTCAGGATCCAGATTTAAGCCTGGGTGGAAATTGGGTGTTATAAACCACAGGTTTCTTCCGGACACGCCAAAATTTGCACTACCAAATGGCGTCTTTTGCAACAGCTTGGAAGGTAGACTATAGGTCACTGCCAACTCACGCAGTCGGAACACCGTGGCATCAAACGTATGAAACTCCTCCGCACCATTCCAACCAAAACTTCCCCGGTCATACCACCAGTTAAAATTCGTGATATTGATCGTGTTCGCAATCTTGTTACCGTTTGCATCTGTGGCGGCAAGATAGTTGCCACTTTCATCTCTCACCAGGCTCCCATCGGCATTTCTGGCTGCGATATACCCTGGCATAATGCGGGAAACCATTCTGTCACCGGGGTCATTGGTCAACCCACGACCTACAATCTCCCTGTTGGACTTAGAATACAAATCTCCCCCCTGTACCCAGTCAAATACCACGGACATCTGAAGGCCCTTGTAGCTAAAATTATTGGTAATACCCATTACAAAATTGGGATTAGGATCACCGATCACCCTCGGCTCGGGGTCGTCTAGGTACTTTCCGAAGGTGGTACCCGGCAATCCGTCAATCAGCAAGTTTCCTTCTGCATCGCGGATGGCTTTTCGCCCCACCAATACGCCAAAGGGTTGACCGGTACGATGTACAATCTGTACAATCTCACTGGATCCAGCCAGGCTGGTAAGTACGATTTGATCCACACCTTCTTGTAGTTCCAGCACCTCGTTTCGGTTACGGGTAAAGACGGTATATACATTCCAATTGAACCCGGTTGGCGAAGTGAGTAATTTCAAGTCAAGCCCTAGCTCAATGCCATGGTTTCTTACCCTACCGATATTGACCACTTGGGTTGCTGAACCGCTGGATGGTGGCACGTTGATCGCTGTGATGCCATTGCGGGTGACACGGTCGTAGTAGGTAATGTCCAGTCCAATACGCTGATTAAACATCATCAACTCGGTACCAAACTCTAACTCGGTGGTCAGTTCAGGCTTCAGTTGAGGGTTCCCTCTGTTGGTGTTTACCGCTGAACCATTGACTGTTCCAAACTGATTTGCAAATGGGAACTGCGTAGAACTTCCACTTTGATTTACCCGCTGGTTAAGCAAGAAATTATTGACAGTAAGGTAAGGATCTGCGTCATTACCTACCTGTCCCACACCTGCCCGTACCTTGGCATAGTCTAAGAAACCTCCGCCTATGTTCAATGCATCCGTCAGAATAAAGGAAGTGGAAACGCCGGGATAAAAATAGGACCGGTTTTCTTCGGGCAATGTCGACGACCAGTCGTTTCTGGCAGTGAAGTTGACAAACGCCCATTCGTCATATGCCAACGACACGTCGGCAAACACGCCCGCAAATCTTCGTCTGGCAAACCGATCCTGAAGCACAAATTGAGCCGAGGTGTTGGATAAGGTTCTAATGCCTCGCTCGATGATGCCGTTGCCGCCAAATTGGGACACAGAATTGGTTCTTTGGTTGATATTCCAACCGAGCAAAGAACTGAGATACCACTTACTCGAAAGCTCTCTATTTACGCCGATCAGCAGGTTTCCATCCAATTCTCCGTTTGAGAAAGTGGCCGTTTCCATGGTTCCAGATTGCTCTATCGCGGAGCCAAATCCATTTGGTTCAAGCATGGAAAACCGTCGGTCGGTATAGGCATTAAACCCAAATTGATACGAAACATTTAGCCAATCGGTGATATCATAGGCCAACTTTAAGTTGCCAAAATATCGATCTACATGGCTATCGTTGTAGGTATTGTTTGCGACCCATCGTGGATGGTTCACTGTACGGTAATACATGGCTCCTCCGTCTTCTTCCCGTTGGAAGGGGTAGGCATCTGCATTGAAGCTGGTTGGCATCCATTGCACCAACTGAGAAGCTGACTGACCACCAAAGTTTCCACTACCTAAGGAAGGATTCTTCTGCACCGTGTTCACATAGTTTAAGCCTGCACTGATTTTTAGGCCGTTTTCCAACTTGGCGTTGCCCCCAATATTTCCGCTGATTCTATTTACAGAAGAATTCGGGATGATGCCCGTATTATCCATCCAAGATAGTCCCGCGGAGAGCGATGCGGCCTCGGAGCCACCTTGAACAGAAACAGCATGTTCCTGCAATCGTCCCGTTTCGTAAAAATTCCGGTATTTATCAATGTGCGGCTCGTAGGGAACATTATCCCCACGCCGAGCAACTGCCTGAAAGGAAGGTAAGTTTAGGAAGGGTCCCAACGCAGGATTGGTATAGGGGTGGGGCACCGTTTCATAGGCAGCATACGGAGCACCAAATGACCCAAAATAATTTTCGATGTACACGTTGCCATTGCCCCCCTGACCATACTCGGTCTGATAGTCGGGAAGTTTCGCGATCTCCTCGGTACCGTAGCTGGCCCGGTAGTTTACCTCCATTCCCTTATTCGAAGGCTTGTTACCGTTTTTGGTGGTGATGATAATCACTCCGTTTTGGGCCCTCGAACCATACAAAGCAGCTGCGGCTGCACCCTTCAAAACCGTCACTGACTCCACAATATTGGGGTCAATATCAAATGCCCGGTTGGTGGAGGTATTGCCCCGATTATCTGCATGCCCTTGAATGGAGTTGTCAAAAGGGATCCCATCCACGACAAATAAAGGCTGATTATTACCGGTCAGTGAAGAACTTCCCCGGATGGTGATGTTCGTGTTTCCGCCGGTTACACCCCCGCTTCCTTGAATCAATACGCCGGCTACCTTTCCATTCAACGAGCGAATCAGGTCCGGCTCCGAACGCTGAGCAATATCCCTGTCGCCCAGCTCTGAAACGGCGTAGCCAAGGCCCTTCTTCTCCCGCTCAATACCGATAGCGGTTACCACTACCTCATTCAAGCTGCTGACGTCCGGCTGCATGGTGACGTTTACCACGGAGCGGCCACCGACTTCTACTTCACGCTTAGACATGCCTATAAACGAAAACACCAGAACGTTACTTCCAGCCGGCATCTCTATGGAATAGGCTCCGTCCATATCTGAGACGGTACCCACACTGGTACCCTTTACGAGGATACTTACTCCCGGAATAGGTTCATTGCCCTCTGAGGAAACGACGATACCGGATACACCCACTTCTTGAGAAAACGAATATTCTGCACTCAAAGCAATAAGCCAAATAACTAATAACCATTTTTTCATAAAACGAGGGTTTGGTGACAAGGGAATTTAGGATGCTCAAAGAAAATTTCACCCTCCGTTTAAAAAATTCCGAACATTCAAAAATTAAACGATTACAACACGCTGTTTTTCAGCTATTTAAAATGAATTAAAAATTGAATTATATCAGTTACACTCGCCTAAAAAACACCTATTTACGCATACTCGCACAAAAAATCGGCAAAAATCATTGCAAAAACCTATCTGAATTAAATTTTACTCTTACCTATTTTTACCAAATTTTTACTACTTAAGTCTTTTAATTACCATTTTACTATTTCCAACTGATTTAATATAGATTTTTATTATTTAAATTGCCTTTAAATAAGGTATTTAAACAATTTTCTTCTTGTCTATTTTTTTACCTATTTTATTATTATCAGACCGTTTTACGTCCCTATTTGATTTTTTACAACCCTATTTTTTCGATATACATAACTATCTATTTATAGAACCCTTTATTTCCTATTCCCTTTGATGGATAATATAGTCTAAGATTATTCAGTAAGGAATGAAGCCAGAAGCTATGGCCCGCCATAGATATTCCAGTATTCGAAATTCCACTTGCACTACCCTTCGCCCGTCTGTACCTATCCGGTAGCCTACTTAGCATGAGTTTTGGTATAATTAACACAAACTGATGGAGGAAAGGTGAGAAAAGGAACAATAACCATAAAGATCAATCTTTGGGTTGCTGCATTTTTGATATTAATAAAGGGGGTGGCTTCTGCACAGGGTGCATTGGATAGTCTGAGGAATGCCGCAGAAACCGCGGAAAAAAAACCTAACCGGATACGGGCCTATATCGATCTATCTAGACAGGTACATCGCATCGACCCCAATGATCCAGAAGACCTTTACTACGCAGAGCTTGCAGTTAAAATCTCCGAAGAGTTTGGCGATACGCTCCTTTGGGCAGAGAGTCTAGACAACATGGGCCTACTCCATCGATTCCATTCAAGGTTCGGGCAAGCGATTCCTTTACATCGCCAAGCATTGGAGCTGATAAGGGAAAAACCAATTGATGCCTATTTTAAGATGCGATTCGCTAACAACGCAGGCGTAGCTGCACGCTACCACGGGGCTTTTGATGTGGCGGTTGATCACTACCTGTATGCACTAAAAATAGCAGAAAAAGAGGGTGATCTACGAAATATCGCCATAGCCAGTAACGGTTTGGGTAATTCCTTTAGCCAACTTGAAGGGAATGAAGAAGCAGCGCTGTACTATTACTTAAAAGCGCTGGAGGTGGAGAAGCAACGGGAAAACAGTCTAGGCATGGCCATGAACTTTCTGTCCATCAGTAGTCACCACATTAATAGTCAGGCATACGATACAGCCCGTAAGTACTTAGCCGAGCTAGAATCGATCAATACGATACGTAAAGATAAGCATGGGCTCGCAATGACCTATGAATACATGGGACATGCCTACTATGAGGAAAACAAGGATCTTGCAAACGCCGACCGCTATTATCTTCAGGCATTAACTATGTTTGAGAAGCAAGACCTCCCCCATAAGGTAGCCGAAATACACCTTGCGCTAGGCAAGGTAGCATTGAAGTTTAATCAAAAAAGCGCTGCTATGGATCGATTTGGCAGAGCTTTAGAGATCGCTAAAGATATAGGTGCCAAAAATATTGCTAGTGAAAGTGCCGGGTTACTTTCAGAAACCATGGAAACCCTAGGCGATTTCCGCAGATCTCTAAAATACTACAAAATCGCCGACGCTTATAAAGACAGCATAAAGCTGACTGAACAGGAAGTCACCATAGCAGGTTTGAAACTGGCTTACGATTTTCAGAAAAAAGAAAACGAAATCCAGCTACTCCGAGCCGAAAACGAGTTAAGGCATCAGGAAATTGAACTGCAAAAAGAAAAAAACACGCGGGAGCGCATACTCCTCCTGGGCATCTTGCTATTCTTGACAGTAAGTTTGGGAATCGTTTTGCTGTGGTTACGTACCAAAAACCTGCAAAAATCTTTGGCCCTTCAAAGAGAGGCACAAGCACGGTCAGAGGCAGAGTCCACCTTTCAAAACAACCTGCTTCAGGCTGAAATACTCGCTACCCGGATGCAGCTAAATCCTCATTTCCTTTTCAACTGCTTGAACTCTATAAAACTGCTCATACAGAAAAACGAGGGTAAACAAGCAATCAAATACCTCTCCTCCCTCAGCAAATTCATCAGGGATATGTTGCAAACTAGTAGCGTACCTACAATCTCCCTGCCGGATGAACTACAGCTCACAAAAAAATACATCGCCCTAGAGGAAAACCGGTTTAAGGAAAAACTTTCTGTACAGGTATGTTCAGGAGACGTAGGCGAAGAAAAGTTAAAAGCCATCCAACTGCCTCCCATGATTCTACAACCCTTTGTAGAAAATGCCATATGGCATGGACTCTTGCCTAGCACAGAGGAACATAAAAAGCTGGAGATATCCTGCCGACGAAAAGAAAACGGCTATCGTATCAGCGTTCGGGACAACGGCGTTGGTAGAAAAAAAACGGCCTTCCCTTCTACACAGACCCATAAGAGTATGGGGTTAAAAATTACAGAACAACGCATTGCGCTATACAATCAACTTTCAACCACCAAGCTGAGTCTAAAAATCATCGACCATGATACCGACTTAACAGAATATTCCGGTACAGAAATTGTCTTAGATATCGAGTAACCATGACAGAAACACCTTTGAAAATAGCTATCGTAGACGATGAGCGGCATTGCATAGAGAGTTTGGAACTAGACTTCGAGTCGCTATCTACACCGGTAGAGATTATATTTAGCTCCCCAAACCCAAAAATTGCTTTGGCGGAGATACCCAAGTTGCCCATAGACATTCTCTTTTTGGATGTGGAGATGCCCTTTTTAAACGGGTTCGAATTGCTGGATCAGATAGACCCTATTTCCTTCGATGTAGTCTTTGTCACCGCACACAGTGAATATGCACTGGAGGCATTTAAAAACAAAGCTTTTCAATTTCTGCTCAAACCGGTAGATCTCGACGACCTAGAAGAAATCCTTTCCGATTGGACTGAAAAAAATGCAAGTACGCAATACCTCATCAACGGTGTTGTCGCAAAGCAGTTGGTAAAACTCATCAAAAACGAGGGACTAATCAAAAATAAAATTGCCGTTCCGGTCTCTGACGGGTTCGAGTTTCTCGAAACCGACCAGATCGAGTACTGCGAGAGTGATAGTAACTATACCCGGATTTTTCTGTCAAATGGTACCCACGTGCTTATCTCGAAAACCCTAAAGGAGGTTGAGCGAACCCTCACCTCATTTTTATTTTTACGGATACACCAACGCTACCTTATCAATCCCAATTATCTACGCAGATTCAGAAAAACAGACGGTGGATTTGTTGAGATGAAAGGAGGCGCACTACTGCCGGTAGGCAAAACAAAACGAGGTCTTTTGACCGAGTTTTTTGAGATTGTGAGCCGAGGCTAGCAATTCAGATTGCTCCAACGCACCCATTCGACCAAACACGTACTAACCGAAGCCTGAAAATTACTCATTGATAACCACACCTTAATCATTGCCTGTTTTTACCCGAGGTATAACTGCGGATATTGCAGCGTTCTTTTAAAAACGCACCATTAAACAACATTTCAATGACTACTATTTCTAGATGCTACCGATGGGTAACACCTATGCTTTTTATGCTGATTTTTGTTGCCTGTGAAGAGGATAGTATCGATGATCGGCCCAGTACACTCTCCCTAGATTTACCCAGCCAAGTCTCTGGATGGTTCAACGAACCTATCTCTCTAAATGCTTCTGCCTCAAGAGACGCGGCGGGTCTACCAATTAGCTATCATTGGGAGGTGGTAAGCTTTCCAGGGGATCACTTTGACCCCAAATCATTAGACCAAGACCGGACGGCAATAGCCAAATTTACACCTATGAACGTAGGTGAATTTGTCTTCGAGGTAACTGCCTCGACGGAGTTTGAGCAGCAAAAAGGCCGGATCCGTGTGATTGTAGACGCTGAAACAATTATCATTCGTTCAAACCGAATTGGAGTTGTGGAACAATGGCGCAAGACTACCCCTGAAGGAATTCCTGATTACCGGGTTGAAGGTCCCATTTCGCTCAACGATACCGAGATAACTGTAGAGGAAGGTGTAGTGATCGAAATGGCAGAAAACGCATCACTGACAGTAAATACCGGTAGCTTCTTTCATGCAGTAGGCACAGAAGATGAACCCATAACGATCCGAGGCACAGAACAAACGAGAGGATACTGGTCAAGCCTTCGATTCGCCAGTGGCAGCTCCAACAACCGACTGGTACACGTACACCTTAGCGACGGAGGAAGAAATAGAAACAACGACCGTGGTATGGTTACCTTTGCCGCTAACGCCCGCCTGCATATAGAAGCCTGTAGGCTGAGTAATGCTCAAAATAGCGCCCTGGAACTTGGGGTTGTAACTTCGCGCTCAGGCCTCCAAATAACGCATTTGAAAAATGACTATAAAAACAACGAAAGATCGGTATACACCAGCGCAAGCTACTACCACGTTCTCGATGGAGAATCCGACTACACTGGTAACGATATCGACGCCATAGTAGCCATACAAAGCGGGATAAACCTAACCCAAGGCTCTCTCACTTGGCAAAAACTTAATGTCCCCTATCGAACAGGTCAGATCACAGTCACTACCGAATTGACGCTATCACCCGGTGTGCACCTCCAGTTTGGGCCAAACACGGCCATGTTGGTGAGTGGTAACGGAACACTTACTGCAGAAGGAACGTCAGATGAACCTATAAGAATAGAGGGTGTGGAATCCCGTCCAGAAGAATGGAGAGGCATCTACTTTCGATCAGAAAACTCCAATTTACTACAACACATTGAGATCCGAGGGGCAGGGTCCAGCGGGCTGACTTCTGGCGCACCTCGCGCAAGCATTTTGCTACGAGGAGGTAAGCTTGCGATAGACAACGCCACATTTATCGATGGAGGGAACAATTACGCCATTGCCTACTTCGTGTCGCGGCCCGACCTCAATATGGGAGAAAACATCAGCGTGGTAAATATGCCCGAACCATTTACCAACATAGACTAGCCAACCGAGTATTCACATGTACGATAAATTAAACGTTAAAAACAGATGAAGATCAACTATTTAAAGAAATTATCAATCCTTATACTTATTACCTTTAGCCTGGGATTGGTATCCTGTGAAGATGATGACACACTCCCGGAATCCTTCAATGCCTCCTTTCTCGTAAACGATACGGAGTTTAATGCCATTGGAGAGTTTTTATCTATTCCAAGTGGCTTTGATGATCTCCATGTAACCTCCTTCGAATTTACGGACAAGCTGAATATTACTGAATCAACCTTCCTAATAGGGATCAGCCGCTATGATTCGCAACCCTGGGAACCGAGCACTGGTCTATACAGCATGAGAAATAGCTACCTCGCAGGCGGGGAAACCGGCCGCTTTGGTGCCGGGGTAACTTGGTGGGATGAAAACCGACAAGCAACCATCTACTCGGAGCTGGACCGGGGGTTTATTCGAATACGTGAAGTCACCGATACTCGAATCTCGGGCGACTTCGAATTCACCTTAACCGCTCCCGAAACAGGCGCAGAACTAAGGGTCGTCGAGGGACGATTTAACCTCCCCAGATAAAAAAAAACGGTAGCCACAAACTAGGACAGCTACCGTTTTTTATTTAATGATCTCTTCATCAAATTCCCGGCACAAAAAACCTTCTAAATCCTTGATAGTATTCCAAATCATGTGCTGCGGCCTCTACACCCGCAGGTAACGGTTGCTGAGAAAATTGCTGGAAATACAACAGGCAGGCATCCCTCCACCATTCGGCTTCGGAAACTTGAATAGCCAGGAAGGATCGCATGTGCTCAAACATTGCCTCATCGATACGGCCATCTAGTGCCAACCATGTCTGCTCCATCCATCGGGCTCCTTCCACCCCCCGCTGATACCTCAACGCCATTTCCTCCCAAAGGGTGTTTCCTGTTGAGAGTTTCTTATCCCAAGCCACTCGGTGAAACCACAGCAGGTAATCTAATGAAATGTTGTCCGGATTGCGCCATTGATTTCTTACCTCGGGCGCGTATTGCTCCAACGCATTGCTTCCCGATTCCGTCCGATCAAAGCCAATCCCGTCCTCGGATGCGCGATGGTAATAGGTGGCCGTCCAATCATCCCTCCTGCCACCGGTCACCCAGGGCCCCGGACCCCAATGATGACTTCTGGCCATGATGTGATGGAGCCCTAGCGGCGTCATGTAGTCGACCAAGATCTCATGGGACTTCATCATCACATCCACCACCGGATCCACAAAGGACGGATCGTTCGTAAAGGTCATCTTCAACCAATCCTCGGCAATTTCACGGATATCGGCATCCGGGTTCCATGCCAGGCGGCCAAAGCTATACCAGTCTCCCTGTGCCATGGGATGACCGGTCCAATTTCGATCTGTACCGATATTGGCGACACCGGCAATAGCGGTATGCCGATATCCATGTAAACTCCCATCCAACACGTTGCTTACGGTGCTTCCAGCACCTTTGGCATACGTGTCTGCCTGTAAGACCTCCTCCCACATAGAGGCTAAATTTACCCAATGGGTGTCCTGACCCAGGTATTCCTTTGTGATCTGAAACTCCATCATCAGAGGAGTTTCCGGCATGGCACCAAAAAGCGGGTGAAAGGGCTCTCTGGGCTGAAAGTCCAACGGCCCATTCTTCACCTGAACAATCACATTATCGTTGAATTTTCCGTCCAATGGCTTGAATTCGTCGAATGCCTGCTTGGTGCGGTCTGTGGGCGTGTTTTCGCTATACACAAAGGCCCTCCACATCACTAACCCTCCGTGCGGCTCTAGCGCCTCTGCAAGCGCATTGGCTCCATCCGCTTGGGTTCTCCCGTAGTTATGAGGGCCGGGCTGTCCTTCTGAATCGGCTTTAACCAGAAAACCGCCAAAGTCAGGGATGTACCGGTAAATCTCGTCGGCTTTCTTCTTCCACCATTCCCGCACGGCAGGATCCAAAGGATCGGCTGTTTCCAGCCCGTCCAGCTGCATGGGAGCATTGAACCGGGCCGTTAAAAATACCTTGATACCGTAGGGCCGGAATGCATCTGCAAGCGCGGCTGCCTTTTCCAAATACACAGGAGTGAGCACCAACGCATTCGCATTGACATTGGTGATGGAGGTGGCATTTATACCGATGGATGCGTTGGCCCGCGCATAATCTATGTACTGTTGGTCTATGTGTTTGGGCAGTCGATGCCAGTTCCAAATACTGAATCCGGCATAACCCCGCTCAACGGTGCGGTTGAGGTTATCCCAGTGATTGAGCATGCGGGTTTGAATTTTCGGATTTTCCAGCACCTCCAGCGAGGTCAGTGGCTGCCTGGTCTGAATGGCCTTCAACAAGCCAAAGGTGCCGTACAGCAACCCAATTTCTGTATTCGAGGTGACAAACACGCGTCCTTCCAACGCAAATAAGGCATATCCATCCTCTGAAAGAGATGCGAGCTTATCTGCCTGAGCACTAGCGACGGAATTGGGCAGTAAGGATACCTTACCAATCCAAATTTTGGGATCGGCGGATTCTCCCACTGAGGAGAAATCATCCCCAGGAAAAAAACCACTTCCAGCTAGCTGTAGCTCCTTACGGATCACTGCGTCCGTGTCGGAATGCCCCATCACTTGGATCTGACTGAAGAAAACCCGGTAGCTATCCCGCTCCCTAGCGTCCTCAATAGGGGCATATTGCAGCCACAGCTTGTAACCCGGATCGGCTTGTACAGGAAGTTGAAAACAAACAAACAGGCAGAATGCCCACAAGAATTTGCGATAGTAACTCATCATTGTTATTTGGTTTGAATAGGTTTGGAAAACCAAAATACATGATTTTGGCTTCGCAACCAATTCAGATCCCCATACTAGCCGCACTTTTGGGCAATTTCACCAACCTGGTACCGAGGCGCCTGCCAATTTCAGCGCATAATGCTGCAACAGGAGAATGGTTTTGGCATCTTGGATTTCACCGGCATAGACCATTTCCATGGCCTGCTTTAGGGGAACTTCCAGCAACTCGATGTCCTCCTGTTCCTCGTCGCGGCCACCACCATCCTCCACCTTCATCTGGTCATCGTATGCAGCAACGAAGAAGTGAAGCTTTTCTGTCACCGCACCGGGAGAGCTGTAAGCTTCAAAGACTTTTTGAACATTTTTGACCCGATACCCAGTCTCTTCCATGGCTTCGCGCTTGATGGTTTCTTCGGGGTTTCCCTCGTCTATCATCCCGGCACACACCTCAATCAAAAACCCGCTTTCATGCCCATTGATAAAGGCAGGAAGCCTAAACTGCCTGGTCAATACTACCGTTTTCCGTTCCTCGTGATACAAAAGCAGGGCTGCACCATTGCCCCGGTCAAAGGCCTCCCGGACCACCGTTTCCGTGATTCCATCGCTACGCCTATATGCATAAGTCACCTTCTTCAGCGTATAATAGTTATCCGAGAGAATCTCTGTGGTCAATATCTTAGCTCTATCACTCATATTTCTAAATCGTCTAAACCCTACCCAAAAACCGTCTTGCAAGCACTCCCCCAATCTTGGTCAGGAATCAAGTAACCTCACATTCACCTGCTGAATAAACCCCTCCTTCTCAGGGTTCAGCGTGAAAAAGACCTCCACGTTACCGTTGGCACATTCCAACACCAGGTATCCCCTCAACTGATTCAGTGGTGTGATTTCCGAAACGCGCAGGATAGATCCGGCTTGGTCCAGCACTTGGGTCACTTGGGACTTTCTACTTTCATAAGAGCTGTCCAGAAAAAAGTTATCCGCAAAAATAGCCAGCCGATCCTCCGGCCAACCGCCCGTTAAGACTTCCAGGAGCTCATTCTTTCGTTGTTCAAGTAGGGGTGAAGGTTTTAGTTTTCTGGGCTTCAGATCCGCCAACGCAATCAACGTATCCAAAGCTTGCGCATTTAACACCCCCGGCGATCCATAGGTACGGTTGCTGAATGAAACAATGCCAATTCCATATTCGGGATAGATACGCCATTCACTGCCAAACCCGGGCAGTCCTCCACTATGGGCGATCCTCACCCGCTCCCTGCAATCCTTTAGCCAACTAAGCCCGTAGCCGTAGGCAGTTGCGGATGCACAGTCTGTCCCTAAGGGTGTCTTGGCATGAACCAGTAGGCTATTAAAACGAACCGGTTGGTGCATTTCGCGTAGGGTGCTACGCTTTACGGGCCCTGCCTCAGCCTCGTTTCTCGGCGGCCAAGCATCCAAGTGATACGCCACATACTTGCTGAAATCATCGATCGAACTGATCAAACCGCCCATAGCCCCATAGGCGCCATCGTGCAGGTAGGGTTCGGGTTCCCATGTGCCGCCTGTCCACCGATATCCCCAAGCCAGCGTCTCATCCGGAATATCCGTGTATTCCCATTTGGTGTCGTGCATACCCAATGGAATCAGAATTTCTTCCGTAATATACCGCTGATAGGTTCTTCCACTTACCACGTGTATGACCTTTCCCAAAAGTGCATAGCCCAAATTACTGTACTCGTAGGTTATTCCAGGCACATTGGAAAGCGATAGGCCCTGCCTCAGCACATCCAATAGCTGCTCGTCCGAGACGTCCAACTGCCGATCCCCCCAAGGGTTGTCTTCTGGAAACCCGGCAGACATGGTCAACAAATGCTGTAAGGTGATCTCCGGCGCATCGGTTGTGAGCCTACCGGCTTTTTCCATCTCGGGGAGGTAGTTGACTACCGGATCCATTAGATCCAGCTTCCCCTCGTCCCTCAATTTCAAAATCGCAAGGGCTGTAAAGCTTTTGCTCATGGAAGCGATGCGGTACAGCGTTCGACTGCTAGCCTCCTGACCGGTCTCTAAATTGGCCGTGCCCATGCTGGCGCTGTATTGCAACCGACCTCCCGCAATGATGCCGAAACTCAACGAGGGATAGTGATTCTTCTCGGCGAAATCAAAAAACATCTGCTGTACCAGGGGATAGGCGTCCCCCAATCGATGAAAGGAAGTACTGTCCTCAAAGGTCGGAACCACATAGCCGGGGGTGCTTGAAAAACTCCCAGCCTCATCTGCGGTTTCTACCTGAGGGCTTTTGCAGGCTATGGCCATCAAACATCCGAAGCAAAAGAGTAGGGTAGTTTTCATATACATGCTTTTTAACCGTATGGACCTGAATGGTCTCAGGCTATAGGCTAATTGGAGGATAAAATAGACCTTGCCATAGACTTGTAACCATCCAGGTCCGGCAAGGGCACGGACATTTCCTTTGCCTTTTCATCCCATTCCCTCATCTTAAGAATCAACGGGTGGTCCGGGTCGGCCTCAAATGCCGCCGCCTCTTCTGCTGTCATGACGCCTCCTTGATAGCTAAGCGTCTGTTTGCTTGCTTCGGAAAGCTTTTGGAAGTATTCAGGATACCTAAAGGTAAGGTAGCGCTTGGCCTCCACGTGGCTTTCCACCAGCTTGGCCATTAATTCCGGAAAACCCAGATCTCTTAAAAAATCTGCACCTATCTTTTCGTGATCCAGCACACCAAAGCCTCCCATTTCCTCGAGCTGTTCTTGCTGGGCAAAAAGGTGACCAATGTCGTGAAATAAGGCTGCCAATACAACGGTGTCATCGTACCCTTCTGCCTCGGCCAACTGTGCTGCCTGACACATGTGCTCCATTTGGGAGACGGGCTCTCCTATATAGTCGGCATCGCCAAAGGACTCGTACAACTTGAATGCTTCCTGAATCCTTTGTTCAGTGCTCAGCGAAGAATAATCTTTTCTCATATTCGGCGGGGACCATTAGATGGTTGTAAAACAAAATTGCATCGTCTGCAGCTACGGCAAAAGATCCTCCCTATGGAGGTCAAATCTGCGAAGCAGAAAATCATCTGCTAAAAATAACAAATATTTTACTTTCGTGATCCGCGCAAGTCCGTTTGTTTATTTATTTTTAGCGCATCGAATGACCAATTGGTGACTGCTCGGAGATTGGCTTTCCCACGCCCATCTCCTGCACACCCGAGGGGCATTGACCACTAAGCTAATTCCTGCCTTCTGAACCAAACCATAGGCCTAACCACTACACATGCTCCGAATTCCATCCGTTTCTAACAAGCTATCCTCCAGCGGGCCTTTCGCCATGAGCCTCTTCGCGGCCTGCATGGCATTTTTGACATACAGCAGCATGTATGCCTTTCGGAAACCCTTTGCCGCGGCCACTTTTGACGGGGAGAGCCTCTGGGGTATGGACCTGAAGGTTTGGCTGATCCTGGCCCAAACCCTCGGCTACATGGCAAGTAAATTTTACGGAATCAAGATGATCTCCGAGCTAACCAAGGAACGGCGCGCCATCCTTATTCTTGGGTTGATCGGTGTTTCTTGGTTGGCTTTGCTGGGCTTTGCTATATTACCAGCCCCGCTGAATATTCTATGCTTTTTACTCAACGGCTTTCCGCTGGGCTTAATTTGGGGGTTGGTATTTCACTACTTGGAAGGACGAAGGTTTACCGAGATGATGGGCAGTATCCTGGCGGTAAGCTTTGTTTTCTCTTCCGGATTTGTCAAAACGGTCGGCAAATTCCTGTTGGACACCGTGGAAGTAAACCCCTACTGGATGCCATTCTGGACAGGAGCCCTGTTTATGCCTCTGTTGGCCTTTGCGGTGCTCATGCTAAACCAAACACCTGACCCCAGTGGAGACGACATTGCGCTCAAAACCGAGCGACTACCCATGTCCAAAAAACATCGGCGAGCGTTTTTTCGCAATTTTCGCCCGGGAATCATCTTGTTGATTTTGGTGTACATGATGCTGACTGCATTGAGAGACATTAGAGATAATTTTGCGGTTGAGATATGGGAAGGGCTAAATATCGAGGTGAATCCCGAACTGCTCACCCAAACAGAGATCCCCATCACCTTGATCCTATTGCTGATGATGAGCCTTCTGGTCTTGGTCAAGAACAATCAAAAAGCGCTTTTTCTGTACCATGGCATCATCATCGGCGGACTACTACTGTGTGTGGGGACCACGGTGATGGTTCGTGGGGAATTGATCGCCCCGTTTTGGTGGGTAGTGGCTACTGGTACGGGAATTTACATGGCGTATATCCCTTTTAACTGCCTGCTGTTTGACCGACTCTTAGCGGCTTTCAAATACGTGGGAAATGTGGGGTACCTGATGTACCTCATAGATAGCTTTGGGTATTTGGGTTCTGCCGGTATCATGGTGTTTAAGCAGTTTGGAAACGTGCAGGAGCTTAGCTGGTTGCAGTTCTATGGCAATAGTTTGTTGATTTTACTCAGTCTGGGCATCGTGTTTATGCTCATCAACGGGCTGTATTTCTATCGAAAACTGACCCACAGCGAACGTTCCAAGGTATCCACATCAATCACCCACCCAGTTTCTACCAATTAGCCTTTTATGAAGAAGACAGCCATTGTCGTAGGCGCAGGCATTGTTGGTTTGGCTATATGCAGAGCACTTCACCAAGCCGGATTTGCAGTTACCCTCCTGGAAAAATCACCTGCTCCCCAAGGTGCATCCATTCGAAACTTTGGTCTGTTTTGGCCCATCGGACAGCAGCCGGGCGAGGGATTGGAGATGGCGCAAAGATCCCGTAAAATCTGGCTGGAGATGCGAGATAAAGCGGGATTTTGGCTACAAGAAACGGGGTCCCTGCACCTGGCCTACTCAGACTTGGAGGCAGCAGTAATGCAAGAGTACGTCCATCAGGCCGCTCCGGAACGATCCGCTAACTATATCCCTCCGGCTGCCGTTCGCAAAAAATGTTCCGCTGTACAGGTGGAGGGGCTCCAAGGAGCCCTTTGGTCTAAGGAAGAAATGTTGATGGACCCCAGGGAGGCGATTTGCAAACTGGCGGCATACTTGGATTCGCAGGAAAACATAACCTTTTTTTGGAACACCGCTGTTTCCGAAATCAGCCAACACAAGGTATATGCCGGCAAACGGTTTTGGGAGGCTGACTTGGTCTTAATCTGCACGGGATCCGAGTACGGCACACTTTTTCCAGACCAGGCAGCAAATTTTCCGCTGATCAAATGCAAGCTTCAGATGATGCGGACCCAGCCGCAGCCTACAAGCTGGCAACTACCTACTCCCTTAGCCTTTGGCCTAAGTCTGGTCCATTATCCAACTTTTCAAGTAGCACCCTCCATCCATAAGCTCACCGCTGAACTGGCTGATCACTACCCGAATTTTGTGAAGTGGGGAGTGCATGTCATGGCAGCACAAAATGCCGCCGGAGAAGTAACCATCGGGGACACGCATCAGTACGGAAAGGATCTGTCTCCGTTTGACGATATGGCGATCAACCAGGAAGTATTTGACTTTCTGCTAGAGCGGCTGAACATCGCCATCCCGAAGTTGCATCAGACCTGGCATGGCATCTATGCGAAACCGATCGACGGAAGCTGCTACTACTTCTCAGAAGTGCAGCGCGGTATTTGGATACTAAACGGGCTTGGCGGCGCTGGTATGACATTGTCGTTTGGCTTGGCAGAAGTATGGATGGGCAGGCTTTGATGACCATTTACCTACCAGCCGGCATTTTATCTTAAAATCGGGCAATTTGGCCGCTTTGGACGTGGCGATGGTTGATTACTGTAACCCTAAACCCAGCTATAGGACCAATCCAATGATCCGTTCCATCTGATTTGGGCTTAGTACGTATGCCACCTTCTTCCCCATTTCCCTTGGTTAATTCAACTAATCAAACTAACTTTTCCATCTATTATTTTTCACTGTTTCAGGAAACATGACTCAATCAGATATTAAGAACCTGGAGAAAGAACTCTGGGATGCTGCGGACGACCTTAGAGGCAACTCTAAATTAACCGCTGCCGAATACAAAGATCCCCTTCTAGGCCTCGTGCTACTCCGATTTGCCCAAAACCGATACGAGGATGCAAAAGTAGAGGTGGAGAAAAACCTTTCCATCAATCCACGAACGGGTGAAAAGCGTGATGCCAACAAAGACGACTTTGCCGCAGCAGGAGCGATCAAGCTACCTGAAAAAGCCAAATACGACTACCTGGTAGACTTACCGGAAAGCGAAGATATCGCAGAGGCCATCAATACAGCCATGAAGCTGATTGAAGCAGAATATCCCGATCTGGCCGGTATACTACCCAAAAGCTATCAGGAGTTTGACGCTAAACTTCTTCGAGACTTGGTAAGGGTATTTAATTCCGATGCCGTCAAAAAGGCCAAAGGAGATGTTTTTGGCAGAATCTATGAATTCTTCCTGATGAAATTTTCCATGCAGGGTGCTGGTGCGCAAGAGGGGGGAGAATTCTTCACGCCGCCTTCTTTGGTGAATCTGATCATCAACTTTATACAGCCCAATCGTGGTATTATCCATGATCCGGCCTGTGGATCGGGAGGGATGTTTGTACAGACCGCCCACTTTATCAAAAGCCACGATGGCAACAAATCCGTCAATGAGGCCATTACCGTCTATGGCACCGAACTCAAAAGCAACAACGCCAAACTAGCCAAGATGAACTTGGCGATCCATGGGATTGAGGGAAAGATTATGGAAAGCAATAGCTTCTATACCAACCCCTTCAACCTGACTGGGAAATGTGACTTTGTTATGGCCAATCCTCCCTTCAACGTGGATAAAGTAGATGCTAAAAACAAATTCCTTACCGAAGACGAGCGCTTGCCCTTCGGTGCACCACTGACCGGAAAAGGAACCATTGGCAACGGAAACTACCTGTGGATGCAGTATTTCTACTCCTACCTGAACGAAACAGGAAGAGCAGGTTTTGTCATGGCTTCTTCCGCTACGGATGCCGGAAATGCCGAAAAGCTGATCCGCCAAAAGTTAATAGAAACAGGTGCCATCGAATGCATCGTATCCGTCGGCAACAACTTCTTCTATACCCGAAGTTTGCCTTGCCACTTGTGGTTTTACAACAAAGGCAAAAAGCCCGAAAACAAAAACAAAATCCTGATGATCGATGCACGCAATGTGTATCGCAAAGTGACTACCACCATCAATGATTTTACAGATGAGCAACTCGAAGGCCTCACGGCTATCATCAATGCGTTTAGAGGGGATGATTCCCTTTTAAGTCCGTCATTGCGAGGAACGAAGCAATCTCACAACAATAAATGGTTACAAGAGCACTTCCCTGAGGGGAACTATCAGGACGTAGAGGGCTTGTGTAAAATAGTAGACTTGGAGGAAGTCATCGAGCAGGATTACAGCTTAACTCCCGGACGCTATGTGGGTGTAAGCATTGAACTGGATATGGATTTTGATTATCAGAGTAGGATAAAGGAAATCCATGCTGAACTAGGTCTGCTCAATGAGGAAGCAAATAAGCTGATGTTTAAAATCCAATCACTTGTGATATGAAAGAAGGTTGGAAAGAATATCGACTGTATGATTTGGCAAAAGTAACAATGGGCCTTTCTCCAAAAGGAGATTCCTATAATAATTCAAACATTGGAATTGGATTGTTAAATGGACCAACAGAATTTGGGGACACTTTTCCTGATTGTACTCTGTATACCACTGACCCTAAAAGGATTTGTAAAAAAGGAGATTTAATTTTCTGTGTCCGAGGTTCTACAACTGGAAGAATGAATTGGGCAGATAAACCTTATGCTTTAGGTAGAGGGGTATGTTCTATCCGAGGTAAAGATGACCTTACAACAAAGTTTTTGAAACATCTATTAACCAATAACCTTCCAGCCCTTCTGCAAATAACTGGTGGAGGAACATTTCCAAATCTAAGAAAAGAAGACATCAATGGTTTCAAGTTTGAAGCACCTAGTAGCTACAAAAAAATAGCAGCCATCCTATCGGCCTATGATGACCTGATCGAAAACAACCTGAGGCGCATCAAGCTACTGGAAGAAAAAGCCCAAATCACCTACGAGGAGTGGTTTGTCCGCATGAAATTCCCCGGCCATGAGAGTACTCCGATCAATGAGGAAACGGGATTACCAGAGGGGTGGAGAAATTTAACCTTAGGGGACTTTTTAACCTTAAACTATGGAAAAGCATTAAAGGCAGGTGAACGAATACCGGGTCCATTTAAAGTTTACGGTTCCTCCGGTGAAGTAGGTACGCATAATAAAGCTCTTATTGAAGGACCAGGAGTTATTGTTGGTAGAAAAGGAAATGTTGGTTCGGTATTTTGGGAACCTAAGGACTTTTACCCAATTGATACAGTCTACTATGTTAGTAGTGATGTAAGCCTTTATTTTTGCTACTATAACCTGAAAGGCCAAAGGTTCATTAATAATGATGCTGCTGTTCCAGGTCTAAATAGAAGCTCAGCTTATCTGCACAAGTCATTTCTTCCTTCAAAATCAATCTTAGAAAAATTTGACTTGGTTGTTGAGGACCTTTTTGACCTTTCCGAAAATTATAAAAAGCAAAACCAACTCCTCAAAGAAGCTCGAGACATTCTTCTTCCTCGCTTAATGACAGGAATGATCGACGTGGATCAGCTGGACTTGAGTGCTTTTGAAAATGGGGATGGGGATAAGATGCTGATGGCGGCGGAGCCGGAAGGAAGCTATTCCATAAAAAAAAAGAATGATGAAGTGATCAATCAAAATTAACTTAAAAGTGAATCAAATTTGGAAATTAACTTATAAGTGAATATGTTTAGTTGTCAAACGTGTGCTAATGAAGACTTGGTAGATGAGTTGTTTTAACTAGACAAGAACGAGTTGATTTAGAACTACAAAACCATTAGCAGATTGAAGAATTTCAGAGGAAAAAAGTGAAACTACCATGAGAAGCAAGATCGCACAAAAACTACTCGACAAGACCTCCAACGAAACAAAGGAATTTGTTTCCCTTTATTCAGCTATTGTGGTTCGCATCAATGAATTGATTACCGAAAAAGGCTACACACAAAAGGAACTCGCCGAAAGTATTGGGAAAAACCCTTCAGAAATCAGTAAATGGCTGAATGGTGAGCATAATTTTACGCTGCGCTCGATAGCCAAGTTACAAGCAGAATTGGGTGAATGTATCATCACTGTTCCGAAGAAAAGGGGATAAGGCATTTCAAAGAAAACTTTGAAGTAAATATCCCAAGATAAAAGATGTAATGAACTTAACAGTGGTTGCTATCTAGGAAACCTTATAAAAATACAGCCTGTGACAGAGAAGGAAATAAATCAGATTATAGAGGAAGAAAAAATCCAAAAAATCATCCAAGAAGAAGATTTTCACTTTTCCAAAGGTACAGAAGCTCTTCAGCGTTGGTTGAGTTTTTCGGTTTCAGAACAATTGAAAGAAGATATTATTCGACTTTCATCTGATTATGCCCAGTTCCAGGAAATCGCAGAAATTAATCCCGAAATAGGAAAAATTAAGGATATACTTTTTGAAATCATCTCGTATTGTGACATTCGAGCCAAGGAAAAGCATATCTATAATCGCTATGATGATAAGCGTTGCCTAGCAGAGGCAAGTGTTCGGATGGGAGATTGGGTTGCCCACCTAGTGAAATATAAGTTAGTATCAAAAAAAGAAACTAGTCCTTCAGTCCTTAATGCCATAGATTATCTCCTCAATCCTTCTGAAAATTCCCCTATGTTGAGTGAAAAAATGAGGGAGTCCGTATCAGCCAACTTTTTGGGGAAATCATATTCCAAAGAACACTTTATTGCAAACCTTAAATCTTTCTTTTCTCCTTATTTTCTTGCTACAAAGAATCCAGATAATTACACCTTATTATTAGCTAATTTAGTCTATAATTTTCAGGATGAATGGAAAGATGAGGTAATTGGCTTGATGGTTTCAGATGGGACAGGATGGCATGAAGGAGAGCTAAATTTAGATAGGCAATATTCAGGAATCATTGTTTGGAATAGTAAAAAGCCTAGTGGAGGTGCTAAAGTCCTAAAGTTTTTAAGTGATAAAATTAAGGAAGGCGAATCCTTCCCTCTGTATGTCAGTAGTCAAAACATGGTGAGGTATAAAATTATGGTGATTGACTATGCTTTAGACCAACGTGAATTAGAATCAAAGAATTGGGATAAACAAAAAACAAAGAATTACAAACCAAACTTCAAAGATTATGTAAATGGAAAGCTTAAAGCTTCCATTGTTTTTCTCGCTGAATCTATTGAAAAGTTGAGTCCTATACCTGTTTCGGAATTTGAATTTTTCGATAAGCATAAAGCACCTACACAAGATAATCTTCAGCCAATTCGTAAAACTCCACCAATTGAGGTGCTCCAAAATGAAAAAGAGCTTATGATCCAGAAAAATTTAAATATTCCACTCAATCAAATCTTTTTTGGGCCTCCAGGTACGGGGAAGACCTACCATACCATCAATGAAGCTCTAAGGGTTGTGGGAGTCGAAATCAAAGATAAGACAAGAGCAGAAATCAAGGCCGAGTTCGATAAAAAACTCATGGAAGGTCAAATTATCTTTACTACTTTCCATCAAAGTATGAACTATGAGGAGTTCATCGAAGGAATCAAACCCAAAATAATGGATGGTGAAGAGGAAGAACAAAAACTGGAATATCAGATTGAACCAGGAATTTTCAAGAACTTAAGTATAGAAGCATCATTTAATTTGGCTAAATCTCACATGTCTAAAGAGACTGAAGTAACCCTTGATTTTTCTATGATGTATGAAAGGTTCATCGAAAAGACTGAGGAGCAGCTTCTTAATAATGATTCTGTAGAATTAAAAACCAAATCTGGCGGTACAGTTTTACTTGAAAGAATTTCACCCCAAGGAAATGTAGTTATAAAACACCCCAATGGCTCGCGAGAATACATTGTTTCAAAGGCTAGATTGACCAAGCTAAATACAGCTTTTGAAAATTTGGATGAAGTCAACAACATTCATGATGAATTTCGAGAAGTGATTGGAGGTAGTAATTCCTCAGCTTATTGGTCAGTATTAAATGCTATCAAGCAAGGCCACAAAGGGAGCAAGGTAAAGACCGAAGAAAAGGCCTATTCATTTGCTGACAAGCTAGAGGTAGTCAGGAAAATGACAAGGAAAGAATTTCAAACTTCCAGTGGGAAAAACTTTGTATTGATCATTGACGAAATCAATAGAGGAAATGTCTCACAGATTTTCGGTGAATTGATCACATTGATAGAGAGGGATAAACGCTTGGGTAGAGACGAGGAATTGAAAGTAACCCTTCCATACAGCGGAGATAGGTTTGGTGTCCCGCCTAATCTGTATATCATTGGTACCATGAATACGGCGGATCGTAGTGTGGAGGCATTGGATACAGCGCTCAGACGTCGATTCAGCTTTACTGAAATGCCTCCGGTGTATGATTTGCCAGAGCTCGACTACGAATATTCCGGAGTAAAAGCATCAGACCTTCTAAAAACAATCAATAGAAGAATTGAAATGCTGTTGGATCGAGATCATTTGATTGGTCATTCCTTTTTTATTAAAGCCAAAGACGAAGACCCCGAAAGTAAACTGATTCAGTGTTTTTATCAGCACCTTATTCCGCTTTTGCAGGAATACTTTTATGGAGATTACGCTAAAATTGGGGCGATACTTGGCAGTGGATTCATCCGAAAAAAGGAGGATGACAACCAATTTCACTTTGCCAGTGGTTTCGGAAATGAGGGTGACAGGGATCGAGATATTTACCAAATAGAGGATTACAGAGGGAAACAGACAGACCAAGCGGAAAAATTTCAGAACGCTATAAGACTTCTCATGAATTTACCAATCGATCGAGGAATTGACAGCTAAAAGGGAACATATTCAGGTTTTTGAACACCAATCCATTTTTCTGAATCAGGAATTTGAAGAGGGGATTGTGTTTAATCAAGAAAAACTGGATGCGTTGATCACGTTTTTTGACAAAGGGGTCTCCTATTTTTCCCTTATCCGTAATGGAATCCGATTCAATGAATACGTGGGAGCCCTTCAGGTTGGGAATCTGCTCATCAGTGTGTTACCTAAAGCCGATAGGTATCAAAACGAGGATAAAAATGAAAAGAGCAAGTGGAATTCCATTTTGGTGGATATGCTTCGAGTCGTGAATGGTTTCGAGGTGAAAGCCACCAGCAATTCAGATCTGAATCTCAAAAACAACTCGGTATTGGATCTATACTTTGAACTTTTTGTCACAGAAGTAGAAGGACTCCTCCACCGGGGCTTGGCGAAAAAATACCGAAAAACTGAAGGGAACCTGAATGCCCTGAAAGGCACCCTCCTTTTCAACAAACAGGTGAATCATAATTTGATCCACAGGGAGCGGTTTTATACCCGGCATACCATTTATGATGTGGAGCACCTGCTTCATATCATCCTCTACAAAACCATCCATTTGCTCAGGCGAATCAATACCAATTCATCTCTAGTCGGGCGAATCAATGCCCTGACTTTGAACTTTCCGGAAATGCCGGATCAAAAAATCACTCACGCAGATTTTGACAAGATTGTTCTGAATCGCAAGACACAGGATTACCTGAAAGCTTTGGAAATATCCCGGCTGATTTTGCTACATTTCCATCCTGACTTGAAAAGCGGTCGCAATGATGTGCTTGCCTTGATGTTTGACATGAATGCCTTGTGGGAGCAATTTGCGTTGGCAAGCCTCAAAAAAGCTCATAGTCTTATCACAAGAGGCCAAGAAAGCAAATCCTTTTGGGAGCCCAAGGGTGGTAGCAAGCGAAGCATCAGGCCTGATATCACTATCAAGAAAGGGGAGAAGATGTACGTTATTGATACCAAGTGGAAGCTGGTATCCAATGAACCTTCTATGGATGATTTGCGACAGATGTATGCGTATCATCATTATTTTAGTGCAAAAAAGGTGGCGTTATTGTATCCAGGCAAAAACCCATATATCCAAGGTTCATTTGTTCCAATAGAAAAGGATGAACCTGAAGAAGGCATGGAATGTGGGCTATTATTCAGCCAAGTCGAAACCACCGTAAAGGATTGGCAGTCGAGCATTGGTGAAATGGTAAATTCATGGGCAAATTAATTTTTTACAAATGAGCTACGAATACTCAGAAGACGGACTGATCGAAGAAGCGACCCAGCAGGTATTGGAAGAGATGGGTTGGGAAGTCCTGACCGCATGGAAGAAGGAAAAGTTTGGAGAAAATGGCTTGCTTGGCAGAGACGACAAATCAGAAGTTGTCCTTACCCGATACCTGGAAAAAGCATTGAAAAAACTAAATCCCGATCTGCCCTCCCTTGCCTACCAACAAGCAATTACTGAAGTCACCCAAAAGATTGCAGATCAATCTTTGGGAAAAATAAATAAAGGAAAATCCGAATTGCTGAAAAATGGGGTTCCGGTCAGTTATACCAATGACAAAGGGGAATTGGTCAAGAAAAAGCTTCGGGTTTTTGATTTCAATGAGTATCAATCCAATCACTTTTTGGCCGTACGGCAGTTGGAGGTCCTCGGTGAACTCTACCTGAGAAGACCGGATGTGGTATGTTTCGTCAATGGGATTCCCTTGGTGTTTATGGAATTGAAAGCCCATCATCATGACCTTCAAAATGCCTATCATGACAACCTAAGGGATTACAAAGACACCATTTCCCCGATTTTTCATTGCAATGCTTTCATCATTCTCAGCAATGGAACAGATGCCAAGGTGGGGACAGTCACGAGTCCGTACAAATACTTTCTGGATTGGAAGCGAATCCATGAAGATCAGGAAGGAGTTGTCTCCTTGGATACCATGCTGCGAGGGACCTGTGAACCAAGCAGACTCATGGACATTTTCGAAAACTTCTTGCTTTTTGATGAATCCAGAGGCGACGTGATGAAATTGATGGCCAAAAACCACCAATACATCGGTGTAAACGAGGTGATAGGCAATGTCAAACATATCGATAAGCTTAAGGGTAAGTTAGGGGTGTTTTGGCATACCCAGGGAAGCGGGAAGTCTTATTCCATGGTATTCCTCTGCGAAAAGATCCACAGAAAACTGGGCGGGTCGTATACTTTTCTGATCGCTGTGGACCGACAGGAATTGGAAAACCAATTGTACGATACCTTCTCAGGTGTGGGAGTGGTGAATGATAAATCGATTGTTGCGGGAAACAAATCAGGTCTAACTGGACGTGAACATTTACGAGAATTATTAGCCCAAAACCATAAATACGTCTTTAGTCTCATCCATAAATTTTCTGTTGACCCTGAAAAGGAAAGTGAATACCCCTTAATCACCGATAGAAAAAATGTGATAGTCATTTCTGATGAAGCGCATAGAACACAAGGAGGGACCTACGCTCGGAACATGCGCTTCCATGGCTTGCCAAATGCTTCCTTTCTTGGTTTTACCGGTACGCCAATCATCAAGGATGAAGAAGAACTGACCAAAAACATCTTCGGGGAATATGTTTCGGTATATGACTTCAAACGGGCTATTCAGGATGAAGCAACACTTCCTTTGAAATACATCAACCGAGGAGAAAAACTAAATATTGAAAATCCAGAGTTGGATGAGCAAATGGCAGAAATTCTGGAAGACGAAAGCCTGGATGATGACCAAAAAAGAAAACTCACCTACCTATTTCAGAAAAACTACCCCATCCTGACCGCAGAGCCTAGGCTTGAAGCAATAGCCAAGGACTTGGTATGGCACTTCAACGAACGTGGGTATCAGGGAAAAGCCATGTTTGTTGCGCTGGATAAGCCTACAGCTGTCCGCATGCATCAATTGGTGGTGAATTACTGGCCCGAGTACCTGGCCGAATTGGAAGCCAAGATCCATTCCTCAACTGATCTGCAGGAGGCACAAGAACTCCAACGAAAATACGATAAGGTGCAGTCAACCGAAATCTGTGTGGTGGTCAGTAGTGAGCAAAACGAAGTGGACAAATTCCGTAAGATGGGTTTGGACATCGAAACTCATCGTAGGAAAATGGTGGAGCGGAATCTGGAGAAGGAATTCAAAGATCCGGACAATCCATTTCGATTGGCCATTGTCTGCGCCATGTGGATCACGGGGTTTGATGCCCAATGCGTTTCCACGGTCTACCTAGATAAGCCTATCAAAGGGCATACCCTCATGCAGACCATCGCCCGAGCGAATCGGGTGTATGACGACATGAAGGAAAACGGGTTGATCGTGGATTATGGGAATGTCTACGAGCAATTGGAGAAAGCCTATTCGATTTATGGGGAAGGTAGCAAAGGAGGCAATGGAAAGGGTAGTGATAAAGGCCCAAGCAAGCCTGTTGAAGAATTGGAAAGCCTAGCAGAAGAACTGAAAGAGGCTATCAAGAAGGTTGAAAAATACCTGCAAACCTTACATTTTAACCTCGTCGATTTGGTAAATGCCCAGCCGATGCAGAAGCTTGGAAAGATCAAGGAGGCAGGGGATTGTATCAGTCTCAATGAGACAACAAGAACCTCTTTCGAGATGATGGCACGAAATGTCTTCAGAAAGTTTAAAGCCCTATATCCCGAGGACTTGGTAAAGCCCTATGTGAAAAAACACAATGCCATAGAAGCTATTTATGGCCTTTTGAATCAAAAAACGAAGACAGCTGATGTGATTGAAGTGATCTTGCAACTTCAATCAGTGGTTAGTGAAAGTGTGTTTCTCGAACATCAAGTAGCAGAATCACAGGAGGAAGTATATGTGGATCTCAGTAAGTTGGATTTTGATAAGCTAAAAGCCGCCTTCCAAAAGGCTCCAAGGAAGAACACCATAACCTACGACCTCCAACGGGCGATTGAAAAAAAGCTGGAGCAGATGCTTAAGGAAAACCCACTCAGGCTAGAGTTTTACGATCGCTACAAGGAGATCATTGACGAATACAACAGTGGGAAATCCCTAGAAAACACGGTAAGGGCTTTCCATCGACTCACGGAATTTCTGGCCTCTCTATCGGAAGAAGAGCAGCGTGCTGTACGTGAAAACCTAGATGATCAAGAAACCCTTGCAATTTTTGACTTACTCCGGGAAGGAAAGGAGTTGGGACAAAAAGATAAGCAGGAGGTCAAGAAGGTAGCCAAACAAACCTTGGAAAAGCTCAAGGCTGAAAAATTGAAAATTGATCGGTGGAGAGAAAGCCGACAGATTACGGCACAAGTGAAAGGGATGATTTATGACAATCTCCTATGGCTCCCCCAGGAAGTGTATTCCGACGAAGAAGTCAGCCTGAAAACAGTCAGCGTGTATCAGCATATCTATTCAAGCTATTACGGTGGAGGGAAGAGTGTGTATCAGCGGGGTGCTTGAAGAGCAAAAACCATTTAATCCCTTGATTGTAGGTGAACTGACCCGTTGGAATATCTCTCATTCGAACCTATTCATAGGTTGCGAGTCTTTTGGCAAAATTGATTTACAAAGTTTAAAAATGCCCGATTAATAAAGAATGAATAGATTTGTTAAAATTAATTTGCAACGTCAAGAAATAGAGATATGGCAGTAGGAAACTTCAGCACAGCCAATCAGACCTATCGCATGCTGATGGGAAATGGATTGATTTACTCTGTGCCCAGATTTCAACGGGACTACAGCTGGTCTGATGAGGAATGGGATGATCTTTGGCGGGATATAGAGCATGTTCTAAGCCCAGAGGGCGAATCTGCCCATTACATGGGCTATCTAGTATTACAAAGCCGAGATAGCAAGAATTTCGACATCATTGATGGGCAGCAGCGCTTAACAACTTTAAGCATAATTGTGCTCGCTGTATTATCTAACCTCCAAAAATTAATCGAAAATGGCCAGGATCCAGAAAACAATAAACGGAGGCAAGAACAACTCCGAAATTCATTGATTGGATACCTAGACCCTGTGACATTGATCGCCAAATCGAAACTCAACCTGAACCGCAACAACGATAATTTATATCAGAACTATTTAGTTCCATTACAGCAAGCTCCTCGGAGAAATCTGAAAGCCACTGAGCATCAAATGCGCAAGGCTTTTGAGTGGTGGCAAACTCAAATAGGAAGAAGTTTTCGTACTGGAGAAGAACTTGCAGGTTTCATCGATAAACTTACAGATAAACTATTCTTTACAGTCATAACGGTTTCCGATGAACTGAATGCTTACAAGGTATTTGAAACACTCAATGCGCGTGGTGTAAAACTTTCTTCCACAGATCTACTCAAAAATTATTTATTCTCAGTGGTTCACGCTCAGAATCAAGACGAACATGAATTAGCCAATTTGGAGAATCAATGGGAGCAGCTTGTCGGCAAACTAGGAAGCGAAAGTTTCCCTGATTTCTTACGGACACACTGGAACAGCCGGAATCGATTTTTACGACATTCCGAATTGTTCAAAAGGATTCGAGATCAGATAAGGGACAGAGGACAGGTATTTGAATTGATCCGAAAGATGCAAACCGATGTGGATACGTATGTAGCACTCTCAAAACCGGAAGACGAATTGTGGACGACAGATCAGAGAAGTTTTATTGGAGAGTTACGAATGTTCAATGTTCGTCAGGTGTATCCACTACTCTTAGCTGGATTTAGAAAATTTAACCCCCAAGAATTTACCAATCTTTTAAAAGCTGTGAGTATTATTTCATTTCGATACAACGTAATTTCAAATAATCCAACCAATGAACAAGAGAGAATTTACAACCAAATAGCGGAAAAGATCGAATCACAAAATTTAAGTGTTCGGGATTCCCTTGAGGAGTTGCGGCCTCTATACGTTCTTGACAGAGATTTCAAACATGCATTTTCCAATAAGATGCTTAAAACAACCCAATCACGCAATAAAAGGATCGCTAGATATATCCTTGTTAAACTGGAGCAGCATTTAAGTGGTAATGAACTTGATATAGATAGTGATCGCTTCAATCTTGAGCATATCATGCCGGAGAATCTATCGGATTACTGGAGTCAGATCAGCGACCTAGATCATGAAATGTTTGTGTATCGCCTCGGTAATCTTTGTTTATTACCTACAGGGCAAAATAGGGAGATTGGAAACCAAGGATTTGATCAAAAACGCATCATCTACCAAAACAGTGAATTTCACCATGTGAGAAGAATTGCAACGGAAAACAATTTTTGGGACACTTCACGAATCGATCAAACACAACAATGGATGTCAACTCAAGCCACGTCCATTTGGCGTTTTTCTCCATTCGATCGTTAAGCTCTGTACAAATAACTTTGGGGAACCTCACCGAATCGTTTGGCACCAAGGGGTCACTTGGTTTTTGGCCCTTCCTTTTTCTTCTTTTTACCTTCTTTCTTCTTGGAAAAAAACACCTGCCGGACCCAACGGGGCAGGAAGATGGCTCCGAGAATCAAGTAGGGATAGTAGGAAAACATTCTCCAAAGGATACTGGTCACAAACGTGTAGCCTGTCAGAAACTCCTTGAAAAACTGGGAAAAGAAAAACTCCGCTGTTCCACTACTACCCGGAGTGGGAGAAATCATCATCACGATCCACATGATGATCTGACGGGCAAAAACAATGATGTGTTCAAACGCATCCAAGTGCTCATAGGCTGAAATCAATGCGTTTAGCATCAGGTATCTGGACGACCAGATAAATACGGTGGAAAATACGATAACCAACCAATATTTCAGATTCTTACCCTTTAGTTCCTTGGAGGCCTCTATAATTTGATCCCCATATTGGTGGGCATTGTATTTCCATTTCCGAATCCACTTGATAGAAAAGAGACGTAATAGAATCCATTTAAACACCCTGGGTCGGTAAAACAGTGCCAGTGCCATCAGAAGAGAATACACCGCGTACAGCCCATAACTTGCCCAAAACAAAAATTGCAAGCTGTTACCGAGTCGCATCTCCAATACCCTGCTCTCTGGAAAAATATGTCCCTGCGCAAAGAATAGTATGATGGGTGCTCCTATGACAAAAAACAGGTTGTCCATGATGGCGGTAAGCATGGTAAATGCCAGTGCTTTGCCCAAAGGAATGCCCTCTTTGTGGAGGATGAATACAGCTACTGCTGTGCCCCCGACGATTGACGGGGTGACTGCCGAAGCAAATTCCCACAGGACAATTACATAGATGGCCCGGGTCCAAGTCAGGTGTTTGTCGGTTACTTCGCGAATCCGATACACATACCCGGCATCCCGTAGAAAAATAAAGAAACCCGCCAACAAAAGAAAAGGAATGGAGGCATCAAACACTCCCCGTAGGTTTTGTGCATTGACATTTGGATCCAGATAAAACATCAGGAATACGATCAGTAACCCGATGAATACTGGTACCCATACTTTGTTTGGATTCAGCGTTTTAAAAATTTCCTTATTGTCTATTTTCATAGGACACTACACGGGAATAGCCTCTAACTTCTCCACCCAAAAGTTGTTAAACCCATCGCCTATGGTGATGGTGACCAAAGACAGTTGAAGCAGTTCCAAAATAGCAAGGAAGGTATAAATAACAAATATCTTATCCGGCTTCATCTCTATAAACTCGCTGAATGGGATACGTGGGTTTCTCATGAGTTGATCTAGGACGAGGGTTTTTTGTTGTTCAATGGTGTACGGATATTGGATCACGGTATGCTTGGTATCGTCTGCCCGAGCAGCAAACCGAAACATGAGTTTTTGGTATACTTTCAACAACTTAAAGAGATCCAAATCCTGCATTTCAGCATCCACGTCGTCTACTTTCGCTAGCTTCTTCAACTCCGGAAGCACATTTCCACGACTCCACTTGGCAAGTCTCTTTTCTTCCAAATCCGCCAATTCCCCCACCACAGACTTATACTTCTTATACTCTAGCAAATGCCGGATCAACTCCTCCCGCGGATCAACCTCTTCCCCGTCTTCGTTCAATTCCGGCCTCGGCAGTAACATTTTCGACTTAATCTTCATCAGAGTTGCCGCAAAAAGGATGAATTCGCTGGCCACCTCGATTTCCATCTTCTCCAGTGCGTGGATATAATCCAGAAAATCTTGGGTAATCTTTGAGATGGGAATATCATAGATATCTAACTCATCCCGCTCTATAAAGAACAGCATCAGATCAAAAGGTCCCTCAAAAAGCGGCAATTTGATTTCAAAACTCACTGGATACTCTGATAATTTGTTAATTTTGTGCGTATATTTAATATCAAAGATATCACATATCTAGTTAAATCTGCGTTCCTCTAGTTAAATTACAGCATCGGTCTGGGATTTGATGTCTTTTACTGCCGTACCAAAACATTAACCAGTAATAGAAGTTAATTATTTTTATTAAGAACATTCGCTAGCATGCAAATTCAACCTGGAAAGCTACTCGCTCAAATACAAACTCCTGACGATCTTAAGAAGTTCAGCAAAGATCAGTTGGTACAAATCTGTGATGAACTTCGACAGTTCATTATCGATCAGGTCTCCGTTTACGGCGGCCATTTTGGTGCCGGATTGGGTGTGGTGGAGTTGACGGTGGCTTTGCACTATGTGCTGAACACTCCGGATGACCAGCTTATTTGGGATGTGGGCCATCAAGCGTACGGTCACAAAATTTTGACCGGGAGAAGGGATAGGTTCCATACCAACCGTTTATACAATGGGCTATCGGGATTTCCCAAGCGAAAAGAAAGCGAGTACGATTCTTTTGGTGTGGGACACTCCAGCACGTCCATTTCTGCCGCCTTGGGCATGGCCATGGCTTCTAAATACAAAAAAGAAAATCACCGCCAACACGTGGCTGTAATTGGAGACGGGGCGCTCACAGGCGGCATGGCCTTCGAAGCGATGAACCACGCCGGTGTTTCAGACAGCAACCTGATCATCATCCTCAACGATAACTGCATGTCTATCGACCCCAACGTGGGGGCGTTGAAGGATTACCTAACGGACATCACTACCTCCCGTACCTACAACAAGGTAAAAGACGAAGTTTGGAATCTACTCGGTAAAGTGAGCAAATTTGGTTTCAGTGCCCAAGATGTCGTATCAAAAGTCGAGGGTGCCGTAAAATCCGCTTTGCTCAAGCAGAGTAATCTGTTCGAATCACTGAATCTAAGGTACTTTGGCCCGGTAGACGGTCACGACGTAAACCACCTCGTAGAGATTCTCACCGATCTGAAACATATACCCGGACCAAAAATTCTTCATTGTGTGACGATGAAGGGCAAAGGATACGGCCCGGCAGAAAAAGACCAAACCAAGTGGCATGCACCTGGAAAATTTGACAAAATCACCGGGGTGATTGCCAAAAAGGTCTATACTACCCCACAGCCTCCGAAATATCAAGACGTATTTGGACATACATTGGTGGAACTGGCGGAATTGGATGACAAAATCGTGGGTGTGACACCTGCCATGCCCTCCGGTTCATCCATGAACCTGATGATGAATGCTTTTCCTGAAAGGTCTTTCGATGTGGGCATCGCTGAACAGCACGCCGTGACGTTTTCAGCGGGATTGGCTACTCAAGGCCTCAAGCCATTCTGCAACATCTACAGCACCTTTATGCAACGTGCCTATGATCAGGTCATTCACGATGTCTGTTTACAAGAGCTTCCGGTTATTTTCTGCTTAGACAGAGCCGGATTTGCGGGTGCTGACGGCCCCACTCACCACGGTGCCTACGATTTAGCATTTTTCCGTTGCGTACCCCATTTAGTGGTAAGCGCGCCGATGAATGAACAGGAACTCCGAAACCTGATGTATTCCGCCACTATGCACGACGGTCCCTATTCAATCCGGTATCCCAGAGGCCAAGGTGTAATGACTGACTGGAGGACTCCTCTCGAGGAGATCCCTGTTGGGCAAGGTAGGTGTGTACAGGAAGGAGAGGATGTGGCCATTCTTACAATTGGACACATAGGAAATTACGTTGCCCAAGCTTCTGAAATTCTGGCAAAAGACGGTATAACACCGGCCCACTACGATATGCGCTTTGTAAAGCCTCTGGATGAAAAACTGCTTCACGAAGTTTTCAAAAAATTTAGTAAAGTGGTAACCGTAGAAGACGGCTGCTTAATGGGTGGATTTGGGTCAGCTGTATTGGAATGGATGGCCGACCACGACTACCAAAGCCAAGTGGTTAGGCTGGGTATTCCTGACAAGGTAATCGAACATGGCGAACAAGAACAGTTGCATGAAGAATGCGGATTCGATGCCAAAGGCATTGCTTCCACGGTAAAAAAGATGTTAGCACCGGTGGCCTCCCGGTACTAAGGAAAAGACTGCGCACGCCGAGAAGCAACTTTAGGCTTTGTTTTTCCAGTGAAAATGGATTTTTCAGCCCTTCTATGTTGCTGAAATTCTGTTTTTTTCTATTTTCGCTATTACATCTATCAAGCCAACTCGGAAATCCTTATGAACACTGAACCCAAAAACCGTAGAGACTTTATCAAAAAGACGGCGCTTGCCACTTCGGCACTAGGGCTGGGCCTTTCTGGCGCATCCTTGGCGCAGCTTTCAAAAAAGCCAAAAAACAAACTTCCTAAATGGAGAGGTTTTAACTTGCTCGACTTCTTTTCTCCTGAGATGGAGCGTGGACGCAAGAATAAAGAGGAATACCTCAAGTGGATGGCTGATTGGGGGTTTGACTTCGTTCGTATTCCCATATCCTACCCCAGCTATCTAAATTTTGACCGGTCCAAACCAATTCGACCCGATGAGGTACTCAACTTTGACGAGGAACGATTGGCGGAAATCGATCGTTTGGTAGATCTGAGTCACAAGTACGGGTTACACGTTAGCCTGAATCTACACCGGGCTCCGGGGTTCTGCATCAACGCGGGATTCATTGAGCCTTATAATCTCTGGGAGGACGAAGAAGCGTTGCAGGCTTTTTGCGCGCATTGGGAAATGTGGTCTAAAAGGTATAAAAATATCTCTTCCAAGAAATTAAGTTTTGATTTGGTAAACGAACCCTACAAACGGCAAGATCCCAACGACCAGCATTCTCCGGGTGGGCCGGTGCCGGTAGAAGAATACCGTAAAGTTGCAAAAGCCGCTTTGGCAACGATAAAGGGGGTAAATAAGAAACGACTGGTCATAGCCGATGGCAATGGCGGTGGTGGAATTGCCGTTCCCGAGCTTGCCGATCTGGACCTGTCCCAAAGCTGCCGCGGATACTTTCCGATGCACATATCACACCATAAAGCTTCCTGGGTATACAAAGACCCCGATGCGCTACCAGATCCAGCTTGGCCCGGAGAGCACAACACGAATTACTACGGGAGGGAGCAATTGGAAAAACATTATGCCCCCTGGATAGCGCTTCTCAAGCAGGGTGTTGGTGTCCATTGCGGAGAATGCGGGTGCTACAACAAAACTCCCCATAAGGTGTTTTTAGCTTGGTTTGGGGATGTGCTGGACATACTGCATGAAAATGGAATTGGGTTTGGAATCTGGGAGTTCTCCGGTACTTTCGGAGTACTCAACTCGGGCCGGACAGATATTGCATATGAAGATTGGTACGGGGAAAAACTCGACCGTGCCATGTTGAACTTGTTAATGAAATATGCCTGATATCGCTTACACAAAGAAAGGAAATGGTCCCGCTGCAATTCTTATTCATGGATTTTGTGAATCAAAGGAGATGTGGGAGTCCTTCCAGTCCAACCTAGCAGCAACTCACACTGTTTATTGTCCCGACCTGCCTGGTTTTGGAGAGTCACCTTTGCCAGAGACAAGTGAGTTTTCGATCGCAGAGGTGGCCACCTGTCTCCAGGATTGGATGGAACAGAATAACATCACCCACCCCGTATTGATTGGACATTCCCTTGGGGGCTACGTTTCACTTGCGTTGGCCCAACAGTTGGGAAGCCGCGTCAAAGGACTTTGCCTTTTTCATTCCACTGCTTTACCGGACGACGATGAGAAAAGGAAGACACGTAACAAAACGTTGACGTTTTTCAAGAAACACGGAGCCAAGCCCTTTGTGGAGTCATTTCTACCTCAACTTTTTCCAGAAGACAAGCGGGGAGAGCTTGGAGATACGATAGAGAAACTTTTGGAAAAGGCTCGGATGATCCCAGTAGACGTATTGATCGCCTACACCAAAGCAATGCGGGATAGGCCGGATAGCAGCGAGCTGCTAAGGACTCTCCCCACTCGAAAGGGAATGATTGCCGGAGAGCTAGATACCGCCGTAACGTTAGAAAATAGCCGAAAGCATTCGGATTGGGTGGACCACTACCTTGAATTGAAAGGAACCGGGCATATGGGCATGTTTGAAAAACCAAACGAGACACTCATGTACCTGGAACAATTCCTGGCAAAAACCTTGGAAGACTAATGCACACAGGCCCAAATGGTTTAGGGGAGGTGGTTCCCTATTAGCCACGACGACTTAAAAGAGTGGGGCGTCACCTTAAGTTCGTGGCAGGCTGTTTGTGGCATAGAATTGAAAATTTATTTGGCTGCTGCCAAAGGGCGCAGGTTTTTTATTGTTAAACGTAAATTAACTAGTTATGGAAGAAATTTTAGATGTATCCACCATGGAAAAACTGATTGAGCAAGGCTTAGCATTTTCGATGGTTGCCATTCCCAAAGCCATTTTGGCAATACTAACCTACTTTATTGGTAAATATATCATTCGATTCATCATTCGGACAATCGACAAACTGTTTGTCAAATACGATATAGAGCCTTCATTGGCTACTTTTTTAGGCAGCTTTTTAAACGGCGTGCTTTATGTATTGCTCGTATTAGCCGTATTGTCCACCGTGGGCGTTGAGGTTACCGCATTTATCGCTGTCTTAGGTGCCGCAGGTTTGGCCGTTGGTTTGGCCTTACAGGGGTCTTTAGCCAACTTTGCAGGCGGCGTCCTGATTTTGGTATTCAAACCCTTCAAAGTTGGGGATACCATCGAAGCCCAAGGTACGCTGGGTTCGGTGGAGCGGATAGATATACTCTACACCACCGTCCGTAACTTTGACAATAAGGTGGTCACCATTCCAAACGGGACACTGGCAAACAACAACATCACCAATTTTTCCGAAAAGCCCACTAGAAGGGTAGAGATGTCCATAGGAGTGGCCTACGGGTCCGATATAAAGAAAATCCGGAAAATCATTTTGGATACCCTTGCTAAGGACGAACGAATCCACCAAGACCCCGAACCGGTAGTTTTGTTTACCAATTTTGGTGACAGCTCACTGGACCTAACGGTGCGTTGTTGGGCAGACGCCGGAAACCTTTGGCCGGTCTATTGGGATAGTATGGAGCGATTAAATGAAGTGTTCATAGAACAAGGTGTTGAAATACCATTCCCACAGCGAGATGTACATCATATCTTTCCGGAGGGTAAGTTGAGGGTAGAAACGCAACAAACAGAAAAGTAATACAATAGGAAAAAGTACCGGAGCCTCCACACTACCACGTTTAAGAGGCTCCGGATAAACCCTACTTAAAAAAATAACCAACTATCAAACTATCTTCCAATTCCTTCTCCACTCCAATCAACCACACCATTTCATCAACACTTTCTCCTCAACCAACTACACCTCCAACCGCACTTACGCCACAATCATCCACACGATAGTTTACCTAAAAAGTAATTTTAAAAATAAGCTGTTATAACCAATCACCAACCCACCATCTATTTGCAATCTCTGTAGAAATCTTTAACTATTTTCTCAGAGTCTCCTCTTGATATCAGCAGGCTACCGCTGGATGGATCTGGTTTTCCATACACCATACAGGTTTCTTGAAACACCATTGGCTTCACCACCTCAGCAATTAGTCGGCGACCGTACTTGTCTTTCAATTCTGTTTTGCCGGTTAAGTGAAACCTCAGTTTGGCACTTACCGAGGCCACTTCCAAGTTTCGCCGGTGATGATAGTTAACTTCTATCGATTCCTCTCCCGGCCATGTGACCGTTCCTTTTTCCATGTTTGCTTCAAACGTCAGCGTCTTATTGCTCACCTCGAAGCCCACGTTGCTAAGTGTTCTTACGCCTGATACCTGCACACCATCCACAAAGAAGCCATCCAATTCAATCTGTGTGACACTTCCTTTTGCCCAAAAATTGAGCGGGTGATACATTTTATAAATCCCTCTGAATTTCACCCCCCGATCACTCTCACTACCAGCTCCAAAATCTACCGTCACCGAATTATCACCCGGACTTCTGGAGATTGTGACCTTGTCGCCATAATGTTCCAATGCAGATTTAATACTCCTTCCATTTGTCACCTCCTGCTGAACAAGAGAAAGTGCAATCAAATCAATCTCCTCAAAAATCGACAACATCTCTGTTCCCCTTTCAGCCGGTATCATGTCTGGCTGGCTGGGAAATTCTCCTTCTATTGTCTGGCAAGACGCCAAAAGAAAGAATGAGAAAAGTACCAAGCCGGTACTGAAATATATTTGGATATCTTTCATCACCTTACTCTTTGAAAGGTGTCTTTGCGTTATTTTCAATTTGAAATTAGTGGGGATAAACCTTAATTCATAACAATTAACAACCTATTTAACATCAATAATTAACAAAACATATAAGTGTTTTCAAAATACAAAAAATTATATTCGGAATTTTTAAACATCTCGATTTATGTCTTTCCTCCCAAAAAAAATGCGTATTATTTTGCGTCCATGTGTCCGATAGGAAAATCACTACGAGATTCGATGAAAAAAAATAAATATATTCTTCCTATTTTATTATTTTCTGAAAATCTTGTAGGCGCTATATTCTATATGTTGAATTGGATATACTGTGGAGAGAGACCAAGCTTCAAAGCTTCAATGAGGGGGTCTTTGCCGAAAACTAAAAAAAGCTTCTAGAGCTACTTATTGTCATGGTTGCCCATGAAAGTGACAATTGTGAGATCATGTCCAGTTGAAATCAGGTACTCAAAAGGTCGAAAATCAAGATGGATAGGTCACATAGTTAGATAATTGTTCTATATGCGATCTTCCGATGGACAGGAAATCGCTGTCTCGCTACTTTTTTGGCATCCTGATACAGGAAGTCAAGTCAATACCACTGAAAAGCCACCAAAAAGGGATACTTCTTGGTGGCTTTTTGATTTCACACAAAAATCTTCTAAAATCTAATGCTAATACCCGCCATAAAGTTGGTGCCAGCCATGGGATAGTAAAAATTCTCAGTTACCAGCGTTCTGGTATCACCTCCCTCTGTTGGTACAAAATAGCTAAATGTATATCCATTTGGCTCGTAGAGCCGATTGAAAACATTGTACACGGTAAGGTTTAGGTCGATTTGTTGGACAAAACGTGGGTAAATAGAGTAAAACACCCGCGCATCGGTCGTCCAAAAAGCATCCAGTTTTCTATTCTCATTTTGGGTATTATCCAAATATTGGTCGCTTACGTACTTATTCATGAGACTCAAACGGAGCGCCGAAACGGGCGAATAATCCAATATGGCAGCTGCCACTATATTGGGAGAAAATGCGATATCGGTATTCGAATGGGAGGTGGCCTCTTGCCCGAGCAAGCTCCCGTTTCCATCGTAAATATCATTGTAGGAAACAAAATCCTGAATTTTGTTTCTACTCCATGCGATATTGCCCCCCAATGACCAAGAGGAGTTGACCTGATAGGCTCCGTCTAACTCTATGCCAGCCCTATAGCTATTATCCACATTTTCCCGGATGTAGGCGCCCACATCGTTTAGCTGCCCGGTCAACACCAACTGATCCCGATAACCCATGTAATAGGCGTTAAAATTATACTGGAATTGGGATTGGCTTACCCGGAGCCCAGCTTCAATGTTCCCCAAACGTTCAGGTTGAGGGATTTCGGTTAGGGGGGAGTCGGTAAAGTCGCGTCGAACAGGTTCGCGATTTGCTACAGCATACGATGCATACCACGTTTTCCCAGGAGCCATTTCGTAGGAGATTCCGATTTTTGGATTGAAAAAGCCATAATTTTGGTTTCCTGAAATATTTCGTAGATCGTTGTTGGTACCATTGAACCGGTAAAAGACGTTTCGGTATTGGAGATCCCCAAACAGGTAGAAGTTTTCGCGTATCTCCTGAGTGAGTTTGGCGTATAGGTTTCGGTCATCCTTTACAGCCACATTATCGTAATAGCGATCCCGTATGTTGGTGTTTCCGGCCACACCCATCCAGATAATTTCACCGAAATGGTCTCCATCGTAGCGGTTTGCACCGCCACCAAAAGTCAAGTCAGTGGTACCGTTGTCTGAAATATAGTTTAGGGAAAACACGGCCCCATAGAAATCGTTGTCGAGCCACCTTCTCCGTATAATATCTGTCCGTTCAATTGTCTCGCTGCCTATCACGATCGGCTGTATGCCGTAGTTACGAAGCAGTCTATCATTTGGCCTGAACTGCTCGTAATACCCACGCCCGTAGGTGTAGTGAAGCGCGCCGTTGGCCCGCCAGTTACTCCCGATAGTTCCCGCATAAATCAGCTGGTAATGATCCTGTTGATAATTATCGGTCTCATTTTCATAGGTATAGCTATTGTACGTTCTGTTGGTTTCGAGCAAGTGCTCAGGAACGCCATTCCATGCTTGGTACGTTTGCTCCGCTCCTGAAAACATATTAAATTTCAGCACATGGTTTTCACCGTAGTATCCTGCGGAAACAAAATAGGATTTGAGGTCCGAAAAGGCACGGTCTATATAGCCATCGGAGGTGATTTGTGAGAGGCGTGCATCCACTGCCCATTTTCCGTCGAGAAGACCGGTTCCGGCTTTGATCGTGTGTCTCCGGGTATTAAAAGAGCCTACACTATTGTCGGTTTCGGCGTATGCCTCCTCCCTCTTGGTATCGGTTTGGATATTCATGGATGCCCCAAACGTCGCCGCTCCGTTTGTAGAAGTACCGACACCCCGCTGAATCTGTATGTTTTCCACCGATGAAGCGAAGTCCGGCATGTTTACCCAGAATACTCCGTGGGACTCTGCGTCGTTCATGGGGATACCATTTACCGTGACGTTTATGCGGGTTTGGTCCGACCCGCGAATCCGCAAGCCTGTATATCCCACGCCCGCGCCTGCATCGGAATGAGATACCACACCGGGCGTATAGTTGAGAAGAAACGGGATATCCTGACCCAGATTATTGCGTCTGATCTCTTCACTAGAAATCACCTTAAAGGTAGTGGGTGTAGTCTCCGACGCGCGAGTAGCGGCTACAATAAACTCCTCTGCCGAAAGAGTCGCTGCTTGGAGTGAAACAATGAGCTCATCAGAAAAGGGGATAGTGAGGTCTATCCTACGAGTCTCAAATCCGATGTAACTAATGCGTAAGGAAAGGTTTTGTGGCGATAACTCTTGAAGGATAAAGCTTCCGTCTCTTCCGGAGACAGTGCCCTTGCTGGCTCCTACAACCAGAATATTGGCACCGGGCAACGGATCTCCAGAGGCACCGTCCAACACTTTTCCGGTTAGACTGTGTTGTGCTGAGGCATAGCATGCCAGGAGTCCGAAAAACAGACTCAACAATGATTTTTTCATGATGTGGTATTACATAAAATTGGTTAAACACGAAGGAGATAAAAGGGGGAACCTCCTCCTTTTCTGTTCACCCAAAAGCCGAATGGTGGCTTATGTCATTTCCCTTCGCCGGCACTACCCGGATCAGGTTCAATGGGTATGATCTCAGCCCGTAATGTTAGGGCACCCCTAATGATCGCTGCGAATTTAGACCATGGTATTCAAAAAACCAAACAAAATAAAACGGTGTTGGGATTCCATATTCCGCTAATCCAATAGAAGAAAAGCGAACTAGGCCTCTAAACCGCTGATCCCAAGCTCTTCAGGTGACTTACATGAGATGCAAACGCCAACCGCATCTTCGGATGCTCTAAATAGGGCACACCAAACTCTGCGCAGGTTGCCTTAACAATCTTGCTGATCTCACTGTAATGGATATGGGATATATGTGGAAACAAATGATGCTCTACCTGAAAATTCAGGCCGCCAACTAGCCAAGACAGAATTTTGTTTCCTGTCGCAAAATTCGATGTGGTCCGCAATTGATGCACGGCCCAATCATCCTCCAATTTATTGGTAGTATCATCGGGTAGTGGAAATACCGTTTCTTCAAGGGAATGGGCAAGCTGAAACACCACACTCAAAAACACACCCGTTGCTACGCCAAATACCAGAAATCCGACTAACCAAGTAGTAAATCCTAGCAGGCATATGGGTAAAACGATGAATAGAATGGTGTAAACCACTTTGTAAAACCAAAAAGAGAAATGTTCCTTCCAACTCATGGGTTTGATCGCTATGGATCCTACCCTGCGTGTGATATATTTTTTGTAGTCCGTGACAAACACCCAATACAGGTACAGGATAGCATATACGAGCAAGAAATACCTATGCTGATACTTGTGGATCGCATACCGTTTCTGAGTAGGACAAAGTCGGAGTAGTGGTCTGGCGTTCATGTCATCATCGTGGTCAGCCACGTTGGTAAATGAATGGTGGGCTACGTTATGTTTGGTCTTCCACATAAACACGTTGGCACCCAAGAAATTAATCGATATTCCTGCAAGTTCGTTTACCCAGGTTTTCGTGGAAAAACTACCATGTGCTCCATCATGCATGACATTAAAGCCAATACCCGCTGCCAAAGCAGCCATAAAAACGGCCTCGAGCAAGGCAATTGCCCAATGAGGTGTAAAAAATACTAAATGAATGTATACGGCTACGAATGCTATAACAAATAGCAGTGCTTTTAGATGCAAGGATCGGTTGCCAGTAGGATCAAGGTTATTTTTGGCAAAGTAATCTTTGATACGTTTTTTAAGCTCAGCATGAAAGGACGTAGCCTGGTTAAATCGGGGCGGACGCATAGAATAATATTAAGAAAGAAATCGGAATTGAATTTGGAGGGCGATTAGGCGGGACCTTTGAATTAAACTATAACAAAGATATCCAAAAATTGTTGATTTTCGACCTAACAGAAAAATCTTTTTCGCTTTGCTGTGGGAGTTTTCAACATTTAACAGAAATTAACAAGGACAGAAAAGGAAAGCCAAAACACCCAACAGTATTTTGGCTTCCATCAGTGAACTACGGAGCTATATGAATACTCAAGATTGAATTTTATGCTGCTTCAGTTTATTGAAAAGTGTCTTCCGATCTATCCCCAATTGCTGCGCGGCTTTGGTCTTGTTATACTGATTTTCTTCCAAGACTTTTTTGATCACCTCGGCTTCTGCATTTGCAGCTATGTCCTTTAAGTTTATCGGCCCACTGACGTCCAGTTTACGTTCGTCAAGCTGGATCGGGCTGTTTTCATCTGAAAAGGCTATCATTGGAGCATAGATGATTTCCTGTGGCAAAGCCGAAAGGTGTATTTCTCCGGTCTGTGTCAATAAAAGGGAACGCCGGATTACGTTTCGCATCTCCCGAAGGTTTCCAGGCCAGTCGTATTTGTTGAACAGTCCCACCACTTCCTTCGAAAATCCCTTCACTTCTTTATTCAGCTCTTGATTCGCTAACGCTAAAAAATGCTCGGCAAAGGCCATGATGTCTTTGCCACGTTTTCTCAATGGAGGTACCGTAATCGTAAACTCGTTAAAACGATAATACAGGTCTTCTCGAAACTTTCCGTTTTTTACAGCTTCTTTTAAATCCTCGTTAGAAGCCACGATGATCCGTACATCTATTTCCTTATCCTTGATCGCGCCGATCCTACGTAGCTTTTTCTCCTGAACCAACCGAAGTAGACCAACCTGAATCTCGTAGGAAAGATTGGCAATCTCATCGAGGAAGATGGTGCCTCCATCGGCTACCTCAAACTGCCCTGGCTTGGCACTTACGGCACCGGTAAACCCTCCCTTTTCATGTCCCCACAATTCACTGCCAGCCAATTCCTTGGTGAGCGCACCACAGTCGATAGCCACAAAGGGTTTGCCCTTTCGGTCGCTGAGTTCATGTATTGTCTTAGCGATGTTTTCTTTGCCCGATCCGCTCTCTCCGTAAATAATTACGCTAAAGTTAGTAGGTGCTACAAGACTGACTTCGCTCAATAGGTTGGCAGAGGCTGTATCTTTGCCCCAGATGTATTCGGAATCCACATTGGCCACACCGGGCTTGGGGGACTTGGGCGCTTTACGCACGGTCTCCTGCTCACGCACTATTTCGGGTTCATTCTGCACCTTCATTGCCCGATCGATTAGGCTAAGTAGTTCGTCCGGAATCAGCGGCTTGACCACGTAGTCAAATGCACCCTTCTTCATCACCTCCACGGCTATCCTCACATCCGCATAGCCAGTGATTATGGCAACTTTGGTTTGAGGACTGATAGCCTTTACCTGTTGCAATACTTCCCTTCCCTCCATCTTACGGAGATTGAAATCACAAAAAATCAAATCGTAGGTTTTATCCTTGATCATAGCGATTCCATCTTCGCCACTCAATGTAGTCTCTACCTGATGGCCTTTTTTGGAGAGAAACCGCTGGAGCAGCTGACAGATGTCCAGATTATCATCAATCACTAATATACTTGCCATACTTCTATTCAATCAATTGGTTAATTGCCTCAAGAGAAAACGGTTTGCTCAAAAAGGCTTTTGCTCCTTTCTTTTTAGCCAAAACCTGCATTCCGCTATCGCTAAATGCGCTCATCAAAATAACGTTCATTTGGGGGTTCAACTGAATAAACTCCGGAACGGCCTGCAAACCGTTACCATCCGGAAGATTAACATCCAAAAACAAGAAGTCGGGGTTAGCAGTACGCATTTGATCCTTCCCTTCGGTAATATTTCCAGCGGTAAATACTTTGTGACCCCTCCTCTTCAAAAACCTTGAAAGCATGTTCAAAATTTCCTGCTCGTCATCAACAATCAGAATTACAGCTTTTCCCATTTTCTTCGTTTGTAACGGTCTATGAAGGAAATCGCAAAGCGTTGCACACTTCACCTACCTGTCTTGGTATTACCCTTCGATCACATAAAAATCAAAGTAAAAGGTGCTTTGAGCACCTTTTACCAGCTCCTCGCTCAAAGTTATGCATTGAGCGTGGAAATCATACCGTGGTGGGTTGGAAAATCAACGCTTTATTTAGTACAGCCCATTTACCAAACCCACCCATGCAATATCGCCAATTATACCGGTCTCCTTCCGCTAATAATGCGAAATAGAATCGCAATGATGGCCAACACAAGTAATATGTGTATCAACCCACCTACACTATAAACAAACGCGCCGAGCAGCCATCCTATTACCAGAATCACTGCGATCAAATACAATAAATTTCCCATTTCTTTAAAATTTAAGTTTTAATGTATACTTTTCAATTCTGTTCTGTTTGATTCCAAATGCTGTGCCTAAAGCAAAAAGGCCAATTAAAGCCTGTAGGAAACCTTTTTTGTTGTCAGCGGATTAAAAACTCGAAAAAACGGGAATTATTTTCCCCAGAAATTTATGGAAAGGATAAAAACATACACGTTTATTACACTCTCCTTTATCGTCCTTTGTGGTGGGATATCCATCTACACGATCTACAGGATTAACTTTCTCCAGCGATCCAACCAAGTCCACGAAAAAGTACTGGCTCTCGCCAACAGCATCAACTCCAGTGTACTGGAAAATGAGATTACCATGCTCAGCTATGCCACGACCTTTGACTCGCTTTTCCTTGACAGCCTAGAGGTTATTTATCGCAAAATCCACACAAATCTCGAGACCTTGGAAGCTTTCTTCCCAGAATACGACTTGGAAGAATCCCGCATCGATTCCATTCGCCTGCTTTTAGATGAACGGGTTGTTTACTTCAAGAGCTCCCTGCAGGATTATGGAAGCCCTGAGGAATACCTACCCTACATTATCGAAAACAGAAAGAAAAACTACCTGCGCATAGGCAAAAGGATAAAAGCCCAGACAGACGCTATCGTGCAAAGGCAGCAGGAGCAAATCAAAGAACGGGAAACCGGCGTTTCGGTAAACCTCACTACGTTAAGTGCGGTAATTTTCGTCATAACGCTCATAGGGATTATAACTGCTTTTCTGAATTTTATCTCAATTTCGAAATACTATCACGCACAGCAGGCCGCAACCAACGAAATCAGATCCTATCAGGAAAAACTGAAGCTACAAATTGATCAACTCAATCAGACCAATCACGAGCTGGAGCAATTCGCCTATGTGGCCTCCCATGACCTTCAAGAGCCGCTCAGAAAAATAACTGCGTTCAACGACCTGCTTCAGGACCAATACAAGGATTCCATTGAAGGAGAAGGTAAGCTATACCTTGACCGGATGGCCCATGCCGCCAAACGCATGCGACGATTGATCACCGATCTGCTCGAATATAGCCGAGCAGGCAGGTATTCCGAGGAGCGAGAACAACTTAAGCTGAGTGAACTCTTAGGGGAGGTTATAGAAGACCTAAGCTTACAGATCGAGGAGAGCGGTGCAACTATCACACAAAAGGATTTGCCCACGCTATTCGGCCATTACAATGACTGGCGAATGGTTTTCCAAAACCTGATAAGCAATGCGCTGAAATTCCGCAAGGATGGCGTTCCTCCTACTATCCAAATAACCTGTGAGCCAGCCAGCCCCGAACTATTGCGCGAAAAACTTTTTAACTATTCCGAAGCAAAGCCCTACTTCCATATTCGGGTTTCCGACAACGGCATCGGCTTCAAATCAGACTACGCGGAAAAAATCTTTACGATCTTTCAACGCCTACATGGAAAAGATGAATATGAAGGTACCGGAATAGGCCTTGCCATTTGCAAAAAAATCATGGAAAGATATGAAGGCACGATCTTTGCAACGTCAGAGGTAAATGAGGGTTCCACCTTTCATTTACTTTTTTCGAAAGTCTGATTTCAATAGAAGCTCCCGAAAATTGAGGGGAAATCGACATATCTGAATACGCAGAAATGTAAATTTCATTTTTATAGAAAACATATTTTCAACCAATCATTGCAAAAATTTAAATATTCATTGTAGTTTTATATCGATTCACATACATCGAAAAATTACCTACAAACCAGCACTACCAATGAAAAGCGAAAAAAACATGGTTCTCCTCATCGCAGAAGATGATATTGATGACCGACTCTTGATAACCAAAGCCCTTAATGAAAGCTTCTCCAAAGCGAGACTCATTTGCGTCGAAAATGGAGAAATACTCTTACAATACCTAAACCGGCAGGGAAAATACAGTGACGATGAACAGTATCCGCTGCCACAAATCATTCTTTTAGATCTTAACATGCCCAAAAAAGACGGGAGGGAAGCTCTGAAGGAAATAAAATCCGACGAGTCGTTTAAGAAAATTCCGGTAATCATATTCACCACCTCCAAAAACGAGGACGACATCATGGTCACCTACAACATGGGCTCAAACAGTTACATCTCCAAGCCAGGATCGTTTGAAGGACTGCTCGCGTTGGGCAAAGAACTGGAAAATTATTGGGCCAAAACCGTACTTCTACCGAGCTAAACCTGTTTTGTGGCAACATGAATCGAGACTATTTCAAGGTACTTTATGTAGACGACGATATCGACGATTTTCTGCTCGTCCAATCTTTGCTTCGGCAATGCCAATCATCCCGATTTGAACTTGTTCATTCCAATTCATACGAAACGGCATTGGATATGCTTGATCAGGAGTTTGATGTGTTTCTGGTAGATTACAAACTGGGAAAAAACACCGGAATAGATGTATTGGAAGCAATCAAAAAACGTCTCCGCCATGCCCCAGTAATTATTCTTACTGGAATGGAAAATACGGATGCAGACAAGGAAGCAATGGAATTCGGCGCATCGGATTACTTGGTAAAGGGAGGGTTTAATGCCCAAATGCTGGAGCGCACCATTCGATACGCTGTAAGAGACGCCGCTTTGCATGAGAGCCTGGATATTGCCGGAAAAAAATTCAAGAACATCTTTGAGCGCTCCGCTGATCCTATTGTGTTGGTAAATGCTGAGTCACTGGTGTTAGATGCCAACCCATCCTTTAGTCAAAAATTTGGCTACGATCCATCCAAAAAAGATTTCTACCCTTTCTATCTAAAAGATATTGTCGTCGAGGAAGCGGGAAAATCGCAATTTGATTCATTGCTCCATAGTAAACGGGAATTTTCGGATTTCCAAGTAACTCTCACTATTCCAAGTGGTCAGACGATTGAGGCACTCATCAGCATTGCACAGGATGATTCGGAAAAGGAATTGTTTCAGCTAATGATCAAGGACCTGACGCTATTAAAGGTTCAGGAAGAGGATTTGTATAACATGAAAAAATTTTCCTCTACTGGCCGAATCGCTAGAATCCTAGCCCATGAGGTGAAAAATCCGCTAACGACTATTTTGCTATCTGCCGAGCAACTCGAATTTGAGCTACCTAAAGATGCCTTAGATGAAAGTGGTGACCTCATCGGTGTGATTAAAAAAAACTGCACTCGTATCAATCAGCTTATTACCCAACTACTTGATTCAACACGGTTTACGGAAGTTGATCTACAGGAGCATAATATCAACGACTTATTGGATGAGTCTTTAGAACTTGTTAAGGACCGGATTGATCTTCAGCAGGTGCGAGTAGTCAAGGATTATGAAAGTTCAATCTGTAACATTAAAGTAGATGCTGATAAGGTAAAAATCGCTTTTGTCAATCTTTTGGTGAACGCTGTTGAAGCAATGGATACGCGTGAAGGCGTAGTTAGGATACGTACGCGATCCAAAGGAAGTAAATGTCAGATTGAAATTTCCGACAATGGTAAAGGGATTCCCAAAGAACATATGGACCGGCTCTTCGAACCTTTTTACACCAGTAAACCCACAGGATCGGGCCTTGGGCTCACAAATACTCAAAATATTATTCTAAGTCACGGTGGAGCAATTCGCGTCAAAAGTAACTCAAACGAAGGTACTACTTTCTACATCACGTTTGAATTAGCCAAAAACCTTAATTGATTGCCAGACTCTTAAAAAGCAAAAAGCGGCCGATAGTGCAAATGCCCATCAGCCGCCTTTTACATCAAACAGTATCGCTTTACAAAGTACAGAGAAAAATAGGGAGCTTAAATTTCCACTCCCTTCGCCCAAAAGCGTAATTCCGAAAAATATTCACCCAAATTGCTTTAGGAAAGTTTCAAGGGTTAGTCCTCTATATCAGCCTTTACTTTCTGATATCGCTCCTTGATATTGTCACCAAGGCGTTCGAAATTTTCCTCCAACCAGGCCATACTCTCCTCAGCAGCTTCCTCTATATCATCACCAACATTGCTCGCTCGTTGTTCTATAGTTCCCTCTGCTCTTACCTTATGCTCGTCCCACCAGGATTCCAAATTATTCAAGTGTGCCTCAGCCTCGGTTTCAATGTTGTTTTGTGATTGATTCACAGACTTCTGCTTGGCCTCTCCATACCGCTCTGCAATCTTCCGCCGGTCTTCTGTATCCGGATCTGACACCTTCGGCTCCAAATTCTTCACTTCATTGGTGAGTCGAGTAAACCGACTGTCAAGTCTAGACCAGTCGTGGTTGGCATCCCTGTTCACAGCGGTTTCTACGCTGTCCACAAAATCCTCCAGCTCGTCCATTCGCTCATCATACAAGCGCTCTGCTGAATTTTCGTTTTCGCAAGCTAGGAAGGCAACCATCGCGCCTCCCAATAGCATCAATTGAGTCGTTTTCATTTTATTGCGGGTTAATGAACATAATAATTGGTTTTCAGCATATACCCATACAACCCGTGTACCCAAATCGAAACACGCCTAGTTAGCGAACCAATCATCACATATATCCCTCTATATCTGACAGTTAGATAATTTTCACTAAACCTACCTTTGTCAAAGTAAGGCTCGATAATGTGGAATTTGTTCCACAAAATTCGGAAGTTGGTACCCTATTCGTTATATATTATTTACGGATCTAGGCTGAATCTTCCCCGAATAATCTAAGTGCCCTAAAATGTCATTTCTACTGTTGGCTTACCGGTTCCAAATGAAAAATTCCCCAAAATGTGGCGGCTATTTCTCCAAAATACGAACAATAGCCTCCAGTTGAAATCTAAAATAAAGACGTATTGTATTGATTATGTGCACTTTAAAAAATAAAAAATAGGTTGGGTTCGAGATCGGCATGGATTATGAAAGATTACAAGTAATACAACGTAAATAAATCATAAACACTAAACCAACATTATTATGAGTGCTATTAGCGATAAATTAAAAGGTAATTGGAATATGGTCAAAGGAAAGCTCAAGCAACAATATGGAGAGCTGACCGATGATGACCTGGCGTATGCCGAAGGTCAAGAGGATGAACTTGTAGGAAGAATCCAAAAGAAAACCGGCCAATCCAAAGAGGAGGTCAAAAAGTTCATCGACAGTATTTAAGTAGAATTCATTGGTTAAAGTAAGTGTGTAATTTAGGTTACTTGATTAAAAACCTCCCTGAAAATTTCAGAGAGGTTTTTTTATACATCTAATAGTTCCTCTTTTAAGTAACCTTCATCGGGATAGGCTTGCCATTTGGTGGTTTTCTCTACCACTAGATTTATAGCAAGATCAAACCTGTGCGCTTCACTTTCGTAGAGGTGCATCAAATAAGCAGCTGTATTTACGAAGCAAATTATATCCCCATTCTCGCTAGCCTCCGAAAGGTCTCTTTTACGAAAATCAGAGTCTTTGCCCGTAATTTTCTACTTCATCCCGAATTACATTCCCCCTCGCATCCAAATAGCCAAAACCCCAGCCACGCTCTACGCTTCTTAGGCAAATCGAATCAGCCTCTACCTACCTAAAAAAACGGGGGTTATCTCGCCAAAATCAATCCTCCATAGGAAGGAATATCCACCACGATGCTGTATGGCTTGTCCTGATATCCGTCTTCTGCTCGCACATCCACCAAGTCAACTTCAGCAAACACTTCGTCATACCCTGACCATCCACTGTTGAAGACAACCCGCCAAGTACCTCCAACATCAACCCCAATACGATAACCTACCTTTGTTTCCACGCCGAAGTTCAACACAACCAGCACCGGATTGTTCGGATCGTCACCATGAAAGCGCGAATAGGCCATTACGAGCGAAGTATCATCCTTGTGCAGCATGGATATCTCTTGGCCGCTCAGTCCTCTAGCTGTTGCTTCGTTTGACTTTCGGAGAGTGATCAAATCCCTATATAGGCGAACGATCCCTTCAAACCTCTTCTCTCTGCCCCAATCCAACGGTAAATCGTCGTTGAAATGCTCATAGCTTAAAAACTCCTGACCCTGAAAAATCATAGGAACGCCAGGGGCCGTGAATATGGTGATGGCTCCCAACGTTGATTTCTTTTTGGCGTATTCACCCTCGGCATCACCGGGCTGTATTTCCTCGGGCAAACGCGTAGATCTGATATTTGACACCTCGTCATGAGACTCCGTGAAAATCACTTTCTCAAAGGCATTCCCATTAAATCTGTCAAAAAGTAAACGCTCTATGCCCTGAAGCGTTCGTGCTGTGTCATCACGCTGCGTCAGCGTATCGCGAAGCTCCTGTGAAAAGCCAGTCCCCCATTGGCAGTCAAAACCTAACCCTCCCTCCGACAGAGGAGCAGTCACATTCGGATCCATCCGCAAATCTTCCGCTATGAGTATCTTGTGCGGAAATTTGCTTTGAATTTCCCCATTGAGGTTTTTCAGAAACCGGTTGCCCTCTTCCAATGCTCGCGCATTTGAGGTATCCTCGGTGTCCAAAAGTCGGATAATAGCTGTGGCATCAAAGCGCAAGCCATCACACTGATAGATCTCAAGCCATAACATTGCATTGTCGCGAAGGTAGTTTATCACTTCCGGACGCCCATAATCCGGACGCGTATTGCCCCATGGAGTTTTTGCCCTATGGTCATTATAAAAGTAAATTCCCCCCATACCATTCTCCTCCCAGCCATCAAATTGCCATATGTCCAAGTCTCCGGGTCCAAAATGGTTGTATACTACATCCATGATTACGGCAATTCCACGCATATGAGCCTCGAAAACAAAGTGTTTCAGACCATCTGGACCTCCGTAAGAAGTCTCTACAGCGAAGGGGTAGGAAGGGTTGTATCCCCAAGAAAAATCTCCTGGAAACTCGGAGACGGGCATTACCTCAATTGCATTGATTCCGAGATTTTTCAGGTAATCCAGTTTTTCAGCAGCAGAATAAAAATCACCGTTTGAGCCGGATTGTTCGGTTTTGTTGAAAGTACCTATGTGCAACTCATATACTATTAACTCATTGAGCGGACTTGGGCGAAAATTGTGGTCTTCCCAATCTTTCCACAAGTTCTTGATAACACTATTCCCTTCGCTATGTGTAACCTCCAGCGCATAAGGATCATTCCTGTGCAACGTTTTTTCGCCTGTCTTGATCAGGTATTTGTATTCATCTCCTTCTTTAGCCTCACTGACCCTGCAAGACCAATAGCCCTTATCCTCATGATTCATTTCATACTGATCTTCCTGCCAGTCGTTAAATGATCCATATACATAGATTTGATTGGCATTGGGAGCCCATACTCTAAAAGTAACGCCTTCAAGCCCCACTATAGCGCCCATGCCGGCATAACGGTCCATACTCATGTTTTTACGGAAATGTTAGGTGTAACGAATTTTGGTTTTTAGACGATGGTTACATACCTTCCATCGGAAGTATTACGTCTCCTACTCCCAATTGTAAAACCAGTTCCATCCGTTCAACGCCCTCCTCGTGCCCGTTGGCATTTGCCTTAAGGAGATCCGGGTTGTTGCTATCACAGGAAATCATCAATCCGAACAATGTACCTATTATTATCAGTCTATTCGTACTCATGGCTTCAAAATCTAGAGAAATCGTACTGAAGCTGATAGCAATTCCTCTACCACTTTTCTAGGGGACTGATTTTAGTATTAATCCGCACAACGTTTTTACCTATTCAAATATTAGGGGGTAGATTTTTCCCTTCGGAGCGATCGTTCTATTTAATTGCCGCCACAGGATAGGAATTATTTTTCCCATCTGTCCCGGTTTCAATCATGGAACCTTTCGCTCCGCCATCGGTCAGAGGGTGTGGGTTCGTGAGGGCAAAATTCTACACCACCTTGGAGTTAAGGCAATTTTACCCGTAATTTGGATTCAAATCGAAAATTGAAGGAACCAAAATCGAATTCATACTATGCTAAAATCTGCAATTCAACGATGTATCCTTAAGGCATCAATGCTTACCTTATCGTTCATTATGGCGGTACAGGTGACTTCCTCCGCGCAATCTTCAAATGGGGACATTATCGGCAGGTGGAACCTTACCGTGGATGTAGACGGAAAACAACTCCCCTCTTGGATGGAAGTAAAACTTTCCGGTTATAGGACTTTGGTGGGCTATTTTGTGGAAGAACACGGAAGTGCCCGACCGGTTTCGCGGGTGAACTTTAAAAACAACGAAGTGTCTTTCAGTATACCCCCGCAGTGGGATCCTGGAAAGAAAGACACCAAATTGAAAGCTAGTCTCTCAAACGGAAAGCTGACCGGCGTCTTAACGACCAGTTCAGGAAAAAAACATTCCTTTGTGGGTGAAAGAGCTCCTTCCCTGGTACGGGAAAAGCAACCCGAATGGGGAGAAGCCATTGAACTGTTCAACAGAAATAACTTGGATGGCTGGCATGCCGACAAGACGGAAAACCAATGGACAGTAAAGGATGGCATCCTAACCAGCGATAAAGCAGGAGCAAATTTGATCACCGATCAAAAATTCGACGACTTTAAATTGTATGCAGAATTCCGATATCCTGAGGGAAGCAACAGTGGTATTTATCTACGGGGCAGGTACGAACTTCAGATCGAAGACAATAAAGGCACAGAACCCTCAAACGTCTATTACGGAGGCATCTATGGTTTTCTCACTCCCAACGAAATGGTGGCAGAAGGCCCAGGGGTATGGCAAAGCTACGAAGTCACGCTTATCGGTAGACGCGTGACCATAGTAGCAAACGGCAAAACCATCATTTGTGACCAGATTATCCCCGGAATTACTGGAGGTGCGCTGGACAGCAAAGAAGGCGAGCCAGGGCCCATGATGCTGCAAGGTGACCATGGACCCATCGAGTTTAAAACGTTGATCATTACTCCGGCTAAATAAACGTTCGTTTGATATTACCGGAAGTTTGAATAACCCGGAGACTATCTCGTAGAATAGTCTTCGGGTTTCTTATTTAGGCTTGTGGGTTTTTATGAACTCTCGGACCATCTGCTTGGGTAGGGCTTTCATTTCGCGGCCACCCTTGCCCTTCATGTCATCCGCAGCGAAGAGTGCGTTGGCAATCGCTTCTTCCGTTGCTTCAATAGTTGCCAAAAACAACCCCGAAACTTCGTCATTGAGAAGGGGCAATGGTCCCTCTGTCAGGTACTCCCGCCGGTCAAATGGAATTCTCATTCCCTCATGAACGGAGAAAGCTATAACATAGTCACCACTCCCGTTACTGGCAATCCCACCTGTTCTTGCTAACCCCAACATGGCACGTTTGGCGATCCGCTCCAGGTTTCTGTGGTCTACAGGAGCATCCGTGGCTACCACGATCATGCAAGAACCATCCACCGACTCCAGGTTTTGCCGAAAACTGTATTGATTTAATAGCTTACCGAGCGGCAAACCGTCGATTTGAAGGACTCCTCCAAAATTGGCTTGCACCAATACACCCACCGTGTAGCCACCCATCGATTCAGGTAGTTTGCGTGAGGAGGTTCCGATCCCCGCTTTGAATCCAAAAGCCGTCGTACCGGTCCCTGCACCTACATTCCCCTCTGGAACCGGTCCGCCCGACGCATTCTGAATAGCAGATAGCACATGGTGCGATTTCACATGCCGGCCCCGTATATCGTTTAGACCGCCATCGTTGGTTTCACCCACTACCGCATTGACTGACTGCACCCCACTATTTTCAGGAAATGAAAACACATAGTCAATGATGCCATCGAGGCCGGCCGCCACACTCAGCGTATTGGTCAACACAATGGGCGATTCCAAATTGCCCAGCTCTTGAATTTGAGTGCTGCCGGCCAGTTTTCCAAAGCCGTTGCCGACGTATACAGCCGCTGGAACCTTCTGCCGAAAGATGTTTCCGTCATGAGGAAGAATGGCCGTAACTCCGGTTCGAATGGATTCTCCTTCCAACAAAGTGACCTGACCCACCTTTACTCCGACTACATCGGTAATCGCATTGAGCGGCCCGGGCGGTATTACACCGAATTCGAATCCAAAATCGCGGGCCCGCTCTTGGCTTTTCACTTCGGCCATTTGGGCCATCATAACACAGCAAACGCCTACTAGAAGTTTCTTCATTGTTGTATGGAAAGTGGTTAAAGGAATATGCGTCCTGAATGCCAGATTAAGGCTTAGGAAACAGGATTTTCTTTAGGTCCGCAGGAGAATAGTAGATGGACTTAAGTGTTTTTCGGTCTTCCTCCCTAAATACCAAAAACTTGTCTCCATCCTTTTCATAGAAGCAGGAAACCCCCATCTGCTTGTAATGGGCAACGGTTTCTTGAGCTTCCTGTTCGGACTGGCAGGCTTTGCTCATATTGGATCGCTGCACCTCGTCAAAAAGGGCCTTAAAATGATCCGCCAGGCCAAATTCCAAAACGGCTCCGGCGAGTACATATTGGATATCGCAGAGCGCGTCCGCTATCTCCACGATGTCGTTCTCTGCAATTGCTGCTTCCAGTTCCTTCACCTCCTCCGCCAACAGGGCTACCCTTAGCGCGGACCGCTTTTCAGATGGAATGGCCGGGGCCTCCAGAATGGGATGTTTGAAGGTTTTGTGAAATGCTGCAACAGAGGTTAAACTTTCAGGTTCTTTCATTTTAAGTAATAGTCGGGGTGATCGGTCAATAAATTAGGTAAAAGTTCTTGAACACATTTATCAAAAATGGCTCCTACGTACATGCAGGAGCCATGGTGTATTCGTACCTTTCAAAAGGTAATCAGGCCTTGAAAGCGTCAAATCGCTCTTGTACGGCTGCCCAGTTGACCACATTCCACCAGCTACTGATGTAGCGAGGTCGCTCGTTTTGATAGTTTAGGTAATAGGCATGTTCCCATACATCGATGCCAAGGAGCGGCTGTCCTTTCAACTCCGATAAATCCATGAGTGGATTGTCCTGATTGGGTGTGGAACCCACCTTCAGTGTGCCTCCATCCAAAACAAGCCAGGCCCAACCCGACCCAAAACGGGTTTTGGCGGCATCTTCAAACTTTTCGGCAAAGCCGCTAAAGCTACCAAAATCTTTTGCAATGGCAGCCGCCAAATCTCCTTCAGGTTCACCTCCGCCATTAGGCGACATGATGGACCAGAAAAGCTCGTGGTTGTAATGCCCACCGCCGTTATTTCTCATTTTTGTTGAATAGTTGGAAATCTCTGCCATGAGCTCTTCCACCGGTTTTTCGGTGTCCACGCCTTCTTCTGCCGCAGCCTCTTTCAGGTTATTGGCGTATGCGGCGGCATGTTTGGTGTAATGGATTTCCATGGTCATCGCATCGATGTGAGGCTCTAGCGCAGCATAATCGTACGGTAGGGGTTTTTGCGAAAAACCCGTTACGATCGTGGGTTTCGCCTTAGATTCCGATCCCGATGAACAGGACGATAACAAGGAGGAACCCACCAGGCTACTACCCAACCCCAGGGAAAGGGTGACTTTGGTACTTTGTGCGATAAATGATCTCCTGGAGGTATGCAATGTTGGTTTTTTCATGTTTGAAGTGGTTTGTTGCATGATTTTGGTTAGACAATAATTGGTCAGTATAACGTATGCTAAATTAACCAATTAATCCCTAAAATGTAGCACACCTAATCCTTAAGTAGTCAAAAAGTTTGCTTTGACGCTTTTTAGCGTCCAAAAATCAAAATAAACACCAATAACAAGCCAATTTGTCAGACTATTTCGCAAATTTGGCCTGTTGTTCAAGGCTGTGAAAGTTAGGCATCGTTTCTGGGAAACCTAAACGATAAGACCATATATTCGGTCAAGTTCCTTATTTTTGTAATTCAGCTAACTAGAAAGAATTGGTAGCTGGAGTACATCTCGTATTAAGTGAAGTAGAAATGACCATTCAATTTTATAAATATCAGGGAACCGGGAATGATTTTGTCATGATCGATGACCGGGACAACCGGTTTGAGAGCGATAACCTAGCCTTGATACAAAAGCTATGTCACCGCCGTTTGGGTATCGGATCAGACGGATTGATCATCCTACGAAACGCTACAGGGTTTGACTTTGAGATGATCTACTTCAATGCAGACGGTTCCCAAAGCATGTGTGGGAACGGAGCTCGATGTGCGGTTTCCTTTGCGCATTTTCTGGGGATGTGTGATGTCAGCACCCAATTCCTAGCGGTAGATGGTGCCCACCATGCGGAGATTTTTGGCGACGAAGTACGGCTGGAGATGATTCCTGTAAGGGAATTCAAAGACGTTGAAGGAGATACGTTCATCCATACCGGTGCGCCACATCATATTCGCTACGTAGAAAATCTTTCTCATTACCCCGTAGTGAAAGAGGGGGCAAAAATCCGTTATAACAAGGAGCTATATCCAGAGGGCACCAACGTCAACTTTGTCATGCCCAACCCGGACAATTCCCTACAAGTGAGGACGTATGAAAGAGGCGTAGAGGATGAAACGTTATCCTGTGGCACGGGTGTAACTGCCTGCGCACTGCTGTACGGCAAAGAAAATGGCTTAAACGAAGTGAGTATACATACCAAGGGCGGCCTGCTGAGGGTCAGCTTCGAGGATGACGGAAACGGTGGGTTTCACCAGATCCAGCTGATAGGACCTGCCACGCAGGTATTCAGCGGGACCATTGCGATTAAACGGGAAGAAACCTCTTCCCTGTAACCAACTTAATAGACTAGACACAGACAACCTACTATGTTAGATTTTATTGCAAAAGGGCTATCAAAGGTATTCGGTACCAAATCTGATAGAGACATCAAGTTACTCACGCCATTCGTAGAATCGATCAAGGCCGAGTATGCAAAATTGGCGACGCTAACAGACGACGAGCTAAGGCAACAAACCAAGGAAATCAAAGGGGTAATCAATGCAGATCTGAAAAGCTTTGACGACAACATCGCTGAAACCAGGGCTAAGATCGACGCGCTTCCCCCCGATGAGGTACACGCCAAAGACGCTCTGTTCAACGAGATTGATAAAATAGAGAAAAGCCGCAACGAAGAGCTGGAAAAAAGCCTGGAGAAAGTCCTTCCTTGGGCTTTTGCTGTAGTGAAGGAAACTGCGCGTAGGTTAAAGGAAAACAAGCAGCTGCAAGTTACGGCCTCCATGTGGGACAAGGAACTCGCCGCTACCAAAAGTTACGTTCAACTAGAAGGCGAAACAGCGACCTGGGGAAACTCTTGGTCTGCTGCCGGGGTGGAAGTAACGTGGGAAATGCTTCACTACGATGTACAATTGCTTGGTGGAGTGGCCCTACACAAGGGTAACATTGCAGAAATGGCTACGGGTGAAGGAAAAACCCTGGTATCCACGCTACCCGCATACCTCAATGCCCTTTCCGGTAGGGGAGTACACATTGTGACCGTCAATGACTACCTAGCCAAAAGGGACTCGGAATGGAACGCTCCACTCTTTGAGTTTCATGGGCTAAAGGTGGACTGCATAGACAAGTACCCACCAAACTCCGAAGCTAGAAGAAGGGCCTATGCCTGCGACATCGTATATGGTACCAATAATGAGTTTGGATTTGATTACCTGCGGGATAACATGGCGCGGGATTCCAGAGACTTGGTACAGGGCAAGCACCATTTTGCCATGATCGATGAAGTGGACTCCGTATTGATCGATGATGCGCGTACGCCACTTATTATTTCCGGTCCTGTCGCCAAAGGAGACCAACACGAATTTTACGAGATGAAACCCAGGGTTTCTACCCTAGTAGATGAACAACGAAAACTGGTGCAGGGGTATCTAACCGACGCCAAGCGACTCATCAAAGAAGGCAATGAAAAAGAAGGAGGCTTAGCCTTATTTCGGGCCTATAGAGGCTTGCCAAAATACAAGCCCTTGATCAAATACCTCTCTGAGCCCGGGATCCGCGTGATCCTTCAGAAAACGGAAAACTACTACCTACAAGACAATAAGCGGAACATGCCGGAGGCAGATGAACCGCTGCTGTTTACGATTGAAGAGAAGTCCAATACCGTTGACCTGACAGACAATGGTATCGAAACCATCACGCGCAAAAACGAAAATCCCAACTTCTTTATTCTACCGGATATTGGGATGGAAATCGCTGAAATGGAAAAGAATGCTGAGTTGGACGATACGGAAAAACTGATTCGAAAAGAGGAAATCATCAAAGACTATGGGGTCAAAGCGCAACGGATACATACGGTAAACCAGTTGCTGAAAGCCTATTGTATGTTCGAAAAGGATACCGAGTACATTTTGGTGGATGGAAAGGTGAAGATCGTGGACGAACAAACGGGTAGGGTGATGGAAGGCAGAAGGTATTCTGACGGCCTGCACCAAGCCATCGAAGCAAAGGAAAACGTGAAGGTCGAAGATGCTACACAAACCTATGCGACCATCACACTTCAGAATTACTTCCGAATGTACCACAAGCTGGCCGGGATGACCGGAACGGCGGAGACCGAAGCAGGAGAGTTTTGGGAGATCTACAAGCTTGATGTAATTGTAATCCCCACAAACAAACCCATTCAGCGCAAAGACTGGGAAGACAAAGTCTATAAAACCGTTCGTGAGAAGTTTAATGCAGTTGCAGACGAAATCAACGAGCTTACCGAGGCAAATCGCCCCGTTTTGGTGGGTACCACCTCCGTGGAAATTTCGGAGCTTCTCAGCCGAATGCTCACCATACGCAAAATCAAGCACCAGGTACTAAATGCAAAGCAGCACGCGCGTGAGGCAGACATTGTCGCTGAGGCCGGCAAGCCAAAGACCGTAACCATCGCCACGAACATGGCCGGTAGGGGTACCGATATCAAGCTAACGGCAGAATCCAAAGCTGCCGGTGGACTGGCCATCATCGGAACGGAGCGCCACGAATCCAGAAGGGTAGACCGGCAGCTACGGGGTCGATCCGGCCGGCAGGGAGATCCGGGCTCCTCTCAGTTTTTTGTTTCCTTGGAAGATAACCTCATGCGTCTGTTTGGTTCAGAAAGAATTGCCAAACTGATGGACCGCATGGGGTTGGAAGAAGGAGAGGTAATCCAGCATTCCATGATCACCAAGTCGATCGAACGTGCACAGCGTAAGGTCGAAGAAAACAACTTTGGTGTAAGAAAACGCCTGTTGGAGTACGATGACGTGATGAACAGTCAGCGGGAAGTGGTCTACCGACGACGTAAAAATGCGTTGATCGGTGATCGATTGGAGTTGGATATATTGAACATCATGTACGATGTCGCCGAGAGCATCATCGAAATGGCTAAATCTACTGAAGACTCCGAAAATCTGCGGATGAATATCTTCAGTTCACTCGGTATCGACTATCCGATTTCTTCCGAAGACCTTAAAAGTAAAGATAGCACTGTATTGACCAAGGAACTGTTTGACGCCGCTTACAAAAATTACGTGGCCAAAAACAACGGAATTCTAACCAAAGCAATGCCGATCCTTCGGGATGTTTACCAAAAACGTGGAGCCACTGTCAAGGAAATTATGGTTCCCATATCCGATGGTATCAAGCAGATCGGCGTAGTCATCAACTTGGAATCTACCGTTAACAACGAAGGGAGAGACCTTATCCGAGCCATTGAAAAAACGGTTACGCTTGCGATCATCGATCAAAACTGGAAAGAACATCTTCGGGATATGGATGACCTAAAACAGTCTGTGCAGAATGCCGTCTATGAGCAGAAAGATCCGCTATTGATTTACAAATTCGAAGCGTTTGAAATGTTTAAGCGCTTTGTAGGACGGCTGAATGATGATATCATATCCTTTATAGCTAAATCAGATCTGCCCAAGCAGGACCCAGAACAGGTGAAAGCTGCACAAACGACCCGAAAGGAAGAGCCCCAGGTCACCGCCTCTAAAGAGGAAGTTGGTAGTACCTTAGGTGGCAACCCGGCTGCCCAGCGAGCAGCTGTTGCTCAGTCTGCTGGAGCACGGAGAGAAGCTGTAATGCCACGAAAAACCGAAAAAGTATACGGGAGGAATGACCGGGTTTCTGTACGCTACATGGACGGAGCGATAAAAAAGGATGTGAAATACAAAAGTGTGGAACAGGATATTGCCGAGGCTAAATGTGTGGTAATCGAAGAATAAAACCCGAAAACAATGTTTAGACGAATCATGCTCGCCGGTGTTTGGCTGGGAATGTCCACCGGATGCGGTTTCATTACGATCTCCAAAAGTGGGGGATCTGCAGAAAAATATGCCGACTACCGCGAGGACTTGAGTTCTAGCCTGAAATCTTATGAACCGCTTCCAAGTCCGGTGGCAGTAGTTAGCAGCAAGGCCTCTCCCGTCGCTCCGGTAGACGACGATTTGGCGATAGCCATAAAAAACTATATACAAGCCAATGAAAGAGAAAACTTTTTCAGCGGGTTTACGATTTTGGTATATAGCGGAGTGGATCGGGAGCTGGCATTCAAAACCAGAAACACATTGTATTCGGATTATAAGGACATTACCACCTTTATGCAGTACCAGCAGCCACGTTATTTGGTCAAAGTGGGGCGTTACATCAACCGGATCGAGGCCTTGGCCTGGTATGAGAAAATCAAAGAAGATTTCCCTTCCGCACGAATCATTCAAGACCGATTCGAACGCAATTTGCCAAATCAACAACAAGACCCAATAGAGAATGCTCAAGAATAGGATCAAGGACATTGCCAAGGAAATCAAAGAAGAAGCCATTGCTACAAGGCGTCATCTGCATCAGCATCCCGAGCTTTCGTTCGAAGAATTTGAAACAGCAGCGTACGTAGAATCTCGGCTTCGGGCTATAGGCATCGATAAGATAGAGAAAAAAGCCACTACTGGCCTGGTTGGGCTGATTGAGGGTAAAAACCCAAGCTACAAGACAATCGCCCTTCGGGCAGACATGGATGCACTTCCCATCACTGAGGAAAATGACGTGCCCTACAAATCCAAAAAACCAGGAATCATGCATGCGTGCGGACACGACGTGCATACATCGTCCCTATTGGGAACAGCCCATATCCTACACCGCTTGAAAAACGAATTTGAAGGAACCGTAAAGCTGATCTTTCAACCTGGCGAGGAAAAGGCCCCCGGGGGAGCGTCATTTATGATCAAAGACAAGTGTCTGGAAAACCCAAAACCTTCCGCCATCATCGGTCAGCACGTCATGCCCCACATACCTGCTGGAAAAGTGGGGTTTCGCCCCGGGATGTATATGGCCAGTGCAGATGAAATCTACATCACCGTAAAGGGCAAAGGAGGCCATGGAGCGATGCCGGAAACACTCATAGACCCCGTGCTAATCGCTTCACATTTGATAGTAGCATTGCAACAAGTGGTGAGCCGAAACGCCAGCCCAAAGGTTCCATCGGTACTATCTTTTGGGAAAGTAATAGCCAATGGAGCCACGAATGTTATTCCTAACGAGGTGAAGATAGAAGGTACGTTCCGTACGCTGGATGAGGCCTGGCGAAAAAGAGCCAAAGAGTTGATCCATCAAATTGCCACAGGCATAGCCGAGGGCATGGGAGGGAAAGCTGAAGTAAATATCTTGCATGGTTATCCCTATCTGAAAAATGATCCGGAACTTACCGAACGATCTATACTAGCGGCAAAAGAGTATCTAGGCGAAGAAAACGTCTTGGACTTAGACCTTTGGATGGCCGCAGAGGATTTTTCCTACTACACGCAGGAGATGGCGGGTTGTTTTTACCGACTGGGCACCAGAAATGAAGCCAAGGGAATTGTATCCGGCGTCCATACACCTACATTCGACATCGAAGAAGATGCATTGGAAGTTAGTACTGGATTGATGGCTTGGCTGGCACTGGAAGAACTCAAAAAATGAAATAACAACTCCTAGGAACTATGCCTACGTTAAAAAAATGGTTTTTCTTATTGCTTATCTCGCAGCTTTCTGTAATTGACAGTTGGGGCTGGGGACAGACCGGACATCGGGTGGTTGGTCAGCTTGCCGAGTGGCACTTAAACAAAAAGGCAAAAAAGCGCATCGATGCCCTGTTGGGGTCAGAGTCGCTTGCAATGGTAGCCAACTGGATGGACAACGTAAAGTCTGACAGGCGATACGATCACCTGAATACCTGGCACTACCTCAGCATCGAAGACGGGAAAGCTTACAACCCCGCCATTCAGGAAAAAGAGGGTGACGCTTATGAAAAAACAAAGATGATCATCCAAGTGCTGAAGAAAGGCGGATTGTCGGCAAAAGAAGAATCCGAATACTTAAAAATGCTCGTCCATTTGGTAGGAGATCTTCATCAGCCGTTGCATGTAGGAAGGGGCGATGATCGGGGAGGAAACGATATCCGGGTGACTTACTTCAACCAAAACTCCAATATTCACCGGGTTTGGGATAGTCAGATCATTGATGGAAAACAACTTAGCTACACCGAATTGTCCGAACATCTCAACCGGAGAGCAGAACCAAGCATCATACAAAGGTATCAAAAAGCATCTATAGAAGATTGGCTTCAGGAAGCGGTAGCTCTTAGACCCATAGTGTACGACCTCCCTGAAGACGGACGCTTGAGCTATGAGTACGACTATGTGGCCTTTCCCGTGATCGAAGAACGCCTACTTGCCGGTGGCTTACGCCTTGCAGGAATATTAAACGATATCTACGGCCGATAATTACCTTCCAGCAGCAATCACTGCTAGATCTACATAACTAGGTCTAGCAGTGTGTAGCACATTCGCACAGGCAGCCAACGTAGCCCCGGTAGTCATGACATCGTCTACCAAAAGAATCCGTTTTCCCACTAAGGAGACTTCATCCACGATATGGAAAACCTCCGAAACATTTTCCCATCGCTGAAGCCTGTTTTTTCTCGTTTGGGTTGCCGTATTTACCGTCCTTTCCAGCCCATTGACCACCCTTATACCCAAAGACTCGCCTAGACCATCCGCAAAGCATCGACTTTGATTGTAGCCTCTTCTCCTTTCTTTACTGCGATGCAAGGGCACAGGTATGATTAGATCCCATTCCTTTTCTAAACCCTGCTGAACAAGCAACTCCCCATACATTCTACCCAGTTTGACCCCAAGCATCGGCCTATTTCGATACTTGAGTTGATGCAGCAGTTTTTGGCTTTTTCCTCGCTTGGAAAACCGCAAGTAAGCCAATGCCATACGGATATCGGTAAGACCCATTAGCTTCTGCGTGAGTTCGTTTTCTAGAGGCGATTGATGGAAAAGTGTGACCGGGAGGGAGGCTTCGCACGTGCGGCAAAGCTCCGATTCAAATGCAAAGAGGCTTCTGTTACACAGGTTACAGGTAACTGGAAATACCAACGCCAAAAAATCATCCCATAAGGTGAAACGCATAGGTAAAAAGGGTTGTTAAGTTACAAGTACTGTCAATTCCTACTATATTTGTACATTGAGGGTAGTTTTCAGTTAATTTAATAAAAATCAGGCTGTAAGTCAATTATGTTTAAGAAAGACCTAGACTTAGATTTTCGATGGGGCAAACTATTGAGCGGTCTGGAAAATTTGCTCAACAAAAAACCCTCTGACCTGAATGCCGTTCTATTCATCATTGGTGTTCAGGAACTGGGTCAGGGAAACCGAATCTTTTCAAAGGAAGAAAAGCAGGATTTGATGCACATTGCCGTTTGCAAGGTACTTAGCTTGTCCGGATTTTACCAATTGGCCTTTATCGACCAAGACGGTTGGCCTCATTGGGATTTGGTTCACGACCTTCCACACTTAGATGCCGCAGAACAGGAAAAACTCCTGAAACTGCATGTATTGGAATACTTTGAAAAAGAATTTGAAATAGAGATTAACTAAATGAAGATAGTTTCTTACAATGTGAACGGAATCAGAGCCGCTATCAAACGTGGTTTTATAGACTGGTTAGCCCAAATAAACCCAGATGTGATCGGCTTGCAGGAAGTGAAATCCACCGAAGATCAAGTTGATACAGAAATTTTTAAAGATATGGGGTACAACGTATACTGGCATGCTGCGGTAAAAAAGGGCTACAGTGGAGTTGCTACGCTTACCAAAGTAAAGCCAAACCAGGTAGTCTACGGAATGGATATGCAAAAATACGACGATGAGGGGCGAGTGCTACGCCTAGATCTCGGTGATTTCAGCTTTGTAAACACCTATTTTCCATCAGGAACGACTGGTGAGGCTAGACAATCCTTCAAGTACGAATTCTTGGATGACCTCTTCGGTTTTTCGCAGGATCTTAGGGAGGAGCGGCCAAACCTTATATGGAGCGGCGATTACAATATCTGTCACAAAGCCATTGATATACATGATCCAATTTCCAACAAAAAATCCTCTGGATTCCTTCCGGAGGAGCGCGCTTGGATGGACAAATTCACCGAATCCGGCTTTGAGGACAGTTTTCGAAAAATGCATCCGGAGGAGCCTTCCAACTATACGTGGTGGAGTTACAGAGCAAATTCAAGAGCAAAAAATAAAGGATGGCGCATAGATTACCACATGAATACGACTCCCTTGTCGGATCGTATAAAAACTTCGACCATCTTACATGAAGCAGAACACTCCGATCATTGTCCAATTTTGATCGAAATTGATTGAAAATATATTTAAAGTATTTCAACATTTAAGAAAAGAATATAAATGAAATCGATCAAAATTTCTATTCCGTCTTTGATTGAAAATATAACAATCGTAGAAAGCTTCATCGATAATGCGAAGGTGAAATATCACATTAACGACGACATATACGGAAACATCATGATTTCTGTGACAGAATGTGTCAGCAACGCTATTGTTCACGGCAACAAAGAAGATCCCAAAAAGCAGGTAATCCTAATTTTGGAGTTTCATGACGATCAGATAAAGTTCATCATAGAAGACGAAGGAGAGGGCTACGACTATCATCACCTTAAGGATCCAACCGCTCCCGAAAATTTAGAAAAAGCGGGTGGAAGAGGGGTTTTCTTGATGAAGCACCTTTGCGATGAGGTCTTATTTGAAGAGAATGGGAGCAGGACAACGCTCACCTTTTACCTGAATTGAGATGGCGATCCTTTTCTTTGAAGAAGACACCTCTTTTAGGCTGACCAAAAAAAATCGATATAAGAAATGGTTGCATGCAGTGGCAACTTCAGAGGGACAAAAAATCACAGAGCTTTTGTATATTTTTTGTTCCGATGAATATCTGCATCAAATCAATCTAACCTATCTGGATCACGACACCTACACGGATATCATCACATTTGATCAAAGCGAAACCAAAAACACTATTGAAGGAGAAATTTACGTTAGTATAGATAGGGTACAGGAAAACGCCACCCATTTAAATCAATCTTTCGACAGAGAACTAAGAAGAGTAATCAGTCACGGTTTGCTACATCTTTGTGGATACAAGGATAAGACTGCAACAGAGGCAGCAAAAATGAGAAAAAAGGAAGAAGCAGCGATCGAACTATTTGAAGCTGTAGGATAGAACCAACTGTTCCACGTGGAACAGTTGGAGAAGCTATCCAAGAGATCGAACTTCAGACAAGAAATAGTTCCACGTGGAACACTTAACAAATCTAGGAATGTTTCCAGAATATGACGTAATAGTAGTAGGAGGAGGTCACGCGGGTTGTGAAGCAGCACACGCCGCGGCAAGGATGGGGTCGAAGGTACTTCTCTGTACGATGAATATGAATACTATCGCCCAGATGTCCTGTAACCCCGCTATGGGAGGAGTCGCTAAAGGACAAATTGTTCGGGAAATTGATGCGCTGGGAGGAATGTCAGGGATTGTCTCAGACAAGTCTATGATTCAGTTCAGAATGCTAAACAGATCCAAGGGGCCGGCGATGTGGTCTCCGAGGAGCCAAAACGACCGAATGCGATTTGCCGAGGAATGGCGCCTCGCGTTAGAACAGACGCCCAATGTAGACTTTTGGCAAGAAATGATCAAAGGCCTCATTGTCAAGAACGGTAGAATTAAAGGGGTACGTACCGGAATAGGCATCGAAATACCTGCCAAAACAGTAGTACTAACAAACGGAACCTTCCTCAATGGCGTCATCCATATAGGAGAAAAGCAAATGGGAGGCGGTAGAACTGGGGAATCCGCAGCTAAAGGAATCACAGAAGACCTCGTTGATTTGGGATTCGAATCAGGTAGAATGAAAACCGGTACGCCTCCTAGAGTGGACGGTCGATCGTTAGACTTTAGCAAGATGGAAGAGCAATTCGGCGACGAATTCCCGGAAAAGTTTTCCTATTCCGCATCCACACAACCCTTGAAGCAACAGCGCAGCTGCTGGATCACCTACACCAACAAAGATGTTCACGAAACACTAGAAACCGGATTCGACCGATCTCCGATGTTCAACGGTAGAATAAAAGGGCTTGGCCCAAGATACTGCCCATCGATCGAAGATAAAATAAACCGATTTGCAGAAAGGGAAAGGCACCAAATATTTGTAGAACCCGAAGGCTGGGATACTGTAGAAATCTATGTAAACGGATTTTCGACCTCGCTTCCGGAAGATGTGCAATACAAGGCTATGCGTAAGATACCTGGATTCGAACAAGCAAAAATGTTCCGCCCCGGGTACGCTATAGAATACGATTTTTTTCCACCTACCCAATTGAAACCAACCTTGGAAACCAGACTGGTAAAAAACCTATTTTTTGCCGGACAGATTAACGGAACCACGGGCTACGAAGAGGCTGCTTCCCAAGGATTAATAGCCGGAATCAATGCACATCAAAACGTCCAGGAAAAAGAACCTTTCATATTAAACCGGTCTGAAGCATACATTGGGGTATTGATAGACGATTTGGTAAATAAAGGTACCGAAGAGCCTTACCGCATGTTCACTTCAAGAGCTGAATTCCGCTTGCTACTACGGCAAGACAACGCCGATCTACGTTTAACTGAAAAAGGATACCTCTTGGGACTCGCTGACGAAAAACGTATGGCGCGCGTCCTCCACAAAAAAACCGCTACTGAAACCTTAATTAACGAATTAAAAAAGCTGAAAGTAGAGCCAAACCTCGTCAATGCCGAACTGACCGGTATGAATACAGCAGAGATACGGGAAAAGATAACGGTGGAAAAACTACTCAAAAGACCGCAGATCGGCATGGAAGAAGTACGCACACTAGACCCAAAATTAGACCAATACCTTTCGACATTTGACAAGGATGTACGGGAACAAGCGGAAATACAGATTAAATACGAAAGCTACATCGACAAAGAACAACAACTGGTACAAAAAATGGCTAACCTTGAAAACCATCGGATACCTACCACCTTCGATTATTCACAGGTAAAAGCACTATCGGCTGAAGGACGCCAAAAACTAAACAAAATCCAGCCAGAGACTTTGGGACAGGCCTCAAGAATTAGTGGTGTGACACCTGCAGACCTATCGATTCTAACCGTATACCTAGGGAGATAGCTATCATGTACGAGAGACTAACAAAATGCCCGCTATGCAAGAGTGGGCTTTTTCTTAACTACATGGTTGTAAAAGACCACGCCATATCAAAGGAATCTTTTACACTTTGTAAATGCACAGATTGTGGACTAATTTTTACTAATCCACGGCCAGAGCAAAAATACATCCATACATATTATGAATCCGAAGACTACATATCCCACACCAACCAATCCAAAAACCTAATACATATCCTCTATAAAGCGGTAAGAAGATATACCATACGCCAAAAAATTAATTGGATCAATACTCGAGTAAAGAAAAAGGGACGTCTTTTGGATTATGGTTGCGGTACAGGATACCTACTTGCAGCAGCCCAAAAAAACGGATGGCAGGTAATAGGATACGAACCAAACCCCACCGCATGTAAACAGGCTAAAAATATAAACGGTTTAACCCCCGTAACTAGCTTAACTACGCTAAAAAAAGAGAAAAAATTCGATGCCATCACGCTCTTTCACGTGTTAGAACACATACATGATTTGAACAAAACCCTAAAAATAATTCTAGATTTACTCAAGAAACGTGGATTCCTCTTTATAGCTGTTCCAAATCTAGATTCGGTCGATTTCAAAAAACATCAAGAAAACTGGGCAGCATTAGACGTGCCCAGACACCTATACCACTTTACCAATGAAGCCATGAACCGCCTTGCCGACAAGTACGGCTTAAAAATCATTGAAAAAAAGCCGCTTATATTTGACGCCTACTACGTTTCTCTATTAACCGATAAGTATATGGGCCAAAATAATCCAATAGTATCCTTTTTGAACGGGTATCGCTATAATCAACAAGCAACAAAGCAACCAAATACACATTCTAGCCTTCTTTACATCATCAAAAAGAAATGAGCCGTTTCTTTACTATAATAGCTATTTTTATACTCGCTGCACTAGCTTCGTCATGCGCTAAGCAAAGCTCGCCCATGGGAGGTCCCAAAGACGAAGACCCACCGGTGTTACTTTCAACAGATCCGGAAAACAATCAAACAAACCTATCTCCTAATGAAATCAACTTACTATTCAATGAATTCGTCGCTTTGGATAACCCTACAAAACAGATCATTATCACCCCCAAAATCAAAACTGATGAGGTCCAATTCCTAGCAAACAAAAATCGAATCAACATCAAACTCAATCAAGATCTTGAAGAAAATACCACCTACGTATTCAATTTTCAGAAAAGCATTCAAGATATCACCGAAAAGAATCCAGCTGAAAACGTCAAACTGGTTTTCTCAACCGGAGACTATATCGACAGTCTAACCATCTCAGGAAGAGTAGCCTATGTGCAACCACGCAAAGAGCGCGAGATGAAAGATATTTTGGTCGGTCTATACCAAGAATCGGATACCACTGACCTTTTTACAGCTTCACCGTACTACATAGCACAAGCAGATACAGCTGGTAAATTCGAAATCACCAATATCAAGGCCGGCCAATTCAGACTCTACGCCTGGCACGATGAAAATAACTCCCTGAAAGCAGAATACCGAAGTGAAGCCCATGGCTTTTACCCAGAAGTAATTGATATTCAACAAAATATGGAAGGATTTCACATAAATATTTTCAGAGCTGACTTATCTGACCTAAAAGTAAATCGAAGTTCACCAATCGGAAAAAACTTCGACATTGTACTCAGCAAAGCACCTATCACTTACGAGATCCAACACCCGGAAACCGGCAAAAAACTGTTCTCCCGACTAAACGACCGAACCATACGTCTTTATCATACCGAACTATCCAACGATAGTACTGAAGTAACGCTCTCTTTAAAAGATTCGGTAGGTTTCTCCATAGACACCACTCTCTATGCAAAGTTTGAAGAAAGCGACAGACGTCAGGAGGCATTAGAAATCAAAGCCAACTCGGGACTGAGTTTTGTGCAAAACCTCCGCGCCGAATTAACTTTCAATAAACCCATTGCACATATCAACTTTGACTCTCTCATGGTAAGATTCGATACCGCCGGAATTATTCCAATAGAACCCAAACACATTTACTTTACAGATAGTACCAAGTTCACAAAAGCCATTCTAGAATTAACTATTCCCGATTCACTAACCTTTGAAACCTACAAAGTTTATATTGGGGACTCTTCAGTGATCGATGTAGAAGGAATAGCAAACAAAGACAAACTAGAGGCAAACTACAAAAAACTAAAACAGGACCGGTTGGCAGATGGTGTAAGCGGGTCTGTCAACACAGATGAAAGACCCATACTGATCCAACTCTTAAACAAAAAAGACGAAATCGTCAAAGAATTGTATCTAGAAGATACGAACACCTTCGAATTCAACCGCATTGAAGCAACCGACTATAAGCTACGGGCTATCATCGACCGAAACAGAAACCGCAGATGGGACCCTGGAAACTTCCGCAAAAACACCCAGCCGGAACCCATCTACTTCTTCTACGATTCCGAAACGAAATCCCAGGAATTTATCCTACGTGCGGGATGGACACTAACGGACATACTGCTTGAAAAGCGTAAGGACAGCGGCTACTATCCAGATACATCGACAACTGAAACCACTACAGAACTGAAGGAAATTGATACTTTTGAGCTACCAGAATTTAACACAGATCCTCGAAAATGAGGATGTGGAATACGGGTGGATAACATGAATAAAAACTGGTACAAGCCCTCTATTATGCACAGCGGAAAAACGCTCACTGACCAATAACCCCTTAACATGGGGATAACGCACAACTTCCACACACATACACACAATCACACCCACACAAACTTACGAACACCTAGAAAAAAATGCCTTATCCACAATCAACATACAAACGAAACTAAACATAAGAAAACCAACCGACTAGCAAAAACCAAACAGTGGATAAACTAGGGAAAAGAGGAGATAAAATGTTTCAACGAACGTGAATAAACCATACTCACTGAGTTACCCACAAATCCACACCTTAATAAAGACAACCGATATTTTTTAATTAATCAAAACGGTTTTTATAAAAACGTGGATAACCCAAAAAAAACGGCTTGTCTACTCCATTCAGCTTTGTAGGATTAAGGTCTCCCATCTTTTTTAACTGCCGGTAAGGCCAATTTCCGGGCCAATGAATTTTGGCAATCCGTTGAAAAATATCGGGTCTATTTAGTATGCATGCATAACTTTTTTCTGTAAATTTAGGTAGCCATTGCTGAAATTACGTATACTAGTCAAATGAAGAAAGAGGAGACCTTCGATTTCCACATAAAGTCCTGTTGGCATTCTATTTCGAGAATGTACAATCAAAAAGCCGCTCAGGAGGACATTACCGCTTCTATCGGCTATGTGTTGATCAATATACATTCAAAGGATGGCACGCCAGCAACTAAAATCGCTCCTATGTTGGGCTTGGAGACCAGAAGCCTCACCAGGGTATTGAAAAGTATGGAAGATAAGGGATTGATTGAAAAGAGACCCGATCCCCTAGATCGCAGGTCTGTGCGTATTTTCTTAACAGAATTGGGTAGGCAAAAAAAAGGAAAGTCTGTAGAGACGGTCATGGATTTCAACCAAAAGGTGCAAAAGGCATTGACGGAAAAAGAATTGAAAAGTTTTTTTCGAATTTTCCGGAAAATCAATGACGTAATACATCAGAATCAAAAAAGCGAATTTTAATAATAAACCGAAATATAGCTTATGAACAGAATCATTCAGAAAGTAGCCGTTTTAGGTTCTGGAGTAATGGGTTCCAGGATCGCCTGCCACTTTGCCAACATAGGCGTGCAGGTACTTTTGCTGGACATTGTCCCGCGCGAACTCACCGAACAGGAACAGAAAAAAGGACGTAGCCTGGAAGACAAGGAGGTAAGAAACCGCCTAGTGAACGAGGCCTTGCAAAATGCCCTTAAATCAAAACCCTCTCCGATTTATGACACAGCCTTTGCTTCAAGGATTTCTACTGGCAACTTCGACGACGATCTGCCCAAAATCAAAGACTACGATTGGGTCATTGAGGTAGTTGTAGAGAAACTCGAAATCAAGCAATCCTTATTTGAAAAAGTAGAGCAGCATCGGAAGCCGGGCACCCTCATTACTTCCAATACATCTGGTATTCCCATGCACTTGATGTGTAAAGGCCGATCGGAGGATTTCCAGGTGCATTTTGCTGGAACCCACTTTTTCAATCCACCGCGGTACCTACGATTGCTTGAGATCATTCCCGGTCCTAAAACCGATCCGAAGATCATTGACTTTTTGATGGGATACGGTGACCGTTTTTTGGGAAAGGAAACCGTGTTGTGTAAAGACACACCGGCTTTTATTGCGAATAGGATCGGTGTATATTCCATCATTTCCGCTATCCATACCATTGAAAAATTAGGTATGGGCGTATCTGAGGTGGATAAACTTACCGGTACCGTCATAGGTAGGGCTAAATCTGCCACCTTCCGTACGATGGATGTAGTGGGCTTGGATACCACGGTGAATGTGGCTACCAACTTAAAACAGGTGCTTTCTCACGACGAATCCAAGGATCGTTTTGAGTTGCCAAAGAGCATGAAAGTGCTCCACGAAAACAAATGGCTGGGCGATAAGACCGGACAGGGATATTTTAAAATGATCCGGCATAAGGATGGCAGTAAAGAGCTCAAGGAGATTGATCTCCAGACGATGGAGTACAAAGATGTTGAAAAGCCAAGATTGAAGTCCCTCGACGAAGCCAAACCTATCGAAGACCTCAAAGAACGCATCCGCTTCCTGGTAAACTATAACGATCGATCCGGAGAGTTTTTTAGAGAGACGTTTTATGATTTGTTCAGGTATTGCTCCTTCCGAATTCCAGAGATCGCTGATGAGCTCTACCGCATAGATCAAGCTGTAAGTGCCGGTTTTGGCTGGGAATATGGGCCCTTTGAAAACTGGGACATATTGGGAGTAAAAGAAACCGTCACCAACATGGAGAAGGCCGGTCATAAGGCCGCCGATTGGGTATATGAGATGTTGGAGGCAGGAAATGATTCCTTCTATAAGGTGGTAGACGGTAAGCGCAATTACTACGACATCCCTTCCAAATCGTACAAGGAAATCCCTGGACAGGGTGACTTTATCCTCATCGACACGCTCAAAGGAGCTAAAAAGAAAGTATGGGGCAATGAAGGTGCCACTGTGTACGACATGGGCGACGAGGTCTTGCTTTTGGAGTTCCATACCAAGATGAACTCATTGGGTGCAGAAGTAGTGCAGGGTATCAATACGGCCATATCCATGGCAGAGAAGTCTTACAAAGGCCTGGTCATCGGAAACGAGGGAGGTAATTTCTCCGCAGGTGCCAACCTGGCGATACTGTACATGTTTGCAGGCGATCAAGAGTATGACGAGATCAACCTGATGATTGCACAATTCCAAAATACCATGATGCGTGTGCGCTACTCAGACGTGCCGGTGGTGGTAGCACCGCACAATATGGCACTAGGCGGGGGATGCGAAATGTCGCTTCATGCAGATGCCATTCAAGCGCATGCGGAATTGTATATGGGTTTGGTGGAAGTAGGGGTTGGATTGATTCCTGCAGGTGGCGGGACAAAGGAAATGACCCGTCGCTTTGCCAATGCGATTGTACCCGGAGATGTGGAGCTCAACCGGTTGCAGGAAATATTTATGAATATCGCCATGGCAAAGGTTTCTACATCCGCTCAGGAAGCGAAAGGATTGGGTTACCTTGAAGCGAAGGACGCCATTACGCTAAACCGCAAAAGGCAGCTCGCAGACGCAAAATCGAAGGTGCTGTCGCTCTATGAACAGGGATATTCCCGACCCATTCAGCAGACCAACATCAAAGTGCTCGGAAAGACGTCTCTTGCGTTGTTTGAAGCCGGCATCACGGGAATGATCTACGGATCCTATATCTCCGATCACGATGCGAAGATTGCCCGTAAATTGGCCTATGTCATGAGCGGTGGCGATCTATCTAGTGCCTCAGAGGTCAGCGAGCAGTATTTGCTGGATTTGGAAAGAGAGGCCTTCTTGAGTTTGACCGGAGAGAAGAAGACGCTGGAACGCATTCACAGCATTCTCTTTAAGGGCAAACCCCTGAGAAACTGATGTATTTACGGAAAAAATCAGCATGTTTTTAACCCCAATAACTGAAAAAAGATGGAAGCATATATTGTAAATGGATATAGATCAGCAGTAGGAAAGGCCAAGAAGGGAGGTTTTCGTTTTTACCGCCCGGACGATCTGGCCTCGGATGTGATCAGGTTTTTGATGGAAAAGGTACCGCAGGTATCGCCAAAGCAGGTAGACGACCTGATTGTGGGCAATGCCATTCCAGAGGCAGAACAGGGCATGCAAATGGGAAGGATGATCGCTTTGCTGGCCTTGGGCAAGGATGTCCCCGGGTTTGTGATGAACCGCTATTGCGGATCGGGTATAGAAGCCATCGCATTGGCGACGGCAAAAATCAAATCCGGCATGGCCGATTGCATCATTGCCGGAGGTACGGAGTCCATGTCCATGCTGCCCATGATGGGATACCGCACAGCCCTCAACTGGGACATTGCCTCCAACAATCCGGACTATTACCTTAGCATGGGCCTCACCGCAGAGGAGTTGGCGAAGGACTATAGCATCACTCGGGAAGATGCAGATCGCTTTTCGGTACGTTCCCACGAGCGGGCCATCAGTGCCATCCAAGGAGGTAGATTCAAGGATGAGATCGTACCAGTACAGGTAGAGGAAACTTATTTGGATGAGAACCAAAAGAAGAAAACCAGAACGTTTACCGTGGACACAGATGAAGGACCCCGTCCCGGTACCACGTTGGATGTGTTGGCAAACTTGAAGCCAGCATTCAAGCAAGGCGGACAAGTCACTGCCGGCAACTCCTCCCAAACTTCCGATGGAGCGGCCTTTGTGATGGTCATGTCAGAGGGCATGGTGAAGGAACTCAACTTGGAGCCTGTGGCGCGTTTGGTGTCTTACAGTGTGGCCGGCGTGGAGCCTAGAATTATGGGTATAGGTCCCAAAGAGGCAGTACCCAAGGCGTTGAAGCAGGCAGGATTGACCCTGAATGATATCGACCTTATCGAGCTCAACGAAGCTTTTGCCACACAGGCCTTGGCGGTGATCCGAGCCCTTGACATGAACGAAGATATCGTCAACGTAAACGGCGGCGCCGTGGCCCTAGGCCATCCGCTCGGATGCACCGGTGCCAAGCTCACCGTACAGATCATCAACGAACTACGACGCCGAAACGGAAAATACGGCCTCGTCACCGCCTGCGTCGGAGGCGGCCAAGGTGTTGCGGGTGTGGTGGAGCTATTGAGATAGACATAAGTACTAAGACATAAGACATAAGATCTTTAGTCTTAGTATCGACGATGCGAATTAAACCAAGAATGGATAAAGTCGAAAAACGCACCTGAAGAATGCATAATTACAAGGAGCTTTTGGTATGGAAAAAGGCGATAGCCTTGGCTACTCAAATTTATCAGATATCAGGTGATTTTCCGGATACTGAAAAATTCGGGCTGGTTTCCCAAATGCGCCGCAGCGTCATATCTATTTCATCCAACATTGCAGAAGGTGCAGGTAGAAGGACCGACAAGGAATTTGCACATTTTCTCGGCATTTCTCATGCCTCTGTGTGTGAATTGGAGTCCCAACTGCATGTATGCAAAGAGTTGCAGTTGGTAAACGAAGAAGATTTTCTATCGGTAGCCAACAGTTTGTCCGAGGTTCAGCGTATTCTATTTTCGCTGATTAGGAAATTTGATAATTGAGGCACGTTAATTCTTGTATGACTTATTGTCCTAAACGAGTCGTATTTCCAAATATGTACTATACTCAATTTCAAGACGACTAAAAAGTCTAAAATCTTACGTCTTAAATCTTACGTCTAAAAAAATGAAAACCCCAATAAACGGAGGAGAATTCCTCATCAAAGAAACCAAGGCTGTGGATGTATTTATTCCGGAGGAATTTAGCGAGGAGCAGCTGATGATGGCACAGGCGTGCCAGGATTTTGTGGATATGGAAATCATGCCCAAGGCAGACGCCATAGACAGCATGAAGGATCCGGACTTGGTTCCGGGTATTTTGAAAAAGGCCGGTGAATTGGGTTTACTAGGTGTCTCGGTGCCGGAGGAATATGGTGGCTTGGGGATGAGTTTCAATACCTCTATGCTGATAGCCGATATCATAGGCTCGGCCGGATCTTTTTCCACCACCTACGGTGCCCATACCGGAATAGGTACACTGCCCATTCTCTACTACGGCACGGAGGAACAAAAGCAAAAGTACCTGCCCAAGCTCACCAATGCGGAGTGGGCAGCCTGCTATTGCCTTACCGAGCCGGACGCCGGATCTGATGCCAATTCCGGAAAGACCAAAGCTACCCTCACCGAGGATGGCAAGCATTACCTGATCAATGGACAGAAGATGTGGATCTCCAATGGAGGCTTTGCGGATCTATTCATTGTATTTGCCCGCATTGAAGATGACAAGTACCTTTCAGCCTTTATCGTGGAGAAAACCTTTGGCGGAATCACCATGAACGAGGAAGAGAAAAAAATGGGCATCAAGGGATCTTCCACCCGGCAGGTATTCTTTAACGATTGCAAGGTACCCGTGGAAAACCTGCTTTCCGAACGTGGCAACGGATTTAAAATCGCTGTCAATATCCTGAATATAGGCCGGATCAAATTGGGTGCCGGCGTGCTGGGTGGATGTAGGACAGTGCTGGGAAATGCTATCCAGTATGCCGGTGAACGCAAGCAGTTTGGAGTGAGCATCAACACGTTTGGGGCCATCAAACAAAAACTTGCAGAGATGGCCATCCGCACCTATGCCTGCGAGGCGCTTTGTTACAGAGCGGGCCAGGATGTGGAAGACCGCATGGCAGCTTTGGAAGCCGAGGGCTTGAGTGATGCCGAGGCAAAGCTAAAAGGACTGGAGCAGTTTGCGATTGAATGTGCCATAGCCAAAGTACACGGTTCGGAGGTATTGGATTATGTGGTCGATCAGGGCGTGCAGGTATATGGAGGTATGGGTTATTCGGCAGATGCACCGATGGAAAGAGCCTACCGCGACGCCCGAATTTCCAGAATATACGAAGGAACCAATGAGATTAACCGCATCCTGATGGTAGGGATGTTGTTGAAACGTGCCCTGAAGGGGGAGATTAATCTGATGGGCCCTGCCATGGCGGTAGGAGAGGAGCTGAAGGCGGTGCCCAGCTTTGAGCAGGTGGACACTTCGCAGCCCATGGCGGCTGAGAAGGACGTGCTCAATAAGCTTAAGAAGGTGTTTCTCATGGTAGGAGGAAGGGCCGCCCAGGTGTTGGGTGCCAAGATCGACGCTGAACAGGAGATTATGATGAACCTTGCGGATATCATGATTGAGATCTATGCAGCCGAATCTGCCGTGCTCCGCACAGAGAAGCTTATTTCGCAAAGGGGCGTAGCGCATACCCGGATTCAGCAGGCTGCCACCCAGGTTTACCTTTTTGAAGCAGTGGAAAAAATTCAGACCGCCGGAAAAGAAGCTATCAATTCATTTCTTTCAGGAGATGAACAAAAGGTTCTGTTGATGGGGTTGAAGCGGTTTACGAAAATGGAAGCTGTCAATGTAAAGGAACTTCGCCGGGAAATAGCCGATGCGTTGATAGCCAAAGGGAAGTACCTGTTCTTCCAGTAAATAAGGTAATCCCATTGGCTTGGCCCGATTGATTAAACAGGCCTTTGTTCATTCTACGGAATGGGCAAAGGCCTTTGTATTTTACTATTTTTTACCATAGCGGCGAATATATCCTTGCAATTTTTCTTTGCGTGAATCGGAAAGACCGAGATGGTAGCGCATAGTTGGGATAGAGGTGTCTTCGGTAACTGCTCGTCCTAGTGAATACCGTAGCATGGCCCCTCTTTGCTAGTGTCTTTAGGCACGGTCTTTACTCCACCCTAAGCTGCCGGACCACGGTGCCGTTGCGGTGCTCCAGGTGGACGATGTAGATGCCCGGCGTGAGGTGGCTGATGTCCAGTTGATAGCTGTTGCCCTCCGGCACATTCTCCACGCACAGTCTTTCGGCGCCCACGATATCAACTACCCGTATGCGGTGGGGCGGGGTGTTGAAGCTGTACTGTTGGAATTCCCTGCTTCCTTTATTTTCAGCTTGCAGGACCGATTTGGCCGCATCGTCCAGTGGTGTTTCGGTAAGTGCTATGGTCACGTTGCCGTTCGCCGGATTGGGGTTGATTCCCACGGAGAAGTAGGAGCATCCCCAGGAATCGACGTTGAAATGGACCGTCCTCAGCGCCCCCTGTCCGCAGGAGTTGACGGCCCGTACCCGGACGATATAATTGTCCGGATTGGTAAACCAGCAGGCCAGCACTTCGTTTTTAGTACCTGCCGTAAAGCAGGATACCCCTGAGGGCTGCTCCCAGATAAAGTTGGTAATATCGCTTGCCTTATTTCCGGCAGGATTGGTGTTGTACGGATCGTAAAAGGCGTTGATGTAGGTGTATTCGTTCATACAGATGGGATAGTAGTTGGCCTCCACCTGCATGCCGGTGTCGGGTACGCCCACCCAGATCTGCTTCTGCACCTGAAATTCCCCGCAGCCGGTATCTATGGTGTAGGTGAGCGTAGCCAGTCCGCTGCTGCTACTGTGCATTGCCCGAAGTGCGGCGGTGGCACCGGTGCCGCTTCGTCCGGTAGTGGGGAAGAGGTGAATGGGCGATACCGCCCAGCTTACCGTCTGCCCGGCAGGTACGTTTTGTAGCGTGAAGTTTGTGTTTGTGGTACAGATGCGGTCGGGGCCGGTTACCGTAGGCAAAACGGCTGCCAATGCAGCATACGTATTTAAACGACCAAATCCGAGTTCGTCACAGCGGCCGTTTATATAAGTATACCCTCCGACCTTATCTGAGGTTGAAATAACAATATTTCTAATTTGGGCTGGGGTTAATGTTGGATTTATTGATATCATCAAAGCAATCGTTGCTGAAACCATTGGTGCTGCACACGAGGTCCCGGTGAATTGCCCATACTCATTATTTGAAGTAGTAGTAAGGATGTTCACCCCAGGAGCCGCAAGAACTAAATTATTACCAAAGTTTGAAAATGAGGCCTTTTGATCATTTTGATCTGTTGCCCCTACAGAAATTACATTACTATTACTTGCGGGATAGCTGACACTAGTCGTACTATTTCCAGAAGCACAAACTACTACAACGCCATTATCAACCGCATGTTGAATCGCAGCATTAATCGCAGATGTTTCTCCCACTGAAGCACTTATTTGTATTATGCGTACCCCCTTATCAACAGCATGCAAAATGGCGTCATCTAAAACTGATCCATCAGGAGCATTTATTCCAATACAGAGGCCTAAAACCTTCACGCCATCATTGTTATTCCCTCCCGCTATTCCCGCAATTCCACGGCCATTATTCGCTTTTGCCGAAATTATGCCTGAAACTTGAGTGCCATGGGCATTACCCGTTCGAACATCGTTAGAGTTTACGTCGTAATTCCAGCCTTTCCAATTATCGACTAAGCCATCGGTATCATCATCGATTCCGTTACCGGTATTCGGATTGTTTTGATTTGACCAAATATCTTCCCCGGGATTCAGCCAAATATTCTGGTATGTGTCATGCCCAATCCCCAAATCTTCGTGTTCCCAATCTACTCCAGAATCTAATACACCAACTACTACACACTCACCGCCCATAGTATGATTCCATGCATTTCGAGCCTGTATACGATCTATATACCATTGGTTGGCCAATTGTGGATCATTTGGTGTAACTTGTATAGCATTATACATTCCAAATGTATTAATATCTACCGACTCAAAGTTGGGATCTTCAGATATTGTGCTCAACTGTTCAAAGAAGCCAATATTGTTAGAAAGTTCTATATCAATATACCCCAATGCATTTTCCCTAATTCTTCTTCCGAATTCAATTGAAGCTGTTTGCAGCGAACTATTTTTAAGTTTTATTGTAATAACCTTACTGTTTACAATATTTCCATGTTCATCATACCATCTATTATTCTTTTGTTCGTACTGCTTACCTTGAAAATTACTAAATACTTGGGAATAAGCAGGAGTGTAAAGTCCAAAAGTTACAAAAGCTATAATTAAATACTTTTTCATATGATTATAATAGTTTTTTCAAAGGCCACCCCGACTAGTTGGAACAGGCTATGGAACCTCGAATCTATATCAACCCACTATGTGACGATCTCGTCATGCTCCGTTTCATATTGATTGAGGTATAAATTAACTTTATGAGTGCTCTTGGATTGTTAAATCCAAGTTTACTTTTGTATCATTGGAGATTTTAGGAATAATAACTCCAAAAAGGAACAGTCCTAAAGCGGTGTAACCACCATTCTTTACCACTATGCGGTAGGTATAATCTTTACCATCGGTTTGCAACACATTTTCAGATACTAGTTCCCCTCTTATTTGGGGAATTATTTTTTTACCAATCAACAACGTTTGCTTCGTGAAGTCTATCGTTAATTCATCTTTAAGCAAATCACATAGGTATGGATTTTCTCCACTAAAAAAGACAGATTGTTCTAATTCTTCTTGTGAGTTAATTACCAAAAACTCATCTGATAACTGTTTATTGATGACAATAGCAGGACAATCGTTTAGTTGTTTTAAAGAAGTAAAATCAACAATTTCAGTATCCATATTTGTACAGGATAAAAATAAGGATGTACAAATAAAAAATCCACTAATAATAGATTTTATGAAAATCATATTTTTTAATTTTATCATTACGAAAACCGTTTCGACTTTCAAATTAAATATTTTACTTAATTAGGCACTTACAGTATAAACTCTTTTCTTAACACCAATTAAGTTAAAATTAATTATCCAATTATACAAATTAATTTTTTACTTTCTTACCTAGAGACGTAAGCATTTGGCAAAATGCTACAAGGAGAAAGAAAAAAGTTTGGTATTGGAAAACCCAAACCAGCAAATGACATACAAAGTCCAAGTGCAGTTGCCAAAAGGCCAATTGCAATTATACCCCCCGAATGCGGCCCATTTATCAAATACGTAGAGGGTAGGCGGGGAATTATTTCCCGCAACGAACACAATGGTGGGGCAGCGATATCCTGGATTATCTTGGAGGACACCGTATGTAGATGTCAGGGCTCTGCCCCTTTGAGGTTGCACTCGACCTGGTATTTTCTAATAAGATCTCAGGGCTAACGCCCCTGCCGTGATTATAAGCCTTTGCTAAAACGATTTTTGGTTGCTTCTTGTAACGAGGGCGACAAATTCACCCCCATTTCCTTTGCATGAACCTTTTTTATCAGAGAGACCGAAATAGCAGCGCAGCAAGCGGATAGAGGTGTGTTTGTTACCAGGCGGTACTGATGAATACTTGAGAATATGCATCTTTTACTAGACCGATTGCTAGACAAAAGAATGACAGTAAAATTTTAATTTTCATAAACTTGTACTTTAATTTCATTTTGAGAAAAATCGTTGGGAATGACTCCAAAGCAATAAATAATACCTGTAGTTTGAAAATCTGAAATATTTACACTTATTTCCTGACTTCCGCACAGTTTTTTGGGGTTTTTCATAATATACAGATAATCATTGTATTACCAAATTTGCATCACCGCTTTGGGTGACGCAAAGCGATTAAGGGCTATATTTGGACATGTTTGTCCGCAAAAAAAAGAACCGTTCTGGCACCACTAGCATTGTTGTCGCGGTTAAGGTGAAGGGTAAATTTAAGGAGATTAAGACAGTTGGTATCGCACGGGACGAGGCCGAGATTGAGCGGTTATATAAGGAAGGCAAGCTATGGGTTGATAATCATGCGAATGGAGTGGATTTATTCCAGCAACATACCCGGGAGAAGGAAGAAGCGCTTGTTACCAACATGTTGCTTTCCACCATTGAAAACATCCTTCACAATGGCACCCAACTTATACTCAATAGGGTGTATGACTCGATTGGATATGATGCGATAGATGATTATATCCTCAGGCAACTGGTCATCTCAAGATTAAGTCAGCTGATGAGCAAATCGGCAACGGTTGAATACCTGAAGTCGCATTTTGATGAAGACCTTCAATTGGATAAGATTTATCGGTATATGGACAAGCTCTATAATACGCAACAGGAATCCATCCAAAAAATCAGCGTCGAACATACCAGAAAGGTATTGGGAATGGCAAGCACAGCCAACCCCAGATAGTACTGGGCCTGTTGGTGAGTGAGGACGGCTACCCATTATCTTATTCAATGTTCAATGGCACCCAATACGAGGGACATACCATGATTCCGATTGTAGATGATTTTGTCAGACGGTTCAAGCTGGATGATTTTGTGCTAGTTGCTGATTCGGGTTTAATAAACACAAAGAATATCGACTTTCTTAGGGCCCAGGGGTACAGGTATATTATAGGCGCACGCATAAAAAATTCCAACAAGGCAGTAAAAGGGTGGCTGCTCTCACAAGAAAAGGTGGAAGGTAGATTTAATGAAAAAACGGTTTGGCATGGGAGATTGATAGTGGGTTACTCTGAAAAGCGGGCTAAAAAGGATGCCCATAACCGTACCAAGGGAATTAGCCGTTTGGAAAAAGCATTTAAGGCAGGTACCATTTCTAAAGAGAACATAAATAAACGTGGCTATAACAAGTTCTTGGTGATCTCAAAAGATGTCCAGGTAACCATAGACAAAAGCAAAGTGGAAGAGGATGCAAAATGGGATGGATTGAAGGGGTACATAACAAACACAGATCTGCCGGCAGCAGAAGTCTATGCTCAATACAGTAGTTTATGGCAGGTGGAGAGGGCTTTTAGAATTACCAAGGGGACAGTTGAAATGAGGCCGATGTTCCACTTTACTCCCAAACGGATAGAAGCTCATGTATGTGTGTGTTTTGTAGCTTATAAAGTCTACAAGGAACTGGAACGTGTACTAAAGAAAAATCTGTACACGATAAGTGTAGATAAGGTCTTGGAAATCGCCAAGACGGTCACTACTCTGAGAATAAAGCTACCACAAAGCGGGAAAACGATCAACAAGACAATGATTATTACAGAAAGACAGAAAGTAATCGCGCCACTATTTGAGGATGATTTTTGGAAATCTCAAATTGGGTGACGCATTGCGGAAGTCAGGAGTCTACAATTGGAAATGGCTTGATGAACGTCTCATTTCCGAATATAGAACTCGTTGTCTCCGAAAACTCTATTAATGAAAACTAGCGTGTCAGAGTTAAAAGAAATCCCCGTTGAGAAACCAGTTTCCAAAATCTGTAAGCGTAACTTCGTTTCATTAACTTCAATTTCATATTCCGATTTCCACAAAATTGAGCCGTTTTCGATATATTGCATGGATTTGTTCCTCTGGAAAACATATTGTTTGGTAATCCCTTCAGATTTGGGAGTTTGAACTAAGGTGTTTCCTTGCCTACGATTAATAACCAGAGACTTCTTCCATTCCCAATTCCCCACGATAGCTTTATATGCCTCATCCACGGTCCTAATTTCATCGGGTAATTCGTCATTCTGGCATCCTCCGAGCAGGGGAAGGAGAAAGATTATTCCTGCCCAAACCATCCATATGGATCTGAAAATTCGTAAAGCGTTCATATTGATATTATTTAATTAAGAACGTGATTTATGTTATCAGAAATTTGAATAGATTTAAAATGTTTTAACATAAAATTTATAAAATATAGTATTTTAATTATACGAAGTGATTTAGTAATTTCTCAACCTGAGCTAATATTTCGGCAGAATGTTACAAATTGAAAGGAAAAGGTATTTTCTTAGAAACGAATTACCCTCGTGGTGAAATTATTCTAACATTACTCTTCTAAAACTGTGAGAAATAGGAACTGACATATGATAGAAAACTAACATCCCATCTTTTCCAAATTGAATGGGTTCTTTGGTTTCAGAGTCGTTTTCGATATTACGTGAAATCAACCAGAAGGTGCTATTAAAACCATCTCCTCCTGAATTCAATTCTAGACTATAAAGATAGTTATTTGTTAGCCCACCGTCAGTAATAGTTAGTTTATTGTCTTTTTGGAAAACATATTGAATCGACTTATCTTCTGTTGCGGGACTTGTTTTTCTGATGGATTTATCAATTCTATTCAGGCTGACTGTCTCAACCCACTCCCAAGAACCAACTATTGCAACGTAGGCGTCATTAATTGTCCTAATTTCATTCGGCAAACCATCATCCTGGCACCCCCCAAGTATCGGCAAGAGGAAAACCATGCCCAAAATAACACTCCATTTGATTCTAAAAATCCTTAGTGACTCCATCTTAATCTAGTTTACTTAAAACCTTATTTATATAGAAAAAACTTTAGCAAAGTTTAATCGTCTTAACACCAGTTAAGGTTAATGATCCAATTATACAAATTACCTTTGTACACTCTCATCCCGAGACGTAAGTATTTGGCAAAATGCTACAAGGTGAAAGAAAAGAGTTTGGTATTGGGAAATCCAAACCGGCAAATGACATATAAAGTCCAAGTGCAGTTGCCAAAGGCCAATTTCAATTATGCCGCCCGAATGCGGCCATTTATCCAATACGACGAGGGTAGATATCCAGGGGATCATTTCCCGCAACGAAGGCAATGGTGGGGCAGCGATATCCTGGATTATCTTAGAGGACACCGTATGAAGATGTCAGGGCTCTGCCCCTTTGAGGTTGCACTCGACCTGGTATTTTCTAATAAGATATCAGGGCTAACGCCCCTGGCGTGATTAGAAGACTTTCCTACAGGTATTTTTGGTTGCTTCTTGTAATGAGGGTTACAAATTCACCCCTATTTTCTTTGCGTCTTGGCGCCTCTGCGTGATCCTTTTTTATCGGAGAGATGGAGATGGCAGCGCATGGAGCGGATAGAGGTGATTTTTTTACCACGTGGTACGAATGAATACTTGAGAACACGCATATTTTTCTTGAACGATTGCTAAAAAGAAAAATGGGTGCAAAATTTTAATTTTCATAAACTTGGACTTTAATTTCATTTTGAGAAAAATCGTTGGGAATGACTCCAAAGCAATAAATAATTCCCTTTCCAGTAAAGTCAGAAATACTAATCTCAATTTCATACACAAGATCGGTTCCTGTTACTCTATACAATCCTTGATCCCTGAAAATTGGAAATCCCATTGATTCAAATCTAGTAACTAAAAGAAAAAAATTATCAAAATCTATTTCTGGAATTTCGTCAGAGCAGGAATTAACGACTTCCAAGCCTTCCTTGTCAGCGATACGGATGGATTGCTGATTTAAGAAATTCTCTTCAAAATCCACCAAACAGCTACTTGAGTACATCCAATAGGTATCTACTGGTATTTCGATTTTAGTGGGTTCCTCTTCCGTTTCAGTACATGAATGAAATAGAAAAACGATTCCCACTAAAAAAATCCATTTGAAATTAAAGTTCTCAAAAAGCTTCATAGGTATACCATTTAAATAAAATTATCTTTATAATAAATAAAAATTACGTTAACTTAATATTGTCTTTAGCTCAACTAAATTAAAGTTTATAATTTAATTATACAAATTAATAACGAGTTTTTTTCAAGACGTATTTGATCGGAAAAATGCTACAAAGTGAAAGAAAAGAGTTTTGTATTGGAAAATCCAAACCAGCAAATGACATACAAAGTCCAAGTGCAGTTGCCAAAAGGCATTTTCAATTATACCCCCCGGATGCGGCCCATTTATCAAATACGAAGAGGGTAGGAATTCCAGGAGATCATTTCCCGCAACGAACACAATGGCAGGACAGCGATATCCAGGATTATCTTAGAGGACACCGTACGAAGATGACAGGGCTCAGCCCCTTTGAGGTTGCACTCGACCTGGTATTTTCTAATAAGATATCAGGGCTAACGCCCCTGGCGTGATTAGAAGACTTTCCTACAGGTATTTTTGGTTGCTTCTTGTAATGAGGGCGACAAATTCACCCCTATTTTCTTTGCGCCTTTGCGTGAACCTTTTTTATCGGATAACCTACCATCCCCAATGCCTCGATACAGATTTCCTTTCTCCCATGACGGAAGAGATAGTCAATGCTGTCCGGGCATTAAAAAGCAGGGAAACGGCACCATACCGCTTCCCTGCTTTTTGCCGTTTAGTGCCTGATAATCACCTTTTGGCTGTAGTTACCTTCCGGGTGATGGATGCGGACGTGGTAGATGCCCTCTTTCCAGGCAGCTGTTGGGATTTGTTCCTCCGTGCTGTCCGTCTCCTTCTCCCAGACCAGATTGCCGTTTTCGCTGTAAATGCCGATGGTATAGCTGGCTAAATTGTTGGATCCGGAGGGTTTGCCCTCTCCATTTTCCAGCCTGATATGCAGTGTCTCCGCTGCCGGGTTGGGGTACACCGTAAAGGCACAGAAGCTACACCCCCCTACAACATCCCAGAAAGTCTCCTGCCACAGGCTCCACCCACACGGGTTTCGGACACGTACGTAGATGGTCTGCTGTGCAGGAAGGGGATTGTGCCATAGGTCAATCTCCACGTCGGCGTTAA
>NZ_JAFIEU010000030.1 GCF_020832325.1 Lunatimonas sp.
CTGCCGCGCCGATGTTACTGGTACGCCTAGGCGTACGGGAGAGTAGAGCCTGTCCCGAGTATCGGGATCGCCGCCACTTTATAAGAACCCTAAGGAGAACTCTAGGGGGTTTTGTGTTTTTAGGGGGTATCGGGGGATGGATAGATATATGCCTTCGGCGATATAAGGTTGATATATGCTTCGCGATATAAAGTTGAGATATGCCTTCGGCGATATAGGGTTGATATATGGAAGTAATGGATCGTTTTGTGCCAGTGATGTCGTTTTGAACAGCGCCACTTTGAAAGATCATGTCAAACGATGTCTGAATTATTTTCTACTTTTGCGTATATTTTTGGTCATTTTAACTAGGCGATAAAAAGAGATGTCTGTGAAACATATTTTGTTGATTATGATTTTTTTTTGTGTGGTAGCAGGCTGCCAGGATGCTGCGTTTGATGTTACAGATAGGGATTTCCTTTGGGAAAGATTTAATGGAAAATATGAATTGGTATCCGGCTTGTTGCAAACACCCATAGGTAACGATGGCAAAAACACCTTGCTTGATTTGAGGTCCATTCGGTTTTTAGAAAATGAAATGATTTAAATAACAGCTTTTAGAAGGTTATACACCAGCATGGCTTGGGTTGAGTTGGAAATTATTTCGGTGTATAGGAGATACACTAAAGTAACCTAAATTTTTTTAGGGAAAGGCTTCGAATTTCGGTCGATTGGGATGCCTGTGACTAATATCACTTTTTTTGCAGAGGCATTTTGAGACTTTTGTGGTAGAGTTTGGCTTCCAGCTATTGGGGGCCTTAGTACAAAAGCAATCAATCGATGAATATAAAGAGTTACTTACCGATATTGGAGTGGCTTCCGAAGTACGAGAAGACACAATTCAGAGGAGATTTGTCTGCGGGAATAACTGTTGGGATTATGTTGATCCCACAGGGTATGGCTTATGCCATGCTCGCAGGATTGGAACCCATACACGGGTTGTATGCGGTGACGATTCCATTGATTTTGTATGCTGTTTTTGGAACCTCTAGGCAGCTTGCAGTAGGGCCTGTAGCCATGGTTTCTTTGTTGACCGCTGCGGGTATTGGTTCTCTGAACCCCGAGTCACCTGATCAATACCTTTTGTATGCACTTACCCTTGCTTTTTTGGTAGGACTTATCCAGTTTGGGATGGGAGCCCTCAAGCTGGGTTTTGTGGTGAATTTCCTTTCCCATCCAGTGATCAATGGGTTTACATCGGCGGCAGCCATCATCATCGGCCTAAGCCAAATCAAGCACTTGTTTCGAATCAACCTCCCGAACAGTGAACATGCGCAGGAAATGCTGTTCGCCATCTTTCAGAATATCCAGAATATTCATTGGTTGACATTTGCCATTGGTGTGGGCGGAATTCTGATTATTAAATACGGCAAAAAAATTCATCCCTCGCTACCCACCCCGTTGGTGGCGGTAGTCTTCGGGATTGTACTGGTATGGGGGTTTGATCTTTCCTCCCAGGGTGTAAGGATCGTCGGTGAGGTACCTAGTGGTCTTCCTACGTGGAGTGTCCCTTCCTTTGATTTCGGCGTATGGGGAACGCTCCTGCCAATTGCATTGACTATTTCATTGGTCGGTTTTGCTGAGAGCTTTGCAGTAGCCAAGACAATACAGTCGAAGCATAAAAATTACAAACTGGATTCAAATCAGGAATTGATTGCCTTGGGTATTTCCAATTTTGGTGCGGCATTCTTTAGGGGTTTTCCGGTAACTGGAGGTTTTTCACGCACCGCAGTCAATAATCAATCCGGGGCAAAAACGACTATGGCTTCGGTTATTTCCGCAGTATTGATCGTGTTAACGCTCCTGTTTTTCACAGCGCCTTTTTACAACCTTCCTAGCGCAATTCTTGCTGCGGTAGTGTTGGTAGCTGTTTCTGGATTAATAGATTTCAAAGAACCACTCAACCTTTGGAAAAAGGATAAGTCTGATTTTGCCATGTTGATAGCCACTTTTTTGGTAACCCTTACTTTGGGAATAGAAACCGGGATAATCACGGGTATGGTACTTTCCTTGGTGATGGTGATTTATCGGGCATCCAGACCACACATGGCACAACTGGGAAGGGTCCCCGGGACAAACGTGTTTAGGAACATCAAACGGTTCAACAATCTAGAGGTGAAGGAGGATGTACTCATGGTGCGCATCGATGGGCCAATATATTTTGCCAATGTAAAATTTATCAAAGACAAGATGGATAGTTGGGTGGACGAAAAGCGGGAAACGCTGAGAACGGTTATCCTGAATATGGAGTCTGTACCAAGCGTGGACAGCACCGGGGCGCACGAGTTGCAGGAATGGATTCTGAGTTGGAGGGCTTTGGGGATAGACGTCTGTATCACGGCTACCAAAGGCCCGGTGAGGGATGTGCTGAATCGCTGGAACCTGATAGAATGTGTAGGTGCGGACCACATGTTTATTGACGATCAGACTGCATTGGAATACGTTGAAGAAAACCTAACCTCGGATATTCTGGAGCGCTTTAAGCCGTACGCGACACAATCCAATTGACGTTATTATGGGGTAAAAGTGGTGATTTATCGGTACTTTTACCCCGGAATAGCAACGATAGTGGTGGAAAAAATTAATTTAAACTTAGGAGATCGGTCTGCCGTCATTCACTTGATGGGAGCCGAATTAAGCAGTTACAAAATTGGGGATTGGGAGTATATATGGCAGGCTGATCCGGCTATTTGGGCCAGACATGCCCCTATTCTTTTTCCCATAGTGGGTAGGCTTAAGGATAATCGATATACCTATCAGGGCAAGACGTATTCGTTGGGACAGCACGGATTTGCCAGGGACAGCATGTTTGAATTGGTGTCATCCACTGAAACGTCGGCTGTATTTGTCCTTCGAGCAGATGCAGAATCCCTCCGTAATTTCCCCTTTTTGTTCGAACTTCTGGTTCGGTACGAGATGTTGGCAGAGGGACTGGAAGTAAGCTATGAGGTAAAAAATGTCGCCACAGAAGCGGATTTGTTGTTTTCCATTGGCGCACACCCGGGATTCAAATGTCCCCTAAATCCAGAAAGTGAGCTCTTGTCGGATTATATCTTAGACTTTGGAAATGAGGATCTCATAGAGCTAGGGCTCTATCCGTTGGAAGACGGATACATATCCATGAGCAAGCGCAGCATGGCCTTGTCGAAGGGAATGATGCCTTTGAAGGATCAACTATTTTTGGACGATGCGCTGATTATGGATGTCCTGCCTCCGGCAAAAGTTTCCGTCCGGCACAGGGAAACCGGAAGGGGTTTTGGTATGGAATTCGCTGACTTTCAATGGATTGGTATATGGTCCAAGGAACCCGACGCAGGTTTTGTATGCTTGGAGCCCTGGAGCGGCATTGCGGATACCGTAGATCATCAAGGGGATTTCAGTCAAAAACTGGGCATTCAACGTTTGCGGCCAAAGGCCAGCTATGTGGTCAACTATCGCATGTATTTTTGGTAGGCCGAACCTTCCATCTTGAACTCCTTGTTATCATTAGCTACAAGATCTGTGAATTTCAATACCTTTCTATGTGTGTTCGTATTCCTCTTTGGGTAGGTCTATTACTTTTTATTTCACAAAGTGTTTTTGCGCAAAGCCAAGATACCTACGTGGTATTGATATCCTTGGACGGATATCGTTACGATTATACGGAGCGTTTTCGACCTGAGAATATTCAACGCATCAGTAAGGAGGGTGTGACAGCAGAGGGCCTGATACCGGCCTTTCCCAGCAAGACATTTCCAAACCATTACAGCATCGCAACCGGCATGTTGCCTGAGTTCCATGGGTTGGTAGACAATACATTTGTTGATCCCGAATTGGAGGGTAGGTACAGTGTCGGCAGGCGGGAAGCCGTGCAGGACCCGTCCTGGTATGGAGGCACACCCTTATGGGTACTCGCCGAACAAAACGGACTAAAGGCTGCCAGTTATTTTTTTGTTGGTACCGAAGCACCTGTACAGGGTATACAGCCCAGTTACTTTTATAACTACGATGCTCAGGTGTCCAATCTATCCAGGGTATCGAAGGTTTTTGAATGGTTGGAATTGCCGGAGCCGGAAAGGCCCAGGTTGATCACCTTATATTTTTCGGATATGGACGATGTAGGCCACCGCTATGGGCCCCAAAATGACTCCAAGCTAAGACCAAAGCTTGAAAAGCTGGACCGTGAAATGGGGGCACTGATGGAAGGACTCAAAAGTTTGGACCTAGATATTCAAGTCGTGGTAGTGTCTGACCACGGAATGGCAGCGGTGCCAAAACAGCAGCTACTAGCGCTCGACGAGTTGTTGGAGGGAATTGACGCCGAGGTTGCTAATAATGGAGCTTTGGCACATATATATCTCAATGAAGGGGCTGACCTGGAGGCTGTGCAGCAGCTTTTACGATCTCGTGGCTCCCATTACCAGGTGGTAAAGCCGGATGATCCCGGTTTTTATACTCCCAATGCTCCGTATACGACTCGATTGGGCGACCTATTGGTGGTTCCCGATTTGGGGTTTTACTTAGCTACTGGCGCAGATATGGTTCGGTACCAAAACCGGGCAGCTATGTTTACGACGGATACTTTTGGAGAACATGGCTTTTCGCCGGAGTTTCGCGAGATGCATGGCATTTTCTATGCCTGGGGTTCAAAAGTTAAACCGGGGCTTCAGATACCAGCATTTCAGAATGTTCATGTATATCCGCTGGTGTGCCACTTGTTGGGTTTAGATCCGCCAGCAGGGGTCCAAGGTGAGTTGCGTGTATTGCAAGGGATTTTACTCGATGAAGATGGGAAATGATAAGCAAATTGTAGGTAGAGCAGAAGTGTCTCACTTGGTTAGAAGCTTTTACAGCAAAGTGAGGCAACACGAACGACTGGGCCCCATCTTTAACAGCATCGTAGATGATTGGGAGGTTCATTTGGAACGCTTGACCGACTTTTGGGAAATGGTATTGCTAAACACCGGACCGGGCGCCGGAAAGTTTAATCCGGTGCCGGTTCATAAGGAGGTAGACCGTGCCGTACACCATGAATTGGATCAAGCGCATTTCGGAAACTGGCTCGAGCTATGGTTCCGCACGATTGATGAGAATTTTGACGGAGAAACCGCTGCCTATGCCAAGGAGCATGCCCGCAAGATGGCCCACATCCTATTTTTCAGGATCATGGAGGGCAGGAAGATATAGGAGTGGTTTCTTGGTCTAGCTTAGTGGGGGATTTCGATTTTGATGATTTTGTCGTCGTTCAGCTGTACCGGCGCCCTGCCGTCTGTATTGCTAGTTACTGCATATAAATGTCCGTCAGGGCCTATCGTAATGTCTCTAAAGCGGCCGTAGATACCTCGGGAAGGGGCATAGGAATACCAGCGTTCGATTTTCTTCACTTGGAAGTTGTTGTCCCGGTCCAGCACCAGGCGTAGGATGGCTTGGCCACCCAATGAGGCCACATACAAATCCCCGCCATGGAACACCATTCCTGCCGGGGGAACAGCTGCCAGGTTCCAGGAAGCAATGGGGTCTTGGTACTCGGCTATCTGCGGAGCGCCAACCACCACAGGCCATCCGTAATTGCCCCCTTTATGAACCAAGTTGATCTCGTCTCGGTACCGGACGTCCCCTTCTACTTCTGCGCCGGAGGGGCCATGTTCTGAGTTAAAGAATGCACCTGTTTCCGGGTCCCACGCAAAGCCCTGTACCACACGGTGTCCATAGGAAAATATGGGTGAATTGGGAAATGGGTTGTCTGAAGGAATGCCACCATCCGGGGTAACCCGGAGTATTTTTGACGCCAAACTGTTCAAATCCTGAGCAATAAAGGGATCGGACATGTCGCCCGTTCCAATATAGAGCATGCCATCCGGTCCAAAGGCTATTCTACCTCCCAAATGAATGGCGTAGGCAGGAATATTGTCTAATATAACTTTGTCCACGTCCGCCGAATTTCCCCGATGAGTAAGGCGAACGACCTTGCTGGTTAGCTCGTTTTGTTGGTTTCTATACGCGTACATTACATAGATCCATCCATTTTTTTCGAATGCTGGGTGTAGATCCAACCCCATCAGACCAGCGTCCACTTCATGCGTCACGTCAGCTATTTCCAAATAGGGTTCTTGTTTTTTTGTCCCTGCGGGTATCCGCACAATGGTTCCGGGACGCTGTGCGACCAGTGCATCGCCATTTGGCAGGAAGCGCAGCGACCATGGAATGGTGAGATTTTCTACCCAAACCGACGTCTTAACGCCTTCAATCACCGGCATAAACGTATCCGATACTTTTTGGGGTACCTCACCAATGATCGGTTGGGCCTTGCGGACTTCCTGTTGGGAAATGGCATTTGTCAGGGCGAACAGCAGTAAGAGAAGCGAAAAGAAGTATCTCATGAGGAATGGGGTTGAAAGTAATTTAGGTGTAAGTTTAACAAATAAACATGGCTGCTAGCTCGATTGTTATCGATTATTCAGTTCGAATCTGTTGTCGAGTTAAAACCCAAGGTGAGTTGGTCTGGCAGCAAGCGAAATGTCTGTCGATGCCAAGGGGTAGGTCCATTCCGTCGGATAGCCTCTCGGTGGGCCTTGGTAGGGTACCCGGCATTTTTTTCCCAGCCATATCCGGGGAATTCCAGTGCCAAATGCGCCATGTAACGGTCTCTGTGAACCTTGGCCAAAATGGATGCCGCTGCGATACTGGCAAATTTCCCATCTCCTTTTACGATGCAATCAAACGGAATGTTTAAGGTTGTTTTGAATCGATTGCCATCTATCAAGAGGTGTTCAGGCGTAGGAGATAATTTCCGGATTGCCCGTTCCATGGCCAAGAACGAGGCATTCAGGATGTTGATCTGATCGATCTCAGCCACGCTTGCCTCTGCTACCGCCCAGCTCAACGCAACGTTGGATATTTCCACCACCAAGTCCTCTCGTTCGGCCTTCGTGATTTTTTTGGAGTCGTTTATCCATTTGTTCGAATATCCCGACGGAAGAATTACCGCAGCGGCTACCACCGGCCCGCAAAGGCAGCCACGGCCTACTTCGTCGCAGCCCGCTTCAATCCGATCAGCTTCTAAATAGGGTAGTAACATTTTCGTGCAGGTTCGTTTCTTTGGTGATCTTGTGAATCATCTCAGCAACCAATCCCGTCCAGCCTGTTTGGTGGGAGGCCCCTAATCCCCGTCCGTTGTCTCCATGGAAATACTCATAGAACAGGATAAGATCTTTGAAGTGTGGATCGGTCTGCATTTTCTCGTTATCGCCATAGATAGGCCGTCTGCCGTTTTCATCTTTTGTAAACAGACTAATGTTGCGTTTGGATAGCTCTTTGGCGATCAGGTCGAGTGTCAGGTATTTCCCCGATCCGGAGGGGTATTCTATGGAAAAATTGCCTCCGTAGTAGAAGTCAAATTTCTTCAGGGATTCAATAATCAGGTAGTTGATTGGAAACCAGATGGGCCCTCTCCAATTTGAATTGCCACCAAACATCGTCGTTTCAGATTCGCCTGGAGCATACTTCACGGAAAATTGACTTCCGTTGAGTTGCAGATAATACGGGTTTTTCTCGTGAAATTTTGATAGAGACCGGATTCCATGGGGTGAGAGGAATTCTGCCTCGTCCAGCATCTTCTTTAGGACACTTTTCATACGGTGGCCCCGAAGCAGGGAGAAGAGACGGCGTCGGTCGTGTCCAGGGTGTATCCAGTTGGATACCAGTGTGGCCAGTTTTGGTTTTTCCTTAAAAAAGAAATCCAGTCGTTTTTTGAATTCAGGCAGATTTTCGAATAAATCTTCCCGAATCGGCTCCACTGCAAACAGGGGTATGATGCCTACGATGGATTTCACTTTCATGACCATGGCCTGCTGCCCAGAAGGGTGTAATACATCGTAGAAAAACTGATCCTCCTCATTCCAGAGGCTGATGTTTTCACCCGATATATTGTTCATCGCCCCGGCAATGTATAAGAAGTGCTCCAAAAACTTGGTTGCTGTATACTGGTACACCCGGTTGAATTCGCAGAGATCCAGTGAGATACGTAACATGTTTAGGCTAAACATGGCCATCCAAGAAGTGGCGTCTGCCTGTTCCAGTTTTGCAAATAACTTGTCGGCATGACTTCTATCGAACACACTGATATTATCCAACCCCAAGAAACCACCTTCAAAGATGTTTTTGCCTTTTTCATCTTTTTGGTTCACCCACCAGGTGAAATTAAGCATCAACTTATGGAAGGCACGCTCCAAAAATTCTTGGTCTCCCTGGCCGTTATTTGCTTTTTTATCGATCTGGAATACCCGCTGAACCGCGTAGGCATGTACCGGGGGATTGACATCGTTGAAGTTCCACTCATAGGCTGGTATTTGGCCGTTTGGGTGCATATACCAGTCGTTTAATAAAAGCAGCAGTTGATCCTTTGCAAATTCGGTATCCAACCTTGCCAAGGGTATGCAATGGAACGCCAGATCCCAAGCCGCATACCAAGGGTACTCCCATTTATCCGGCATGGAAATGATGTCATAATTCTGGAGGTGCCGCCAATTGCTGTTTCTACCGCTTTTTCGGGCTTGAGGTGGCTGATATCGACCTGGATCACCTTCAAGCCAGCGCTCCACATTGTAATAATAGAACTGTTTGCTCCACATCATACCGGCATAGGCTTGCCGTTGGATCATTTTGAGTTCATCGTCTTTGATCCTGGATTGAAGTTCTGCATAGAATTCATCCGCATCCCGCTGACGATCCTGGAGGATTTGTTCCGCGGCTTCCAGCGAGTTGTCTTCTTCGAAGTGTTGCATGCGAAAAATCACTTCCGCCTTCTTTCCCCCCGGAATACGTAGTGTATATACGGCCGCCGCTTTGGTTCCAGTGTGTTCGGGGTTCAGGTGCTTTTTGTCCCCGGATACAATAAAATCATTTATGGCATCCTTTAGGTATTTTTTTTGGTTGCCGATGTGATAGAGTTTTTCTCGGTTTGTTTCGTTGTCGCAAAAGAGCAAGGACGGTTTGTCACAAAATGTGAATATGTAATTCCCACTCTTCGGAGAGAAAGCTTTCAGGCGATTTTTAGAAAGCTTGGAAAGCCTTGGCATAAAGGGCTCATCACCTGTGAACCAGGTTTTTCTAAACCACACAGTAGGCATTACCGTCAATTCAGCTTCCTCCGTTCCCCTGTTGTAGATAGTGGCTTTGCATACGATATCGTCCTCACTTTCCTTGCCGTATTCGATAAATATGTCAAAGTACTCGTCATTGTCAAAAACCCCTGTATCAATAAGTTCATATTCCAGATCTTTCTTGCCTCTGCGATGGTTTTCGTCCAACAGTTTTTGGTAGGGAAATGCCTGTTGAGGATACTTATACAGCATCTTCATGTAGCTATGGGTAGGTGTAGAGTCCAGGTAGTAATACAACTCTTTTACATCTTCCCCGTGATTTCCCTGATTCCCAGTAAGTCCAAACAGGCGTTCTTTGATGATAGGGTCTTTGCCGTTCCAAAATGCCCAAGCGATACACAGTTTTTGTTTGTGGTCGGAAATGCCGCCTATGCCTTCTTCTCCCCAGCGGTAAGCTTTGCTGCGGGCGTCCTCATGGGTTACATTTTCCCAGGCAGCACCGTCCGGACTATAGTCTTCCCGTACGGTTCCCCACTGTCTATCTGCCAAATAGGGACCCCATTTTTTCCAATGCTTTTCCCTGTTTTTATCTTCCAGTAAACGTATTTTTTCTATAATCATTTGGTTGATTGGCACATTTGTAAACAGCGAATTTAAGGTATTTATCCAAGTTTATGGTATAAAAAAATGGATGGCTTTAAAAAAAACCAGTAGCAAGCGATCCCCATTTCTGAGACCTGGGACAACTAAAAAACGTTTAGGGCGATAGGAGGAGTATAAGGCATGAATCGGCTCGTTAAATAAAAAAAACGACCTGATTTGCCAAGGGCTAAACCTGTGTGGTATGTTGGGTGGCTATAGATGTCAACGCTGTTTGAGCAGTCACCGGGTTGGTCGCTGCCTGCAACTCGGAGAGCCATTGGTGGAACAGGATGGGTTGCTTTGCATACCACTCTCGGAATACTTCGGTAGATACCTGCTCGCGGCTTGCGAGGTAGTCGATGAACGGCTGGAGTGCAAAAGTGGAAGCGTAGATTCCGGCACCTGATAGCTCGGTATCCAATGCATTGCAAGCCTGTTCGTATTGGCCGGCTACAGGAACCACCATCACGGGTTTTCCAAGGAACATGGCCTCTGAAATGGACTCAAAGCCTGCCGTGCATACTACACCGCGGCACCCAGCCATGTAGGTGATAAATTTTTGGTCATCCAAGGCATGGACGTGAAGGTTAGAGGGGAGGGAACCGGGAGTTGCCACACGCGACCGATCCGAAAAAACTTCAATCCTCGTATCCGGGTATTCCGTGGCCATTTGGCAAATATCCGTCATATACCCTGGATTCACGATGTATGTCAGCAAGTACTCCCCGCTTTTAGGCTGACTGCGCAAAACCTGTTCCCTCAACAAGGGAGGCCAGACGGTTAGCGTTTTTGGCTGTTGGTTAGCGGGTAGCTTTCTCAGGGACAGGGCAATCCGCTGATTTGCTCCCCAGGAAGTGATGCTATTGGCAAGTAGAAAAAGCTGTTTTTGCAATCTGCCGCCTTTTGCCCAAGGGAATGATGGGTGCGCGGCAAGGTATTGGTGGCCTATGGAAATAAACTTCACTTTAGGGCGATATAGCCCATGGTATATTCCAGCTAGGAATTCGTAGAAATTAATGATTACATCGGGTTGCGATTGGATTATCAATGAATCCAATGCTTTGAGGCTATGGAGAAAGGTGGGTAATTTTTTGGTGTTTTGCCATATGGTCTGCCCTAGTCGAATGGATTTGTGGTCCTTATCTGTGACAAAGTTGGGGCTCTCCAATAGATGAACAGGGCAGGTGAACTTTTTTAGCACATAGGAAGGCACTGATCTGCGGCTGCTACTGCCAATGATTGCTTGGCATACTTCGTGTCCCGCATCGTGCAACATGTCATAAAGAGCCATTGCTTGAGTCATGTGCCCCCTGCCTTCTCCCTGAATGATGAAAAGAAACCGCATGTCAAAGTGCTGTTGGTTGGGTTTTTACGGGCTCAATCGTTGCCCGATGGATAGGGATTACCGCTTTGTCAGTGGAAGAAAAGTCGATCTCGTTATAATGTATTAATTGCCAGTTTCCCGAAAAATCCTCTGCGAGCGCACTGAGCGATTCTACCCAATCTCCCGAATTGTAATAGGCTATGCCGTCAATGGTTTTGATCTCCGCTTGGTGGATGTGACCGCAGATGATCCCGTCGCAACCTTTAGATTTGGCCATTTTTGTAAGTTCTCGCTCGTAGTCGTCTACGTAGGCTACCGCTGTCTTTACTTTTGACTTGATATATTGGGATAGGGAATAGTAGGGTAGGCCCTTTTTTCTGCGCTGATGGTTTACCTGCCGGTTTAGCCATAGCAGAAAGGTATATCCGATATCTCCGAGGTAGGCTATCCAACGAAAGTTTGTTGTTACACTGTCGAATATATCCCCGTGGGCAATAAAATAGCGCTTTCCGTGGCTTTCATATACCATATCTTTGCGGATAGACAGATTGCCGATCTCCAAGGGAAGGATTTGATCCAGAAAGTCGTCGTGATTGCCTCTGAGATAAAAAATCTTGGTCCGGTCATTATCCATCATCCGGAGCATGCGGTTAAATACCCGCGTGTGTTTTCGTTTCCACGATCCGGATTTTTTCAGTTGCCATCCGTCAATGATATCTCCGTTGAGGATCAGGTTGTCGCATCGGAATTGTTTCAAAAATCTTACAACTTCCTTTGCCTTTGATCCTTTCGTGCCTAGGTGTACGTCTGAAATGACGATGGTTTTGTAGTATGATTCCACGCTTGCTAGTTTAACTTTGGCAAGGTACGTAGGCTAAATCACTTGAAAATGTGGGGATTATTATATTAAAGTCAAGATTTGGATCAGGCAGAAGCGGGGTTTGATGTCAAAGTTAACCCTACATGAAGGCAGTGTTACGCATTGAAAATCAGCTTGAATGTGGTACCGGATCCAGGTGTTGAGCGTACTTGTATATTGCCCTTATGGCGTCGCATGATTTGTTTGGATAGGCTCAGTCCAATCCCAGATCCCTTCTTTTTAGTGGTGAAGAAGGGTATGAAAATTTTACTAAGGGCTTCTTCTTCAATCCCTTTTCCAGTGTCAGATACTTCTATGATGATTTTACCGTTTTCGTCCAGAAATGATTCCAGTTTGATGGTTTTTTGAGTACTTTCCTCCAGGGCATGAATGGCGTTTTGGGTAAGATTAATCATTACCTGTTCAATCAATGAACAGTCTGCAAACAGCAGCAAGTCATTCGGAGAGATGGTGGTTTCCAGATTTACGCCTTCGGCTTCTAATTGGGTTTTAAGGAGCAGTTGTACCCTTTCAAAAAGCTCTGAGATCCGAATAGCTGTAAATTTAGGAGTAGGTATATGGGCCAAACTGCGGAAGTCGCTCACAAAATTAATCAATCCTTCGCTTCTTTTTTCGATCGTTGAAATACCCAGTCTACAATCCTCCAACTCCTCTGCAGACATGTAGGCGGTTTTTCCGGTTTTGGTTTCTAGGTCGGCCCGCAGTGTTGCAGCCAACGAAGAGATCGGGGCTATGGAATTCATGATTTCATGAGTCAATACCCGTACGAGGTTTTGCCAAGCTTCCATTTCCTTTTCCTCGAGTTCGCTTTGTATGTTTTGCAACGATACAAGCTTAAATTTCACGTCTCTGAGCACCAATTCGATTACATATACCGAGAGTTGCATGATGCCATCCGGATGGACGATCTTTATCAACTCGCTGCCTCCTGTACGTAGGTTGTGAATGGCATGATGTAGGTCTTTGTTTACCCGGGCTACTTCTTCGATGTGATGGAGCTGTTGTATGTTAAGCATCCTTTTGGCAGCAGTGTTCATGATCTGTATGCTGCCGTCTTCCTCGAAGGTGATGAGTCCAATGCTCAAGTGTTGAAATACCGTGCGGAAATAGTGGTAATTTGCCTCTTTTTCTAGTTGGTCTTCCCTCAGTTTTGCCAAAATGGCATTGAACTCTATGTGCAGATCGTCGATTTCTGTTCCGTCAAACTTTACAGGATAGACGGTGGCATAGTTGCTTTGCTTGATGTTGTTGAGGAAAAGCCGGACCTTCTTGAAGCTGCTCTCCCCATATTGCAATAAAAAGACGGTTTGCGCTACGCCAAGAATGATGACCAGTGAAATGAGAAATACCCCTGAATCGTTGTGGATGAAGTAGGAAAGTACGAAAATGGTGGCCGCAATTCCCCCTATGCGGCCCAGTAGTCCTATTTTATAGTCCATATTTTTCCAATCTTCTATAGAGCGAGGCCCGAGTAAGTCCTAGGTCTTTGGCTGCTTTAGATATGTTGCCTCCGTTTTTGTCGATGGCTTTCTGGATCATGTTTTTTTCTACTTCATCTAGGTTCAAGGTGCTACTTTGGGCGATTTTGTCGGATGTAGGTTTGGCAGACAGAAAGAAGAAATCCCTGCCGTCGAGTTCGTCACCCTCGGCCATAATGATTGCACGCTCGATGGCATGTTGTAATTCACGGATATTGCCTGGCCAGGGGTAGCTTTGCAAAAGTTGTAGGGCGTTGCCCTTGAATCCCTTGAAGGGTTTTCGGTATTTATGGGTATAGATTTTCAAAAAATGCTCTGCGAGTAGGGGAATGTCATCCTGCCGGTCGCGGAGAGGAGGTAAAAAAATCTCTACTGTGTTGATTCGGTATAGCAAGTCCTGCCGGAATTCATTTTGGAGGATCATGTCGTGCAGGGGCATGTTCGTTGCACAGATCAAGCGGATGTCTACGGGAATGGGCTTGTTGGTGCCAATGCGGGTTACTTCTCTCCGCTGTAGCACGGTAAGTAATTTGGATTGCAAGGGCATACTCAAGTTACCGATTTCATCCAGGAAAAGGGTTCCATTGTCTGCAATTTCGAATCTGCCCGCACGGTCTTCTTTTGCGTCCGTGAAGGATCCCTTTTTGTGTCCAAACAATTCACTTTCAAACAGGCTTTCCGTAATGGCACCCATATCCACGGTAACAAATATTTCGTTGGCTCGGTGTGACCGGTCGTGGATTGCCCGGGCGATCAGTTCCTTTCCCGTTCCATTTTCTCCCAATATCAATACATTCGCATCGGTTTTGGCCACTTTTTCGATGATAGAAAAAACGTTTTTCATGGAAGCGCAGTGGCCTATGATCTCGGTAAAGGGCTTTTTTAAATCAGCCTGTAACTGCTTTTGCATGGTCGAAAGCTTTTCAACTTGCTTGTAGCTTTCCTTCAGCTTGATAGCAGAAGATAGCGTTGCGATCAGTTTTTCGTTTTGCCATGGTTTGAGGATGAAATCAGTAGCACCCTCTTTGAGCGCCTGAACAGCCATCTCCACATCCCCAAAGGCCGTAATCAATACAACAACGGCTTGGGGATCCATTTCCTTTATTTTTTTCAGCCAAAAAAAACCTTCCTTGCCCGAAGTGGTGTCTTCGGTAAAATTCATATCCAAAAGGATGACGTCAAAGCTGTAATTATTGATCAAAAAGGGAATTTTTCGAGGATCTTTTTCGATGGTTACCTCTTTGGCATACTTTTTCATCAGCATCTTTGCCGCAAAAAGAAGGTCTTCGTTATCATCTACGATCAAAATGCTCCCAATTTTATTTTCTTCCATGGTCTTTTTTATCCAAACGTATACCCAAATGGTGCCATTCTTAAAACGGTGTCAAAATAAGGGATTTACGCCTTTTTCCCAAGTAACTGTGTTCACAAACGTACGAAATTAGACCGAATATGAACAGTTTTTGCTTAATGATGGCGGTCATTTTTGATCGTTTTAAAAAAGCCTTACCTTTAACCTTTAATCAAACAATTTATTCAATGTCAGTAGCTAGTAAAGGAAACACCGTCAAAGTACATTATAAAGGAACGTTAAAGGATGGTACGGTTTTCGATTCGTCGGAAAATAGGGAACCTCTAGAGTTTGTAGTCGGCGACGGACGTATGATCAAAGGGTTTGATGCCGCAGTAAACGGCATGTCCGTAGGTGAAGATAAGACGGTCACCATTCCCTCTGTAGAGGCCTATGGCGAAAAGCGTGAAGATATGATGCTTGACGTTCCATTGGATCAGGTTCCTCCTGAAATTAAGCCTGAGGTGGGTATGGATTTATCCATCCAAAATCAGATGGGTCAGCCTACGCCTGTAAAGGTAGTGCACGTGGATGAACAAAAGATCACATTGGATGCCAATCATCCACTAGCCGGAGAGGATCTGATTTTTGATATTAAAGTGGTAGAGATCAACTAATCTCGGCACTTGGTTTGTACCAGTTGCAAAGAAGGCCGTGGCTTAAGCTTCGGCTTTTTTTAGTTTTCAGTCGTTTCTGGCCGAGATCCCTGTGGGTGAGCGTATATACTTTTGGTTTTATTGTATTTGGCATTTCCAACCTCCACTACAAATAGCTGACTGTTGGTACCGGAAAAATCGTAGTTCTTTTGAAGACCATCGTTTGGACTAATTTTATCTTCTAAAATCAGGTTACCGAGTATGTCAAAAATTTTCACCTTAGTGAGTTCTTTGGAGGCTTCGTCCAATACAATCTTAAACTTGCGGCTGCCGGTCAGCTGCAGGTCAAACTTTACTTCTGGCGTACTCAAATCTTTTGGAAAGGACAGTTCCGTCTCAAACCTACGGGAGATACCCTGGGAAAACACATCAGGTAAGGAAATCGTATCCAATGCCACCCCAAGGAGGAAGAGGAACAGGATACAGATAGTTTTTAGCAGTGTTTTCGCCATTGCGGCGCAAGTTGCAAAAATTAAGCCGTATTCTATAATTAATTAGTTATAAAATAACATTTTTTAACCACATCGGGCAGTTGTCGGTAGGGTTGTATGCATTAACCGTCTTGATGTGCTGTTCCTGGCAGTGATTAAAGGCTGATAATAAATGGATTACCACGTTGAGGGTTTTTTAAAAATATCCACCCTGGAACCGGTGGAAAAGAAAATGCGGGTGGGAGAAACGGCCATTTTTTGATAGGTGGTATTGGGTAGATCGAAGGATTCGGTTTGTTTGGTGGTATACGCTGTTCGATAGGCTTTTTGCTGATCGAAGTAGTAAACGAAATCGTCTGTAAAATAGAGTTCTGTGTCAGGGATGTCTTGTAACCGGGTAATCAGGTTCGCCTGATTGTCAAAAATCAGTACTCCCTTACCCTGAGAATGCAAGAACAGCAGGTTTTTTCGCTCGGCAATGTTCAATATGCTGTGAAGGTCGTTGTCCAGTATCAGTGAAAAGGGTTGTTCCTGAAGGATGATTTGCCGACGATAGTCCCACTTTACGAGGCTTAGTCTGGTTTCATCCACCATCCAAATGGTGTTGCCATTTCCCAGCGTGGCTTGCCGGATTACCCCGAGGTCATGGTCCCGAATGGAAGCAGTGGTTATTGGACGTAGGAAACGGTCAAGGAGCTCAAATTGCTGCAAGTCGGCCGAAAAAAGGAATAGGTTTACGGTCCATTGAGTCTCCAGGTTGGTGAGTTTTGACCTGAACGGTGGAGAATATACATTGACGGAATCTCCGGCGGAGTTATACTGCCGGATGTTCCCCTCTTTGTCGGCAACGAACACGTGGCTGTTTCTGTCGGTGGCCAGGAGATCGATCACACCCGGCGAGATAGACGAAACCAACTGCCATTCGATGGATTGTGCCGATATTTTACCGATAAGAATGCAGCATACGAGCAGTAACTGAAAGCGTTTCATGTGTCACTCGTTTTGTCAATGTTTGTATCCCAGGACAGCTCTTACGATATACATGATTTCAGCCTTTAAACTCTTTTAGTTCAAAGCCCTGTCCATCAAATACACCGTAGTGGTATTGGCTTACCCATTCTCCTAGGTTGTAATACATAGAAGCGTTTCCTACTGGGAGGTTTAAAGGTAAATGTCTGTGTCCAAATACATAGTAGTCGAAGTGCATCTTTTGTTCCATCTCCTCGCTGTATAGGTACAGCCATTCTTTTTCCTTCCCCTTGAACTCGTCTTCTCCCTTTTGCATGTTACTTAGCCGGCTGTTTCTTGACCATAATAGGGCCAATTTAATGCCAACATCCGGGTGCAACCATTTAAACAGCCATTGGCAAAATGGGTTAGTGAAGATTTTTTTTAACATCTTGTACTTGTAATCTCCCGGGCCCAGACCGTCACCGTGTCCGATCAAAAACTTCTTTTGATTGACTTCGATCGCAATGGGATTGTGAAACACAGGGATTTCAAGTTCCTCGGTAAAATAATCCTTCATCCAAAGATCGTGATTGCCGGTAAAGAAAAAAATGGGGATTCCGTTTTGTCTCATTTGGGTGATTTTCGCCAAAAACCGCATGAAACCTTTTGGGATTACTGTTTCGTACTCAAACCAAAAATCGAACAGATCTCCAACCAAAAAAATAGCCGCTGCTTCGTTTTGAATTGAATCAAGCCAGCGCACGACCTTCTTTTCACGGATCAATGAGCTTTGTGCATTTGGCGTGCCCAAGTGGAAGTCTGAAGCGAAAAATACCTTTTGATGGTCCTTTAGCGTGATTTTCATACGGTAGAGATAACGGAGCGGTCAAAATTAAAAATTATTCGGTTTAGAACGCGCTGTTTACGCACCCAAAAAACAAATAAGGGAAGCTTGGCTTCCCTTATTTTGGTATGTTCTAACGATCAGAAGCATAAGCGACCTAGTTTTCCTTGTCTCCCACTGCGTCCGCTTTAACGACTTCCCCGGCGTCGCCTTTATCAGGGGAATCTGCATCCTGTGGTAAGGGGTCCACCGATACGGGATCTGAAGATTGACTTTCGTTTACCGATTTGGTAAATTTTTCATAAGTCGTTTCCTTGTCAAAAGGTCGTTTCCCTATAATGGCCTCCAGATCAGATTGGAAGAGGATTTCTTTTTCCAAGAGCTTCTTCGCTAATTTTTCCAATTCAACTTTTCGCTCTGAAAGCAAGGTTTTGGTGCGCTCATAGGCAAAGCCGATCAGTTTTCTAACTTCTTCATCGATTGTTTGCGCCGTTGCTTCGGAGTAAGGTTTGTCAAATTTATACTCACTACCCTTGCTATCATAAAATGACACATTACCGATTTTCTCATTCATCCCGTAGATCGAAACGATGGAATAGGCCATTTTGGTGATACGTTCCAGGTCACTCAGTGCACCTGTAGAGATTTTTCCGAAGACAATTTCCTCAGCTGCCCGGCCTCCCAGAGCCATACACATCTCGTCGATAAGCTGCTCGGTTTGGTAGAGAAACTGTTCCTTTGGAAGATACTGCGCATAGCCCAACGCTGCGATCCCACGAGGCACAATACTTACTTTGACCAAGGGATCGGCATGTTCCAAAAACCAACCTGCCACTGCATGACCGGCTTCGTGGTAGGCAACGATCATCTTTTCCTCGGGCGAAATGATCTTGTTTTTCTTTTCAAGGCCACCGATCACACGGTCTACCGCATCCTGAAAGTCTTGCATATCCACCGCCGATTTATTCCGTCTGGCGGCAATCAGCGCTGCTTCGTTACACACGTTAGCTATTTCCGCTCCTGCAAAACCGGGAGTCTGCGCAGCCAATTTTTTAGGCTCTACATCGTCCGAAGTTTTGATCGGACCTAAGTGAACTTTAAAAATTGCTTCTCTGCCAACGATATCCGGCTTGTCAATGCTGATCTGACGATCAAATCGCCCGGCCCTAAGTAAAGCGGAATCCAGAACGTCGGGCCTGTTGGTAGCCGCCAGGACGATGACACCCGAGTCGGTACCAAAGCCATCCATTTCCACCAGTAAGGAGTTTAAGGTATTTTCGCGTTCATCGTTTGATCCGGGCATTTGGCCTTTGCCTCTAGAGCGTCCGATCGCATCGATCTCGTCGATAAAGATAATACATGGGGCTTTTTCCTTGGCCTGTTTGAATAGATCTCTAACCCGCGCGGCACCCACACCCACAAACATTTCCACAAAGTCCGAACCTGACAACGTGAAGAAAGGCACACCCGCTTCGCCAGCCACCGCCTTTGCAAGGAGGGTTTTTCCGGTGCCCGGAGGACCTATCAATAGCGCACCTTTTGGTATTTTACCCCCTAGCTTGGTAAACTTAGAAGGGTTTTTTAGGAATTCTACGATTTCTTCTACCTCTTCTTTTGCTTCATCTAATCCTGCCACATTGTCAAAGGTAATCTTGACTTTGTTTTCAGCGTCGAATAGTTGAGCTTTGGATTTTCCCACGTTGAATATCTGGCCGCCAGGTCCACTGGGACCGGACATTCTTCGCATCATCATCCAAAACAAAAAGAAAATTAGAATCAAAAATCCAAAGGACGAAATCCAGTTACCCCAGCTTTCTTCCTTTTTTGCCGTATATCCTACGCGCTGATCCTCTGGTAGCTTGCTTTCGAGGCTGGCATAGGTATCTATAAAATTTGCAACGTCAGCGATGTTGATCTTGTAATGAGGACCGGTAGCGTTGTAAAAACGGTTTTGGGCTTCCAACTCGTCTCGATACCGTTGATTACTTAGCGCATCCTCCTTAAGGGTTACTTCGACGTAATTTTGGTTGTAAACAACCACAACCTTTTTAACGTCGTTCGCCAGCACCATGTCCTCAAACCTTTTCATGGTGATTTCGATCACAGCAGTGTTTTGATTAAACCACGTAACACCTATCAACACGATGACCGCTGTAATGATCAGCCAAAGCTGGAAATTGGGCTTTTGCGGAGGTTTTGGGATAAATTTTTTTGATTTATGATTATCGCTCATTTTGCTTTTATTAATACCCTAATTTTTCTGTAAAACGAAATTAAAAACCGAAAGTTCAATTCCGTTAGTTAATTGCCGTAACTTTTGCATCTCCCCATAGGTCTTCCAATCGATAGAAACTCCGGGTATCCTCTAAGAAAATATGTACGACCACGTTCACGTAATCCATTAAAACCCATTGTCCGTTTGATTTACCCTCACTCCGCCAGGGTCTTTCTTTGTGGGCTTTGATCACCTCTTCTTCGATTGATTGGGAAATTGCGTCTACCTGCGTGTTTGAGCTTCCGGAGCAGATCACGAAAAAATCTGTCATAGACTGGTTAATATTACGTAAATCCATCAATACGATGTTGGAGGCCTTTTTTTCCTCCATTCCTTTAATTATCACGCTACTCAGCTCCTCTGCCGTCATATTTTATGCTTAAATTTGTTTTCCATGCTGTCATACACCCTACCTATGTGTTCCACTTTTAAATATCTTGAATAAGGCATTAAATTACTAATTAATCATGTATAAAATCCTTGCCAATACCCAAAATTTAGGTAAAGATGTCGTATACCTGACAGAGTGTCACTCAACCAACGACGTTGCGCTTGAATTTATCCGTTCAGGCAAGGCCAGTCATGGAATGGTCTTTTGGACACAAAAGCAGACTAAAGGAAAAGGGCAAAGGGGCAATAGCTGGTTTAGCGAACCTGACAAAAACCTGACGTTTTCCATAGTGCTCAAGCATAGCGCCTTGGATGTATCGTCGATCTTTCTGCTGAATGTCGCTGTTTCCCTTGCGGTACATGCCGTCTTGAGGGAGTTTATCGATTCAATTCTCATCAAATGGCCAAATGATTTTGTGGATGCGAAGAAAGGAAAAATCGGAGGCATGCTGATAGAAAATTCAATAAGCGGTCACCAGGTTGAGTACAGTGTAATTGGATTGGGAATAAACGTGAACCAGTCACAGTTTCCGTTTCCAGGGGCCACCTCGCTTAGCTTGTTGGCAAACCGGGAATTCAGTTTGGAATCTTTGATACAGGATTTACTTCTCTCTATGGAAACAAACTACATGAAGGTAGTCAGAGGCGAAGTTAGTACTCTCCTGCCAGCCTATCTGAACCACTTGTACCGGTTTCAGCAGTGGGCCATGTACGACGATGGCGCGGCTTTTGAGGGAAAAATAGTCGGCGTTTCGTCAGACGGCCGACTCCTTGTTCAAAAACAAAACGGGGAGACCCATCGTTATTCGTTAAAGTCAATCAAATTCCTTTGATCCCGAAATTTTCTTTTGCCAGTCAAATGGTTAATTTTGTGGATTGAAAATCAAAAAATAAATAACAAGCATTCAGATGGCAGATACCAAAGTTGAAACATTTATAAAATATAAAGTAAAGGACATTTCGCTGGCCGAATATGGACGGAAAGAGATCCGTCTTGCCGAAAGCGAAATGCCTGGATTGATGGCACTGAGAGAGGAATTTGGTCCTTCCCAGCCGCTAAAGGGTGCAAGGATTGCAGGATGTTTGCACATGACCATTCAAACTGCGGTGTTGATAGAGACACTGATTGCATTGGGAGCGGAAGTAACCTGGTCCTCCTGCAATATTTTTTCTACTCAAGACCATGCTGCAGCCGCAATCGCCGCTGCAGGCGTCAGTGTGTATGCTTGGAAGGGGATGACCGAAGAGGATTTTAACTGGTGCATCGAGCAAACGCTATTCTTTGGGGAAGACCGAAAGCCTCTCAACATGATTTTAGACGACGGGGGAGACCTTACCAACATGGTGTTTGACCAGTACCCTGAATTGGTTGAAGGAATCCGAGGACTTTCAGAAGAAACCACTACTGGAGTTCTTCGCTTGTACGAGCGGATGAAAACGGGTTCCCTTTCCCTCCCTGCCATTAACGTAAACGATTCGGTTACCAAGTCGAAGTTCGATAACAAGTACGGTTGTAAGGAATCGCTCGTGGATGCGATTCGAAGAGCGACAGACGTCATGATGGCCGGTAAGGTTGCGGTTGTGGCCGGGTATGGAGATGTGGGAAAAGGTTCTGCTGCATCTCTACGTGGTGCTGGAGCTAGAGTAATTGTGACGGAGATTGATCCCATTTGTGCCCTTCAAGCGGCCATGGATGGGTATGCAGTAAAGAGAATGACGGATGCTGTCAAGGAGGCGGATATCGTGGTGACTGCCACCGGGAATAAAGACATTATCGGAGAGCCCCACTTTAGAAGCATGAAGGATAAGGCCATTGTGTGTAACATTGGGCATTTTGACAACGAGATTGATATGGCTTGGCTCAATAGGAATTATGGGCATACCAAGGATGAGATCAAACCACAAGTGGATCTCTATCACATTGATGGAAAAGACATCATCGTTTTGGCTGAGGGGAGATTGGTTAATCTCGGATGTGCTACTGGACACCCGTCGTTTGTCATGTCCAATTCGTTTACCAATCAAACGTTGGCACAGATTGAGCTTTGGGCAAATTCTGATCAATATGCACCGGGGGTTTATGTGCTTCCGAAGCATTTGGACGAGAAGGTTGCCGCCCTTCACCTTGCCAAGTTGGGAGTGGATTTGGAAGAGCTGACGGATGATCAGGCCAAATACATCGGTGTTCCGGTAAAAGGTCCCTTCAAGCCGGAATATTATAGGTATTAATCAAATACGTGCCTAGTGGGAACGCACCCTCCAGTAATCACACTAGGTATTGATTGGTTTTTAAAGACGCTGTAAGATAATTACGGCGTCTTTTTCATTTCCACACCCTCATCCAACCGAATTAAGGTATGGGTGGTACATCCGCCCTCGTCGTGGAAAGTCTGACGGTGGTTGATGTTCCGCGTAGAGGTTCGCCCGATCACCCACGATTCGACGCCAGAGGTAGGTCTAAGCAGCGGTTGGTTCAAACAATTGCTATCATAGATTTTGTTTTCCAGAATTTCCGCCTCAAAATTTCTCCCTCCTCGGTTTCGACCCTGCGCGGTGCCATTTCCGGTGATCTTGAAGATCCTGCCACCTGTTTCCAATAGTTCATACATATACCCCACATGAATTCGGGTGCTGTGGTTTTGAGGCGTTGTAATCAACAGGTCCTGGGTGAATTCCTCAAAAAACCGTCGCTCCCGGTTTAGTCCCACCAACCGGAACTTTCTAGTTCCTACTACTTGATGGTTTTCGAAGGAATAATTATCAAAAGAGATAACAACCGAATCTCCTATAGCCAAGGGGGCTTTAGAATAGTGTATCGAGATTTTCCCCCTACGCTTATTGGATGAGGTTTCGCAGGCAGCTTGTTGGCTAAATACCAATTCTACGTCTCCAGTTTGATCATGGATAGTAATTGTAGGACAATCTGGCAGTAATTTGGTCGGATCATCGCCGACGAAAAACGTCTGCCGTTGCAGTACAAAAGGCAGGTGCTCGTCCAAAAGTTTAGAAACCATATACATTTCCTCTCCCTCAAACGATTGGTCGGTCTGTAGCCTAATTCCCTCATCGGTATCACAGCCCACGCCCCAAGCAGCAGCCAACAGAATAATCAGGTACTTTTTAATTCGGTCTTTCATTATCCAAATTTAAATAAGCCCAGCGAAGTGAGGCTATCATGCAAAATTAACGTATCTTGAGGATAGAAAATTATTGAAATAGGAATAAAGGTTTTTAGGTTAGGCTAGCGACTGAAATAGAGGATGAAATACACGGATGGAATGTTACGGAAGGATGCGTTAAGCGGCCAGGTGATTCTGGTTACTGGTGGAGGCACGGGTTTGGGTAAATCAATGTCCGGATACTTTTTGGACTTGGGCGCAAAGGTGGTCATTGTAAGTAGAAAGCGGGAGGTTTTGGAAGAGGCGGCGACCGAGCTGATGGAAAGGCATGGTGGAGAAGTTATTCCCCTTGCCTGTGATATCAGCAATGCGGAGGAAGTTGAACGTATGTTTGAAAAAACCATCGAGCGTGCGGGAAAAGTTGATTCTGTGTTGAACAATGCGGCCGCCAATTTCATAAGTCCCACAGAGCGCCTGTCTACCAGGGCCTTTCGGGTGATAGTGGATATAGTGCTCATGGGTACAGTGAATATGACGTTGACCGCTGGAAAATATTGGATTGCAAATGGCCTTCCAGGGAATTTTTTGAATATCGTAACGACCTATGCGTCCACTGGATCTGGTTATGTGGTGCCAAGTGCTGCGGCCAAAGCGGGCGTTTTAGCAATTACCCGGTCTCTAGCGGTAGAGTGGGCCAAATACTCTATCCGATCAAATGCCATCGCTCCAGGCCCCTTTCCCACCGAAGGGGCTTGGTCGAGGTTGTTGCCAGGCAATTTAGCCGAAGAGTTTGACCCAGCGAAAAAAGTGCCTGTAGGAAGGGTTGGGGACCACCAAGAATTGGCGAATTTAGCGGCGTATTTGTTGTCCGATTTTTCTGCATTTATCAATGGCGAAGTAATTACCATTGACGGAGGCGAATGGCTAAAGGGCGCAGGAGAATTTAATGGATTCGATGCAGTGCCTAAGGCGCTATGGGACAAGCTGGATGAACGAAGGAAAAAATGAATGCCAAGCAGTAGAATCTAAGCATACATTTTCGAGAGGCAATTATTCCAACATCCTGTTCGTGTCTTTGAACACCCCGGGACGTTTGGGAGGGAGTGCGAGGGAATTGTCCCAAGTGGGCAGTACTTTTTGGACATTGCGTTGGTCCAATGCATTTGTTTCAATGAAATACCAGTTCCCTCGCCTTTCTGTTCCCACTGCAATTAACGATGATTCGATCGTCAGCAGTCCTTCTGGAACGGTCAATGTGGTGACGATGGGAACTATTGCATGAATCTCACTAGCGACCTGAACAGCTTCGATTGGGTCTTTCACAGTTATTTCACGTAGAAAGCGGCCTCTTTGGGTTTCCGATTCCCGAAGGGCAGAAAGCATATCTTTCATCTCTTGCGGCCCGCCGGCCTTCTCCACTAACTCCGGGTAGGTCATATCCAGTAGCATGTCCAGATCGGCATTTACTTGTGCATAGGCATAGATTTGGGCTGCCGTTCGTATCTCCTCGGTAAGTTGGGCCAACGAAGCAGGAGTGTAAGCCATACACACCAAAATCGAAATTAGAAAAAGTTGATTACGCATACATCCAGTTTTCAGCCAAGATAGGTTGTTTTGACGCGTTTTCAAAACGTGGTCACTGCCCAAAAATACAGCGGTAATCCAATGGTGATATTTAACGGAAAGGTAATCGCCAAAGCCATGGGTAGAAAGATGCCTGGGTTGGCTTTCGGAACGGCAATCTTCATAGCTGCGGGAACCGCAATATACGAAGCACTAGCGGCCAAAATAGCAAACATGAATCTGTCACCGGCCTCTGTGGAAATGTATTGGCTTAGCCAAGATACCCACAAGCCATTGAGCAATGGCATCACAACTGCAAATGCGGTGGTAGTCCAGCCGGTTTTTAGAAAATCCTTGATTTTTTTACCGCTACTGATACCCATGTCCAACAGGAATATGGCTAAAAAGCCTTTGAAGATATCGGTGGTGAAGGGTTTAATGCCCTCTGCCTGCGCATCACTGGCCAATGTCCCGATCAGCAGGCTACCCAATATTAGAATCACGCTACCATTACTTAGCGAGTGTTTTACCGTATCCTTCATTTTTCCTGTTTGCAGCGGAGAAGGAGAAAACAGCCGGACAAGCAGCACCCCCACGATTATCGCAGGGGCTTCCATAAAAGCCATTACAGCCACCATGTATCCGCTAAAATGAACATCCAAACTCTCTAGGTAACTGACCGCTGTGACAAAGGTAACGGCGCTAACGGATCCATAGGCTGCAGCTATTGCTCCGGAGTTTTCTACCCCAAGCTTCCGCTTCAACATGTAGAATGAAAAAATAGGAATCAGCGCTGCGATGAAGAGTCCGAAGAGAATCCCCCACACGATCTCCATGCTAAATTCACTGTGGGCCAATTCTTGTCCACCTTTAAACCCGATCGAAAATAGCAAATACAGCGAGATAAACTTGCTGGAATTTGGGGGTATGCAAAGGTCACTCTTGAGCTGTACGGACATTAACCCCAAAGCAAAAAATAAGAATGCCGGATTGGTTAAGTTATCGGCCAAAAGGTCGAGATTCATGCTGAATAACGGGGTAAATATTTGAATTCTCTAAGTATAGCTCCCTCCGTCTTGTTCACGATGATCCCTTTAAGCACGAGGTTTCTTTGAAGGATATAGGAAGCAAGGGTTGGATTTCCATGCATCGCTTCGAGCTGCGTTACAAGGTTTCGTTCAGCGATTTTTTTTGCCTTGCTTTGGTAATCTGCCTTTGAGAAATCTGCCATTGCTGCTTGTTCGGAATATATACCCTCAAGTATGTGGTCAATGTAGAACTCACGTGGCCGGGCCTTTTCGAGTGCATTTTGGATGAAGGGACAGTAAACATCTTGGAACAACCGAATTTCCACAATTTCAAGCGTTTGAAGGGTGGTCTTAAGTTGTTCGGCTTGGTCTTGCTTATGAAGGTGCAGGCCCAGACCAAGTGATGTAACGAAGTAATTGACGATATTTTCGTCGTTAGTCTTTCTGGAAATGAAATGCTCCAGATGGCTAGTGGGGCAAATGAGGTTTAGAATTCTGTTCATTTTTGGTCTATTTTTTCCTGCAAATTTTGAAATTTGATTTCATTTATTTTTATTTATGTTTTTAATGATAAGTATAAAAAAATATGAACTTCACCTTGCATCAGCTTCAGGTGTTTTTGAAAGTGTCTGAGACCAAGAGTATTACCAAGGCAGCGGAGGAGCTATATCTCACGCAGCCGGCGGTATCCATCCAGTTGAAAAACTTTCAGGATCAATTTGACATTCCGCTCACGGAAGTGGTGGGGCGCCAATTGTATGTGACTGATTTTGGGCAAGAGATTGCTTTTGCCGCACAGGCAATCGTCGATCAGGTCAATGCTATAAATTATAAATTAGCTGCGTATAAAGGGCAACTTTCCGGGCGATTAAAAATTGCCTCCGTTTCAACTGGAAAGTATGTGATTCCATATTTCCTATCCGGATTTATTCAGGAAAACCCTCAGGTGGAGCTGAAGCTGGATGTGACCAACAAGGTCCAGGTCCTAAACAGTTTGACAGAGAACGAGATCGATTTTGCGCTGGTGTCAATCCTGCCCGACAAGCTTCCCATACAGGCTGTTCCATTGATGGAAAACAAGCTCTATTTGGTCTCAGGTAAGCGATTCGCTTCTGAGGCGGATAGCTTGGGAATGGACGTGTTCCAGCAGTTGACGCTTATCTATAGGGAACAGGGGTCTGGTACCCGTATTACCATGGAAGATTTCTTGAATCGGATGAAGATACCCGTCAAGAAGACGCTTGTCCTAACCTCCAACGAGGCAGTAAAACAAGCGGTTATCGCTGGGCTAGGATGCTCGATTATGCCGATGATCGGGATCAAAAATGAGCTGAAGCAAGGAGACCTGCGGATAATTCAGGTAGACGGGCTGCCCATTCAAACTTATTGGAATTTGATTTACCTCAAAAGCAAAAGACTTTCCCCTGCTGCAGAGGCCTTCCTTGCCTACTTGGAAAGAGAGAAAGAGCATATCATCCAACAAAATTTTTAAGTTGGGTTGGTTGAGCAAATTCTTGAACCGTATAATTATTCAACCAAAAATTATGTACATTTACTAACCAGAACCTTTGTACTTTTGATGCGTATTTATTATTTGTGAAGTCATTTATCAAAATAGCACTCCTTGTTTTTTATGTGTTTTTCAACGCAGGGTTGAGCTATTCCATGCATTTTTGCGAAAGCAATTTTGAAAGAATTAACCTCTTTGCAGAGGCAAAAACCTGTTGCGAGTCCAACGAGCCTATGCCCGGGTGTTGCGACGATATTTCCAATTTGGAGCTTCCCAATACAGATCAGCAGCTTTCGGACGTGGTGGATTTTCAGCCTCAGACTGCTGAATTTTTAATTCCGGTTTTTCAATTTGAATTGCTTTCTTTTACATTCGATATTTTAGAGAAAACGGCCTTTGCTGATTCTTCTCCACCCATATTTCACGATACCCCCATTTATATTTTTTGTCAGGTATTCCTGATTTGATTTTTTGGTTCACGCAAACCTGCCTGTCGGCAGACAGGGACGCTAAGGCGCAAAGACCGCAAAGAATTATTTATTGCATTTAGTTTGGGATGAAGACCTGTCAGGTTTTCAAAACCTGACAGGTCTAATCCGCTTCCCTTTTCGTTAATTTTCGCTTTAAGACTCAATTGTGGAAACCTAATATCCACCAATATCCAATATCCATAAATTTCTGCCTCCATCACTCAAAAGAGTTGCAGATGAATTTAGCTAAATTCAGAATTTATGCTCAATAGTATCATCAAATTTTTCCTCGAAAATAAACTGGTGACAGTCATTCTCCTTTTGCTCGTAGTAGCTTGGGGTATTGTGACTGCTCCTTTCAATTGGAACACGGGTTTCCTCCCCAATGATCCGGTTCCCGTAGATGCCATTCCCGACATAGGTGAAAACCAGCAAATCGTCTTTACCGACTGGATGGGCCGATCTCCTCAGGATGTGGAGGATCAGATTACTTATCCCTTGACCACTTCCTTATTGGGCATGCCCGGGGTGAAATCTATCCGAAGTACTTCCATGTTCGGGTTTTCTTCCATCTATATCATTTTCGAAGAGGATATAGAGTTTTACTGGAGCCGTTCCAGAATTTTAGAAAAACTCAACTCTCTGCCTTCTGGATTATTACCCGAAGGAGTACAGCCTAAGCTTGGACCTGATGCAACGGGGTTGGGGCAGGTCTACTTTTACACCCTAGAAGGAAGGGATGAAAAAGGCAATCCTGCAGGAGGTTGGGATTTGCACGAACTTCGGAGTATCCAAGATTACTATGTGCGCTATGGTTTGGCAGGTACTGAAGGGGTTGCTGAGGTTGCAAGTATTGGAGGGCATGTGAAGGAATACCAAGTGGATCTGGATCCAGTCGCCATGAAGGCACACAATGTATCCATGATGCAGGTGATGAATGCGATCAAGCAGTCCAATCTGGATATAGGTGCCAATACCATGGAGATCAATCAGGTGGAATTTATTGTGCGTGGGTTGGGCTATGTGAAATCGCTGGATGATATTGAAATGGCGGTGGTTAAAATGACCAATAATGTCCCTCTACGTATCAAAGATATCGCAAAGGTAAACATAGGCCCAGCCAGCCGTGCGGAAAGAGCGATTTTGGATAAAGGAGGTGCTGAGGCCGTTGGTGGGGTAGTAGTAGCCCGGTATGGTGACAATCCTTTGCAAGTCATTGATGCCATCAAGGCCAAAATAGATGAAATTTCTCCTGGACTTCCTACCAAGACTTTGGAAGATGGAAGTATTTCCAAGGTAACCATCGTACCTTTTTATGACCGCTCAGGTTTGATCAAGGAAACCCTGAATACGCTGAATGAAGCCATCAGTTTGCAGATTCTGATTACCATTATCGTCATCATGGTCATGGTGTACAACCTCCGGGCTTCCATTTTGATTTCCGCATTATTGCCATTGGCTGTTTTGATGTGCTTTATCATGATGAAATATGTGGGGGTAGATGCCAATATCGTAGCCCTTTCAGGGATAGCTATTGCCATCGGAACCATGGTGGATCTGGGGATTATTTTGAATGAAAATATCCTCCGTCATCTGGAAGAATCTGATGGGCAAAAAACAAAGCTTCAAATTATTTATGATGCAACGACAGAAGTGAGTTCGGCAATTCTGACAGCAGTAATGACTACTATCGTTAGTTTCTTGCCAGTGTTCACACTTCAGGCGGCAGAGGGTAAACTCTTTGGTCCACTGGCTTATACCAAGACATTTGCTCTGATCGCAGCATTGATTTTCACTTTGGTCTTTATGCCGGCTTTTGCCCATTGGGTATTTGGTGCGAAGGTTAAATCCAAAAACTACAAGACGATTCTCAATATCGGAATGGCTATTTTGGGCTTAGTACTCTTGTTTTATTTTCCTTGGCCAGGAATGGTGTTATTGGCTTTTGCTGCCAATCACTTGGCTCATCATTTCTTCCCTACACAGACCAAAGAGGGTAAATACAAAAACCAGATAGCCATGTTAATTGCGGTCGTAGCGGTTTCGGTACTCCTTGCTTTTGAATGGAGACCTCTAGGGCTTACTCAGTCAGTTTTCATCAACTTCCTATTCATTGGTCTGGTTATCGGATTGGTGTTGGGTACATTCTCACTCTTTATCAGGTATTATGCTGTTTTATTGAAATGGTGTTTGGAGCATGCCAGAGTGTTTTTTGTCATCCCTGCGCTGATCATACTTTTCGCAGTCAATATCTGGTTGGGATTCGGTTCTGTTTTTGGATTTATCGCCAAGGGTTTCGGTCAGCTGGGTTGGAATATCCGCACTACCTCAGTTTGGTCTGGACTTACGCATGCACTTCCGGGGATGGGCAAAGAATTTATGCCAGCTTTGAATGAAGGCTCTTTCCTATTGATGCCGACTTCCATGCCGCATTCCGGCGTAGAGGCCAATATGCAGATTGTGAAGCAGCTCGATATGTTGGTTCAGGCCATTCCAGAAGTAGAAATGGTGGTAGGAAAAGCAGGACGGGCAGAAAGTCCACTGGATCCTGCCCCGATGTCCATGTATGAAAATATCATCAATTACAAGACGGAATATATTCAGGATGATGA
>NZ_JAFIEU010000041.1 GCF_020832325.1 Lunatimonas sp.
CCCACCGGATAAACCTGAACGGAGAGTCCATGAGAAAGGGGATTTTAAAAAATGAATAAATAATTTTAACTACTTTGCACCTTCTTTTGGAGTGGCACCATTTGACCGAAAACGCTGGCATGGTCCGACCGAAATATCCAACTTATTATATTACCCTCACGACAAAAACAAAAGCCTTTGGAAAAGGGAAGTTTTATTGCAATCAACTATCAGAAGAAGAAGGAAAAAGATTGATAGAATCTTCCAGAAGATAACGTACATCTTTAAAAAAAGCCTGCCTAAAAAGGTAAAAAATCCTTTTGATTGACTACTAATAGTAGCAGTCAAATAGTTTTTGTCCATTTCAAACCATCAGTAGCAAACCAAAAATAGTTTTTGCTTGCTTCCTATCCAAAAATACGTCCCCGGCAAAAGAAATTACCTACACTAGTTCCTAAAAATCTTCTGAATTTATCTAAGTCTTAAAACCTAAAAATTTATATGAAAAAAGTATTGGCTGCTCTGTTTTTGCTCTTTGTTACCACTACCCTAGTTTTCTCACAACAAGCCGAGAAACCAGTTAGTGTCAAACTGCTAATCGAAGGTGGCTTCGAGTTTGGTGGGGATGAGATTTTACAAGTATTCTTCACCAATGGTGGTGATCAAACCCTGCGGGCGGGACAAGGTATCAACTTGGGCATTGGTGGCGAAATGCAATTCGCTAACTTTAGGCACTTGATAATTAGATCTGCCATAGGCTTGAAATGGACCCCTACCGCAGCAGATGATGCAAATGTGATGTTTTTGAGATTCCCTGTTCACTTGACCCCATTTTGGAAAATAAATGAAGATTTCCGGTTTGGAGTTGGTATTACTACCCATTTGAACCCTAAATTAAGAGGTGATGGCTTTTTCCCTGATGTGGCTTACACAAGTTCAACTAACCCTCGATTCGAATTTGGATATAAATGGTTTGCTTTGACCTACACCCCTATGACTTATCAAAATAGACAAGGTGAATCGTTCTCCGGCAATTCAATTGGTATTTCCTTTTCGGGTACACTTCCTTATAATAGGTAAATAAATGCAAAGTATTCTTTGTTAAAACACACTATTTATTCATACTTTAACAAATAGTTGTTGAGATGCTGAATAAGGATTACCCTATAAGCAAAAGTGGTGAATATTTGGTTTGAATGAATAGTGTGATTTTTATCTATATAATATCCACACATTGCGTTTTTAGGGCTGTGAAGTCAGAAAAGTTACCCAAGCCACCGTACACATTTTTAGGAATCCTAATTGAAATAAAAAAGGGGAAAAGTGGAGGGATAACAGAAGCAAGTATACCTCCGCTTTTCCACGGTATTTCAATATCTACTATATTTTACGTTATTCCCTTGTGTAACCAAATAAAAAGAGCTGCCTATCCATCGATAAACAGCTCTTTTAGGGTTTGTTAGGGAACTAGTCTTTAACTGCCACACATTTCGCAGCCTTCCGGATCGTCCAGAGAGCAGGCGATGGCCTCTTGTTGTTGCTTTTTGGCATCTTCAGCTGCAACTTCGGCCGCAGTACCCAATTGGGTTTTGTCTACCGTAAACTGGATCGCGCTGGTAGCAGCTTTGGAACGCAGGTAATAGATACCGGTTTTAAGACCTTTCTTCCAAGAGTAGAAGTGCATGGAGGTAAGTTTTCCAAAATTCGGCTCTTGAAGGAAAAGATTCATGCTCTGGGATTGGCAAATATAGGCGCCTCTGTCCGCGGCCATATCGATAATCACCTTTTGGGAAATCTCCCATACGGTCTTGTACAGATCCTTTAAATGCTGAGGCATGCCCGGGATGTTTTGAATGGACCCGTTAGCTGCAATGATTCTATTTTTCATGTTCTCATTCCATAATCCGGCTTGGATGAGATCCTTCAGCAAATGCTTGTTGACCACGATGAATTCTCCGGAGAGGGTCCTCCTCGTATAAATGTTTGAGGTATAGGGCTCAAAACACTCGTTGTTACCCAAAATCTGGGAAGTGGAAGCCGTAGGCATAGGCGCCACCAATAGGGAGTTTCGTACGCCGTATTTTTTCACTTTCTCCTTCAGCTCGGTCCAGTTCCATCGTCCTGACTTTGGCTTCACACCCCACAAGTCAAATTGAAACTGACCTTGGGATACAGGTGACCCCTCGTAGGTTTCGTAGGTACCTTGAACTTTGGCCAGTTCCATGGAGGTTTCCATGGCTGCAAAATAGATAGTTTCGAAGATGTCCTCATTTAAGCCTTTGGCCTCTTCCGAGTCAAATGGCATACGCAACATAATAAACGCATCTGCTAAACCTTGTACGCCCAGCCCAATGGGTCGGTGCCTAAAGTTGGATCTCCTAGCTTCTTCTACGGGGTAGAAATTCACATCAATCACCTTGTTCAGGTTTCGGGTTGCTACCTTGGCTACCTCGTACAATCGGTGGTGATCGAAGTATTTTTTACCGTCTTTTCCTTCTACCACAAACTTTGGCAAGGCGAGGGACGCCAAGTTACATACGGCTACCTCGTCCGGTGAAGTATATTCCAGAATTTCAGTACATAGGTTAGAAGATTTGATGGTACCTAGGTTCTTTTGATTCGATTTACTGTTGGCTGAATCCTTGTAGAGCAAGTAAGGAGTGCCTGTTTCGATCTGAGATTCAAGTACTTCAAACCACAGCTCCTGTGCCTTGATGGTTTCTCTGGCTCTACCTTCCTTTTCGTATTTTTCATAGAGCCGCTCAAATTCCGTTCCATGGCATTCGGCCAAACCCGGTGCCTCATTGGGGCAGAAAAGGGACCAGTCTTCGTTCGCTTCTACACGTTTCATAAACAGATCAGAGACCCATAGCGCATAGAACAGATCCCTAGCACGTAACTCCTCTTTTCCATGGTTTTTCTTCAAATCAAGGAAATCCTTGATGTCTGCATGCCAAGGTTCGAGATACACCGCAAAGCTACCTTTACGCTTGCCACCTCCCTGATCCACATAGCGGGCAGTCATGTCGAAATTACGAAGCATGGGTACAATGCCGTTTGACTTGCCGTTCGTTCCACGGATATACGAGCCCTTTGCCCTCACATTGTGTATAGATAGCCCTATACCTCCGGCAGACTGGGAAATTTTAGCGCATTGCTTTAGTGTATCGTAGATGCCATCGATACTATCGTCCTTCATTGTCAAAAGGAAACAGGATGAAAGCTGCGGCTTGGGAGTACCCGCGTTGAATAGAGTAGGAGTGGCGTGCGTGAACCATTTCTGTGACAACAGGTGATAGGTTTCAATCGCAGCTTCGAGATCTTCCTTGTGAATACCGATAGCCACACGCATGAGCATGTGTTGTGGACGCTCTACTACTTTTCCGTCTAGCTTGATCAGGTAGCTACGCTCCAGTGTTTTAAAACCAAAGTAGTCGTAATCAAAATCCCTGTTGTAATCGATTACCTCATCGAGTCGTGCGGCATGCTGCTTTACAATGCCATACACATCTGGGGCAATCAGCGCAGCATTTTCATTGGTGATGGGATTGATATAGGTATACAGCCGCTTCATTGTATTGGAAAAAGACTGGCTGGTGGTTTTATGTAGGTTTGAGATGGCTATCCTAGCAGCCAGTATGGCATAGTCCGGATGCTTCACGGTGAGCGAAGCACATACCTCAGCAGCCAAATTATCCAACTCCGTTGTGGTGACCCCATCGTAAAGTCCATCAATGACTTTCTTGGCGATTTCTATGGGATGGATATACCTGGAATCCAATCCATAGCACAAATTTTCAATCCTTGCGGTGATCTTGTCGAACCTGACCGATTCCCTGCGTCCGTCTCTTTTGATTACTAACATGCTGCTGTGATGGTTTAATAAAACTAAAAATCCTCTTCTATGGAAAATTTACTGCCGGATGAAGCTACTTCCTTGTTTTTCATCACGCCGGCTTTTTGGTAGTCACCTACCCGCTTCTCAAAGAAATTGGTCTTGCCCTGTAGGGAAATCATATCCATGAAATCAAATGGATTTGTACTGTTCCACACCTTGGGACACCCCAATTCACCCAATAACCTGTCTGCGACAAATTCAATGTATTGGCACATCAGGTCTGCATTCATGCCGATCAGTCTTACCGGCAAGGCATCTGTTACAAATTCTTTCTCTATTTCTACCGCATTTTTGATAATGGCTGTGACCTGCTCTACGGGCAATTTGTTTATCACATGGTTGTTATAGAGGTGGCAAGCGAAGTCGCAGTGCAAACCCTCGTCACGGGAGATCAGTTCGTTCGAAAATGTAAGTCCCGGCATGAGGCCGCGCTTCTTGAGCCAGAAAATCGAGCAGAAAGAGCCCGAGAAAAAGATGCCCTCCACGGCTGCAAATGCAATCAGCCGCTCCTGGAAATTGCCCTGATCAATCCAACGAAGCGCCCACTCTGCCTTTTTCTTCACACAGTCTAAGTGCTCGATGGCATTTAGCAGCTTGTCTCTTTCGTCCGGATTTTTGATATAGGTATCAATCAGGAGGCTGTAAGTTTCACTGTGTATATTCTCCATCGCAATCTGGAAGCCATAGAAAAACTTCGCCTCGGTGTATTGTACCTCTGACACGAAATGTTCAGCCAGATTTTCGTTCACGATGCCGTCGCTTGCGGCAAAAAATGCCAACACATGGGAAATGAAATGTCTTTCCCCGTCATTTAAGTCTTTCCAGTCGCTGAGGTCCTGCCCCAAATCAATCTCCTCGGCTGTCCAAAAACTGGCCTCAGCCTTTTTGTAATACTCCCATATGTCGTCGTGCTGAATGGGAAATAAAACAAATCGGCTGTTGTCTCCTTGCTCTAATATAGGTTCTGCTCTCATGGTAATAGGTTTACTTCGTTAAGTTTATGCGCTACCCGCCTCTCATACAATCGCCGCTAGCCAAACTTTCCTTCTGTGCTTATGCAGGTGTAGAAATTCGGTGTCGGGTCAGGGGTGACGCCAACACCTTAACAAATATGGCTAACATAAATTACAAAACAAAGTACCGATTACGTAAAACGGCGGATTTTTTGACCTTTAGTCAAATTAGCATAATGTACAATAAAAGAGGAAGATAGGATATGGATATACTATCGTTGCTTTAAGTAATTAGGCTGTAATTTGGACATTGAAAAAAAATCAGAATTTTTTTGAAAAGTTTTCCACACCAATAATCCACATTTTCCTGAACATTGGTCAAATACCTATACCCTGCCGTTTTTTCAGTATCCGGGTTGGGATTTTCTCGATTTCGATTTTTATCAACGCCCTGTGTTCTGCTGTTTAATCCCAGCCTAGACCATTTAATTATCAGCATTTTATTTTTTTGTTGCTAAAAGCTAGCTATATTTGCACCTCAATTTTATAAATCGTATTATTCAACCAGTTTATGTACGCAATAGTTAACATATCCGGTAAGCAGTTCAAAGTAACAAAAGATCAACAGATTTATGCCCCTAAAATGGCTGCTGACGTTGACGCTTCCGTAGAGTTCGATGAGGTCCTGTTGGCAGAAGACAATGGAACCATATCGATCGGCGCCCCTTTGTTGGATGGTGCTAAGGTGTCGGCCAAGGTGTTGGCACACGTTAAAGGTGACAAAGTAATCGTCTTCAAGAAAAAACGAAGAAAGGGTTACAAAAAGAAAAATGGTCACCGACAGCAGTTTACAAAAATTCAAATCGAAGGTATCACCCTATAATCTTTACGGGTAGTTATCCGTTAACCTAAAATATTTTCAATCATGGCTCACAAAAAAGGTGTCGGTAGTTCCAAAAACGGAAGAGAATCGGAAAGTAAACGTCTTGGTGTAAAAAAATTTGGTGGCGAAGCAGTCGTTGCCGGAAATATCATCATCAGACAGCGAGGTACCAAACATCACCCAGGTGAAAATGTAGGTCTTGGGAAAGACCATACCATTTTTGCATTGGTAGATGGCAAGGTTAGCTTTAGAAAAAAATACGACGGTAAATCGTATGTGTCTGTAGTCCCTGCAGAAGCGTAAGATTTCGTCTCAACCTGATAACATAGAAAGCCTGTGCGTAGCGCAGGCTTTTTTTCGTGCGTGCCAAAGACCATTCTTTTTGATGAAATGTGGTTTCAATTTAAAAATTGGTTTTAACTTTGCGCACAACACCTAACCACTTGTTGCCGACTTTTTTTGGATCGGTAACGTTACTTAATCAGTTCAACCCAAATTTGTTTTATCATTCAGTTAACATTTATGAATTACACGGAGAATTATAAAGGAATTAAAATCGACGTACAGGCAGTAAGTTTCGACATCAGCGATGCTGTTCAGGAGGAAATCCGGGCATCTATTGACAAACTTTCCCGCTTTACCCCCAATATCAATGCGGCGGATATTTACTTCAAAAAAGAAGGACAGGGCCATACGACCGAGCGAATCCTTGGCTTTAGAGTGGGTATTCCAGGCCCCGATGTCTTTGCAGAAGTAAGAGGCGAAAATTGGGTTCCTATGCTGAAAGACGCCGTGGACAAACTGGTAAGACAGTTACAAAAAAGTAAATAGTTTTCCATTACGAAAACAACTTCCAGCTTCCGGTTTTTTAAAAAAGCCGGAAGCTTTTTATTTGGTCCCAGAAGTAAAGACCCTGACTTGGAGAAATCACCAGCACAAAAATTATCCCAAACAACGCACCGAATAAATGCGCATCGTGGTTGATGTTGTCATCGCCCTGTTTGCCCTTGTAAATGGCATAGCCCAAAAACAAGAAGCCCAGAATAAAACCGGGCAAACAGAAAATCCCGAAAATGCAAATGTCTGCCAGCGGCATCAGGACAATACTCGCAAATACCATGGCAGCCGTACCTCCCGAAGCACCTAGGGCGTGATAGTGCGGATTATCTTTTTCCTTCCAATAGGTCGGTATGTCTGAAACGACAATAGCTACCAAGTAAAATCCCACGAACATCACTGCACCTAAGCCCGGCCCAAACATGTAGCCCAAAAACTGCTCTACTACTTGCCCGAAAAAGTAGAAGGTAAACATGTTGAACAATAGGTGTACCCCATCTTTGTGGATAAAACCAGACAATAAAAACCGCCCATATTCCCCCCTATGCTTCACACGGTAGGGTGTAAACATGCTTGCATTTAAGAAGGAAGGTGTCTTCCAGGCATAGTAAGAACTCAAGCAGGTAAGCGCAATCAACAAAAATGTCAATGATAGCTCCATGTAGTTAATGGGTTTACTTTTCGCGGTTGATCAAGTCCTCTACCACCTTCGTCAATAAGGTTAAGGCTTCTTTGTCGTTAGGTTTCAGCTCAGATAGTTGGGAAAAACCTTGGTCAAAATAGGCCCTGATTTTTTCCTCGGTCAGCTCTCTGATGCCCAATCCATCATAAATGGAGGTTACGGCACGCACTTTCTCGGCTTTGTCCGGGTTTTCGTCAGCAATCCATCCGGTTAGTTCCTCCCGTGTCTTTCCTTCGGCAAGTTCTAAGGCTTTGATCAACAGATAGGTCTTTTTGTTGGCGATAATGTCTCCACCCACTTGCTTTCCAAACTTGGCTTTATCGGCATACACATCCAGCAAATCATCTTTGAGCTGAAAGCCAATACCTACCAGTACCCCAAAGGCATAGAGCCTCTCTGCATCGGCTTTCGGTGCATCGGCTAAGAGGGCCCCAAGTTGCAACGCAAATCCCAGCAGTACAGCGGTCTTTAGGCGGATCATCTCAATATAGGCTTCTTCGGACACTGTGGATTCAGCCTCAAAGTTCATATCGAGCTGCTGCCCCTCACAGACCTCTGCGGCAGTTCGATTGAACAGGCGAATCGCTTCTGCCAGCTTTTCCTGAGGTGTTTCCAAGAGCATCTCGTATGCTTTTACCAACATCACATCACCCGACAGGATCGCGGTATTCGCATTCCACTTCTCATGCACGGTCGGCATGCCTCTTCTTAGAGGCGCCTGATCCATAATGTCGTCGTGCATCAGTGTGAAATTGTGAAAAACCTCCACCGCCGAAGCCGGTGCCACTATTTGCTCATAGTCGGCCCTATAAAGTCTATACGCCAACAATGCCAAAAGCGGGCGTACTCGTTTTCCTCCAAGGCCCATCAGGTAGGTGATGGGCTCATAAAGTTCTTGAGGGGTTTTACCAAAATCAAAGTTCCGTATGTACGTTTCGAGGTGTTCCTGTATGGCTGGTAAAGGCTGGCTATTTCGCTGCATCATCTACAAATTCCAAATCAATCGTTCTTCTGTCAATATCGGTTTTTACAACCCTCACGGAAACCTTGTCTCCTAGGGTAATAATGCGTTTATTTTTGGATCCGACCAAACGCATGTTTCGCTCGTCAAAATCGTAGTAGTCGTCCGTAATATCCTGGAGCCTGACCATGCCTTCGCATTTGGTCTCGGTAATTTCCACATAGACTCCCCATTCCGTTACTCCAGTGACGATCCCTTCGTAATCTTTATCCTCGGCAAGCTGCATGTATTCTACCTGCTTGTATTTGATCGAAGCGCGCTCTGCATCTGCTGCCCGCTTCTCCCGCTCCGAGGAGTGGGTGCATTTCTCCTCCCAGGGTTGATTTTCGGGGTTCTTGCCGCCGTCCAAATAATGCTGCAACAGGCGGTGAACCATCATGTCGGGATACCTTCGGATCGGTGAGGTGAAGTGGGTATAATGCTTAAAAGCCAACCCAAAGTGGATCTTTGGATCCGTGGTGTATTTGGCTTTGGCCATACTTCGAATAGCCAGTTGCTCCAGCACATTTTGCTCGGGTTTACCCACGATATCGTCCATCAGTTTGTTCAGGGTCTTCGATACCGTTCGCTCGTCGGTGATGGTGAGTTCGTGTCCAAACTTTCGGGCAAATCCCGCAAAGGTGGTTAGCTTTTCCAAATCAGGGTAGTCATGAATCCGGTATACAAAGGTATCTTTCCCTTTGTTTCTGTCAAACACAAATTCTGCCACGGTTCGGTTGGCCAATAGCATAAACTCCTCGATCATCTTGTGGATATCCTTTCGCTCTTTGATGATCAGGCCCAACGGCTTTCCCTTTTCGTCGAGCTTAAACTTCACTTCCACCGTCTCAAAGTTGATAGCTCCCTTTTTGAACCTTTCAGCGCGGAGTTTTTTGGCCATTTCGTTGAGCTCTGAGAGCTCCTGGTAGAAGTCTCCCGACTGCTGATCTATATTTTCCTGGGCTTCTTCGTAGGCAAATCTCCTATCGGAATGGATGATGGTCCTGCCTATCCAATAATTCAACACAGCCGCATCCGGTGTCATTTCAAACACACAGGAAAAGGTAAGTTTATCCTCGTTTGGCCGTAAGGAACAAAGCCCGTTACTCAGGCGCTCGGGGAGCATGGGAATGGTTCGGTCTACCAAATAAACGGAAGTTGCACGGTGATAGGCTTCCCGCTCCAGGAGCGTATTCGGACGAACGTAGTGTGTTACATCGGCGATATGCACGCCTACTTCGAAATTTCCGTTTTCCAGCTGCCTATAGGAAATGGCGTCGTCGAAGTCCTTCGCATCCGCCGGGTCTACAGTAAAAGTAGCGATGGATCTAAAATCCCTTCTATGGGCAATTTCGTCTTTTCCGATCGCCTCCGGGATACGCTCTGCCTCGGCTTCTATCTCTTCGGGATACTCGAACGGAAGTCCAAACTCTGCCATGATGGAATGAATTTCCACCTCGTGCTCTCCGGCTGTACCCAGTATCCGAACAATCTTGCCGGTAGGATTCTTTTCATTTTCGCTCCAATCGGTGAGTTTTACGACCACCTTCTGATTATGTTGTGCTTCTAACAGGTCGGATTTTTTCACAAAAATATCCCGGTGCATTTTTTTGAAATCCGGTACCACAAAGGCAAATCGGGGAGAAATTTCTACCCTTCCAACAAATTCATCCCGGCAACGGGTGAGTATTTCCATTACTTTACCCTCACGGCGGCCGTTCTTGGCCCGACCGGGGAATACCATTACCCGCACGATATCTCCGTCGAGCGCGTTCTTCAAATCCTTTTCTTTTACCAAAATATCATCATCTGCCTTACTTAAGCTTCTGGGGATGATGAATGCAAAACGTGCATTGACATAATCTACCTCTCCCTCAATAAATTCAGGGTCGCTGGTTGTGCTAAATTCGTTGCGGGAATTCTTTGACAGCTTTCCAGCGCTTACCAATTCTACCAAAATTTCCGGTAAAGCACTTTTTTCGTTTGCATCCCGAAGCTTGAGCAGCTTGCTGAGCTGACGCTCAGAGAATTCCTCGCCAAAGTGGCTCTCAAAAAAATTAAGGACGGTATTTTTTAATTGAAAGGGGTTCCCGCCCCGGCCAGACCCTCCTTTTTTTCGATCTCTATTGTTTTTTCCTGATTTTCTTCCCATAAACAAATTCTCAAGTGTTAAAGGTAAAGATATTATGGTACATTAGGGCTGCTTTGGGATTAATCTTTACCTTCCAGATCCAGATTCAATACACGGAATTCCATGTCGCCCGGAAGACCCTGGTAGGCCAGGTATAGCCTCGCGGTGACTTCCACATCCCGAATGCAATAGTGCCGGATGCTCTCCAGATCTCCTTGTTTGTAGTACACTTCGTTTACCATGCTTCCATCTATCCCTTCTTTCGAAGTTGGAATATGGAATACCGCTGCCAATAGCTCCAGTCGGGTGTAGTGCTTATAATCCCCAAATTTCCACATCTCCATCGTGTCCAAATGACGGATTTCCCAAGGCTTTTTCCCCGCTATATCCAACACCTCCGGCAGCGGGATTCGGTTTATGAGCATGCGCCGGCACAGGTAAGGAAAATCAAACTCCTTTCCATTATGACCACAAAGCACCCATCTTTTTTTCTCCAAAAGTTGCCGAAAAGCAAAAAGCGTATCGTGCTCGGTTTCCAGTGCAAAGGTCTTGGTTCGGTAAATCAACTCGTTGTCCTCGGCAGCATAATGAAAAAAACCTACGCCGATGCATATTACTCTCCCAAACTCAGCGTAGATACCGGCTTTCTGGAAATATAACGCCCCCGGATCATTTTCTTCTCCCCCCGGTTGATTTCGGATCTTTCGCACCCATTCGTCCTGCAGCCTGCTAGGCAGATCCTCCCAGTGCTCCGTGACCGACGCCGTCTCTATATCCAAAAACAATATATCCTGTAGCTCCTGGAAAAAGTTACCCATGACACTCTTTTAAACGTGAAGAACCCCAAACAAATCCAGCTCTGGAATGTATCGGATGTTAGATTCTTCCATGCTGCCCTGTACAAATATAAATTTTTTATCGAATATCTGATTCATGATATAGTAGCTCACCCAAAACTCGTTGGTAAGCGAAAACAGCTTGGGATCAATGATCTCCACCTTGGCCACGGAGGTGGCTTCCAGTTCTTGGATCAAATGCCGAAGGGTAGAGGTTTGCTTTTTCTCACCCTCTAGCTGACCATACCCTTTGGAGGTAATCATTAAGGTTTGCAGCGAGATCAGGTTTTTGTTGATGATATATACGGCCCAGTCTGCTCCAGCGTCCTTTTGAGACCGGGCGATTGCCATCTTGACGCCCGTTACGGGGTGAAAGGGTATATCTTTCTTCATAGACTATTACGCAGTGGTATACAGCTTCATTTCAAAGAGTGCTTCCAGGTGTCGCCTCATCTTTGCCTTAACTTCTTCCATATCTACAGGGCGCCCAAGTTCTAAATGAAGGGAGGTGACGGATTTGTCAGGAATGCCACAGGGCACAATATGCCCAAAATACTGAACGTCTGCATTGACATTAAAGGCAAACCCATGCATGGTGACCCACCGGCTGGACTTTACTCCTAAGGCACAGATCTTCCGGGGATTTAGTTGAGCTTCATGGTCCAGCCACACTCCGGTTAGGCCATCGATTCTTCCGGCATGGACTCCATATTCCGCCAACGTTCGGATTACAGCCTCCTCTAGAAAGCGTAGGTATTGATGAATGTCGGTAAAAAAATTGTCCAAATCTAAAATGGGATAGCCCACCAATTGCCCAGGTCCGTGGTAGGTGATGTCTCCTCCACGGTTAATTTTATAAAAAACGGCCCGGTTGTCTTTGAGGCCTTCATCGTCCAGCAAGAGGTGGCTACTATCTCCACTCTTGCCCAAGGTGTACACGTGTGGGTGCTCCACAAAAATGAGGTAATTGGAAGTTAAAGCCTGTTCTTCAGTGGGCAGCTGTCGATTTTGAATCTTCAAAGCCACGGTCTCTGCAAATAACTGTTCCTGAAAATCCCAAGTTTCCTTGTAATCTTTGAGTCCTAAGTCAATGAAATTTACCGTTTTATTCTTATTTTGGTTCACCGCTGTTCGTTTATCGCAGAAACAGAACAATACTCCACGGTCGATTGGTTCTGGTTTTGCCTCTTGAAAGGATAAAAGTAACAAAGAGGGTCTTTTTTTAAAACATTTACTTCCAAATCATATGGCAGAGCATTTAGAGAAAGGGAAGGAGGCCGAAGTTTTGGCCAAAGAATGGCTCGAACATAAAGGGTACGAATTCGTCGAGGCCAATTATCGCTATAAGCACGCTGAGATTGACCTGATATGCATCCATAAGGGGATTATGGTATTCGTAGAGGTTAAATTCAGAAGCGGTACGGGGTATGGCTATGCAGAAGAATTCGTCGACTATCGAAAGAGGCAACTCATCATACGGGCCGCAGATTACTACATCCATGCCAACGACTGGCATCGGGATATCCGATTTGACATCGTGGCCGTGTACAAGGATCGACACGGAAGAATCGCTTTTCGGCATTTCGAGGACGCCTTCTATTAGCCGTCGTTTCTATAGATCAAGTTGCCCTCTTTGTCCCATTCCGCCCGGATGAAGGGACGGAAATTTCGGGTGAAGGGCTGTGGTTGGTATTGGATTTCTCTTTTTCGGACGAGGTTTTCGCCTTTTGATTCCCAAAATTCCGTCCAAAGCCCCACACGCTCTCCAAAGCGGTACTCGCCAATCACCGCTACCTGCCCCCCCGGATAGAAATGGAAAAAATTCCCTTCCTCTAAGTCGTATTCGATCGGTGTCATTCGCTCAATTTCTTTGCGCTCTCTGTTATAGTACGTGATGCGGGAATCCTTGGGCCAGCCTTGGTAAAAATGCGACTTGTCCAATAGCACACTCTTCCCGTCATATGCTAGCCAGCGACCATGCTTGGTGCCGTAATAATACATACCCGTCTCTACGACCACATTATTGACCCGTTTTTCGTAGGGTCCGTGAAGCAGTTGCCCTTTGGACGGTTCAAAGTTTCGGTTTTTAATGGACTTGGACCGGGAATCGTACCAATGGATGTCTCTGATGTAGGGGTCCACCCGTTGGGTTCGCGCTGTGGTGTGAAAAAGCTGCACCGTGGTCTGATCGCGAAAGCTACTACGGATCATGTTTCTACTGGTTCGTTCGCCGAAGTAGAAATTCTTTCGCTCCTTTTTTTTCTTCTGCTTCTTCTTTTCTTTAGTGCTTTCTTCCCGATCGGAAAATAAAAGAATCGGGGTAGACGTAGGCAACAGCCTATTCTTTACAACGCCTGAGGAATCAGGGTCTGTGATCGACTCCTCCTGTGCCCACACAACAGTCATCTGACTCATAATCAGCAGCAGTAGTATTGCAAATCTTTGCTTCATCTTGAATATAACGCTGTTTTCCGATAGGATATTTTGCATATCAAATATATCTCATCTATTTCCCATAAAGGTTTAGAATTCAACTGCAATATACTTAATTTTGCACCCACAATCGAAAGGATTGTCCAATTACCAATAATACTTTATCCAACAAATTTACCTAGTTATCAGCCTTGTGATGGCTGTCATTTAAATCTTTCGACATATTCATGAACGCTATTTTATCGGATCGCATCAACGCCATGGAGGAATCGGCTACCTTGGCCATGGCAAAAAAAGCCAGAGAACTCAAAGGTCAGGGCATCAATATCATTAGCCTAAGCTTGGGAGAGCCAGACTTCAAGACTCCTCTGCACATTCAACAGGCTGCCAAAGACGCTATTGATGAGGGCAAGTATTTTTCCTATCCGCCGGTAGCGGGTTACCAGGATCTACGGGAAGCCATAGCCGCCAAGCTAAGAACCGAGAATGGCATTGGCGAAGCGAAGGCAGAAAATATCGTGGTTTCCACCGGTGCGAAGCACTCCATCGCGAATATCTTCATGTGTATCGTGAATGAGGGAGACGAAGTAGTTATTTTTTCCCCTTATTGGGTATCGTATTCCGAAATCATCAAATTGGCAGGTGGTGTGCCGGTATTGATCGAAGGCACGTTGGAAAATAACTTTAAGGCTACTGCACAGCAGCTGGAAGAAGCTATTACCGACAAAACCAAGGCCGTCATCTACTCCTCTCCATGCAACCCTACCGGGTCTGTATTCAGCAAAGAAGAGTTGGAAGCCATCGCTGACGTGGTGAAGAAGCGGGACAACATCGTCGTAATAGCGGACGAAATTTACGAAAAGATCAACTTCACCGGAGCACACGCCAGCATTGCCTCGTTCCCAGGTATGTTTGAACGTACCATCACGGTCAATGGGTTTTCGAAGGGATATGCCATGACTGGCTGGCGAGTGGGTTATATCTGTGCACCAGTAGCCATCGCCAAAGCCTGCGAGAAACTGCAGGGGCAATTCACTTCCGGTGGAACGGGGATCGCGCAGCGTGCTGCATTGGCAGGCATTGTCGGGGACCAAGCCCCCACCAAGGAGATGGAAGCAGCCTACCTGAAACGAAGGGATTTGGTGCTCGAACTGCTCCGGGATATCCCCGGAATCAAGACCCACGTGCCAGAGGGCGCGTTTTATTTCTTCCCGGACGTCACTGCCTATTTTGGCAAAACCGACGGCGACATGACCATCCAAACTGCAGACGACTTCTGCTTATACATTTTGAAGGAAGCCCACGTTTCTCTGGTAACAGGAGAAGCTTTTGGAGCACCCAACTGCGTACGTCTTTCCTACGCGGCCTCAGAGGATGAGCTCAAAGAAGCCCTAAAGAGTATCAAAGAAGCTGTTCTTAAGCTGAATTAAACCATTGCAACCTAACGGGGCCGATAGCCTACGCACAGAAACAGCAGTGCGTTCAGTTATTGGCCCCCTTTTTTCTATTTCCCCATGTCCGCAATCGTCATTACACCGGTAAAAGACGCGCTAGCCGCAACCCTGACAACCATCGAGGCCATCCAATCGGCTGAAGGGTCCCTAGAGTACCGCGTGTACAATGACTACAGTTCCCCTGAAACCGAAGAAGGATTGGAACAGGGAGCTAGGCAGTACAATTTTCAGCTCATCCACCTCCGGGATTTGACAGATACACCATCGCCAAATTACAAAACGGTCTTGCAACATGCCCAAAAGCATGCATTGGCTCAAAAGTGCTCTCTCATTATTGTGGAGTCTGACGTGACCGTTAAAAAAGATACCCTTCGAAAGCTTCTGGAGTTTAGCGAGCAGCATCCGGGTACGGGGATGGTAGGTGCCGTGACGGTGGACGAAAATGACAAGGTAAATTTCCCCTACCTCAAATTCAAGGATGAAAAAGCGTCGTTGATCCATACCAAGCGAAGCCTTAGCTTTTGTTGCACGTTGCTTAGCCATCGTTTTTTGCAGACCTATAATTTCGCCAATCTCGATACCTCAAAGGACTGGTTTGATACCCACATCTCGAAGAAGTCGTTTGAAAATGGATTCGAGAATGTTGTGCTGATGGATACACGGGTCCTGCACCGTCCGCACGGAAGCCGCCCCTGGAAACTACTCAAGTACACCAACCCTATCCAATATTACCTAAACAAGTTTTTTAAGGGAAGGGACAAAATCTAACAACGAGATCATTGGTTGCACGATGGCGCAGCCTAACGCTCGTCTTGACTTTCGCATCGGTGGATTTTTTTTCTGCGAGGCAAAAAGAGATTGTTTATCAACGTGCTAAAACTTCGTTCTTCGGGTACCCTAAATTAGTAACGGATACCCAGCCAGTGAAGGATGGTATTTACCGGCTTGGACCAGGTTTTGCTACTGCGTATGGGGCCTTTGAGGTGTAAATATATAAAGTCCCGATGTTTCTCATTGATAAATTGGTAGGTTAGCTGCCGGGCCCGTTGATCTACGGACTTTCGGCGGGAACCGCCCCGAATGCGGTAATAGAATCCAGTGAAAGGCAACTTTACCACCTCCCCGGATTCCTTCAGCATGGCGATCCAAAACTCCCAATCCTCAAATCCCCAGGTCATTTCTTCGGCATATCCACCCACCGCTTCCCAGTCGCACTTTCGGTACATGGCTGTCACAAAAATCATATTTCCCTGCGCCAATTGGGCACGACTAAAGGGTTTGAGTTTCCAAGGACCCGTTTTTGCCCCAAATTTTTCTGCCTCGCAATACACCACTTTTACCTCAGGCCTGCGCTGGAATACATCTACCGCTTCGCGGATATAGTGGCTTGAGATCAGGTCGTCGGCATCTAAAGGTAGGATATAGGTTCCTTTAGCAAAGCCGATAGCGGTATTTCTGGCAGCAGAGGGTCCTGCGTTGGTTTGGCTAAAAAAAAATATCCACGGATACCTATCTGCAAGTCTCTTTGCAATTTCGGGAGAAGAATCTGTAGATCCATCGTCTACGATGATCCATTCCATGTGAGCATAGTCGGAGCCTAACAGCGAGTTGGCCGTCTCCTCCAAAAAGGCCTCTTGATTATACAAGGGTGTAATGACGCTAACGAGAGGGGATGTTTCCATATAAAAGAATAGGCTGCAAAACTAATCATTCTATCCGACTAATGCTGCGAAGATTAGGAATCTGCTACGTATGCCAATTAAACCTTTAATATATTGTGATAAAAAGATTTTATTAAATGGCTTTAGAAATCCATGAAAATTTACTGGTGTTAGAGCACCTTTGCCCAAAAAAGCAAGAATCGCTTGCTTGCGGCCTATCCATCGGGGGCAATCAGTTGAGTTTAACCATTTCACTACCAACTATATCTATAATGATTGTATCCTGCTCCATAAAACTTCCACATATACCCCGACCCGGATCGCTCCAAGGGGGGCTGTCCGACTAGCCATAGTGAGCATGAGTAACGTACACATTTGATAAAAACCACTTTGTAATTATTTCATTAAATTATCAAAAATTAGCGAGATCATATCTTTGTTTTGTAAGGAAAAATATTTGTATCTTTGTACCGGGTGATTAAGCAACTTTTTCTACTAGTTATTTTTCTTTGGAATTTGGATGGAGGGAACATTGAATTAACTTTTTTCACCTCCAAATTTTTTATCCACGCGCTCATCTTGATTTAAAATCTTTTCCTTTATGTACCTTTATACCATGAACAGCTATTTTTTCTGCCTTTTATTCGTACTGCTTTTCGTTTTGCCTGCCGCCCCTGCTCGGTGCCAAAATGATACTCTAAATCTTTACTACGAAGCTTTTCCAGAGAAAATTACCAGTCGGTACTATTTCTCCAGAAAGTATACAGCGCTGGAGATGAGAGACCCGGGGACTGGCAACAGGTATCGGTTTGAACCTAATTCCACCCTGAATATGGGAGTGGGAGCTACCTATCAGAACCTCACGCTGAACTTGGCCTATGGGTTCGGATTCTTGAATCCGGATTTGGGACAGGGGGACAGCAAATACCTGGACCTACAGGCCCACATGTACCCCAAAAAATTTGTCATTGACTTTTTTGGGCAGTTCTACCGAGGTTACCACGTAGATGGACAGGAATCTGCTGTTTATGGTCCGAATCGTTTCGTGGTCCTACCAGATATGAGCATCCGAAAAATAGGAGCTTCCGTTCAATATTTATTTAATGGGGATAAACTTTCTCTAAGAGCCGCCTTTCTGCAAAATGAATGGCAGAAAAAGTCTGCTGCCAGCATGCTCCTTGGTTTTGAAATGTATGGAGGACAAGCTTCCAACGAAGAAGGTCTGCTCCATCCGCTACTATTGAATCAGCCTGGTGGACGTTTCGAGCAAATACGCTTTTTTGAGTTTGGTCCAAACGTGGGCTATGTGGGTACCTTGGTCATCGCAAAACATTTCTTTCTGACTGGGTCCGTAAGCAGTAACCTAGGTGTAGGTTACCTTTCTTCCCTGGATCGGGGAGATCAAATAGCCTCCTGGCAGCTAAACCCCAATTTGTTTCTAAGGGGATTTGCGGGCTACAACAACAAAACCTGGTCGGTTAATGTAAACTATGTCCTCAACCAAGTACGTCTGCCGAATACTGCTGGATTGAACCCCGCCCTTTTCACGGGAAATTACCGTTTTAATTTAATTTACCGGTTTGTTCCGGGACCTCGGATTAGCAGGCATTTACAGTGGTTTGATCGGCTGCGAGAGTCGGTGCAGAAAGGATAAACTCCCTGAAATTGAGCGTACTTTGAAAAAATATCTCCTATCTTTTTCATTTCTTATTTTTCAACGTTGACCGCCACTGGCTAACACTTTTTCAACCAAAATAACATTCTGTTAACATTCTATTTACAATAGCTTAAAACAATCCTTCCAGGCTACGTGGATATTTAACCTCAAAGATTTATTTTTTTCAAAATTTTTGCCTGTTATTAGTGGTATGAATATTTCCTTTATTAGTATTCATCCTAGGTCATATTATTTAACCATACCAGATGTTTTATGGGAAAACACTTTACACTTGCTAAAAAGCCGTTCGGTATCGCATGTATTGCGCTGTTCTGCTTGTTTTGTCTATCGGAATCCTACGCCCAAAGCAGGCGGATATCCGGAAAGGTAACTTCAAAAGAGGAGACGATGGGAATTCCCGGCGTCAACGTACTCATCAAGGGTACGCAGGTAGGTACTGCGACGAATATCGATGGGGACTTCTCCCTGGACGTGCCGGACAACAACACCGTACTTATCTTTTCCTACATCGGTTTCCAAAATCAGGAAGTCACCGTAGGAAACCGGTCGGTGATCAATGTGGAACTTGTCCAAGACGAAGGTACCCTGGGTGAGGTAGTTGTTACTGCCTTGGGTATACGCCGGGAGGAAATATCCCTAGGCTATTCCATCGAACGGGTGGGAGGAGACGAAATGACACGGGTGGCACAGGAGAGCTTTTTGAATGCCATGGCAGGAAAAGTGGCTGGCGCCACCATCAGTAGCACGGGAGGAACTGGATCCTCTGTCAGCATGGTGATCCGGGGTGCCACTTCCCTGAGTTCCGACAACCAGCCCCTGTTTGTGGTAGATGGGGTGCCAATTGCGAATACATTGAACAATGTGTCATCCATCGGAAATGAAAACCGGGTGGATTATGGGAATGCCATTTCGGGTCTAAATCCCGATGACATCGCAGAAATCACCATATTGAAAGGCCCCAGTGCGGCCGCCTTGTATGGATCACGTGCCGGTAATGGCGTGGTATTGATCACCACCAAAAGTGGAAAAGTGGATAGACTGACCGTAAATGTAAGCTCTAACACCGTTTTTGATGTTCCCTTTAAATTCCTGAAGTGGCACTCTCGGTTTGGATCTGGTCAGTTTTCGGCCATTCCACCCGATATCAGCGGAAGTCCTTTGACGAATCCTTTCGGGGCGCTGGTACAGGAAAACGTCAACGCGGCTTTCGGTGCCGAGTTGGACCGAGGCTATATGGCACCTCAGTGGAATAGCCCATTGGATGAACAGGGCCGTCCCATTCCCATGGAATTGGTTTCTCACCCGAATAATGTGCAGAACTTTATGCAAACGGGAATCACGACTACCAACGGCTTCTCGGTATCTAACAGCACGGCTTCGATGAACTACCGTATTTCCTACGGTAACATGCAAAATAGAGGCATCATACCCAATGCGGATCTGTTCCGAAATACCCTGAACATCAACTCCTCGGTAAAGATGAACGATAAGCTTACCCTAAGCACCAACTTGGACGTGAGCCGAAACAATTCCAATAACCGGCCTGCCGGCGAGCGAGGTACCAACCCCTTGCAATGGGTGTACGAAACGTCGCCGCACATCAATATCCTAGACTTGAAGGACTATTGGATGCCAGGTCAGGAAGGATTGCAGCAGCGCAGCCCGGATGCGAGTTTCCCAACCCGCACGATCAACAACCCCTATTTCTTAGCCTATGAAGTCAACAATAGCTTTACCCGAGATAGGGTGTTTGGAAACATCAAAGCAGATTGGCAAATTTCTCCCAGCTTTAGTGCCTTTGCCCGCTACGCATTGGATACCTATAGCGAAACCCGGGAAAGTAAAATTGCGAACAGCTATACGCAAGAGTTATTCGGTGCGTATGGAATTACAGAACTGCATGGCTTTGAAAGCAACGCGGACTTCTTGGTGTCTTACAACAAGGATGTGAACAACTTCGGCATCACGCTGTCAGGCGGTGGAAATATGCGCTACCAAAATGGCAGCAACATGACTGTGGCTTCCCGACCTGGAGGTGGTTTGATCGTGCCAGGTGTGTACACCATACAGAATATTGCCCAAGACAATGTACAGTATTCCAATGCACGTTTTGAGCGGGGAATCAACAGCTTGTATGCACTGGCCAACCTGTCCTACAAGGACATGATCTACCTGGATCTGACGGCCCGTAACGACTGGTCCAGTACACTGCCCAATGCCGATCCGTATTTCTATCCATCGGCTTCCCTGAGCTTGCTGGTCAATGAAATGGTGAATTTGCCCAGTTCAATAAGTCTCTTCAAACTTCGGGGCGGATATGCCCAGGTTGGTAACGACGCCGACCCTTATCGCTTGATTGCCATGCTCTCCAACGCAGGTGCCTGGGGAAATCTACCTCGTTTGACCTTGCCATCTACCCTTCTGAATCCGACCTTAAAGCCGGAGATTGCAAGCTCCTATGAAGCCGGTCTGGATATGCAGCTATTTAACGGCCGAGTACGTTTTGCCGGTACCTACTACGTGATGGAAAATGAAAACCAGATCCTTAGCACGTTACTGCCCCCGTCTACGGGCTATACCAGTAAGAGCATCAACGCGGGCCTTCTGCGGAGCAGGGGAATCGAGTTGACCTTAGGTTCTACCATCGTGGAAAACAGAAACTGGCGTTGGGATTTGAATCTGAACCTGACCAGAAACCGAACCCGCATCCTAGAGCTATCGGATGACCTGCCGTTTTACACGCTTTGGACGGACGCCCGAGGCGGTGCATGGACCTACGTAGGCGACGAAATCGGCGATATCTACGATGCGCAGGTGATCACGGTCGAAGATCCCAACTCTCCCTATTTTGGTTTCCCTATCCTGAACCCCCAGAGTGGCAAATGGCAGGACGTGGCTGCCCAAAATACCCGAAACAAAATCGGAAATTTCAATCCTAGGTTTATCCTAGGAGGCCAAAGTGCTCTTTCATACAAAAACTTCCACTTGAACTTTACCTTTGACTGGAGAAATGGGGGCGACTTTGTTTCCCAAACTTACCGATGGGGTGAAGAACACGGCCGCTCTCAGATCTTCTTGGATAAGTTGATCAACCCAGGCGATATGCAGGGAAGAGAGCTTAGGGATTACCTGATTGCTAACAAGGACCAAATGATCCTAATGAACGGCAACAACTTCCCGCTTGTGGGTGGGCCTACACCTGAATTCAACGGTTACCCCTTTACGTTTGGACCATTTACACTTCCTTACGGTGGGGTATTTATCCCAGGTGTTTATGCCACTGCATTTGACGAGAATGGCAACCCGACCGAGTTTGCCGAGAATTTAGGTGAAAACATCGGCCAGCCCGGTGGTACCGTGACCATGCCTTTCGCAGGAAGTACCGCTTGGAGCTTTACCAGAGCCTTCCTGTATCCAGCATCCTTTGTAAAGCTTCGGGAAGTGTCCTTCGGAATGGATCTTCCTGCCCGTATTACCAGTGCCCTGAAAATGCAAAACCTGAACTTCTCGGTGTATAGCCGAAACATCATCCTGTGGACGGCGGCCAAAATCAACATCGATCCCGAGATGGCCTTCCAGCCGCAGGCAGGCGTCCAAGCGGGTACGCAGTTTAAGCAAGGTATCGAACGCTGGAATGTCAACCCATGGGTGATGCCGATCGGTTTCAAAGTAAATGCTACCTTTTAATCATCCGGTCACAACATAAAATGAGATATTGTATGACTCTGAAAAATATAACTTTCAAACTCTTAGGGCTGGTAATGATCTTTACCGTATCGTGTCAGGAAAGCCTGATGGATATGAACGTGGACCCAAATGCCGCAAATCCGGCGACCACAAACCCTAACTTGGTGCTCTCTACCGTGCTCACTGAAGCAGGAAAAACCATCGTAAACCTCGGCTATGGAGATATCGCTGGCGTAATGCAGCATACCCAAAAAGACGGCTGGGCCGGTGGACACAATCTGTACGACTGGAACCGAAACAATAGCTGGGCCGGGTACTACGGTATCCTTCGAAACAATCAGTTTGTGTATGACCGTTCCGTAGAGCTTGGTTTCGAGTTGCAGCAAGGTGTCACCTTGGTGATGAAATCGATGATGTTTGGTCTGATCACCGATCTCTGGGGAGATGCTCCGTATTCCATGGCGCTGAAAGGCACCGAGGGGACTCCCGAAGCAACCTTCCCTGTATTCGATACCCAAGAAACCATTTACCGGGGTATCCTGGAGGACTTGGAGCGCGCCAATCAGCTGCTTTCTAAGCCACGTAGCGAGTACAACAGCACCATTCAAGGTGCCGATGTGTACTACAACGGCGATCCAGCCAAATGGAGAAGGCTTGCCAATTCACTCAAGCTACGGTACCTCATGCGGGTTTCCGACAAGCTCCCTGATTTTGCCAAGCAGGGTATTGAGGCCATCATGGCCAATCCCGCCCAATATCCGATCATCACGACTCCGGCAGACGATGCTTCCATGGGCTTTGCGGGGATCAGCAACGACACTTCGTGGCCTAACAATACTCGTTTTGATGCCAACGAAAGCAACTACCGGCGCATTAAGATGTGTGCCACCTTGGTAGAATCGCTGCGCTCCAAAAACGATCCCCGAATAGGTGTTTGGGCAAATCGGGTACAAATACCCTTGGTAGTAGATGAGAACCTGCCTGCCGGAACAGACCGTATTGAAAATGGGCGAAGACTGCTTTCTCCAGATGTATTGGTAGCCCGAAACATAGACATCAATGACATCAACCAGAATGCCGACTACGTGGGTATTCCGCCCGCGATCCCAGGCCCTCAGGTTTTCAACATGAGCCCAGATGCCAATCAAGCATCATTTAACCCCCATGTATCCTGGTTAAATGACATCTATCGTGCAGCTTCCGGTCCCCTGTTGCGATCCAGAATCCTTTCTGCTTCCGAAGTGCATTTCATTCTCGCCGAGGCAGCGCTAAAGGGTTGGTCAGTGGGAAACACGGCCGAAGCACACTACAATGCGGCCATTCAGGCATCTTTCACTACTTGGGGCATTGCCAATCAGGCAGCGGCATACCTGGCCCAGGAAAATGTACGCTTTGACGGTACGCTAAAGCAGCTCATCGAGCAAAAGTGGATTGCATCTTGGACATCAGCGGCCGAGTCTTGGTTTGACTTCCGACGAACCGGGTACCCTGAGCTGCAAGCAGGTCCCTTTGCCATCCGGACCGTGCTGCCTGTAAGGTACTACTACATGATCGATGAAGAAAACCTCAATCAGGTCAATACACACGCCGCCATGGACCGGCTCCAGCAGACCAATTTCTCCCAAGTCGATGGACTTAACAGTGCTTGGTCTAAACCTTGGGTAATCCAGGGGACCAATAAACCTTGGTGATCGCCCTTGGCAACCAGTATCAAAGAGGTGTGGAGGGTCTTTCCACACCTCTTTTTGCGTTACAAAGTGTAATTTTAAATCCGCCATTATCCATGAAATCCAATACCTCAAGATTCATTTTTTTACTATTCTTGGCAGCCCTGCTGTCCTTCCAAACCTCGGCACAAGATCTCCGGGTAGGAACTGCCCTTCGGGTCATCACACCCGATCCCTTGCTGCCCGTCTCGGGCGGCGTGGGTATCCCCAAGCCAGCAACCGAGAAAAAGGGAGATCTCTTCGCCCGCGCCGCGGTATTTGAGCAAGGCAATGAACGCTTTGCCCTGGTGGTGGTGGACAACCTAGGTTGGCCGGCGGTGTTGGCAGACAAGTCCCGCACATTGATAACAGGGATAAAGCCGGAAAATGTACTGATCGCTGCCACCCACACCCACAGCGCGCCGGATGCCTACGCCTTTGCCGATGAGTCCGGAAAACATGGGGCCGACCTGGATTACCTGGATTGGTGCACGCGACAGATTGCCGATGCAGTCAATGAAGCGGTAACCAAACTGACACCGGCCAAGCTGAAAATAGCCTATGGAGAGGCACAGGGAAAAATAGCGTACAACTACTACGCTCCGATGCTCTACGACCCTAACTGTGGCGTGATACAGGCACTGGACGCAAACGGCAAAGTGCTGCTCACTCTGATCAATTATGCCCTCCATCCAGAGGTAATAGGCAACGGACGTGGCATATTAAGCCCGGATGTTTGCGGACCTCTGTACGATCGGATAGAGGAAAAGGCCGGGGGTATGGCCCTCTTTGTGAATGGAGCCCTAGGAGGCATGGTGACGGCCGACAACCGACGGGAAAACGGTCAGGAAGCCAACGACTACGAGGAATGCAAACGCATCGGGTATCTCCTCGCCGATGAAACTTTACGTATCGTAGGCGATGCTCCCATCGCCTCAAGTAATGACTTGTTTGTAACTTCCAAACAGATCGAAATTGCCATCGAGTCTCCCCTGATGAAATTTATTTTGGAAAGCTCTCCTTTGGGCCATGGACAACGGGGTTCCGAAACCATAAAGACACAGCTTAACTTGATCAACCTCGGGCCCGCCCAGTTTGTGACCATACCCGGAGAGGCTCTCCCCAATATCGGCTACTACCTGAAGCGGAATATGCCCACAAAGTATCCGTTTTTACTCGGCCTCTGCAACGATGCCTTTGGATACTTCCTGACCAAGGTGGATTTTGATAGCTTTAAGCGGTACGAATACATCACGCGCACTAGCCTAGGAGAGATGTCAGGCGAAACCGTTATGCAGGGCATTCTCGAACTGGTAGACCAATCTCCCCAACCCGCTCAGTAGGAAATTTGCTCGAAAGGGTTGTAAATTGCGGGATCTATACCATTTGTCCACATTTAGACGCAGTGAAGGCTTTCCGATCCCGGCTATTGTACACCTTGGTGGCTTTGGCCTGGTGCAATTCCTGCACCAAAAATGTTTCCCTTACCCGGCTGGCTCCGGCGGAAATCAACATTCCCACTCACGTGCAGCGCCTGCTGATCCTGGATCGGACGGAACCTGAAAGTAGGGGGGTAGCGATCATCGAAGGCATACTTACCGGCGAGGCTCCCTTTGAGGTGAAAAATACCATAGAAGCCACCTTGGCTACCGTGCAACAAGAGCTCAACACCTCCCCGCGGTATGAGGTGATCCGGGCTCGGGAGCGGCTGAAGGGCGGGCTTTTCAGCCAACAGTTCCCGCAACCCCTTACCTGGGAGCAAATCGATGCGCTTTGCTCCGCTTATGGGTCCGATGGCGTGCTGGCACTGGAGAAATTTTCTTCGGATTTTGTAGTGACGGACAAGAAGGCACGGGTTAAGAAAACGGTGGGCGAAGGCAAAGACGCCGCCACGGTGGAAGTGGACGGAATCTATGCGGAGGGCGTGGCGCAGGTGCAGGTGGGTTTCCGCTTTTATGATCCTGTCAACCGAAATATCGCCGATCAAGTGGACGTCAGCAAGACCAACCTGTGGTCTGCCGAAGCGGAAACCCGTGCGCAGGCCTTGGCACTGATGATCGACAAGGTGCGGGCCACGCAGCTCGTAGGGCAAATGGCCGGTGCCGCCTACGCAAGAAGGGTGGCTCCCATGTACCTGACTATCAGCCGTACGTTCTTTCATAAGAGTAAGACCAATCCTGCACTGGCATACGGAGCCCGATTGGCAGAGGTAAACAAGTGGGAGGAGGCCATGGATGCGTGGACCACAGCGTTGGATGGTTACAACGATGAGAAAACCGCTGCAATGCTTGCCTATAACCTGGCAATAGGCCATGAGGTGCTGGGCAATCTGGAACTGGCGCAAGATTGGGCCGGCCTTGCCTACACCCGGTATGGCCTGAAAAAGGGGCGAACCTATGCCAATGACCTGACCAGGCAACTCCTAGCTGCCGAACAGGTACGGCAGCAGCTTGCTGAGGAATGACCGGTTTCTTCATAGAAACAGGTAGATGTCAGGGCTAACGCCCCTCATTTTTGCATTGTTTTGACTACTAAGATTTCAGGGCTACGCCCCTAGGGTTGATCGAAGACTTTGCGACAGTTTTTTTTGATTCCTGATTGAAACGACGGAGACGAACTCATTCCCTCTTTTTTCTTTGCGTCTTGGCGCATTTGCGTGAGCTTCTTTTTTCCCGGATATCCTGCCACTACAAATGGCTTGACGAATTTTGCGTTATTCAAAGAAGGAAAAGACAACCGGGTGTAGTGGATACAACACCGAGTCTGATTTGGGATACGCTTGTAATATCTGCCAAAATATACGAGATTTAAGAGATAAACGGAATGGTTATGGAAACACTGGAAAAACTCCGCAGCGAATTAATCGATAGAATCGGTACCGTCAAAAACAAGGAACTTCTTGTTGCTCTTGATCATCTCATTTCATCTTATGATGCCGGCGATATACCGTTAGAACTGACTACTGATCAACAAGAGATGTTGGAAATGAGTGAAACAGACATCAAAAACGGGCGATTGATTTCCCAGGAAGCGATGGACAAACGAAACCTGGAATGGCTAAATGGACTGTAAAATGGACCCGGACCGCAGACATCCAATTCGTTGGCATTTTGGACTATTGGGTTAAGCGGACCAAATCAACCGCCTATTCCAAAAAACTGATTAATCTGGTTTCCGAGAAAACCTTACAAATCGCAAAATCACCTTTTTTGTATAAATTCACCGACTTTAGAGACACGAGAGTTGCCTTAGTGGGAAATTTCAGTATTTATTACAAAGTAGGGGATCGGGAGATCATCATTACTGCTTTTTGGGACAATCGCCAGGATCCTAAAAGACTTATCGAGGCGCTAAAGGAAGCAAAATAATCGAAAACGTTTCATCTGTCTATAATTGATTTTTAATGGTCAAATGGAATCCCTGCCTGCTGCAGGCAGGTCGCACGTTTTCCCCGGTAGCCATCGGGGCAGCCCTCTGTGTGCCGCTTGCGTCGTGCTCGATTTCATATGTCTTCAATTTGTCCTTTAACGGCCATACCTGACTGCTATACCTTCGGCAAGTAAACCGTCAAGTATGCTTTATTTCATAAGCATTCCCTTGTGGAAATATTGATTAAATTATAAGGGGGAGCAGCAGGATAAAGATCCTGACAGATATAAGAATCCCTGCTTTCTGGAGTTTCACTTATTTCAAAGTATATTTTGTCCCCAATTTGCCAATCGTCGATACCCGGAAGTTCAAGAGTCATTATTACGTTGGAATATGTTTTGCTGGTTATCGTTACCGAACCTGTTTCAATTTCTTTGCCCTGTGGATCAGTTACTTTAATCAAATATCCCTCAGCCGTACCCCCGTTTCCAATAATAGTTCCGGTTAGACAATTTGTGCCAGCAGGTTTAATGGATTCTGTACAACTAAAGCCAGATATTAACAGGGACAATAGTAAAATCAATGTCTTTCTCATGGCTCTACGTTTTTGAATTCAAATTCTACGTCCGTATCTAAGTATTCTAATGGCAAGGAAACAAAAAAGAGAACATCAGTAATTGCAGCACAATCTTGTGGTTGGATTTTCAACTCAACTTTGACTTTATTGCACATTCGTTCAGAAAACAATTCCTTAAAACGTCCGCATTCATAGGATTTCACCCGGCCTCCGACAATAAATTCATTTTCAAAATCAATTTCAGTTAGTGGAGTTTGGCATGTAAGCCAATCTTCCAATTCACTTGTCGAAGTGATCTTAACTGTTACGAGATCCTGCTCTGCCTTTTCTATTAAAGTGCAATTGTGTTCACCGACCAGCAGAGCGGTTATGTCCGAACCTACGGGGATCGATTCATCGCATACCTGATTACTTTGCTCTATGCAGGCAACTAATAAAAATATTACCAGAAAGGTTGAAACCAGTATTTTTACCTTACCAACTTGGCGCCGTTTGGTTTTATATTTTTCAATCATGATTTTTAATTAAAATGGAAACAAATTTATAGATTAAACAATCTAAGCCTTTTACCAGTTGATTGTCTTGATTTGTCGATTAATACGCTATATTTTATCTTAAATGTTGTATACAGCTTAAAACAGCATGTTTCCTCCACCCAACTTCCTTGTTTACAGTACGTAGAGACATCCTAAAACGCTACATATTAGCCAAAGATTTATGGATAAAATACTTTATTCTTATACTCATTGAAGATTTGTTTCTCAAAGGAATGGAGTGATAGATGGGTTTAGTAAATACTACATCCGGTTGGGGTTCACCTAATACCTCTTTTAAAAATAATATCGCTTGTGAAGATTTCAGGGCTAACGCCTCTGGGTGGCTCTTGGGGATATGCGGATTCTACTACTAACATGACAGGGCTACGCCCCTTTGGGTTGGTCGACGACTTTGCGACAGGTTTTTTTGATTACTTATGGAAACGAGGGAAACGGACTTATCCCCTCTATTTTCTTCGCGTCTTTGCGTGAACCTCTTCTGCCGAAAAGACCGGAACGGTAATGATTTCATAATAACCCAGAGGCGAAAAACTTTCTAAATCCTCCTTTATACCCCCACCTCACAACGCTCCCCGGCAAGTAGCCGCTTGATCTCCTCAGGGTCCCGGTTTTTCTTGATTTCTTTTTGGTAGGCGGCGTGTTCCTGTTTGAATTTTTTCCGGTAAATAGCCTCCACAAAACGCCTGATATCCGTTTTGGTTTCCAACTTCAGCGGAGGCACCGTAGTCGGCTTGTCGTCCTCTCCCTTGGCCACCATTGTAAAGTATGAGGTGTTGGTGTGCTTCACGATCCCAGTTTTTACGTTTTCGGAAATAACCTTGATCCCGATGATCATGGAGCTGTTTCCTACATAGTTGACCGACGCCATCAGGGATACCAGTTCACCCACCTCCACGGGCTGCAAAAAATCCACTGTGTCCACCGAAACAGTCACACAATAGGCCCCGCTGTGCTTGCTGGCGGTGGCATACGCTACCTTGTCCATCAGGGACAGTAAAATTCCTCCATGTATCTTTCCCCCAAAGTTGGCATAAGAAGGGATCATTAATTCCGTAATCGTCACCCGCGAGAAGCTTGAGGGTCGGGCATCTAGTTGTTCCATACTTTCAAATAACGGATAAATTGCGCAATTTTACCCGTATCAAACCTTCAAACCCTATGAAAAAACTACTGCTTGCTTTTTTGCTTTTCGGCGTTACGCTCTCCGCTTGGGCGCAAACTTCCGACGAAGAAGCGCTCCAGGCCTTGATTCAGGATTCCTTTGACCATATTTGGTCTGAATTGGACGCGGAAAAGATCCCCGATTACTACCTACCTGACTTCCTCTTGCTGGAGCACGGCGAGGTGTGGGACAACGCCTTTATCGCCACCTATTTTGAGGGGGCGAGGACCAGGCCTCAACGGCCTATCCGCACCAACAGCTTTGAATTTATCCGTACGGATGTCCAGGGGGACATAGCTTGGATTGCCTATCACAACTACGCAGACTTTGCCATCGAAGGACAGGAAACCCGCAAGGCCTACTGGCTGGAAAGCGCCGTGGCCCTAAAGACTCCGCAGGGATGGAAACTGAAAATGCTGCACTCTACCCGGGGAAAGGTCGATTAAAGCTAACTAGCCTACATTCCATAACACACGCATTTGTATGAAGCGATGTTTGGGGGATTCAAAGGGAGATGGGTCAGTTTCTCAGCGTTGTCAGGCGAGATGCTGTGCGGTATGGAAATAAGCTACTTTCCTAGTCCTCTTTTCTTTGTGTAGGGTCTTCGTCCGCCTGTTTGTCTAGTAGTTTTTTTAGGGATTCGATATCGGCAAGGTCTTTTGCCCGTCCGGAAACCTGTTTGTTCTTTATGAAATCATTGGCACTGATGAACGATAATTGCAAGCCGTCAATATCGGTCTCGACACGGGCGTTGTAGGCCTCGTCAAAGTCAACTCCAGATATGGCGTTAAGGATGTCGATGCGCAATGGCGGATAACCCAATTGGGTAACATAATTTTCGCGTAGAAAATCATCCTCTGTAAGCCGGAGCTGATCAAATCCGAAATCAGCTATCACCTTGACCATCCTACGGGCGTTTTCCGCATCGGGTTTTATCCATATATCGAGGTCTCCAGTATTTCTCGGTCTTCCGTGAAAGGAAAGTGCATACGCGCCAACCACCATATATTATATTTTACGTGGTGCTTGTTGAGAAACTCCACAAACTCGATGAAATCCTGTTCAAGCATCGAGATTCCGCTGGTTTATTGCTTTTTCAATGTGTTCGGGGTAGCTTCCAAGCAACCAACTGTAGTATGCCCTGCGCAAGCGTGTCACTTCGGCTATCCGCTCAGAAGCCGGACGGTCTAACCAAAACAGGATATCCCGGAGGTCTTCCTCGTCTATCTTTACTTGGTTGGCCACCATTGCCATCTTCCGGTTTTTCATAGAGTCTATACTAACTTATCAATGTAAATATACAAAATGTCGGACATTAATAAAAAAGGGAAAGGGCGTCTACCCGTTCCAGTCCGTGTCCTTTCTGATGTCTTTGACAAACTTACCATTGGGAAAATCCTTATCGAGGCAATTGCTTTTCAGATAATCCAATACACTTTGCTGTGTTTGCTGGCGGTGGCCTAGGCTACCTTATTCATCAGGTACAGGAATATTACTCCGTGGATCTTTTGCCCTCGAAGGACAGGAAACCCGCAAGGCCTACTGGCTGGAAAGTGCCTTGGTCCTAAAGACACCGCAGGGATGGAAACTGAAAATGCTGCACTCTACCCGAGGATAGATAGACTAGGTGCCTTAGTCTTTTTTTCTCCACTCCATCACCACGTAGTCAAGTCCACCTTTTGTAAACGTTTCAGGAGTACATGCCAGACCAAACCTTTCGTAAAAGCCGGTTTTTGCTTTTCGTGCATTGCACCAAATTCTTGAATAGCCGTCCTCCTGTAGGCCACGAAGTACATGGTGCAACAGAAGGGATCCATAGCCATTCCCCTGATGGGCTTCCAGCGTGGCAAATTTCCGGAACTGTACCTCCTTTCGATTCGCAAACACCGAAACTACCGACACCACCGTACCATCAAGATATAAACCCCAGTGGCTACCGTCGCGGTCATCATCTAACCGAACGTAGTCTAGGTCACGGTCCGGCCACATGACCTGATGGCGTAAAGACCACACCAAATCCAAGTTAACAGATCCTATGCGTACGTTTTTAGGTAATTTTTTGCTTATTTGCATCTGGCAAAAATAACCAACCGGGCGCAAAATGGGTTTTTTATCTCCCTTCATCTTTCAGTTATTTCTACTACTTACCGCTTCCTTCCCCTCTGCGACCGTCCCCTTAGGCGGAAATGCCTATCAGACATCGGGCACTATGCTGGAGCCTGTATCAGGGGAGGGGATCAGCAGTTGGAGCCATATCGATACCGAATACGCCATTTACTTTTACCTGGACAAGGGCACAAAGGTGACTTTGGCGCTCAACGCGCAGCCCCAGCAGGCCACGGCCATCCTAGCCGCCCGGATAGGAGGTAAGGAACAGGAATTCACACTCAAGCCAGGACAGGGCTCTGTAGATTTGGGTAGCTGGGATCTTGGACCGGGTTATCAGTGCCTGCAGTTGACGGCAGTGGATAGGGAAGGCTCGCACTTTGGGCATTTTTCCGACCTGGTCATAACCCCCGAAGAAGAGGTAAACCTGCACTACGTCAAAGACAACGAAGCAAATCGATTCTATTGGGGGAGAAGGGGTCCATCGGTTCACCTCAGGTATGAGGTACCAGAAAACCGCTCCTTCAAATGGTTTTACAACGAGATGACCGTGCCGGAAGGCCAAGATCCTATTGGATCCTATTTTATGGCCAACGGATTTGGTGAGGGTTATTTCGGCATCCAAGTCAACTCCCCTACCGAAAGGCGTATCCTGTTTTCCGTTTGGAGTCCCTACCAGACAGACAATCCCAAGGAAATCCCAGAAGACGAACGCATCCGCCTGCTTCGCAAAGGGATAGATGTGTACACCGGAGAGTTTGGCAACGAAGGCTCGGGAGGGCAAAGTTACCTCAGATACGCTTGGAAATCTGGCGTAACCTACCGCTTCCTCAATTCGGTGGAGCCTGACGGAAAGGGCAATACGGTCTACACGGCTTATTTTTACGACCCGGAAATGGAGGAGTGGCTGTTGATAGCCTCTTTTGCCAGACCCAAAACAGACACCTGGTACAGTCGCCCCCATTCATTTCTTGAAAACTTCAACCCGCTGTATGGACACGTCGGACGGAAGGTTTTTTATCAAAACCAATGGATCGGAGATATAGCAGGCAACTGGCATCCCATCGGCAAAGCTACCTTTACCGGTGACGATATCGCCCGAAGGGGCTACCGCCTGGATTTTGCCGGAGGTGCAGAAGGACAGCGCTTCTTCTTACAAAATGGAGGTTTTTTCCAGCCTCATACAGATATCGGCACCGCACATACCATACCCTTGCCGCTTAATGAGCCTCCGGTTTCCCTTGAAGCTTTACCCTAAAAATCCATTCATACCCCAAAAGACATGCAAAAATTCTGTTTCCTTTCCCTTCTGACCATACTAGCATTGGCCCTTCCAGGCCTTGCGCAGCAGCAGTCCCCCAACATCGTATTGGTGTACATAGACGATATGGGCTATGGTGACCTAAGCATCACCGGAGCCAACGGTTTCCATACACCCCACTTTGACCGGATGCTAAAAGACGGCGCATTTTTTTCCCAGTATTATGCACCACAAGCGGTTTGCTCAGCGTCCAGGGCGGGCGTGATGACCGGAACTTATCCCAACAGGATCGGCATGTCCGGGGCATTGGATCACACCGCGCAGATCGGCCTGAATCCCGAGGAGGAAACCATCGCCGATGTCCTCAAAGAACGGGGCTATGCCACGGCGGCGTTTGGAAAGTGGCACTTGGGTCACCACCCGGAGTTTCTCCCTAACCGACAGGGCTTCGACGAATTCTACGGCATCCCCTATTCCAACGACATGTGGCCCAACCACCCAACCAGTAAGAATTACTACCCTGAGCTACCGATGATTGCCAACGAAACGGTGGTGGAGCTGAATCCGGATCAGAGCCAGTTTACCACCGTATTCACCGAGAAGAGCTTGGCGTTTATGGATAAGAACAAGGATAAGCCCTTTTTTGTCTATTTGGCCCATCCCATGCCGCATGTCCCACTCTTCGTTTCGGACAAGTTTAAGGGCAAATCCGAGCAGGGCCTTTACGGAGATGTGATCATGGAGCTGGACTGGAGCATCGGACAGCTCCGCCAAAAAATTGCCGAACTCGGCTTGGAAGAAAACACCCTGCTGATCGTGACTTCAGACAATGGCCCATGGATCAACTACGGCAACCATGCCGGCAGTACCGGTGGGCTACGGGAAGGAAAGGGGACTTCCTTCGAAGGAGGACAGCGCGTACCTTGCCTGATGGTTTGGAAAGGCGTGGTGCCGGAGGGATTGGTAGTAAACAAACTGGCGTCTTCCATTGATCTGCTGCCTACCATTGCCTCCCTTACCGGAGCCAAGCAGCCCCGCAAGAAGATAGATGGCATCGACCTCTCTTCGCTGGTAAAGGGAGACCTATCCCAAACGCCCCGAGATCACTTTCTCTTTTATTACCGAAGAAATAATCTGGAAGCCATCCGGATGGGGGATTGGAAACTTGTACTGCCACACCAAGGCCGAACCTATGAGGGTTTCTCTCCAGGCAAAGACGGGCAACCGGGGCCGGTTTACGAAAACTACTTTTTCGAGGGAGGGCTTTATGACTTACGGCGTGATCCCGGAGAGCGGTACAATGTGCGTGCGGATCATCCGGAGATAGAAGCGGAAATCCTAAAGATCGCCGCTGCCGCGCGGGAAGATCTGGGAGACGATCTCACCGGACATTCGGGCGCTAACCGCCGGGAACCTGGTAGGCGACCCAACTAGGCCCAACTAATAAAAAAAAGCGCTCGGCTTGCTATGCCGGAGCGCTTTTTTTAGTGTGCCGTGCATGGTAACTAACTAGGTGGTGAAAGTCCACTGTGGGGGTTTGTAATCGCCAACCACTAGCCAATAGCAAGGGTGTCCATCGTGAGGTGGAATCTGAAGGAAGCAGGCGGCAAAACTCTGC
>NZ_JAFIEU010000043.1 GCF_020832325.1 Lunatimonas sp.
TGCTTAACTGCCGATAGCATTGAAACAAATAACTGCGTTCCAGCCCTTCTTCCGGTAACTGCCCGGACAGCTGCAACATAATCTGGCCGAGTCCCTCTAGCACGGAATCCGCACTATATGTCCGAAAAATCAGCCCAAACAGCTCGCCACCTTTGGCCAGGCTTTCCGCTGCCACATAAACTTGGTTCTGAAGCATGATGCTCTCGGAAAGCTGTCTGCAAAAATCCGGATTCAAGCGCCTAAGGTAAACCGAAGTCAGCAGATCAGTCACCGGCTTATGGTAAAATAAAACCTGCTCACCATCTCGTTTTACATAGCGCTGCAATTCAAGGGCAGCCTCCAAAAAAATATACACCGGTGTGTTCTTTATCAAATACCCCATTGTCACGTTGACACTATCGACCCTTTCGGGTAGGTAATTCAACACTGGAAACAACATTTGCTCATCGGGAAGAATTACCACCGTGTCTTCCCACGCTCCACCGGAGGATCCCTGCTCCAGGATACTTCCTACCAAGTTTGCCTGCGTCACTTTCAGGGGTGTGACATAGGTTTTTATCGTTTTTGAATGACCCCGGATCCTATCAGGTGTTTCCGTTGGAAAGGTCGGGCCTAACACACGATCCTGTTGGTATTGCCTGAAAAACATCCCTGCCTCCTGCGCTGAATCTCCTATATAATAGGCATCTATGTCCCAAAAAACCTCGGCACCCTGCTCCGCGACGTAATGCTTGATCAGCTGCTCCTCTGTTTTGGTAAAGGCATTGAAACCCACAAATACCAAGTGGCTAGCTGGCGGGGGCAAATCCTTCAACCGCTCTGCTACCCGGCGGTATAGCATACCCGCATAGGCAAATCCGGCAACCTGCAGGGATGCTCTAAAGCGCTCATAGAGATCATACAAAACCTGCCAAAACTTCAAAAACCTCTCCTGATGCTTGCTATCGCTCCCTTCAAAGGACTTCCAAAATGCCCGTATCAACGCAACCTGATGGTTGGTCAGGTAGGACCAGTCCTTCTCGATCACCTTGATATCGGCCAGGTGGTGGTATAGCTTTTTGGCATCGACCATAAACTGATCCACATCGTTGAAATCCTTCAGCATCAGTTCCCCCCAAAAATAGAACCGATCAAAGGGTTCCGGATTCTTATGCAGGTCCGCATACACCTCATAGAGCTCAAAAATCAGCGTAAGCTGATCGGTGGGGCGTTGCCCTGCGAGGTCATAAAAGAGGTCCTCAATCGTGATCACCTTGGGCATCCAAGTGGGACTGTCGATTAATCCTCCCAACTGCTTGATAAAAAAAATCCCGGCCCTCCTGTTCGGAAACACCACGGTGATGTCCTTCAAAGACTCTTTTCTGCCCAATAAGTGCTTTGCCGTATCTTTTAGAAAACTTTCCATCACTTTTCTATTTCAACTATGGCCATCTCATCCAAATAACATAGGTAGCCCTTAACCGGTGATCCGGTAAGCTCTCCTACCAACTTCATGTATTCGCCCACCTGCTCCGTGTGAAATTCTCGCTGCAAGCCGGTCTTAAAATCAATCACCTCCGCGTGATCCGGAAACAGCAGAATACGATCCGGCCGCTTGAAGGTACCATTCGGCAGGAGAATGCCCTGTTCACTCAAGACTTCTCCCTCCTCTCCAAACCACCGGGAAAATTGAGGGGACTGCAACAAATGCCGGAGCTGTTCACGAAGGGTGTCTCTCTCCTCCTGATTGATGAATCCCTCGTAATACAAATCCTCCAATCCCAAAAAGATATCCCGGCTACCACGGGACTTTTCAAGCAGGCCATGTACCAAAGTACCAAAGGTGCCTTTCAGCCGAAGCTTCAAATTATCTTCGGAAAAATCGGTAGCCATTGCCTTGACTGTAAGGAGCTCTTCCCAGCTTCTGCTTTCCCAGCGCAACGGATAGGGCAAATAGGCACCAGGAACCTGTTTTTGATGGGGTGGCCAATCCCCAAATTGAAAAACACCCTGCTCTACATCAAAATAGTCACCCAGGCAAATTTGATCAACCTGAACGGTAGATGCTTGAAAAACCGCCTCCAAGTTGGAGGCCAAGTTTCCGTACTGGGGGTTGGCTGTTTGGGTTGCGGGAGCAAACGCCCAAAAAACTTCCTCGGCCCGCGTCATAGCCACATAGACCATATTCAACGAATCGAGAAAAGCCAGCATAGCCTCTTCCTGATAAACCGGTCGAAAATCCGACTCCATCAACTTGGAAGACATAGAAAGTGGTATTACCACTTCCTGACCGAGTTTATACGCTGAATAAGGTGTCCAAACGATCTGATCCTTGGCCGTATCAAATATCTTCCAGTCCAAAAATGGCATCAGCACAACTTTAAATTGCAGCCCCTTGGACTTGTGAATAGTTAAGATGCGCATGGCGTCGTGATCCTCTGGGATCTTGATAGTCCGTTTTTCCAGTTGCGATTCCCACCACGTCAAAAAGCCTGGCAAATCCGCTCTTTTGACAGAGACAAAGTCGTAAACCGCCTCCTTAAACGCCTCCAGATAGGCCAGCTCACTCCCTCCTCGTTGCAGCCCCAGAAAAGAAATCAGTCTCTCCACCAAATCCAGCAGTTGCATTTGAAGTAGCTCCTCCTTCAAGGTGTCAAAACGCTCCTGCATAGCCTCGATTTCAGGGATCGATAGCGCTACTCCAAACAAATCGTGACTCACTGGATGGCCGAAAATTATCGCCCAATGGTACCACATCGTTTTCAGGTGAATTGCTTCCTCCTTATCAGCGAGATACTTCAGTGCGGATACCACGCAACTGACGGTGGAAGACCTACTTACCAACATGGCCTCATCGGATACCACATCGAAGGAGTAGGGAGAAGAAGGATTTGCTAACCCAAAAGAAATCAGCTGGTCAGCAATCTTAACACCCTCCTTCTTGGTCCTGACCAAAAAAGCAATATCCCTAGGCCTGTATCCTTTTTCCTGCAAGTCAATTACCATCTGTGGCACCTTGGCCAAGGCCATTTCGGTAAATTTCTCTTCGGACTCTTCGGCAGCCAAAAACGCTACCCGAACCACCCCCCCATAGGCTGAATCGGTTTTGAAAGGAGCTACCTGCTGTCTGACATCCTGGTATGCACGCGCAAGTATACCGGCATCCTCCACCTCGAATTTTCGCTCTAAAACGCCCGCCAATTGGTCTGGAAGGTGCGTAAACACCGCATTGTTCACCTTGACCACATGGGGAAGACTGCGAAAATTGGTGTCCAAGTTCTTTATCTCCAATCCAAACTGGTATATCTCGGCTTCTACCTGATCTAGGAGCAGACGCAACTCTCCGCCTCTCCAGCGGTAGATGGACTGCTTTACATCCCCAACCAACAAATTGGCATACCCCTGAGACAAACTATCTATCAGCAAGGGTCTAAAACTATCCCACTGAAAACCAGAGGTATCCTGAAATTCATCGATAAGATAGTGACGATACTTGTATCCAACTTTTTCATAAATAAATGGTGCTTCATTATCCGCGGTGATCTCCCGCAAGAATTCATTGGAATCCGAGATCAATAGGATGTTTTCCTCTTCTTTCAAATCGTCCAGCTCCCGGAGCAGAAACTTGAAGATTCCGAATACATCCAAATTTTTTCGAACTGCTTCGCTGGTAATCCAAGCCACGTAAAGCGGCTGAATCTGGCCCCAAATCGCCCCTAGGCCATCGGCAAAAGCAGCTTGAATCTGATGGGCCTGCTGACTGGATTTGGTAAACCAAGCCTCCGGACGATCCTCTAGCCCTATCTGCGTAGGAGACAAAAGCGGAAACGGAGTCTGCGGATTTCCCAGCGCGTCAAACTTGAGCGCAAAGGAACGGCTACTCCCCTTGAAATCCTCCCATTGCAATCCGTGACGCTCCCGTATGACCGTTGCCTGCGATTTCAACGCTCGGCCCTCTGCAATCAACTCCCTCCGTCGTGCAATTACCTGCTGCTTGAGCGCATCCAGATTGGCGTCGTCCTGCAAAAAAGTCTGAATCTGGAACCGGTATCGCTTAAAGGCTTCCTGAAATAACTGACTGCCCAGCGATTTGATATTTCTTCGTATATCCCAAGACTTACCTTCTTGGATTTGCTCGATAGAATAGTCGATCAGCCACTTGTGCAGGAATGGATCCTCGGTAACGGTGAGAATAAGCCGCTCTACCAGACGATCCAACACCCCATCTTGGTCCAGTTCTAAGTCAAACTTGGCCTGCAAATCAATCTCCCGGGCAAAGGACCGTATAATGCGCTGAAAAAAACTATCGATCGTGCTCACAGAAAATGCGGCATAATCGTGTAGTATCGCTGATAGAGCCGATCCGGCCCGCTGCATCAGCACGCTGGAATCAACGCCCAAATGGGTCAGCAGTTCCCTGTCCATAGTTTGCGTGGGATCTACCTGCCGTTTTAGCCGGGAAAGCTCCTTGAGGATCCGCTCCTTCATCTCCTGGGTGGCTTTGTTCGTAAAAGTCACCGCCAGAATCATTCGGAACGCAGCCGGAAAGACCAAGGCCAGTTTCAAGTACTCCATGGTCAATGTATAGGTCTTGCCTGAACCAGCGGAGGATTTGTAAATAGTGAAGGGCGTGTTATGCATGCAATTTCATTGTCGACCGAAGTTGAAATTAAGAAATTAAATTTAAATTGCCTGCCAAACTCCTTTTTCTGGTGTTTGCGAAATTTACTTTCAATAAACTGTGTACGCCGATGTTTTTCTATATTTCACAGCTTTTCAGTTTTTTAGTTATGCCGTTGACCAGTGTACTTATCCTTTTGGTCGCCGGGCAAATTATACGGGAGGGTAGGTGGAAGAAGCGGCTTCAAGTAGCCGGTGTTGTTTTACTGCTCGTAGTCAGTAATAATTTTTTGGCCAACCTGCTGATAAACTACTGGGAGCCCCCATTTAAATCCATTTCAGACCTCGCCCATTACGAGGTAGGGATTGTACTTACCGGCGTAACCAATCTTAGCAAGACAGCGGAGGACAGGACCTTTTTTTCCCACGGAGCCGACCGGGCCACCCATGCGATACAACTATACAAAGAAAAGAAGCTGAGCAAAATACTGATCACCGGCGGACAAGGACTTGATCCGGTCAACGACCAAAAAGAAGCGCGGAAATTGGCGGAATTTATGGTGATTGCGGGTGTGCTACCGGAGGATATCATCGTAGAAGATGCTGCCAAAAACACCCGTGAAAACGCCGTCTTCACCAAAGAAATGCTCGAAGCCTACTACTATCCGACAGATCAGCCTTATTTACTGATTACATCGGCCTTCCACATGTTCCGTGCCGAGGGATGTTTCAAAAAAGTAGGGCTACAAGTAGATACCTTTCCGGTAGACTATTACGGCAACGACCGGCTCCTAGATTATACCGGAATCTTCCAGCCCAGTCCCAACGCCCTGTTGATTTGGCACAAACTGTTTAAGGAATGGTTGGGAATAGCAGCTTATCGTTTGGCAGGGTATATGTAAAAAATATCGGCTGTGAGTCCCACACAGCCGATGCATACTAAAATTAACTGATTTACCAAGTGGAGGATTTCAGTTTTGGAATGGCTCTCACGATATCACTGACACTCAGTTGACCCAATAATTTCCCGTCTTTCACCACCGGGAACCTCCGGATTTTTAATGAAAGAAACTCTTGGGCAGCATCAAAAATCGATAGATCCGGATGCATGGTAATCACCTCCTTGGTCATCAATTCCGAAACTGGCGCCGGAAATCTGGGAGTGTTTGTATACTGTCCTTTGGAGATTGCTTTCAGACAGTCTCCTTCTGAAATCATCCCAACTAGGTGTCCCAAACTGTCTAGTACCGGCCCTCCGGAAATCTTCTTTCGGGTGAGCACATCTATCACGTGATCTATTGTATCCTCGGGATGAAATGTGATCACATTTATGGTCATATAATCCCTCACTAAGATCTTTTGATCTTTTCCGTTCTTGACGGGAACCTCCCGTACTCCTTGAAAACTCTTTACCATGGCATTATTAGGGTTTATTGTTAGAAGCATAAGCTACCGAAAAAAACCGAATAAATCAACTATTTACCGGATAAATCATTTCCAGCCAAGGCCAAACAGCACACTTGTTCAATTATCCCAATGCTTCTATAGCCTGTCGGTACTGCAACACCTTGTCGGGAGAAATGGTGAGCAGGCACCGAAAACTCTCCGGGTCGGCCGAAAGCTGCACATACGGGGACACATAGTCGCTATCAGAATTCCTGTAAGCCTTGCAACTGCTGTGCACTTCCCGTAAATGACCGCTCAGCGCGAATTCCCTCAAGTGTTCGGGACGTGTGCCGCCACCCGGCATCACCGTGATGGCGTCTCCTGCCGTTTCCAGCATGTTGATCAAATTCTCAAGTCCTTCATCTACCGAGTTGCGGCCACCGGAGCTCAAAACCCTACGAAACCCACAGTCTATTACCACACGCAAGGAGTCCATTAAGTCATTGGAAACGTCGATGGCTCGATGGAAGGTACAGGGCTTTCCTGCGGCCGCGGCTATCAAGCGGCGGCATTCGCCACCATTCACAGACCCATCCCTATTCAGCACTCCAAACACAAAACCGTCTGCCCCGGCAGCCCCCATCAAGCGAATATCTTGCTCCATGACGGCAACTTCTTCGGATGAATAGCAAAAGTCACCACCTCTTGGTCGAATCATGACAAAAACCGGAATCGACACGTTTTCCTTTAAGTAAGTTAACAATCCTACACTCGGAGTGGTCCCTCCCTCTCCCACATCTGCACACAGTTCCAATCTGTCTGCACCGTGCTTGGCCGCAAGCAAGGCCGCCTCCACCGTATAGACGGGCACTTCTAATTTTACCATTTCTTACTTCTTAAAATAACTGCCTGAATCTACCATGCCCTTCATGCCTGGATGATGCCTTGCAAAATTGAACCCTGGATGAACCGCATAGGCGCCAAACTCCCCGTCTTTATTCAAAGCCAGAAATCCCGCCTGGATATTTTCGATATCCTTATTTTTTGCGATCAATCGCCTCACAGCCTCTTCGCAGGCCTCTTGGGGACTCCTGCCCTGACGCATCAGCTCCACAATCAAAAAGCTTCCGCTGATACGGATAATGGATTCCCCCAAGCCGGTGGCGGTAGCCGCCCCTACCTCGTCATCCACAAAAAGTCCGGCACCGATTATCGGACTGTCTCCTACTCTACCATGCATCTTATAGGCCAGGCCGCTCGTGGTACATGAACCGGCCATTCTTCCCTGATCATCCATCCCGATCATGCCAATGGTATCGTGATTCTCAATATTTATGACCGGCTTGTATTCCGACGTTTTTTTCCACTCTCGGTAGGCCCTATCGGCCTTTTCGCTCAAGACCTCCTCTTCCAGCGGAAATCCCTCAGCCAATGCAAACTGCCGGGCGCCCTCTCCCACTATCATCACGTGGGGTGTTTTCTCCATGACCAATCGGGCCAACGAGATCGGGTGCTTTACTTGACGCACAAAGGCCACGGCCCCGCAGGAACCATCTCCTTTCATAATCGAAGCATCCAACGTGGTAATACCCTCCCTATCTGGTAAGCCCTGAAGACCCACCGAAAGATTATCCAAATCGTTTTCTGTCACCTTGACCCCTTCCTCGACCGCATCGACAATCGACCGCCCACTACTCAGCACCTCCCATGCTCGCTCATTAGCCGCCATACCGTGATCCCAGGTCGAAAGAACCAACGGCTTGGGTCCTTTAATCCCGGAAGATCGTCCGAATGAGTTTTCTGTAAACGCAAGAGGAAGGGCAACCCCTGCTCCAATTACTGTTTTTTTCAAAAATTTTCTTCTTCCTTGCATGGCAATCTGTTAAATTTTAAAGGTTTTGGTTAGACTTCGTATCTAAAAAAGAATTTTTTTTAGAAAATACTTTTTCTTTTACTAATTTTATCAACCGCTTGCTACATAAACGTACATGGTAAGCAGATCAAATCAAACACACACGGATGGTAAATCCGTCTGCACAGGCTATCCCTATGGGTGACCAAATTTATAATAAAAGTTGGAAAATATTTTAAATTAAGTATGTATTAATTAATAAAATTTTTTACTAACTTGCGTCAATTTTAAATCGTATGAATCTAATAGACCCAAAAGTAGTATTAGACAAAAAAGAGGGTGTGGTTGAGATTAAAAACTACATCAACAAAATCAGAATTATCAAGGAATTATTCACTGGAGGTAGTAATACCGCCAGTAATATATGCCAAATGGTAGGCATCAGCCTTCCCACGGTAAATTTACTGCTTTCCGATCTGCTGGAGGAAAAGATCGTCGTAAAGGAAGGTCGAGGGCAGTCCCAAGGGGGCAGGAAACCCGACTTGTATGGACTTGCAGAGGACTCCTTTTACGTAGTTGCGATCGATTTGAATCGGTTTTCGGGCAAGGCCGCTATATTCAACACCAAAAACGAACGGGTGACGGATATCTTCGTCAAAAACATCCCATTGAACAACGAGGCAGTGACTATTGATCTCATCCATGAATTTGGACAGGAGGTAATTCAGCACTCGGGTATCGAAGATGAAAAGATCATTGCGATCGGCATTACCATGCCCGGATTGGTAGACGGAACTGCAGGATTTAACCATACTTACTTGAAGTCCGCCAAGAAAAGTCTTAAGGAGATCTGGGAAGGCAAGTTTGGAAGAAAGGTTTTCATAGAGAACGACGCAAGAGCAAAAACGCTCGCCGAATTCAAGTTTGGTCAAAAAGGAGAGCTTAAGAATGTGCTCGGGATGTTTGTCGATTGGGGCATTGGCTTAGGGATCATTATAGACGGGAAGCTCTACCGGGGATTTTCCGGTTTTTCAGGTGAGTTTAGCCACTCCCCTCTTTTCGACAACAAAGACATTTCCTGCTCCTGCGGAAAACGAGGATGTTTGGAATCAGTCGCCTCCGGCACAGCGGTAATTCGACTGGCAAAGGAGGCCATTGCATTGGATGCAGAGTCAATATTGGCTAAGATGGCACAGGCAAAAGGTGAAGAACTGGATCCTTCGACGGTAGTTGAAGCCGCCATAGCAGGAGACCAACGTGCGATTGGAATCTTGTCTGATGTGGGCTTAGATCTTGGAAGAGGCATTGCCATATTGATCCAATTGCTCAATCCGGAGCTGATCATTTTGGGGGGAGCCATCGCAGAAGCCAGTCAGTACATTACTACGCCTATACAACAGGCACTGAATATCTACAGCATGGCCAAGCTTCGTGAAAAAACCGAAATTCAGCTTTCAAAACTCGGAAGCGAAGTTGGCCTGATGGGTGCTGTGGCTATAGTGAACGAGCACATATTTGAAGAAACCATCAATTATAACTGAATCAATTAGATAAGACGTAAAAATAAAACTCTATTATGTTAGCGAACTATCCTTTATCACCTGCTGAAGAAGCCTTTCTGAAAGAATCCGGGGTGGAAAAAATCAGCAGTAAAATCCCTTACCTGATTGTAGACAATTTCCCAAAACTGGGTTTAATGACCGCTTGCAGATTTTTGGAATGGGCGGCTGACAATCCGAACGGTGTCATAAGCCTGCCTACCGGAAAGACCCCGGAATACTTCATCAAGTGGACGCAGTTTCTTCTTGAAAACTGGGATAAGAAAAAGGGCCTAGAGATCCGCGAAAAATACAACCTGCAAAACGTCAAAAAACCAATTTTGAAAGACTTGCAGTTCGTTCAAATTGACGAGTTTTATCCCATCTCCTCTTCACAAAAGAACAGCTTTTACCATTATGTCAATAAATTCTATATCGAAGGCTTCGGACTTGATCCCAAAAAAGCGTTACTGATCAATTCCGACGAAATCCTTCTGGCAAAGGGTAAATCCTACCGGGAAGTGTTTCCAGACTACAAAGTGGACCTTTCACTCCGCTTCAGAGAGGCAGCAACTGAAAGCGAAAAGCTGAAACAGGAATCCATCTACCTGATAGACAAATGGTGCGCTGAATATGAAGCTAAAATCAGAGAAAAAGGAGGCATCGGATTTTTCTTGGGCGGCATAGGCCCTGACGGACACATTGCCTTCAACACCCGTGGCTCGGACCTCTTTTCGACAACACGTCTCACTGAAACCAATTTTGAAACCCAAGCAGTAGCTGCCGGAGACTTGGGAGGTATTGAAATCTCTGCCAACCGATTGGTAATCACGATCGGACTGGACACCATCGTACACAATCCCAACGCGGTGGCCATTATCATTGCCGCAGGTGAAGCTAAGGCACCCATTGTAAAAAGTTCGCTGGAATCCGAAATGACGAATCTATACCCAGCTACAGTACTTCAAAAACTGAAAGCGGGAAGATTTTACCTTACGAAAGGTGCAGCCGTAAAACTCGAAGACAGTGTAGAACGTTTTTACACGCAAGGCGAGTGGTCAGATATCAAAACCGAACGGGCTGTATTGGACCTGTGCAAAAAACTTCGAAAATACGGACATCGCGTCACGCTAGAGGATCTCAAAAACGACAAATACACTGCGTTGATTCCCAACCTGAATGAGCGAACAGTCAAAGAGGTAATAAAGAATATCAGCGCAAAAATTGATCGGGGCCTGGCCGAGGAAAAAAACGAAGTACTGCTTCATACAGGTCCTCACCACGACGATATTTCCCTAGGTATTTTACCCCATATCACCAAACAACTGCATGAGAACTCCAACTCGGCACATTTTGCAGTACTAACATCAGGCTTTACTGCCGTGACCAACACCTTTGTTATTGACACGTTGAAAAACACAAAACGTTTCTTGGATGAAGGGTTGATTCAAATGGTGAAGTACGATGACTTTTTCGATACGGGCTATAAGCTGAAAATGGACAAGGATGTGTACCACTACCTAACCAACGTAGCTTCCGGAAATGCAGACGAACGACTTCGCGGTCTTTGCCACCGGGTGGTTAGGGCAATTGTTTTCATTTATGCGGTGAAATCACCAATGGAACTTCGTGATCAGATCAACGAGATCATCACGGTGTTGAAAAACTCCTACGACGGTGAGAAAAATCCAAAGAACATACAGACGCTGAAAGGCATGATCCGTGAATTTGAGGAAGAGTTGGTCTGGGCCCACTTTGGTGTGCAGGTAAAAAATGTGCATCACCTACGCCTCGGTTTTTATACCGGAGATATCTTCACCGAACAACCCGACAAAAAGCGGGATGTGGAACCCATATTAAACATGTTGCGGGAAATCCGCCCCACCAAACTCAGTCTTACTCTAGACCCTGAAGGAAGCGGTCCGGATACTCATTACAAGGTATTACAGGCTACGGCAGAAGCTGTGCGACAGTGGGGCGAGGAAGAAGACCTGAGCAATTTCAAAGTAATTGGCTACCGAAACGTGTGGTTTAAGTTTGATGCAGCGGAAGCCAACGTCATCGTTCCTGTTTCACTCGGCGATATGTCAGTGATGGAAGACTCTTTTTCCAATTGCTACCTCAGCCAAGTAAACGCTTCCTTCCCTAGCTACGCGCATAATGGCAAATTCAGTACCCTCGCCAAAAATACATGGGTAAACCAGCTGAGCGACGTACAGTTACTTCTTGGAAAAAACTATTTCTACCAACACGATACCGCTAAAGTACGCTCAAGCCACGGCCTGATTTTCTTTAGGGAAATGAATGTGGAAGAATTTTTGCAGGAAGCAAGAGAGCTGGAAAAATCCACAGAAGGTATGATCTAATTACTTCATACCAATATTAAGGAAGTAGCCATGCCGAACAGATGCCGGCATGGCGAATCTTCGATTCATTTTTGTTTTGAAACAAATGGGCCAATAACTGGGTGGTAGAAATGCGTAAAGCGCAGGATCTCCACCAGTTAATTAGCCAAATTGACATCAGATGATAGCGAAAAACCACGTATTAGGTTTGGACATAGGAGGAACCAAAATCAGCTCGGGTCTTAATGCAGATGGAGTGATTTTTGAGCGATTAGAAAACAAAACACCTCATTCCGAATCGCAAGAGTATATCCTTGAGGCAATAGCTGAGCAGATTTCTTATTATGCCCCCTATCGCTTCCAGGCCATTGGAATAGGCATTCCCGGTTTGGTCGATCCGGACAGAGGGATTGTTTATAACCTAGCGAACATCCCTTCCTTCCAAAAGGTACCCCTAAAGGACTTCCTAGAGCAACGTTTCAATGTACCGGTCGTGGTAAATAATGACGCAAATTGTTTTACGTTGGGTGAGTACCATTATGGCCCGACCAAAATACACCGCCATGTTGTAGGTATTACACTTGGAACGGGCATCGGCACGGGGATTATTGCCAACAGCCATTTATACACCGGCTATATCTGCGGAGCCGGTGAGTGGGGTGGTGTAAGCTATCTAGATAAAACATTTGAAGATTACTGTTCCAGCAAATTTTTTAAGGAGCATTATGGGGAAAGTGCCAAACGCCTTGCAAAAAGGGCACTCGAACAGGATACTCTTGGCGTAGAGGCTTTCAAAACCTACGGAACGCACCTTGGCACTCTTATTACCCGAATTTTATATACCTATGCACCGGAGGCCATTGTGATAGGAGGCTCTATCCGAAAGGCTTTTCCCTTGTTTGAAAAAACCATGCAGCAGGCTGTTGACAAATTTCCCTACAAAGCCATATCAGAAAACTTACGGATCTACGTATCCGAATTGGATGATTCTGCCATTCTAGGCGCCATTTCGCTGGTGGAGGAGCATCAATTTCAGCAAGACAATTCCAACGTATCTAACCCGGCAATCAATTAATATACAAAGCCATAGCCACTCCTATTGACCATCCGCGATTTTTCCAATACCTTTGAACGAACAACCCACAAGGCGTTTATGAGTTGCAGACGGTATTTCTTTCTTATTGCTATTATTCTTTGTAGCATGACCGAACAGGTACCAGGCAAGGTTCCGGTGACTTATACACCCGAAGCCAACGAAGTGGATTTGTTTGTAGACCACTTGTTTTCGGCTACGGATGTGATGGTCACTGATGTGGCTACTCCCCCCGGTGCCGCAAGGTTTTATGCGTATATACTACTGGGAGCCTACACTGTTCAAGCAGAATTATCTCCATCTGAGATTGACGGATCCCTAATCCAGCGTTTTAACGAGCCCTTTCAGAATATCCCTTTTCCAGATGGAATAGAAGGCCTCAATAGGGAATTTTGTACCATATACAGCATGTTGGAAGTTGGAAAAGCCATTATGCCCTCCGGGAAACGCCTAGCCGATAGCCAACAGCTCCTAGTCACACAGTTTACCAAAAGCCGAAAAATCAAAAAAAGGGACCTTGCCCGGAACATTGCATACGCAGCTTTCAAGGCTGACCAAGTGATAGGTTATGCGCAAAACGACGGATACCGTAAACTCAGCGCGTTACGTCGCTATAGTCCTAGTCCGCAGAAAGGCCGCTGGTATCCCACGCCTCCTTCCTACATGGCTGCGATAGATCCCGAATGGCGTACGCTCCGGACTTTTTTTTTAGGAGACCTCAATCCCTACGACCCGACACCTCCGGTCCCCTTCTCGGAGGATCGGGAAAGCCCCTTTTTCCAGTTGGTAAAAGAGGTCTACGACGTGACCGGAAAACTTACAGAAGAACAAGAGCTCATTGCTAATTTTTGGGATTGTAACCCCTTTTTTGTTGCCTATAGCGGTCATATGGCCATTGGCATCAAGAAGATCTCGCCTGGAGGCCACTGGATTGGTATTACCGGCATTGCCAGCCAAAAAGCCGGACTTAGCCTCGCCCAAACGGTACAGATACATACCTTGTTGGCCCTTTCCCTCCACGATGCCTTCGTGAGTTGCTGGTCAGAAAAATACCGAAGTGACCGGATACGTCCCATTACAGCGATTAACAAGTATGTGGACGAATCCTGGCAACCAATGCTACAAACACCTCCATTTCCAGAATACACCAGTGGACACAGTGTTATCTCTAGGGTTAGCGCTCGGGTCTTAACGGCATATTTTGGTGACAACTTTGATTTTATCGACACCTCAGAGGTGTATTTTGGCTTACCAGAACGAGCGTTTACATCGTTCTTGCAAGCTGCCGACGAAGCCGCGATTTCCAGATTGTATGGGGGCATTCATTTCCGAGACGCCATCGAAGAAGGCGTAAAACAAGGAGACAAGATCGCCGATCATATTCTGAAGATCAACAATTCCGAGTTGTTTTCGGCAGATTCCGGAATCTCCGAGTAGGATACAGATAATACAGTTTACAAAAAACAAAAGGGAAGTTATGCCACTTAACTTCCCCTTGAGCGATCATCTACTTGCGCAGAAAGTCATCTTGCACCCTGACGATGTCGTCCTCGTCAGAAGGATTTTCTGATTCGGTATGCATCCATATCTCGGCCACGACTCCCCAGTTCGAAAGCCCTATCAGTCGATGGCGCTCCCCTTGCCGAAGACGTACCACTTCATTTACTACCATCTGGTTCAAGTCCCCTTCTTCGTCGGTATCACTACGGATTATACCGCCTTCACCTTCGATTAATTTCCATATTTCCGCCCTCCGGAAATGATATTGCCAAGATAGGCGCATTTCCGGTGCCACCAGCAGTATTTTCGGGCTTAGCTTATTTTTAAGCTGAAATTCAGAGAAGACTACCTCGGGAAAAAACGCATTGCGAAATGCGTCGATCTGCCGTTCATCAATCACAAAAAAACCACCCCATGGTCGTTGGGAATCTTCGCTATAGATCCCAAAGCCCTTCTCCTTCAGCCAATTCCGAACCTCGTCGAAAACCTCCGCTTTTGTTAAATCTTTCTGAATATTCATCGAAACTACTGTTAATGTGAAACAATTAATCTGCACAGGGTATTGCAAGAGCCAAACCCTCGTGTAATATGGGCAAAGATATTAAAATATTATTTCGGTTCAGTTGATGAAAGTCTACATTTACTTGCCGCGCCGATCAATGCGGCATCTTCCCCCAATTGACTAAAGTGCACTGTCACACGAATGTGTTGTCGATCCAATTCCTGCATCATTTCCGGATAAAAATAGCTCCGACCTTTGGCCAGATTGCCTCCGATCACTACCTGCTCGATTCGATGCGCTCGAATGGGCTCTGCAAGGAACTCTCCTAAGTTCGCTCCAAATTCGCTAAATGCCTCCTTGGCTAGCTCCGGCTCCAGCTTCAAAAACTCTTTGGGAACTACACCGACCAGCCCACATTTTTCGGCTGCAAATCGGACAAACCACTCGGTGCCTAAGTAATATTCTGCGTGGCGACCTTTAAACGGTGCTGACCAAAGCGCTGCATCTGTGGCTTGTTCACCAAACCTGTAGGAGGATCCCAACCCGGTACCTAGTGTAATCCCGATCAATCGATGTATGGCAGGAATCTCTTGATAAAGTGCTTCTCCCTGTAAAAAGGAAGCCGCATCGTTGGAAAACTGAATCTGCGAAGGGTGCAGACCAAGATCTTTTGCCAGCAGTTTCTTGATGTTCAGAGCATAGAGGCTACGAAACTTGCCCTGCTCTTTGAGTAATGCGATCCCAGCTTCGTAGTCAAAGGGCGCCGGCATGGCTATACCGATCCGGTCTTCCCTGCCCAAATGGAACGACGCAAGCACCTCCAGCCAAGCTGTGAGGATATGTTCCTTTGACCCTAACGAATCCACGTGCCGGCGTATCACGGATGACTGGTCCAATTGCAGACGGTGTAAATCAACCCATCCTGCGGTGATATGGGATCCGCCGATATCAACGCCCAAAACCTTTACGGGTACCTCCATTTTTTGCTCGTGCCCTTACCGGAATATATTTTTGAATCGATCATGCTGACGGTAAAACAAAAACTCCAAATCAACCAGTGCCCGCTGTTTCAAATACTCGTTTTTCTCCACCGCTTTGGCTAGATTCTCAAAAAGTCGCTCTTCTTCTCCGTTTCTGGCACCTATCAGTGCGAGCCCGTAAAACGGATACCCGTTTTCGATTTCCAGCACGGCGCTATCTTCAAAAGATATCAACGCATTGTAATAGTCTTCCATCATCACGTAGGCAAGGCCTCTGTTAAACATATTGACTTGATTTCTGTCCCCTTGGTTTAGATGGGTAGCCGCTAGCCTGTAGTCACCGTTCAGAATAGAGACGGCTCCCAGTTTCGCTTGATGCAGCTTTCTGAGTTCCTCGGATTGTGTCAGAGACATACTGATGTAAAAACCTTGGTAAGCTTCCAGAAAATTTCCTAACAGCGCATCGATCATGGCCATATTGAAGGATGCATAGGGGTTTTCAAAAATCCCGTTCGCCCGGTCAAACGCATCACGTGCAGCGCTTAAATGACCTAGCTTTTTGCTTCTGTCGACTTCCCGGTGATAAAGATTGAGGTAGGTCACCCCAAGGTTATTCCACGAGAACACACTGGGATATCCCTTTACCATAGCAAAATACAGCTTATTCTTCTCCGATAGCCGTGGCTCATTGGCTGCCGCATAGGCCAATTCCGACTCGGTCAATACCTGCGGCACGGCGTTGTTGTTTCTGATATGGTGGGCCAATACAGAGATTTCCATGGGCGTTTTCTGGATTTCCGGCAAACCCGTGGTCAGATTGGGTATACGCAAGATGACATCCCTCCTCAAGGCGACGTACTGGGGACTCTCCTGCAATTGCTTTTCCTTATAAGAATAATCCCCACGCCCCTGTATCAGAGTCATGATTTTGGCCCGTTCATCAAATCCGATGCCACTGTAGGATTGGAGGGCATCCTTGAAAGTTCTCCAGCCATCTTGAAACATCCCATAACTATCCACGCCGTCCCTAGGTACATACAATCCGATCTGAAAGATGTTGCCTGATTCATAAATCTGTCCTAACTGCGCCAGAGATGGTGTATTCTTCACCCCTCGTGTTAGCACCGAGCTTTTGGTCCGCTTCTTATACCATCCACTATTGTTATAGGCCACACCGTAGATTTCCAAGGTCCCCGATTCCATCCCGTTCTCAAAACGCATTGAAAACGATTGCCGCTTCTCAGGGGTGACAGATGGCTCGATTTTTGCTCCTTCAAAAATAAATTGCGATTCCTCAAAAACCACCGTTCGACTGCCATAGTGGAATTCTGGAATCAACTTGTAATTCGCATTCTTATGAAATACTTGTCTGGGTAGTGAAACCCTCAGCTCGAATCGGACAGAGTCTCCATATCGTTCCAGCGGAACAGGAGTCACAGAGATTTTCTGGTTTTCAACTTTTTTTATAACTTGCCGAACGCTACAGGAAGAAAACAGCAAAAGAAAGAAAAGAAAACTATGAATTATCGGTTTTAACATAACAAACTTAGGTTGTCGAGGTTATCTTCAGTGTTGAAATTTTTAAATGCTTCAGTTTACCATCTAATTAATCGCCATATGGAAAAGATCAAACTGTATTTTCAGGAGAGTGCCTTCGGTGTCTGTTCAAAATTAGGGGAAAAACTCAATTTCCCCATAGATAGCATCAGGTTGTTTTTCATTTACGCCTCATTTATTACCCTAGGGTCACCCATCATTCTCTACGTGAGCTTAGCGATGATGATGAAACTTAGAAAATATTTCAGAAGAATGGCCAATCCAGCTTTATTTGATTAGTAGAAATCGGTATACCGAGTCATCCTTCGCAAATAGTACGCCAAAATCACGCTGTTAATTTTATGCCTTTTGGATGTGATATCAGAGGGTTGCCCCAGAGAAGTCTTTCTTATCTTCCCTCTGTCCCTAAGAAAATGCCTGTAAGCCTTGTGAATAGCCCATCCGTGGGCCAAACCACTTGTAAACACGATATGCACCATTGCCCCAAAATCCAACACCATCCGCAATACAAATACCTTATAAAAAGCAGCATTTGACAGGTTTTTATACAGCATAAACAGACTATTCCTAAAATTTAAATAGGTCTTCTTAGGATGGCTTTTTTGTAGGGTTCCTCCCCCTAAATGAAATACACTGACTTCGGGATTGACGCCAATCTTCCAACCCCTACTTCGAATTCTCCAACAAAAGTCAATCTCCTCCATGTGGGCAAAAAAATGGTCGTCAAACCCACCGTTTTCATGAAAAATATCCGCTTTCACACAAAAACAAGCTCCGGAGGCCCAATCAAGTAACACGCTGTCTTGATATTGCCCCTCATCCCGCTCTAGCGTGTGCAAGATCCGGCCCCGGCAGAAGGGATACCCTAAGGAATCCAAAAAACCACCTGCAGCCCCGGCATAATCAAAAAAGCCCTCCTGAACATACGAGAGAATCTTTGGCTGTGCCACTGCCATTTCCGGTCTGGCTTCCAAAAACCGGATCATCCGACTGTCCCATTCCGGGGTAACCGCTATATCTGAGTTTAGAAGAATGTAATACGAATAGCTTCCGTGCAATTGGGTCAGTCCAGCATTGTAACCGCCGCTATATCCACCGTTTTCTTTTAGCTTTACAACCTTGACCGTCGGATAATACTTCGCCAAAAAGGCCAATGAATTATCGGTGCTGGCATTGTCAACGACTATAATATCAAAAATACTATGCTGAACCACGGACGGTAGGAACCTACGGAACATGTCCTCCCCGTTGTAGTTCAGGATAACAATCGCGGCAGTAGGCATCAAAACATATTACCGAAATCCATACCTGGGATATTGGGCATCATCCCCTCCGTAGCACTTTTCATCTTCTCCTTTATCTTTATTTCGATAGCCTGCATGGCGTAGTTGGTGGCTGCCACGATCAGATCTTTCATCATTTCCTTGTCTTGGGGATTTACGAGGGAATCGTCGATAAACATATCCATTACTTTTCGCTCCCCATTTACGACCACCCTAACCATACCGGCACCTGCCTCGCCTTCCGCCCTCAAATGGACAAGCTCCTGCTGCGCAGACTTAATCTTCACTTGGGCCTCCTTGACCTTATTCATCATGGACATGATATCAAACATACTCCTCCGGTTATTAATGCAACACAAATATAAAACAAATCGTCTAGCAGAAAGGATGGTCAACTAAAATTTAATTCCACAATATCCATAAATACCTATTATTATACCGATAAAATAAATTATGTAAGAGATTGAAACTAAGATTAAAAAATCCCCGTAAGAAAAGTTTGTAAGTGAATTAATAAGAAATAACCCTAACCAATACCTACATGGAAAATTACGAAAAAGAAATTTTGAAAATAGACAAAGAAGCTGTTCGGGAGATTACCTTTTCTAAGACGGATGTGCTGATTGACGAGGATGCTCGGAAGCTCCGAAACCATGACCTGCACCGCGCTCAGATACTGGGCAATAGCTCGAAAAACAAGGTTGCCATTACCTTTGAAGCGGAAAACAGAAAGGCCTATCAGATCGAAACTACCATCTGGTGTGTAGGTTCGCAATTCATCACCCTGAAAGGGGGAGTGTGTATTCCTATCCAATCAATCGCAAAAGTCGATTGAATGCAAAGGCGGTCAAATAATGGTTTGGCCGCATTTTTTATGCCAGCCGAGCGAGTACCTGATCAAAATCCAACGTCTCTTGGTTTCCAGTTTTTAGGTTTTTGAAGGTAATTTTTCCAGACTTCATTTCCTCCGAACCTACAATGATCGCATAAGGAATATGTTTCCTATCCGCATAAGCAAACTGCTTTTTTATCTTTGCTTGCTCGGGGTAGATCTCAGAAGAAATCCCGGCGTTTCGTAGCTTGGATAATATCCGCAGCCCATACCTCATTTCCTCTTCACCAAAATGTGCGATCATTAATCTCACAGGAGATTGGCTCAAGTCCTGAAACAAATCAAGTTCGTTCAACACATCGTAAATCCTGTCCACCCCAAAAGAAAAGCCTACTCCCGAAACATCGGGAAGTCCAAATACCCCTGTAAGGTTGTCGTATCGTCCACCTCCACTTACAGACCCAATCTGTACATTGTTAACTTTCACCTCAAAAATTGCCCCTGTGTAATAGGACAACCCCCTGGCAAGCATCGGATCAAACTGAATGAAAGAATCATCCCCTCCCAGTGTATTCAGAAGCTCAAATACTTCCACCAACTCCGAAACGCCCTTGGTACCTATCTCGCTACCGGCCATCAACTCACTGAAAAAGACAACAGTTGCCGCATTTCCATCGGGCTGCCTTGCCACCATTGGGGCCAACTTCTCTGCTGCTTCTCCCGAAAAGCCACGATTTAGCAGCTCCTCTTTTACCTTTTCCCATCCGATCTTGTCGAGTTTATCGATCGCCACACAGAGTTCCTGCTCCTTGCCCGGCACACCGATCACCTCTGCCAAGCCGGTCAAAATCTTCCGGTTGTTTACTTTGATCGTGTAGTCAGTAAGGCCAAACGCCGTAAATACCCGCTTTATCATTAGGAGGATCTCTGCCTCACACACCAAGCTATCTGTCCCCACCACATCGGCATCACATTGGTAAAACTCCCTGTAACGTCCCCTTTGAGGCCGGTCAGCCCGCCATACTGGCTGAATCTGAAACCGTTTAAAAGGGAATACGAGCTCGTTTCGGTTCATTACGACGAAGCGGGCAAAGGGAACAGTCAAATCGTATCTCAACCCTTTTTCGGAAACTTTGGGCAGCATAGCTGAAGCACCCTGCGCAAAATCCTCCACCGTGACCTGCTTCAAAAAATCTCCGCTGTTTAGAATTTTGAATAGCAGTTGGTCACCTTCATCTCCATACTTGCCGGTCAGGGTAGTGAGGTTCTCCATCGCCGGAGTCTCCAGTTGTTGAAAACCGAACAATCGGAACGTGTCTTTGATAGTTTCTAAGATATAGTTTCTTCGGGCCATTTCAGTCGGGCCAAAGTCACGCGTTCCTTTTGGAATACTGGGTTTCGAAATACTCATCGATCGTAAATTTTGGCCAAAGTTATCAAATGCCGGTTTAAATAAACAGTATTTAGGCAGCTCCTTTTACACAGCTTCTATTTTTCCAGAAAATCCCATGGACATATCCGATTAAAGCGTTATATTTGCCCCTCATTTGAAATCACTTGTAATCCTGAATAGCAATGGCCGTTACTACATTAAAAAGAAAGCTTAGAAGAAAACGACAGGGACAAAACACAAGAGTGCTTAAAATCAAGCAGTTGAATGCCAAGCCTGTAATCAGAAACGTAGATGTGGAGGAAATCAAAAAAAGTTTTTCTTAAGAGTAAATCTGGGGAAACTGCCTTTTATTGAATGCCCGGTTTCGTTAATTTTGGCCGGGCATCCCTCTTTTTCCAAGTTCTACAACCACCAAATCGGATATTTTTCCGCCTGCTACCTTAAATTTCAATAGGGTTCTCATCTTGTGGAATCCTTGAATCCCTGCGGCACCAGGATTCATGTATAGGCAGTTCAATTGGCGATCATGTTCCACCCGGCATAGGTGCGAATGTCCGCACACAAACAGTGTCGCTCCAGACTCCTGAATACGGCTTTTGATACCTCTGGCATATCGCCCTGGGTTACCGCCTATATGTACCATCAACACACGTAGACCCTCTACATCGAACGATAGCTCTTCGGGAAAGCGCTGACGCATCTCCGAATCGTCGATGTTGCCGGTCACTACCCGAACCACCTTCCCTTTGGGAAAGCGGTTTACTACATCTATAGCACCGATGTCCCCGGCGTGCCACACCTCATCGGCTTCATTCAAATGGGCGATAATTCCTTCATCTATGTAGCTGTGGGTATCGGAGATCAATGCGATGGAAATGGCCATAATGATGGTTCTTAGCGAGAATAGCTGCAATAATACCCAATTTAGAGACATTTGCAAGCACACAATCGCTCCGGTGAATGCAGGCAGGCAAGTTAATTACCTGCTTGAACTTGGTTATTGGGAGATTCCTTTCTATTTTTACGACCATAGATAATTTTGTATATACATGAAAGAAATACAGTTTAGAGACGCTATTCGGGACGCAATGTCGGAAGAAATGAGACGTGATAAAAACGTCTTTCTGATGGGCGAAGAGGTGGCCGAATACAATGGTGCCTACAAGGCTAGTCAGGGAATGCTGGACGAATTCGGTCCTGAGCGGGTTTACGATACGCCCATTTCCGAGCTCGGTTTTGCTGGACTGGGAGTGGGTGCAGCTATGAACGGTCTGAGGCCAATCATTGAGTTCATGACGTTTAACTTTTCATTGGTTGCCATAGACCAAATCATCAACTCTGCGGCAAAAATGTATTCCATGTCCGGAGGACAGTATTCAGTACCTATTGTATTTCGTGGCCCCACGGGAAATGCCGGCCAACTAGGTGCTACGCACTCCTCCAACTTTGAGAACTGGTTCGCGAATACACCTGGACTCAAAGTGGTGGTGCCTTCCAACCCATACGACGCAAAAGGATTACTGAAAGCTTCTATCCGCGACAATAACCCCGTTATTTTCATGGAATCGGAACTGATGTACGGTGACAGAGGGGAAGTACCTGAAGGAGAGTACCTCCTTCCTTTGGGCGTAGCCGATATCAAACGAAAAGGCAAAGACGTGACCATCGTATCATTTGGCAAAATCATCAAAGCCGCCTATGAAGCAGCAGACGAGTTAGCGAAAGACGGAATTGAGGTGGAAATCGTTGACCTAAGAACAGTACGACCCATTGATTATGACACGGTCATTCAGTCGGTCAAAAAGACCAATCGCTGCGTGATTGTCGAGGAAGCGAATCCTTTGTCCTCTATTGCCACGGATCTGGCCTTTAACATACAGCGGTTGGCGTTCGATTACCTAGATGCTCCGGTGCTTCGGGTGAACTCCATGGATATACCATTGAGCTACTCCCCTTCCTACATCGAAGCCACCTTACCGAACGCAAAAAGGACCATTCAAGCTGTCAAAAAAGTACTTTACAAGGATTGAGGAAGCCTACACGCGCTTCGCTCTTGGGAATAAAGAAAAAAGGCCTCCACACGGAAGCCTTTTTTCTTTATTAATAAACTCAATCCCAAACTCTTTTAGTTCTCTATCATGGTGCCGCCGCCTTCTTGCTTGAGGTCTTCGTTCGTTACACCTCTCTTTTTTCTACGTTGACCTCCGTCTACACTTAGCTTACCAATGCGGTAGGAGAAATTCACCTTGAAGTTCATGTTTCGCAGAGAAGTAACACTTTGCTGCATGATGGTAGGTGTATACAACTCGTTTCGTATTCTAAACTCGGTAGTGAAGAAGTTTTCCGCACCAAACCCGATTGTTCCACGCTTTTCGTTAAACTGCTTATTCAAGCTCAAGCTATAAATCCCAAATCCACCGGCTGTTCCTTGTAACTGTACCGCACGTCCTCGATAAAAGGAAAATGCCTGAATCTGCCAGTTTTTTGGTAAGGTATAATTTCCAAAAAGTCGACCACTTACGACAAACCCTTCATTTTGAGCTGCAAACAATGGGTCTTCTAAGCCATTGTCCAGCATGGCATAATAGGTATCCACACTACCATTAATGGAAAATTTACCCGACACATTGACGTTTGAAAAAACACTCAATCCATACGCCTGCTCTCTACCGATGTTCTCAAATGTAGTGAAAATCACGTCGTCATCCTGTACCGTACGCAAGGGCTGGATAGAACCCGTCGTATTTCGATAGTAGGTGGTGAAATTCAGCGAAGATCCCTTGATGTACGTGCTGTATGACATTTCATAATTGTCTGTCAATTCGGGGTCCAACAAGGGGTTACCTTGCGTAATCTGTAGCGGATTGGCTGCTTGTATATTCGGGTTCAAGAAGTTCAATGAGGGCCGCTGAATTCGTCTATTGTAGGCAGCTTTCAGCATATTGCCGTTTGAGAGTTTCCTGCCCAAATTTACGCTGGGTACAAACACGCCGTAATCCGGAATCTCAGCGGGAAGATCGGAATTTCTAAAATCCGCCTGTATGGTTGTGTATTCATACCGAAGGCCTGCTTTCAACGTGTAGTGCTCCAAAAAAGCTTGCGTAAATGAAAGATACCCTGCTGTCACATTTTGGTCGTAGTTAAACTGATTGGAGAAAGTCACGTTCTCATTTTGAACAAATGGCGCCCCGGGACCGTCCGCTTCGAAATAAGCAAAGTCACTTACGGCCTTTCTCAAGATATTCTTAGCACCGTATTCCAAGATTTGGCTACCACCGGACCCCAACGGCGTTACATAATCCAATTGTATCGTAAACTCTTCGTTGATACCCGCATTGTCGTTTCTGACGCGATAGATAATTTCGTCAAAGCTGGAATTGTACAAGCTGTTGGTAAAGTCATTTGTCAAATTGTTCCGGCTATATAAGGTAGAAATCGCAAATTCCTTCTGTGGCTTTTCAAATGTCTTGGTGTAATTGAAGTTGAAATCAACAGAGTTTGACAAGTTATCGGTATTTACATCTCTAAGCAAAGAGCTAAGCAATTCCTCCTCACGAAAGGTATCTGTAAGCAACCCGTTTTGACGGTTTCTCATATTTCTCACCCCAACACTCAGGGATGCCGTAAGGAAATTATATTTGTCTATATCGTAGTCCCAGCCCAAATTATACCTACCGAACAACATGTTGTTTCTAGTATCCGCAGACTGCAGTATCCGGGTATTCGCTCCGGTTGGGTCGATAAGAGTTTGCTCGTTTTCGAAACCACCTAGGATGTTATAGCCTGAACGGCCAAACCCTCCAAGATTCCATCCCATTTTACCTTTTTTCAAGCTAGCATTTGCCCCCAAGTTAGAACCTCTTAGACCAGCACTGCTATTGATGTTTAAAGAAACACCCTGAAGCTTGTTTTTCTTGGTAACGATATTGATTACACCGCCTGTACCTTCTGCATCGTATTTAGCTGATGGCGAAGTAATCACCTCAACCGACTTAATCTCTTCAGCAGGAATCTGCTTGAGAGCCTCTGCGATATTATTGGCCACAATGGCCGATTGCCTTCCATCGATCAATACCAAAATATTGCTGCTACCCCGCATAGACACATTTCCATCTAAGTCTACCGAAAGCATCGGCACTCTTCGCAACACGTCGGACGCATCCCCACCGGCAGTGGTCAGGTCATTTTCCGCATTGTATATGGTTCTGTCTACCTTTTCCTCGATGAGCTGACGCTGACCCTGTACGACTACCTCCTGAAGCGCCACAGACTCTTCTGCCAATTCAATCTTTCCCAAATTGAAGAAATTGTCGGAAGCAGTCACTTTTAGCTCGATGGGCTCGGAACTATTGTAGCCCATAAAAGAAACTCTCAGTCGATAGTTTCCATCCTTGAATCCCGTAATAAAGAATTCACCATTGTCATCCGCAACCGCACCTGCAACGTTTTTTTCGGTTTCGTTTTCTACTAGGATCACAGACGCGTAGGATACCGGATTCTGGGATTTATCGGTCACCTTGCCGGTAATTTGATAGCTACCACCGCTGTTTTGCGCAAACGATGTAAAATGGGCACCCAAAAAGGCCATCACGCACAAGAAGGCAATAACAGGGAATTTTTTCATTACTTTAACTGCACTAAGCATTTTATCGGTTTTGTTTTCAAAATTATACTCAAAGGAAGCGATTGTACTTGGCCATAAAAAATCTACTAGACGAAACAGCACCTTTTATAGACGAAATCCCCAAAAACCCCAGGTATCTCAACCGGAGGATGGCAAGACTACGTTAGTCGATTAAATTGGTATTTCTACCGATTCATTTCTTAGAACTGTATATTGTAGCAGAAGGTTTACCACTCTATTGACTATGTTTGTCAGCTACACCAAAGAACTCTGATGACTTGGTGCGATTTACGAGCCGCCAAAAAACTCCCAAGCTCCACTATTTATTTCAGGGGGCAGGTGAAATTGAAAGAGTAACAAACAACAAATGAAACCCACTCTATTTAGAAAAAACCTAGCAGTCCTGGTGCATGTACTTGCCTGGCTATTGGTCGCATTGGCGCTCTTTGTCATCAATCCTTTGTCTTGGAAGATAGATCTGCCTACAGAATTTTGGATAAAACAGTTTCTTATCCTAACCATATTAATTTGGTCCTTTTACGGAAATATTTTGTACGTAGCACCAAAATTCCTGTTTAAAGGAAACTATTGGCAATACCTCTTCATCGTCTTGTTTACCGGGTTAGCGTTTGTCCTGATTTTACAAAAATACGACACTTGGGTAGAGTTTTCACGGTTGATGCACGAGGCATTCCGTCCGGAACAGGCGTACGTTCCCAAGCCCAAAAGCTATACTTGGGACATCGTTTTTTATCTTCAGTATGCACTGAGTATAGGTATCAGTACCAGCATCGCCGCCGTTCAGAAGTGGCAGCTGGAGGATCTGGTGAGGCGGCAATTGGAGGAGCAGAAAAAACTATCCGAGCTATCCTATCTGAAGGCACAAATCAATCCGCACTTCTTCTTTAATACGCTAAACAACATCTACGCACTTATTAACTTTGATGTTGAACAGGCCAAAACAGCACTATTAAAGCTTTCGAGGATGATGCGCTATGTGCTATACGAAACGGAAAAAGACAAGACCCTGCTCAGCAGTGAAATTAGCTTTATCAAGGACTACATTTCCCTGATGCAAATGCGCGTATCTGACAAGGTGAAATTTGATATTCGCATTCAGGAGAAATTCGAGGAAATACCGATTGCCCCCATGATGATCCTACCCTTTATAGAGAATTGCTTCAAACACGGTGTGAGTGGCAGCCAAGAAAGCTACATCAAAATTCATCTTGGAATGGAAGGAAAACGGCTGACCCTCCAAACTGAAAACAAAATCAGTGAAAAAAACCAGGCTAGCCCAGAGACATCCCGCAAGGGGATAGGCCTGACGAACACCTTGAGAAGGCTCTCTTTGCTTTACAAAAACAAGCATATACTCACCATTGACGATACCAACCCCGAAAAACTCTATCGGGTAACTCTTTCTATTGATTTAATGTAATCCGTTTGGAAGACGACAAAAATTCGTATCTTTTCGGCATGACCGAGACCAAAATTAGGTGCATTGCAGTGGACGATGAGCCGCTTGCCTTGGCTTTGGTAAGTGGATTCATTGTCCAAACGCAGTTTTTAGAGCTAGTCGGTAAGTTTGACAACGCAATCGAAGCCCTTAATTTTCTCCACCATAACGAGGTGGATTTAGTGTTTCTGGATATCCAAATGCCCGATCTGACTGGAATGGAGCTAGCGCGGGTTTTGGAGGGCCGAAAGCATCTCCATAACCCAAAAATCATCTTTACTACAGCCTACGATCAGTTTGCACTGGAAGGCTACAAAGTAAATGCGCTGGATTATCTTCTTAAGCCGTTTGGCTACGACGAATTTCTACGAGCCAGCACAAAAGCCTTCCAGATTACCCAATCTGCCCATTTTCCACCCCAAATCTTCCCTCCGAAAAAGGATTATATTTTCCTAAAAGTAGAGTATCAGCTGGTTAAAGTATATTTGAGAGATATCGTATGTGTGGAGGGCTATAAAGATTACGTGAAGGTGCACTTAAAGGATAAACCGCATCCCTTGCTGTCGTTGACCTCATTAAAAAATCTGGAGGAAATCCTCCCTAGAGAGCAATTCATGCGCGTTCACCGCTCTTTTATCGTCTCCTTAGACCATATAGAGTCCGTTACGAAAAACACTATAAACCTTGGCACTTTCAACATCGCGGTGAGTGATCACTACAAAGATAATTTTTTAAAATTTATGGAAAAATGGATAAGTTAATCCCTAGTTTACATTTTTTGCACGGGGTTTGCGGGCAGTTAGTTGCGGATATTTTGTTTTCGGGGCCATTTTCCGGTCGTAGAAATTAAAAAAAGACGGTTTTTCTTATCAGGCAGGTGCATTCACAAAGCATTTACCGAAAACAGAACTTTCTGTAAGAATACCACGTAAAATCCGAAAAGAAAAAAAATAACATTATGAAAACTTTAGGTATCATTGCTTTATCAGTCTTAACCTTCACTTCTTGTCAAAAAAACACCACCGAGGATCGCTTCGTATTTGAAGAGGAAAGGATCCTAGACCTCGAGACAGGTGACGAGTATTACCTTCAAAATATGGATACCCTCACCGTGGTCAACATTGAGGGGGAAGCGAGCCAAATTGTGGTTTCCGCGGCACCATTCTCTGACAGTGAGGAGCTGGAATTTTTAATCGCTTCCTACAAAGAGAAAATCTCCGATAGGAAGGAGGACATGTTTACCGAACAAAAATCGAAAATTATTGACGAGCGCAAGGCCCGTTACGAGGAGTATAGTGACGAAGAATTGCTTGCATTCTTCAATCAAATCCATAAAGACGATGCACCCTACGGCCAGCAAATGGACGTGATGGCTGAATTGGTAAAAAGAGAAGCCGTTCTCGAAATCGATGTACCAAAACTGTTGGAAATCGATACGGCTAAAGTGGATTTCAACGCGAGCTACACAGACGGAGAATAGTTTCAACTCGGCTAAGGCCGGCTTCCAACTGAGGGTTCCTTCAGGTGGGACGGAACCAAAAGGCACCGGATTAACAGTATCCGGTGCTTTTTTTTAATTGTAATATCAAAAACAGGGCCTTACCTCCTTCTACCTCCTATCGCGCCTAACGCCTTTTTAGCCCCGCCCATATTATTCATCTGTTTCATCATTTTTTTCATGTCACCAAACTGCTTCATGAGATTGTTTACTTCCTGAATCGTTCGGCCACTACCTGTTGCCAACCGCTTTCTTCTACTGCCGTCAATGATATCCGGGTTTTGACGCTCTGTGGGCGTCATGCTCTTGATGATTGCCTCGATGGGTTTAAAGGAATCATCGTCTATATCCATTCCACGAATGGCTTTCCCCATCCCCGGAATCATTCCCAACAGGTCCTTGATGTTACCCATCTTTTTGATCTGCTCCAACTGGGACAAAAAGTCGTCGAAATTAAACTGATTTTTCCGGATTTTGGCATTGATGCGTTTCGCTTCATCTTCGTCAAAAGACTGTTGGGCCTTTTCTACCAAAGAAATCACGTCACCCATGCCCAATATGCGTTGCGCCATTCTATCGGGATAGAAAACATCCAGATTTTCCATTTTCTCCCCGGTGGAGATAAACTTGATCGGCTTATTGACCACGTGACGTATAGAAATCGCCGCACCACCCCTACTATCACCATCTAGCTTGGTTAGCACGACACCATCAAAGTTCAGTCGCTCATCAAACGTTTTTGCTGTATTCACTGCGTCTTGCCCGGTCATCGAGTCCACTACAAAGAGTGTCTCCGAGGGATTGACCTTTGCTTTTAATGCAGAGATTTCATCCATCATCATGTCATCCACAGCCAAACGACCTGCAGTATCGATGATTACCGTTTTCTTTCCTGTCTTCTTAGCATGAGCAATCGCATTGGTAGCGATTAGTACGGCATCTTTGTTATCTGGCTCGGCATATACCTCCACACCTATCTGCCCGCCGAGTGTTTTTAGCTGCTCGATCGCTGCCGGTCTATAAATATCACATCCCACCAAAAGAACCTGCCTGCCCTGCTTTTTTAAATAAGAGGCAAGTTTTCCCGAAAAAGTGGTCTTACCAGAACCCTGAAGCCCCGAGATCAATATCACAGAAGGATCTCCCTTTAAGTTTATATCCTCCTTGGTCCCACCCATTAGTGCGGTAAGCTCTTCTTGGGTGATTTTCACCAACAACTGCCCTGGAGATACTGCTATGAGAACATCACGTCCCAAAGCCTCTTCCTTAATGCGGTCGGTAACATCTTTCGCTACTTTGTAGTTGACATCCGCGTCAATCAGCGCTCTTCTGATTTCTTTTACGGTACTCGCTACATTGATCTCGGTGATGGTTCCGGTACCCTTTAAGGTTTTAAATGCCCTGTCTAATTTATAACTCAGATTGTCAAACATAGTCGTCTAGTCAATTTTTTCTTTCACAAAAATAAATAAAATAAATTCCATAAAAAGATTTACTGCCCATATAATGCCGATTGCCTGCTTTCCCAATCCGATTCAGTCGAAAAACCGGTCATCAAAAAAACAAAGACCCCAAAAAGAAATTTTTTTACTATTATTTAATTTTATTGTTCAATACAAAAATGTAACTATTCTCTGGGAGCCACAGGTACATTTTTGTACAAAACAACGACTTAGACACGTATTGTCAACTTTGTTCAGAAAGCCTCTTACTCCGAAAATATCCAAAAAGCCAAAAACTTGTATTTAGTATGCAAAAATACCCCGAACAGGGTATTTTTTTGGTAAAAAAAAAATCGTTACTTAGCCGTCGAAAAGAAGTCATAATCAAACGCTTATGAAACCATCCTTGAAATTGGGTGGTTATATAGATTTGGCTGTGTATGAAATTGAAGTACACCAATAAATCTGTTTACCAACAAATATCATATTAAATTTTAAAAATATGTAACTATAGTCAAAATTATATGTTATATAAATTTGCGAAATAAAACTAAATATCATGAACATGATACAGGAAACTACACCTCTATTTATCCCCATTAGCAGCTTTCCTGACCACTGCAGGCAGTTGGCTGGGGGTAACCTAAAACCACTGGTTGACATTGTCCACGAGCTGGAATTCAAATTCTACAAAGCAGAAAAAACGCTCGGAATCCTCAACTTTAGCGACACACCTTATGAAGTGCTTGGCCTCAAAGGTATCCACGTCCGGCTGCTAGACACGGTCCTTAAATTAAGATTGGTGCCGTTATTTGATTGGCAATCCTGGAAACACGAAGCAGAACAATTTTACCATGATCCCTCAAAACTTTACCTATTGGACATCGTAACCTTGGGGAAAATACTGACGGTACTACTACGCTCACAAGGCATCTACGAACCCGGATTTCTGGAAGAAAAAATCAAAGACCGCTTCGTACTTAACTTACTCAAAGCGATCGTACATGCCCTTCAAAAACACAACTCGGTCAGTTAACCGTGTTTTTGTTGCAACGCGTACCTTTTTTGTGTTTATTGCGTACATCATTAAAGCATAAAGTTGAATCATTCGTAGATTTAGGTATAAGACCAAATGCACTTTTTCACCAAACATTTTGTTGATTTGCGACGTAGTTAGTTTGTCTGGAAGAGAAAAGCGGCCTAGGGAATTAGCGAAACGTTAGTAATTTACGGTGATTTGAACTAACGATTTTGGTCGATACCGGTGGCTAACGAAAAAAAGTGCATTTGAATAAATTTGGCAACCAATTTGCTCTAATGTCAAATTAATATGCTGATCGGATTGAAGATGTTGGACAAACCATTTGAATATCAGTTTAGGGAATGGGGTAGGTCCAAAGTTCTGAATTGCTTCAGTACTTTTTTAATGTATGGTCTATTGGTATTTTATAATAGTATAGATCTTCAATCGCAGAGCCTGCCCAGATTAGAGATTTTTAAAGTACCATCTAGCTGCCCCGGAAATGGTCAGATCACGGCAAATTTGGTAGGCGATGACCTCTCAGAGGTTTCCAACACCACTTACCTGTTGTACATCTCTCCAAATTTCCAAGATCCTATCGCAACTTCGGAAAATGGGGATTTCTTAGGGCTTTCGGTAGGTAGGTATCTGGTTCGGGCAACAGGTGAGTTCCAAGGAAATCCTTTCACCATTGATGAGTTGCTGGTTTTAGAGCAAGAGGAATCTGAAAATTTGGTATTTGACATAAACGCAGAAAATATCTGTAACGGTGATGACGGGGTGATTAGCGTTGTCGTTTTATCGGGCATTGCCGAAAGTTTTGAGCTTCGCGGACCGATAAATTTCCCACCTCAGACCAATCCTGTTTTTTCTGGCCTTCGTGAGGGGGCGTATACGCTCATAGTAACTGACCAATGTGGAGATGCTGTATCCCAGACTTTCCAAGTGTTTAGACCCCAAATTGAAATTGAGACGTCACGCCAACAATTCAAACCCCTTTTGCCAAGCTGCGGGACAATTTCTGTAGGTCATTCTCTTCGTACATCCGCCCAATCGTTTGAGTTTCCTATAAATCTAGTATACAACATTTACCGTCCAAATGGAACACTATTTGAAACGATATCCCGTGAATTAACTGCTGATGGTTTCGAGAATGGCTTATTCTTCACAGATTTACCATTTTTTCACGATGAAGCCTATTCTTATGAACTGCAAGCTGTAGATAATTGTGGTTATGCCTCGCCGGTGGCTACCTTTGAAATAGACAACAAAATAAAAATCTCGGAGGACCTAAGATGGGGAGCAGGTCCATGTGGCAACAGGAGGCTGTCCGTCAAACCAATAAACGCGGTGGCTCCGTTTCAAATATTTTTTGACGACTATCCCGAAGGCTTCGATCCAGAAGTTTTTAACGAAAAATTCCCAGGCCCCTTCGAAGAAGAAAACATCTTTTTTGGCAGCCCAGCTAATCCTATTCCTGAGGGCTTTTATGATATACGAATCTTAGATGCGTGTGGAAATTCTTCATCTATCACAGTTAATCATATCGTTCGAGTGACGGCGCCGACTAGTACCGTATTAAGAAGCTGTACTCCAGGGCTCGCGGGTATTGAACTCTTGAATTTTGATTACCAAATGGAGAGTGTTACCTTGATTTCAGGGCCAGAAGAATATGGGCAATCATACCCTGTAGATCTCTCACAGCATATAAGCCAATCGGACCCACGTAGATTTTTCCTTAGCGAGATACCCTCAGGCACCTATCGATTCGACGTTACAACGAGTTGTGGCCCCGAATCCTATAGGGCAACCGTTAACGTTATAGGAACTATGGTTTCGGATAATGTGGTGGAGGTCGAGGAAAATTGCGGATCATTTAACCTATTGCTCAATCATACCAGTAATATCCTAAGTGAACAAAATTTACAGTTTGGCCTTCAAAAACGAGACCCTGTCACAGGAGAGTGGGGACACCCTACAACAGGGGCACGATATATTGAAGGCCAGCAATTGTCAAATATTAATTCCGTTTTACTATCCAACGGCCAAACCAATTTTAATTTGGCTTACTCAGGGGACTTACGTGTAGTCAAATCTGCTCGGGTGTATAAAAATGGGGCTGAAATTGTTTCTGGGCAAAGCTCATTTACACATTGCGTGGAGGAATTAAAAACGTTCAATTTTAGCAGCAGGTCGACGCTTGAATCCGTAAACTTCTTTTCTTGTGGAGACGACAACTACGATGTCTATCTTACAACAAGGGGTTATGAACCAATAACCTACAGCATTATTTCAATCAATGGCAATCAAGTAAATATCCCGAATGGGACAAGCCCACTTTTTAACAACTTAGAGGCGGGTCGATACAGGTTCCGGATGGTAGATAGATGTGGAAACACTTCTACATACAGCCTCACGCTATTTGGTGATAATTTGCCTGTGATTACTCCTTCAAACCTTTGCGAAGGAGAAGTAGGCGAGCTCCAAGTTCCCTTTTTCGATCAGGTAAGCTACGAATGGTTTCGCGCCGATAATCCGGAAGTAATAATCGGTACCGAAAACAATCTTCAGTTTGCTCCTTTTTCAATAGATACCCATGCGGGAGTTTATAATGTGCGATTATCCCACCCAGATACCGGTAGTTGTATCAATGAAGTCCTAGAATTCACCATAGATCCTAATCAACTGAATGGTCAAGCTGGAACCGGCAAGGAAGAAACAGTATGTATGGGCGAAACTATTAATTTATTCGAGTACCTGAATGGTCCGTTTGGTAACTATGGAAATTGGCATGATTTGACAGGAAGTGGACAATTAGCCGGAAACCTTTGGAATACGGATGGACTCTCACCGGGAGTGTACGAGTTTAGGTACGAGATCTTCGGTCTTTGCTCGGGGGATGACGAAACACTTGTTAAGTTGACATTATTGCCACCAGTAGAAACCCCTGTAGGCGAAACAATTCAGGAATTTTGTCAAGCGGAAGCGTTGACCTTGGAGATATTGGACGTAAGTGGCGATAATATCCAATGGCATTCAACTCCTGCTGGCAATCAACCCTTGGACTCCACTACACTCCTAGAACATCAGAAGACTTACTATGCTGAACAAATAATAGATGGGTGTCCCTCAACAGAGAGGCTGCCGGTCACCGTATTAATCTATCCACCTATTTCGAATGTAGGTATCGATGGCGGAAACCAAGAAGTTTTTCAACTGGAGCAGATTGCCCCTCTTACCGGACAACTTCCCCAAGGCGGAAAATCACCGTATGTATACCGGTGGGAGGTTTCACAAGATGGGGAAAATTGGATAGAAATCCCGGATGCTGTATCGGCTTCCTATGTCCCCGAACCGCTCCTACAGACCTCGTACTTTAGAAGAATTACTTCTGACTTGGTTTGCGGCGACCATATAAGCAACGAAATACTTATTGAGGTCCTTGTAGCTCCGATTATTGCCAACGATGACGAATTCGGCCCGCTAAAAGGATTTCAAGAAAACACCTTAAATCTGTCTGAAAACGATCGATTTATGGACAGATCTATTCTTCCAGGTGAGGTATCCTATCAGGTAACATCGATCTTGGATGAAAACGGAGTGGAAACAACTTTGCCTGCTACTTTTGACGAAGATGGTAATTTGAAACTCCCCGTTGGTTCTCCTGCGGGAACCTACACCGTCGAGTACCAAATCTGTCAAGCCAACGTACCAGATAATTGCAGCAAAGCCATAGCATCAATCTGGATCGGTGCTATAAACCTTGGGCTGGAAAAACGTGTGGACAGGCAACGGGCAGTGGAGGGAGAGATACTGACTTTCCAAATTTCCGTGACCAACAACAGCCCGTTTGAGTTGGACGATATTAAATTGGAAGATTTCCTTCCCGATGGGCTCTTGTTTTTATCAGCAACCATCAACCCAACAAGTAATTATATTTGGATTCTAGACCGCCTTGGAATACAAGAAAAATTTGAGGTTTCTTTTGACGCCATCGCTGTTACAAATGGAACATTTGTAAATGAAATTAACGTTACAGCAGCAGATTATCAAGGGTCCGCAGCCAGTCCTCAAATAATCGTTAGAGCCCGCGAATCAGACCTTAGTATCACCAAATCGGTTACCTTGGAAGAAGTAAGTGATGGAGATGAGTTTTTTTACCAAGTTATTATCCAAAACAGTGGTATCGATGAGGGAACAAATGTGACCATATTCGACAGGCTTCCCGTTGGAGTTAAATTTATTGGATGGGAATATGAGTCCTCTACCTCTGAGGTAATTCCTGCATTATCAGGTTCCGAGCCTACGTTGACTTGGACCGTTCAACATTTCCCAGTAAATGCTTCCCTTATCATTAGGCTTCGGGTCATTGCACTAGCGCACGGAACCTTCACCAATGAAGCGTGGGTGACTAGTGACATAAACGATCCTAATCCAAGTAATAACGAATCCCAGGTTTCAAAAAAAATAAACCGGCTCTTTATACCAAACGTCATTAAACCGGACAACGACGGAAAAAACGACACCTTTGTTATCAGGGCTGATCACAAGTTCGACAAGACTGAATTGGTTATTTTCAATAGGTGGGGAGACCCGGTGTATGAGTCTAACGACTACCAAAATGATTGGGATGCCGAGGGTTTAAACAGTGGAACTTACTACTATCAGGTCAGTGGAAATTTACCTAGTGGTGAAAAAATACTATACAAAGGATGGGTTCAGGTAATCAAATAGACAGCTTCCCCGTGTACATGGCAACCATGGGATGGCTTCTGCTTTCCTTCATTGGTCTGATTCCTTCCCCGGTTGAGGGCCAACAAATACCGCAATTCAGCCAATATACTTTTAATAGCCTGCACATTAACCCGGCCTATGCTGGCTACAAGGTCGATCCATTTGTCCAAGCTAGTTACCGGAGCCAATTTATGGCATTCCCGGGTTCACCGCAAACCTTTAGTTTCTCCGGGGACATGGCTTCTTCGGATGGGACCATGGGATTTGGTGCCACGCTCCTTTCAGATCGCTTAGGTGCCTCTGCAGTACAAAGTATTTTGCTCACCTATGCCTACAAAATCAAAACAGGGGATCGATCCTATTTAGGATTGGGACTTAGTGGTGGTACTTCGGAATATAGTATCGATGGCAGCAGACTCCTTCCGGACGACCTAACGGACGGGACCATACCCATGGAACGGATCAATCTATTTACTCCCAATTTAAACAGCGGGCTTTTTTTTCATTCGGAAAATTTCTTTTCCGGTATAAGCATGTACAATATGGTGGGGAGAAGATCGCTGGAAAACAAAGACCTCGCGCTTGCAACACATAATTTCCATTATTTCTTTCAGATTGGCGGAATATTAGACCTTAATCCCCAAACCTCATTTAAACCCAGCCTACTTGTCCGAGAGGATTTTTCTGGTCCCACCAGCTTCGATATCAATGCCATGTTCCTTCTAAATAACAGCTTTTGGATCGGAACTTCCTATCGGTCCAGTATTGATGACCGGGGCAATCGGAATGCTGTGGCCTTACTTTTTGACTTATTATTATCTGATAGTATCCGGTTTGGATATACATATGATTTTAACCTAACTGCAACCAACAATTACCGGAATAATTCACATGAATTTTCCTTGGGATATTACTTGGGGGATAAAATGCTCAGAGCAAGACAAAATTATAAATTTTAGAAGTGGAGATTAATCATTAATTTGCACCATCAACCAGTTGCCAATTCTAAACCGAGCTCATGCCTTTTAGCTTTAAAAAAGATATCCTTCCCCACTTGCTGGGGATTTTAGCTTTCTATTTGATTACGGTTCTATACTTCTCTCCTATTGTTTTTGAAGGAAAACTGATGTTCCAATCGGACATCCTACAGTGGGAAGGATCTGCAAAGGAGGTACTCGACCATCGAATTGAAACGGGAGAAGAAACGCTATGGACCAACCGCATGTTTGGCGGCATGCCAGCCTACCTTATTCATAGTAATCCAAAAGGTGATATTACCAATTTCCTGATTAAGGTGCTTACGCTGGGTCTGCCACATCCGATCGGATCGTTGTTTTTTGGAATGGTCGGGATGTATGTCCTGCTGCTGAGTTTCCGTGTCCGGCCCGAGATTTCAACAGCAGGCGCCATCGCCTTTGCCTTCAACACCTTTAATATATTGAGTTTAGAGGCTGGCCACAACGCCAAAATCTGGGCCGTGTGCCTGATTCCCTTGCTTTTTGCAGGTGTACACCTGGCATTTTCAGGTAAAAGGTTACTGGGTGTCGTCCTAACGGCCTTTGCTGTCCTTTTGCAGCTTAAATTCAACCACCTGCAGATCACCTATTATACATTTATTATGGTGATCATCTATGGAATCGGGCAGTTGATACACTTCCAGAGAAAGAACGAACTGCCAACATTCGGCAAAATCACGGGTTTGTTGATTTTAGGGGCCTTTTTGGGTATTCTAGGAAATGCAGCCCGGCTAACCAGCGTAATGGAATATAGCCAGTACTCCACCAGAGGTGTCAGTAACTTGGATACCCGGCAGGATGGTCAATCCGGACTAGGGAAAGACTACGCATTCCACTGGTCCCAAGGAAAATTAGAAACATTGACCTTTTTAATACCGAACTATTTGGGAGGAGGAAGTGTGCAACCCCTGCCCAAATCTTCCGCATCAGAGGAGGCCCTGAGGCGGCAAGGCATTGAACCAGCCCAAATCAACGAATTCACACGCGGTGCCCCTACTTACTGGGGTGATCAGCCAGGTACTGGTGGCCCCATCTACGGCGGAGTAATCATGGTATTCTTTTTCATCTTAGGCTTGTTTTTTGCACCTCCACTGTATCGGAATATCTTTTTGGGAATCACTGTCACCTCCTTGATCCTTTCTTGGGGCAAAAATCTGGAATGGCTCAACTATTTCCTTTTTGACTACCTCCCCGGCTATAACAAGTTCAGGGCTGTATCCATGTCCTTAGGTGTTACGCTCTTTGCGGTCCCTGTTTTGGGCTCGCTGGGACTGGAAAACTTGGTCTTGCGGAGCCAAGAAAGAAACACACTGCGAACCTATTGGATAACGGTTGCTGTGGTCTTTGGCCTAATCGCGCTTGCAGTGATAACTGCGGGCATCTTGGGCTATAGAGGAAGCGCAGAGGGTTCCTATCCCGATTGGCTGCAACAGGCCCTTCGCGAAGATCGAAAGAGCATGCTGATGTCGGATGCTTTTCGAAGTGTCGCATTTCTTTTGCTAACGGCAGGCCTCCTTTTTGCCCTACTAAAGGAAAAACTAAACCAATCCCTTGCACTCATTACCCTTGTTGTATTGATAACAATCGATGTATGGGGTGTAAACCGTCGGTATTTGGACAAGGACAGCTTTAGCGACAACCCCAGTCAGCAGTACTTCGCAGCTAGCCCGGCCGATCAGAAAATCCTACAGGATCCAGGCTATTTCAGGGTTCTCAACCTACAAAATCCTTTCAACGAAGCCAGAACCAGCTACCGTTTTAACAGCATAGGTGGATACCATGGGGCAAAACTGGGTAGGTACCAAGAGCTGATTGAAAACAGCATCTCTCCGGAAATAAACCAATTTATCCAAAAAGCACAGGAAGGCAATTTCGATTTTGAGAGCATTCCAGTATTGAACATGCTCAATACCAAGTACCTCATGGCTGGAAGAGCCGAAAATGCAGTGTTTCAAAACCCTCTGGCAAATGGTCCTGCCTGGTTTCCCTCGGAAATCGTTGAAGTGAAAACCAATCAAGAGGAAATCGAACTGCTCAACAGCTTGGATACAAAACGCCAGGCCACCCTTGCCGGGGCACAAGGAAAATCACCTGCTACTGGCTCTGGAACCATCGCCCTCGAATCTTACCAACCCAACCGTTTGACGTATTCGGTAGAGGCCAATACAGCCGGTCTGGTAGTATTTTCCGAGGTCTACTATCCAAAAGGATGGATAGCCACGATCAACGGCACGAATGCAGAGATATTGAGAACGAATTACCTACTTCGTGGATTGGAGCTACCACAGGGCAGCTCGACCGTGGTATTTGAATTCAAGCCCACCACCTATGCTACTGCCTCATTGGTGATGAATATTACCCAGTACCTATTGGTCCTGGCCCTGGGATTGGTCATCGTACTGTCCTTTCGCCGACGCCCCAACCAATAACCCCACTGTATCATGTCTGAAAAAGTAGCCAAGTTTTACGACGAGTTTGCCGACCTTCAACTCCAAATAGGTGTAAACTCCAGACACCTCAGTATCGTCAAAAAGGTGCTGGATGCTGGTTTGAAGCCGGATCATCGGGTTTTGGAGGTAGGATGCGGAATAGGCACGGTGAGCCACTTACTGGCAAAAAAGGTCCCGAAAGGCAGCGTATTAGCAGTAGATATCAGTCCGGAAAGCATCCGACAAGCCGCCTTACTGTGGGCAAGCTTCTCCAACCTACGTTTTGAAACGTCGGACATGAAGGACTTTGACAAAAAAGGCCAAACCTTTGACACGGTGGTCTTTCCCGACGTGTTGGAACACATCCCGGTAGAAGACCATGCCCCGCTGTTCGAAAAGATAAAGCGTCATAGTCACCAGGACACGATGGTTTTTATACACATTCCCGCACCAAGATTTTTGGAATGGATGATTGCAAATGAAGCCGAAAAACTACAGGTGATCGATCAACCGCTGGATACAGCTAAGCTGGTAGGTGACCTGGCTGCGAACGGGTTTTATCTAGACAAAATGGAAACCTACAGTGTATTTTACGAAGAAAAAGACTACCAATACTTTGTATTTAAACGGCAACGGCCAATAGAGAAGGTGACGCATAAACCCAAATGGCAAATCTTAAAGGAACGGCTTTGGAATAAATTGGGTCTTCCTAACTGAAGCTCGCATGCTGGTTTATATAGCACCGATCAAAACCGCGTTTATCCAAAGGGATTTGGAGATGTTGAAGGAACATACCAGGATAAAATTCCTGACATTTACCGATAACCCACTACTACTTCCTGCTTATTTCCTGATACAGTTTATCCAGCTTATCGTAATTCTGCCCGCTACCAATCGGTACCTATGCTTTTTTGGTGGCTACCATACCGTGATTCCGGTTATATTGGGCAAGCTATTCCGAAAAAAAGTGATCATCCAATGCGGTGGTACAGACGCCATGCACCTTCCTCATATTAACTATGGAAACTACCGAAAAAAATGGCTGAGATGGGCCACGGTGTTCAGTTTCAGAAATTGCAGCCTGATTGTCCCTGTTTCCGAAGCATTGGTTTCATCCGAATACCGCTATGATTCAAAGGTGCCAGCACTGCAGGGCTTGCGGAACTTGATTCCCGGATTAAAAACGCCCATCCAAGTCGTATACAATGGTTTTGACACCAACTTTTGGAATGACCCTGGAAATGACAAAGTACCCTTTTCCTTTGTAACTGTGGCAACGGGGATTTCTATGCCCAACCGCGCCTACGTCAAAGGAATAGACCTTATTCTGAAACTAGCCCAAAACTACAAACAGTATCATTTCACATTAGTAGGCGATGCGACGTTTTCGGTAGATATGCCAAATGTCATCGTAAAACCCAAACTCAGCCCTACCGAACTCCGGGACATATACCACCAACATCAATTCTATCTCCAATTATCCGCCTCAGAAGGGTTTCCCAACGCTCTTGCAGAATCCATGCTGTGCGGTTGTATCCCCCTAGGTTCCCAGGTAGGGGAAATCCCACACATCATCGACGACACCGGTTTTTTGCTCCAGCGAAAGGATTTCCATCAACTTTGCGCTATCGTGGAAGGTCTGAAAGATAAGGACCTGCCGGGGCTGCGAAAAAAAGCCCGAAACCGCATCATCGAACATTTCCCCTATGAACTAAGAAAAGAAAAGTTACTCCAGCTAATCTCTCCATGGGATTCCCCTATTTCCCAACGTAAACCCAGCCGACCGTGAATAAAATAGCCAAGCAAAGTTTGTTGACCACCTTATTTGCCTACTTGGGGGTAGTGGTGGGATACTTCAACGTGCTGTGGCTACTCCCTTTTGTATTGGAACCGGAGCAAGTGGGCCTTTTCAAAACCATTCAAGACTTGGCGATCTTACTGGTTCCCTTTGCACAGCTAGGAGTAGGAAACGGGATCACCCGCTTTTTTCCATTGGTAGAAGGGAGCAAGTTTTCCTTTTTGACCCAGACACTTGCGGTAGGCGTCTTTGGCTTTCTTCTGATTGCATGGCTCTTTTTGCTGTTTCAGGATACGGTCGTTTCAGTATTTGCTCGAAACTCCCCAGATGTGAATGACTTTCTCTTGGTAGCGCTGCTGATTACGCTGTTCTCACTGCTGAGCACCATCTTGGAGTCTTTCTGTAGATCTTATCTCAAAGTAGCCATTCCATCCTTTATCAGAGATGTATTGCTCCGCCTATTGATTGCGGTACTGGTCTTGGGCTATTACTTCAAATTCTATTCCTTCTACTACTTAATGTGGGGGCTGGGCTGGGTGTATCTTCTGGCATTGCTGGCTATGGTCGGCTACATGATGCGGTCAAAGCTTTTTCAACTCACCCTAAACTGGCAAAACCTGGACGGAAAATTCCGTAAATCCTTTTTTAGCTACAGCTTTGTCACGCTACTGGGGACAGCGGGCGCGTTACTTATCATGAAGATAGACAGCTTGATGGTGAGTTCCCTGATCGGACTGGATGCCAATGCAGTATACATCATCGGCTTTTCCATTGCGGTGGTCATTGAAATGCCCAGAAGAGCCATCTCGCAGGTCATCATGCCCGTCATTTCTGAAAAATTCGCCGCCAATCAGTTGGACGACATCCATCTGATCTACCGAAAAGTAGCGGTAAACCAACTGTTGATCTGCCTGTTGATTTTTATTTTGATCTGGTTAAACATTGACAACCTGTATCATTTCGTTCCAAACCGGGAAATTTACCAAGCTGGCAAATGGGTGGTGTTTCTGATTGGGATAGGCAAAATAACCGATGCCCTGTTTTCGGTAAATAGCGAAATCATCGTCTTTTCCAGATTCTACCTCTTTAACATCACCGCAACCTTGATCATGTGCGTGGCCGTCATACTGTTCAACCTCTGGCTTATTCCTATTTGGGGAATCGAAGGTGCTGCGCTGGCATCCCTCATTGCCATGTTCCTTTACAACCTGATCAAATTCATCTATGTCAAAGTGCGATTGGGATTCAATCCGTTTTCGATCGAGCTGTTCAAAATCTTGCTCATAGGAAGTGTCAGTTGGTCAGTTGCACACTTCCTCTTACCAAGATTGGAAAACGTGCTGTTCGATATGGCCCTGAAAAGTACCGTGTTGGTATCCAGTTACGTCGTAGCAGCTAAATTTTGGGAAGTATCGCCCGAAACGGAAAGCTGGGCGAGGGAACGGGCCAAGCATATATGGTCTAACATCAAAAAAAATTAACCTCTCGCAAAAAAGTCCAGCACTGCATCGCAAACCGTGTGAACCTCCTCCTCCGTAAGGTAAGGATGTAATGGCAACGAAAGCGTAGACTGAGAGATGTAGGATGCCATCGGATAGTTCCCCGCATCTGAAAAAGGTGGCAGGTTAGGCAATATCTCCGGATAATGAATCGCAGAACCTATCCCTCGATCTTCCAAATGGGCTTTGAGATAGTTTCGTTTTGGACAATGGATGGTAAAGAGGTGGGCGTTGTGATCCGCGTTCAACATACCCTCAGGCAGTCTAATCAGTGGTTGTACCTTCAAGCGATCCAGATAGATTCTGGCGAGTGCTTTTCTGCGCTGCTGCATGGATTCAAAATGATTTAGCTTTACCTGCAAAAACGCCGCCTGTAGGCTATCCATCTTGGCATTTCGGCCGGAAATCAGGTGCACGTCTTTTTCCGGCTGACCATGATTCAGCAGTAGGCTAAGATGATTTGCCAACGAAGCATCACCTGTCACCATCATGCCGCCTTCTCCCAAGGCTCCTAAATTTTTGGTAGGATAAAAACTATAGCAACCAACATCTCCCCATCCGCCTGCTGGGATACCGCCTTGATAGGAACCAAAAGCCTGTGCCGCATCCTCGACTACTTTCAGACCCAGTGGGCGAGAGACAGCTGTCAATGCTTGCATATCCACCATCTTCCCGTACAGATGTACGGGAACTAACGCTTTTGTACGCTTTGAAATACCCTCATGGAGTCGGTTCAGGTCAAGCAGCCCGTTCTGGTCTACATCCAAAAAGGTGGGGACAGCCCCCATATTCACTACAGCCTCAGCCGTAGAAACCCAGCTAAGTGCTGGCACAATCACTTCATCCCCGGGCTGTACACCCACTACTTTCAACGCCATTTCAAGGGCGTCCGTCCCATTTGAGCAGGGGATGGCGTGGCCTACTCCCAGCAATCTCCCGACTGCATGTGCGAAATCGTCTACTTCGTTGCCCCCCGAAAAAATACCCGTCTGTAACACATCGCTGAATTTGGCTTCCAGCTCAATCCTTAGCGACTGGTGCATCCTGTCCAGCTCAAGAAAGGGAATACGCAGGCTCATCTACTTACTATTACAAATGTCACAGATCATCTAAAATTTCGGCTAAGCTTTGGGTGATTTGCCGTCGTTCAAATTGCCCCAAACCGGTCTGGGGAGGTGGGATATTCCGTAGCGACTGGGCCAACGTAAGATAACTCACTATTTCTTGTTCTGCCAGATGGCTGATTACCTTTCCGGCCTCTGCCTCATGGATAAGCTTAGCCGAATCTCCTAACGGATCGCCCAAGGCCAGAATTCTACGGTTCGTCGCTAGGTATTCAAACAGCTTTCCGGGAATGTTTCCCCGTGCATTTTTGGTATCCGTCAAAATAAGTAAAAGCAAATGCGCTTTTTCATAATACCCAAAAACCACCTCATGGTTCACATAGCCGGTAAACAGGACGTTTTGAACCAACCAACCGTCTTCGGCCACGAAGGCCTTAACCGTCTCGCTTACCCTTCCCACAAAAGTCATTCGAACCGGCATCCCGCTCGCCTCAAAAACATGTTTTAAAGCCTTCAAAAAGGGAATCGGATTTCGGATAGAATCGATCACCCCGGTATATACAATCTCAAATACTTGGCTAGGCAACGGTGCCCGCGCAAAACCCATTGGCAAATCACTCCCATCAAACCCATTGGTGAGCAGGTAAACCTCGCGCTGCGCCAACTCCTGCATTTCTTTTTGAAAGGTAGGACTGATGGTAACCAACGCATTGGCTTCCCGAAAAACCGAATGTTCCAATTGATTATGGCGATCGCGTACCAATGAAATCATCGGTAGCGTATCTAAAAACTCCCAAGAGGACCAAGGATCTCGAAAATCGGCTACCCAAGGTATACCTGTCGCTCGCTTTAGGCCGCGGCCAATCAGGTGCATGCTGTGTGGAGGTCCCGTCGTAATTACAGCCTTGAAGTCATTGGCCGCCAAAATATCTGTCAGATACTTTACCGAAGGTCGCACCCAAAACACCCTAGGATCCGGAACCAAGGTATTGGCACGCAGCCAAATGGCCAGGCGGTCAAGGAACGATTTCCTTTTTTGCTCCAAAATAATTGAGGTGTCCTTTATTTCCTGACGCTTGACCTTCCGGAACAATTGATAAGGCTCCCAAATAGGGAATTTTAACACTTCTAGTTGCGCGGGAATTTCCGCAAGTAAGGTTTCGTCTTTTAAGTCAAAATCGGGATTTTCGGGCGTAAACACCACCGGTTCCCAGCCGAAATCGGGTAGGTATTTGGCAAATTTAAGCCACCGTTGAACACCCGACCCTGCACTTGGAGGCCAATAGTACGTAATAATAAGAACTCGGTTCGGCGCCCCCATGGCGTTGAAATTAGTAACAAACTCAAATTTACAAAAAAACCCACTCCCTGCACAACAGGCAAAGGAGTGGGTTGCTTTCAAATCGTTATTCTCCCTGTGCCAGCGAAAACCCTCGCTCACCGTTGAATGTGTACAGGTGTTCCATTTTGATAAAATCAAAGCCGAGCTCTTTGACCTGCCTGAGAACCTCTATGGTTTGCAGGTGGGTGATGGTTGATTCGTCGGCATTGAAAAAACGTACTCTCCAGTGGTCTGAGCAAAACGTTTCCTTCATGCCATCCGGATATACCTTCACTCCTCGATTGGTAATCAATCGTAGCTTGAGCCCATCGGCGTTGACCTGCCTTAGCCGGTCTCCGATGATATTGGGATCCCGCTGATCTTCTTTCCAGTCAATAAACACATCAACGCCAATGAGTTCTTTCTTGGCGGATTCTCTTTTGGTCAGTTTCATCACACCAGAGCTTTCCTCTCCCCCTTTGGCAAAGGACGCGGGACTCATAGTTTGTGGTTTTTGTCCCAAACGCTCTATTACCGCCTGAGCAAATTCCTGGGTCCCTACCTTTTTCTTTGAATTACCTTCGTGGTATATATCTCCAGTATGGATGCCATCCTCCAAAGTTTTCATCCATGCATTACTGATTTTTTCGGCAACTTCGGGTTGTCCTATGTGGACCAGCATCATGATGGCTCCATTCAGCAAACCAGAGGGGTTCGCAATATCCATCCCTGCAATATCTGGTGCCGACCCATGAATTGCCTCAAACATGGCTACCTGTTCACCCACGTTAGAAGATCCACCCAGCCCAACAGAACCGGTCACTTGTGCCGCTACGTCAGATATGATATCCCCGTAGAGGTTGAGCGTCACGATCACATCAAACATCTCAGGCCTGTCTGCAATCAATGCCGTCCCAATATCAATGATCTTGTGGTCCGCCTCAATTTCGGGATATTCCTTCGCAACCTCGTTAAACACCTTATGAAAGAGTCCATCTGCTAGCTTCATGATGTTGTCCTTCGTCATGCAGGTCACTTTCTTTCGATTGTATTTACGGGCATACTCGAATGCATAACGGACGATCTTTTCACTACCTGGCCTAGTTATCAATTTTAGACACTGATAGACCTCATCTGTCTGTCGGTGTTCGATACCTGCATATAGATCCTCTTCGTTTTCTCTAATGATAACCAAATCCGTCTTTGGGAAATGGGTCCGTATATACGGGGAATATGCCTTGCAAGGCCTTACGTTGGCATATAGCCCAAGCGTCTTGCGGGTGGTGACATTTAAGCTCTTAAACCCTCCACCCTGAGGAGTGGTGATCGGTGATTTCAAAAAAACCTTTGTCTCCCTTAGGGAATCCCAGGCGCGGGGCTCTATTCCCGCACTGATTCCCCTGAGGTAAACTTGCTCTCCAATCTCAATGACATCCGTCTCGATGGCTGCACCTGCAGCTTCTAAAATCGAAAGTGTGGCTTTCATAATTTCCGGGCCGATGCCATCGCCATATGCTACCGTAATTTTTCTTTTTGAGGACATAAATGTTCGTTGTAAGTAGTTGAGAAATTAACGTAGGCAAAAATAACAAGAAATACCGGAGTTCGCCTCAAAAAATTCATATTTCAGCAACCCTTCATCCTAATAAACTAGATATTTTGTCCCTGTCCCAAGCGTACAATAAAATATTATTTGGAAAATAGAAATAAAATAAAATTTAAAACCTGCTTTGTAGTAGTAGACACCCGACTAACAGCATAACTGATATCGTCGTCTGTTTTTACCTAGGGCGGTAGAATCTTTGCCCCCTATGATTTCTGGTCGTTTCTTTTGCGTTTGAAATACGTACTTGTATATTTGAAGATTATCATGGATCGTTTCATATGGCAGAACAGAAAAATATTCTTTCGGAAATCAAAGATGGAATACTTTATTTAACCATAAACCGGGAGTCCAAACTAAATGCTTTGAGTTATAAGATATTGGAGGAGCTCAACAATATCTTTAACGAGGTAAACGACAACAAATCCATCCGGGGAGTAATCATCACCGGAGCTGGGGACAAGGCATTTGTTGCTGGCGCAGATATCAATGAAATTTCTGAACTGAATGAGGTAAATGCCCGAAAATTTGCGGAATTCGGACAGGAGGTTTTTCAAAACATAGAATCCTGCCACAAACCGGTTATTGCTGTAATCAACGGTTACGCCTTAGGTGGTGGCTGCGAGTTGGCCATTGCCTGCCATATGCGCGTTGCGACTGAAAATGCCAAAATGGGGCAGCCCGAAGTGAACCTTGGTATAATCCCTGGATACGGGGGAACCCAACGGCTTACCCACCTGATCGGTAGAACCAAGGCCACAGAGATGCTGATGACAGCGGATATGATCGATGCCCCGGAAGCCATGCGCCTAGGGATGCTCAATTACATGGAACCTACCAAGGAACTAGCACTAGCCCGAGCGGAAGCCATCCTTTCCAAGATCATGAAAAAGGCGCCGCTTTCCATCGGGATGATCATCGACTGTGTCAACGCCGTCTACGACAGCGCTGGAAACGGCTATCAGATAGAAGCCAATAGCTTTGCGAGATGTGTGAAATCGGAAGATTACAGAGAGGGAACAAAGGCTTTTCTGGAAAAACGGGAACCTAATTTCAAAGGGGAATAATTCCCCTTTTTTTATTGTAAAATGGGCCAGCTTAAAAAACTAGCCAGCCAATCGGCCATCTACGGAATCAGCAGCATTCTAGGTAAAACCATCAACTTTTTGTTGATCCCGCTCTACACGGGCTACTTGGCGAAGGAAGATCTAGGTTCCTTCACCATGATCTACGCCCTTATTGCCTTTCTAAATGTCATCTTCACATTTGGGATGGAAACCACCTATTTTCGATTTGCTACCGGAAAAGGGCTCCCGGCCGACCGTGTATACTACAACACGCAGAGCCTGGTAGGATTGATTGCGTTGACGCTGGGATCTAGTATATACCTCCTGTCCGGTACCCTTGCAGACCTGTTGAACTACCCTGGAAAGGAACACCTGTTCAAGTGGGTTGCGTTGATTCTGACGATCGATGCCTTCCTAGCCATTCCTTATGCCAAACTGCGTATGGAGGGAAAAGCATTGGCATTTGCGATGATCAAGCTGCTGAACATTGTCCTGAATGTCGGTTTAAACCTGCTTTTTATTGTAGTCGCCTACCATATTTACATGGAGGACTGGCTGCCAAGCCTGTCACCTTGGATCAGCACAGTGTACCAGCCGGAATGGGGAGTGGATTACATCCTCTTAGCCAACGTAATAGCCAACGCCCTGATATTACCGGTGATTTGGTATCATAGCAGACCCATCAAAGTCCGCCTCGAACGGTCCATTCTCAAACCCATGTGGTCCTATACCTACCCTTTGATGTTTATGGGGTTGGCTGGCGTCATCAACGAAGTGTTTTCGAGGGGTCTATTTGAATATGCCATTCCCGAAGGTTTTTACGACGGACTTAGCAAGCGGGAGGCCGGAGGTGTATTTGGCGCGAATTTTAAGCTAGCGATTTTTATGAACCTCATTATACAGGCTTTCAAATATGCCGCCGAACCCTTTTTCTTTCAACAGACTGCGAATAAGGACAGTCCCCTGGTATTTGCAAAAGTTATGCATTGGTTCATTATATTTTGCACCTTTTTGATGGTCGTCGTATCCGTTAACCTGGACCTCATCGCCCGCTTGTTCTTTCAGTCTCCTGGCTATGAGACAGGTTTGGTTATGGTACCTATGCTGCTTCTCGGCTATCTTTTTCTCGGGATTTACTACAATCTAAGCATTTGGTTCAAACTAACAGATCGTACTTCCTACAGCTTCTACATTACGGCCATCGGTGCCGTGATCACGATCGCAATCATTCTCACCCTGGTACCGGTATGGGGATTCATGGGAGGAGCGTTGAGTACCCTTGGGAGCTATTTTGTCATGAGTGTGATTTGCTACGTGATAGGCCAAAAGTACTATCGAATTCCTTATAACCTGAAGAAAGGTATTTGGCTTTTGGTAATTTCCTTTGGCATAAGCTATCTTGGATTTTGGATAGACACTGGAAATAGCTGGATAAATTTCGTTATTCATAACAGTTTCGTGGTCCTTTACGGAATGATCCTTTTTCTTATGGAAAAAAAGGAATTAACTTCGCTGCTTTCTAGAAAAAATCAACGCTAACGGATATGGATGTAAAGATCGTCAACACCTCCAAACATGCCCTCCCCTCCTATCAAACGGACGAGTCTGCGGGAATGGATCTGCGTGCCAATACGGAAGGAGAAATCACCCTCTTACCTATGGAGCGGAAGCTTATCGGCACCGGGCTATATCTGGAGCTTCCTCCTGGGTTTGAAGCTCAAATACGACCTAGAAGCGGATTGGCATTTAAGTTTGGGATCACGGTCTTGAATAGTCCTGGCACCGTGGATTCCGATTACAGAGGTGAAATCAAGGTGTTGCTGGTTAACTTATCCGACAAGCCATTTGTCATCAACGACGGAGAAAGAATTGCCCAAATGGTAGTGGCGAAACACGAAAAAATAAACTGGGTGCCAAACGCTTCGCTCACCGAAACCGTTCGCGGAGAAGGCGGATATGGCAGTACTGGCAGGTAGCAGTAGCAGCATGGTACCCGACAAACCAATGAACCAAAATACCGGTTAAATTGTAACCATGTATAAAAAACTGCCCACCTGGCCATTCTTACAATCCTTACTTCACCCATCAACCTTGATGAAACATTCGACGTATAGTGGCATGAGAGCCATTTTCCCCACCCTATGAGCATTCGCACTACCCTATATACCGCTTGGTACATTACCTTTCTAGTCATTCTACTTGCCTCGGCTACGGAAACCGTTGCGCAGCAACTTTCCAAAAAAGAGCGCAAAGCGCAAGAACGGGAAATTCTAGCCTCCAGACTCTTTGTGGAAGGACAAAAGTACATGATGTTGGAGGATTTTGACAGGGCGTATTTTTATTTTGACAAATCCCGGACATATAATCCCAGCGAGGCTGCCGTATATTTTAAGATGTCAGAAATTCTGACCAGAGCCAATCAGCTCGAAAAAGCCTTAGATCTCGCCAATAAGGCGGTGGAGATGGACGGTTCAAACAAGTACTATAAGCTGATGATCGCAGAGATCTACAGTAAACAGAAAAAACCTCAGGAAGCCGCCGAAGTATTGCGGTCCCTGATGGACTCCGACGGTGACAATCAACATTATATATTGGAGTTGGCCTCCTTGTACCTAGCGTCCCAAGAATTCGACAAAGCCTTGGAAGCGCTGGAGCAGGCAGAAGAGTATTACGGTGTAGTAGAGCAACTAACGGCCCAAAAACAACGAATATACCTCAGGAAGAATGATCTCGCTAGTGCAGTGGAGGAAGGACAGAAGCTGATCGATGCCCATCCCGGCAACGCTACCTATGTATTGGCCTTGGTAGAAATCCTATTCAACAACAACCGGGTTGAGCAGGCGATGGACGCCGTAAGACAATCCCTCACAAACTACCCGGATCAACCCGAACTCTTTATGGCGATGTATACGCTGCATAAAGAAAAAAAACAGCTACCACTGGCCAATGATTACCTAAGAAAAGCCTTTGCACATCCGGACTTGGAAGTGGAAATGAAAGTCAGGGTCTTTGTGGAAATCCTTCAGGAACTAAAAACGGAGGCACGGGATAACCTGTTGGCTGAATTAGCCAATTCACTGAGCGAGCTTCACCCTAAGCACCCTGCGGTCACCGGTGCATTGGGCGATTTCGAACAAGCTAAGGGTAATAAGAAAGAAGCGTTAGCGTTGTATAAAGCGTCAATCGCTGAGTCACCTGATAACGAAAGTGTATTGCAAGCCGCGATCAATTTAATGTTTGAGCAGCAGGTTGATTTTGCGGACATAGAGGTAATCACTGCATTGGCTGTAGAGGAATTTCCAAAACGACCCGACTTTTGGTTTTTTGATGGTACTGCCAAATTAGCTTTAAAAAAGTACGCCGAATCGAGGGAATCTCTGGAAAAAGCGCTGGAAATTAACCAACAAAACAATCGACAACTGGAAATGATGGCCTTGGGACAGTTGGGAGACGTATACCACTCGTTGGACAAAAAGGAAGAGGCATTTCAAGCCTATGAAAAAGTTTTGGAAATAAATCCCAACAATGAGCATATATTGAACAATTATGCCTATTTTCTGTCTTTGGAAAGAAAGGACTTAGACAAAGCAAAAAGAATGTCTGAAAAACTCGTTGCCCGTTTCCCCAAAAACGCCACCTACCTAGACACCCATGCTTGGGTGTTGTTTCAGCTTGGTCAGTACGAGGATGCAAAAAAATACATGGAAAAGGCGCTGGAATATCAACAGGAGCCTAGTGGGGTGATGTACGAGCATTTTGGAGATATTTTGTATAAGTTAGGGGAAGAAAACGAGGCCTTGGCCTATTGGCAGAAAGCCGAAGGGCTGGACGAGACCTCCAAATTTTTATCGGAGAAAATCAAGCATAAACGATACTATGAATAAGCTGCTCTTATTTCTTGTCATTACCGCCTCTATTTTGTTGGTTGGATGTGCTAAAAAGCCCCTTCTTTACACCTCTGACACCGTCATGGAGGATTTCGAACCCAATTATCTGGATTTTGAGTTCCTTTCAGCAAGGGGAAAAGTGATGATTGAAGATCAATCTGGCAGAATCACCAAAGGCACCCTGAATATCCGTGCACAGAAAGATTCCGTGGTTTGGTTTAGTCTATCTCCTGGCTTGGGTATAGAAGCTGCAAGAGGCATCATGACCACCGATTTTATCAAAATCAGAGACCGGATTAACGGCAACACCATCGACATGGACTATGCGACATTCGAAACCCGTTACGGAGTGGCCCTTACTCTTTCGCTGATACAAAACCTCCTCTTTGCCAATATTCCGCATGAATATACGTTTAGAGACAGAATGGTACGTGTAGGGCAGGTATTTGAACTCACCCAAGAAAGGGACAACTTGATATATCGGTCGACCATCAGCGCAAGGCATGGAAAAGTAACCGACCTTCAAAGTGGTACCAAGCGCAAGGATGGCGGAAGCTTATCTGCAAACTACCTGGATTTCAAAGATGTGGAATCACAGCCATTTCCCTACAAAGCAATCGTAAATATGGTCTTGAGTTTGCCAGATAAGCCTAGGTCCAAAATGTCCATGAACGCTGAAATTGTAAAAGTTGACCTAACGAATGCGCCTTTATCCTTCCCTTATAATTATTGACAAGCATCCGTTTTTCTGGCGCCTCGCCATTTTTGGAATACTGTTTTTCGGGCTCACAGTCATGCATGCGCCTGCGCAATCCCAATTGAAACGGTCAAGGGCCCAATTGGAAAAAGAAAAAGCCGATATTCAAAAAAGACTTAGGGAATTTGACACCATCCTAAAGCAAACCACAGCCCAAAAAAGCAATACACTGGGAGAGCTCAAAGCCGTCAACCAAAAGTTGGATGCCCGAATCAAATACATCGGCACGTTGAACCGCGAGGTACTGCTGATCAACCGGGAAATAAGCAGTACCGAAAAATCAATCAACGCACTGGAAAAAGACCTGGAAAATCTAAAGCAGGAGTACGCTGCCATGATTTACACCTCCTACAAGTTAAATCAGGGGGTAAACGTATTAGTCTTTGTATTCAGTTCTTCCACGTTCAAGCAGTTTTACCTACGAATGAGGTACCTAAAGCAGTACGCAGACGAGCGAAAAAAGCAGGTAGCTCAGATGGAAAAAGTCACGGAGGAACTATCCGCCGAACGGTCTTTGCTGGAGGGAAAGCGATTGGAAAAGGAACGAATACTAGCTCAAGAGCGCACCGAAAAAGAACAACTGGACCGCCTCAAATCAGAACAGCAAGGTCTGGTCAGCAACCTGACCAAAAAAGAGCAGGAGCTTAGAAATGAGATCGCTGCGGCTAAAAAACAACAGGAAAATCTCAACCGGCTGATAAAAAGCGTCATCGAAGAAGAGATTCGCCTCGCGGAGGCAGAATCGAAAAAATCGGGCAGCCGGACAACCACCACTTCTGCGAGCAAGGTTCCGCTCACCCCCGAAGGTGCTGCCATTTCCACGTCCTTTGCCGGCAACCGGGGAAAAATCCCTTGGCCTGTCGAAAGTGGCTTTATTTCAAAGCGTTACGGCACCTACCCCCATCCCACTCTCAAGGGAATAACGGAAACGAATGACGGGGTAGATATCCAAACCAATCGGGACGAACCCGTCAGGTCTGTCTTTGACGGGGTGGTCACGAAAATCACCACAGTTCCCGGAATGGGTGGAACGGTAATCATCCGCCATGGTGATTTTTATACCATGTATAGCCGCTTAAAAACCGTTTCTGTAAAATCAGGTCAGCAAGTAAAAACAAAGAGTATAATTGGGACCGTAAACACGGATAAAAATGGCGTATCGGAGCTTCACTTTCAAACGTGGAAAGGATTGGAGGTAATGGACCCCAGCATTTGGCTCTCTAAGAAATAATACGTATATTCAGTTCATATTCAAAAAAAACAAGAAGAAGGAGGCAATCCTTTGTGTTAGAAAAACTCAGTGATATATTTGTAATTAATTAAAAACCAAAATAAGGAACACATGAATACATTGGCATTTATTCAAAATATAGGGGGAGGTTCATTGGTTATTATCGTTTTAGTCATCATACTCCTCTTTGGCGCCAAGAGAATCCCCGAGCTGGCAAGAGGATTGGGACGTGGAATCAGAGAATTCAAAGATGCCACTAAAGAAATACAGGAGGATCTGGAAGAAGGTCTCAAAGACAAGAAAACCAAGGATTAAAACAAAGTACATTGGAAAAATTCCGATCATTTGACGAAATAACAAGATCGCTGGAAAAACAGGAAACCGATTGTAAAGCGATCGTAAATTATTACCTCGAAAACATTCAGACGAAGGCGCACTTAAACGCCTTCGTTGAAGTTTATAAGGAATCCGCTTTAGCTCAAGCGGATCTGGTTGATCAAAAAATAGCAGCAGGCAAAGCGGGCAAACTCGCAGGCATGGTGATAGGAATTAAGGATGTGCTGTGCTACAAGGGCCACGAATCCAATGCTTCTAGCAAAATCCTCGAAGGCTATCAAAGCCAATACACGGCATCTGCTGTACAGCGTCTGATCGATGAAGACGCCATCATTATCGGTCGTCTCAATTGCGACGAGTTTGGGATGGGTTCGTCCAATGAAAACTCCGTACACGGAAAAACCTTGAATGCCATTGACGAGTCGAGGGTGCCAGGCGGATCCTCCGGTGGCTCTGCAGTGGCCGTTCAAGCTAACCTTTGTACGGTTTCTTTGGGAACCGATACGGGTGGATCGGTAAGACAGCCCGCGGCATTCACCGGGGTAGTAGGTATTAAACCCACTTATTCAAGGGTTTCGCGGTTTGGTCTTATCGCCTATGCATCTTCCTTTGACACCATCGGCGTATTTTCCACAAATGTGAAAGACAATGCGCTGGTGATGGAAGTAATGGCTGGTCCCGACGAGTACGACAGCACCGCCTCTAGAAAACCGGTACCTCATTACAGTGAGCTGCTGCATTTCGACAAGCGGGCAAGGGTGGCATTTCTGAAGGAAACCATCTTTACCGATGCGCTACAGGAGGAAATCCAACAGGCTACACTTGCAACAATCGATAGCCTCAGACAGGAAGGACACCAAGTAGACGAGGTAAATTTCCCCTTACTGGAATATGTACTTCCTACCTATTACATACTCACTACGGCCGAAGCCAGCTCCAACCTTTCGCGCTTCGATGGTGTAAAGTATGGCTATAGATCTCCCAATGCCCATAACCTCGAAAGCATGTACAAGAAGACACGTTCGGAAGGATTTGGCAACGAGGTGAAACGGAGGATAATGCTTGGTACCTTTGTACTGAGCGCGAGCTATTACGACGCATATTTTACCAAGGCACAGCGAGTGAGGCGATTGATTAAGGAATTTACCGAGAACTTGCTCGATAAATACGACTACATCATTATGCCTACTACGCCCAGCACGGCGTTTAAATTTGGGGAACATTCCAACGACCCTGTAGCCATGTACCTAGAAGATCTGTTTACCGTTCAGGCCTCGGTATCTGGAGTCCCTGCAATTTCCATTCCCAATGGAAAAGATAAGCTAGGCCTTCCCATCGGATTGCAGATTATGGCAAATTCGTTTAAAGAGGCGGATTTGTATGCCTTCGCAAATTACTTATTGAAGATGAACCCTTAAACCGAAAGTGAACGATGAATACCAAGTCCTTCTTATTGCGTCTTTTTGTCAGCATGACACTTGGTGTAGTCACCATCCATTATACGAAAGCACAAGGAGGCACCTCCCTTTTCGGTGAAAGTAGCGGCTCATCATCCATGATAGAGCCTCAGTACAACTTTGATTACATTCCAGATTTCACCTATAGGGACGTAGAAAAAAGGGTTTCTGCCATGGAAACGGATATGCCATTCCGGTTAAACGAAACCATTTTTTCCTTCATCAACTATTTCACCGTTCGAAACAGGGAGTACACCAAAATGGTGCTCGCCCGAAAGGATCATTACTTTCCCCTATTTGAAGAAGCCCTACAGCAAAATGACATGCCGGAGGACATCAAATTCTTGGCGGTAATTGAATCGGGACTAAACCCAAAAGCCCGGTCAAGAGTCGGTGCCATGGGCCTTTGGCAGTTTATGCCGGGAACCGGTCGGGAATACCAGCTCTATGTTAACCAATACATTGACGACCGGCAGGATCCTGAAAAATCTACAGAAGCTGCGCTAAAATTCCTCAAAAACCTCTACAAACGCTATGGAGATTGGGAACTGGCAATGGCTGCGTATAACTGCGGTCCGGGAAACGTAAACAAGGCCATCAAGCGGTCTGGAGGGAAACGTACCTTTTGGGAAATCTACAATTACCTCCCAAGGGAAACGAGAAGTTATATCCCGCAATTTCAAGCGATCATGTATGTGATGCGCCACAGCGAATACCATAACTTATACTTGGAGAATCCCACCTTTCCGTTGGACTTTGAGCAAATCGCTTGGGAAGGGCACTTAGATCTCATGGAGTTTTCAAAGCACACTGCCATTTGTGTAGAAGATCTAGAGTTCTTGAACCCCTCCCTTGTCGCTACCAGAATTCCGAACCTCAACAAGGAAATCCCCCTTAAAGTACCGAAATCACACGTGGATTACCTAGTAGAAAATCAGGCTTGGATCAGAGATTCCCTAAATGTACAAGGTACTCGGTTTGTAGCTGAAAAGCCCACAACAGCGGTACCTCTGCCAACCTCGGGCCACACAGTGACCTACCGTGTTCAGTCAGGTGATGTGTTGGGTGCAATTGCCCAACGGTACAATGTATCTGTAGCCAATCTAAAAAGCTGGAATGGAATCAATGGTAACCTAATTCGCGTTGGACAGGTGCTTCATATTCATCAGCCCACCAGCACGCTCAACCAACCTACCATTGCCAGCAGTACGAAGCCGCTTCAGGTAAACAGTGAAAACGGATCCAAAGTGTATACCGTGCAACCTGGAGATTCACTCTGGCTAATCTCTTCCCGACTGGAAGGAGTCACCATTGAACAGCTCAAAAAGCTGAATAACCTGAACTCAAACCAGATAAAGCCCGGGCAGAAGCTCATTATCGGGTAAGTTTGGAACTAATTTTTTAATTTAATTTTTTTATGCTTTCTAATTTTCCTAACTTGTAAGCAAGGAACAAAACCATCGTTATGAACTACTCAAAAATCTTTGCTCTGGCTTCTTTGCTTTGCCTTTCTCTGTTTGGATTCACTGCCTGCGAGGATACCGGGGGCAATGGGGGTTCCGGAAAATCAACCCTCCCCAAAGCAAGGGGTGCCTACGGTGAAATTATCTTGGTAATCGATTCGACCAAATACGCTGGACCTGTAGGAGAAATCCTGATGGATATCTTTGAAGAGGACATCAGAGGCATTATCCGGGAGGAGTCACTTTTTAACATCAAAAAAGTAGACCCACGGAGTTTGACCCGGATTTTGAAAATGGCAACCAACATGATCTATGTCACCACCTTTGACGACCCCAAGCCAGGTAGCCGGGTGATCAATAGCCAATTTACGGAAGGGTCCAAGGAATTGGCCTTGGAGGACCCGTCTATGTTTATGCTTCGCTCCAAAGACGAATTCGCCATTGGTCAGGAAGTGGTTTACTTATTTGGGAATAACGAGGAAGAGCTGATTAGAAACCTTCGGGACAATAAATCCAAACTTCAAAACCTCTTTTTAACCCGTGAACGGGAACGCTTAGGGAAAGCCCTTTTTAGTCGCAAAAGTAGCCTTGCCACCGTATTGGCACAAGATAAATTCGGCGTGCAATTAAACCTCCCGGCGTCTTATCAACTCGTAAAAGACGAAGATCAATTTCTTTGGTTTCGTCAACCCACTCCCCGCTCGGACAAACCCGACATCAGCCTCCTTTTTTATATGACAGATTACACAGACGAAAGCGAGGTCTTTCCGGAAAATATCATAGCCCTGAGGGACAGCATTTTAAAGCCCAGAGTTTTCGCAGATCCTGCTAAACCAGAATCCTTCCTAAAAACAGAAACCATCGAGCCGCCTGTCTTTTCAACTACCACCATTGACGGAGAATATGCGATTGAGATGCGGGGGGCTTGGAAAAGCAATAACCTATCAATGGGCGGGTCTTTCTTGTCCTATACCGTGGTGGATGCCAAAAGAGGCAAAATTTTCTATATAGAAGGTTTTGTGTATTACCCCAGCGAGGCACATCGTTCTCCACTCCGGGAAATTGAAACCATTTTACTGGCCACCCAAATGAAGCCAACAGCGTCTAACTAACAGTCAACAACCCTATTGATGGTGATCAAAATAAGAAAAGAAGATTCGCTAAATTACCATAGTAGCGGCAAGCCGGGAAAAATCGAAGTAATTCCCACCAAGCCGCTTTCCAGCCAACTCGACTTGGCACTTGCCTATTCCCCGGGAGTAGCTCAGCCTTGCAAGGAAATCGAACTCGACAAAGAAAATGCGTATAAATATACCGCCAAAGGCAATCTGGTGGCGGTAATTTCCAATGGTACAGCCGTATTAGGGCTCGGAGATATTGGGCCGGACGCCTCTAAACCAGTCATGGAGGGCAAAGGGGTTTTATTTAAGAAATTTGCTGGTATCGACGTATTCGACCTGGAAATAGACGAAAAAGACCCTGAAAAGTTGATTCAGATTATCCGGTCGCTGGAACCAACCTTTGGTGGCATCAACTTGGAAGACATCAAGGCTCCCGAGTGCTTTATCATCGAAAAGCGCCTGAAAGAAGCCATGAACATCCCCGTGATGCACGATGATCAACACGGCACAGCAATCATCTCTGGAGCAGCCTTGCTCAACGCTCTAGGCCTAATAGGAAAAGACATTGCAGATATCCGCCTGGTGGTAAGTGGCGCCGGTGCGGCGGCTATGTCCTGTACCCAGTTTTACCACGGACTGGGAGTCAAACGAGAAAACATCATCATGTGCGACATCGATGGGGTGATCCGAAAGGACCGCAAGGGTTTAAGCGCTCTGCACCGGGAATTTGCTACGGACAAAGATTTCTACCGCATACAAGATGCGCTGGAGGGAGCAGATGTTTTTTTGGGCCTTTCCGCCGGCAACATCATCACACCCGATGATCTCAGGCTTATGGCCCCTAACCCCATCGTATTTGCGTTAGCGAACCCAGATCCAGAAATTGACTACGACCTGGCCATGAGTTCAAGGAGCGATATGATCATGGCCACAGGCCGGTCAGACTTTCCGAATCAGGTTAACAACGTGATTGGATTTCCCTACATATTTCGAGGAGCCCTGGACGTAAGGGCCACCACGATTAACGAGGCAATGAAACTCGCAGCCGCCAAAGCCATTGCCGCCTTGGCGAAGGAACCCGTGCCGGACATTGTAAACAAGGCCTATGGGGAATCAAAATTAGCCTTTGGAAAAACCTACCTCATCCCCAAACCCTTGGATCCCCGACTTATCACGACGATTGCCCCGGCCGTGGCCAAAGCCGCCTTGGCATCGGGTGTGGCACGTGTCAATATCGAGGACTGGGAAGCCTATGAGCTCGACCTACAGGAGCGAATCGGAATCGATCAACGCCTCATGTCCAGAGTAATCTCGCGGGCGAAAAAAGATCCTAAACGGGTGGTTTTTGCAGAAGCAGACAACCGCAAGATCCTCAAAGCCGCCCAACTGGTCAAAGACGAAAAAATTGCAGTACCTATTCTACTGGGCAATAAGGCAAAAATCCAAGCCCTTATAGCGGAAAATTCGCTGGACCTCCCCGAAGTTACCATAATCGATCCATTTGAAGAAAATGAGTTGATAGAAACTTACAGCAAGGTCTTATACGATAAGCGGAAACGGAAGGGATTGACCCCCTACGAAGCCCAAAAGCTCATGCGAGACCGAAACTACTTCGGCGCCATGATGGTGGAGCTGGGCGATGCCGATGCCTTGATCTCTGGGTTAACCAAAGACTACCCAAGGACGATCCTCCCTTCTCTGCAAATCATCGGGGTGAAAAAGGGAGTGGATAGAGTAGCAGGCATGTATATCATGAACTCCGGCAAGGGGCCCTTCTTTTTTGCCGATACCACTGTAAACGTTAATCCCACTGCCGAGCAAATGGTGGAAATAATTGGTCTGACTGCCAACGGCGTACGGTTCTTTGACATAGACCCCAAAATCGCCGTGCTTTCATACTCAAATTTTGGTTCTGCTAAAGGGGAAATACCTTCCAAAACAGCGCTTGCCACTCAGTTGGCAAAAGCCCGATATCCCGATCTAGTGATCGAAGGTGAAATGCAGGCAAACGTTGCCCTTGACGAAGACATCCAAAAAGAAAACTATCCATTCAGCTCACTGATCAACCACAAGACGAATACACTGATATTCCCCGACCTTACCTCTGGTAATATCGCTTACAAGCTCTTGGCAGAAATCGGAAATGCCGAAGCCATTGGCCCTATCTTGCTGGGCATGAACAAGTCTGTACACGTACTGCAATTGGGTAGTTCGATCAGAGAAATCGTGAACATGGTGGCGATTGCCGTGGTAGACGCTCAAACCATCTCTTGACATGATCGCATACTTAAAAGGGAAATTGGCCTATAAAGACCCCACCTATGTCATCATAGACATAGGTGGCATTGGCTACCAAGTTAAAGTGTCCCTGAGCACCTATTCTTCGATCAAAGACGAAGAACAGGTGCTGCTGCACACGTTCCTTCATGTAAAGGAAGATGCACATACGCTGTACGGATTCCGCCAAGAGTCGGAGAAAAAGCTGTTTATGGAGCTAATTTCCATTTCAGGCGTGGGGCCAAACACAGCCATCATGATACTGTCCTCGCTGGATGTTCAGGAACTTGAGCAAGCCATATTACAGGGAGATCACACGACCATTCAACGCGTAAAAGGCATAGGAGCAAAAACTGCACAGCGCATCGTACTGGAACTAAAGGACAAACTAAAAAAAGATGGTATCGCCGAGTCGGCACTGCCCGGACAGGGCTTCATGGTACAAAACAATAAACTAAAATCAGAGGCGTTACAAGCCTTGATGAAACTCGGTTTTCCACGGGCAATGGCAGAAAAAAATATAGCTTCTGTCCTGAAAAAAAATGGTCTTGAAATTTCATTAGAAGATTTAATTAAAGCATCTTTAAAGTCGTCCTAACAGCTCCCTGTGTTGACCGTTACACGCGCAAATATTTTTTCGGAAATTGGATCTACCCCCCCTACATACAGAGCCTTTTTTCTGTGGGTGGTGATATTTTTGCCCATACTTAGCTTCCAGGCAGCGGCCTTTCAAACACCGGCCACTGTCCCGACAGATAGCCTCCCGAGCAAAATCGATTCGCTGGAAAAAAGGCGGTCACTTCCATCCTTTCTACTTTGGGATAACCTAAACACTTCACCACTATTTCCTGATCAGACCCCGTTCCGCTACGGGCAATCACCTTTTTCCCTACCGTCACCCATGCAGCGCATATATGAGGTAGAGATCGACTCGGTGCTCAGGTACAACATTTATGAAGGTTTAGATTCTGCGCAGGTGGACCCGAATTACTCGGTAGATTTCGGGTCCTTTTCCAGAATGGAGGAGTTGAGACTTCGGCAGGAATATTGGAGAAACCGCTCGAGGGGGATGGATGGTGAAAGTGCTGTAGGTGGAAGGGGCTTGATTCCCCCTATGACGATGAGTCCGACATTTGACCGAATCTTTGGTGGAAACGAAATTACCATCGTACCTACCGGCAATGTGAATCTGGACTTTGGGGGAATTTTCCGTAGGATAGACAACCCATCCATTCCCGTACGCCAGCAACGAAACGGTGGCTTCAATTTCAACCAGCAAATTCAGATGAGTGTAAATGGCATGTTGGGACAGAAGGTCCGGGTTGGAGCGAATTTTGACAGCAACAATTCGTTTGATTTCGAAAATCAACTCAAGGTAGAATACGCCGGTTTTGAGGAAGACATCATTAAAAGCATCGAAATCGGCAACGTAAGCATGCCCGTACAAAACAGTCTCATTCAGGGTGCCACCAATCTCTTTGGAGTGAAAACACAAATGCAGTTCGGAAAACTGTTTATGACCACGGTGGCCTCCACCCAACGTGGCAGGCGGGACGAAATCATCATCGAGGGCGGTAATCAAGGTCGTCCCTTTGAGATTCGAGCTTCCAACTACGACGAAAACCGGCACTTCTTTTTAAGCCATTTCTTCCGGGACAATTACGAGAACTGGCTCCGAGGACTTCCCCAGGTACTCTCTGGCGTGCAGATCACCCGAGTGGAAGTGTACATCATGAACCGGGCAAACAACACCCAAACCCTTCGGAATTTTGCGGCTTTTATGGACTTAGGGGAAGGACAACGGATACACCGACCGGACAACCCCAACATAGGTTCTGGCACGCCACAAGCCCCAGCTGCTAACAACTCGAACAACCTATTTGCTTCGCTACGAAACAATCCGTCCTTCCGTTCATTCGAAAATGCTTCCAATGCCATCGCCAACGAGCTAGGCCTGGAAAGAGGGGTTGATTTCGAACAGGTAAACGGTGCCCGCAAGCTGGAATCCAACGAATATACGTTTCACCGGGAGTTAGGCTATTTTTCATTGTTTCGAAAGTTGCAAAACGATGAAATCGTGGCGGTATCTTACGAGTATACGTATAATGGACAATCTTACAAGGTGGGCGAGCTTTCCGAAGATTACCAAAACCGCCCAGAAAACGAAGTTATCTTTCTCAAACTATTGAGGCCTGCCCGGATAAATACGCAGGTACCCACTTGGGACCTGATGATGAAAAACATTTACAACCTTAACGCCAATCAGATCAAACGGGAGGGGTTTCAATTGCAGATCATTTACCGAGATGACCGCACGGGCTTAGACAACCCAAGTCTTTTGGAGGGACAAAATGTTCGGGATATCCCACTTATTCGACTCATGGGACTGGACCGGTTAAATCCTCAAAATGACCCAGTTCCCGATGGTAATTTCGATTTTGTTCCCGGCCTTACCATAAGGCCCGAACAGGGCTTGGTGATTTTTCCCTCACTGGAACCCTTTGGTCGCTCCATTGCACAAAATTTCCTTCCCTCTGAGGCAAATCTCGTCCAAAAGTACGTGTACGACACCCTCTACCGAACTACGTTGGCTGACGCCGAGCTGGTAACCCGCCTAAATAAATATTTCCTTAAGGGCAGTTTTACTTCGGGATCCGCCTCGGAAATCATGCTGCCTGGCTTAAACATTTCAGAAGGATCTGTGCTGGTCACCGCAGGAAACATCCCCCTTACCGAAGGCGTGGATTACACCGTAGACTACAACATCGGACGGGTAGTGATCATCAATGAAGGAATCCTGCAATCTGGTAAACGGATCAGCATCAGCTTTGAAAAGGCAGACCTGGTTTCCTTTCAGACCCGAAGTATGTTGGGTACCCGATTCGATTACTTGTTTAACGACAACTTCAACCTAGGTGGTACCTTTCTATACCTCAATGAACGGCCGAATATCTCCCGGATAGCCACCGGAAACGAAACGCTGAGGAATAGTCTATGGGGGTTGGACATGAATTACAGCGATGAATCCCTGTTCCTGACCAAATTAGCCGATGCGCTCCCATTTACGGAAACGAAAGAAAAATCACTTGTAACCTTTAACGGGGAATTTGCCCACTTGATTCCGGGTACCTCCAATAAAGTGGATGGGGAAGGCGCTTCGTATATTGATGATTTTGAAACAGCAATTATCCCGTTCAACTTGGGTTCCTCTCCTCAAAGCTGGAAACTGGCAGCCACCCCCGCCACTGCCGATAACCGCTTTGATCTATCCATGCAAACGGAAGACCGACTGGGCAATGCCTACCGAAGGGCCAAGTTGTCATGGTACGTATTGGACAACGTGTTTTTTAGGGCCTCCGGCAGAAGCACTCCCCCAAATATCAATTCCGAAGACCGCCGAAATCATTATGTAAGAGGCGTGTTCCCCCAGGAGGTTTTCAGGGGTAGGTATCGGGATATGCTGGTGACCCCCGAACCATTGTTTGACTTGGCCTACTTCCCTCACGAGAGGGGCATGTACAACTATAATCCAAACCTGACAAATGGGGGCCTGCTGCCCAATCCCCGTCAAAACTACGGCGGAGTCACCCGGGCAATCACTTCTGAGGTGGATTTTGACCGCACCAATATCGAATACATTGAGTTTTGGTTGATGGACCCGTTCCTACAAGGAGAATACGGAAGGGTCCTGGATGGAATTTTCAACGAAAACAATACCACGGGCGGAAAGCTATTTTTTAACCTGGGTGAAATCTCCGAGGATGTGATGAAAGACGGAAGGCATGCATTTGAAAATGGGCTTCCCGTAGACGGTTCCCTAGACAGAGTAGCCGAAAACGAATGGGGCCGGGTGACCAATCAGCAGTTTTTAACCCCTGCATTTGATAATTCTTCGGAGGCCCGGCAAAACCAGGATGTGGGTCTGGACGGTCTAAGCAACGAAGCGGAACGCAGCTACTTTGCTGACCGCTTTCTCAACCGATTAAACGTAAGTCCGCAAGCGTTTCAGCAAATCCAGGCTGATCCCTCCGCGGATGATTTCCGGTATTACCTAGATCCCGAATATGACCAAAACGACATCAAAATCCTTGAACGGTACAAAAAATTTAATGGGGTGGAAGGCAATACCCCGATCACTTCGAACACCAACCTACCCTTTACACCCTCCGGGTCCAACATCCCGGACAATGAAGACTTGAACAACGATAACACCATCAACGAGCTGGAAAGCTACTACGAATACGAAATAGACTTGCGGCCTGCAACCATGCGGGTTGGCCAAGGGAATATTGTGGATCAGATTACCCACATCGATGACACTTCCGGGGATGAAGTAAACTGGTACCTTTTCCGTATTCCAGTAAGGCAGCCGGATCGAAGCTTCGGCAATATCTCCGGCTTCAAATCCATCCGCTTTATGCGTACCTACTTGACTGACTTTCAGCAACCCGTCGTATTGCGTATGGCAAATTTTCGCCTAGTAGGCAGTCAATGGAGGATATTTCAAGAATCGCTGTTTGAAAGGGGTTTCTCGGAGATACCTGAGCCTGACAACTCCAATTTCACGGTCGGAGTAGTGAACATTGAAGAAAATGGACAGGGCAGTGAAAACCAAAGTCCCTACGTACTCCCTCCAGGAATATTCCGGGACAGGGACAATACCTCTACGGTAGAGCGGCAGCTTAACGAGCAATCCCTCAGACTCTGTGTGGACAATTTACAAAGCCGGGATTCCAGGGCGGTCTTTAAGAATGTCAACGAGGACCTGGTGCAATATGGTCGCTTGAAAATGTTTCTTCATGCAAGTAGCCAAGATGCGCAGAACGGGGAGTTATCCGCATTTTTGAGACTAGGAACCGACTATACAGATAACTACTACGAGATTGAAGTTCCGCTGATGCTCACGCCGCCTTCCACGCGGAATCCAAGAGATATTTGGCCACTGGAAAACGAAATAGACATTGCGCTCGATGAGATTGTAGGGGTAAAAGCGGAACGTGACAACAATCAACGCCCACAAAACCTCGCTTACACGGCTCAGATCCGTCAGTATCGGGTAACGGTCGTGGGTAGACCCGAGCTTAGCTTTATCCAGGGAATGATGATCGGTGTGCGAAACCCCGGCGCCTCGGGTGGCGCCAGCAAATCCGTTTGTATATGGGCCAATGAATTGCGGGTAACCGACTTCAACAAATCCTCCGGCTGGGCCGCAAATGCCCGACTAAACATGCAAATTGCCGATGTTGCGGTAATTTCCTCCTCCATTCGACACAATACATTCGGTTTCGGGGGATTGGAAACCAGGCTCTCCCAGCGGGCAAGGGAATCCACTACCCAATACGATGTTTCCGCCAACGTAAACGTGGACCGGCTACTGCCAAAAGCCCTGGGGGTGAGTATTCCCATGTACGTTAGTGTAGAAAACTCCAATACCAGACCGGAATTTGATCCACTTAATCCAGATGTTCCCTTTGAAGTAGCCCTGCAAAAATTTAATACCGGAGCGGAAAGGGACAATTACCGAAATCAGGTATTGGATCAATCCAAACGCCGAAATTTTAGCGTTACCAACGTCCGTAAAGTACGTAACCCGGAAAAGGAAACAAACCGAATTTATGACTTGGAAAACTTTGCCTTTTCCTACGCCTATGGACAAGTAAAGCAAAGCAATATTCAGCTTGCAGACTACACCTTTGAAAGTTACCGAGGAAGTGCCGCATACAATTTCCAGCCAAACCCCTTGGAACTGGAGCCCTTTACAAATTGGGAGTTTCTGGATGGAAAGTACCTCCAATTGATAAAAGACCTGAATTTTAACTTTGCTCCTTCCCTAGTATCCGCGCGACTGGACATGGACCGTAGGTTTATGAGAACGCAAAACCGAAACGATCGATTGACCACCGAAGGGGTGGAAACCCTCTTTCAAAAGAGCTTTTTCATTAATCGGTTTTACAGTATAAACTGGGATTTGACCAAAAACCTTTCGGTAGATTTCAACTCAGCTGTCAATGCCATAGTAGATGAACCAGAGGGCGATCTGGATACCGAGGCCAAATTGGATTCCTTGCGCGCCAACCTCCGTAGATTTGGTAGAACCACCAACTACACCCATCAGGGAGTGGTGAATTACTCCGTTCCACTCGATAAGGTTCCCTTAACCGACTGGATCAAAGCCGACGTTCGATACGAAGCTAGCTATGGATGGGTGACAGGCGCTCTTGGACAACGGGACACCCTGGGAAATATGATACAAAACACCCGTAACCGATCGGTTAACGGTAAACTGGATTTTATCTCCTTATATAACAAAAGCAAAAAATTAAACACTCTAAATGCGCCAAAACGCCCGACCATTCCGGGAAGACCTAGCCCAGCCAATACCCCAGAAACGGCCCCTCCAAGTACTGAGGGAATTGGGAATTCATTGCTCAAGTTCATGATGATGGTCAAAGAGGTGAATTTTTCGTATCAGATTACAGAAGGAACGTTCCTGCCTGGTTACATGGAAAATACCGGACTACTCGGCATGGACAGGAGCTTTATGAATCCCGGGTTACCTTTTGTGTTTGGCAGTCAAAACGACCAGATACGATTTGAGCTTGCAAACAGGGGCATGTTGGCTTCCAGCACGCAACTGACTCAGGGATTCCGCCAGAACCAAAGTGACAACCTCCAAATTAGCTCATTGGTAGAGCCTCTGCGAGATTTTCGCGTTACCCTGAACGTACAAAAACGCCAAACCGGTGATTACAGTGAAATCTTCCGTAGAGAGAACCCATTTTCAGAAGACTTTGTCTCGATAAACCCGAACCGGATGGGCGCCTATAGCATCAGTTATAATCTGATACGCACGGCGAGTTCCAGAAGTGATGCACAGAATAACTCCCCTCTATTCCAAAATTTCGAGGCCTACCGAAGTACCATACAACAGCGGCTGGAAAGTGAAAATCCAGGCGGGTCCTATAATATCAACGGCCAGGATGTCCTGATACCAGCCTTTCTAGCCGCCTATTCAGGCCGAGACGCCGAATCCATTTCACTGAACCCATTCCCGCGAATTCCCCTGCCAAATTGGCGATTGGACTATCGGGGATTATCGAAAATCCCCGCACTGAGCGAATATTTTTCGTCGATCAACCTGACCCACAATTATGCCTCCGCGTATGAAGTCAGCAATTTTTCGAACTCCCTCCTTTACCAGGAAGGCTTGGAACTCTACAACCAATTGCAGAACATACCCAATGCCTCGTTATTGGATGAATTTGGCGCATACATTCCGATATTTATCCTAAACCAAGTGGTAATTTGGGAGCGTTTTGCACCCCTGATCGGCGTGGACCTGCTCACGAAAGATCGGATGAACATCAGCTTTGAATACAATACCGAAAGGAACCTTGCCTTAAATTTCTCAAACGCACAGGTCACGGAACAAAAAAGCCAGGATTTTAGATTTGACCTTGGATACACAAAAGCCGGTGTCAAAGTGCCTTTTAAAATTCAGGGACGGCAGGAGGTACTGAACAACGACCTGACTTTCCGTGTGTCCTCCAGAGTGGTAGACACACGCACTATACAGCGTAAAATTGAGGAAATAAACACACTAACCAATGGCAACCTGAACATCCAGTTTCGCCCAAGCGTGGGCTATGTGGTCAATCAAAAACTGAACATTCAATTTTACTTTGACCGCACCATCAATGATCCGAAGGTTTCGACTGCATTCCGTCGAAGTTCCACCGCATTTGGCGGTCAACTTACATTTAATTTAAGCCAATAATTTCAACAATAGCGTAAACCTTGTATTTTTGAGTATTCAATAGAACTAACACATATGAACATTCCAGAGGAGTTAAAGTACACAAAAGACCATGAGTGGGTAAAAGTAGATGGCGACATCGCAACGGTCGGCATTACAGAATTTGCCCAAAGAGAGCTCGGTGATATCGTATACGTTGAGGTAGAAACCATCGGCGAAACATTGGAAAAAGGTGAGGTATTCGGCACCGTGGAAGCCGTTAAAACGGTCTCTGATTTGTTCATGCCAGTTTCCGGGGAGGTTACGGAATTAAACGAGGAATTGGAATCGTCTCCCGAAATAGTAAACGAAGATCCTTATGGCAAAGGGTGGATGATAACAATCAAACTCACCGAAGGCTTACCGGACGACCTGCTGTCAGCAGAAGCTTACGCAGAGCTAATTGGTGAATAAGGCGCTGTCATACCGCTTGTTTCCTGCTATATTATGGACCATGGGTCTTTTATATGCCGTACTATCACCCGGCAGCAGCGTTCCGAAGCTACCCACCTTTCCCGGGTTCGATAAATTGGTTCATTTTACGCTTTTCTTTGGATTGGTGTTTCTTTGGGCCAGGGTTTGGAACAAGCCAGCTACCGGTGAAATAAAAATTCAAAAAATAATTCTTAATTACTTAGTTTTTGGAGTTATTTTAGCTATCTTTACAGAGTACCTGCAAGCATACGTTCCTAATCGATCGTTTGATTACTTAGATATCGGTGCAAATATAACTGGCGGAACCATCGGAATGGTTTTGTTTGTTTATTTGAATAAGAAGCGAAGCATTCTTGTATAAGTGAAAAATATTTGCTAGAATTGTTTCCGTTAATGTGAAATAATAATTTAACAACAATAAAGGACAATCAATCATGGAAGCTAAGAAAACGCCAAAAGCTGATTTGACCAAGAAGACGGGCATGTTCCTGAATCTAGGTTTGCTGGTAAGCGTTGGTCTTGTCCTATTTGCCTTTGAGTACAAATCCTATGGAGATGGATTGCTCAAAGATTTAGGATCAATCAACGATGAATTCGAAGAACTGTTGGACATTCCGATCACGGAACAGCCACCACCACCACCGCCACCAATTGAGCAGCCTGAAATCAAAGAGATCCCAGATGAAGTTGAAATCGAAGAAAAAATCGAGGTAAACTTTGACGTGGATGTAAAAGAAGAAACGGTGATCAAGGAAGTGGTCATCGAAGATGCACCGGTTGTTGAAAAAGCCGATGAAATTTTTGATGTTGTAGAAAACATGCCAACTCCTCCGGGAGGTATGGAAGGATGGCATAAGTACCTTCAGAAAAACCTTAAGTACCCTACCCAAGCGAGACGTATGGGTATAGAAGGTACGGTATATGTAGTATTCGTTGTAAATACTGACGGATCCATCCAAGACGTAGATATCCTGCGAGGTATAGGAGGCGGTTGTGACGAGGAAGCTATGCGGGTAGTTAGAGAAGCTCCAGCATGGGAACCAGGTAAGCAGCGTGGTAGGCCAGTACGTGTAAAGATGCGACTCCCTATCAGGTTCAAGCTTAGCTAACAACGTTGATAAAAACATAAAAAAGGCTACCAGCTAAATGTTGGTAGCCTTTTTTTATCCTTAGTGAGTTGCATCACAGGAAAAGAATTCTGCGTCTTGGAGGAAGAAAGATTCTAATTGTCAAGTCGCCTTTACAGCGCGTTATTCAAAGTCTGAACATGAATATGACGGAAATAAACAACTATAGGATATTCAGTACTTGCTCTTTGATCTTCTCAAGCTCATCTTTCATTTGAATAACCGTCTGCTGCACAGTTACGTCATTTGCCTTGGAGCCGATTGTGTTGATTTCCCTGCCTATTTCCTGCCCGATGAATCCTAGCTTTTTTCCTTGGGTTTCCTCCGATTGTAGCACCTTGCTAAAATACCTCAAATGAGTCTCTAAACGGACGATCTCTTCTGTGATATCCAGTCTCTCAAAATAATAAATCAACTCCTGCTCAAAACGGTTTTGATCGAAACTGCTCTCCTCCAACCACTCCGAAAAGTGATTTCGGATTTTATCTTTGATCCGGGATTTTCGGATGGGATCTTCGGTTCGGATTCGTTCCAATCCATTGGCTAATGCTGCCAGATTCTCCTCGAACTTGTCGTAGAGAGATGCTCCTTCCTGTGCTCTAAATTCATTGCATTTTTGGAGAGCACTTTCTACCACTTGCGCAATCAGCCCCCATTCTGTCAAATCCCTTGGTGTCTCTGAGTGATTAGAAAGCACATTGGGCGACTGCAATACCAGTCTAAAAAGGTCGTCTGTACGAAGATCAGCCTGATCTGCCAGTCCTTTGAATTCACGTACATAGGCATGAAATAAACTCCGATTGATGGAAACCGGTAGCTGCTCGTAATTCTTTTCGATTACTTCAATCGTCAAAGAAACCTTCCCCCTCACCAACTTTTCAGAGATCAGGTTCCTAAGCTCCAGTTCCTTTTCGCCATATTGCTTGGGAAACTTAAGGGAGAGATCCAAAAATTTAGAATTCAGCGTCTTAACCTCAACCTGTATTCTGCACTGTTCATTCTCGAAGTCAGCTACACCGTAGCCGGTCATGGATTTAATCATGCCGCAATATACAGCCCTTAGAAATTGTATCCTAGAGTGACATAGAATCTCATTTTTTCTACATCGTAGTTGCGTATTGGTCGGGCTGCATCAAACTTTACGTAGTAATTCAGCAACACCGTTCTTAGACCAGCTCCATAACTTTGAAGCCACGGGTTGTTGAAATTGTTAAGTGTGATGATAAATGGAGAACCTTCCGTACGTATGACTTCCGTATTCTGGTCATTGATTCGCTCCCAAGGCGCTGCACTGTTCCAGGAGGACCCTGCATCATAAAATCCCACGAGCTGGAAGTTCCGGACAAAATTGGAAGTGATGTTGCCTCGGGAAAGGTACGCAAACAGGGGTACTCGCAATTCCGACGTAAAAGTAATCACGTTCCTACCTCTAATCTCATCGTAGTTATACCCACGCAAATCCACAAACTCGGTAAAAAGGATATTTGAGTTTTCGACCCAATCTGGATTTCTCACCGGGGAGACCTCCGGTCTGTTGCTGGGCGGCTGATGAAACTGGTTGAAGAGCCAATTGTCCATCCCTCCCACCAGGTATTGCTGTGGATTATTGCCAAAGAAACTGCCTCCAAACACCCTCATGGCCAACGTGATGTTTTTGTGGATCTTTTGATAGTTTCGCAAATCCACAAAGGCATTGCTGAACGAACGCTGAGCATCGGATAATCCCTGATAATGCGTCACGCCAATCTTTCCTTTAAAACCCTGCTCCATGTAGAGCCCCAATAGGCGAGTCTTATCAACTACAAATTCCGCTCGTCCACCCGCATAGTTTACGTCAAAGCGGTTCTGCCGTTCGTCTCTGCCGCGCAATATGGAGTCGGGATTTAGATTAAAGTATTGGGTCTTTGCTACAAATGGACTTAATGTAAAACGGGTACTCACCGAGAATGGGTAAGAAATGCCCAATTCGGACTTGGTAAGCACATATTTCTGGGTAGGCATATTGCCTTCTTTTTGGCTAATAGCCCGTCTATCAAACCTAGCTCGCAAATCAATCCTGCTTTTCAGGTATTCGTATTCGAAAAAGACGTCACTGCCAGAACTAAAATCCAAGGCTGTCATGATCCCTCCTCTTACGGAGTGATTGTCTAGCAGATCGCTCATTTTTCCATGCAAGTTGATGGCAAATCCTCTTAACGGATCCACTCCAAAGTTGGTATTTAAACTGGTCGTAGTAAACAATGGCGTATACCTTCTTGGGCCAGTCACCCTTTTCACCATCGCCTGCTGCCTGAAAGCCTCCAAAATATTACTCCTGCCAACTGCTCCCGGCTGTTGCTGCTGCGGTTGCTGAGCTTGCTGCTGTAGCGTGCTGCCCGGCGGTATGGTATCAAAAGCGTACTCGTCGGTGTTGATACCTCCTTCCCGCTCAAAACGCAGGCGATCCAGGCTAATCGCTCCGGTCATCGGCTGCGATGGGGAAGGCAGGGTGTCTCCCGCGGTGGCTTGCTGATTCACAGAAGGAGGTGTAGCTGAGGCTGAGGGCGTAACAGAAGAGGGTACGCGACTCTCCGGACGAGGAGCTCCTCCTATCAGAAGGCTTTCAAGATCTACACCTCCGACAATCGTTGTGTCTGCTAGCACCTGTCCGTCCTCTGTACGGCGCTGGCTACGATCTATCAAGGCAGGTGCTGGCTCCGGTGATTCATCGGCACGATCGGGTTCATCGTCGTCCTCCTCTGTCTCGCGTTGGATGCGACGGGACGAAATACGCTCGTTCAACTGCTTCGCCTGCTGAATTTGAAGCCGGGGTGTACTGGGGGTGAATTGGTCTAGATTTGGGAAATTCTCCAAAACCAACCGACTCTGATTTCCATCTCTTATGGCATAGGCCCATTTGTTGGCACTCAGTGAATAATCGAACGTTTCTACACTTCGGTTAAATGCAGATACCTGACTGCTGACCAGGTTTCCTAAGCCAAACCGCATAATATTCATAATGCCACTCTGCTCGCTCAAATGAAGTACCGTAGTATTATTTAACTTCCGAGGCATGATATTCACGTGGTTGACATTGGTCAACTTGGTATGAACCAAGGTATCGTTGCCGGTTTCCAGCATAAAAATGTTGTAGTAATCCGGTAGATTATTTACATCGATATTGCCGGTCAATAGGCTGTCAGGAAGGTCGGTTTTATTAGAAGCATAGATGATCGTAGAATCGTTCAAAAAGACGGGTGTTCTATTGTCAAATACGTCGTTGGTGATGCGTCGTCCCTGACCCCGCATATTTAGCGTGTAGATATCCGTTTTCCCGTTAGAAATGGCGGATAAGACCATGGTACGCCCACTTGGAGCAAAATCCAAATCCAGAATCTGTGTCAGGTTACGCAGGAATATTTTATCCTGCGAGCTACCGTCAATCGCCCGCATGCGGATGGTAGTCACTCCACGCTTAAAGCCTGCAAGCACCAAACTCAAGGTGTCTCGCCAAGCAATGGCCGGTGTGGTGAGGTCTGCTTCCTGATCAAAAGAAGAGTACCCACCCCGAAAAATAATCCGCTCCCGGCTATTGGAGAGGTCGCGTATAATGACCCGATACTTTCCGTCGTTGTTCAGGACGTAGGCCAGGTTTTTCCCGTCCGGGCTGAACTTCACAGACGTAATCGAACCATATTTGTTTTTAGAAGTGGAAGCAATCTCGTTGTTTTGGTTGATGTCTTTAAATGTATTCAGCACCTGCGTATTCAATCCGGTATAAAAAGACCTCCATTCGGTCTGGAAATCTTTGAACCTCCTCCCCAAGGTGTTGGCGATACTGCTCTCTTCATTCCTATTGATTCTACTCAAATTCAGAATGCTCGATATATATCTTCGGCCAAATCGCTCTACGATAAAATTCCAAATGGACTGCCCAACCAAAGCGGCCTCCTGCGGGTTCAGCTTGTGAAATTTCGGGTTCTCGTTTCCGTCCAAATAGTGCCGCACAAAGTCGTCCATCTCCATGTCCCACCCGTATGCCATGTACCGCGCAGCACCATCGATAAACCAATCCGGGAAATTATTGATCAAGTTTGACTGAAAAGCGTCGCTGATGCTCGAACCATAGAGCATCTCTTCCATGATAATTTTAGACGTTTGAAAAAGCAGGTCCTTTTTAAACGACTCCCAAGATCCAGTGAAGGGGACTTCAGCCAATAGCTTGGAAAAAAAAGTCTGCCCATCAATCGTGTAATTATTTTTGTTCAGGTTCAGGTTACTTTCGAGTAGCTCTTGGTTGGAATTGTAAATAAAAATCTTTGGCTTTGTGTAGGCCACGTAACCGATCGTCTGGGTAAGTCGGTCAAACTCACCTTCCAAAAAGTCTATCGCATACCGGGCATTCGTGATCCCTCCGTCATAAAAATAAACTTCGAAGTTGTTCGAACTAAAGTGATACCACTCCTTATTCTTGTGCTGAACCCGATTTTTTCCAAATCGCTCTTGATCGAACTGCGCGTTGGCCAAATGAAGGTTACCAACCACGAAAATGATAATAAACAGGGGTAGAAATCTAACGCTCATTTACTTTCCTTCATCTAGAAACTGATTCTTTAAATATACTTAAAAAAACGATTTATGTTCACCTCTTTAGAAGGTTCCTTATTAAAAGTTAGCAAATTACTCATTTCAATGCTTAAATAAGGAGCCATCGAGACTCCTTTTGCCCCTAGTCCGTTGAATATATATAACTGATTATGAGAAGGGTGCCGTCCTAAGAACGGCTTCCTGTCTTTGGTCGCTGGACGTATGCCCCATTCGTGCTTATGTATGGCTGTCAAAGGTGGATTTATGAGCGCACGCAATTTCTCAAGCAATTCACTTTTGCCCTTCTCCGTGGCGCCCGAATCCAAATCATTGTTATCATAAGTAGACCCCACCCGGTGAAGTCCACCGCTAAGAGTAATACGAAATACCCCGCGGTTAATTATCTCATCCGGAGAAAATGATTGTGCCACAGACAAAATTTCTCCACGAACAGGCCGGAAAGGCAACCACGAAAAATAACGGCTTTCCATCGCGCCCAATCCATTGGTATAAACGATCGATCTGGCCTCTATATCGCCGTAAGCTACTCCCTTCGAATGGAACGTAAGCTTTGATTCGTCAAATACCTCACGGGTCAGCAGGCCTTCCTCCTCCAACCAGGCAGCATAGGCGTCCAACAGGTTGGGAATATTCAAGTAGCCGCACTGATCGAGCAACACACCGCCATAGGGGTCGTTGACGGCCTCATACCTGGATGTCGTACGGATTTCGAGCAGGTATCGGCGAAATTCATCCCGACTGCTGTGGCCCATCCACTCGTTTTGCTCCTCCACATTCAAAAATGGCCGGTAGATGGGCTTAGGTTCTAAAAAACGCTGGCCCAAACGCTCTTCCATGCTCCGGTAAAAAGGTTCGATTGCTGGAAAATGCAAATCTGCGGCCCAAGTCTTAACCATCTTTCTACCCGTAATGGGGTTGTAAAGGCCGGCTGCCACCCGAGAACTCTTTTGCAATCCGGGTGTATCCACCAGATGTACCCGATGACCCTGAGCCAGCAATCTCCACGACAATACCGTTCCAGCCAATCCTTGGCCGATCAGTAAAAAATCAGTTTTCATACCCAAAATTAAATCATTATTCGTTATTTTGAAGTAAAATTAATCCATTTGCCCATGCAGATAAAAACCTTTACGTTTAATCCATTTATGGAGAACACCTATGTGCTGTTTGACGAGACAAAAAAGGCGGTAGTGATAGATCCGGGGTGCCATAATAAACAAGAAAGGGCCGAACTCTTTGACTTCATACAATCCCAGGACCTTGAACCCGTGAGGCTCCTTAATACCCATTGCCACATCGACCACGTGTTGGGGAATGCTTTTATACAGAACAGCTATGATATTCCCCTTTGGTACCATAGAGACGAAGATCCAATTCTAAAATCTGTACCTGCCTATGCGCCGAATTATGGATTTCCCCATTTTCAAGAAAGTAAGGCCGACCACTTTATTTCTGACGGTGAAATCATAAAATTTGGAAACCAGCAATTAAAGGCAATTTTGGTACCTGGGCATTCTCCAGGACACTTGGTATTTTATCACGAGGCTTCAAAAATCTGCATTGGGGGCGACACCCTTTTTCAGGGCAGTATCGGCCGCACCGATCTACCCGGTGGAGATACAAATACCTTGTTATCAGCCATCAAAGAACGCCTGTTTTCCCTGCCAAACGATGTAGTGGTATTCCCTGGCCACGGACCGGAAACTACCATTGGCGTGGAGAAAATTACCAATCCTTTTGTAGGTAAAAACGCTAGATTTTGACGGTGAAAAAGCACATTCCCAACCTAATCACTTGCCTGAACCTTTGCAGTGGGATGGCCGGCATATACGTTGTCTTGGAAGGCCGAATACTCTGGGGTGCGTATTTTGTCATGGCAGCCGCAGTGTTTGATTTTTTGGACGGTTTTTTGGCAAAACTACTCAGTGCCCACAGCGAAATAGGAAAGCAACTGGATTCCCTAGCAGATATGGTCACCTTTGGAGTGCTGCCGGCATTCATCGCCTTTAAGCTGCTCCAAAGTGGGGGTCAGTTAGAATACCTCCCCTATCTCGCATTTCTAATTGGTATTCAATCCGCACTTCGTTTGGCTAAATTTAACATCGATGAACGGCAAAGTGAACGGTTTATTGGCCTGCCTACCCCTGCCAACGCCTTGTTTTTCAGTACGCTACCGCATTTGGCCCTGTCCATCCCTTCGCTAGGAAAAACCCTCCTTCACCCTATTGTACTAGGTCTATTGGTTGTCATTTTCGCTTTTCTTCTAACCGCAGAGCTCCCTCTGCTTGCCCTAAAGTTTAAAACATTTTCTGTTAAAAAGAACTTTCTAAAGTACACTCTATTGGCTGTTGGGTTTTTCGTTTTGGTATTTTGGGGTGTCGGAGGCGTTCCTTTTATCATCGTGACCTACCTAGGCCTCTCAATGGTAGATCATTCCCTAACGAAAAATGCCGTCCAACTTTAATATATGGACCTCACTAGCCACGCTCACCGTTTGGTTGTCAAGTGTGGGCACATTGAGTGCCCAGGCATTTTTAATCACAACCGAAAAGGAAGGTATCTATAAAATCACCCAATCGAAAGCCCGGTCATTGGGCTTGGGTGACCTCGAAGAGATCAGCGTCTATGGGGTAAACGGCATGCTTCCTCAACGATTGGATTCAGCCGCGTTGGACATGTTGGAGCTTCCTGGACAGCTCATCAATGACGCTCTTTACTATTACCTTTCCGGACCAGACACCTTCACATGGAAGGAAAAAACCCCGGATTTTCAGGTTAACCACTATTCCGAAATTCAACACTTTATTATCACTGGGAAATCGCCATCTCCAAAACGTATTTCAGCGTCAATTCACGCGGGGCATACCTCAGACCTCCATACCAACCCCTCGACTCCCTGGTACGCTATGGAAAGCTACCATCAACCCGCGTTCAACCTGCTGCAATCGGGGCGTGATTGGTTTGGACATCGGATGTTCTCCGGGCAAACGGCCAATATAACCCTTCCTGTTCATTCTGCCTTTGACTCAGAGCACCATGTACTGTTTTCTGCTACGCTTCTCGCTCAATCCACTTCCGAGAGCCAGTTTACCACAGCACTAAATGGCGAAGCAATCAACGAATCGTCTATCCCCTCGATTCCAGCTAGCACCTATGGAATCAAAGGGAGAGAGCATACCGCCTCCGAGCGCATTGTATTACAATCCGCCTCTCAACTACAGGTGCAGTTTGCATTCCAAACAGCCGACCGGAACGGCACCGGCTATTTGAAGCATCTATGGGTGGGCATTCCAGTTAATCCCTCGTTGGTTGAAAATCTCGTCCTGTACCGTCCTCGAGCCACCAGTGATATTACCCTAGAAATTCCGGATAATCGTCGGGTTTGGTCCCTTGGGACTCAAGTGCAAGAAATCGAACATGCAGGCACTCTTCGTTCAGAAGTATCAAAAATCGCTTGGTTCGACCCCAGATCGGTACCGGAGATGACTATTACTAGACCCGTGGATCTATCCCTCCGTGAGGAAACCTCCTTCCCGGAACTATGGATCGTAACGGCACCACAACTGATGACGGAAGCCAATCGCCTGGCTTCGTTCAAAAACGGTTCAGGTATTTCTGCAAAAGCGGTAAGTATCGATGCAATATTTGACTCATTCGGATATGGAAATCCAGATCCAAGTGCTCTACGAAACTTCTTGGCCAACCAATACCATCGAGGTAAATCCCTACAAAACGTACTCCTTTTAGGGAAAGGCACGTTTGATTTCAAGCAAATACTTGGCGGAGAGCCGAGTCTAGTACCCACATACAGTTCCCGAAACAGCCTGAACCCACTTACTACATACAGCTCGGATGATTATTTTGGCTTCCTTACTTTCGGTGATGGAGAGTGGGAAGAATCAAATGCCGGTGACCATCTGATGAACATTGGAGTAGGAAGAATTCCCGCTACAAGCTTGGAGGACGCAAGACATGCAGTGGATAAGATCGTGCATTATTCCAGTTGGTCCGGCACAGAAGGAGATTGGAAAAGGAGGGTGCTCTTAATGGCCGACGATGGAGACAATAATATACACGTCCATGATGCCGAGGCCCATGCTTCGTTTTTGTTCAGAAATCACCCGGAATTCATCGTAGATAAACTCTATTTAGACCGCTTTGAACAATTGAACACGGGCAGTGCGCAGGAATCCCCCGCGGCAAGGGCGTTCTTACATGAATGGCTGAAGGAGTCCGGACTATTGATCAATTACATTGGTCACGGAAACGAAACGACATTGACCGCAGAGGGACTATTTCGGGTCACTGATATCGCTGACATGCCTGTGTCAAATCGCCTACCTGTATTTGTAACGGCCACCTGCGAATTTGGCAGGCACGATAGCCCGATGATTCAATCCGCCGCTGAAAGGCTGCTCCTCACCCCGCGCAAAGGAGCGATCGCCTTACTTACCACCGGACGGCCGGTGTTTAGCAGTGTCAACTTCCTGCTAAACCGGGCATTCATTGAAAACATGTTTTCCAGGCCCAACGGGGAGTACCTTTCGTTGGGGGAAATATTTCGTCAGACAAAAAACAATAGTCTAAGCGGCTCCCTAAACCGAAATTTTTCCCTTCTGGGAGACCCATCTCTCAAACTATCCCTTCCAGAATATCACATGGGAGAGCTGATGCTCACGGATGCATCCATGGAGGTGGAAGTGGATACTATCCGGGCGATGCAGCAGATTCGTTTTCGCGGCACGGTGGTCGAACCGCTTTCTCGAGCAGTCGGTTCGGGATTTGACGGTACATTTGATATCCGTGTATTAGACAAACCCCTTACCTTAAGGACACGTGGCGATGAAAGCCAACCGATAGATTTTCTTGAAAATAGCGCCCTGCTGCACCGAGGAGTTGGAAAGATCGAACAGGGACAATTTGAAGGAAGCTTTTTTGTTGGAAAAAACATCAACTACCAACTTGGAGAAGGCAGCATTCAACTTTTTGGCCAGGCTACCGGAACGGCCGGCGAAATGATGGGAGCGATGCGGGTACAGGTGGGAGGTACCTATCCTACTTCCTTGAAAGACACCGAAGGTCCGCGCATCGCAGTGACCTACGATCGGGACAATTTCCTTCCAAGCGGAAAACTATCTACTACACAGGTTCGGTTAACGGTCTCTTTTGAGGATCCCTCCGGCATAAACATCTCTCCCATTAACCTGGGTCAGGACCTCACGCTACAGCTAAATCATCAGGCTCCTCTGACGCTAAATCACCTGTTTCGCTCACTGGATTCCGGGTTTGAACGGGGAGCATTGGAGTTGGTGCTTACGGGTCTGCAAGAAGGTGAAAACCGAATCGTCCTGACAGCTTTTGACAACTTGGGCAACCGTACGGTGAAGGAGATTCGACTGGACGTGACCGGGGTTCATTCAATCAAAATCTTGGCTGCATCCAACTACCCCAACCCCGCGTCGCATCAAACGGCCTTTCAGATCTGGCATAACCGACCGGGGGAGACGATCGGTGTGGTATTGCAGATTTTTTCGATTGACGGTCGTGAAATATTTTCAACGGAAAGACGTTTTCAAAACGCTGGTGAAAACATCAGAGGGCTTGATTGGATATTTTCAGAGGGCAACGCTGTATTTCCCATAAAAGGAACGTATATTTATCATTTAAAACTCTCTTCTGAGGAAGACCGTACTTCTGACCAGATCGGGGGAAAATTGTTGATTAAATGAAGATCAGAAAACTTATTTACACGCTATTTTTTTTGGCAACGGTTTTTTTGGAACCCCATTTTGTGGTAGCCCAGAATTCCGTGACCTTATTTGGCCAGCAGGATCCTAACAGGAGAGTCATCACCACGGCGGTACCCTTCTTGAATTTTGCGCCCGACAGCCGTCATTCGGCCATGGGCGATGTGGGAGTAGCCACCACTCCCGATGCCAATTCGGCACATTGGAATGCGGCCAAACTTGCGTTTATCGATTCGGATATGGGATTTTCGCTCTCTTACTCCCCTTGGCTGGGACGTTTGGTACCCGATATGTCAGTCAATTACCTGACCGGCTACAAGCGCATTGACAATGTTTCCGCATTTGGATTGGATCTGAGGTATTTCGACATGGGGTCCATCCAACTCACCAATGAAAACGGGGACCCTTTGGGCGACTTTAACCCTAGAGATATTGCTATTGGAGGAACTTACTCCCGGAAATTATCCGACAATCTATCGTTGGGGATATCTGCCAGATTTATTCATTCCAACCTTTCTGGAAACATCTCCTCTGCGGGCGGCAACGAAAGCCGTCCGGGTGTTAGCGTGGGGACAGACATCGGCGTATATCATCAATCAGAGGTCCTGGTGTCCGGAAAAGAGGCATTGTGGTCGTGGGGATTAAACATGTCAAACATAGGCCCAAAAATCACCTACAACAGTGCAGAGGATTTGGATTATCTGCCTACCAATTTCCGTTTGGGTACTGCGCTCAAGATCCCGATGGATAATTTTAACAACATAACTTTTGCCCTGGATTTCAATAAGTTGATGGTACCAACTCCGCCCTTGTATGAACGAAACGCAAACGGTCAGATCGTGCGGGACCCCGTAACCAACCGCCCTAGCATACTTGCAGGAAACGATCCTACCCGTCCCCTGCTGAGTGGTATGTTCGGTTCATTTGGGGATGCGCCGGGAGGATTTCGGGAAGAGCTTCAGGAAGTCATGATTTCCTTTGGTGTAGAATACGACTATGACGGCAAGTTTGCGGTTAGAACGGGTTATTTCTACGAAAATCCACGAAAAGGAGGCAGGCGGTACTTCACCATGGGAGTGGGTTTCCGAATAATCGAAGGTCTTTCCTTTGATTTCTCGTACTTAGTACCTCAGACTCAAAATCATCCGCTGGCTGAAACGCTCCGCTTGTCACTCGCCTATAACATCTCCAAATAAGCGATGCTTGACAGACGAATAGCTCCGGCATTTCAAATACCAGAACAAATAGAATTACGAGAACCTGACAAACGGACTCTTTTAAACGGAGTCCCTTTGTATTTTATACACACCCCGCAGGTCGACGCTATCCGACTGGAAGTTATCATGCCCTCGGCTGGACTTCCGCTTTCCTTAGAAAATTCACTGGTGCCTTTTTTTACGTTAAATATGCTTTTGGAAGGTACAAAGGAAATGAACTCGTCGGAGTTGGACGATTTTTTTGACTATTATGCGTCGGAAGTAGAGATACATACCGGATACGAGCAGCAGGGACTTTCTCTGTTGACTACCCGCAAGCACTTTCGGGAAGTTCTACCGGTATTTCGTTCCTTATTTACCGAAGCCACTTTTCCCGAAAAAGAACTTCAGAAGAGAAAGTCACAAAAAAAACTTACCATTAATCTTCAATTTGATCAAACCGGTGCACGTGGCAACCAATTGATCCGCAGGGTGCTTTTTGGAGAAAACCATCCGTTTGGATATATCTCCGAGGAAACCCATGTGGACGCAGTCACCAAAAGAGCAATCCGAGAATACTACGACCAATACTTTCGGGTTTCCCCGGAGATTTTCCTTACCGGGAATTTAGGAGATCGGGAGTTGGCGGAAATCGAGCGGTATTTTGGAGACCTTTCCTTCGACGAAGGCAAGTATTCGATGCCAGACCTTGAAACCTTCCCGGAAAAACGTCTGACAGAAATACGGCCTACCGCGGTTCAATCGAGTATTCGGTTGGGCAAAATCCTGATTCCAAAATCCAACCCGGACTTCTTTGCACTGATGATTGCGAATACTGCCCTGGGCGGGTATTTTGGTAGCCGCCTCGTTAAAAACATCCGGGAGGAGAAAGGTTTTACCTACGGTATTTCTAGTTTTCTGGGAAGCCTTAAATCTACGGATTATTGGATGGTACTAGCCGATATCAAAATGGGCTATGCGGAGCAAACCATCGAAGAAATCTACCGAGAGCTGGAGCTGCTCTGCAGTGTACCGATGGGTGAAGAGGAGGTATCCACGATTCGAAATTATTTGGTCGGAAACCTACTTTCCCAGTTTAGTAGCCCATTTGATCTAATGACCCGCTTCAAACGAGTTCACCTACAGGGCCTAGACTATTCCTTCTATGAGAAACAGCTTCATTATATGAAGACATTTTCAGCGGAGGAAATAATGGTAAAAAGCAGCGCTTATTTCAGGCCGGACACGATCAAAGAAGTAATTGTGGGCCCCTGATTACCTTCGCCGCAGCAGGGAGAAGAGCATGGATATATCCAATCGAGACGAGGCCCACAACCGATAAAATAGCACCTTCCAGCGCTGCATTTTTAACTCTGAAGCCAGTGACAACATTTTATCGGCGACATCGAAATTTGCCGAAGCCAATGCCTGTTTGGATTCGTACAAGATCCGCTTCAAAAGTGCCCGGTTCTCCTCAGCGGTACGGTTCATCTTTTTGATCTTCAAAAGCACTTGATACGTGGAAGGCAGCATACGGGAAGTCCCCTTTCGATATTGATGAGCTGCAAAGGAATTCGGAAGTATCCGCTTTACCACTCCGATATTCGGATCAAAAACAAAAGGATACTTACGGGCCAATCGCACCAGAATATCAAAATCCTCGTATACCAATTTTGTATCATATCCTCCCTCTAGCAAAAGCACATGAGTCCTAAACACCATCGAAACTGTGCTGATTGCGTATCGTTCTACTACCTCTTTGTACACATCTCCTTCCGGAACGGAACAAATAGGTTTCCCCTCCAAATTAGTGGGGTAAAAATGTTGCTGCCTGCCATCCGGATATAGTAAACTTACATTGGAAAAATAAACAGCGGCGTTGGAAGCTTCCAATCTATGAACAGCTGTAGACACATGACCCGGCAATAGTATGTCGTCTGCAGACAGATCGATGATGTATTTTCCGCTACAGTGAGAAAGAGCCTCGTTGAAAACTCGGCAATAATTCCCTGTCTCAGCATAAAAAAAAGTCTTCACAGGATTGAAAAAATCATGGAGCCAAATCCAATCTTCAATTACCTTCACCGAGTCGTCACTACTTCCATTATCTATTACCAAAAGTTCCAAATCCTTATATTGCTGATTCACCACGCTATTAAGCGCCTCAAAAACATACTTCTCATGATTGAATGAGGTGCAAATGATCGAAACAAGCGGCAATTGTGACATGAGGAAGCAGGAAACCACCGAATGCTTCGATTCAACCATTCATGCGAACAAAGGAGAAACTATTCGGATTATTTCAGTTCAAAGCACTAATTTAGCCAAAGCAGTGGAAAAGGAACAAACCTAAGAGCTATTTATAATGGTATTCCAAATGGAAGATACGTATTTGACGATCGCGGAGACTTCAGAGGGACTATACAAGGAAAAAGGAAGTAAATTTTTAGCTTTCGCGTATCCGGTTAAGACCGAAGAGGAGGTAAAAATGCATCTGGAAAATCTTTCCAAAAAATATTATGATGCCAGACATCACTGTTATGCTTACCTGCTGGGAGACAACCCTCCAATATACCGCGCTTACGACGATGGGGAGCCGAACCATTCGGCAGGCGATCCGATTTTGGGGCAAATCAGATCTCGAAACCTGACAGACGTCTTGGTCGTGGTGGTCCGCTACTTTGGGGGCACCAAACTGGGCGTCGGAGGACTTGTAAGCGCTTACAAAACAGCAGCTTCCCTCGCCTTGGACACTAACCGTATCCAAACAGTCATCAGAAAAGAGATCATTCGCCTACGGTATGAATATCAAGACACGGCCGAAGTCATGCGGCTGATCAATCAGTTAGAGGTGGAAATAATCTCTCAGGATTTTCGCGAATTCTGCACGGCATCACTGTCCTGCCGACTAAAAAACGTGGATATAGTGCAGGCTGAATTGAAGGCCAATCCATCGGTCACGATCATCGATTGAAAAGCCCGTCCAGATATCCCTGATCACGCAACCTTATATATATCTCCAAACATGCCCAAGCATCGGTTGCCGCATATAGCTGCTGTTTATCGGTAAGACTATCTGCTTCCCAGTTGGAAACCTGCTCAGACTTTGAAATCCGTATGCCCAACACCATGGCGCTCAGATTTCGGACGCCTACGTTTAAAAACCCGACCTTTTTTAGCTCTTCGTTCAAGTCGAAAAATGCCTCCGGATTAAACGACGTATCCAGCTTCTTAAGGGCCTTGAGATCGTCCCGAACCGCTGCCCCTACCTTTACCACACGGGGATTTTCCAGTATCTGCTTCACAACCTTTGGCAGACCCATGTGGTTTAGCCGCACCAGAAATGCCTTCTCTCGGGTAGCCAGTTGCAGGAGGGCAACTTGGTAGCTGACACCCTTCCGAAATGCCGGACGGGTTTCCGTATCAAAACCAATATAGGCTTGGCCGTATAATTCCTCTACCAACTCCTCTAGCCCCTCCCGGTCTTCCACGAGTGATATTTCCCCGTCAAAGGCTCCAATTTCCAATTGATTGACTTCTTCTTTGGTGATTTTTAAAGGTATCATACGGCAACTTCTTGTTGTATTTCTTTAAACTCCTCTTCGGAATAATAGTTAATACCGAGCTTTAAATATCCAAACAGAATCGTCATCAGTGGACTGATGAGGTTAAAAAAACAATAGGGTGCGTACGTGAGCGTAGCCACTCCCAATACAGATGCTTGCGTAGCACCGCAGGTATTCCAAGGAACCAACACGGAAGTCACGGTAGCGCTATCTTCCAATGCCCGGCTGAGATTCTCACCTTTTAAGCCTCGCTTTCTATAGATATCGGCATACATTCTTCCAGGCACTAGGATGGCCAAATACTGGTCGGAGGTAGTGATATTGAAAAAAATACCTGTCCCGGCAGTAGCTGCTATCAATGAACCCACGGAGGTTACTTTTCTGATTACCGCCTCAGCAAGGACCCGAAGCATGCCACTTACTTCCATGATACCTCCAAATACCATGGCGCAAACGATCAGCCATACTGTATTCAGCATTCCAGCCATCCCACCCGTCACCAGCAGCTCGTTTACCACATCGTTGGAAGTGGTAATCGCTGTCTCTCCATAGAGAGAAGTCATCACTACCTGAAACGCATTAAAGGCAAATCCCATCTCTGGATTCCATGCTAAAGCAGCGATCAGCCCGGGTTGAAATATCACTGCCCAAACACCTCCCAACAGAGCTCCCACCAGTAACGTAGGGATGGCGGGCACTTTTCGGACGATCATAACGATAACCAAAAACGGCACTATAAACAACCAGCCACTAATCTGAAAATGGTCTAAAATTACCTGGCTGATCTCATTGACTTGACCCACCGAACCCTTGGTATTTCCGGTAAACCCAATAATTCCAAAAATCACCAGTGTAATCAAAATGGAGGGTACCGTGGTTTTGGTCATGTGTTTGATATGGGTAAATAAATCGGTTCCCGCCATGGCCGGAGCCAAGTTGGTGGTATCCGAAAGTGGAGACATCTTATCCCCAAAGTAAGCACCGGAAATGATGGCCCCAGCGATAATCCCTTCCTCAAAGCCCAGGGCTTTTCCGATTCCCAAAAGTGCTACACCCACGGTTGCTACCGTTGTCCAGGAACTTCCAGTTGCTATAGAGACCACAGCACTTACCACGCAGGCAGCGAGCAGAAAAATCGTGGGATTCAATACTTGAAGCCCATAAAAAATCATGGCCGGTACAATGCCACTTAGCATCCAAGTACCCGCCAAGGATCCAATCAACAATAGAATCAAGATGGAGGACATGGCCGCAGATATGCTTTTGATCATCCCATCCTGCAGCTTGCCCCAGGGAAAATTCAGTCGAAATACAGCCACCAAACCTGCTACACCCGCAGCCATTACCAGCACCAATTGATTAGACCCTCCGAGCCCTTCAGAACCGAAAACCTGTATGTTTAGAATCAATAAAACGACCAGAAAAACAATCGGAAAAAATGCTTCCAGTACGGTGGGTTGCTTGATAGCTTTATTCATTAACGACTTTTCTTATTCACCACATAGATAAAGGTAGATAAAGGTAAAAAAAATATCGGTTATTCACATACTGCTTAAAATGTAGAACCGACAAATCATCCCTCCATACCCCTACGCCGCGTGGGTACGGCATTTTATTTGGTTCGGTATCTGGGGTCTATTTTTACCGGCATTTGGCTTTTTAGCAGGTAATAACCCACTAATCCAGACACTATGGAAGCCAGCATGATGCCATATTTGGCCATATCAATACTGTGTGAATCTTCGAAAGCCAGCTGGGTAATAAATAATGACATGGTAAACCCTACTCCTGCCAAAGCCGCTATACCAGAGATTTGACGCCAAGTTACCTTCTTTGGTAATGAAGCGAAATTCAATTTTACCGAAATCCAACTGAAACCCAATATACCTGCAAACTTTCCGACTACCAGCCCTAAAAATACCCCCACCGTAACCGGATTTGCCAGATCGGTAAAAAAACTCTCCTCCACGGTCACCCCTGCGTTGGAAAGTGCAAAAAGAGGGATAACCAAAAAATACACGATTGGATGCAGGGCGCCCTCTATTTTCTGTAGCGGCGTTTGAACCTCCGCACAGATCGTCTTGATCTTTTCAATAATCCCATGCTGTTTATCCGTCGTCAATGGTCCATCTTCAGGTATTTCATCGTCAAAATGGTGCATCAACATTCGGATTTTTCGGGAAAAAAGCGACTCGTTGATTCGGCGTCTCGCCGGAATTGCAAAGGCTGCCAATACGCCCGCGATGGTAGCGTGAATACCTGATAACAAAAAGGCCCGCCAGACTCCGATGATGCCGACAGTTGCGTAAAAAAGGGTACTCCTTACTCCCAGTTTATTTGCCACCACCATAATCGTCAAAATGATCAACCCCCAGATCAGGTGGGTAAAGGAAAGATCCACGGTGTAAAACAGCGCAATAACGAGTACAGCCACCATATCGTCTATGGTAGCAAGGGCAATCAAAAAAATCTTTGCGGAGATGGGTACATGCTTGCCGGTCATTGCCAATAGCACGAGCGCAAACACAATATCGGTAGCCATCGGAATGCCCCACCCTTGTTCAGTTGGCATGCCTTGATTAATCGTCAGATAGATAAGTGCCGGCACCAGTGTTCCTCCGACCGCAGCAACCAAAGGGAGTGCAGCCTTTTTCCAAGACGCCAGTTCACCGACCATGATCTCCCTTTTGAGCTCAAGCCCTACCATGAAAAAAAATATCGCCATGAGCCCGTCGTTGACCCAATCATGTAGCGAATAACTTAGGTCGAACCCGTCAAACCCAATGGTGAAATTATAATGCCAAAACGTATGGTAGCTTTCATGCCAAGGAGAATTGGCCCAAATGATAGCGAGCAGAACAGAGGAAAACAGCGCAATCCCTGCGCTGTTTTCATAGTGGATAAATCGATTGATTGGTAACAACGCCCTGTCCAGTAAGTTCTTCCTCATCAATTCCCTGTTTCGATTACCCCTCTATTTTGAACACAAATTTCCGTCTTTCGACAGTTTTACGCCTCAAACCTACCATTTTTTTTAAAGCTACCCCAAAAAACAGGCAAAAAGGACCATCAGAAGTAAGCCTGTTGCCCTTTCAATTCAAAAAACACATGGATGAAATCGAGCCTGCCTACCGGCAAGGCAGGCATCTAGATAAACAGGGACAAGATGTGACCATTAAGATAGACACCTAAAAATATTTAGCTATATTTCGTACATAAATCCTCAGATTATGAGAAAAATTGATCAGTTGCTCGAAGCCTATGGAGAAAGTCATCAGCACACGACCAATAAGACTATTCATTGGGTCTGTGTGCCGTTAATTTTTTTTAGCATCGTAGGGCTTTTGTTCAGCATTCCTGCTGGACCGCTGCTTTGGTTACAGTTTTTGCTGGGAAATTTTGCCAATTGGGCCACATTAGTACTCGCAGTCGTATTGTTTTACTATGTTTCGATCTCTCCACCCTTGGCACTCGGGATGCTTTTCTTTTCTTCCGTTTGCTTGGCACTGGCAAATCTTGCGTCCATCCTTCTTCCTATTCCACTTTGGGCTTTTAGCTTAGCCATTTTCATTCTTGCATGGATAGGACAGTTTTACGGACACAAGATCGAAGGTAAAAAACCGTCCTTCTTTCAAGACATACAGTTCCTGCTGGTTGGCCCGGCGTGGCTGATGCATTTCATTTACAAAAAATTCGGCTTTGCATATTAATTGGCGATAAATTCTCCGCAAGTTACAGTCTATGCCTAATTGTTAAGATTTCCCAGGCAGTTCCATTGCTGAAAAGCTATAGCCCTATAGCCAACACAAGTTGAGTGCCTATCTAGTACCGCCGCATGTACAGCTGGTCCTTCTTTGGGTGTTTGTTGACTTTCTGTCAAAAAAATGTATTTTTTGATTTGGTTGATGTACTTTTACTGCTCCTAACCAAGTAAAAGGATATCGAAGTTTTATGTTTCCAACTATACTCGCAGCAGCCGAGATACCGCTTCTCTCTGACATCGTAGTGATCTTTGGGTTGGCCACCTTGGTCATCTTGTTGTTCATGCGACTAAAACTTCCAACGATCATCGGATACCTTTTTACGGGGGCGATTGCAGGACCCTACGGGTTATCCTTGGTGGACGCTTCCACAGCTGTGGACGTTCTTTCTGAGATTGGTGTAATCCTCTTACTTTTTGTCATTGGCATGGAGTTTTCACTGAGAAGTCTGATGGCCATCAAGCGTGCTGTGTTTATCGGTGGCTCCTTGCAAGTCATTTTTACCATAGGTACCACAATGCTAGTCGCCTATTTGTTCGATTTTTCTTGGCCAGTATCCGTGTTTTTTGGTTTTCTGTTTTCCCTTAGCAGTACGGCAATTGTGCTAAAAATCCTACAAGAGGCCGGACAGGTAAATACCCTTTCTGGAAGAACAACACTTGCCATTTTGATTTTTCAAGATATCATCATCGTCCCTTTCGTGCTTTTTACACCTATGCTGGCGGGAGAGTCTGACAATATATTGCTTTCTCTGCTGTTTCTTGCGCTTAAGGGCGGGCTGGTCATTGTCCTGACCATATTGGGTGCCAAATACGTCATTCCCCGCATTCTATACCGAGTGGCTTCAACCCGTAACGAAGAATTGTTTCTACTCAGTATCATTGTTATTTGCTTTGCGGTAGCCTATGCCACTTCGCTGCTGGGACTTTCGCTGGGCTTAGGGGCGTTCCTGGCAGGTCTCATCATCAGCGAATCGGAATACAGCCACCATGCTACTGGAAAAATATTGCCTTTTAGAGAGATTTTCCTGAGTTTCTTCTTTGTCTCAGTAGGGATGCTGTTTGATGTCACCTTTCTGTATGAACACCTGCTGATCATTCTGATGCTGGTCGTAGTGACTTTTGTTCTCAAATTTGCAGCGGCCACCCTAGCGGTAAGAGCTATAGGCTCCAGTTTCAAGGAAGCCTTTATCGTTGGCTTTTCACTGTTTCAGGTGGGAGAGTTTTCGTTGCTTTTGGCGAAGGAAGGGTTGAAATTTGAACTGTTGGACAACGAGACCTACCAGTATTTTCTTGCTATCTCTATCCTGACCATGGCCATTACACCATTTGTCCTTAAACAGCGGGAAAACTTGGCCTGTAGAATCCTGAATGCACCTTTGCCTTCCAAACTCAAGAACCGGCTGGAAACTGATCAGTCAGTCCCTATGGGTGTTTTGAACGAAGAAAAGTTAACCGACCATCTGCTCATTATAGGCTATGGATTAAACGGGAGAAACCTAGCACGCGCAGCAAAAACAGCCGATATCCCTTTTGCCATCATTGAGATGAACCCTGAAACGGTACGAGACGAAGCTGCCAAAGGTGAACCGATCGTGTATGGTGACGCGAGCAACAGCACGGTACTCGAACACGTCAATATCCACAAAGCCCGCGTGGTTGTCGTTGCCATTTCAAACAGTGACGCCACAAAAGGCATTGTCCTAAATGTCAGGTCCTATAACCCTCATGCCAGCCTAATCGTCAGAACCCGCTATGTCAATGAAATCGAATCGCTCAAGCAATTGGGGGCCGATGAAGTTATTCCAGAGGAGTTTGAGACTTCAATCGAGATTTTTACGAGGGTATTAAACAAATACCTGGTTCCAAAACGAAACATCGCCGCTTTTACAGAGGATGTCCGGTCCCACAACTACGAGATGTTTCGTTATGCCTCATTGGAACAGGGTACCGGTGTGGCGTTAGACGTTCCTGAAATCAACTTTGTTAGCGTGGAAATCGAAAAAGACACAGGGCCTTACATTGGGCTTCCGATCAAAGAAGCTAACTTACGGGAAAAGGCCAAAGTAAACCTAGTAGCTATAAAACGGGCTGGTGCTACAGAAACAAACATCACCGGAGACACCAAATTAAAATTGGGAGATATCATCTACTTAGTCGGTAAACCCCAGGACCTGGAGGCATTCGAGAAAACAGTCAGTTTACCTACCAACTGACAGCTGCTACGACAGTCGGGAATAAAAGCGCAAATAAAGATTGTTTATCATCTACAGGTTTCCCATAAATTCTGCTCGTTAATTTCATTCTTTTCTGCATTTTTAATATTTTTTGCATACCTTAGAAGATGTTTCAGTCTTGTACTTTTTTACGACAATGAATGGGCAAGAGGACTAAGATAAAACGTAACTTATTTAGGTATAACCTAATTCCTCCGCACCGATGGCGCCCATATGCCATCGTATTGGTTGCTACGATTTTTGGATTAGGGTTGTATGTGCTCCGACTCAGCAACGCTGCCTCCTACCTTTCGGACGATCCTCAGGCATGTGTAAACTGTCATATCATGACTCCCCAGTACATCACTTGGACACATAGCTCTCATCGAGAGGTTGCCCATTGCAACGACTGTCATGTCCCTCACGATAATGTTGTCAATAAGTATTTCTTCAAGGCCAAAGACGGACTATACCATGCTTCCGTCTTTACGATGCGTGCCGAGCCGCAAGTCATACGTGCGCTGGAGCCCTCCATCAATGTAATTCAAGCCAATTGCATACGCTGCCATCAGGATCAGGTGACAGACGCCCGCCTGATGGAGGTGGTAGAAAACCATCAGTCCCACCGAACCGACCGTATCTGTTGGGAATGCCATAAAGAAGTCCCCCATGGCAAAGTCCGTAGTTTATCTTCCGTAGGTCATCAGATAGAACCTATCAAGACCTACAAACCCGATGATTTGGAAATAATCCCCAAATGGCTGAAGGCCACAATGGAACAAAAGAAAGCCGAATAACCTGCAAACCATCCCACCAATGAAGAACTGGATATTATTTTTACTGACTGCCCTTGTCGCCTTTCTGCTAGCCATGCTGGCATATACGATCATGGACCGTAGAACGGAGGCGAGGTTCGCCTATCAGCCCAAAGTCAAATTAGAAGGCATTGAGCCAAGAGATTCTGTTTGGGGATTAAATTACCCCAGGCAGTACCAGTCCTACCAGCAAACCAAGGACACCACTTTTAAAAGCATGTATAATACGAGTGGTTTCAAGGATGTGCTGGATGATCAGCCCGAATTGGTGGTTCTATGGGCGGGCTATGGATTTAGCAAAGACTATAATCATCCTCGAGGCCATGCCTATGCCGTAACCGATGTCCACCAAACCCTGCGCACCGGTGCACCGAAAGAAGCCGGAGACGGCCCACAGCCCTCCACATGCTGGACCTGTAAAAGTCCCGATGTGCCCAGGCTAATGAGTGAAATCGGTGTAACGGAATACTACAGTAAAAAGCTTTCCGATTTTGGCACGGAGGTTATTAACCCCATCGGATGCGCAGACTGTCACAATCCGGAGACCATGAACCTAACCATCACCCGCCCTGCACTGATAGAGGCATTCGAAGCCATGGGGAAGAACATCAACGAAGCTTCACACCAGGAAATGCGGTCCCTTGTCTGTGCCCAATGCCATGTGGAGTATTACTTTGATAAATCCAAACCTGGTAAAGAAAATGCGATGTACCTCACTTTTCCATGGAAAGACGGCTTGAACGTGGAAGCCATGGAAGCCTATTACGACCAAATTGGATTTGCTGACTGGGTGCACCCTATAAGCAAAACACCCATGCTGAAGGCACAGCACCCAGACTACGAGCTCTACGAAATGGGTGTCCACGCCAAACGGGGAGTGTCCTGCGCGGATTGTCACATGCCCTACAAAAACGAAGGTGGGCAGAAATTTACCGACCACCACATTGGTTCTCCCTTGAGTAACGTGGAGAATTCTTGCTTTGTATGCCATCGAGAAAAACAGGCTGACCTGATGACTGATGTATTCGACCGGCAGCGAAAAGTTAAAGAAGGCTCTTCACGTCTACAAAAATTGCTCGCTATGGCACATATCGAAGCCGGCAAGGCCCTGGAGTTGGGTGCAGATGACCAACGCATGAAGGAAATACAGCAGGGCATACGTCACGCTCAGTGGCGTTGGGACTTTGTAGTTGCATCTCATGGGGGGCCTTTCCATGCGCCATTGGAATCCAGCCGGATCATCACTTCTGCTACCGATATCATTCAGGAAACCCGAATCCAACTAAGCAGGCTATTGGCTGATCTTGGCCACAACAAGCCTGTCGAGATGCCGGACTTCTCTAGCAAAGCAAGCCTTCAGGCCTATATCGGTTTAGATATTCCCTCCGAAAAGGCAGCCAAGAAATCGTTTTTGGAAGAGGTGGTTCCGCAATGGCTCAAAGAGGGCAAAGCTCGGGAGGCCAAAAAACCTACTACCATTCTCAGCAGCAGCCGCTAGACTTTCTGCATTTCCCAAAGCCCACGTATGCCTCCACAAAAAGGTAGCTATGGTATTCAGGTACGAGCTATGCCCAGTAGGGATTAAACTATAGACACATGAATCAGACTTCCCTTTTTCGATATGCCTTGATCGCGATGTGCATGTTTTCTGCACGTTTGCAGGCACAATTCGAGGTGGATGGTCAGCTCATTCAACGGTCCGAATACAGAAATGGCTTCAGCCGTCTCATCGATTCGCAAGAGGATCCGGCATTTTTTATTGCACACCGGGCTAGGTTACAGGCTAACTACAAAATGGACAATCTAACCATGTACATGAGCGTCCAAGATGTGCGGGTTTGGGGGAGCACTCCCCAGGTTAAAGCCACGGATAACCTCCTTTCTGTGCACGAGGCTTGGGCGGAGATCTCCCTTTCAGAAACTTGGTCTTTGAAACTCGGCAGACAAGAGCTTAACTACGATAACTTCCGCTTTTTGGGAAACTTAGATTGGGCCCTACAGGGTCGGGCGCATGATATCGCGCTAGCAAAACACGAAAAAAACAACCGGAAGATACACGTTGGTGCTGCCTTTAATCAAAATGACACTCGATTAGCGGGCACCCTGTTTACTGTTCCCAACCAATACAAAGCTGCACAGATGCTTCGGTACGAAAACAGCCTGGACAATTTGAGTTTTTCTCTTCTCTTTTGGAACGATGGCCGTCAGTTTTCCGGATCCGACAGTCTAGGAAATCAAATCATCTTTCCCACGTATTTCAGACAGACATTTGGAATCCCTACCCTGCGATACACCAAAGGAGCGAGTCAGCTGAGTGGCTATTACTACTATCAAACCGGTAAGGAACCTACCGGTAGAAGTACCCGAGCCTATAACTATAGCCTTACCTTCAGCCAAAAACTGGCCAGAAATCAGGAAAGAGGCAGTGGACTTACTCTGCTCGCTGGTTTAGAGGTTCTTAGTGGGACAGCGACAAACGACCGCAGGGTAAACCGCTCCTTCAGCCCCCTATACGGAACCAACCATCTGTTTAACGGATACATGGACCATTTTTTTGTGGGGGGTACCCACGAAAATTCGGTCGGTCTTGAGGACTACTTTGTCAAGAGTCGCTATGCGTTCAATACCACCTTCTTTGTGCAGTTGGATATGCACGTATTTCATGCCCAAAGCAGTGTATACAGGTACATCAACGACACCTCACTAGAACCTCTGCCACGTTTTTTGGGGAACGAGATCGACCTGTCTGTTGGATATTTGATCACCGATGCCCTATCATTACAGGGAGGCTACAGCCAACTATTTCATTCCGACACCTTCGCTTTCCTTCAGGGACAAGCAACTCCTAAAACGACACAAAACTGGGCTTACCTCATGCTTATTGTCAGGCCTACCATGAAAAATAAATTTATCGGAATATTACTATAACCCATGCCCATATTGAAAATTTTAACCTCCACCAAGGTAACCCTATTGCTCCTTTTGTCTTTCGCCGTCGCCATGGCTACTGCCACTTTTCTAGAAAATGACCACGGTACTCCAGTAGCCTGGAGAATGGTATACGATGCTTGGTGGTTTGAAATTATTATTGCTTGGATCGCCCTGAATTTTTTGTTCCATATAGGTACATACAAGCTTTTCCATCCAAACCGATGGCCCATCGGCTTGTTTCATGTTGCTTTTGTCGTCATTCTAATAGGTGCCGGAATCACCCGATACTTCAGTGAGGATGGGATACTTCATATCAGAGAAGGGGATAGTGTTTCCGGCTTTTTTTCTACCACGAGTTACCTTCAGATCAATAAGGAAAACGACCATACCGGTACCGAATTTTCGCATCCCCTTACCCTGCATTCCAAGGGATTCAAACCCCGGCATGTAAAAATAAATTTGGAATCAGAACCACTATTGATCACTGCAGAAGCATACATACCGCATGCCCGGCAGCGGTTTGAACCAGGACATTCAACCTACCTAGACGTAGCCGTAGCAATCGGCAAGGGAAGGCAGGACTATCTCATCGATCAAGGCCGATACATAGAGATGGGAGATATTACCTTAGGAACCTCCAAAGGAGAAAATCTTACGGTTCAACTGTATAAAAAGGAAGATCAGTGGATGATTAAATCCAGTCTCGACCTACAGATGATGGAGATGTCCTCCCAGCAATTGGGGCATTTGCACGCAAAGGAAACACAGGAACTACGGCTGAGGACACTGTACCAATGGGATGAGGGAGCCTTTATGGTAAAGGAAATCCATGAAAATGCTACACTGACCTATTACGAAGAAGAGTCTGAAGCCCTAGCCAAAGATCTGCTCGATGCGGTGAAATTCTCCGTATCCGATACCCAAGGCCAAGTAATTCACCAATTTTACGCTAAACAAGTTACCCGCAATCCCTCTTGGACTAGCTTTGAACACAATGGCAAACTTCATGCTATCACCTATGGCCCCAAATACACCAGCCTGCCCTTTTCGCTTTACTTAAATGATTTTGAATTAAAAAGGTATCCCGGTAGCCAAAGCCCTGCGAGCTATGCTAGCGAAGTGATGGTCATGGACGGAGACACGGAATTCCCCTACCGCATCTACATGAACAATGTCTTGGACTATAAAGGCTACCGATTTTACCAAGCCTCCTTCGATTCCGATGAACGGGGAACCGTCCTCTCTGTAAACCGGGATCGGCTCGGAACATGGATCACCTATATCGGGTATACCTTGCTAACGATCGGAATGTGTTTGACCTTTTTTGCGAAAGGCAGCAGATTCCGGCTATTGAATAACCGGCTAACGAAATTGAACCAGGAGAGAACTATGCTGGACAGTAGCCCTTCCATCTACGTCGGAAAACTGGCCCTATTGGGATTGGTTGCTGCGTCAACCATAGTCCTATGGTCGTTAAAACCCGCTATAGAGTCGTCACCTTCAGCATCTCGTATAGTACCAATATCTCATGCGAAGGCATATGGCCGGCTGATCGTGCAAGATCTGGACGGCAGAATGAAACCGCTGAACACGCTGGCAAATGAAATTGTCCGAAAAGTGACCGGAAAAACCCGAGTTAGCCTACCTGATCCGGACGCAGGAGAAATAAGTATCAGCCCGGAGCAATTCCTACTAGTAGCACAACTTGACCCGGAGTATGTCAGCAACATCCCTATTATTAAAACCGACAAGGCAAAGGCAAAAGAGATCTTTGAAGCCTTGGAGATTCCGGCCACAGAACGCCTTGCCTTCAAAGATTTTTTGACGGATGAGGGGGCATACAAAATCCAAGCATTGGTGGAGACGGCCAATCTGCTAAAGCCCTCCGAACGCAACGATAGTCACAATGAAATCTTAAAGACAGACGAACGGTTTAACATTCTGTACGGCCTACTGACAGGAGATTTTCTACGGCTTTTCCCCAATATGCAGGACAACGAAAATACCTGGTACACCGGACAGCAATACATGGCCGGGTTTTCGGAAGAGGATGCTATTTTCGTGAAAAACATAACACCATTGCACTTACAGGCCATCCAGGGAGGTTTAGAAACCAGTGATTGGACTGCTGCTGACGAGGCCCTTGGTTACCTAGCCCTATATCAACAGAAGGCAGGGTCCGAAGTCTATCCGTCGGATGCCCGTATTCAGGCAGAACTACTCTATAATACTCTGAATCTTGGCAACAGGCTTTTCGGTCCTTTCTGGCTGTTGGGTATTTTTATGCTTGCTATCTCCATTTGGATGCTATTTGACCACCAAAAGTCACTCGGGCAATTTTGGAGGATAGGGAAATTTCTTGCCTGGATCGGCTTATTAGCCTTTACCTTTCACCTCTTATTGAGATGGTACATCGCCGAGCACCCGCCTTGGAGCGACGGTTTCGAAATGTTGGTTTTCGTAGCTTGGTGTGTAGTGTGTTTGGGATTGGTATTGGGTAGTAAATCCCCATTCACGATTCCTTTGAGTCTCCTTTTTTCGGGAACACTGTTATTCGTTGGATTTTTGGATTGGCTCAATCCTGAAATAACCAACCTCATGCCCGTTTTGCACTCCTATTGGCTAAAAATCCATGTGGCAATTATCGTCAGTGGATACGCTCCCTTGGCACTGTCCGCATTACTGGCACTATTGAGTTTGTCGATCATCGTGTTCAAACCGACCAAAACCACGACCGTGTGGTGGGCGAGTTTGCGCGAATTGGGAATTGTCAACGAGCTATCGATCACGATCGGATTATTTCTTTTAACAGTTGGAACATTTTTAGGGGGAGTTTGGGCCAACGAGAGCTGGGGCCGTTACTGGGCTTGGGATCCCAAAGAAACCTGGGCTTTAATTTCTATCATCATCTATGCCTTCGTACTTCACCTTAGACTACTACCTAACCTAAAGGATGGAGTGGTTTACAATCTTGCCAGTATGTGGGCCTTTTCAGCCATCATAATGACCTCATTTGGCGTAAACTATTACCTTTCCGGTTTACACTCCTACGCCAAAGGCGACCCGGTACCTGTTCCGGATTGGGTGTACTGGACCGTCGCTAGCCTGATACTGATTTCGGTCGGTGCCGTCATTCGGTATAAGCAATTTAGCGAGCAAGAAATAAAGAATCTTCGCGTATGAAGGTCCCCAATTTCAAGATTTCCGGATTAAAAAACCGTCCTAGCCAGGAATAACTGATCGACTAGGCAAGTCTGGCCAGTACCGTATCCCCGCTTTCTACCTCCATCGCCAGTTCCTTTAGGGATTTTTTGGTAAGCATTTCCTGCAATTGCGTGCGGATCTTTAAAATGTCAAAATGCACTGGACAGGGATTGGTTTCGGAACAAAACTTCAAACCAAGGGTACACCCCACAAAAAGCTCGTCTCCGTCAATCGCAACCACTAGATCTCTGAGTGTCAACCCTTCATGATCCTCATCCACATAAAACCCGCCCGTGGGGCCCTTCTGCGAAGACACAATGTCCTTGCGCACCAAATCCTGAAGGATCTTTGCCGTAAAGGGTTCAGGTGCATGAATATGTTCTGCTATTTCCTTGGCTCCCACTTTGGATCCATTCAGGCTTTGCTTCCAGATATAAATTACAGACTTGATCCCGTACTGACAGGCTTTTGAAAACATATGATTGCTAGCGAATGGTACTACATAAACTACATGAGGGCGATTTTTTAGATAACCAGCCTTCCCGTATAGTTAACAAAAATACCCAACATTTGTTGTAAATAAGTGACGTTTTAATCTTCTATTTACTGATTTTGATCAGCCTACGTAATCTGGTACGCCGCAATCTGATATTCCATACCTATCTAAATTGGAATTCCCAGCCTTCTATAAATACCTAATATAGATACTGTACCATGCCAATATGCATCCCCCTAGAAAGAAAGAGGACTACTTCGGAAAGGCACTGAAAGGAGTGAAACCCAACCCATATGGTTCACCTAGAACCTATTAATTGCTTTAACAGCTTCCGAACTTCAGTAGGGTTCTTGATGTTGTAGTTAGCTTGGGTATAATCATAACCTACTCGGATCGTGAAAGAGTCCTTGGGCATTGCTTTGAATGTGTCTTCATCAGTCCAATCGTCACCGAGAGCCAGTATAAAATCATAATCCCCCCCTCTCATAAACGCCGTAGCCGCTCTACCCTTATTAATATCCGGCCGCTTGATTTCCAATACCATGTTTCCTTCCAGCACCTGTAAGTTGTGTCCACTTGCCATGTATTTCAGGTGACTGAACAACTCCCTCATTCTAAGGTCACCTAGTCCACTCTCCACTTTTCGGTAATGCCAAACTAGCGAGTGGTGCTTTTCCTCAATAAAGGCCCCTGGCGTTCGTAGGACGTAGTAGTCCATAACCTGTCGGATATCGTCTTTCCATCCGTCATCCACATCCGCATACAACTCCCATTCCGATTGGTCTCCCTTTTTCAACCATACCCCATGTTCGGCGATCATTTCCACAGGTTGATTTTCAAACCATTTGCCCAAGGTCTCCTTGTCCCTCCCGCTGATAAGGACCACCTCGCACTCTTTGGTTAAACCGTCCACTATTTCCAATAATTCCCTATCCGGGTAGGCATCCTCTGGCCGACTTTTAAACCCAACCAAGGTCCCATCGTAATCCAAGAATACAATGGGTCTTTTTGCCAGCTTGAATTTTGAGACAATTTCCTGAATGATGGTTTTATCGAGTGCTTTAGATTGAAACTCTTGCTGCCTTTGTTTTACGTGGGACAGCCGGTCCATAAAAACTTCCACCCATTGAAAAATATCGTATTTCTTTAAACTTGTTTGCATGGTGGCCATCCGGGACTTTTTCTCATCCTCTCCCATGGTCAGCGCATCCACAATCGCCTGCTCCACGGCGGAGATATCGTTCGGGTTCACCAATATAGCATCCACCAACTCCTTGCTTGCTCCAGCCATTTCAGACAAAATCAACACACCGTCTTGATCTGTCTTAGACGCCACAAATTCCTTACAAACCAAATTCATCCCATCCCTAAGCGGGGTAACCAAGGCGATGTCGGACATGGAATAAAAGGCACTAAGCTCTTCGAAAGGAAAGCTCCGGTAAAAGTAATGAATGGGAACCCAGTTCAACGTACTATACTTACTGTTAATCCTTCCTACCAACGTGTCAATTTCCTTCTTTAGCTTGACATAGGATTGTACCTTCGCCCGTGAAGGTACCACCACCATAATCATGGATACCTTTCCATGAAAATCCTCGCGTTGATCCAAAAGACGGTCAAACGCACGGATGCGCTGCGGTATTCCTTTGGAATAATCCAATCGGTCAATGGTGATCAGAAGCTTTTGACCACCTAATTGATCCTTAAATTTCTTCTTTTTATTGAGTGTTTTTCTGCTGGTAGCGGCATTCGCAAACTTATCGTAATCGATTCCCATCGGAAAAGAATCCACATTCACGAGTCGATGATCCGCCTGAATGTACCCGCTCTCATTGGACAATCCCAATATCCGACCCACCGCACTCAAAAAGTGACGCATGTCGTCATAAGTATGAAACCCGATTAAGTCTGCCCCAACCATCCCTTCGAGTAGCTGTTTTCTCCAGGGCAACATCCGGATGATCTCATAGGAAGGAAATGGAATATGTTGAAAAAAAGCAATGGTAGCGTCTGGCAATGCCTCCCGAAGCATCATCGGCAGCAACAAAAGTTGGTAATCATGTACCCAAATGGTATCCTCCGGCTCCGCAATATCCAAGATCGCTTGGCAAAACTTTCGGTTTACTTCTAAATAGGCCTCCCAATAGGCGTCTTCGTAATTGATGTACTGGGTGAAATAATGGAAAGCTGGCCAAATGGTTTCGTTACTGAACCCCTCATAATACAGCTCAATATCGTCCTTGGTCAGGAATACTGGAGCCATCTTTAGCTTTCTGAGCTCTTCAGTCACTTCCTTTTGTTGCTCTTCATCCTCCACAGCATTTCCTGGCCATCCGATCCAAAGATTTTCCCCCTGCTTGTAGATGGAACCCAAGCCGGTAGCCAATCCTCCTGCGCTGGCCTTAAATTCAAATTTTCCTGACTTAAGCTGCAGACTAACGGGCAATCTGTTGGATACAATAATCGTTTTGTTCATCTATATATTGGTTTTCTAGTGGTCACAAATCCCTAAAGATTTTATGGGAAGAATAACGAATGCCTTATAATCACCCCGGTAGGTTTCTCCTGCATCAAGCCTCTCTATCACTAGAAGGCTAGACTGGATGGTTCATTGAGGTTCTTAAAAATAAGCTCTGAAACTGGTCAGTCAAGTTTCATGCCTTACGGCAAAACATATTCACCAAGGTACTCAAATTTGTACTAAAACTCAATAAACCCTACGGATTATTGCCTTAAAGAAAGGTGTCGCGGTGAAAAATCCTTCCCAGGAGGTTACCGGTCAATCCGCTAAATCCACCGAGCAAAAAACCAATCATTCCAGTGATCGCCAGTAAATAGGTACTGTTGCTCAACCCTACGATCTCCCCCATCCTATTGGGGAGATCAGAATCTGTGGTGACCCAAATATAAAGAGGCAAAAAAAGCCATACTGCGCCTACACCGAGACCCGTGGCCAAAAAAGCTACGATTCCGTTTGTCCGAACGAAGATCGCTAGTAAGAAAACGATCGCCATAATCCCCCAATAGGGAATAAAACTCCCCAGCAAAAACCAGATAAATGCGCTAGTAACAAAAAGGACCGTAAACTTCATAGGCTAGTGCGTTGGTTCAAAACGGGTTTCAAACAGTATATCATCCGTGTCGGTCAAGCTCCGAAGGCCAAAATTCACGTACTCCCCTACGGCCCACTTGGAAATAAAGTTACCGTAATACCTGCTTCCAGGATTGCCGGATTGCCCACCCGGATAAATCCCAAAAGCCTTTATGCTGTCATCCAACTCTACCACCATTCGCCAACTCGCACCATGGCGGCTATCGGTGGCATTAACAATGCCTTTTCCCCCACCGGTTTCTATCCCCTGATACCCAAAGGAGGTGAAATTGGGGACAAGGTGATTGATGCTGGTACGCTTGTATGCCGCCCACGTGATCGCTCCTCTTTCAGATTCCAGATCCCGCAGGGTCTCCACCGCCTTTAGAAACGAAATTTGGGCCAGATCCACCGCAGTTTCCACCTGTACTGTCTCCGGTAGGTCAAACAACTCACTCTCAGGATCTTCTAGGATAAGTTTCGAAAGCTGGTAATCGTTAGGCAACACTATAGGAAGGTTGTCAAGCTGCCATTTCGAAAACACGGCTTCCTTTAAGGTATCCCACCAAAGGGTAAACAGCGTAGGGGCGACCGTATTCGGCTGAGTGAAATAATCCCAATCTGCCAAAATCTGCAAATCCCTATTAGCAACCTCTAAGTCTCGATTGGCCGTTGCAGATGAATCGGACACATACGCCAAAAGTACCGGTAATATCTCCGAAGCGTGCAGGTGATAGCTATCAAACTGCAGCGCCTTCATGTCGTCAACGGTAATACCGTTCATTTTGGCAAGCTGCCCGTTTATACGCCTGTTTCGGTAATTTTCAAAGGTGTGGTCAAACAGGTAATACGGATAGGTGGAATCCGTAGAGTGTTGGTTAGCCGAGCTGACGAATCCACGGGGAGGATTGATGGACGCTGGATTTTCCTCAAACGGTATGTAGCCAGACCAGTCGAACCGGGGATCGCTTCCATCCATCAGGTACTTACCTTGTTCCCTCCATTTAATCGGAAACCGACCCTGCACCTTCATAGCGATGTCTCCATCCCTACTGGCAAAAACAAAATTTTGGGCGGGAGACGTAAAGTGGTTTAGCGCATTGATATAGTCGGAATGGTCCTTTGCCTTATTCAATAATAAGAAGGTCTTTTGCTCATTGGAACCTTCATGGGCGGTCCACTTTAATGCGAAATTAGCCTGTTGTTTTTCCCCATAAAATCGGTTATCGTAGACCACCGGACCATGATGGGTGTAAACGACCGAATCCAAAAAATCCGGTTCGCCCTTTACCTTGATCGTTTCGATCCGCAGGGAGGCGGGCATCCATTGATCATTGTACAAGTACTCCATCCGGGTGTCGTCCTTGAAGGTAATAAAATACAAATCCCGGACATCCCTGGTAGCATTGGTAACACCCCATGCTATGTTCTCATTAAATCCACTGATCACCCCCAATGCTCCGGGTAAGCTAGCACCTTTTGCACTAAACTCCGGCGTACTGAGTTGAATGGCATACCATAGCGAGGGCATATTGAGGCTAAGATGGGGGTCATTGGCCAGTATAGGGTTTCCATTTAATGTTTTGCTACCAGAAACTGCCCAGTTATTGGATCCGGTTCCTGGTTCGGGCTTGCCCATGGTTTTCATCCACAGCAGGGAATCTGGATAAACAATCCCTTCGGGTACCTCGGGCATGGATCCTGAAAACGTCCACCGTTGGCTTTGGTCAATCACGGGGTCCACTACGTCCGGAAAATCCGGAAACAGGCGGTTCATCCAGGTTTCTCCAAGCATTAACCGGAGATTGGTGTATTCCACATCTGAATCACCCACTAGCATATCTGCCATGTATTTAAGTAGCAGCAAAGTCTTTCCCGCATTCCACTCTGAGGGCTGGTAACCCAAAAGCTTGTATTCTATGGGAAGTTTGGCAAATGGTGTTTGATGGATGAACTCATTCACTCCATCGGCATAGGCATGCAATTTTTCAAGGGACTCAGGGTCTGTTTCCTCCAGAAATCGAAGCCCCGCCTCCGCACCGAAAGACAGTCCCTTTCGTCGCTGCAATCGGTCAAAATCCAAAGCCTGTGCACCCACTACCTCGGATATCCGCCCTGCGGCAGCCATAATCTGAAACTCCATCTGCCACAGACGATGCTTGGCGGTGACATAGCCCTGTGCTCTATAGAGATCTAACTCGTTTTTGGCAAAAATATGTGGAATAAGGTTTTCATCGTAACGCACCGTTACTTCCTCCCTCAGTCCATTCATTTTTAGCACATCCTTTGGGCGGTGGTCCTCGCTGTATTGATTTTGCCAGAATCCTCTAAAGGGGTCCAACAAATCCGAAATAGCCGGCATACCACCCAAGTCCAAGGAAAGTGCCATCACCAATGCCAAGGCGGTGAATAGGGAGAGGATAAAACCTACATATTTCATTCAATGGAGATTGGCAGTTTCAGCTTTTCCCACTTAACCACCAAGCCACCAGACACTATTTCAATCATCAACCACTCTTGGCTGGATTCTTCCCAAGTTGGGTCTGCACTGACGCGAAGCACGTCATGTTCCTCTTTGTATTGATAATGTCCGTGTTCCAAATCCCATTCTGAATTAAAAATAACAGTCCACGGACCACTTTCTCGTGGGATGGTAAATAAGGAGTATTTTCCGGCAGGCAATGTCTGGCCATGTACTTTCAAATCTTGGGTAAACTCCAAATAGGTAGCTTCGTTTGCTCCAGTTCGCCAAACTTCGTTGTAAGGCACCAAATCGCCCCATATGGCTCTACCTTTTACGGCTGGCGATCCATACTGAACTTTAAGCTGCTTACCTGCTACAGTTCCCTCTACTCTGCGTAGCGGACTGGCCCGGGTTTCCACTATTTCGTCGGATTGAGTTTCCATTTCCGAAGCTTCCGATCCGGTTTTTTGCTCCCCGCAGGAAACAAAAGAAATACAACACGCGATCAAAAAAAGTTGCGCCAGAATAGGTGTTTTCATTGTCATCTAAATGCGAGATTATAAATATGAACGAAATTAACGATTTTTTTTGATCTCTACTAATCCCCCTGTCAAATATGAAAAAGCTTGCTGATCCTTTCAAACTTCCTTCATTGTATTTTAAAATACTAGGGCTATGTTTGTAATAGAAAGAGGAGATTTATTTCGAGCAAGCGCATGAGGGCCATTGTACTGTTATTCTTTTTGATGTCGTTGTTACTGTTTTTCAGCGTGTATATCTCGCCGGAAATTTTTTCCTACACCGGCCTACTCCCTCTGCTGATTCCGGTCTTCATGATTTTGAATCTCTTTTTGGTAGTACTCTTTCTATTCGGCAGAACCCGGTTGATCATATATCCGCTGATTGTGTTGGCTGTGGGGTGGAAGTTCTTTCCAATTACCTTCCAATGGAACCAACCCGCCACACCTAATGAGGGGATAATGATTCTTAGTTTTAATGCCATGTTCTTCAATCAGTCCTGGAGTCCAAAAAGTAAGGAATCTATTTCTAATTCCATCGAATGGGCCAGAAACTTCCCCGCTGACATTAAATGTTTTCAGGAATTTCAACAAGATTTTTCCACCCCGTCCCGAAATGCACTTAAATTAATCAGCAAAGACGGGGAATACCAGTACAAATACCATTCTTTTGGCGGAAGCAATAAAAGATCCCAAGGCTTGGCCATTTTTAGTAAATACCCGATTGTCAATGACGGAATGGTTTTCGACAACCGCACAAACAACGGCTCAATCTTTGTCGACGTGAAAATTGACAAGGATACCATTCGGATCTATAACACTCATCTAGAATCCATGAACATCCCCGCTGAAGAACTTGCTGAATTAGAAGGAATAAAAAAGAACTACCGAGAAACCATCCGAAAACTCAAAAACGGTATTGTAATGCGCGCCCGTCAGGTCGAACTGTTAATGGAACATATTGCCAACTCTCCCCACCCGGTAATATTAGCCGGAGACTTTAACGACGTACCCTACAGCTACACCTATTTTACCGTTCGGTCTTCACTCCAAAATGCGTTTGAGGCCGCCGGCAGAGGGTTTGGATTCACTTATAATAAAGTGCTTTTCTTTTTACGTATAGACCATATTTTTACCGATCATGGGTTCAACGTACATCAATTCAAGACCCACCGGGAGGTGGACTATTCGGACCACTACCCCATTTCTGCGAAAATATCCTGGAAATCCCCGATCCAACCCATGGAATAGATACGATGGCACAAACGGCAAATGCGGAGAAGATAATCACCCAATCGGGGTTTTGTTCCAAAAAAAGGAGGGTTGTAGCAAGTTATGACCAAAAAAAATATAAACAGATGAAATCGAGCATGTCGTAGCCGTCACACACTGGGATGCCCCGATAGTTATCGGGGAAACCATGCGAGATTCCATGTGACCATTGAAAAATCAATTATAGACACATGAAACACACAATTACCACAGTACTTGCATTACTTTGCTTTGTGATCATACTCCCGCAGGGCCTGTATGCCCAAGCAGACAGGTGGCAGCAGTCCGTAAGCTATCAAATGGATGTAGACATGGATGTGGCCACCAACCGGTATGTCGGGAAACAAACCATCGCCTATACCAACAATTCCCCGGACACACTCGATCGGTTTTTCTTCCACCTATATTACAATGCTTTTCAGCCAAATAGTATGATGGATGTGAGATCCAGGTCCATCGCTGACCCGGACCGAAGGGTGCAAGATAGGATTTATAAGCTAAAGCCCGATGAGATCGGGTACATTCACATTCAGTCACTTAAAATGAATGGACAGGACGTGCCATTTGAGGAGGTAGAGACGATCTTGGAGGCAGACCTACCCCAAGTGATCCTTCCTCACACCACCGTTTTGTTTGAAACCACCTTCGAGGGCCAAGTACCTTTGCAAGTGCGGAGAGCAGGCAGGGACAGCCAGGAAGGGGTACGCTACTCCATGGCACAATGGTACCCAAAAATTGCCAACTACGACTACCAGGGATGGCACGCAAATCCGTATGTAGGCCGCGAGTTTTATGGGATCTGGGGTGATTTTGATGTCAAAATACGCATTGACAAAACCTACACCCTGGGTGGAACCGGATACCTGCAAAACGCCAACGAAATTGGACATGGGTACGAAGATGCTGGTGTGAAGGTACCGGAACCTACCGGAGACAAACTTACCTGGCATTTTTACGCTCCCCGGGTCCATGATTTCATGTGGGCTGCAGACCCTAAATATACCCACGATAGGATTGAAATGGACAATGGCATCACCGTACACCACCTATATATCAAAAACTCACAGACTGCTACAAACTGGGAAAAACTGAAAACTTATACCCCGGCGGCCATCGAATTCATGAACAAACACTTTGGCCACTACCCGTACAAACAGTTTTCCGTCATTCAGGGCGGCGACGGTGGCATGGAGTATCCGATGTCAACCCTGATCACAGGCCAACGCCCATTGGGCAGTTTGGTGGGAGTGATGGTGCACGAACTAATCCACAGTTGGTTTCACGGCGTATTGGGTAATAATGAAAGCCTTTACCCATGGATGGACGAAGGCTTCACTACGTATGCCGGTGATCTGGTGATGGCCCATCTATTCGCAGAGGAGCCATCCGACTTTCCGCATAGAGGCTCCTATGCCAGCTACGAACGCCTAGCCACATCCGGTCTGGAAGAACCCATGTCTACCCACGCTGACCACTACCACACCAATACAGCCTACGGAGCCGCGTCTTACTCCAAAGGAGCGCTTTTTCTTTCCCAACTGGGCTATATCATGGGAGAAGATCACTTGGCAAAAGGCATGCTCAGATACTGGGACACTTGGCAGTTTAAGCATCCCAACGCCAACGATGTCATCCGTGTAATGGAAAAGCAAAGTGGCTTGGAGTTGGATTGGTTCAAAGAGTACTGGGTCAACTCCACCAAGACAATCGACTATGCCATTCAGGATGTGACCGCGGAGGGTACCAAAACCAATATTCAGTTGACCAGGATCGGGCTGATGCCCATGCCTATCGACTTGGTGATCACGTACAAGGATGGAAAAAAGGAGATGGTGTACTTACCACTGGCTATTCAACGTGGTGAAAAACCCAACGAAGCCAATGCTCCAGCACGGATACTGACCGAAAGATGGCCTTGGACCCATACGGAAAAGTCCATACAGATTGATCGCCCTCTCTCGACGATTCAATCTATTGAGATTGATCCTTCGCTTCGAATGGCGGATATAAACCGCGACAACAACCGAATGGAGCCCTAAATCCCAAGACCAGGAAGGCACAGTCCTTCCTGGTCTAAATTTACCAAAGTCCTGTAGACCTGAGAGGTTTGCTCAAAACTACCCCTTTTGACTAGTCACGGTGTGGAAACGTAAGGGTAAAAACAGAACCGGTTCCTTTTTGGGAAACTACATCGATGGTGCCCTGATGTAGCTGTACGATTTTTTTCGTAAGGGACAGGCCAATGCCATTACCCTCCACCACAAATTGGTTCTCTCCCCGAAAAAAGGGATCAAAAATCCTTGCCACATCTGCTTCCGAAATGCCTACGCCAGCATCTTTAAATCGTATACAGATCTCCCGTTCATCAAAACCCAAACTGACCTCCACCGATTTGTCGGGAGAAAACTTGCAGGAATTTTCCATCAGATTGATAAAAGCCACTTTGAGCAGGTACTCGTTTCCGACCAAGGAGACGTCCTGATCGTCTTCGTAATCCTCATCAATCCGGAGGTGCACGTTGTATGCTGCATTCAGGCGACGGACCTCAATGCTGGCGTCCAGAAGCACCTCATCCAACCGAATATTTTTGAAGGAAATCTCCGCCGGGTCATAGCTTGCTTTGGCAAAATCAAACAGGGTGTTGGAAAGCTTCACAAGTTTGGCTGCATCTGACCTGACTAACGAAATAATCCGAAGGTACTCCGCCGTGGAGCGTTGTTTCTCCATGGCCAGGTCCAACTCGGCTATCATTGCAGCCAGCGGTGTGCGGAGTTCGTGAGAAATACTGGAAACAAAATTCTTTTGAGATTCAAAGGAAGTCTCCAAACGATCGAGCATCTCATTGAAAGTATTGGCCAAATGGCTCAGTTCGTCCTTCTCTGTAGACTCATACAGGCGCAGACCCAAGTTGGATGCTGAAATCCGATTGACGTTACCGATCATCTCCTTCACCGGGCTAAGCGCTTTCGCTGAAAAATACCTACCCAAAAAATAGATTCCTAATATCGAAAGGAAGAAAACCCATACACTGCTTCGAAGCTGATTGGACAGCTTATTAAAGCCATACCCATCAAACGCCGCAGCCGTGATGCCATACTTCTCACCACCTACTTGAAACACAATACCTACTACCTGCCAATCGTCCTGATAAAACCGGATGATTCCATTCTTAAAGATACTGGCCAGCATCTCGGGGGTTTCTTTCACAAAATCGATATCGACAGCGTCGTGGTATAGCAAAGATGAATGGACATCGTATATCGCAACCTCGACTTCGTTTAAAATCTCCCTATTGCTTCTGTAAATGTCCTGAAGAGTCGTCGCATCCACTTTGGCGTTAAAAAAAAGATTCGCCTTGGTAAGCGCCTCCTTTTCCAACAGATCGTAAAACTCCTTTTCCCTGCTTTTCTTGGAATGAATGTATAGCACACCAGCAAAAATAAACAGTACCGCTGCAGATAGAAGGGTAAATAATATCGATAGCTTGGATCTAATGGTCATTTTCAAGTGGCGGTTTATCTACGAATCCCTTCCCATATCCCTCCATTAGGATGAACCCCATTCCAGATTTCGTATGGATCAATTTTGAATCAAAATCCTTCTCAATTTTTTTCCGAAGATAGTTGATATAGACATCGATGAAGTTTGTCCCCGTATCAAAATGGGTATCCCAAACGTTTTCAGCAATCTCGGCTCTTGAAATCACCCGTTCAGGATGTTGCATGAGGTAGGCCAATAGTTTGAATTCTTTTGGGGTTAGTCTGATTTCCCGCGATTGCCGCACCAATACCTTGGTGTCTAAATTCATTTGAAGATCTGCATAGGTCAATACACTGCCAGGCGCAGGATCTTGGCTCTTTCTTTTTAGCAAAGCCCGGATACGAACAATAAGCTCCCGCATTTCAAAAGGCTTCACGAGATAATCATCTGCTCCGGCATCAAACCCCTCTACCTTGTCATCTGTAGTCCCCAAGGCCGTCAGCATGATCACCGGCAAATTGGGATAGACCTGACGGATTTCCCTACATAGGTCGATCCCGTTGATCTTTGGAAGGATAATATCCATGACAACCAGGTCGTAGTCTTTTTGTCCGATCAATTTTCGCGCAAAAAATCCATCGTATGCGACATCCGCTACATACCCTTTTTCCTCCAATCCTCGTTTTATCAAATCGGAAACCCGCGCGTCATCTTCGACAATCAATAGTTTCATTCTTGGGCTATTCAATTAAATTTATTTCCGAAAGGAAATCCATTCAGTAAAGTTCTTCAATAAATTAACAACCTGCTATAAAAATCCAACATACGTAAAAAACCCCAAGGACAATATCCTTGGGGTTTGAACACTTAAAAAACCACCAACCTTTAATAAAATCTTATTTTAGCCGTCTGAAGGCCATGCTAACTTTGTCTGTCAGCAAGTACATCACCGGTACTATTACTAACGTTAAAAAGGTAGCAAAGGTTAGACCAAAAATTACTGTCCAAGCCATGGGGCCCCAAAAATCTGCGTTGTCTCCTCCTGTATAGAATTGTGGGTCAAACGAAGACATCAGGGTACTGAAGTTAATATTCATTCCCAGCGCAAGGGGGATCAATCCCAACACCGTGGTGATCGCAGTAAGTAACACAGGCCGCAATCTCGTCTTTCCTCCCTGTATGATACTGCCCAACAGGTCCTCATAGGGAAGGAACTCTCCTTCTTGAATACCCAGCTCTTCCCGTTTCCGTTCTCTGACCAAATTGGTATAATCAATTAGTACGATGGCATTGTTCACCACTACTCCTGCGAGAGAGATGATCCCGATCCCTGTCATGATGATCACAAAATCCATGTTAAAGGCAACTAGGCCCAAAAACACGCCAATTGTACTGAATACAACTGAACCCATGATAATAAACGGACTGGCAATGGAATTAAATTGTGCCACGATGATCAGGAAAATAACAGAAATCGCTATTAGTAACGCCCTGGTAAGAAACTCCGCAGACTTGGCCTGCTCCTCTTGTTCTCCGGTAAATCGAACCGTTATGCCATCTGGAACCTCCACGTTATTGAACAAGGCCTGAATGCGCTGATTGATCTCCGTTGCATTGTAGCCATCGGTCACGTTCGAAGACAGGGTGATCACCCGGTTTAGGTCCTTTCGCTTGACGGATCCAAACGTGGAGCTATATTCCAAATCCGCAACGGCTGAAATCGGAATCTCCTTCAGGTTACCAAATTTATCCCGAAAGTTAATCTTCTTGTTTATCAGTGCTGCTACGTCATAGCGATGCTCGTCTGCAAGCCGCAACTGGATGGGATAGTCGTCCTCTCCTTCTTTGTATTTGGAGACCTCCAGACCGAACAAGGCTGTACGCAGCTCTGTGGCAATCGTATTTGTAGACAATCCGAATCGTCGTGCATTCTCTCGGTTGATATTTACAATCAACTCCGGATTGCCCGATTCCAGATCAGACTTCAACTCTTCAATACCTTCAATATTTGCTTCGTTGATAATGGTACGGGCATCGGTCACAAACTCAACCAGATTCTCAAATACCTCTCCGCTAATTTCAATGTTAATTGGCTTGCCTACCGGAGGTCCCGCAGCCTGCTTGCCAACGGTAATTTGAACGCCCGGAAACCCCTCTGCTAGATCCCTGATTTCATCCATGATCCGGTTCGTATTGATTCCCTCCCGGAATTGATACTCTACGAAAGCCAGGGTTACCTTTGCTTTGTGAGGCGTAGCTGCACCACTTGGTCCTTCCATCGCATCACCGGTACCCTCCCCTATCTGGGTGATCACCGACTCGATGATGTGCCCGTAAGGAGCAAGGACCTGCGAAAGCTGATGCTCAAAATCCTTGACCAATGAATTGGTGGATTCGATATCCGTCCCGATGGGTTTCTCCAAATAAATGTTCACCAGTGCCGGTTGGTTATCCGGAAAGAAAAGGACCTGAGGAGCTCTTACACCCAATAAAAAGATGGAAAACACCAACAGCAGAACGGTGCCTCCAAAAAAGAGGAAGGGGTTTTTGCCTTTCAGTGCCACGACCAACGTCTTCTCATAGAAATTCTCCAATGCAGCGAGAAATACGTTTTGAAACCAAACGATTGCCCTTCGCATGAGAAATACGTTTACCAAGGTCAGCAAAGCAATCAACACGAGAGAATTGGCCAGAATCATGTAGCCAGGGAAATACAGCAGTACCCCCAATAGTGCCGAAATAGCAGCAAAAGTAACCTGCTTTTTCTTTGGCTTATCCTTGGTCAGATCCTGCACCTTCATGTACATAGCCGTGAGAACCGGATTGATCACCAGTGCCACAAACAGGGACGAGGATAGCACCACAATCAAGGTAATGGGTAAATACTTCATGAACTCGCCCACAATATCATCCCAAAATGCCAATGGCAGAAAGGCCGCCAAAGTAGTCGCTGTAGAGGTAATAATCGGCCACGCCACTTCTCCCACTCCTTCCTTCGCTGCCTGAATCGATGACTTGCCTTCCTGCATCAAGCGGTAAATATTCTCCACCACTACGATGCCATTGTCTACCAGCATTCCCAACGCCAAAATAAGCGAAAACAACACCATCAAATTCAGTGTGATTCCAAATGCATTCAACACCAAAAAGGAAATGAACATAGATAGCGGAATGGCGATGCCCACAAACAGTGCATTCCGAAATCCCAAGAAAAACATGAGAACCAACACCACAAAGATAACTCCCAAGATGATGCTGTTTTCCAGATCTTTCACCTGGGCGCGGGTCGTTTTGGATTGATCGTTGGTGATAGATATCTCCAAATCATCTGGAAAACGCTGAGCTTTTGCCTTGTCTATGATCTTCTTGATTTCATCTGAAGCATCCAACAGGTTTTCGCCACTTCGCTTGACCACATTCACCGTCACTACCGGCAGTTGCTTGCTGCGTGCATAGCTTTCCCGTTCCTTGAAGGTATCCCGTACAACGGCAACGTCACGAACGTAGACTATCTTACTCTCCTCGGTTTTGACGATCACATCCTCTATCTCTCGGGCTGCAGCAAATTCTCCCGTAATTCGTAGTGACCTCCGAAAGTCCCCTGAAAGCAAATTTCCTCCGGAGATGGTGATGTTCTCAGCCCTTACGGCATCTGATATATCCGAGAAGGTAACGCCCATCGCCTCCATCTTAAAGATATCGGCATCGATGCGGATTTCTCGTTCCACGGTTCCACGCAGTTCAGCCTTGGATACTTGCGGCAATTTCTCAATTTCATCCTCTAGAAATTCTCCAAATTTCTTCAGCTCAACTTCCGAGTAATCACCGGATATATTGATGTTCATGATCGGGAAATCCGACGTATTTATTTCTAACACATCCGGATCGCGATCCAAGTCGGTCGGCAGCTCACTTTTCGACTTATCTACTGCGTCCTTGACATCCTGTAACGCCTTGGAGATATCCACATTAGGATTAAACTCAACCACAATCGACGAAAAATCCTGCACGGAGGTGGAGCGAATGTCCTTGATATTGTTGATTGACTTCAGCTCTTTTTCAATCGGTCTGGTAATCAAATTCTCCATATCCACGGGTGAATTCCCCGGATAAGCTGTACCTACATACACAGTCGGTATCACCACCTCCGGAAAGCTTTCCTTTGGCATGGTAGTATAAGCCATTATGCCCAAAAATGCGATGATAAACGTCAAGATCACCACCGATGTTCGGTTACTGACAGCCAAGGTAGACAGGCCAAACTCCCTTGTCACCTCTTTCTTATTTCTCTGCTCCATAATGTAATCTTAAGTGGTAGCAATTTTTACGGGCGTGTTGTTTCCAACTTCTCGGAATCCCTTGTCTACAAGCTGCTCATTCCCCTCCAATCCTTCGAGCACCTCTGTCTGATCACCTTGGGTCATTCCTCGTTTCAAGTAGCGTTTCACAGCATTGCCCTGCTCCACTACAAAAACGTAATCACCATTGTTATCCTGCAAGATCAGGTAGCTGGGTACCACTACTGCATCGTCTCGGTGATAATCATTGATCCGGAGTACAGAGATCATGTTTGGCTTCACCAACGGCATGGATGGAAGAAATACCTCTACTTTAAAGGTTCGGTTATTGGGATTGATGACCGCACCCACCGCACTTACCTTGGTTTCCAATCGCCGATCAATGGACGGGAAAATAACCTCGACAGAATCTCCTCGCTGCAAAACCCCGACGTATTTTTCAGAAACATCTCCCTCGATAAATAAATCACTCTCGCCTACAAAGTTTAGCATAGGAGACCCTGGCTGCACCAGCTCACCTAATCTAACCATGACACTTTCCACGGTTCCGTCAAAGGGAGCCCGAACCACCGTCCGATCTTTTTGAGTTTGTAGGGAAGCCAGAGACTTCTCTAGGTTTTCCTTTCGGTTTTTAACCTCCAGGAACTGAATCTCCGTTCCAATTTGCTGATCCCAAAGCCTCTTCTGGCGTTCGTACAGTACTTCTGCCAACTCCAACTGGCTACGAAGTTCATCGATGTTTCGGTCCACAGATTCCGCATCAATTCGGGCCAATACCTGCCCTCTCTTCACTTGCATTCCTTCAACGGCAGATACCTCCTGAATGCGACCAGCGACTTCTGCACTGATATTCACATTTTTCTTGGAAAGAACCGAACCGGTAACTTCGACAAAGTGAGAGAAGTATCCCCTCCGTGGAGTCACGGTAGTTATCAGCACCTCCTTACGCTGGGACCTGCCATACGTAGGGTCCAAAGCAGCAATTTCAGCTACCAATGCATCCATCTTGACCTTTAACTCCGCTGCCTCTTTTTGGTAGCGCTCCAGTTCCGATTTTTTCTCTGACAGCTCGTCGCCCTTCTTTTCACAGGCAATGGAAATGGTCAGAAGACCGACTAGTAAAAATAAATGATAGGTTTTCATCTTTTAATAATTGTCTTTGTTTGGTGGTATGCCTGCCTATCGGCAGGTTATGGACTTTGCAGTGAAAGGTACGCCTTCAGCGATGGAAGACTGAATCCTGCTCTATCCTATGGTTTGGTTTGTGATTTGCGGTTACTTTAAAATACCCAATGATTTTTCAACCTCTACCTGAGCGATCAGCGCATCGTACAAAGCCGAATAATAATTGGTTTCGGCCTCCTTCAGTGCTGCGTCGGCTTCGACCAACTCAAAGTTAGACCCTACTCCCTCCTGATATTTGATCTTGGTCATGTTAAATACTTCGCTGGCAAGCTCTCTGTTTTCACGCTGTACCTCTAGAGCCTTGATGGCGTTCTTTAAATTTTGCTTGGATTGAAGCGCCTCTATTTTGATGCTTTGCTCTGTATTGAACTTCAGGTTTTCCAACTGTCTGATCTGAACCCTATTCTGTTGGATTGCATAACTTTTACGAAGTCCGTCAAACACCGGAATGCTTACCCTAAGCCCGGCAAAGGAGGAAGAAAACCAGCGATCCGCTTGGTACACATTTCGAAAATTCTGCGCACCTGTAACCCGCTGAAAGGTCCCAAAAGCCGTCACGTTGGGAATGTACTGTACTTGGTTGTTTTTCAGGTCCAACGTGGCCAGCTCGATGTTTTTCTCCAGTTGGTTGATTTCTACCCGATTGGATATCTCACCCTCCAACAGCGAAAAGACCGCCCCATCTTCCAAAGCCAGGTTATCCAGCGACTCTTCCAAAAACACTTCGTATTCGAAGGGAACCCCAAGCTGCAATTTCAACAGTTGCTTACTGACCTCAATAGCGGAAATCAACCTGTCAAACTCCGTAGACACATTGTTGTACTGTACCTTAATCCGGGATATGTCCAATTTCTCAGCAAATCCGGCCTCGTACATCGCAGTGGTCTCGTCCATCAGCTGCTTTAGCCGCTTCATATTACTTTCTATCAAACCCTTCCGCTCTTCGTTTACCAACACGGTATAGTAGGCCTTTTTGACGTTTTCAACCACATCTATCTCTGCCTTTTCCTTGTCAAAATCCGTCAACTGCTTGAGGGTTCTCGCGGCCTTCAATCCGACAAAGTAGGACCCGTTGAAAATCATCTGCTCCACCGTGGAAGTCAAACTCGACTGGTAATTCACCGCAAACGGAATAACCGTTACATCCGACGGCTGCTCGCTAGGTGGCGGCCCATTTGGATCACCTTCTCCGCCGCCCCCCAGGAAATCACCCGCCTCTGCCGGCAAAATGATCAATGGTGGCTGAAGGTTCTTGGTAAATTCCAACGTACTGTTTATTTGTGGTAATCCTTGAGCCCGCTGCTCGCCAATAATTCCTTTCGAAATCAGCACTTCCAATTGGGCATTCTTGGCCTCCACGTTGTTTTCCAATGCGTAGCGGATACTCTCTTCCAGCGTAAGACGAATCGTCTCCTGCGCAAAAAGACTGCCCGGTATATACCAAAGCAGCATGCCTAGAAATAAAATTAAGGGTCGTTTGTGTATCATGTTTGTTAAAGCTGATGGTTCATCTGTTCTTGATAGGCTACTCTTCCTTTTTCGGTAAATATCCCATATAGGAAATGTTCAAACATCTGTAGTTGGATTTCGCCCAAGTTTACTTTCACAGGATTAAATCTGGACGGGTCCAGCAATAAAGATATCTGTTCCAGGCGCATCAGTGCCAATAACCGGGAGTTGATTTCGGGCCTGAAATACCCCAGCGCTTTCCCTCTTTCCATCAAATCCTCTAAATTCCGGATGGCATATTCTTCCTTGAACTGCTCAAAAAGGGCCCAACTCTCTGGGTAATACCTTTTGATCTCATTCAACACCATCGGGTGCATATCCGTAAACCGCTCTCGTAGAAACCTCGAAAACTCAATAAGGTGCTCGATAACACCATCTGCATCCACCTCCATATCTTTGAGTTTGCAGGCATTTTTTTCCAGTTCCCGAAAAAAAGTCTCATAAACCAGTTCTTTCTTATCTTTGAATTCCTGGTATATGGTCTTCTTTGAAATTCCGGCCTCTCTGGCTATCCGATCCATCGTAACCGATTTGATCCCGGCGGCTGAAAACTCCCGAATCGCCACTGCGATTATCTTATCTCTTGTTTCCAATTCGTTTCGTCTCGTAAATATCAGACCAAAAACTCTGGAAACCCACGGAAGGTTCAAAGTTTCCGTAGTTTTTTACAGAATATTTGCTTTTTGAACTATCGAATCAGGCCCATTTTACCACTATTTATTCTAAAATTGAACAAATATCCACATTTTATATCTACAAAAGTTCAGCCTCACCATTTATCTGATCTATTTTTCTGAGTCTGAAAAAAATATCCTGTAAGTTGTTTTGCTGACGGTCCCTGCACCTAAATCAGCTACGGAAACCTTTTTTTAGTTGTTCGAAATCGAACATAAATGAATCACACTGACACAAAAATGAACAGAGATCGCAAACGCTTTGTGGCTCTTTCAAATAGTTAGAAATTCACATACCGTATTTTCCACCCTTTTCTTACCTTTGTGGCTCAAAAATCTCGCTATTCAATCCATTCAGCTATGATTATCTTTTTCCAATCCACAGAAAAAACCTTTTACGCGCTACATACAGCCCAAGATTTCACGCCCGAGGAAACAGAGCGGTTGACCTGGCTGTTTGGCAATGCCAAGCGACTTGCACAAAAAGCGATTGAGGGGATTTTTGTTGGTCCACGAAAGGAAATGATCACTCCATGGTCCACCAACGCCGTGGAAATTACCGCCAATATGGGATTGAGAGGCATTAGCCGCATCGAACAATTTGAGCGGGTGGATACCGAACAATCCTTTGACCCGATGCTACAGGCTCGCTACAAAGGATTGGACCAGGATATTTTTTCCATTGCCATCCAGCCGGAACCAGTCATCCACATAGAGAATATTGCAACGTACAATGAGGCGGAGGGATTGGCTCTCAGCGCAGAAGAAATAGCCTATCTTGAGGAAGTAAGCAAGCAGCTTGGTCGACCGCTGACAGATAGCGAGGTATTTGGCTTTAGCCAGGTTAATTCCGAACATTGCCGTCATAAGATCTTCAATGGCACCTTCCGCATAAACGGAGAAGACAAAGCAGAGACCCTGTTTCAGCTGATCAAGAAGACCTCAAAGAAAAATCCAAACCGCATTGTATCCGCCTACAAAGACAACGTGGCCTTTGTAAAGGGACCCCAAGCCGTGCAATTTGCTCCCAAAACGCAGGATAAGGCCGACTTTTTTGAAACAACTCCCATTGACACCGTCATTTCACTCAAAGCCGAAACGCACAATTTCCCCACTACCGTAGAGCCCTTTAACGGGGCAGCCACCGGGACAGGCGGGGAAATCAGGGATAGACTAGCGGGGGGCACCGCTTCTATTCCTTTGGCGGGCACGGCTGTATACATGACCGCCTACGCCCGCTCGGAGGAAAACCGCTCTTGGGAAAAAAACCTTCAACCCAGAAAATGGCTCTACCAGAGTCCTGAAGAAATCCTGATCAAAGCTTCCAATGGTGCCAGCGACTTTGGCAACAAGTTCGGACAACCGCTCATCTGCGGAAGTGTGCTCACCTTTGAACACGCCGAAAACAACCAACACTACGGCTTTGATAAGGTGATCATGCTGGCCGGGGGGGTGGGATTCACCCGGGCACCCTATAGTCTCAAGCACACGCCCGCTAAGGGAGATCAGATCGTGGTAATGGGAGGAGACAACTACCGGATCGGAATGGGCGGTAGTGCCGTATCCTCGGTAAATACCGGTCAATTCAGTAACGCCATCGAACTCAATGCCGTGCAACGTTCAAATCCCGAAATGCAAAAAAGGGTAGCGAATGTCATCCGGGCCATGGCAGAAAGCGACAAAAATCCTGTAATATCCATCCACGACCATGGTGCGGGTGGACACCTCAACTGCCTGTCTGAACTGGTAGAGGAAACCGGCGGAACAATATTCATAGACCAACTCCCTGTGGGAGATCCTACGCTGTCGGCTAAAGAGATCATTGGCAATGAATCCCAGGAACGCATGGGCCTGGTGATCAGGAAGGAAGATGCTGAAACATTGCAGCGGATCGCGGACCGGGAGCGGGCTCCTTTTTACCAAGTAGGTGAAACCACCGGAGACATGCGTTTCACGTTCGAAAACAGAAAGACTGGAGAAAAACCGGTTGACTGGGAGCTTTCCCATATGTTTGGGTCATCCCCTAAGACCATTCTGGAAGACGAAACCCATAGCAGCAATTTTGCACCCCTGCAATACGACTCTACAAAATGGCTTGCATATCTCCACGAAGTACTGCAATTGGAGGCAGTGGCCTGTAAAGATTGGTTGACCAATAAGGTGGACCGCTCGGTGACGGGCAGAGTGGCCAAACAGCAGACCACCGGACCCATACAACTGCCGTTGAACAACGTTGCGGTAATGGCATTGGACTTCAGCAGCAACCGTGGCATTGCCACTTCTATTGGCCACGCTCCTGTAGCCGCATTGGCCGACCCCGCAAAGGGTTCCCGGCTCGCGATTGCCGAGGCCTTGACCAACCTGGTTTGGGCTCCTGTGGAAGATGGATTGCAGGGTGTTTCGCTGAGTGCAAACTGGATGTGGCCCGCCAAAAACACCGGAGAAAACGACCGCCTATACCGGGCGGTGGAGGCAGTTAGTGATTTTGCGATAGCCTTGGGCATCAATATTCCAACGGGTAAAGACTCACTGTCTATGACCCAGAAATACCCCAACGGCCAAACGGTTTTTTCACCAGGTACCGTTATTATTTCCACCGTGGGCGAATGTTCGGACATTCAACGCGTAGTAACGCCTGATTTGAAGGATCGGCCAAACACAGAAATTATCTGGATAGACTTTTCGGCAGAAGAACTGCAACTGGGCGGCAGTAGCCTAGCCCAGGTATTGAACCAATTAGGTCAAACCGTGCCGGACGTGGCAGATGCTGCCTATTTCAAAAAAGCGTTTACTGAGATTCAGACACTTATCTTGGAAAATAACATCCTGGCAGGACACGACATTTCCTCGGGCGGTCTGATCACCGCCCTCTTAGAAATGTGCTTCCCCACGCTTGACTTGGGCATTGACGTGGATCTTTCTTCCTTCCCCGCCGACCTGGTAAAGGTACTGTTTTCCGAAAATCCGGGTGTGCTGATCCAAGTAGACGCAAACCTCGCGCTGACAGACAGGCTAACCCAATCCGGACTAACAGCCCGAACGATCGGAAAGGTAAACAAAGCGGGTGTCCTACGGCTCGAATCGGCAAAGGAAACCCTGTCCATTTCAGAACTTCGTAGTATATGGTTTACTTCCTCCTACCTATTGGACCGAAAGCAAAGCGGTCCCACCCTAGCCAAAGAGCGTTTTGAGAATTTTGCCCAGCAGGAACTGTATTATTCCATTGCACCGGCTTGGAGTGGTACATATGACAGCCTGGGGATTAGCCCAAACCGTCAAGGTGCGAGTGGCATCAAGGCAGCCATCATTCGCGAAAAAGGTGTAAACGGAGATCGGGAGATGGCTTATGCGCTGTGGCTAGCTGGATTTGATGTGAAGGATATCCACATGACCGATTTAATAGCTGGGAGGGAAAACCTTGAAGACGTCCACATGATTGTGTTTGTGGGAGGATTCTCCAATTCGGATGTACTCGGTTCTGCAAAGGGCTGGGCAGGCGCATTCCTCTACAACGAAAAAGCCAAGCAGGCGCTCGACAATTTCTATGCCCGAAAGAACACGCTCAGTTTAGGAGTCTGTAACGGGTGCCAGCTAATGGTGGAATTGGGATTGATCTACCCGGAAGCCACCAACGCAGCCAAAATGCTGCACAATACAAGCCACAAATTTGAATCTTCCTTTGTCAATGTGACGGTTCCGGAAAATAAGTCGGTGATGTTTGGATCCCTATCAGGCCAACGCCTAGGGGTATGGGTAGCACACGGTGAAGGAAAGTTTCACTTACCCCAACCGAAAGACTCCTACCACTTTGCCTTACAGTACAGCTATTCAGCATACCCCGGAAATCCGAACGGTTCCGATCATGCTACAGCTGGTATTGTCTCTGAAGATGGCAGACACCTCGCAATCATGCCCCATATAGAGCGCTCCCTGTTTACATGGAACTGGCCGTACACCGGCGAGCAGCTCCAGGGCAAGCTGCTTACGCCCTGGATAGAGGCATTTATCAACGCTAAAAACTGGGTAAAAGATCATCCATAAAAAAAAGAAAAAACCTGGTCAACCGACGGCCAGGTTTTTTCTTTTTCCAACTCCCTTCCTGCATTTCTAAATCTGCCATAAGTAGTGTCTATGGCGACAGGTTTTCTGCTTTCTCCCGACCTTGGGTCTCGATTCCCAAACTGAATTTACATGTTCATATTATACCCTCCAAACCTCCGAAGGTTATAAGTCAGCGTAAGCATAAAATACTGACGCAACACCTGGGTTCTTACATCTTCGATAAACACGTCGGTCACATTTCGGTCTATGCTGGTGTTTTGATTCAATAAGTCAAACACGGTCAGCTTGATTTCCGTCTTTCTACTGGGTGGAATGCGAAATCCAACCTCCAAATTTGCCAGTAAGATCGATTGATCGAAATCCTCTCCCAGGCCAGAATAAACCAAGTGATTGGCACTGCCTCCTATGAATACGCCACCTACAAAGTTCCAAAAGAGATCCGCCCGGGTATTGTGTGTGTAAAAATTGTTGTCCAAATCCGGCTGGAGACTACTTCTTACCATGGTATAGTTACCGGTAGTGGATAGATTGAAATCTACCCGTTCGTTGATATTGCTACTTAGATTGATCCCTTGGGATAAACCGGTATTGCGGTTGAAGTTCTTGGTTCCATTGATGATTCCGGGACGATTGTTTGTCCGGATACCTGAATTGAGGCTAATATTGCTCTTCATAAATCGAAGCGGAAAGCCATAACTCATGTATCCCCTGTAAAACCAATAGTTATCCAAATTAACCGGACGGCTGAATTGCCCGCCCTGGGGAAGCAGCACCTCGCCTTGGAGTAGCGTGTCTCTATTTGCTACAAAGGTCTCGTTACCGATGAAGTCATTTCGGAAGTTACCATACAGGAATACCATGAAGGAGCGGTTGGTCTCCGGGTTGATCCGACGGAAACGGATGAACATGCGGTGACTAAACTCTTGGTCAAGGTCTGGATTACCGTTCGATACCTGAAGGGGGTTGGCGTTGCTGATTACATCCTGAAGCTGGCGGATGGTCGGTGCGGTTGTCTGGGTATTGTAGTCGATCCGGAGGCTGCTTAGTTCGCCTACTTGGTAATTTACCACTACCCGAGGAAGAAAGTTGGTAAACTCACGCTGTGTGTTTTCAAAACCGGGAAAGAGGCGGTCACTATCTATTTTTGCAGACTGCAAATTAAAATTGGAATATATAGATACCTTCTCCGACCTAAAACTGTACCCTAAGCCTGCCCATTGCGTCATGTAGCTATTTTCAAACATATTGGTGAGCGCGCTATCTAAGCGTATGATTCCGCTTTCCTGTTCCTGGGCAGTCACCTGCTGATCGGTATCGGAGAGGTTGTTTGAAATCCGGTAATTGAACCTTAGATTAGACTTTTCACTAAGAGGTTCGAAGTAGTTTAGGCTGGCGCTGTAGTAGGTACTGTTGTAAGTATTATTCCGAAACTGTATCAGGCTATCCAGGTTGTTGTTTAGGAAGTTTTCATTCACCGCGATCAAATCCGAGTTGCTCTTGCTGTCGTACGTACTCGTGTAGACACTCGCTGAAAGTGCCCTACCCTTTTTGGCAAACCGATATCGGTAGATAAAGGAATTGCCAAAATTCATGGACTCTCGGTTATTCAACGTGATATTGTCGTTACGGCTGATCGGATTATCCCGGTCAAATAGGTTTACCGCATCCCGAATATTGGAGGAATTGCTCTTATCGTATCCGAATCTTGGACGCAAGATGATGGCATGCTTTTCATTGATCTTATAGTCGATGCGGAAATTCATCCGGTGGCTTTGGGTGGTGGTTTGGTTGAACCGAGTTTCGTTATAAAGCTGTAAGCTATCATTTGGCAGGATGTATTCCCTGGAGGAATTTCTATTCAAAACGTTTTCCCGATTGTTAAACAAGTAACTACCCGTTACCTTCATCTTCTCATCCAAGTACTCATCGGAAAAGTTTGCTCCTAGTGCATTGGTATTGGTGATTCCGGGAAGATTGCCCACCGTCAGTTCATTTCCCCCTCCCCGGCGACTGTCGTCGCTTTCCAGGTTACCCAAATCATCTGCACCAAAGTTTTGCTGGTTAATGTTATTGCTTAACCCGAGGATGGACAGCCTTCTCGGGCCGTTGAAGAAATTCATATTGCCGCCGGCCAGATAGTTTCCGTCTGTTCCATAGCCTCCATAAAATTTTCCAAAGCGGCCTGCACGCCTATCGGGTTTGGTGATGATGTTGATGGTTTTGACGGTTTCTCCGTCATCCACCCCAGTGAGCTGGGACTCATCACTGCGTCGGTCCAGAAACTCCACCCGCTCGATTACCTCTGCGGGTAGATTCTTCAGGGCTGCGGCTGGGTTGTCTCCAAAGAATGGACGGCCGTCCACCAAAATTTCCTTTACATCTTCCCCTTGTACTTGAATCACCCCGTTTTGGATGACGACGCCCGGCATTTTTCGGACAAGCTCATCGGCATCCGCTTCAGGCCGTGTTTTAAAGGCGGCCGCATTAAAGGCTACGGTATCGCCGCGTACTTCGCCTCCCAGGGCATCAGCGGATATTTCAAAAGCCTCCATTTCCTGCCCGTCACTTTCTATTTCAAAGGTGCCAAGCTGACTTCCAGAGGGAGCCTTCATCTTCTGCCTGAGAGTCTTGTAGCCGATAAAAGATATTTCGACGACAAACTCGCTTTCCTTGGGCTTTTTGATGCTAAAGGTACCGTCAAAATCCGTGAATGTGGAGCTTAGAGTTTCGTCCGTATCCGTTTTCAAAAAAACATATGCGCCAAAAAGCTCCTCCTTCGTTTGCTTATCCAACACCTTGCCTGTAAAAACGTCTTGACCAAGGACCTGCAACGACGACAACACCACTAAAAGAAGAAAGGAGAACTTGCGCATGGAAAGAATTTTTTGCAATAAATAGCTTAATTTTTTCGCAAGTTGGAAATATGCGAACGCCTTACCTATGTAATTTATGTTAGAGTCCTTTTGAGGTGTTTTATGGTTATATGACGGGTTGCAGGTGGTAGATGATAAAAATCGCATTTTGGGCAAAAAACACTGAAAGAAGGTGTTTGCCCAAATAATTGACTGACAATTACAGATTTACAACCCCATTTCAAAACAAATAAACCCAAGAAACTCACCGTTGGGAAAAATATTCAGCAAATTGAAGCAAAATGAATTTGCATTAAAAAAAAAGACATCCTACATTTGTGACACCTTAGCAAAAAGGGATACAAAATTGACCGATGGTGTAACTGGCAACACGTCTGATTTTGGTTCAGAAGAGTCTAGGTTCGAGCCCTAGTCGGTCAACATTTAAGGAGTAAACGGTGAAAGGGCGTCAAAAACGCCCTTTTTTTGTTTTAAAGGTTAGTGCATAATTAGAAGCCCCTAACATTTCAAAAAAAGCCCTGTCGCATATACCAAAGCTACGACTTTTTTGTTATGATAAATTTTTTAATACTAAGTCCCATGTATCGACAAATAAATTGGTGTTTTCAGTATTTTTTGTATCTTTAAAATTACATACACTTCTTGGGTTGAAGTGTGAGAATTAATTGATGTTCAGGTCCCTTTCTTCCTTCGGAAAAAGGGACTTGTTCGTTAAAAGGTAATTACTATCTGTGGATATCTGCCCAAAACGTCCTGAACGTGGTGGTAAGGCTTTTTACAACTGGTTTTTCTTGATTATCCAGTCGATGGATTAATATCCAAGCAAACGTCTGTCAATTTGTCCGATTTTTACTAATTTTGCTCCTTCATAGTACGGACATTCATGGATAACCTGATAAAAGACATCGATATACTGCCTGCGGACGAAGCGCAGGCATGCGAATACAAAGTGACCGCGGAGGAAAATACTGGTAAATCAAAAAAACTCTACATCGAAAGCTACGGCTGCCAGATGAATTTCTCAGACAGCGAAATTGTAGCTTCCATCATGAAAGAGAATGGGTTTGACACCACAGCGACCTTTGAAAACGCCGATGTGATCTTTCTCAACACGTGTTCCATTAGGGACAAGGCCGAACAAACCGTCCGAAAGCGCCTTCAGCAATTTAACCAAATCAAATCCAACCGCCCGGACCTCACCATCGGCGTATTGGGATGCATGGCCGAGAGATTGAAGGAAAAATTACTGGAAGAAGAACACTTGGTCGATGTGGTGGTAGGTCCAGATGCTTACCGTGACCTGCCAAATCTAGTAATGGCCGCAGAAGAAGGGCAAAAAGGCGTAAACACTTTTCTCTCCCGTGAAGAAACCTATGCAGACATCTCTCCTGTACGACTAAATTCAAACGGCGTCTCGGCATTTATCTCCATCATGCGGGGATGTGACAATATGTGTTCCTTCTGTGTCGTACCGTTCACGCGGGGAAGGGAACGCAGCCGTGACCCTCACTCCATCGTGAAGGAAGCACAGGAACTCGTAGCCAAGGGCTATAAGGAAGTAACCCTTCTTGGACAAAATGTGGATAGCTACAAATGGTCGCCCGAAGAGAACAACAAGGCGCGGTTGAATAAAAAAGAGGCGGAGCATATCCAAATTGTGAATTTCGCCGGTCTTTTGGAGATGGTGGCAAAAATCAGTCCCAGCCTACGTATACGTTTTTCTACCTCCCACCCGAAAGACATTACCGATGAGGTACTGTATACCATGAAGCGGTATGACAATATTTGCAAATACATCCATTTACCGGTACAAAGTGGAAACTCCCGGATACTGGATCTGATGAACAGAACCTACGACCGGGAATGGTACCTGGAGCGGGTCGCCAAAATCAGGGAAATACTCGGAGAAGAGTGCGGCATTTCATCAGACATGATCGCAGGATTCTGTAGCGAAACCGAGGAAGAGCATCGGGATACACTGAGCCTGATGGACCTGGTCCAGTACGACTTTTCTTACATGTTCTACTATTCCGAACGTCCCGGAACCCTCGCGGCAAAAAAATACACTGACGACATTCCGTTGGAAATCAAAAAGCGACGGCTCCAGGAAATCATTGAAAAGCAAAACCAGCTTTCCCTGGTCAGAAACCAGATGGATATCGGGAAATACCAGGAAATCCTTATTGAAGGTGTTTCCAAACGGTCCGAAGATTACCTGAAGGGTCGTAACTCCGCAAACAAAGTGGTTATCGTGCCAAAGGAGGATTTGGAAATAGGCCAATACGTCACCGTCAAAATCACAGACTGCTCATCGGCTACGCTATTCGGCGAAATAAGCCGTTAAATCTTCCTGCGCTATGATGATGATCAGTGATTCGGAAATTCTAAGTGTAAAGCAGCGGTTTGGAATAATCGGTAATAGCCCGCTGCTTAACCACGCTATACAAGTAGCCATGCAGGCCTCTCCTACTGACATGACCGTGTTAATCACCGGAGAGAGTGGTAGTGGGAAGGAGTCCTTTTCAAAGATTATCCACTCGCTCAGCACCCGAAAACATGGAAAGTTTATCGCCATCAATTGTGGTGCGATACCAGAAGGAACAATTGATTCCGAACTGTTCGGGCACGAGAAAGGGTCCTTTACAGGCGCCTACGAAGCTCGAAAAGGGTATTTTGAGGTAACAGACGGCGGGTCAATTTTCTTGGATGAAATCGGTGAAATGCCTTTGGGAACTCAAGCTAGGCTACTGCGTGTGCTCGAAAACGGTGAGTTTATTAAGGTAGGATCCTCCAAGGTTCAAAAGACCGATGTGCGGGTAATTGCCGCTACCAATGTGAACTTGATTAAAGCCGTAGAAAAGGGTAAATTCAGAGAAGACCTTTATTACAGATTGAATACAGTGCCCATATATGTGCCTCCTTTGCGGCAGCGGGGCGAAGATATTATCTTGCTGTTCCGAAAGTTTTCGTCTGACTTCTCAGACCGCTATCATGTGAAACCCATTACCTTGACAGAGGAAGCCAAGGCCCTCTTGCTCAAGTTTCCATTTCCTGGCAATATCCGTCAACTAAAAAACCTGGCCGAGCAGATTTCGCTATTGGAAAACTCGCGGGACGTGGATGCCAATACCCTGGCCAAATACCTCCCCGCCACGAGCTACAACCTTCCTGTCACGTTGCCTGGAAGTCGACAGGGATCTGAAAGTCAGGATTTTTCAGAAAGAGAGCTCCTTTACAAAGTGCTCTTTGATATGAAAAAGGACATGACGGATCTCAAGAAACTCGTCTTAGAAACCTATCAATCGGGCGGACTCAACCAGTCCATCATGAAAAAACACCAGGGCCTGTTTGAAGACATGGACTCCCACGGAGAAAATTTTGCCTCAGAGGAGCCAATGACATCCAGCCTGCCGTTGGTATTGGAAAATTTACCCGAATCCGAGCCCTCAGATCGAAGCCTACCCAAAAGAGACTACCAGGAAGACGCCATCGAAGACATCGCACACGAGGAAGATGACCACTCCCTATCGATCGAGAAGAAAGAAAAGGAGTTGATCATCCGGGCATTGAAAAAACATGGCAACAAGCGAAAGTATGCGGCACAGGATTTGGGGATTTCCGAAAGAACGCTATACCGTAAGATTAAGCAATATGATATTGAGGAATAACAAATCTGTCTGGACCTTTTCGGTTATGACACTGGTTTTTTTTCTTACCTCGTGCAAGGTAGAATATAGCTTTACCGGAACCACTCTGGACTACAATGTCACGCAAACCTTCTCGGTAGAAAACTTCTTCAACGATTCCGGTGGCGGTCCTGCAAACATGGGACAGCTTTTTACGGAAAACCTAAAGGACTATTTCCAACGAAATACCCAACTGGAACTCATTCGTAGCAATGGGGACCTGCAGTTTTCCGGGGCCATCAGTCGCTATACGATCACTCCCCAGGCAACGGTATCCAGTCAAAGCCCTAACCAACCGGACCGAGCCGGGCAAATGCGTATCACCATCGCCGTGGAAGTAGAGTTTGTAAATCTGGCGGACGAATCTGAAAACATGAAACGTACCTTCAACTTCTTCCAAGACTATGACCCCAGAAATACTTCACTTTTGCAGGTAGAAACAGAACTAGTAGAGGTGATCTTCGAAAATATCATTCAAGACGTCTTCACTTCCACCGTGGCAAACTGGTAAGTTTAGATTTTAAATTTTATATTTAGGAAAACAATCGGATAAACGGTGACGGCTAAGGAATTTTTGGACATGGTAAATCGGGGAAACGACCTTCAGGACGGGGACTTAATGCTGGCCCTGCAGCTGTCGGCTGCCTACCCATATTTTAGCATTCCCTGCATCTTGGCCGCCAGGATTGCTGTACGCCAAAAAAACGAGTCAGCAACCGAATGTATCTCCAATGCTGCGATTAGGGTCCCCAACCGAAAACGCCTCAAGGAGTTGGTTTACGGTGATTGGGATTTTATCCCCGCAACCCAAAATGAACCGACCCTGCCCGCCATAGAACAGGAGGAAGAAGAGGTTCCCCAGTCGGAAACACAGCCTGAAGCGTCACCCGCAACAAAATTAGATGTTTCTACACCGGATGAATCTGACAATAACCCGCAAGGACCAGAACAACCGCTGCTTGAACAATCTCCCATAGATCCCATATCCAAACGCCAACAGGTGCTGAAGCAACTGGAAGAAAACCTCTCTAAGCTACAGGAAAATAGCCACGGCGATACATCCATCGAGCCGGAATCAGAGAAGATGAGGAAGGAAAGCACGGAAGAACATGAAGAGCAGCCGGCCGATGAGCTGATCGAAGCCATCAAAAAAAAGAAGAAGAAAGAAATTCCCAGCGAAAAGCGTAAAGAACAAATCGCGTTAATCAACCGGTTTGCGAAAAAAAACACCCGCTTAGCCCCACTAGCAAACCCGACAGATCCAATTGAGGAGCCAGAGGATCTATCCATCAGCAGCACGCAACTCAATGATTCCATGGTATCGGAGAGTTTTGCCAAGATCCTGGTTAAGCAAAAAAAACTTGTAGAAGCCATCGCAATTTATGAGAAGCTACAGTTGAAATATCCAGATAAAAAGGCTTACTTTGCGGATTGTATTAATGAACTAGAAAAAAAATAACGTAGAGTATGTTTACTATATTCATTGGAATCATCATTGTGTTAGCGGTTTTATTGATTTTGGTAATCCTAGGCCAAAATTCAAAAGGGGGCGTAGGTGCCGCTTTTGGCGGAAGTGCTTCTCAAATAATGGGAGTAACTAAGACCGGTAATATCTTGGAGAAAACTACTTGGGTATTGGCAATCTGTATTTTGGCGCTTTCACTTGCTTCTTCTGCCTTTAAGGGTACAAGCAGCAGCTCTATCAGCTCACCAAATATTGAAAATGCCAGAAAGCAAATCCTAACACCAAGCTTCGATGATAATTCCTTACTTCCTGTGCCACAGGAAGGTGAGGAGCTATTATTGGAGGAGACTCCAGAGGAAGAGTAGACATCGTCCTTCTCCCAATTAGAAAAAACCTCTGAAAAATCCCTATCGATTTTCAGAGGTTTTTTTATTTCCTCTATCGCTTGCGGTATACCACCTTATAACGGGTCTTATTGATTCACCATCGGATACTATCGAGGAAAAAGTGATTTGAAACGATGGAATAAACCCGCGAAACCCTCCAAGAAAAAAAGACCCATTGATAAAAAAGATATTTTTTCGTACCTTTCAACTTAAGTTATTATCAACAAAATCAACAATACCTTATGTTTGAAAACCACTTAACCATGCAGGATCTGGGTGCCGAAAATTGGCCAAACATCATTATGTGGGCAGCCCCAGTCATGTTTTTTCTTGTTTTTGCAGAATGGGGTTTAAGTCTCTACAAGAACCGCGACTCGTACGATGGCAAGGATTTTATGGCCGCCGCTACGATTGGCTTAGTCAATGTAGGTATCAGTGCACTCATCAAAGTATTCACCTTTGGTATTGCGCTTTTCTTCTGGAATATCAGCCCTTTTAAAATCCCCGCTACTTGGTGGTCCTTTATCCTTTGTTTCTTTGCGGTTGATTTTGCCAGGTATTGGGCACATCGTATCTCTCACGAACAGCGGTTTTGGTGGGCTACCCACATTACGCATCATAATTCAAGAAAATATAATTTCTCCGTTTCGTTCCGTTTGGGATGGACGCAGCATATCAAGATCATATTTTTCGTTCCTGTGATGTTTATGGGATTTGACCCTTTCGTTTTCTTCATTTGCCATCAGATCGCGGTGTTGTATCAATTCTGGATTCATACTGAATACATCACCAAGCTGCCTGCACCGATTGAATATTTCTTCACTACCCCCTCCCATCACCGGGTTCATCATGCCAGCGATGCGCACTATTTGGACAAGAATTATGGATCAACCTTCATTATCTGGGATCGGATGTTTGGAACCTTTATGCCTGAAAAAGAGCGCCCTACTTATGGTATCACCAAGAATGTGGATTCTTACAACCCCGTCTATCTGGTGTTCCATGAGTGGATAGATATCTTCAAAGATTTGAAAAAAGCCGAAAGCTTTTCAGAAGCATATCAGATCTTGTTTGCGAAACCAGGAGCAGAAATTATCAAAAACAAGGAAAAACAACGTGAAATGGCGATGGAAAAGGCACCTGTGGCTCCTACGCCTATTTTGACGAGGGAAGAAAAATCGCTGTTAAAGAAAGAAGATTAAACGTACCTGAAAGGTATATTCCCTCCCCTACAATCAATGCCTAAGCGGTCTCCGCTTAGGCATTGATTGTTTTTAGCAGCAGTCTTTTGCTTATGGGCACCAGACTCTCCTCAAAGGGGACCCGTTTTTCCGAATGGATATGCCAAGCCGATGGGTTGGGCAAATCGGTAAAACGCTTGGCAAGATCCAGTTTAATTTTCTGTAGGGTATTCACCAGTGAATGCCGAACCATTTCAATAAACCGTAATGCGATACCCCTTAGAACATCACCGCTGTGGTGAAAAACACTTACCGTATACCTGTAGATAAAAATCTCCTTGCTGCGGTCAAAGGTCAGCAGAGCGTAGCCCTCCCGCTGATAGATGGGAGTGATCCCGACAGGCTCAATAGCAATTCCTTTTTCGATTATTTCATAGATGGTCTTTCCCTCCTCGATATGCCGCTTTATCTGAGGAATGGCATAATCCACGATAGATTGCATTTCTTTCACCCATTCATCCTCCTGCAATTTCTCCCTGTAGGAGAGGCTGAGTTTTTCCCATTCTATGCCATTAAACTCTTTCGGAAACGAAGACTTCATGAGCGATTTTCCGGATTCAAGTGCCCGGAGCTTTTCATAATGTTGAATCAATTCACCGAGCGGTGGATAGAGTTTCACCTCTCTAAACTGCTCGTTGACATACTTGAGATAGGCCAGCAGGATGTATTTTTTATATTCAAAATCCATCCAACCCTCAGATAACCAATTTTCAGACAACGTAACCATATGTTCCACATTTACAGACGAAAAAATAGCAAAAACTGACATGCAGATCAACCCCTTGACGAAAAAATGTCAGATTCTTTTTAGCGATTGTCTGCAAACCTGACATGCACAACCCAGGATACAGCGACGATATGGCAGTATTTGCCAGTTTCCGTCGATTGGCATAAAAAGTGTTATATGGGGTAATGTAATTGTTGAAATTTAACTTTATTAAATAGCTAAACAAATGTCAAAAGTGAACATTAAACCTTTAGCAGACCGGGTTTTGGTAGAACCCGCTGCAGCCGAAGAAAAAACCGCCTCAGGCCTTTACATTCCTGACACTGCCAAAGAGAAGCCTCAAAAGGGCACGATCGTAGCAGTAGGTAACGGCAAAAAAGATGAGCCATTGACAGTAAAGGTAGGTGACACCGTGCTTTACGGGAAGTATTCAGGCACCGAGCTAAATGTTGACGGTACTGATTATTTGATCATGAGGGAAGCCGATATTTTCGCGATCCTTTAATCACTCATCCATCAATTCAAACAACTAAATTAAGAAAAGAAAATGGCTAAGGAATTATTTTTCAAAACAGACGCTAGAGACAGGTTAAAAAAAGGCGTAGACGCTCTTGCAGATGCAGTAAAGGTCACTTTAGGACCTAAGGGAAGAAACGTAATCATTGATAAGAAATTTGGCGCCCCTGCCATCACCAAAGACGGTGTGACTGTGGCCAAAGAAATTGAACTGGAAAACGCCATCGAAAACATGGGCGCTCAGTTGGTAAAAGAAGTTGCTTCTAAGACCGCTGACGACGCTGGAGACGGTACAACTACAGCCACCGTTCTTGCGCAGTCTATCTTCTCAGTAGGTATCAAAAACGTAGCTGCCGGTGCCAATCCGATGGATTTGAAAAGGGGTATTGACAAAGCCGTAGAGGCTGTGGTTAAATCCCTCAAAAATTCTTCCAAGCAAATCTCTACCAGCAAAGAAATCGCGCAAGTAGGAACCATCTCCGCCAACAACGACGAAGAGATCGGAAACATGATTGCCGATGCGATGGAAAAGGTAGGTAAAGACGGTGTGATCACCGTTGAAGAAGCAAAAGGTACCGAAACCGAAGTGAAGACTGTGGAAGGTATGCAGTTTGACCGGGGTTACCTCTCTCCTTATTTCACTACCAACACCGAGAAAATGGAAGCGGAACTGGAAAACCCTTTCATCCTGATCTACGATAAGAAGATCTCTGCGATGAAAGAATTGCTTCCAGTACTTGAGCCAGTAGCGCAGTCAGGACGTCCTCTGTTGATCATCGCTGAAGACGTAGACGGAGAAGCGTTGGCTACACTGGTGGTAAACAAGATCAGAGGTGCATTAAAAGTAGCTGCTGTAAAGGCGCCTGGATTCGGTGACCGTAGAAAAGCCATGTTGGAAGACATCGCGATCCTTACAGGTGGAACCGTAATCTCAGAAGAAAGAGGATACAAGTTGGAAAACGTAACCATCGACTACCTTGGTACTGCTGAGAAAATCAACATTGACAAGGACAATACAACGATCGTAAACGGTTCCGGTGAAAAAGAAGCCATCCAAGGCCGAATCAACGAGATCAAAACACAGATCGAAAAAACAACCTCTGATTACGACAGAGAAAAGCTTCAGGAAAGATTAGCTAAGCTTTCTGGTGGCGTGGCCATCCTTTACATAGGAGCAGCTACTGAAGTGGAAATGAAAGAGAAAAAAGACCGTGTAGACGATGCATTGCATGCTACCCGAGCAGCGGTACAAGAAGGTGTTGTTGTCGGAGGTGGTGTAGCATTGATCAGAGCTGCAAAGGTACTTGACAGTCTGAAAGGCGCTAACGACGACGAGGACACTGGTATCAATATTATCCGTCAAGCGGTAGAATCTCCTCTACGTACGATTGTAGCAAACTCCGGCGGAGAAGGTTCTGTAGTCGTTAACAGAATCAAAGAAAGTGAAGGGGACTTCGGCTACAACGCAAGAACTGACAAGTTTGAAGATCTGTTTGAAGCAGGTGTGATCGATCCTACTAAAGTAACCCGATTGGCATTGGAAAATGCTTCTTCAATCGCAGCGTTACTGCTTACTACCGAATGTGTGGTAGCAGACATCAAGGAAGAGTCACCTGCCGGCGGACAGCATATGCACGGAGGCGGCGGAATGGGCGGAATGATGTAATCCCGCACGTTTTGTGATATTTCTAACAGGGAGGCTTAAAACCCTCCCTGTTTTTTTTTATTTTTGTCTGTAATTTTGTACTATCGTTGAGTTTGACCGTATAATTTAAACGTTTCGCTACACTCCTGAACCTATACGTACCTATTTTATTCATTCCAAGCAAGCAATCAATGCACCTGTTCCACCTTATTGTTTTAATTGACGATGATCCAATAAATAACCTGATAAATAAACGGTTGATAAACAAGTTGCAAATATCCCCGACAACCAAAGAATTTTTAGAGGCAGAGGTTGCGCTCTTCGATATTCAATCCATGGAACCTGGGAAAAAATTATTGATCTTGGTAGATATCAATATGCCGGTAATGAATGGATGGGATTTTTTGGAGGAGTATGCCAGAATCGGCACTGGCAGAGAAGATAAGATAATCATGCTTTCCAGTAGTATTGATTTTCAGGACCGCCAACGGGCAAAAGAATTTCCTTACGTTAGCGGTTTTATCGAAAAGCCACTGACCTTCGAAAAATTAAAACCTCTCATCGAATAGCTGCTAGAATTATTCCTCAAAGCCAAGTCCAGCGGCAACCCGAACCTTGGAAATGGCAATTTTTCGATCTGCATTGATGGAATTCAACACGACCAATGCATCAAATAGAGCTACCTCCCGTGCATTGATCAAAAACAACGAACTTTCACCCTGCTCAAATCTGATACGCTCACCCTCCAGCAGACGCTGCAAACCCTGAATATTACTGTCAAAAGTCACCTGCTGTCTCCCCAGCACCAAAAAACTATTGTACTCCTTTTCCAAACTGGCCATCAATTTTTGTACACTCAAATCCCGCTTGTATTGCGTCATGTTGATCTTTGCACGGGTTACTCCCAACGCTCCACGTTCTCTTCGTAAAAACAATGGAGTGCTGATGCTGATGCCCCACTTGTAGTCGTTCTCAAAAAACGGCCCCGTCTCTAACGGGCTCACCGTTTCAGAAAGAAAGTTGTAGTTTACCTTTACTATTGGCTTGAGCTGTTCTGCCTTCCAACGCCTATCAATATCCAGGAACTCGAGATCGTAGTCCAACAGTCTAAGTTCTGGATGTCCCGGTAAAACATCCCGTAACTCTGCGATATCAACTACATCCGGTGTGCCGGCAGTCAGACTCATGGGCAGAATGTCTGGGTTCAAAAAAATGGGGTTCTCCTCTTCATCCCACAGGAAAACATTCAGCTCTTGGGTTTTAGCGAAAAACGTATTTTCTGCGTTTTGTAGCCGTATAATGCGGTTCAACACCTGCGTATAGGCTTCAACGGTATCTATAGCAGGCAGATCGCCAAACTCAAAACTGGATTTAATGCCCTCAAACCGAATTTGGGCCAAGGTCACACCTTCCTGAAATACGGCAAGATCGGCATAAGCCTTTGCCCAATCCCAATAGGCAAACGTAGCATCTAAATAGAGGTTATTTAATAAAAACCGCCTTTCTTCTTCGGTGGCATTCGCATACACCTGAGCCTGTCGCAATGCTGCCCTCCTTCGATCGATAAACAGGCCTTCTCCCAAATTTACCGAGGCTCCAGCTGCGAGAAGGCCATTTTGGGGCACGGTGTTTTCCGAATTTAGATAGGTTCCGGTATTTTGTTCAAATACACCCTTGAATTCGACACCTGCCATCGTAGGAAGCACGATGCCGCCTTCACGCTTATTGTAGTATGGCGTATTGTTATATTTCTTTTCGTTTTGGTCTCCAAATAGAATCGGATCAAAGCCTCCCCTAGCCATACGCAGTTCCTGCCTACCCAACTCTAATGTGAGGTCACCCTGCTTGGCCAAGGGATGATAGTCTCTAACCCAAACCAAAAAATCCGAGTAAGTGAGCGTTTCCTGTCCAAAAGCGGACGTACCAATCAAGAATAAAAAGAAAACGAATAACACACTCTTCTTTTGAAACCGGGTTCGTTGGTTCGATGGTTCGGATTGTGTCAACACCTTTGAATTTAGTTTAGTCAAACAATGGTAATTTTTACTAATTCTCACTTCTTGCCTTTTACTTCTTTAGCCTCTTTCAATGTATAGAAATCAGCGGGGAAACCATTCATCTGACGCCAGATCTCATACCAGACAGGTACGTCATTTAGCAGGGCTATCCCATCCGCTCCTGATCCAAGTCGTAGGGCATCGGGCCAGGGCTCTTCGTCTGGATCGGGCACTACCAATATTCGGTACATATTGTTGGTGCTTGTAAAATTATCGATCGCATATACCTTACCCCCAAAAGTACCATTAGAAAGCTGTGGCCAGCCGGAAAACACGATGGCAGGCCAACCGTCAAAGATAAACCGGATCTTATTCCCCAACTTCACCAAGGGCAGGTCAATAGGGGCGACATATAGCTCCACAGCCAAAGAATAATCTTTGGGCATGATACTGACTATCTCCGCTCCTTCTTTGATTGTCTCACCCAAGCCCACCTGTATCGCCCTGGTGATATACCCAGACTGCGGGGCCAGCACATAGTACATACCGGATCTGACGGTGTAATTTGATAGCTGGTTTTCCAACTTGGTTACCGTAGCTTCTGCATCGTATTGGTCCGATAACGCTGCATATCGGTCCGCATTTGCTTTGGCTAGTTTGTCCCTAAAATCGTTGTCAATAGCATTCAATTCGATCTGTGCCGTGATATAATCGTTCCGGCTACTTAGCAATTTATTCTCTGCACTGATTTTTTTGGCCAAAGCCTCCTGATACCTGATCTTACGCTGCTCTAGCTCGGTAAGCGACTTGAGCCCCTCCTCATACAGCATTTCCATACGGTCTAGTTGAAGTACTGCCACCGATAAGTTTAACTTTTCGGCCTCCAATACAATGCTGTCCGACTCCACACTTAGTTGTGCTTGGATGAGGCGATTCTCTGCCTGTTCCTTCCTTAGTTTGTTGTTCTCGGCCAGCGCACTAATTTGATTGGCCTGTGCTTTTACTTTCTCCTCGTAGGAAAGAACCGCCATTGCTTTAGCTTCCACCTGCCTTTGTGTACGCATAAGTAGCTCGGGATCCATGTATTCATCTTTGACTTCAGAGATAAAGAGAATGGTATCCCCCTTATTTACATAATCTCCTTCCTGCACGTACCAACGTTCGATCCTTCCGGGTATTATGGAATGCACCGTCTGGGGTCTGTGCTCTGGCTTGAGCGCCGTGACCATGCCCCGTGATCTGAAATTTTGCGTCCAAGGAAGAAACAGCATCACAAAAGCTACCAACAACGAATACAGTAGAATCCTTACCCTCTTTCTGCTTTCATTGTTAGGAATGGTCTGCTTATAACTCTCAAATGAATAGGGATCGATCCGATCTTTTACCGAATTATTCGAAATGTTAAGCATAGTTTTACGATTTCTTACCCTCTAAATATTTTTTGTACTCTTGATAGCTTCCTTTAAAGGCTATTTCACCCCGTTCGAGTTCAATCACGGTTTCAGCCCGTTCCAGCGTTTGCTCCTGATTGGAAACTGCAACCAGGGTCCAAGGGCCACCGAAGATATAATCCAGCAGCTTCTTGGAATCGTTCTTGTTCAGGTGGTTAAACTCCTCCTCCAAGAGCATCAGCTTAGGCGAGCAATAAATGCTTCGCGCCAAAACTATCTTACTGATCACTGCATGGCTCAACTGCTTACCTTCTGGCAGCAGCATGGTCTCCAAGTCATCCTTTAACCCGAAAACGTATTCATCCAACTCCACGAGCTTGATGATGTCACGGAGTCGCTCTTCATCATCTACTGCCTTTCCTACGGTGATATTTTCCCGAATAGTTCCATAAAAAATGGACTGATGCGAAAGGCTGTCTCCAATCATGGCCCGTAGCTTTTCCAGGGCAATCGTCTCCATCGGTAGTTTATTCACGATGATGTTGCCGGAATACCCCTCTATTAACCCCGCCATTAGGTACAGCAAAGAACTCTTTCCCGAGCCACTCTTGCCGGTCACAACCACCTTTTCACCCTCCTTTATCTCCAGATTAATCCTATCCAGAATTGGAACGTCCATTCCCTCCGGCCGATACGTTAAATTTCTGATTTCGTAAGTCAATCCGTCTTTGGTAAGCTTCAACGGCTTGTCTACACCCTCGGTACGTTCCAGCTCCATATCCATGATCAATCCCATCTTTTGAGTGGCTGTCAAGGTATCGTAGACAGTCTCCAAACTCAATATCAACTTCTCCACTGAGCCAATGATTAACACAATAATGATCTCTGCGGCAACAAACTGACCAATACTGATCTCGTCATTCATCAATAAAATACTACCTGCCACCAACAAAGAAACAACGATCAACGCCTTAAACGCAATCATTATCTTATATTGAAAAATCAAGACGGCAAAGTGACTGTTCCTATAGTCCACATACTTCTTCACCAATTTGTCCACCCGTGCAAACGGCAAATCGGAAAATCCCGCTAACTTAAAGGTACCCAGTGTACGACCAATCTCTTCCAGCCAATAAGCCACCTCGTACTTGGCGGAGGACTCTTTCAGGCTGGTCTGCATACCTTTGGGGCTTGTAAACCGGAAGACTAGATATAAAAGTAAAATGAGGGTGACCGCAAAGATGATGAAAAATTGGTGGTACACGGCTAGAAGTACCAGACCAAAAAAGACCTGCAAGGTCGCTGTGCTAAAGTCGATCAAAAGTTTGGAAAGCCCCTTCTGAAGGTTGATGGTATCAAAAAACCGATTTACCAGTTCAGGAGCGTATTTTCCCCGTAAGGCCTCCAGCTTGATACGCGGAAGCCTATAAGCAAACTCCAATGCCGACTTGCTAAAGATTCGTTGTTGCAACTTCTCTGTCAGGTAAAGCTGACTGATTTGCAGAAATCCCCCAAAAATCACCCCCAAGGCAACGATGGCAACCAACAATGTCCAAGAAGTAGTCATCCTGCCACCCAAGATAAAATTGAGGATGGCCTGAATTCCAAGTGGCAAGGAAAGGGAGACGATACCGTTTAGTACCGCATAGAAATAAATCGCATAAACTTCTTTTTTCTCTTCCTTGAGAAGGTTAAAAAACCGATTCAAAGGCGTTTGCAGGTAATCAGCTTTCATTCTTCAGGGTTTTAAATATCAACTCATTGTAAAAATCTACCTTTTCATCGCCTACCAAACCCACCTCGGTCATTGCAGGCATGTGTTTTCGAAAATAGGCATGCAGTAACGTGGACTCCATGAGGGTAGAAACCAAGGTTTTAGGATATTTATAGGATGGGTTTATTTCTTTGACCAAAGCCACGAGGCGTGCACTCAATCTGTGGAAGTGTTTGAAATAACCGTTTTGGTTTTCTACATCCACCTCCTTCGTCAAAAATGACTTGTAGGATTCTTCGGTTACGATCTGTGTCAACATCTCGGGGTCAAGGTATTGGTTTTTTTTTGTATCAGGCCCCTCCACCAACAACTTTATCGCGATACGCATCTTTTCGTGTGGATCAGCCAAATTAGAAATGTAAAACACCAAGTGATGTTCCAGCCATCCCCAATACCAAGCGGTGAGATATACCAGTAGCTTGTGTTTGTTTTCAAAATATCGATAAATAGCACCTTCGGTACTCCCCACCCGCTCAGCTAGCTTCCGAAAGGTGAACCCTTCCATCCCTAACTCTGCGATCAGAAAAAGACTCTGATGAATAATTTTCTTGCCCAACTCCGAGCTTAGCGGGTCTTTCAAGTATACCTCATCGGTCACCTGAACCACAATTGAATTGAGAATCTGATCCATTTACAAGCCATTAAGCGAACTAACAACAGGTGTATACGGCTTTTGTTTTAGTAAGTTTTACTAACAATTAATAAATTTTAACTTTTTTTCATTTTTTTTTCGTCAAAAAGAAATGAAATCCTTAGTTATATGCGGAAACGGAAAAAATTGAATGCTAATTACAGCAAGCCATCAATATCCTCGGAAGGTAATTCGGCCCACTGCATACAAATAGAGAGTCTTTGAATACCGCAGCATAAGAGGCAGGAGTAGCATATTAAAAAAGACCACACTTCCTATGTAAAGCATCAAGGCAGGATCTTCAAACAATACATTCAACGCTACCATAATGCTAATAAACAATGCTACTGACAAGGCGTAGCTGATGTACATCGCACCATAAAAAAAATCAGGCTCTGGTGCAAACTCCTCCCCACAAATTGCACACTGCCGGTTCACCGCCGTCAGCTTCAAAAAACTGTACACGGGTACCGGAAAGAGATCTCCTTGCCTGCAATGCGGGCACTTACAGCCCAATATCGCACCCGTCAGACTCGGTATTTTTTTATCTGTATTATGCATAGTTGTTTATCAAATTAATTCGTCTAAGTCGTAATCCCGACCTTTACCCCATCGCAGAAGTTCCTCCAATTCGTATAGCTCCAGGGTGTCCAAGTCTTTTACTCGAAAATTGGTGGCGCTGATCTTTTCAAGCACCTTTAAAGTCCTTTCTTCTCCATAATTGACCAGCCTATAGGCCCTTCCCACTCGTAGATTGTCCAGTGCCAATGGCATAGTTTTTTGATTTAAAAATTTAACGGATGTTCTTTAGGCGCCTTCTTCGATCTCAACCCCAACTGCCTCGAAAGCTACAGACTCCTCCGGCTCGGTAATAGAATCGATTTCAGTCTGCGCTTTTCCAGCATCTTCTGCATAATGCTTGAGCGTAGCTACATCTGTCACCGATTTTTCCGCCATGCCCTCTAAGGTCACCCGAAAACCCTGCGCATTCTTAGGAACAAAAAAACCATAATCCTTGAAGGTAACACGCATATCCGACCCGTCGGGTAGCTCGACCGTCATCCAACAACCTTTGTGGGCGCAGACCTCCTTGATAGTACCATAGACTTTCCCCTCAAATACCCCTTCATGCTGAATCTCCTGAACCATATGTGCCAAAGAAACCGGAGGAAGACCACTCAACGGATCGCCGTAGGCTCCGGAGACCTGCGGATGGAGCTGATCATCCGAACGAACCTGATCGGAGGAATTGGCGCAGTAACTAAACAGGCTAATCAGCAGCCCTGCTAATAGGAACTTATGTAACATCTTTAAACCTTTCTGTTGATATGCTGAAATAACTGCGAAAGATAGGAAAACAGTTTCCATCCACGCTTAAATAAACGATCTTTTTTGCGTCCAAGCAGGTTGGTTTGAAGTTTTAAATACCTAGTCTTCCCTCCATACCATTCGATGCATAGGAGACATTTTAATCTAAAGTAATTTCAAACTAAACCTTCATAATATTTTTTAATCTGTTAATTTTGCGTCTCGCTAAATAAATTTCACCAGCCAAATGACAGTTACGAAGAAATTCATTATAGACTTTGACAGCACTTTTACCCAGGTGGAAGCCTTGGATATCTTGGGAGAAATCAGTCTACAAGACGATCCGCAAAAGCAGGAAAAACTACAGGCGATCAAAGATATCACCGACAGGGGTATGGAAGGCAGCGTCACGTTTAGGGAAAGCCTAGAACAGCGCCTGTCCCTACTGAATGCCAACAAGTCGCAGATCTCCGAATTGATCCAGGCACTTAGAAGCCGGGTATCCACATCGTTTCAACGTAACAAGGAATTTTTGAAGGAAAACGCTGCGGACATCTATATCATCTCCAACGGCTTCAAAGATTTCATTCTCCCTATCGTGGCGGAGTACGGCATCCGGGAAGAAAATGTCTTTGCCAATGAGTTTATTTATGACGAAGCAGGACAAATCGTAGATTTTAACCGGGAAAACCCACTTTCCAAAAACAACGGAAAACCCGAGACTATTAAAGGCCTCAATCTAGAAGGAGACATCTATGTGGTTGGTGATGGCTACACCGATTATGAGATCAAAGCCTCCGGCGTAGCCAACAAATTCTACGCTTTCACAGAAAATGTCAACCGCCCAAAGGTACTGGCAAAGGCAGACCACGTAGCCCCGAGTTTTGATGAAATACTCTATGTGAATAAGCTGAATAAAAAGTTTTCGTACCCAAAAAGCCGTATCAACGTGTTGCTCCTGGAAAACGTGCATCCCATTGGCGTAGAGTTGATGAAGCAGGAGGGGTATAACGTAGAGGTAGTGAGTTCTGCTCTATCAGAAGAGGAACTTGCCGAAAAAATCAAAAAGGTATCCGTGCTCGGGATTCGTTCAAAGACACAAGTTACCAAAAAGGTCCTGGAAAATGCCAACCGCTTGATCGCCATCGGTGCATTTTGCATTGGCACCAACCAAATTGATCTAGAAACCTGCCAGGAAAAAGGCATTGCGGTGTTCAATGCGCCGTTCAGCAACACGAGGTCGGTGGTAGAAATGGCGATTGGTGAGATTATTTTTCTCCGCAGGAAACTATTTGATAAGAGCGTAAACCTACATAAGGGGATTTGGGATAAGTCCGCTTCGGGAAGTTTTGAAATTCGAGGGAAAAAACTGGGAATCATTGGATATGGAAATATAGGAGCTCAGTTGTCTGTCTTGGCTGAAAACCTGGGCATGGATGTGTACTACTACGATGTCCTCGAAAAATTGGCCCTGGGCAATGCCACCAAAATCGAGTCACTCGACACGCTTTTGGAAACCTGCGATGTAATCAGTCTGCATGTGGATGGTCGCAAAGAAAACCACAACCTGATCAACCGGGAGCGGCTTCAGAAAATGAAGAAAGATGCGCTATTGATAAATTTGAGCCGCGGGCACGTGGTGGATATCCCTGCACTAAAAGAGGCATTGGAATCCGGACACTTGGCCGGAGCTGCTATTGACGTCTTTCCTTCCGAACCAAAAAACAACGACGAACCATTTGAATCTGAACTATTGGGCCTCCCAAACACTATTTTGACGCCACACATCGGGGGCAGTACGCTGGAGGCGCAGATTAACATCGCCAAATTTGTGCCCGGCAAAATCATGGAATACATCAACACCGGAAACACGTATAACAGTGTAAATTTCCCAAACATACAGTTGCCTTTTTTACACAACGCACACCGTCTGATCCACATTCACCAAAACGAACCAGGCATCATGGCCAAAATCAACCAAATTTTGGCCAACCATGAGATAAACATTGTGGGGCAATACCTGAAAACTAACGAGAAAATCGGCTATGTAATCACCGACATTGACAAAGCCTATTCCAGCAAGGTGATTGATGATTTGAAAAATATCCAAGGGACCATCCGATTCCGAATGCTCTACTAAAAAAAGCGGGACCATTCGGCATCGCTGCTAAATGGTCCCACTTCTATAAAGAGTCCGGACCTTGGAGTGTTACAAACCTCCTGTAAAACAAGATTTGAGCTGCCCTCAGATCGCAACCTTCCACTGTTATCCTGCGTGAACGCGAGGTCCTAGAGCCCTGAGGCGTAGGATGAGGCCTGGTTTTGAAAAAGGGCTTCACTCGGCATTTTAATTAATTTGTGAAGTTTGAACATGTCATTGGCCCGAACTCCTGACAAATATACAATAGGAAATCGGTAATTGTAAATTGCCGGGCAGAAAGTAACCTGCACAGGGAGGTATACGCTTTAATTTTCAAATAACCAAAGTGGGTAGTTTGCCTTGCAAGTGGGTAAAAAAACCGGTGTCCACCCAACACCGGGAATGTGCAATCATACGGATCTATAGTCTAAATATCCCAAAGCTTCTTGCTATCAAGCCCAAAAAAGCATATCTTCGAAAACATGGAGTTATTTTTTTTAACCATTTTATACACGTTATTTTACCATTAGCCAAACGCAGTAAAAATCAGCATGTACCAAATCAAGAAACTGATCGTCTGCTTAGACCAGACAGATATGGATGCCACTTTGGTAAAGTTTGCCGCATTCATTGCTGAGACAAACCAGGCCAAAAAAATTTATTTCACAAATGTCATCCGCAACCTGAACATACCTAAGGAGGTCCTCAAAGAGTTTCCAAACCTCATTGACGGAATGATCGAGGAGCGAAAAGCGCAGATGAAAAAAACGGTGGATGCACACTTTGGAAAAGACGTGACGGCCGAGATTGCGTATGTGGTAAAGGAGGGGCAACTTTCCAAAAAAATCCTCAAACTAGCCATCGACAAGTCTGCGGATATGATTCTGGTAGGTAAAAAGGTTTCCCTTCCAGGCTCCGGGGTGGTTTCTCAGAGGTTGGCTAGGCGGGCCAGTTGTTCTTTATTGATTGTTCCTGAAAACAGCAAACCCAGAATCAAGAAATTGCTGGTTCCTAGTGACTTTTCCGACTATTCCAGAGATGCCATGGAAGAGGCAATCACCATCGCAGAACGAAACGGTGAAAAAGTTGAAATCATCTGCCAAAACGTATTCACAGTCCCCTCGGGATACCATTTTACCGGAAAAAGCTACGAGGAATTTGCCTCTATCATGCAAACCCATGCCGAAATAAACTTCAAAAAATTTATCAGAAAAATCGACACTAAAAACATCAAAGTGCATGCAGTGTACACCAAAGATGAAGATGATGATCCAGTGGAAGACATCATTCAAATGGCCAAAGAAATGAAGGCGGATGGGATCATCATCGGAGCAAAAGGCCGCACTGCTGCCACAGCATTGTTTATTGGCAGCATGGCAGAGCGCTTGATCCAACTCAACGACCAATTCCCGCTATTGGTGACGAGGCCGAAAGGAAAAAATGCTGGAATCATAGAATATATCCTAGAAATTTAACAAAATACATTATTTTATATTCAAACCTCCTTTTTTTGAAGTTTATTATTATTTAAGTAACTTTATGAATTAAACCAAAAGATTAGTACTATGAAAACTGTATCCATCATTTTTATGTCGATCCTTTTTTTTGTAGGTCCCTTTACGACAGAGGCGCAACTACTTCGTAGGCTAAAGAACGCCGCCGAGGAAGGTGTCGCACGGGCTGTGGAAAAACGGGTTGTCAGCGAGGTAGAAAAAGCCACTCAAAAGCAATTTGAAAAAGCCTTTGGAAACCTGTACGGCGGACCACGTGGCGGTGCCGGGTATGACTTCAGCAAAATTCTTGAGTCCATCAACACCAATGTAGAGATCGACGAGTCGTACTCCTTTGTGGGAGTAGCGGAGATGGAGGTTACCGGGACAGAATCTAATGGAAAGAAAGCAGATCCAGTAGTGATCAAATCTTACTTGAGCAGCAACGAAAAGCTCACAGGAATGGAATTTGTGGATCCCGCCGACAAGAAAAATAAGGAACGGTCGGTCATGATTTTTGACTTTAAAAACAATGCCACCATCATGCTGATAGAGGAAGGCGACAAAAAAACCCGCATGGCCTTTGGACTTGACTGGCAAAACATGATGGATTCAATGGTCGAAATGGCTGAAGTAGAAGAAGAGGAAACCGACTATAAGCTCGAGGACTTTACGTTCGAAAAAACCGGCAATACCAAGAATATCTTGGGCTATTCCTGCGATGAATATCGTGCCAGCAACGAGGACATGGAAGCATCCTATTGGATAAGTAAAGAATCCATTCCCGGACTTCAATCCTTTTGGGGAAACAACAGTCCTTTCCTAACCCAACGTATGAAGGCCGATAACAAAGTCACTTTGGACAAATTTCCCGAGGGAAGTCTCATGGAAATGTACTTTGAAAGCAAAACAGATAAGTCCACTTCCCAATTTACCATGGTAAATATCGACACGGACAATACTCAAACCTTTGTAATGGCAGACTATGCCAACGCACTAGGCCCTCAGTAACTTACTACCGAACGAAAACAGAATTGAAAGTATCCATCATCGTCGCAAAAGGGGAAAACAACGCCATAGGAAAAGCCAATGGTTTGCCTTGGCACCTTCCATCTGACCTAAAGCATTTTAAAGAGAGCACAAGGGGGCACCACGTGGTTATGGGACGGAAAACCTTCGAAAGTCTAGACAAACCACTACCAGGGAGAACCCATTATGTGGTTACCCGAAATCCCTCTTACCAAGTACCGGAGGGACATGCGGTATTCTCATCCTTGGAGAATGCTTTAGAGGCTGCAAAAGCCAAAGGCCTCGACAGGCTGTTCATCTTGGGTGGAGCAGAAATATACCGGCAGGCTGTACCTTATACCGATGAACTGATTGTTACCGAGGTTCATGCCCGACCAGATGCAGACACTTTTTTCCCAGAACTGAACCTAGACGAATGGGAGGAAACAGAGAGAGTACATGTAGACCATCTGAACACAAAGGATGAGTATAGCATGGATTTCGTAGTCTTAAAGCGAAAATAACCCATTAGTGGAGGAAAATATCCGTTAAAATGGGGACAAATCGATTATGATTCGCTAAATTTCGTTCTATGACTCTAATTGCTTTAGGATATGAGAAAGGGTAGCGATGAAGAAAGCAAGAAATCAGAGGAACACCAACTAGAAGAGACTACAGAAGCCCTAACCAAGTCGGGTACTTGGAAACTTTTTCTTCTTACAAACTCCATACAGTGGTCTGCGGGCGTTTTTCGGATGCTCGGCTATGAAGCCGGCGAATTTATGCTTGATTTTACCTCTGCGGTAGAAGTCATCCATCCCGAGGATCGGGAGCGAGCCTTCGACCACATGCATGCGGCCATAAACGAAGGAAAAGAATACAATTTTCAAAAGCGGCTTATCAACAAAGATGGTTATATCGTTCACGTAGTCTCCAAAGCGCATGTGATTCGGGATGATGAAGGCCGTGCGATACGGCTCATCGGGATTTTTCAGGATATCACGGAATTTACCGAAAAGAAACGGGAACTGCGAACGATTCTAAATAGCTCGTTGGACCTTATCTGCGTGTTAGACACTGAAGGACGTTTTACTCAAATTAACAAGGCCTCCAAGGAAATCTTAGGGTACAGCCCCGCAGAATTGGAAGGACGCCATTTTTCGGATTTCATCCATAAAGACTACTTGGACCCAACTTTGGTAATCTGGCGGGAGTTATTTAAGGTAAAAAAGGTAAAAAATTTTGAAAATGCTTACCTACATCGAGATGGTCGCTGTATCCAGATGGTTTGGACCGCCCATTATGACCTCGAGCAACAACGTATCTATTGTGTAGGAAGGGATGTGACCGAACTCAAGCAGGCGGAACTTCAAATCAAAAAGAATGAACGCCGCTTCAGGTCCATGATTCAGGCAGGCGGAGATTTCGTCGCAATCCTGAGTCCTAAGGGAATCTTCACGTACGTTAGCCCAACGTATAGACGTAACCTTGACTATGCCGACGAAGATTTACTGGGGAATTCGGCCTATGCTTTCATCCATCCGGAAGATCGCGATCGCGTCAAAATGGAAAGTGCACAAATCGTAGATGGCAAACAGTCCATTACCTCCCCCTATCGATTCCAGACAAGGCAGGGTAGCTGGCGTTGGATAAGGACAACCCTAGTGAATTTATCTCAAGACCCGGATATTCAAGGATTTATTGCCAACAGTAACGACATCACAGATATCATTCACGCAAATCAAAAGCTTACCGAAAGCGAAGCACGTTTTCGCGGTCTATATGAATCTCAAACCAACTATGTAATCCGAACCGATTTAGAGGGTAGGTATACGTACGTGAATAGGAAATTTCAGGATGAGTTTGGCTGGATATATAAAAATGGTGAAATCTTGGGAAACCTAAGTTTGGAGTCCATCCGGGATTATCATTGGCAAAAAGTAAGGGATACAGTCGCCGAATGCATCGAACATCCGGAATCCATTATAAAAATTGAAATAGACAAACCCACAAAAGATGGCGGCACGATGACCACTCTGTGGGATTTTATTTGTGTGCCAGATGCATCAGGAGCTCCCTATGAGCTTCAATGCATGGGTATCGATATCACCCAACGCGTTCAGGCCGAACAACTGTTGATCGAAAGCAACGAACGTTTTGAGCTAATCAATAAAGCAACCAACGATGCCATTTATGATTGGGATATTCAGCAGGACACCTTTCATTGGGGGGAGTCCTATGGAAGAATTTTCGGATACAAGCCTGAAGAAGTACCCACTTCTATCAGAGACTGGGAAGTTACCCAGCATCCGGTAGATATCGAAAAAAACAGGGCAGCATGGGTTTCGTTTATGGAGGATTCCTCCCGGCTAAAATGGCAGGAAATTTTTAGATGGAGAAAGGGCGACGGTAATTATGCTTTTGTAGAGGAAATTGGGTATTTGATCCGGGACTCATCGGGCAGGCCGCTACGCATGGTGGGAGTGCTTCGGGATATCTCTGACACAAAGAAAAACGATTTAGCTCAGCTATATCGACAAAAGATCTCCTCCCTTTTCAAAACTTCTCATCCGCTGACGTACACGCTGGAAGAAACATTGCAAACCCTCTGCGATGGAATGGAGTTCCATTCAGCTGAATTTTGGTTGAAAAGTGAAGAAAATGACAGCTTAAGCCTGAGTGCATTTTATGTCGAAAACGCTTTGCAGGCAGATGAGCAAACCTTCAATCCCCCCGCTAAAATACGTCTTGGTGAACATATACCCGGGTTGGTTTGGGAAGCTAAACAGACCAAGACTTGGGATCATTTGTCTGACCAAAGCGGCTTATATCCTGTAGGTCTTCCCAATCGGACAGGCCTTCGGAGCTGTATGGCATTTCCAATCACTCAGAATGAAAACTTCGTCGGCACACTCGTTCTTTACAGTGCCGAACCACTGGCCGATGTCCACTACAGGCTAGAGATTATCGAACAACTCGTAGACTACCTGGGGGGAGAGATCAGACATAAACAACAGGAAGAACAGATGCGGCTTCTCTTTGAGTGGTCGCCCGACATTCTGGCCATTGCATCTCCAAAAGGATATTTTACGAAGGTTAATCCAGCATTTTGTAAGCTTTTGGGCTACTCTGAAAAGGAAATCCTCTACAAACCTTTCAGTAATTTCGTGCATCCAGACGATCTGCCGGGAACTTCCGTAGAATTTTTGGAAACCAGTACGGGTATACGTCAGGCCGATAACTTCATCAACCGGTACCGGACGAGAACAGGAACCTACAAATACATTTCCTGGGGCTCTTCTACCCCTTTTGGAGACGACGGCTATTTATTTTCCTACGGTAAAGACGTCACGCCGATTTTTGAGCTTCAGCGAATGCTCCAAGACGCCTCCGAAATGGCAAAAGTAGGTGCTTGGGAAATCGACTTGGAAAATGGCACACACAAATGGTCACCCATAACCCGGGATATTTTTGAAGTGCCTGCCAATTACGAACCCGAACTGGACTCGGTGATCAGGTTTTACCCACCGGAACTCCAACCGTTCGTGAAGGAAAAAGTTGATCGGGCGATCGAATTGGCCGAACCTTTTGAATTTGAATCAACCATTACGACTGCTCTTGGCAATGAAAAATGGGTGAGAATAGAAGGAAAAGTGGAAGTTGTCGAAACTAGAGTAGTACGACTGTTTGGAAGTGTGCAGGATATTCACCAACACAAAACAGATCAGCGAGCGATAGAGCAAGCACTCAATGAACGGAACAACATCTTGGAGAGCATCGGAGAGTCCTTTTTCTCGGTGGACAAGAATTGGAACACACTGTATTGGAATAAGAGCGCCGAAAATCTACTCCATGTCCCTCGAGGTCGGGTCGTTGGGAAAAACATCTGGGACGCTGTGCCAGAACTCCAAAAACACGGCCTTCGGCAAAAATGCCAAGAAGCACTCAAAACAAAAACCTCCCTACACCTGGAAAGTCACGATACGGAATCTGGTAAGTGGCTGGAAATAGGCATCTATCCAACATGGGATCAACTGGGCGTCTTTCTTAGAGATATCAGCAATCGTAAAAAATCGGAGCAGGAGATCCGCCTGTCCAATGAACGGTTTCAAAAAATCGCAGAAGCAACCAACGATGCCATTTGGGACTTTGATGTACCAAAGAACTCCCTGTTTTGGGGCAAAGGCTTCGAACACCTTTTCAGCTATAAAGTGCACCAAGTAAACCCCTCGCTGGAACATTTGATCAGCCTCATACACCCCGATGACAAGGACCGGATTTGCGAAAAAATCGGCGAATACATGCAACCATCCTATCCTAACAACCACTGGATTGAGGAGTATCGTTTCCTGCGTGCTGATGGCACCTATGCACACGTAGTAGATCGGGCGATCTTTATCCGGGATTCTTTCGGGACAGTCACGAGGGTCTTGGGAGCCATGACAGACATCTCCCAACAAAAAGAACATGAAAACTCCCTCAAAGCGCTAAATGCTCAATTGAAAGCAAAGGTCAAAGAACTTGCCATCTCCAATCAAGAGCTAGAACAATTTGCATACGTGGCCTCACACGACTTACAGGAACCGCTGCGGATGATCACTAGCTTTTTGGGGCAAATCGAGCGAAAGTATAGCCACATACTCGACGATAAAGGCAAACAATACATCGGCTTTGCCGTGGATGGGTCCAGGAGAATGCGGCAGATCATTTTAGACTTGCTGGAATACTCGCGGGTTGGTCGGGAAAAAGATCAACTGGAATCCGTCAACCTGATGGAGATCGTGGAAGAAACCAAATTGCTGTTCCGCAAGACCATCGAAGAGTCAAAGGCTGTTATCACTACGGAAAACCTTCCTACCATACAGGGCTTTCAAGTCCCCATACGGCAGGTTTTTCAAAATTTAATCAGCAATGCCCTGAAATACCGATCAGCAATGAGAACGCCATTTATCCACATCAAAGCTATCGATAAAGACGATGCCTACGAAATCACCGTGCAGGATAATGGATTGGGGATTGAAGATGAATATTTCGATCGAATTTTTATCATTTTCCAGCGCCTAAACCGAGAGCCTTCTCTTCCTGGAACAGGTATGGGGCTGGCGATCACTAAAAAAATTATTGAAAACTACGGAGGAAATATTTGGGTTGATTCCGAACTGGATGTGGGTTCGACCTTTCATTTCACACTAAAGAAAGATATAAGTAGCCATTAAAGTAAATTATCTTCCATTTATTTTTTCATACTACCATTTGTAATTATTACTCAATTTATTCGTACCTTTGCGGCGTCTAAGTAGACATAAAAAAAGCAATTAAGAAAATGAAAACAAGCATCATTGCGATGACTATCGCTGCAGCATTGGCAGTAGCCTCTTGCGGCCAAAAAAAAGTAGAAGAAGAACTTTCTGAACCCATTGAATCTTCTATCGAAGAATCTCAGTCTGAGGAACTGTGGGAAGAGGAAGTAATAGAGACTCCTTCTGAGGACACTCCCGAAGCATCGGAAGAGCAACTAGAAGAAGTTTCCGGAAACTAAGAAACGGAAAAAAAACACCTAGGCCCCGGAGTAATCTGGGGCTTTTTTCGTTTCTTAGCGGCCTATCCTGTCCAATTGCCCTACCACTAAAAGGACTACAACCATACCCGTCTTGGAATTTGTGTAAGCACAAAATTAGGGTTTGGCTATTCTGCGAAATAAGTTTAATATTGCAGCGTGAACTTAGGTCGTTAGCTCAGTTGGTTCAGAGCGCTGCCTTGACAGGGCAGAGGTCACCAGTTCGAGCCTGGTACGACCTACTTTTTCAACCCCAATCCTATCTTGATACGAAGAGGGCGTTTGGATTTTAGCCAGCCGTTCGCAAAGTTTTCACGCTTCACCCGCGAGATTATCAGGGATTTTGACCTGAAATGTTCCTAACAATCCTCCTTCCTTCGTGCATACCATGCTATGGATTCAAACTCATCGATCTAGCCCTGCCGCAACGAACAGAATTTCAACTGGGTGCAGGGCTTTCTTCCCGGTTCCATCCGCTATTTGGTGGCGGCAACTGGTACCTGGCGCGGCGATGGCTACCTGATCTCCAGCCTTCCGAACCGCCGGAAAAAGCACCATCTCTCCTATTTGCATGCTGAGTTTAAAATGCTCTTCCTCGTAACCGAAGGATCCTGCCATGCCACAGCAGCCTGAAGGAATGACTGTCACTGAGTAATTTTTCGGGATCGACAACAGCTTGGACGTAAAGTTTACCGAAGACAGGGCCTTTTGGTGACAGTGACCATGTAGCAAAATCTCTAATTCTCCCTCGGTAAATTGATCCTCCGTGATATTACCTGCCACAACCTCCTTGGCCAAAAACTCATCTATGAGCGATGCGTAAACCTTCAATTTCTTGGCAGCGTTGACCCATTCTTTGGACACCAAGCGGGGATACTCATCGCGGAAACTCAAAATCGCAGATGGTTCAATACCTACTAGCGGTACATCGGCGGAAACCAATTTACTGAATATCGCTACGTTTTTATCTGCAACCTTACGAGCGTACTCCAATAATCCCTTTGAAATGGCCCCTCGCCCACTCTCCGGATGATCCACCATCTTCACCTCATAGCCCAAATGCCGCAAAAGCTTGATGGCCTTGATGCCTACTTCAGTATCATTGTGGTTGGTAAACTCATCAGCAAACAAATAAACGGTCTTGATGGAGGGTGTTTTCCCTTTCAGGCTGTGATAATTCTTGGCGTACCATGCCCGGAGGGATATATGCGAAATCTTCGGTAGATCCCGATCAGACGCCACGCCAAGCACCTTTTTCAGCAATCCGGCCGAAAGGCTGTTGGAGAGGAAAAAATTGGAAATACCTGGTATCTTGCTCCCAATCCCATTGAGCTGGTTGATGTAGGCAAACGCTTTGGCACGAAGCGGGACCCCATGCGCTTTATAGTATTGATGTTGAAACTCTGCTTTCATAGTGGCCATATCCACGTTGGACGGACACTCAGACGTACAGCCCTTGCAGGAAAGACAAAGGTCCATTACCTCTTTGATCTCAGGATGGTCAAAAGGATTTTCATTGGTACTATTTGTCAAAAACTCCCGCAGGGTATTGGCGCGGCCCCTCGTAGTATCACGCTCGTTTCTGGTTGCCTGAAAACTCGGACACATGGTACCGCCACCTGTTGTAGGAAGCTTTCTGCAATCTCCACTTCCATTGCATTTTTCGGCCATGCGCAGGATACCCCCTACCGAGCTAAAATCAAACATTGTCTGATGTTCTGGTGTCTCCATTCCGGGTTCGTATCGGAGGGAGGTGTTCATAGGAGGAGCATCCACAATCTTGCCTGGATTGAAGATGTGGTTGGGGTCCCAGGCCTCTTTGATGCGTTTGAAAAGAGCATAATTTGCATCTCCCACCATCAAAGGAATAAATGCCGCTCTCACCCTACCGTCTCCGTGCTCACCACTAAGTGACCCCCTGTATTTCTTTACCAGCTTGGCAGAAGCCTCGCTGATCTCGTAAAATTTTTGAACATCATCGGCCTTCTTCAGATCCAATATAGGCCTTAGGTGAATTTCACCAGCGCCCGCATGTGCATAGTAGACCGGACTTTGACCAAACCCCTCCATGATCTCGGCAAACTCATCGATATAATCGGCCAGATCTTCAATGTCTACCGCGGTATCCTCGATGCACGCCACGGCTTTGGGATCGCCGGGTATGTTGGCGAGCAGTCCCAAACCGGCACTACGGAGTTCCCATGCACTTTTAGTCCTTTCGGGACCGATCACCGGATAGGCATATCCCAAACCCGCGTCTTTCAGTGATTGGATGAATTGCTCGCCCTGTATAATGGCCTCTGATAGCTCCTTTCCTCTGAATTCTACCATCAGAATAGCCTTGGGATCGCCCTCCACAAAATCCCGGTTCTTGCTTTGCTCCACATTTTCCTTCGTGCAGTCAAGAATGATCTTGTCCATCAGCTCTACAGCGGATGGCTGATGTTTCATGGCCACTTGGGCAGCCTTCATACTTTGATGGATGGAATCGAAATGGGCTGCTACCACAATCTCATGTGGATCAGGGAGGGGATCTAGGTGCAGTTTCACCTCTGTAGTAACGGCTAGGGTTCCCTCTGACCCACACAGCAACTTGCAAAAATCGAACGGAGCTGGCTTATCGGAAAACTCTTGGGATTCTAACAGATAATCCACTGCATAGCCGGTATTTCGTCGGTGGATACTGGGCTTGGGAAAGTTTTCCCTTATCTGCGATTGCACCTCAGGATTGCCCAGCTCATCCCTCATGTGCCGGTATAGCCTTCCCTCCAGCGTATCTAAGGCACATTTTTGTTCAAACTCACCCTCTGTCAGGGCTTTTACTTCGACTTCGGACCCGTCGCTAAGCACCACGTTTAGGGAAAGGGTATGCTCCCGGGTACTGCCATAGACGATGGAGGTAGTACCGCAGGAATTATTTCCAACCATACCCCCGATCATTGCTCGGCTCGCGGTACTGGTAATGGGACTAAAGAAATACCCGTGGGGTTTTAAAAAATGATTTAACTCATTCCTCACCACGCCAGGCTGAACCCTTACCCATCCCTCTTCCTTGTTAAATTCCAAGATTTTGTTCATGTGTTTGGATACATCCATCACTATCCCATCCCCCACGCACTGTCCAGCCAAAGAAGTTCCGGCTGTTCGTGGGATCAGCGAGGTTTTATGCTCGGTGGCAAACCGGATCAGCCTTTGGATGTCCTTGGTGTTTTTTGGAAACGCCACGGCTAGCGGCATCTCCCTATACACGGAAGCATCCGTGGCATATAGCGTCCTCATCAAAGAATCGTGGTGTAGCTCGCCCTCCAAACTATTGGCCAATTGGTCAAGTACCGGGGTGATGGGGTTGGTGTCCTTACTCATGGCTCAAAATTAAGACAGTTGCGCATAGAAATAAATAGATAGTTAAATTATTTTAACGGGGCCCTCGTTTGACCTAAACGCCTATCTTTGCCCAGGAAGAAGCATCAATAAAACGAATTCATGGAAATAAAATTGGAAGTCCCTCTGGGTGCAAAGGAGCTGTACTTTTTACGAAACAAACTAAAAATCCTATCAATAGATGAATCAATTGACACTGTAGAGCGGGCTGGAGCAGGAAACATGAATATGGTCCTCCGGGTGCGAACCAACCACCGGCAGCTGATCCTCAAGCAATCCCGGCCCTATGTAAACAAGTATCCCGAAATTCCCGCTCCCTTTCACCGAATGTCCATCGAAAAGGCATTTTATGATACCCTCTTGACGGACAATCGCTTGGTAGAAATGACACCATCTCTGATTGCCTTTGATGACGAACACCAAGTATTGGCAATGGAGGATTTGGGTCCATCCGCGGATTTCGCTGCCATCTACCAGACTCCCTCGCTGCTGAGAAGGTCCGACATCGAGCCGTTAGCTGTTTTCCTGAAGAGGCTGCATGCCGTATCGGCTGAGGCTTTTCCGACCAATGAAGCAATGAAACTATTGAACCATGCGCATATCTTCGAAATCCCCTTTATGCTCGAAAATGGACTAAACCTGGACCAGGTTCAGCCAGGCTTAGAGGAAATCTCCCTCCCCTACCGAAAAGATACTATACTGAAAGATCAGATCAGAACTACCGGCAATAGATACCTTCAGCAGGGTCGCACCCTGTTACATGGAGACTTTTATCCGGGGTCCTGGTTGAAAACAGCAGATGGAATTCGGATTATCGATACCGAATTCGCCTTCATGGGAGACCGGGAGTTCGACTTGGGTGTGGCCCTTGCCCATCTGAAACTAGCAGGAGTCGATCAAGATCTACTAAACTATTTCCTCGAGGTATACGACACGGTAGGTATTGACGATACGTTGATGCATCGCTATGCCGGTATCGAAATTCTTCGGAGGCTATTTGGAGTTGCCCAGCTACCTTTACATCTGACACTGGAGAAAAAACAAGTCCTCGCCCAAGAGGCAAAAAACAACATCCTACATGCATAGTATCATTCCCCAAACATTGATCTTCGCCCTTTTGACCATCGGCGCATGCTTACCGCAGAAAGCGGATTTTGAGAGAGAAATGGGCCAAGCTCTTCCATTTGACGAAGACGTATTAAACGACAAAGTGCTGGGCCTATTGGTAGGCACTGCCATTGGCGACGCCATGGGGGCGCCAACAGAGATGTGGCCCCGAACGGAAATCAACGCCAAATACGGCTGGGTGGATCGATTGGATACCATGGTGCGGGAGGTTTCTCCCGAAGGAATCTGGGTAGCTGATCTTCCGGCAGGAGGCACCACGGACGATACGCGCTGGAAAAAACTGACCGTTGAATATCTCCACAACGAACCAGGGCATGAATTGAGTGCGAAGCGGTTTGCTAGGCACATTCTCACCCAATACCAAAGCTATTTGGATGAAAGAAAGACGATCGGCCAGGAAGATTCTCTTGCGTTGGAGGAGAATTTTCTCCGGGTAGGCTGGTTACAGGAATGGGCAAAAGTCAGTGGTCCCTATGTTCAAAATGACTATGTGAACTACCTAAACAGCCTAAGCACCTTTTACGGTGGGGAAATGGTTTGTGCCGGATTATTGTATTCCCCAGCTATTGGTGGCCTGTTTCCAGGGCAGGCAGAGAAGGCCTATTCGGAGGCTTTTAAACTGGCGATATTTGATTTGGGATATGCTAGGGACATTAGTGCACTGGCTGCTGCCATGACGGCAGCAGCCATGAAACCCGGTGCTACCCCGGAGGATGTGATCGCTGTGATTCGTACCATAGACCCCTATCACTATGGCGACGCAAGATTGGTGGGGCGTACCGCACAGCGAATCCTAGGTATTGCAGAGAGCATCGTGGCGAATGCTCGCACAGAAAGTAGACAAATCGATGGTGAATCATCCAAAAAGCAAGTTGTGACGAGGGACGAGATGCAGGTAGCCTTCGTGTTGTTGGACGAGCATCTTCAGGATATGCCCTTCCATGCGGGGGAAATATTCCTTCAAGTAATTACGGCCATGCTATTGTCGGATTTTGACTTTGAGCTTACTCTCCAGTTTTTGGTCAACTACGGCAGAGATAACGACACGACAGCAGCGATCGCAGGGGCCATCTTAGGCGCTTATTGGGGAATTGCCCAATTACCTGAAACTATGTACCAACAAGTACTTAACGTAAGCAAAAAGCAACTTGACCTTGACATTTTGGATTTAGCTAAAATATATACCCAGAAGGTGCAATCAATTCATTCCCGCCCGTCGGGCTGATCCGGTATTTTCCATCATTTATTCTTTTATAAATAAAATATTATTGATAGCTTACCAGCTAGTTTAATGGTTTTTGTAGGGGGAAATCCAACCGTTATCCAGACGGTAAGTTCATCGCCACCTAAACGACATACTCGCAGGGCCCATTCAGTGCTTATCAGTCTCATGTGAGTTTAGAACTACGTTTAGTCTGGCTAGTTGGGAATACTCAATTACTCTCCCAAAAAGACCGTTCTACGTGTTCGGTACCTTTTAGCATGGGATAACAACAGCGACTAAGAGCCCTTCGGATTGTAACCTTGCGACGACGTTTTTTTTTACGGACATCGTTTGTGCGGGTTGATTTTATGGGCAAAAAAAAGCGGCTCTCACTATTCTAACAAAATCAAGGACGACGCAAATAGGTGTAAGTAGCTTTCCAAGTATGGTGCACATACCCCACTTAACCAAAAGTACTATTCATTTAAAAAACCCCCAGCTTACATATGACATCGAACTCGAAACCCGAGTCAGCCATAGATCATACATCTACCAATAACGATGCTCTGCGGATTATTGCCGTCGGTGCCTCTGCGGGAGGTTTGGAGGCCCTGCAAGATTTTCTGTCCAACCTGCGTGTGTTGGACAATTGTTGTGTAGTGATTGCCCAACACATGAGTCCTACCCACCGCAGCATGTTGGTGCAACTACTTGCCAAAGCCACCCCCTTCGCGATACAGGAAGCGGTAAACCTTCAGACTCTGACCGAAAAAACCATCTATATTACCCCTCCGGACACCGAGATATCCATCGTGGAGGAAACCATCCACCTAACCAAGCCACATTCCAGCATTGGACCAAAACCTTCGGTAGATGTCTTGTTCGAGTCTTTGGCCAAAGAGGACAATCAGGTTATCGCCATCATCCTTTCAGGCACTGGCACAGACGGTTCGGAAGGCATCAATCGCCTAGCAATGGCTGGAGATGCGTATATTCTCGCACAGGAACCCTCCAGCGCCAAGTACGACGGAATGCCCAATTCCGCGATACAAACAGGACACGTGCACGAGGTCCTATCGGCCAAAGAACTAGGGAAGCACCTGACGGGTTTAATGTCATTGACTGCTACATCGGATCTTTTTAGAACTCAAGCATTTGAAAAAACGCCTTACGAGAAGATCGTCGAGCTGCTTAGCAAAAAAAGTGGTACAGATTTTTTCAACTATAAAAACGCAAGCTTAACCAGGAGGTTGGAAAAAAGGGTAAGCACACTGCACATGGACTCACTGGACCGCTACGTAGAATACCTCGAGGAGAATCCTGAAGAAGTCAACGAGCTATTCAAGATGGTTCTCATCGGTGTCACTTCCTTTTTCCGCGATACCGAATCATTTGCTGCATTGGAGTCCTGTCTAGACCGCTTGATCCAAAGTAAAAAAAACCACGAGTCGATCCGTGTATGGATTCCAGGGTGCTCCACTGGTGAAGAAGCGTATTCCATAGCCATCATGCTCCACCGATTATTGAAAACCCACAGTAAGGAGCAATTGGACGTACAGATATTTGCAACGGATATCGATGACCGCGCAATCGCCCATGCGAGGTCCGCGGTTTATCCTGCATCGGCATTGGAAAAGCTCTCCAGGGAGACCATCGCACAGTACTTTACCCCCAAAGGACAGGACTTTGAGTTGGCAAAATCCCTTCGGGTCATGGTGCTGTTTTCGAGACACGACATCATGCGAAATCCACCCTTTTTGAAGTTGGATCTAATTTCCTGTAGAAACCTTCTCATCTACTTCAAGAATTCGCTTCAGCAGCAGCTCATTCCCCTTTTTCATTTTGCTCTCCTTCCCTCAGGCTACCTGTTTTTGGGCAAATCCGAATCCATCGGAGCCTTTACCTCTCTGTTCGGGGAGGAAAATGCCAAACACCGCATTTACAAAAAAAAGATATCCCAAGGGTTGCAAACCATTCGGTTTTCAGCACTCAAACCTCAAACCGTGCCAGCAAAAAAAACCGGGACCTTGCAGTCTGACACGGCTTCCAACCTAAAAGAAGCAGTGAAAAAAACGCTGTTGTTGGCATTGGATATCCCCTACGTAGTAGTAAACGAATCCCACGATATTCAGGAGGTTCACGGCGACGTACGCCTCTACATTAGCCTAAGTGAAGGAGGAATTCAGGCCAACTTAATCAAGATGTTGAACCCTGAACTTCAGATAGAAGTCCGCTCTGTACTTAGCAAATGCATTAAATCGAACAAGGGCATCAAGAGTAAAATCAAGAAATTCATTTTATTCGGTTCTATCTACTATGTACGGGTCAGTGTGTTTCCCATAGAAGACCGTGCCGGCGCCGAGCCGCTTTTTATGGTGCTTTTTGAGCAACTGGACATCGAAGAGTTCATTGTGCCCGGACAACCGACAAATAACGGAGATGCAGAACCATTTAGGGTTCGCGAACTGGAAGAGGAGCTAAATGAGACCAAAGAACAACTTCAGACGTACATCGAGGAAATCGAAACCAGCAACGAGGAACTCCAATCACTAATCGAAGAACTGCAAAGTACCAATGAAGAACTACAGTCGGCAAACGAGGAATTGGAGACCACAAACGAAGAACTTCAAAGCACCAACGAGGAGATCCAAGTTGCCTACATGGAGCTTAAATCCGCCCATGAAACGCTAGAAGCCAAGGAACTCGATCTGCAATACCTCCAAGCCAATACAGAAGCCCTACTAAACAATGAACTGCAAGCATTTGTACTGGTAGATAACAATTACCTGATCAAAAAATTTAATACACAAGCTGTCCATCTTTTTCAAAATTTGAGTGGTCGAGATTTGGTAATCGGTTCACTTATTTTGGACTACCTCCCCGAGGGAGAAACGGAGCAATTCATTCAAAATTTCAAGGATGTCATTGCTGGAAGAGCCTTCACTGGCGAAAAGCAATTCAAGGACAAATCGGGCCAATCCAAGTGGCTGGCAGTAAACTACACTCCTGTTTTGTTTAACCTTGAAGAGGTAACGGGTATCTCGCTCGGCTTACTGGACATCACCTCACTAAAGGAAATCGAATCCAACCTCACCAAGGCAGAAAAACTGATTTCTTCCGTTTACAATGTTGTATCCCTCGGTATTTGTATCACGGACGAGGAGGGCTATTTCGTTGATGTAAATGAAGCGTATTGTAAACTGTATAACTACACACGGGAAGAACTTATCGGCGAAAAGTTCACTAAAGTGGTGCCTCCGGCACACCGGGATCGGCTACAGTCTTTGCACGATCGGGCCATCAAAACCGGCTTGGAGGAAATCGCGGAAGAAAGGGTAGTCACCAAGCACGGAACTACGATAGAGGTGGAGGTTTCTTCTGACTTAATGATCCAGCCGGATGGTAAGAAGTTTAAGATAACATCTGTCAAAGATATCACGCAGCAAAAAGGTACCAAGAAACTCCTGGCCGAGGCCCAAGAGATGGCCCAAATTGGGGCATGGGAATATATCGTGGGAACCGACCGGCTCAACTATTCGAGGATTACCCGTTTGATTTATGAAATTCCGGAGTCCTATATGCTGAGTGTTACCAACGGGGTAGAATTTTACAAAGAAGGCGAAAACCGAGACCTGATAAGTAAGGCCATTACAGATTGTATCGAAAAAGGAACCCCCTTTGATTTGGAGTTGGAGTTTGTTAGCTATGTCGGAACACCGAAATGGGTGAGGTCAATTGGAAAAGCAGAGACCGTAGACGGAGAAATTGTCCGTGTATTCGGTTCGATCCAAGATATCACCGCGAGAAAACAGGCTGAGGAAAGAATCCGGGAAAGTAACCAACGGTTTACCTATGTCACGCAGGCAACTTCGGATGTGATCTGGGATTGGGATATAGCGACTGGAAAAGTACATTGGGGAGAAAATTACGAAAAGGTATTCGGTAAAATTGCGAACGATACCAGATTAAGTGACCTAGAGCAAGTTCACAGACGATTAGATACCGCAGAATTGGAAAGCATATTGGATGATGCAAATGCAGCGCTCAAATCAGAGAATACCCGTTGGCAATGCGAACATCGGTACCTTAAGGCAGATGGCACGTTTGCAATGGTCTCCAATAAAGCCTTGATCGTTAGAACCAAAGAAGGACGACCTGTTCGTGTAATTGGAGCTATGCAGGACATCACCCAACAGTACAATAAAGAAATTGAAAAGAAACTACAACGAGAGATCAGCCTCATCTTCAACCAAAACACTGGATTGATCGCAGCTTTGGGGCAGAGTACCCGATTCTTGGGCGACTTCGCTAAGGTGGATTTGGCAGAGGCCTGGTTGATTCACTCCGACAAAAAAACTATCAAACTAGTATCCCAGCATCTGAGAACTCACCCCGCGGAAATCTTCCAAAGCCTTAGCACGCAATACGACTCTTTCCTAAAAGGCGAAGGTTTACCAGGAACCGTTTGGGCAACGGAACAACCTGAAATATGGGATCAAGTAGGCTCCAAAAGCGAATTTTTCCGAAACCACGCAGCCCGCAAATCGGGCATCTCGGCAATATTTGGTGTACCACTGATCCACCGGGACGAAACCATCGGTGTAATGGTCTTTGGTACTACAGGTTCAGTAGACCGCCTTCAGTCCTTAAAGGCAATTTTCAGTACACTGGAAGAATATTTAGGCGGTGAGCTCATGCGTAAAAAACTGGAAACAGAGCTAAACCAAATAATCGAAACCGCCCCTGATCTAATCGGTATCGCCGATTACGATGGTTATTTCATCCGCATCAATGCTTCAGCCTGCCATATGCTTGAGTATACGGAAGAAGAAATCACCTCACGCCCATTTTTTGATTTTGTCCATCCAGACGATTTGGCCAAAACCCACACTGAATTTAAGCGGCTTACGACTGACACGAGTCCAATCGTCTTCGAAAACCGGTACATCACCAAGTCAGGCAAAACCATTTGGCTAACTTGGTCTTCTACTGCACTGCCGGGTGAGGGCGTCATTTATACCGTAGGAAAGAATATAACCAAGCAAAAGTCACTCCAAATGATGCTGGACAATGCCTTCAAAATGGCAAGAATCGGTGGTTGGGAGGTGAATTTAAACGGTGAAATCACCCAGTGGTCTGAAGTCGCACGTGAAATCCACGAAGTAGAGGATGCTTCCTATGTCCCAGACGTGGAAGCTGCGTTAAAATTTTACCGAGAAGACTACCGTGAATTTGTAGCCAAAACAATAGAGAACTGCATGCAGTCAGGTACCTCCTTTGATTTTGAGGCACCCATCATCACCGCCAAGGGAAATGAAAAATGGATCCGCTCAATCGGTCAGGCTGAATTTGTCAATGGAAAAATCAGCAAACTTTTTGGAAGCGTGCAAGATATTCATGACAAAAAAATGGCCGAGCAGCAGTTATTGATTTTCAAACGAATAATTGAGACCTCGCAGGAGGGCATTGCGGTGGCAGGTTTGGAAGGCCAGGTCATTTACCTCAATCCATCTTTTCAAGATCGCCTGGGATTCGATACCGATGAACTTCAAACAGCGGGAGGACCTCCCTCAGTATACAAAAACAAGGAAATTGCGAAAGAGGTATTTGACCGCCTATTAGTAGGGGAATCCTGGAAAGGAGATATAGACCTGATGGACCGGCACGGAAAGGTCACACCCTATTTCCTAAGTGCCGGTCCTATTCGCGACGAGAAAGGCAACTTGGTCGCAGTATTTGGGATTCACACGGACATTGGTGAACGAAAGCAAGCGGAAGATCGCCTTAGGCAAAACCTACAAACGCTGGAAGACTACAAGTTTGCATTGGACCAAGCAGCTATTGTTGCGCTGACGGACAGCAAAGGAAACATCCTCTCGGTAAATGACAAGTTCTGCGAAATATCTAAATATAGTCGAGAAGAATTGGTAGGCAGCACCCACCAAATCATCAATTCCGGATACCACAGCAGGGAGTTCTTTCATGAAATGTGGAAAACACTAGCTAAAGGTCAAGTATGGCATGGGTCCATCAAAAATAAATCGAAGGACGGAACCGACTATTGGATGGATTCCACGATGGTTCCTTTTTTGGACGATAATGGCCTGCCCAAACAATACCTCGCCATTCGGTTTGAAATTACCGACCGGGTGATGGCTACAGAGAAACTAGAAAAGGCTAACCACGAATTGGAAAAATTAAATTTGGCCTTGGAAGCACGAGCTCAAGAACTGGCCATTTCCAATTCAGAGTTGGAACAGTTTGCCTACGTCGCTTCGCATGACCTCCAGGAACCGCTCCGGATGATCACCAGCTTCCTAGCTCAATTGAATAAGAAATACAGCAGTCTTTTTGACGACAAAGCAAAGGAATATATTCACTTTGCGTTAGACGGTGCCAGTCGGATGCGGCAGATTATTTTGGATCTATTGGAGTTTTCCAGAGTAGGTAAAAATGACGAAAAGCTTTCGGAAGTCTCTCTCACGGATATCGTAACGGAGGTCACCATGCTAAATCGAAAACTAATTGAAGAAACACAGGCCAAAATTTCGGTAAAAGGCTTACCAACGATCATTGGATTTCGTTCACCGATCGTTCAGGTGTTCAACAACCTAATAGGGAACGCGCTGAAGTATCGCAAAAAATCGGAAGCACCCGAAATTGAAATCGCTTGTGAGAATCAGGAAACTCAATATAAGATTAGCGTACGTGACAACGGAATTGGCATCGAAGAAGAATATTTTCAGAAAATTTTCATTATCTTCCAGCGATTGCATAACAAAAACGAGTACTCCGGAACCGGAATAGGGTTGGCAATCGTGAAAAAAATCGTTGAAAATATGGGAGGAAATGTGTGGTTAGAATCAACAAAAAATCAGGGTAGTACTTTTTTCTTTACCCTGCCAAAACAACCCTTCAGTTCATCTCCCACTAAATCAGGCAGCCTGTGAATCGAAGTTTTAAGCGAAGCAAGTCTAAACGGATGATTATACTATGTGCGACCTGCCTGCCGGTAAGAAGGGATTCCCTGTCTGCCGAGGAGGCAGGCATCCCGATAAACTGGAACAAATTGTGACCGCTAAAAAAGCAATTATAGACATATGAAATCGAGCATGACGTAGCCGTCACACACTGGGATGACTATCCGCCATGCGAGATTCCATGTGACCACTGAAAAACAATTATAGACACATGAAACCCGCTCTAAAAATTACGCTGGCTTACCTCTCAGTTGGTTATTGCTGGATAATTTTCAGTGATCGTATACTGCTTTGGCTGACAGATACCGACACCTCCCCTATTTGGATCGACTTTCAGACCATCAAAGGACTAATCTACGTGTCTATCACCGGAGTCTTGTTGTATTTCTTGATCAGACATTATTTGGATCAAATTGAAAAAAAAGTGAAAGAACTCGAGTTGTTAAATAAGCAACTGGAGTGCCAGGCGGTGCAGCTTAAGCAAAGTAATCAGGATTTAGAGCAGTTTGCCTATACTGCTTCCCATGACTTACAGGAGCCGCTCCGGATGATTTCCGCTTTTATGACACAGTTAGACAAAAAATACCATGAAAGACTGGACGAAAAAGCTCACCAATACATCTATTTTGCCATAGACGGCGCCAAACGAATGAGGAAAATCCTCATCGATCTTCTAGAATTCTCCCGGATCGGTCGAATTAGCGATGAACCATCCATGGTGGACGTACAAAGCATTATCGAAGAATGCCTGGCAGAGTTAAGACCCAAGATTACCGAGACTAAAGCAAGTATACAGGTAAACGTGTCCTGCCCTGCGTTTAGTTGGGATGCTAAATTACTTCGCATGATTATCTACCAACTCGTAGACAATGCGCTAAAATTTACCAAAAACGACACCGAACCAGCGATAGAAATCAATTGTCGGGATCTCGGTAAACATTGGGTACTGGTAGTAAAAGACAACGGGATAGGAATTGAAGAAGAATATTTTGAAAAAATATTCGTAATTTTCCAAAGGCTGCATAATTCAGCGAGATACGAAGGATCGGGGATTGGTTTGGCTTCCGTCAAAAAAGCAGTAGAACTGCAGCGGGGAAATGTAGCCGTAGAATCTTCACCGGGTAGAGGCAGTACCTTTACGCTGACCCTTCCTAAAGAGACCGTTTCAAGGACCACGTCGTAAACTACATGTAGAAAAACAAGGGAAAATTATTCGCCAGGAACGAAAATAAATCCTTCATTGGAAATTTAATAGAGAAATACATTGACTATCTGGAACCGCTATTACCAAACCGTCAGTAAAAATTTTCCGGAAATTGCGGACAAGTCATTTTCAATAGGCTATTGGAGAGATTACCTTTTTTTCATCACCATTCTTTATCTCATCCCTTTTAGTTTAGTGGCCATTATTCCGGGCATAGTAGCCTCATTGGTAGCGGAGTTTTACGAAATCATCTTCTTCGATGCAGTACTAGCGGTGGTTCTTTATCTGATTGGATTTCAAAAACGTCTATCGATCCAGGCTAAGAAAGTCCTGTTTATCCTGATCGTCTACTGCTTCGCTGTGATCCTTTTCAAAACCCTAGGTAGCTATGGCCCAGGGTTGGTCTATTTACTGGCAGTAGCTGTATTTAGCATCATCATATTTCAAAACAAATACGCACTATACACGCTATCTATTAATGTTGTATTTTGCTTCGCCTATGGTCTGTTGATCCATTTGGATCTGGGCGGGATTCATGCCGCAGATGAAGACCGCTTGCTTTCTTGGTTTGCCGTATCCTCTAACTTCCTTTTTCTGAACGCACTTTTCGCTGTCTTGATCCCTCGGATGTTTCTTGGCATGCAACAAACTTTGGACGAGCAGATCCTCTTGAAGGAGCAACTGAGTATAGAACAGCAAAAATTACAAGAATCGCTTCGACTGCTCGAAAAAAAAAACGACGAGTTAGAACAGTTCGCCTATGTTGCCTCCCATGACCTACAGGAACCACTTCGCATGATTTCAGGTTTTCTTTCCCGTATCGAATCCAAATACAACAATGTACTTGACGAAAAGGGTAAGACCTACATAGCCCTTGCCGTGGACGGTGCCGACCGGATGAGGCAAATCATATTGGACCTGTTGCAATATGCGAGAGTGGGTGCTGAAGCGCATCAGTTTGAACAAGTAAATATCGCTGCCATAGTAGATACCGCACTAAAAACGCTACAAACTACCATTGAGACAAAGCAAGCAGTCATTTCAATTGGGCCACTACCCGTCATTAAAAGCTCCGAATCCCATCTCGCCCAAGTTTTTCAAAACCTCATCGAAAATGCACTAAAATATTGCCCTGCCGAACGCATTCCACGCGTGGAAATCTCCCACCAAGAACTTGAAAACTGCCATCAGTTTTCCGTAAATGACAACGGCATAGGGATAGATAAAGCCTATTTTGATCAGATATTCGTGATATTTAAACGATTGCACGACCGAAATTCCTACCCAGGGAATGGCATTGGGCTGGCGATAGTTAAGAAAATCGTCGAGTCATTAAATGGAACGATTTGGGTGGAATCTGAATTGGGCAAAGGAAGCACCTTTCACTTCACCCTTAAAAAAAATTAAAAAACCAAAGTGAACAAAACGGAGGATAATTCTGGCGTCAGTAAATAGATTTTTTCAATTTTGTAAACCTGACAAATTTCTCCGTATCTTGCACGTCAAACATGTCGGATACCTAATAGCTTCGTTGCGTAATGGCTATTATCCGAGAAGAAATATCGAATATCACCAGGTTTCCATTTAGCCCGTCGAATGCTATGCGATGAACGACTGAGAGATCCAAATGGCTAAGGATCCTAACAACTGTTGAAAAGAATGAAAAGGATACATATCCTACTAGTGGAGGATAACGAGGGAGATATTTTACTGACCCGAGAGGCGTTAGCCGAGGGCAACTTCGACCATGAACTCAGTGTGGTGAAGGACGGAAAAGAGGCCATGCAATTTTTAGTTCAAGAAGAGCCCTTTGATAGGACCAAAAAACCAGATCTTGTCTTATTAGACATCAATCTTCCCAAGAAAAGTGGGCACGAAGTGCTTTCATTTATCAAAAATAAAGAGGAGATCAAGCATATTCCTGTCATCATGCTTACTACCTCTTCTTCGAATTCCGACATCCTAAAAGCCTATAAAAACCATGCGAACTGCTTTATTACTAAGCCGGTGGATGTGGAAGATTTCATGGAAACGGTTGCGATGATCGATAAATTTTGGTTTAAAACAGCGGTATTGCCCTCACCCATGCAAACATGAGAAAGGATAAAGACCCGTATAAAGTCCTCATCATTGAAGATAACCTAGGAGATTTCATTCTAGTCAGTGATTTTTTAGAAGAGACTATTCTAGCGCCTGAGATCGAACATGCTTCGGATTTCAAACAGGCAGCAGAAAAACTTACGCATTTGTCTCCCAATACCTACAGCGCTATTTTTTTGGACCTATCGCTACCAGACAAAAGTGGCGAGGAATTGATCATCCAAATATTACGGATGGTCAAACATACCCCAGTCATCGTGCTTACCGGTTATACAGACGCCTCCTTTGCCACCAAATCACTTAGCTTGGGTGCATCGGATTATCTATTGAAAGATGAACTAACTGCCACCACCCTCTATAAAAGCTTAATTTACAATATTGAGCGTTACAAAACGCTGCTTAGTCTGAAGGAATCCGAACTGCGATACAGCGACCTTTTCCACCTAAGCCCCCAGGCAATGTTTGTGGTGGATCGGGAAGGACATCAATTCCTCGACGTAAATGAGGCGGCTATCACGCATTATGGTTATACCAAAGAGGAGTTCCTTGGAATGGGACTCCGAGATATCATGCCGGAGAATGGTGTAGGTTTCAACCACTACGAATGTCGGGAATCGTCCAGTGATCAGGATCAATCTTCCTTTCGAGATCTAGTCAAACTTCGGCTTAAATCAGGTGTTTGGGTCGACGTAGAACTAAGGTGCAACCTCTTGCTTTTCAATGGAATCAAAGCGGAGGTAATTCTTGCTAACGACGTAACAGAACGACTGACGCACTTAAATATCATACAAGACCAAAACCGTCGATTAAAGGAAATCGCATTCGAGCAGTCCCACGTGGTGAGAGCGCCACTTTCACGTATGATGGGTTTGATTAACCTGATTAAAACGACCGAGATTTCCCCGCCAGAAGATTTAATTCAGCTATTGGGATATATCGAAGGATCTGCCTATGAAATTGATGAAATCATTCGGGAGATCGTGCGAAAAACCGAGAACCTGAAACAGGAAGGCGATCTTTAACCGCTAACTTGGTTCGAAACAGGTATTCCCATCAACACCTAACCCTTTGAACTATGCAGCGTCTATCCCAGGTGATTGAAGCAATCGACCAGGTAAACGCGTCCGATCCTAATTTGGAGCCGGACGGCACACCGAGAGAACTGGCTTACAGCCGAAAAATGACCCAAATGCTGATGTCCTTCGAACCGGAGGCTTCGGAATTGCTACAGATCGCCGCCCGCGCACAGCACATCAAACGTTGGAGCATTCCCAGAGACACCTACCCAATGGATCGTACCGGCTACTTGACTTGGCGCACCAAATTGAAAAAATTCCACGGTGCTCTAACTGGAGAGCTCATGCACACATGTGGATATGCACCTGAGGAGGTTCATCACGTAGATGATTTGCTTAACAAACGGCAGCTTAAGACGGATACAGAAGCTCAATGCCTAGAAGACGTGACTTGCTTGGTATTCCTTTCCTACTACTTCGAAGATTTTCTATCCAAACATGAAGCCGAGCAGGATAAAGTGGTGGAAATCCTGCGAAAAACGTGGAAAAAGATGTCTTCCAAAGGCCATGCTGCAGCGCTAAACCTTCAACTTTCCGAAAAGACATCCATTCTGGTAAAGAGAGCATTGGAGCCATAGCATGTTGTAAGGATCGGGAAAAATCGCTCATTTACCCGATTATATCATCAGGTCTGATAAGTCCTATAACGCTTCCAAAGTCTGCGTATCATCCGTCAATGGTTCTATCACGGCCACCTGAACAGACAGACGCCTGGGCAGACCGCTGTGGATCAGCTTGTCTGCATCTACCAACAGCCTGTCCTAGGCTGGTTGCCGATATGCGCCAAATCCGGGAATCCATCCCGGCCAAAAAAAAGGAGGGGATACGATATGTTCTGGTGAGCATCGAGACCATTCTAAGACTCCATTAAACCAGCCGCACCCCGCCGAGAGTAGGAATCCCTCAATGCTGTGCACGCAGGAGCTTCAGCGCCTATTCGATCAGCGTGTCTCTGCCTGCGTTTTCGTCCGTCCTTCGCAGACGTACCTCTAGATCCACCGGCACACCATCCTCCAAATGCCTTCCTTCCAGATCAATCGTCTGGGTAGCCGAAAACCGGTATATCCACCCGTTGGGCAGCTCGCCAAAAGCAGGTGTACCACCGCCACCACCTGTCTGATCACCCAATAACTGAACGCCCGGAAGAGAACGCATCATCTGGGCAAAAAATGTACTGGCACTGTAAGCCCTTCGGTTAGTCAAAACCACCACTTTCCCCGCGTAGCGAAGTCCATTTCGGGGTACGACAAACATGGGCGACCATGGGGTAAAATCATCCTGCCGGGGGCCGTTTTTCCAGCGTTGCTCTGCAAATCTCGTTCGGGAATCCGTGAAGCATCCCGCCAATCGATAGGCATTGGCCAGATTTCCTCCGCCGTTGCTACGGATATCCAAAATCACACCTTTGGTACCGGCAGCACGTTCCATGATCGCATTCAAATCTGCTTCCGAAATCTCCTGGGCGAAGGACCGGTAATTGATATACAACACCTCACCATGCATTTGATGATAAAGCGAACCACTGATCCAGTGGTCATTCTTCAGGTAAGTAAGCAGAATCACATTTTCATTGTAGTTCATTGGAAACTGCTGGTACCATTCCCAATTTCGACTACGATTAAAGTCGCTAGATAGGTTCACGTGCCCGTCTTTAAGCTCATGTAGCATCTCACCCAATACCTCAAACAGCTTCTGATCGTCCATATCAGACGATATCTGGGGTCGAAAAACACTGTATAACTCACCCCAATCGACTCCTTTGTGGTCAAAGTAAGCATATCGCTCATTTAGATCCCTCCAAAGGTGTTCGAAAACCACCTCAGGAGTAGGCTGCGGATCCGGTGAAATCCATACCAACTCGCAGCCCCCCAAAACCAAGATCACATACAGCAACGTAGCTATCACCTTCTCCTTCATTCTTCTGTTGATATTCAGTAGCTTCAACCTATCCCAAATTTCGCCATGCATTCGCTGCATCTGCTGCGCCCAACCATAGTTCCATAGCGTACTTTTCAAATCTAGACACCTATTTTTCGTTAGCTTCTTGCCCATTTTTAAAGCCGAACATGAAGTACCAATCCGTAATTTCCACGTCCCCTCTGCAGCGAATGGGCCAATCGAAGCTGCTGAAAATCGAATGCATACCTGAACGCGAGGGCGTTGCCCGAGGAAAACTGGTAAACCAAGGACGTATCTAACCCCATACGCAGATCCCGGGGCACGATAAACGGATCCAAGATATCCAGAAATCCCCAAAAATGCTGTTCCGAATCAATCCCTCGTCTACGGGGTTCCGGAGAGATGAAATCAGAGGCTACCTTAAACCCAACCACTTGTAGATGTGCACTGCCTTCCAAATGCAGGTGGCTCTTGACCAACCTAAACGGCAGTGCAAACGATAATGCAGGACCCAAAGAGATGGTAAAGTCGGATCGTTCATTGAAATTGGCAAACCCCTCGTGTCGCCGTTTGTTGAATTCGCTCACCGCAGACCAACCCAAACGCAGGGGAACATTGCCTTGTTGATGATAATAGGTATGCCATTGTGCTCCTCCGGTCCACAGTTCCAGCTCATTCTCCCCTGCACTCTCGGCAAAACCCCGCGCATAGTATATAGTAGAGAGCATGGTCTTGGATTTTTCCTCCTGTGTGTAATTCAGATTAAACACAGATCGCTGCCCTCGATATAGCAGCGGGGAAAAAGCCCGGTCGCGCTCAGCAAAAACCTGCATTCCGCTGCCTACGCCCAAACTCTTTAATGATTGGCCTTGGACAGACAAACCGCAACACATCCAAACACATACAACTAGCACCCTCATGTAGGAGTTTTTTAGGTTACTCGGAATAAATCCCCATTTAATATAGGTGATTTTCTCTTCTTCTAATTCAATCCCCCCAACAAACCTAACACCATTCGTCAAAAACACTAGGGCACCTATCATCCTTCCTATTATTACCAATTATTCTGCTATTTTTGTAGCACAAATGAACAGCAGGTAAATTTGACGAAACAGGAATACCTACCCTCTGGCAAGGGGGCATTTGATCTCTAAAAGTAAACCAATACACACATGAAGAAATTTTTACCAATGGTAATGCTATGCGCATTGCCCGTAACAGCAATTTTCGCGCAGTCCCCTTTCTTAGGCGTTCAAAATGGGCCTCGAAAGGGAATGCAGAGCGCCATCATGAATCCAGCAGAAATCACCGCCCTTTCTAAAAAAGTAGAGGTTCATTTGGTTTCCGCTCACGTTGGAATCAATAACGACGTCCTCACCTTTCAGGATATCCTGAATGATGCAGATCTATTGGAATTGGCGTTGGAAAAGGCGGACGGCCCCATGAACCTTCGAACTGAAGTAGCTGCCTTGGGCCCTTCAGTTGGTTTCTCTGTGGGCAAATGGTCCTTTGGCATCGCCACTCAAGGATTTGTAAAAGCAGACATCATCGATTTGGATGCGAGTATTGCCAATGCACTATTCGGGGATTCATGGGAATCCTCCTCCCAAACCTTTACCTCCCTTACCAGTTCATACAACCAACGAATCGTGGCAGCGGGATGGTCAGAACTGGACTTGCTGCTGGGACGGGAGGTTTTCGCTATAGGACCCCACCATTTCGCTGCCGGCGCCAATTTGCGTTTAATCTTACCCAGCTTGTATGCTAGCATGGGATTCGGCGAATTCCGCGGCACGTTGATCGAGGACGAACAAGGAACTTTCCTGAGCGATGCCAGGGGTGAACTGAGCATTGCCTATTCAGACGCAACCATCAACGAGGACTTCAGATATGGATTAGGCTCCCTGAGTGGCTTTGCCATGGACCTCGGAGGCAACTACCAATGGAGAAAATCCGGGGGTAGGTCGTTTGTCCATGCGGGGTTGGCCATCAAAAATATTGGCGGCATGTCATTTGGAACAAACTCCACCAACCGCTCGTACGCCATGAATGTACCCGCCAATCAGCGGTTTCAGATTGATAACCTGGAGGGCGATTTCGAGGACATTGAGGAACAACTGCTAGAAAGTGGCTATTTTACGGTAAGTCGTGGATCGGAAGGACTATCGGTGAATCTCCCTACCCTCATGAATCTATACGGAGAAATCAGTCCAGCCAAAGTATTTCATGCCTCCCTTTTTATTCAGCGCCGGCTTTCTAACGAAGCTAACAACAATGTAATCACAGCCCAAAACATGATCGTGCTTACCCCTCGACTGGTTTTGGGCTCGTTTCAGATTTATTCCCCTTGGGCGCATAATCAGGTTTCCGGTCTAACCGGCGGCTTGGGAATTCAAGCGGGTGGTTTTTTCATCGGTAGCAATGCCCTACTTACCGGTACCCTGGCCAACTCCATGCAGGCTGACTTCCACATGGGATTCAGCTTTGGCGTAGGCAAAAAATAAGTATACTGCCCAAATTTTGGCAGGGGTAGTTCGTTATCAAACTACCCTTGCTTTCCTTATTCCAAACCCACATGATCGCTGCGCCGTTCCAAAAGCAACAGATCCCGCCAGGCACCGAAATGCCGGCCGATTTTTTCGCGTACGCCCACCAGCCGAAAACCGTTTTCATAGTGAATCTTGAGACTGGCCAAATTTTCCGGAAAAATAGAGGCCTGTAGCGTCCAAAACCCCTTTTGCTCACTTTCATGCACCAGCTCTTCCAACAGCATTCTCCCAATACCCTGTCCAAAATGGAACGGAGATACATACACACTCAATTCCGCCACGCCGGCATACACGGGTCTAGTCGAAACCAATGAAAGGGCAATCCACCCCACCACACGCCCTTCCTTCTCTGCAACGAAGCGGCAATTTTGCACAAATAGCTTATCCCATTCCTCCCAGGAAGGTACCGTTTCCCGAAAAGTAGCGTTACCGGTGGCAATGCCCTCTTTGAATATCGTAGACACGGACTCCCAGTCTTCCTCCCACATAGGCCTTATTCCAATTTCCATTGACTTCTTTATTTAGTAGCAGGGTTTTAAGATACAGCGAATACCCTGCAATCGCAAACGGGTTGATCAAATGATGATTTTGTCGTAACTTTCCCGTCAAACCTATTAACATCCTACAATGAAAAAATTGAATCCCTACAGCGGCAGGCACTTTGCTTTGGCTCTGAGCACCCTGCTGGCGGTTGCCTGTGCCAATCCGCCAAAAGAAACCCAAACCTCCTCAAACCACCCCCCCACAAAAACCTTTGCCCATGCCCCGTTGGTTACCGAACAGTACACTGCGGACCCATCCGCACATGTCTTTGGGGGTAAAATCTACGTTTATCCTTCCCACGATATAGATGCAGGGATCCCTTCCGATGACCTTGGATCTCACTTTGGCATGCGGGATTATCGCGTATACTCCATGGAAAAGCCAGGCGCCAAGGTAGTAGACCACGGCACTGCTCTCCGTGTGGAAGATGTCCCTTGGGCCTCCCGGCAACTATGGGCGCCGGACGCAGCCGAAAAGGATGGCAACTACTACCTCTATTTTCCTGCCAAAGATGAAGCAGGCATATTCAAGATCGGTGTAGCGGTAGCGGATAATCCTTCAGGCCCCTTTACTGCCGAACCCAACCCCATTCCCGGTACGTATTCCATCGATCCGGCAGTTTTTAAAGATGCGGACGGCACCTACTACCTCTACTGGGGCGGCATATGGGGCGGACAGCTACAGAAGTATCGAAACAACCAATTTAACGTTGTCGGAGACGGCCCCACGGATGGATTACCGGCTGACGACGAACCTGCGCTCTCCCCCATCGTGGCAAGGTTAAGCGAGGATATGAAGCAGTTAGCAGAGGAACCGAGGGAGGTGCACATCGTAGACGCATCCGGGGAACCCATTCTAAACGGTGACAATTCACGGCGTTTTTTCGAAGCAGCGTGGGTCCACCAACATGCCGGACATTACTACCTCACCTACTCCACCGGCGATACGCACTTTATCGCCTACGCCGTGGGTGACAATCCCTATGGTCCGTTTACCTATCAGGGCAATGTGCTGGCACCGGTGCAGGGCTGGACCACCCACCATTCCATCGTGCAGTTTGAGGGAGATTGGTATCTCTTCTACCACGACACGGAACTGTCCGGCGAAACCCACCTCCGAAACATGAAAATGGCACCCCTGCGGCATCTCGCCGACGGCAGCATCGAGCTTATCGAGCCTTAATTTCAATTCCAATATGGTGCGATTGAGGGGGACGATATTGAACAGTTTACTCTTTTTGCAGGTCCATTTCAATTCCAATATGGGGCGATTGAGGGGTCCTTCAGGGATGAGGAACCTCTGAACCGGTACCATTTCAATTCCAATATGGTGCGATTGAGGGCAGCCTTAATTTGCCCGGTTTGTCTCGAAATTCCCTATTTCAATTCCAATATGGTGCGATTGAGGGTATTTGGCTAATTGTACCTTTATTCTCGCTTAGTAATTTCAATTCCAATATGGTGCGATTGAGGGATTCAGTCCTTTGTTCTTATTGAGCGCTTTGATATTATTTCAATTCCAATATGGTGCGATTGAGGGGAATACCGATAGAACTTTAAGCCACATGTTTACCTTATTTCAATTCCAATATGGTGCGATTGAGGGCGGGATAATGCTGTCAAATAGGATTTGACCAAGGCATTTCAATTCCAATATGGTGCGATTGAGGGTTCCATTCTTCATTTTGGATAAGGACAAATTTGGCAATTTCAATTGCTGAAAAAGAACCTTAAGTTTC
>NZ_JAFIEU010000006.1 GCF_020832325.1 Lunatimonas sp.
AACCAAAAACCCGAAGCGACCCCGCTTTCCCGACCGTAACCCAATTTCTCGCCGCAGGCGTATATCTACCAATATCGCGAACCTTATATCCCTTAAAAATATCGCCGAAGGCATATATCAGAGACATAAGACGTTAGACGTAAGATTTAAGATTCGCGAGAATTACGATCCTACATCCTTTCCTAAACCAAAAACTCGGAGCAACCCCGCTTTCCCGACCGTAACCCAATTTCTCGCCGCAGGCGTATATCTACCAATATCGCGAAGCTTATATCCCTTAAAAATATCGCCGAAGGCATATATCAGAGATATAAGACGTTAGACGTAAGATTTAAGATTCGCGAGAATTACGATCCTACATCCTTTCCTAAACCAAAAACCCGAAGCGACCCCGCTTTCCCGACCGTAACCCAATTTCTCGCCGCAGGCGTATATCTACCAATATCGCGAAGCTTATATCCCTTAAAAATATCGCGAAGCATGTAAACTACCAAACCTGCTATTCTAGCACATACAGGTACATGGCACTGGGCCCCGGCCAAGGCTCTGGATGGGGTCGATCTCTGTTTTGCGGCAGCGTTTCCCACTTAAGCAGGTACGTCTTGCCATCCTCGGGATGTCCCAAATCCCCAGTTGAACGGATCTGAAGTCCGGGAAAGTCGCCTTCTACCGATGTTTCCTCCATCATCGAAGTGGGCTTGTGCACCTCACCGATCCGATTAAATTTTTTATCCAATAGCATGGTCCCCTTTCCATATTTTATGTGATCGTAGCCCAATTCGTACGTACCGTCAGCCCGACGCCGAAAGTCACCAATGCGAACCTCAAATACGATACTCCCTCTGCCAGAAAACTCCCAGCGATAGTCCCAATCGGTGACCTGCTTGCTTTGCCAGGCATCTCCTTCGAGCCAGGTGACGTAAAATTGAAGGTTCCCTTTCTCGTCGTACTTATGAAAGGCCATCACGGGCTGTAAGTTGTCATCCAACACCAGTTTCGCGGCCAGATTGATAATCCCACCTCCCGCAGGTATGGGCGCTACGATCACCGATTTTTGGTCAAAGGTAACCGGTAAGGTCACGGGATTCCCAAACGCATCAAACCAATGGGTAAGATCTGGACTCTTGATATAGGAAAGGTCGTGGTTGGTCTCACAGTCTGGGGTATCCCTCCATACCCAATACATGTGGTACCAGTCGTCATCCAATAGCTTGGGTTGGGAAGCATAGGCGTTCATCAACCCCTGTCCATCGGTCAGTGGCGTATCCAAAAGCCTGCTCCAAGTCTTCGTTTGGGTGTCGTAAATATTGTAAATTTCGTTTCCGTTCCCACTTCCGCCATCCCGGTAGTGAAACAGCAACTCCCCTTCTCGATTGGTCATAAAATGGGGATAGGTACAACGGGTTTCATGGGTGCCAACCATGGTTTTGTGCTGCACCAGCGTAGTTATGTCACGAGGAAGCTCCGATCGGAAATAGGTAATGGGGTGCACGTGCATGTTTCCGGATACGTGCAAATACCCCTCCCTATCTATACCGATCGTCACCGAATTGTGGCTGTCCCAGTTCAAAATGGTGCTGGTCCCCTCGCCTACCTCTCTATCAAACACCGGAAGCGTGTGTAGCGTAAACGAGGGATCTGACAAATCCCGTTGCCCTACAGTCATGTATCGATTTTTATCGTAATAGGCGATGTACTGCCTGTCCCCACTTGTGAGCAAGGAAAAACCCACCGGGTGCCCCGCCCATACGGAATCGACAAAAATCCGATCCACCACTTCCTTTTTTTGATCCCGCTCGTCGATGACCTTCCAAGTCTCCTCTTGTTGACAGGAGAAAAAAGACATTGCAGTCACCAGGGCAGTACCTAAGTAGCCTATGGCATGTTTCACAGCATTTGGTTTCGAATTCATGTGTCTATAATTGTTTTTCAGCGGTCACAACCTGTCCCGGTTTATCGGGATGGAATCTCGCATGATTGATAGTATAACCTGCGTGTGACGGCTACGTCATGCTCGATTTCATGCGTCTAATCTTCTTTTCGTTATTTCAATTCCAGTACCGCACTTTTACCCGCAAACATTCCCTGTGGCAACTCCAACCGCACGGAAGTGTCTCCAGCTTGTGTGGCTAGCGTGGCCATTCCACTAGTACCGGAGAGGGCATGGCTTATGCGAAAATTTAATGCTGCCAACCTACGCGTGGGGTCTGATCCGGTGATTTTAACAACTTTCCCATCGGCTAACTGAATCATCAGTAGTCCCGGAGAGTCCATTTTCACCGTCAATCCATCCTCCAGTTCCAACGACCCGGCCCGGTAAAACGCCAACTGATAAAGACCTCTGTCCGGATGCTTTACGGCTTGGATATCCCTGGTGTTCGCTACTATCTGCAGGGGCATATTGGTGGCCAACTCAGCCACTTGCGAACGGCTGACCGCCGGAAAGACCACGTAGCTATAGGTGCCATTTCCCGGACGGGACCCGTGGTCCAGCCAAAGGGAAAACACGTCTTTCGTTACCAATTCTTTTGGTGAGCTGGTTTGCTGACTGATATCGGTCCACCTTCCGCTGACAGGGCCACTCGCAACACGCACCAGTTGATTTTCCGGAAATACGTATCCCACAGAGTCGCTAAATACCCATGGAATGCCATCCAGCTCGTGGGAGCCCGTTGGAAGCATCCGGTGTCCGGCCCCTTTAGAAACAGCAACCTGTCCTTGCAGTAGATTTTGGTTTATCGTGGTGTATACTGCTCTCCCGGACCGCGCTTCTATCCCCGCTCCCAAACACACATAGCCCTCGTCAAAGAAAAACCAAGCCTTTTTCGCGCTCAGTGGATCGTGGGCACTTTTAAAATCATAGGCAACCAACCCATACGTACCGTCTGTTGCTGCTCCCACAAACTCTGTACTTCCCCATTTTTGAATTTGGTTTTCATCCGGCAGAATCTCTTTTTGGAGAATAGTAGCGCCTGGGATTTTCTGATAATCCAAAACCGGAAAAATATCGGCATACTCCAAGCCGGTCACGGCTAAATGGTTGGTCCCGTCTCCCCGATGATGATTTTTTAACCCCTCACTGTTGTAAGGTACTTCCATGTTTGCGTTTCGGGTGGAGTACATCCGAACGGATGCGAAATAGTGTGGACGCTGAAAGGTGAAATGCTCCGAATGCCAAAAAAAAGTACTATGAGAGCGGGTCTGACGATTAATGCCTTTTTCCCTGGTCGCAATCACTTCCTCCAGTTCCAGACGGCGGTAGTCCGTGGTGAGCAGCAGTTTCTTAGGTGTATCGGCAGGTAGTGGATTTAGTGCACCCGGGCGGGCTATACTCCGATTTTTGGCCCCTGTATAGGGATATTTACCAAAGGCCATTGTCTTGGCAATCCCATCCAGGTAATAATCAACCAATTGCCGGCTCTTCTCCTCTGAAAATGCGTACTGCGTGCCCGCTACATACACCGCCCACTCCACAAAGGCATCCGCATAGCCCAATCCATAGGACAGGGTATTGTTCACGCGGTCTTCCCGATGATGGAAGCTATAGTCATACTGCATTCCCCTGCCCTCGGCAAATTTGATCTCTCCCTCAATGACCTTGATCACTTCCTCAAACTGCGAAAGGTCATTGATAAATAGCAGGTTTTTTGCTAAAATTCCGGCTATCTTAATTCGGTCACCACTCGGTCTGGCCCCCGACGCGTTTAGGTGCGCCCTGCCAATGATGGGCTGCGTCGCCTCCACCAAGTCAGCTGGTAAGGAGGACCCCACCAGCAACATGACATGCACCATGTTCATGGGAGTGCCTATCTGGTTGTGCCACCAATTATCGCAGAAATAATCATGCTCCACCCAATGGGACAAACCCCGCTCAATCGCCTGCAACACCCGCTTGTTCCTTCTGAATTTGGACCCCCGATGCGTGTAGGCTTTACTTAACAGGACCAAATTTGCACTGTGTAGCCGGTGTTCAAAACCGGTACGGGATACGTCTTCGTAGTTGATACCCGGCCAGGTGCCATCCGCTCGCTGACTGTCCAGTAGCTCTGTTACGGTAGCCGCATCGATGTCCCCTTCCAGCAAACCCGCGACAATTCGTCCTTTTATTCGGTCAAAATCATTGGCATATACGGCCATTGGAACCAAACATACCCATGCAATGAGGATCAATCCGATGAATAAATTGCTTACTTTTTGCTTCATAGTTGTCAAACAAACGTTCATTCTGTTAGAATTTTCGAATACAACGAACCGCATAGTTGCTGCCCTTATTCAGTGGGTAGCTACCCCCATACCCTCGGAAATTCTGGCCCCAGACAAACCCAATATTGTATTCCGAGGAACTCCAATATATTTCGCCTTCAAATCCGTCCAGAAAGTCCATGGAACGGAAGAGAATGTCGAGTTCTGCCTTGGAGGGCAGATACCAATCTCCATAACCACCTTCCTGACACGCTGCACACACCTTAGCGGCAAAGTCTCCGGAAAGATTATCTGCCGTTTGTTGCGCAATGATTAGCAGTGAATTGTCTCTTCCCGCATATATACCATCCCCAACCGCATTGACTAAACGATCTCCATGGTCTCCGTATAATTGAGGCTGCAAGGCCCTGCCATTCCGCCAAGGGCTGTATATTTTTTGATCTTTTAGGGGGGCGACCAGCCCATGCGATCCTGTTTCGTCTAGCCAGACAACTACGCCACCCCCAAAATGCTCGCCTATATACCGCTCACCTCTTACCTGTACGGGTTGCTTCTCGGATCCACTAACCATTACCTCATCGAATGAGGGAACTGTACCGGATGCTGTATGATTTTTAACAGTTACACTTTTGCCAGCTTGGTCTCCAGCTGGAAGCAGCACCTGCAAGGTGGAGGAAGTCCCGGCAGCAGAGGCCTTCCAAAATGGCCCGTATCCCACAAACGATCCCCCAAACTCCAATGTACAGGCCTTCTCCGACCTGGACGGGTCTGCTACGGATACTTCAGAAATCACCTTTCCGTCCATCTTTGTCAGGACCACTCCAGGCATGGATAACGAAATCCATACACCGCTGGGTAGTTCAATCCTCCCCGGCTCGTAAAAGACCACTTGGGCCATTTCCAAGCCCTTATGCCACACCGCTTGTACCTGCGAGGTGTTGGCCAGCACCTCAACTTGTGAATCCGTTCCAATCCGTTCCATATCGGCCGCCGCTACATGGGGGTGTACGGAGTAAGCGTATCCAGCCCCCTGTGGCTTCATACCGTGATCTATCCATAGCGCAAAAATATCTTTGGACACCGCTGGCTTTCGCTGAATACGTTGGCTATTTGCAATGCTCTGCCAATAACCTGTCCGAGTATCGTTCAATACGTAGGCTGTCGTAGGTTCATAGAAAAGGTACCCAACACTATCCTGAACTACCCAGGATATCGCTTCAAACTCCCGAATTCCTGCTGCAAGCTGCTGCATGCCTGAGGCAGACCCGACCTGAACCATCGAACGGCTAAGTGTTTGATTGATCGTTGTAGCTACAGGATAGTCTGCATCCGAAAAAATGGCACTACCCAAGCAAATGTAGCTGTCGTCAAAGAAAAACCAGGCTTTCTTTGCCCGAAGGGGATCATGGGTGCTTTGAAAGTCAAATACTGACGCACCGTATAGTCCATCCGTTACAGCCCCCACAAAGGTGGACTTCCCCGGCTTGGCGATCTGATTCCAATGGGGTAATTCCGGCTTTTGAACTACCGTGGTGCCAGGGATCTTCTGCCAGTCCCATACCGGGAAAATATCAAAATACTCGTCCCCTGTTCGGGAAATAAAGTTAGAACCATCGGCATAATGGTGCATCTTAAGCGACTCTTGGTTATGAGGCGCTTCCATCGTATGGTTTCTTTCTGAATGCATGCGAACAGAAGCAAAAAAACCTGGCCGCTGATGACTAAAATACTCTGAATGCCAAAAAAATCGGTTGTGGGAAAGGTTTGGTACCTGCACACCTGTGCGGATCGCCACCACATTTTGTAGCTCCTCCTTACGGTAATCGGTAAAAGAAAGCAATTTGGCCGGCAACTCCGGACCAATAGGTGCCAACGTTCCTTCTCTTGACATGCCCCTATTGATCACACCCGGGTCCTTGAACGAAGCATGGACCATGGACTTGCAGATACCATCTAAGTAATAGTCTACCAGGAGGCGGGTAGATGCCTCCGGAAACATAAAATCCGTACCTGAAAGGCGAACACCCCAATCGGCAAAGGTCGCCGCATAGCCGGTACCGTACGCTAAAATGGAAGTGACCCTATCAGACCGATGGTGAAAGCCCAAATCGGGCTTAATCCCCATACCGGAGGTAATCGATACTTCTGCCACCATCGCATCGACAGCGGTCCTTACACCGGACGAATCCCGATGGAATAATGCCAACTCTGCGGACAAACCCGCAATTTTAATCAGATCCCCCCCCGGCCTCGCACCCCAGGCCCGAAGGTTTGCCCGGGATGCCAATGCAGAAATCCCGGATACACGTTCATTTGACAATTCCCCATCCATCAGGTATAAGATAGCTATCCAAGACGTCGGATTGGCGATCTCATTGGTGTGCCAGTTATCGGCTATAAAATCGTGCGCTAACCAGTAATCGATAGCTGCATCAATGCCGGCTTTTAAGGCAGGCAATCCCTTCAATGGAGACTTCTCCAAGCGATAGGCACGACTCATCACTTCGATGTTGACCACATGCACCCTGTGTTCAAAGCCTATTCGGGAGACGTCATTGTAGTCGATAGCCGGCCAATACCCTTCAGGGCTTTGGGTATTCAACATGGTGCGCACCTCCATCTCAGATACGGAACCGGAGAGCTTGTCTTCCAAAACCCTATTCCTCAACAGCTCTAAATTCGATTGGGAATAGCCAAACGTACTCCCTATTACCGTAAACGTCAGCAAAAGAAGCTTCTTACGAAAAGCTTCCTTTGCTCGGTAAAACCTGCCGATGAAAATCATGGCCGATGAATAATCAATTGCCGGATAATTGTACCCGAATGACATCGCTGTCACCTTGGATGGTCCAAGCAGGTATCCGGATCTCCAAACGCTTGAGTCCCTCCATCTGACGGTCCAATTCCAGTGGTGCGGGATCTAGAGAAACTACAGATACCATTAACTGGGGATGGGAGATATTCTCCAGCTTGACCGATTTTCCATCCTGCCGCAAAATAGCCCCGCCTGGCACGATTTCCACATCAGCCTGGGTCATTAGCTGCCATGTAATGGATTGGGTGTTTTCATTAATTTCCAAATGGTCTTCCACTACTATGGAACGATCATCTGGCTTGATAAACTTCCTATGGGCCTTTTTGATGTTATCGCCAAACACGGGCGTCAGATCAAAGGTAGATTGGGGCTTGGCTCTGTCATCAAATGCTACCAGGGGGGCAAAGCCATTGTTTATATGCAGCGCGTCGTTAACCGTCAGTGTGCTGTGACCGTAGTTGTTTTTGGTAAGCAACGTCCAACGCTCGCATTCTTGGCAATTGCCCCACAGGTTAAAGCCTGTTATCTCCAACTCGTTATAGGGTTGATTTCCGGGATCAATCACCCAGCGTACGCCGTTTAATTCCCAGATAAAGGATCCTGCATCCATGTTCCCGTGGCTGATGGTCGCCCGGCCACCCTTGCCACCGAAGTAATACGCATTGGGACCCTGCTGCTGACCACGGTAAATAACTATGGGATTGGAGCCATCACCTTTCCAAGCCAGGGGAAGGGCTGCCTCCTGCTTGGGTTCAAACTGTGCCAGCCATACCAATCCGGCTCCCCCTATCCGGTTAAGCTTGCCCATGCTGGCAGGCGATTGGGAGAAATTCTCTTTTTCAATGTATAGCGGGTTTCCGGTTTTGGTTCCAAACCAGGCCAGCACGATATCTCCCGCCGTACCATGCTTGTCACCGCAATCGGCAAAGTTATAGTACCATCCGGAAGGCGCTATGCTGAGATACCGGAAAGCGGCAGATTCCTTAAAAGCGGGATAATCGGCAATGCCGAAATCCGTGCCAAAGGCCGACTCCAACATCGCTGAGGTCAATACGGAAAACGCGGTGCCATATCCCCAATACGTGGAACCTTCGGGATACACCCCATCGGGCCCATACTCTTCCATGGAATGAGGAATGCCATCCAATGCCCTGCTAATGGTCTTTGCCGCAAGCTCGGGGTCCCGATCTGCGATCATGATCGAAGCGGCAATCATACCCCCATTGCATACTTGGTTCCAGTTGTTGGTTCCATTAATCCAGCCATGGCGTCCCTCCCAACTGGGATTGATTCCTTTTTCGATCAGGGCGGTTTTTGCCATGTCCACTGTAGACTTTGGCAGATCAGACCCTACCCAGTCAATGGCAAGTGCAACCGCCGTGGCCATCTCGGCCACATCCAAATAATGTGAGGGATTCCAATCCGAAAACCGGCAAACCGCCACAAGTTCTTCATTGAGTTTCGTCAAAAATCGCTTGTCCTTCTCCAGTCGATAGGTCATTCCCAGCATATTGACTCGATACAACATCTCCCGGGAAGTGCTGAGCAACCTCCTACCAATCATCACCCGCTCCAATACCGGCTCGCTTAGGATCTGCTCGGCATTGAGCTTTACCCCTTCGTAATAGTTGGCTACCAAGGGGTCACTTTTGATTTTTCGTTTTACCTCCCGCTCCAATGCGGGCGTCAATACCAGCTTGGGGCCGCTTTTTCGAAGCTTGCTCTTTAGGTAGGTTACCGTTATGGGATTTTCCAGTTTTTGAGGGTCATTGGCTGGCAGTCCAAGCTCCGATTTGGATAGATTCCGACCGGTATGTATGGCATGGAGGGGCAAGGTAACCAATGCACAAGATGCCGCAAGCAGAAGAGAGACGGCTAATTGTTTGAGATTTGGGAAAGTCTTCATGGTTTGGGTTGATTGTAGGAATGGGGTTATGTGTGTATACCAATTGAAATGGAGTCAATACTGTTGTTTGGGTTTCATTAACGTAGGAAAGGTCCATGCAAAATGATGGACTGGATAGACAATTGGCCTAGCTTCGACCGCATAGGCACCGTAACTTGGCTGCTGATAGATATCCTCCATGGCTTCTAGTAGGTTTCCCGGCCAAGAGCTTGGCGAACCTGGGCGTTGGTTTTCGTGCCAGGGCCAAGATTCCGGATTTTTCACGAAACGTAAGAGGTAGTCGATGCCCGACTGAAGCGTGGCGCCGGTGGCTTGTCCTCGGAGTAAATCCGTGCCATCCGTCTGCTGAATGACCCAACAGGCCGCCGTGATGGGAGCCAATGAAAAATACGTATACCACAAGCCCCGGTCCTGTCGGCGTACCTCCTCGGGCATGTGTCCATCAGGTGCAATCTTGTGGTGCAGGTCGCTTTGAATCAGCCGGATGTTTTCCGCCATTTCATCGGAATCCTCTAAGAATGCAGCACTTAGCACAGATCCATACCGGCCCCAATCTGCCCAATTGTTTTTTCGGTTCCTGATCTCGTTGCAGGCCACGCGGTACACCTCGCCTACCCAGCCTTCCATTTGTTGCCGTTCCTTGCCGGAAAGCTGTCCGGTATCATTAAGGAGCTGAGCAGCAATAACCAATCCAGGTCCGGAATAGGCCATTACAAGCGGTCCATCGGCTTGGCTATAAGCGGTATTCGTACTGGACCACGCCTGTAAGAAATAGCGTGCTTTCTTGGCATACTTCCGCTTGCCACTCAGCGCATAAGCAAGGGCCAAGGCATAGGCGTTAAAAGAATCCGTTTGAAGACTTTTGGAGTTGTTGCGGTGGCCATCCGGGTTTACGTAAAACCCCGGAACGGAAAAATCTGCCAAGGCGTGGTGTTTTTGGCTCAACGCAGAATCTGCATAGGTTATAAGCTGTTGATAAGCTGAAAAATATGGCTCACGGGCCCCATTGATCTGCGCTTTCACATAGGAAATCTGTGCCGTGGGGTGCATTCCCTGTGCACTCAGCGGTGATCCCAAACAAAAGGAACACAGGATCATCCATACAATTCCTATTGAACGAGCAATTTGCATCATAGTTAGGTCAATAATGGGTTAATGGATTTATTGGGTTGGCTATCTACTCTGAAATATGAGAAGATTCGGTGAAATTCGCCCACCGCTCATAAAAAAACCTGCTGATGTCAGCGAAGGAACAGCCTAGCTATTCGATCCCTTTATCAGCAGGTTTGCATACATGTTACACGTTCCTTAGCTTAATCCCAGCCAGGGTTTTGTCCCAAGTTTGGATTTTGAGCCAAATCGTTTAGCGGAATAGGCCATAGGTAGTTTTTCGCTTCGTTAAAAACTGGAACAGCCCAATCGGTATTTTTATACACGTCGATATAAGTCTTACCATTATCGGGATCTACACTAGTCTGAATAAGCGCTCCGGGGAATCTGGCCTGTGCAGCCGCGTTCCATTGAATACCCATATCTTTCTTCAATAATTTCCTGCCTTGCTTCCATCGGCGGATATCGTCGTATCTGAATCCCTCACCCATCAATTCGATCCTTCGCTCTCTGCGAATTTCCACGATGAGAGAAGATACTCCATCGTTCGCATATCGGGGATCCATGGGAGGATTTAGCGTGAGGTGAGGCATACCCACCCGATCTCTCAATCTATTGATACTTGCATCCAAATCGCCTTGTGTGATCTCACCAAGCTCAGCCTTCGCCTCCGCATAGTTAAGCAATACCTCTCCAAATCGAAGAATCAACGCTGGAAACTCACCGGTATCAAAGGCCTTTCCAATCATATCGTCTGCATTATAATGCTTGATCACATGGTAACCAGTGGAAGAAGTTCTACCTCCTGGCTGACCAGCAAGACGGGGATAAGGTAGTCCATCTGCATTATGGTACTTGTAAAAACCGGCATCTGACGGATGCAATACAGTCTGTCGTAATCTGGGATCCCTGTTTACGAATACACTTTCCACTGTTTCGTCTCCTTGGTAAAGGTTTGACAAAGTGATTGGTAAACCGTCGGTACACAGGTAATCTTCCACCAAATCACGGGTGGCACCACCGGAATAAGAATAGTAATCCTGAACGTGATTGGTGCGAATACCCAACCGGTAACGTCTCCACTGTATAACCTCTGGATTTCCGGTCAAATCGGACAAGGTTCTGTGGAAGGCATTGTAATCCATCTCAGGGTTTCCGGTAGAATATAGGCTATGTGGACCGTTATCCATCAATTCCTTGGCGGCATTCGCTGCTTCCGTAAGCCATGTATTTGCGTTTGGCAAACCATGGTATTTCCTCCACGTACCTTCAAACAGGCAAATTCTTGACTTAATGGCCAGCGCTGCCCAGCGATTCAGTCGACCCGGGTTGTTGCCATCACCCCAGTTATTGGGAAGGTTGGCGGTGGCGAAATTCAAATCCTCCAACACCTTGTCCATGACTTCTACTCGTGGAGTTCTTGCTGCAAATAGTTCATCGGAATCTATATTCAACTCACGGTCCACATAAGGAGCATCACCAAACATTTTCACAATGTGATGGTAAAACCATCCCCTAAACAGTCGTGCTTCGCCGATGTAACGGTTTCTGATATTGTCGGGGATATTTGCCCTGCCGTAGTTGGCCAACCCAATATTTACTGCTCGCACAAAATTCCAGCCCCTAAATCCATACCATTGATTGGCAATACCGGTGGAATTGGTAACCACCGTCTGTCTTCCGGCACGGACCTGCATAAAGGGCATGTGTCTTTCATGGTTTGGTGCCAAATTGTCCGCAAATCCATCCACCATCAAATAAGATGCTACCTGACTGTCAAACCCTTGATGATGGCCTAACATAATGGGGATATTTATGTCATCCATGGACATGTGGTAGAAGACGTTATTGTAAGTCGCCAAATCGTTTGCCGTATTCCAGAAAGTCTCGTTACTGATCTGGTCTAATGGGTACCTCTCCAGAAAATCGTCGTTACAGGCACCCAGCATCAGCAAGGATACTAGCAGAAACCTGAGTTTATATATGTGCTTTTTCATTTATTAGTTCGTTAACGGATTAGAAAGTTATCCTAACACCCAGTGTGTAAATTCGCTGCATTGGGTACTCGATGGCTCCCGCATAAATTGTCTCAGGGTCAAGCGGTTTGCGTATCGGAGAATACTCCCACAGGTTCATCCCTGCAAAATACACGTTTGCATTTTGCATGCCGATGGAGTTAATGATGTTGTAAGGAATATCGTACCCAACTGACAGGTTCTTTAAGCGGATATAGCCTGCATTCTGAATAAAGCGACTTTGAGGCCGGATATTCTTCTTGTCGTTGGTAGAAATATGGGGATGGGCAAAATAGGCATCCCGGTTATCCTCTGACCAAGAATCGGTAATAAAGTACTTCTCTACGTGTCCAGCATTGAATGGGAAGAACCAAGTCCAGTTACCATCAGAAGGCCAGAAATCCCTGCGCCAAATACCTTGGAAGAAGGCATTCAAGGTGAAGTTTTTCCAAGCGAGGTTGTTGTTGATACCAAAACTTAACCTTGGTGTGGTGTTGCCAATGATCCTTCTATCACCGGGGTTTGCCAGGGTGTTATTACCGGGGGTAATACGGCCATCACCATCCAGATCCGCATACTGAATATCGCCTGGTCTCCAGTTGGCTCCCAGAAAACTCTGGTCAGCGGCTGCTGCAACCTCATCCGCAGTTTGGAAGATTCCAACCGTTTCGTAACCCCAGATCTCACCTATTTTCTGACCTACATAGTATTGAGCGTTTCCGCCCTCAGCAATAATCCCACTAGGAATTGCCCCATTAGGGTTGTCAAACTTAGTAATCGTGGCCGTCCAATCGGACAATGCCAAGGTCACATCGTAGCTCAAATCACTCTTCAATCGGTCTTTCCAAGTCAAAGCCAATTCCCAACCGGTGGTTCTGGAGTCTGCTGCGTTTGCCTGAGGCGCTTGTGTACCTAGGATAGATGGGTAGGTAGAACGCATCAACATATCCTTCGTATCCCGCTGGAATACGTCTACCGATGCATCTATTTTTCCACCAAGTAGTGTAAAGTCCAAGCCTACGTTTCTGGAAACCACTGTCTCCCAGGTAAGGGTCGGACTTACCAAGCCGGCAGGAGACACAAACGGCGTACGGTTTGCGCCGTTCATCATAAAGGCGGATTGACCAATACCCATTGTAGGTATGTAGGGATAGAAGTTATTTCCCAGCAATTGATTGCCCAACTCTCCGTAGGAAGCCCTTACCTTCAATTCATCCAGCCAAGAACTTGCTCCCGCCATAAAACTTTCGTTTGATATCCTCCAACCAGCAGATACTGATGGGAAGAAACCAAAACGACTATCTTTTGGGAAACGGGAGGTTCCGTCGTATCGGGCATTCGTCTCAAGAAGGAAACGGTCATCAAAAATATAATTCAATCGGTAAAATGCTCCACGCAACGCATTATGATTCATACCACTAAAGGTCTGTTGCAATCCGATTGTTGCATTCAAGTTTTGAATCATTGGAGTAATCAACGTATTGTTCTGGGCCCTTACGAACTTATTTTGACCCCACTCTTGATTGAATCCAACCATTGTACTCAGGTTGTGCTTTGCTGGTAGTGAGAACTGATAATCCGCAAAGGCATTTATCACATAGTATTGATTAAACTCGCTACGTTCATTGATAAAATCGTTCCCACTGAAACCATTATTTATTATGTTGGCAGGATTGGTAATGTTTGGAGTGACTACCTCTACCTTACTTGCCACGTCCTGTTCTGCTCTAGTAACAAAGTTATAAGAGAAATTACCTTGGATTTTCAACCCTTTTACCGGTGTCAAAATGGCCCCCTGAGTCATCCAGATATCGTTATTGGTCCATGTGGACCGTCCACCGTCTTTCAGGTAAGGCCAGAAATTGGTCCCCTGAAAATATTTGCCGATAAATGGTTCGTATATTTCCCGGTCACCTGGATTTAAGTAATAGGGCAAATCAGGGAATTGAATGGGCTGAATGGGGTTTACCCGCGCAAGCGAGTTGATATTCACATCCCAGTTATAAAAGTAAGGTTTGTCGCTGCGTTGCGTGTTAATTACTAGTTTTTCTTCCAAGGTCAACCATTTCGAAACCTTGAACTCACCTTTCATCAAGACATTGTAACGCTTGAAGTTCTCGTTATTTACCGCTAGATATCCGTCCTTGTTCAAATGGCCAAAGGATACAAAGTAATTGGAGTTTTCAGAACCACCAGAAATGGACAAATCGTGCTGCTGCGTGGGTGCATAGTCGATCATGATATCATTCTGGTAGTTATTGAATCCATAAAACCGAAGGTTACCATTTACGATGCCCCACTCGTTTTCCGGGATGGGATTATTTCTCCAACGCAGGGTACCCTCTACCATGTCCTGATCAAAGGTAGGAACGCCGTTTGTCCGGATGTTTGCGAGGTTCCTGGCATTTACAAAATCATGTGGATCAGTGATGGGGTCCATGTTGAAAATTGGCTTAGCCAAGGAAAACTGACTGTTTAAGCTCACAGAAACCTTACCGGCTTTTCCGCTTTTAGTTGTAACTAAAACCACTCCAAATGCCGCACGCGCACCATACACGGCTGCAGCAGCTGCATCTTTCAATACCGAAACACTCTCAATATCATTGGGATTGATTCGGTTGAGGTCCATGGGCACGTTATCCACCAAGATCAATGGCGAACCACCATTGATCGACTGGAATCCCCGTACGTTAAATGCGGGACTTTGCGCTGGGTCACCGTTTCGTGGAGCAATGTTTAGGTTTGGAATCACACCTTGAAGGCCTTCTGCCACGTTCGCTATTGGTCGGTTCTGTAGACGCTCTGAGGTAGCTACACCTACCGCTCCCGTCAGGTTCACTTTTTGCTGTGTACCGTAACCGACTACAACCACTTCCTGCAGGGAAGAGGTGCTCTCTACCAAGGTAACGTCGATAATTCGCTGGTTCCCGAGCGAAATCGTCTGACTTTCGAATCCGATAAAAGAAAAGACCAAATTAACCCCCTCGGGAACGGTGATCGAGTACTTTCCGTCCATATCGGTGGCGGTTCCTAGATTGGTTCCCGGTACGGAAACGGTCGCTCCTGGAATAGGTTCACCGTTTTGGTCCCTTACCGTACCGGTAATCGTTACGTCAAAGGCCTTCACCTTTAGTACCTCGTTGGTCTTTCTGTTGGACGCAACGACGGATCGATTCATGTTAATGCTCTCCAGATTCGCATCTAGAGAAACCCTTTGTTGGGCAAATACGTCTGTTGCCAGCAGTACGCAGCCCACCATCATACCCGCCGAGACTAACCCCGGCAGGAAGCGGTTTCGTAAACTTGTTTTCATAAAGTTTGTTTGTTGTTAAGTTATTTGAGGAATTGAGAGTAAATATAGAAACGCTAGGCGCTTCAGATACGAGATTGGTCAGCTTACATCATAGGCAAATTGGGTATATGGTTCACATTCACTAGCCTTACACCCAACAACAAATAATCAAATCTCTATCCAGCTTAATAAAGAATCTCTTAGTTACGCTTTCTCGATTCTAAAAAATAATATTTTATTGGTATGGGAGTATTGCTAATTCTATTTACTCGGGAAATATAGGACAAAATACACAAATACAAAATAGTTTCATTTTATTTTTATTTACCGGTTACAAAAAAGAAAAGCCGTCCATACGGAATATGGACGGCTTATTTAAGATAGTATACAAAAATAGGCGCTTAATCTGCTAAAAACCTGGATTTTGGGTGAGTGCAGCATTTACGTCTATTTCCCGAAGCGGAATCGGAAACCGCAACTGTCGCTCCGCAAAGGTTGCATTGAACACATTTCGGTGACCTACAAAGTCGTCGTATGCCTTCGTAAGGTCATTGCGCACCTTCCTCGTGCGCAGCATGTCAAACCAAAGTTTCCCCTCGTAGCATAGTTCGAAATAACGCTGATTCCACACTTCCTGCTCGAACGCATCCGCGCTCATCCCCGAAATAGGAATCAAATCGGCCCGGTCCCGGATATCATTGACACATTGCAATGCCAAGGCGTTGGGTCCTCCCTCTGCCCGATTGGACGCCTCCGCATACATCAGCATCACGTCTGCAAGGCGGTATATGGTGAAGTTCAGCTCGGATCGGGCATCCTGATCAATGGCTACCTTGTCAAACCACTTGTAAATGTAGCGTCCTCCAAGCTGTTGACCGTTGTATTCCGAAATGAAAAACTGCTTTTCTTCGGCACGCTTATCTCCCGCGTCGTAGCTGTCTATAAACTCAAAACGAGGAACCAATCCACCAAACTCATTGGAGTACACAGAGATCCCCGCAAAAGTAGGCAAACACACTGGGGTAAGCGGGTTGTTTCGGTTGATCTTGTCAAACTGCACCTGGAAAATAAATTCCCGGCTGTTTTTATTGGCCGGCAAAATCATGTCGGTGTACTCGTCAAATAGATCAAAGGTAGAGCCTTTCAGATCCACTACTTCCTTGGACCTTCGGGCAGATTCTACATACGCAGACTGTCCGGCATTTACAGGGTGTCCGGCATAGGTCAGGTAAACGTCTGCCAAAAGCGACTTGATAAATCCTTTGGACACTTCGCCGTTGGGTCTTCTCCAAGCCAATCCGGAAGTCTCCGCAAACAACAAATCCGGAAGGATAATATCGTCGTAGATTTCCTTCACAGGCGAACGGGGGGTATTTACATCTGCGAGTGCTTTTACCGGTTCACTGATTTTTGGCACATCTCCGTACATTCTGACCAAGTAGAAGTAATAAAACGCCCGCATAGTCCTTGCCTCGGCTAGGTAGTCATTCAACTGGGTTTGCGACAAGGCAGTGTATCGCGGCAATTGTTCGATGGCCACGTTGCAACGGAGAATTCCCTGATACAACTGACTCCAATAGGTGTCTATATAAAAGGACTGGGAGTCATAAGTCAATTGATTAAACCGGAAACCTTCGGTTTGTGCCACGCCATCCGCCTTTCCGGTCATGAACTCCAAAAGCGAGAGGGTATTTCCACCCCATCCGCCGGACCCGGTCACGACTACGTTCACATTTGCATATATACTGGTTACCAAGGCACGGGCGGCCTCCGGACTGGATAGCTCAGCCTGAGTGGTCAGGGTAGCCGGATCTTCTTCTAAGAAGCCCTCGCAGGACAGGAGTCCAAGAGAAGCTACGATCGCTAGGATATATTTTATTGGTCTATTCATGATAATGCATGGTTAAGGGTTAAAAGGCAATGTTTAATCCCGCACTGAACGTTCTGGGCCTGGCAAAGGGGAAGAAGTCAAGGCCTTGCGGCAATTGTCCGGCACCTTCAAAGGTGTTTACCTCGGGATCGTATCCTGTATATTTGGTGAATAGCAGTAAGTTTTGACCGCTTAGAAATACCCTGGCTCTGGAAATATTGTACTTGCTCAGAATAGGCGCAGGTATGTTGTATCCAAACATGAGGTTTTGAAGTCTAACGAAGGATCCGTCCTCCACCCAGTGGGTATCCATATTGGTCAGGTAGGGTGTACCCCAAGCCCGCACCTCGGCAATCATGGAGTTTTGGTTTTCAGGGGTCCAAGCGTCCAATACAGTGGCATAGCTGTTTGCCAGTGTCTGCCGATCCTCCACAGAGTGTTTGGTGGCGTTGATTACATCTTGGCCATATACTACCCTAAACTCAAAAGACAGGTCAAAATTACGGTAGGTAAAGGTGTTGGTAATATTACCTACCCATTTGGGATACATCCTGCCAATGATTTTGGAGTCATCTGCATTGATTACTCCGTTATTGTCCAAATCCTCCCATCGAATATCTCCTGGCAGCAAACCGTATTGCGCCGCTTGGTCTGCCTCATCTAGATTCCAGGTACCCAATCGCACCCTTCCCCATATGGATCCAATCGGCTCGCCTACTCGAAGTATATTGGTTTGTCCAAGGAACCAGGGTCCCGGGAATATATCTGCATCGTTCGCACCTAGCTGTAGTATTTTGTTTCGGTTTGTAGACCAGTTCAGATCGGTGTTCCAGGAAAAATCTCCCCTTTCCATATTGACGGTATTGATGGTCAGTTCGATCCCTTTGTTTTCTACAGAACCAATATTCTGTAGCACGGAACCAAATCCGGTAGACCAAGGCAGCGGTGCGTTTAGGAGCAGGTTTTTGGTACGCTTGTAGTACAAGTCACCTTCTACCATCACCCGGCTATTAAACAAACCTAGCTCAAACCCAAAATCAACCTGATCGGTGGATTCCCATTTCAAATCGGGGTTTCCAAATGAGGTCTGCGACACACCAATTTCATTGCCTGCAGCCTTCAGCACGTTAAAGGTTCCTAAAAACTGCAAGGAATTAAAGTTGCCTATTTCTTGGTTTCCGGTGGAACCCGCACTCGCACGGATTTTTAGGTTATTGATCGCATCGACTCCCTGCATGAAGCCTTCCTCAGAGGCTCTCCAGGCCACTCCCACCGAAGGGAAAAAGGCAAACTTGTTGTTACCCCCGAATCGGGAAGACCCGTCGTATCTACCGGTCACGGTGAACAGGTATTTGTTGTCCAAGCTGTAATTCCAACGGGTAAAGTATGAGTTCAACGCATACGCACCAACGTTTCCATTGATACCGGCTATCGGAATGATGTTGCCAGCACGGATATTCCGCCACTCAAAGAAATCATCGATAAAGCCTTCACTTCGTACGCTTAGGTTTTCAAAGCTGTCTTTTAGCCAGCTAAAACCGAACATCCCGTTGATCCGGTGCCTTGTTCCGATGGATTTATTCCAATTGACAAAATTTTCATTTTGCCAATACAGCCGTTGGTTGGTAGAGACGGTAGCGATACCCCGCTGGTCAGCTGACAAAAGCCGAAGCGTTCGGGAAGAATAGAAGTTGTTTTTCTGGCTATCAAAGATAGTGCTGAACGTAGACTTAAATTCCAAATCTTTGGTGATCTTGAAATTCATGTAGAAGTCCGCATACATCTGATTCAGGTTTACGTCGGTATAGCGGTTTTGCGCAATCCGCACGGGGTTTTCGGCACCTTCTGTTCCCGGCCAGTCGGCATTCGCACCCCATCGACCGTCTGGATACCGTACGGGTAGAAAAGGCAAGGCTTCTGCCACCATTCTGGCCACATTCAATGCACCGTTTGCATCGTCCACTACCCGTCGCGTGCTTTTTGTACCTAGGATGCTACCACCTACGGTAAGCCAGGATTTAACCTCTGAATCCAAGGCAATTTTGCCGGTAAAACGCTCAAACCCAGAATTCATCATGATGCCATCTTCGTTGGTATATCCCAACGACACGTTGTAGGAGGTCAGGTTGTTTCCGCCACGGAAGGCCAGGTTGTGGTTTTGCGCCCAAGCTGTTCCATATACCTCGTCTTCCCAGTCGGTATCGTACAACGGCCGTCCACTGGAATCAAAAAGATCGGGATAATCCAATGGATTCGCACGCACATACCTGCCTTGCGCATAGCCGGAGGGATCGTACTTTTGCGCGTTGTCGTACGCACGGTTGTACACATCCATAAACTCCTGCGCATTCAACCTGGGTACGGTGGTCGCCCGGTTAGAGACAGACACGAAGTTGTCATACAATACTTGATTTTGGTTTTTCTCTCCCCGTTTGGTGGTAACTAGGATTACGCCGTTGGCACCCCGAGCTCCATATATCGCCGCGGAGGAGGCATCCTTCAATACCTCTACAGATTCAATATCCGAGGGGTTGATCATATTCAGGTCTGCACCGATGATCCCATCGATTACAAACAGGGGATTGACACCCGAGTTGATGGAATTGACACCCCGGATACGGATACGTGCAGAGGCACCGGGAGAATTCTGATTGTTGAGCACTTCCACACCGGCTATCCGACCCTGAAGTGATTTCACGGCATTGGGCTGGGAACGATCTATGAGCTTGTCTCCTCTTACTGAACCCACAGACCCTGTCAAATCTGATTTTTTGACGGTACCATAGCCGATTACCACCACCTCATCCAAAGCAGTGGCATCCTCTCTCATGGTCACGTTTACGACCGTGCGGTCTCCAACGACCACCAGTTGGTTTTCATATCCGATAAAGGAAAACACCAAGGTTCCCCCATCGGGCACGTTGATGGAAAATTTCCCATCCAAATCGGTGACAGTACCTGTCGTGGTACCCTGCACCAACACACTTACCCCTGGCATGGGGTCTCCGTTGGGATCCAAAACGGTTCCGGTGACATCCTTACGGAAATCAGCCGGCAATGGATCGGCATTTACAAATACTGCTGGCGGCGTACCGTTTGGTGCGGGCAAGTCCATGGCGCCATAGCTAAACGCCGGAAAACTAGCCAACCCAAACGAACTCAGGACCACTGTTCCTACACAGATGGTCCTTACACCCTTATGTGTAAGGTGCTGTAACGTTACTTTCATGTTAATTAGGGTTTAAGGTTAAGAAATTGAGAAATGCTTTAATGCAGTTTTTTTTCGTAGGTTTATTTCATTTATTCAATTTAAATTATTTAATTACATATTTTAATGTTTTATTTACATTAAACACCCAAAATTACAGTATTAAATATACCATTATTCGAATGAAGGATATTAATATACAATATTAATTGATTTATTAATAACTGAATATTATTATCAATTAAGACTCATATACAGCACAATTAACCGATTTAATAATAAATAATAGTATTATATTTGCTAATACAACAGGTTTATTCAATTATTAAAAAAACCTCTTCCCAAAATTGAGGGAGAGGTTTTATTTTGTTATAAAACAAGCGTTCTTGCTTGCCAACGGATGAATTTTGGAAAGGAGATTTGGTTACAATTAACAGGAATAGTTATTCGAAGGGTTTGGCCACTACAAAAAATCCGAGCACCGGCAAGACCATTAACTTTCTGAGTTTTGCTAAGGATTTGTAAATCAACCTACGTGCAGACGATACGTAGGAGAATTCAAAAATTTCTGCAATCTGCTCGTATCCCAAACCTTGGTAATAAAAATAATAAATCGCCTCACGCTCCCGACTATCCAGTGAGGCAATAGCCCGGTTGAGGTCCTGAATCATATCGGTTTCAAGCTGCTGCTGAATAAACTTGGCTTCGCACGATAGCTCCACCGTAAACTGGTCCATCATAAACCGTTGCCGGTCAACTGAGCCTTTACGCAGGCGTTTGAGCGTAGCCATGATTTTGCGCCGAAAAGACTTGAGCAGGTAAAACTTAATGGAATCGGTACTGCCAAAACCCCTTCGGTTACTTCTTAGGTAGATAAAAAAATCCTGTAACAAATCCTTTACCAATTCCCTGTCCTCACAAAACTGACATCCAAAATGAAACAGGTGGTTGATATGGGTTTGGTAAATCGTGACAAAACAGCCCTCGTCACCAGCGCAAAACCTATCCCACAACTCTCTATCAGAAAGTGGAAAAACGCGGTTTAGCTCGTTGGAGACCGCAGGAGTTGTAAGCTGGGTATGCTTCAAGGGATCCATGACAGCAAAGGGTGATAGGGTAGATAAACCTGTCCATATTAATCAAAAAAACAACAAATCAAAAGAAAAGCGAGCTATATATTTTGTGTGTGACCTGAAACACAACTTTCCTATAAAGCAAAAGCCCAACAACCCAGGGGCAGGGGTTGTCGGGCTTTTTGGTACGATTCGGCCGTTATCAGCTCCAAGTTCTATCCCATGAGCGCTTTTGGTCCCATTCGGGTGTAGGCTCAAAATAACCAGGAGCTCCAGGAAACAGGTGTTCCTTCATCACCTCGTCGTTGAGTTCTATCCCTAATCCGGGTGCATCAAGCGGTACATTTGCAAAGCCCTTGGTAACCATAGGCTGGGAACCGGTCATGGTTACCAGGTCTTCCCACCAGGGCGTATCCACGGAGTGGTGCTCTAGCGACAAGAAATTTTGGGTAGCCGCAGCGCAATGTACGTTTGCCATAAAGCATACCGGCGATCCGGCCATGTGCATGGCCATGGCGATGCCATGCTCCTCTGCATAATCGCCAATCTTTTTCGTTTCCAATAGTCCACCAGAGGTTCCCAGATCGGGGTGAACAATATCCACTGCACCAGCATCTATCAAAGGCTTAAACCCATTTTTCAGCATATAGATATCCTCTCCCGTACAGGTGGGTGTTTCGATTGCATCAGAAAGGGTTTTCCATTGATCGGTATGAAACCAAGGCACCATATCCTCCAACCAAGCAAGGCGGTATTTCTCCATGGCCCGGGCGAAACGTATGGAGTTGTTCACATCAAAATGCCCAAAATGGTCCGCACAGAGCGGAATCTCGTATCCTACGGCATTGCGAATAGACTCCACGTACTTGGCCAACCCTTCAAGTCCTTTATCGGTGATCTGAACTTGGGTAAACGGATGCAGCGTGCTACCGTAGCTCATGTAATCGCGGGTATCGTATTGGCCTTTGGCGCCGTTCCAGAATTTTGAATTGACCAATGCATCGGGCGTGTCAGCCACCACGTGTATCCCAAGATCCATTTTCAACCAAGTGAACCCTTGGTCTACGGTTCGCTCTTTCATCACCTTGGCAAATTCAGCGGGGTCATCCATCCCTGGCGTATCGGCGTAGAGCCGCACTTTGTCTCGATATCGGCCTCCCAAAAGCTGCCACGCAGGCACACCGTAGGCCTTTCCACATAAATCCCAAAGCGCCATCTCCACCGCACAAACGCCACCGCCTAACCTTCCATGGCCACCGAAGGGATTGATGATCTTCCAAAGCATCTCTACATTACAGGGATTTAAGCCCAGAATCCTGCTTTTTAGCATCAAGGCATATCGCTCATCTGCCCCATCGCGAACTTCGCCCAGACCGTAAATCCCTTGATTGGTGTCAATGCGAATAATGGGTGTCCTGCCCACATTGCGCAGCACAGCTACGCGCATATCGGTAATCTTCAGGTCAGATGGATTGGAATATCGGTTGACTTTGGAAGTGGTATGGGCCATGGTATCCTCTATGGATGCTCCCATCAACGCACCCAAGCTCAACCCACCGAGCATGGTTTTCTTCAGGAAACTCCTCCGCTCATTTGTTGTCTCTGGATGAGTTAATTCCGCTTCCCGAACTTGGGCCGCCAACTGATCCTCTTTGGTACATCGGTCAATGATGTCTTTTAAATATTGTTTCATAGGTTTATGTGTTAATTGGTTTAAAAAAAAGACCACGGAAATATGTAAACTCACACATCCTCCGTGGCCGAAATCTCACTTATTCATACAATGGTTAAACGCAATCTACCAGGTTCTATCCTTCATAAACTCATCCAGTTCTGCCCTACTCATGGGGAGATCCTGCTTTTTACTCAGCCAATCTAGAAAGTCGGCTTTAATCGCATCACTCCAGGCGCTATCGATCTGTCCTGGAGTGTATTTTTGAGCTCGAAGCCGCTCAAGCGCAAATTCATCGCGTAACACGATGAACTCCGCGTTGATCACCAAGTCTGCCAACAAATGGGCAGGAACGAAGATCACCCCCCATTTGTTTGCCAATACCGCATCGCCGGGAAGCACATGTGCCCGGCCTATCTTTACCGGATAGTTGATGGTAGCAAGCATCATTTCCTGTATATACGAAGGATCATGACCTTTTACCCAACCGTTAAAACCCTCAATCTCCAGTAGCCCGGCCATGTCCCGCACCGCTCCGTTGAAGACCACTCCACGCTTCGACTTGGTATAGATGGAAGTACCCAGGTTATCACCGATCAAGGTGCCGTCCACAATCTTTCCAAAGCCATCGGCCACGTAAATGTCTCCATCTACCAAGGTATCTATCGGCCAGGAATTCGTTCCTCCGGCTTGCGCTCTGCCTTCTTTCTTTCCGATTTCCTTCACCAAATCATTGGCGTCAGGCCTTAGGGGCATGTACTGGGCAGTTACCGCCCTACCGGTCATCACCTGGTCATCTCGCAGGATAATCCAATCGTTTTCAAATTGATTGTTATATCCCCGATTCCTGAGAATTCCCCAAGCCTCCTCCATGGACACATTACTAAGTCGCTCCAGCAGTTCATCCGGAACCTTTGGACGGCCGTCTGGAAAGCGTTCGCCAGTCCACTTGGAGGTCAAAGCGATGATTTGTTCGGGAGTTGGAGATATCTGCTGTGCAAACAGGGGCTCTCCCCAAATGAACACTAAAAGAAAACACACGAATGAGAGTCTATTCATTTCTTCGATTGTTATGATTATATCTTTGATCAATTTGGGTTAAAGATAAAGATTTTACGAAACATAGCCGTAGGATTGTACGAATGGTTTTTCTCCCCTTTCACGAGCCCGTTGTGCTTTTATGGTTCATCCAAGTGATTTCAAGGGCATTGCAGATCCTATTCAAAAAAGGGCACATCCGGTACCGCATACTTCCGCATGCCTTCTTCGTTGATCTCTACGCCTATCCCTGGTTTTTCCGACAACGTAATAAAGCTGTTTTCGGTCCTTGGGCCGTCATAGGTCACGATATCCTGCCACATCTGATCCGTGTCCATGTAAATCTGCCACTCCATAATCTGGAAATTCGGCACAGATGCACAAACATGGCAACTAGCCATTGCTCCCAAAAAAGAGGCTACCATGTGCGGGGAAAAGGGCACGTAGTACAGGTTTGCCAGATTGGCAATCCGCTGACCTTCTCCCAGCCCTCCGGCTTTTTGGATATCGGGCATAATGATATCCACTGCCCCATCGCTAAGCAATTTGGTAAACCCGTAGGCGAGGTAGATATTTTCGCCGGTACAAATGGGCGTGGTGGTCTGCTGGGTGATGTGCTTGTACACATCGGGGTTATCGGCCGGTATAGGTTCTTCCAACCACATCAAATTAAGGTCCTCGTACATCTTGGCCATCTTCAGTCCGGTCACCGCATCGTACCTGCCGTGCATATCCACACAAACATCGATGTGCGGCCCTACCTCTTCGCGCACGGCTGCGATGGCATTGTACATACGATCGATCTCCGCGGGACTCGCCGTCCAGTTGAATCGGTCGTATTTATTTGGGTCACGGCCATCGTCTACATCAAATTTCACCGCGTTGTACCCACGGTTCACCGCTCCCCTTGCAGCCTCTGCATAGTCTGATGGCTTCGGATTCGTGGCGGTATAGAGGGCTGTATCGCAGTAAACCCGGATTTTATCTCTGAACTTACCACCAAGCAACTGATAGACCGGTACATTAAAAACTTTGCCCGTGATATCCCACAGGGCCGTTTCAATAGCCGTCAAGACGGCCACAAAAACACCCGACTGGCCGCCCGCAAAAAAAGCTCCCTTTCGAAGTTGTTCTGCCAGACGGTTGGGATTTAACGGATTTTGTCCTTTGATCATGTTACCCAGACGCTTCACCAGGTGATAGGTTCCGTGAATGGCATCCACCGCTTCACCACACCCCCATACGTCTTGATTGGTATACACCTTTACGTACACAGCACCACGGACGTAGCCGCATTTCACGTCGGTGATTTTCAACTCCGAGGGATTGGAATGGGTGGGCATTCGCTCCACGGCTGCCGCCAAGCCTGTTCCATAATTAGATAAAAATGCCGCCCCTGTCAGGCCGGCGAGGGCTGATTTGCCCAGAAAAGATCTCCTGTTTACGTTTTTCGCCATCAGTATATTGTTTTGGGTTTGATAAATTGATTTTCAGTGGGTAATTGTTACCAAGTGCGGTTTTTTAGGATTTCCTGAATCTGCTCCCTAGGCACCGGTAACTCGTCGATACGGTCATTTAGCCACCTTGAAAAATCCCGCTCTATCTCCTCCGCCCAACGGGTATCTATTTGGCCCGCCGTATAGACCCCTTCTCGGATCCGCTGATGGCCAAACATGTCCCTCAAACGAACGATCTCCGATGTAACGACTACCCGCTCTGCCAAATGGGGAGGAATAAAGGAAACCCCTCCGTCTCTACCTAACACCACGTCACCCGCCATGACCGTCACCTGTCGGATTTTGGTCGGCCGATTGATGCCTATTAACATCGTGTTGAGGTTACCTTGCTGATTGTGATGGGACGGGTGGTAGCTGGTAAAAAATGAGGTAAAACCGCCCATAGCCTTGAGCCCATCAATATCTCTTACTGCTCCATCGTATACGATACCATTTCCCGATTTCGCGAAAATGGCATTGCCTACGTTATCCCCTATGGTGGGACCATCTACATGCAGCCCAAACTGATCGGCCACATAGACGTCTCCCTGCACCAAGAGATCCACCGGCCAGGTATTCTGCCCCCGCTTCCCCTCAGCCTTCCCGCGCCTGTCTATGGCATCGTGAATATCGGGCCTGCCTGGCATAAAGGTGGCGGTAAGCGCGCGGCCCACCAAGACCGAATCCGGATTAATCATCTGCCAGCCCTCTGCATATTGGTATTTGTAGCCAGCATTGCGCATTACTGCCCAAGCCTCCTCATGGGTTACCAGCTTCATGCGCTGCAAGAGGTTGTCCGACACCTTTGGCCTTCCATCTTCAAAACGCTCTCCCTCCCACTCCTGGGTAAGAAAGAGCATTTCCTCCTTGCTGATTTGTTGGCCCAAAACCTGACTTATGGGCAGTAGAACGATAAAAACACAAAAAATAAGTAGGGTTAATCGGATTGAAATCATACGCTTTAGGGGTTACAAAAGGTTGAACAAGAACAGGGGCAGGCCCTCCAGATTACCGTGAAAAGCCTGCCATTATAAGCTTTCAAATGACAACTCAAGGCGTATCCCACCAAACGCGGGTATCCAAGTTGTCGGGACCCTGTCGGGCTACCGCAGCTTGAATATTGGCATTATTGACGGAAAACTCTGCATCCGGATAGGATAATCTTCGGATAAAATCACCGCTGATATCCTTACCTGGATATGGATTGGGTGCCAAATTGGGATACCCTGTCCTTCGGAAATTGGCAAAGCCTTCGTACCCGTTAAGAAATGAAGCTACCCAATATTGTTCTCCGATCTGTTGCATAGCGTTACCCGCATCAAGTGGATGAGCAGCGATATAGGCGTTGATGCTTGCCTCTGCAATCGCCGTACTAGGCCCATAGCTAGCCATCTGCTCCATATTGGCCCGAATGCCCTGCGTGAAATAATCGGCGGGATTTCCAGCCACCCATCCCCTCACGGCAGCTTCTGCCAGCAACAGCGAAGTTTGGGAATAGGTCACATGAAAGATCGGTGCATCTCTGGCTGTCATGCGGGTTCTATCCACTTGGGAAAACTCGTAGAAGCTCCTTAATCCTCTAGACTGCACAACAGACCCGATGGTTTGGTTATCAAATCCCATGGGGAACCCCATTTGATCCGCAGGATTTCGAGATAAGGTGACACCCGGAGCAGGGTTGCCGGCAAGCGCATTGTTCTGGTCCGGTCCACTTCCCGCACCAATAAACCGGACCGCAATGGAACCCAGTCTGGGATCATTATTTTCACTGAGAAACCGCTCGAAGGGTTCTGCTAGGTAATAATTATTTGCTTCCGTCGCATTGAGCGTATTTCCCAACTCGTTGGCGTAGTTAAAGTCATGCTTGATGAACAGGTTATCGGCATTGGAGGTCATCACACCACCTGTCACTGCCCGCTCTACCCACTCTCTGGCCCTGGTGGGATTCACTTTGGTATGGCGCATGGCTGCACGGAGCATGAGCGAATAGCCCAATTTTCGCCATTTAACTACATCGCCACCATAGAAAATATCTCCCGTTTCGATTCTACCGGATGGATTCAGCGCAGCAGTCGCCTGCTGAAGCTCGTTGAGCACGTCGAGGTAGATGTCTTCCTGCCGATCGTACACAGGATCTATTTTTCCCTCCAGAAATCCCAGTCCTGCTTCGAAATACGGAACGTCTCCAAAGGTATCGGTGAGAATCATCGCCGACATCGCATGTAGAATTCGGGACATTTGATATAAGTTATTTCTATCCGGATTGTCTCGGGTAAACCGCTTCACATCCACCGTATGTTTCAGCACATCCCGGTAATACTTATTCCAAGTGCCAATAGAAAAGGCTCGGTTCAACTGATTGAAGTTACCTCCGGCCAAGACGCCGCCATTTGGAGAAACGATCTGCTGCACGATGGCCGCCTCATAATTTAGCGAAGTGGCAGAAATCGTCGAAAACAACGCCGCTCGGTTCATCAGGTATATCGGATCCAACGCAGTAGGCTGCACCGGGTTAATATTCATTTCATCGAAGCCATTGTCGCAGCTCGTAAGCGGTGAAAGTACAATAAGGCTTATGCAAAGGGCTTTCAGAAGATTTTTCATGACGCCATGGTTTTTGAGTTTGAAACTGATACCTAAATTTTTCATTCCTACTAGAATTTAAAGCTCAGGTTAAATCCAATGCTTCGGGTCACCGGCAGCCCGTGGGCCTCTAGACCCATCAGGTTGTCCGAAGTAAAACCGAATTCTTCGGGGTGAATGTTAGGTACCCATTTTTTGATAACCAGCACATTGTTTCCGACTACGTTTGCCCGGAGGCTTTTGATGAAAAAATTAGCCGGTAAGAGCGGAGTTAGGTTATAGCCAATGGTCACCTGACGTAGGTTCCAGAACCCGGCATTGTAAATAAACTCCTCGATCATATTGGCTGAGCGTACCGTTTCGTAAAAGGTCTGCACCTCGGTCTGTACATCGTTGGGTACATAGGAGGGATTTTCTGCGGTACCCACGTTTTTCACTCCCTCCCCAATCACAAAACCTTGTTCCCTGCCAACCAGGGTTCCCTTGTGCAATCCATGCCGCCACGCATTGAAGTTCGTCCCGGATAACATTTTATGACCAAGTTTGAAATCGATCAGCGTAGACAGCGAAAGGTTTTTGTAATGGAAGGTGTTCATAAAGCCTCCCACCCAGATAGGAATGGCCGAACCGAAGGGAATCTGCAGTGCGGTCCGAAGGGGTCTGCCGTTGTTGGCATCGTGGACAATATTGCCTTGGGGATCTCTCAGGTATCCAAAACCGTAGATCTGCCCCATGGGTTTTCCTACTACTTGACGGAGTTCACCGCCGTACACCGCAGTACCTACTGTAATCACTGAATCTCCCTCTGTCAGACCCAACTTCAAGGTTTTGGTCACATTCCAGGAAGCATTGATGCTCGTCTCCCACATGAAATTGTTGGTTTGCACCGGAATGGCGGTCAATAGTACTTCCACCCCACGGTTGCTACTTTCGCCTACATTTATCAATTGGCGAAGGTATCCCGAGGCATCCGATACTTGAGCTCCCAGTATCTGATCACTGGTCACTTTATTGTAGTACGTAAGGTCCAAGCCAAATCGATTGTCGAGAAACTTCATTTCGATGCCTGTCTCCCACTCCGATACCCGCATGGGCCTCAGGTTGGCGTTGGGAACAGTTGAAGCATTGATCACCCCCACTGGCTGCAACTGCCCTGCGGGATTGGGAAACTGATTGTTTTCTACACGGTAAAAGAGGTTGTCGGCATAAGGGCTCACATCCGTGTCACTGCCTACCTCGGCATAGCCCGCACGGATCTTTCCGAAGGAAATCCACTCGGGGAAGTTCTCCCAAGGCTGAGAGAACACAAAACTACCCGTCACGGCCGGATACAAAATACTCCTGTTTGCCGGTGCCAGCGTGGAAAACCAATCGTTTCTGACCGTACCATTTAAAAAGAGGTAATCGCGGTAGGAAACTTCCGCCATGGCATACAAAGAATTTACCTGCCTTTCTGAGATTTCGTAAATGGGATCCTTTACCCTCCCGTTCATCACCGTGTATAGGTCTCTTACGATAAAATCATTGACGACCACGTTGTTTCGATCCATTCTTCGGTACATTTGGTTGCCGCCAAGTGTCAGGGATGTAGCAAAATCGCCGAATTTTTTATTTGCCCCCATCAGAAAGTCTGCATTGACCTCCCTAAACCGGCGGTTGTCCTGCACATAGTCTCCGTTCACAAATCCTACAGGAGCGTTGGGAAGGGAAGCAGTGCCTGTGGGGAAGTTATAGTCCTGATCCCTGGCATAAAAATCCTGCCCGATCCGGCCCTGGACAAAGAGCCATTCGGCCACGTTGTATCTAGCTGTGATGTTTCCGAAAATACGATCCCTTCGAACGTTATCAAACTTTTCGTACGTTGCCCAGTAAGGGTTCGTTCTGTTTCTGAAACGGGAAAAAACAAATTCATTCCCATTGGCATCCGCCATTTTCTCCTGCATCAGAGATAACGGCATGGAGTTGGCCAGTGTATTCAGTACAGTGGGGGTACTCATATCCTGCTCCGCAATCTGGGGGGGATTTTTGATATTTTCCAGCGAATAGTTCATGTTACCGGAGACAATCAGTTTTTTGGCTATTTCTTGGGTAAATCCCAGGTTGATGGTCTTGCGGTCATAACCTGAATTCGGCACGATGCTTTGATTTTCCAGATTGGAAACAGAAAGGCTAAATCCTCCAAACTCCCCACCTGATGACACCGTTACGGTATTTGTGAAGGTATGTCCCGTACGGTAAAAGGTGCTGATATGGCTGGGTTGCGCCACATAGGGGATTTCCACTCCGCCAAACAATACTTGCGTCATGCCCGGCTGAAAGCGCTCCCCAAAACTCCACACACCGGACACGGGATTTGCAGAGGTAGGCCGTATACCATTCTCCCCCTGCCCGTATTCGTATTGCCAATCCGTAAAATCCATGGGACTGTCAGCGGTGTAATTGGTATTGAATTCCACGCCTATTCCTTGACCACGGTTTCGTTGCTTGGTGGTAATCATAATGACCCCGTCCTTGGCTCGGGCACCATACAACGCCGACGCAGCCGCGCCCCTCAAAACGGTCATGGTCTCAATATCGTCTGGGTTAATACTAGTAAGGCCATCGCCCCCATCCGATACCCGGGTTCTGCCTCGGTCGGTATTGGATGCATCGGACCCCTGATTCCCGGGATTGGCCCCAAAATTGGTATTGTCTACCGGGATTCCGTTGATTACAATCAGGGGTTGGTTTTGGCCGCCAAAGGAAGACTGCCCCCTGATCCGGATTTTGCTCGTGCCGGCGGGACCGGAACCTAGGCTACTGATATTTACCCCTGCGACCTTGCCCTGAAGTGCATTCATAAAGTTGGGGGTACGGTTGATAGTCATTTCTTCCGATGACACGGAAGTAGTTGCATAGCCCAAGCTCTTCGCCTCCCGTTCTATACCCAGTGCCGTGACCACTACCTCTTCCAAGGCGGCGATGTCCTCCACCAACACGATGTCCACCACGGTCCTTGTGCCTACTTGAACCCGCTGAGTAGCGTAGCCAATATAGGAAATCACCAGAGTGGCATTGTCCGGAACAGTCAGGCTGAACTTGCCGTCTATATCGGTTATGGTGCCCAGCGTGGTGCCTGCCACCGATACGGCTACCCCAGGAATAGGTTCTCCACCCTGAGTAGTGACCGTTCCGCGGATGTCGATGTCATAGTCATCAATTAAGATTTCAACTGAAGTGTCGTTTTTAGCTGATTCCAAAGACTTTACGCTGATTGTATTATTGACCTGCTTGAAATGCAGTTTCTTTTGAAAAGCGATGTCGGTCAAAATGTCAGCCACCGAACCTCTGTTCTTTGCCAAGCGGATAGTATTTACATCCTTCAGGTTTTGGTCGGTATAAAAAAATCGGTACTCGGTCTTACGTTCTATCGCCTTTAAGATGGTGTGGAGATTACCCTCCCTCACATCCAAACGCACCATCACCTCTTCGATGCTTCTTACGGTCGGCCCCTCTGCGCGGCCCCATGCTGCGGAAAATGTAACCGGCCAAATCCCCGCAACCACGAGGAAATAGCGGAGTACCTTCCGCATGATTTGGTATACAATGTGTTTCATTTTTGGGTTCTGTTAATTTGTTCTTCATGTAGTTCGTATGGTTCTTTGGTGTCCATCCCAGTTTGTTGGAATAGGCAACGGAGCCTCCCACATACGGGAAATATCCGATGGTGTGGCAAGCCTGATCTGACTATAGGTAATCAGGCATAATGTAAGGTGGTCGACAATTTTGTTTCAGGTATCCGATGCTAGGCAAGGAGGTGGATGGCAAAAAAACGGAGGCTGTACTGAGTAGTTCATAGGTTTAAGGTTTAATATGAATGGTAATATGCTTTTCATCGATCGTATAGCGGAACCCTATGCTGTGTCCAAGGACCTTGAGCACATTGGTCAAGTACTCGTTTTTGCGAAAGGTGCCCGAACACTTATATTCGGGCCAAACGGATGGGCCGTGTATGGTAACGCCGTACCAGCGTTCCAGTAAGCGTACCACATCGGAGAGCGGCATCTGCTCAAACTGCAAAACGCCGTCCTTCCAAGATACGATGGCATCGGCGTCCACCGAATATTTTCGCATGGGTACATGGGAATCTCCTTTGGCAAGGGCTTCCCCTGGGAGGAGGTGTAGCTCCGAAGCAGAAACCTGATCCTGAACCCTCACCTTGCCGGTTGCCAGTGTCACCTGAATCTGACGGCTATCGCTGTAGGCATGGATATTAAAGGAGGTTCCCAATGCCGTAGTATGCACGCTGCCGGTCAGCACCGTAAATGGGCGCAACGAATCCTTTGCTACATCAAAGAAAGCCTCTCCTACCAACCTTACCTCCCGGCCATTTGGAAAGCCCTGTTCATACGCCAGATAGCTATCCGCATTCAGGTAAACCCAAGTAAGGTCGGGCAGTTGTATCTTTGTCTTTTTGCCCTTTGGGTTATATTTCACCACTATAGTGGGCTCCTCTACGCCATCCGCAGCGGGCACAGGTTCTGCATCAGGAAACTCCAATGCACCGGTGAAGAAGAATGTCCCAAAAACCAAACTGGCAGCTACGGCAGCATACCACTTTTTTGGGCGTAAGAAAGGAACAGACCAATGCCGATCAGTCTTTCTTTTTTTTTCTAGGAGCTGCTGCAACACGCGTTCCTTGTCCCAATCCGAATACGCTTCCGATGTAGTAGGATCCGTGAAACTGGATTCGACTGCCTTGTAAAAAAGACGCTTTCCCTCATCCGATTCCAACTCCTTAATGAAATCAGATGACTCCTTCTCTGAAAGGGAACCTACCATTAGCCGCCTCCATGTTTCGACCAAACGTTTTACCATCTCCGCCATTTACAGAGATATATCCCCATTCGCCAGGATTTACGTACGTCTAACTTAAATTTTACAGAATTTTTAACAATCCGTCTAAAAATATAATAAATCGAAAAAACCTACGTCAATCTATTAAAAAGAAGACAATTAGCGGCAATAGATCAGAGGGTAGCGTCTTGGAACCAAGTAGTTTTTCCCGAAGCGACTTGGTCGCATTATAGATGTGAGTTTCGACCGTGCGTTTTGAAATGGAGAGTTTTTGCGATATCTCTTCGGAACTGAGATGCTGTAAATATCTGAGCTCAATCACCTCTTTCTGACACTTGGGCAAGGTGGAAAGCGCATAAGAGGAAAACTGCCTCAGATCCTCGTAGAAGAGTGAAACCTCTCCCATGTTTTGGTCTTTCTCTTGCTTGGCCTGGGTGTGCTGTGTATATACTTGAAATCTCGCTACCTGCTTGGCCTGCTTGTAAATCAACGATTTAAGGATAGCCAATAGGTACGCATTAAAAGACAATTCGTCCTTGAGACTTTGACGGTTTTTCCAAATCCTCATAAAAACCTCCTGTACAATTCCCTCCGCATCTTCGTGTGGCATCCCCATTTTACGCGAGGTCCCATACACCTTGGACGCAAACCTACGGTACAACGCGCAAAAGGCCGCTTCATCTCCTTCTCGCAATTTGCTGACCAATTGAGGGATTTCCGGGTTTATTGAATTTACCATGTACACGAGCAATAATCGTTACAAGTAAATCATATTCAATGAATTTAGCAACTATAACCGATGTAATCACACCATTTAAACGTCAAAATTTCAGGTTCAACCGGTTTTTATACCAGACATCACGAGTTTGGCAAAATACTACCTAAACCTTCCCATGGTTTGAAAAAATTTAAAAAAAGGCAGACTTTTTTCCGTCTGCCTTTTCAGGTAAATGCTTCTGGGGAGATAATCCAGGTTGCTTGTACCTCGTTTGCTGGGACTACCTGTTTCCGCAGTCTATCGGCCCATTTTTACCGGAATCCGAAAAACCATGCCTCTATTCCTCAGGCTGGCTGGATATTCTTAACTCCAAGTCCTATCCCAGGATCTTAGCTCATTCCATTCATCGGTTGGCGCAAAGAATTCCTCTCCAGGACGCAGCCTGCGTTTCACCTCCTCCTCGTTCAATTCAAGCCCCACCCCAGGTGCTTCGGGAACCTTGACATACCCATTTTCCACAAAGGGGCCGTCTATACCCGTAACCAACGATTCCCACCAAGGGTTATCGACGGAGTGGTGTTCCAGGCCAATGAAATTGTACGTGGCAGCGGCCGCATGCACCGTGCCCATAAAGGTAATGGGTGACGCCGCATGGTGGATGGCCATGCCTATCTCGAATTCCTCTGCATAGTCCCCGATTTTTTTGGTCTGCAAATACCCTCCGGCACTACCTGGATCTGGGTGAACGATATCTACAGCGCGGTTCTCAATCAGGTCCTTGAAATTCTTTTTATGGTAAGTGTCCTCGCCTGTTAGTGTTGGCGTGGTAATAGCCTCTGTGATACGCTTCCACTGTTCGGTATTTTGCCAAGGGATCAGGTCCTCGAGCCACGCGATATTGTACGGTTCAAAGGCGCGCGCTAACTTGATCATCTCATTATAGCCCATGTGACCGAAGTGGTCGATAGCCAGCGGAATCTCGTAGCCTACCTTCTCCCGCGCTTTGGCCGCAAACTCAACCATCTTTTCCAGTCCTTTTTGGGTGATCTGAATATGGGTATGCTGATGCCTGGTCTGGGCGTGAGACATCACGTCCCTGTCTGTCCATCCGCGCAGTGGCATCCAAGGTTCTTTGTTGGTCAAGGTATCCTCGATGTCTTTTATCAAACCGATTCCGATATCCATCTTCAGCATGGTGAAGCCCAGATCAACTCGCTCCTTCATCTTTTCGGCAAATTGGTCCGGATCCGGCATGGTAGGTGTATCTACATAAATTCGCACCTTATCCCGAAACTTACCTCCCAAGAGCATGTATAGCGGTACGCCATAAGCCTTACCCGCCAAATCCCAAAGCGCCATTTCAACCCCGGATACCCCACCTCCCTGTCGGCCATGTCCTCCGAATTGTTCGATCTTTTTAAAGATTTTCTCAATATTGCAGGGATTCTCTCCCAGGATTCTTGATTTCAGCATGAGTGCATAGCGTTTGTCTGCGCCATCTCTTACATCTCCTAGCCCGTGAATTCCCTGATTGGTGTAAATCTTTAAAATAGGCACGTTGCCGTACTGCGCGATGCGCATGTCCGTTATCTTGAGTTCGGAAGGGTTGGACAGGCGGTTTACCTTGGAAGCGGTATGGGCGATGGTGTCTTCTACCGGCAACATCATCAGTCCTCCGAGACTCAATCCTCCCAAGCCGGCCTTCTGCAAAAAATCCCGCCGGCCGGTTGTTTCCGGACGGGGTTTTAGGGGAGCAATACCGGCCTTTTCGGCGGCGGAATCAGGACCGTTCTGCGGACTTTCAACAGGCTGCAACAAATGAGCAATACTTTTTTTCATGGTTTTTGGATTTAATGGGTAGATACTAGTCATCGACATCAGCTTCGATCTGAAGGGATGCCTTGGTCCTTAAATGTAACCATTTATCCGGTTGGGGTAAAGAATTATCTACTACAAAAGCCAAATCGTTCCAATTCCTTTATCCAACTCAAAACCCAGGGAATTTAATTTTCTTTGCTCCCAAAAAATAAGCGCATAGTGGGCCAATTTTCTATATTTGCAGTCAATTCATCGGAAAAAAGACGTATGGAGTCGGACAACCAAGTATTTTTTGCCTTTTTATTTACCACCATCGCCGGCATATCAACCGGTATTGGCGGACTGGTTTCTTTCATCAAATATGCCCGTAAGGAAAAGTTTTTGGCGTTTTCCCTTGGACTGTCGGCAGGTGCCATGCTTTATATCTCCTTTGTGGAGCTAATCCTCAAATCCATCAACAACCTGAGTGAACAACTGGGTAGTGAAACCGCCTACTCCAGGGTCGCCATCTTATTTATCGGGGGATTGTTGGCTTCTGCCATCATTGCCCGGGGCATGGACTTCCTCATGGACAAATTTGGCATCTTGAAGGTTCCCATGGTAGAAAATACGGAGGATGTGCAGCGATCTCCAAAAAAGACCAAAAAACTCTACAAAGCCGGGCTGGTAACCGCAGTGGCCCTAGCGATCCACAATCTGCCCGAGGGGCTCATTACGTTCCTGACATCCATGCAGGATCTGCAACTGGGCCTCGGTATCACCATTGCCATCGCCATTCACAATATTCCGGAGGGCTTGGCAGTGGCCATGCCTATCTACCACGCTACGCAAAACAAAACCAAGGCATTCCTGATTAGCCTGTTATCCGGTCTTTCCGAGCCATTCGGTGCGCTAATCGCCTATTTCCTATTTTTCAAATACCTGGACCAAGAGCTTTTGGCTACTGTAAATGTACTGGTCGCCAGCATCATGGTGTATGTCGCCTCCTTTGAGCTTATTCCCAGCGCCTATGAAATGGGCTATAAAACACACACCAAGTGGGGCATGATTGCCGGCATCGGCATCATGGGCATCAGTTTGGTATTACTCAGTTAACATAAACCAAAAAACATGACACCAAAGAAACTTTTCCTGTTCCTCCTCCTATGCCTAGTGGCGACAGCGGGCTTTTCGCAATCCCAGACCGGTCCATTGATCCGAATCATGGTGAGTCCCGCTAAAGCTGATGGGATTTACACCACCGGGGAGGAGATCCAGTTTGATGTGGCGGTATACAAGTTTGGGAAATTGGTCCCCCAGGCTGCGATTACCTTCGCTGCGGGACCGGAAATGATGGAACCGACGCATAGCGGGACGTTGACATTAAAAGAAGGTACAGGCAAAATAAAAGCGGGAAAGATGAGTGTGCCTGGCTTTGTGCGTTGCAAGGTAAGCTACACCGAAAATGGCGTCAGCTATGAAAATACTGGTACAGCCGGCATAGAACCGGAACAGATCCAGCCTACCACCAAGCTGCCCGAGGATTTTAGGGCATTTTGGGATGCCAAAAAAAGGGAGCTTGCCGATATCCCGCTGGAACCCACCCTTACCCTGATCCCGGAGAAATCCACCCATCACTCCGACGTTTACCATGTTAGCTTCAAAAATGTATCTGGAAGGATCTATGGCATCCTTACCAAACCAAAAAAGCCCGGAAAATACCCTGCCTTGTTGGTAGTCCCCGGTGCCGGTGTGCGCCCCTATCAGGAGCTACACGCCGACAAAGATATCATTACCCTGCAAATCGGTATACATGGAGTCCCGGTCAATTTGTACCAATCCAGCCTCTATCAGGACTTAGCGCAAGGTGCCCTTGCCAATTACAATACGTTCAACCTGGAAGACCGAGAACGCTACTATTATAAGCGGGTATACCTGGGCTGCATTCGGGCGGTTGACTTTATTTTCTCCTTGGAATCCTTTGACGGCACCCAGATCGGTGTCATGGGCGGCAGTCAGGGCGGCGCACTGTCCATTGTGACTGCCTCCTTGGACCATCGAATCAAGTACCTAGTCAGCTATTACCCCGCGCTTTCTGATCTTACGGGCTACCTGCATGGCCGGGCTGGTGGATGGCCTCACCTGTTCCGCAATGCGTATACCAACCAAACGGCAAAAATTGAAACCTCCTATTACTACGACGTGGTGAATTTTGCCCGATTTGTGGACATACCCGGGCTTTATTCCTTTGGCTTCAACGATAACGTCTGTCCCCCCACCTCCATGTACGCCGCCTACAATGTGATTCCTTCCGAAAAATCCTTGTCGCTGTACCAGGATGCCGCCCATTGGCGCTATGCCGAACAAAGTCAGGAAGGAGACCAGTGGATGTTAGAAAAGCTGGGAGTAAGATAGCCGGATTCCAAAAAACGCTGTATTGTCTAACAAGCCCTAGGCATACGAAACCGAGCCTGCCCAATGGTTTAAAAAACCAGAGCCCGCCTGACGGTTTGGACCCGTCAGGCGGGTAGTAGACTAAGCTAAAAACACAATTATAGACACATGCAAACATTCCTCAAGGTCCTACTGATCACTGTTTCTATCCTAGTGGTCGGGGGTGCTATCTACACCTGGCGGCAATTTGCCGACAAACACCCCGACTATACCTTGGATCTACACATCGCCCCAAGCCGTGCCGGCGAGATCCAGGTTGGGTTTGGAAAGAGAGACATTACCCCCGTAGATTTCGACACATGGACCGACACAGAAGGCAATGCGCGGTACAAACCCGATCAGGGTGATAGCTATCACGATCTAAACAATAACGGAAAATTTGATGCCGTGTGGCTGGCAGGATTTCACCAGAATCGGCCCGCTACAGGAGTGAATGATCCACTCTGGGCCAGATCCATGGTACTAGATGACGGTGCCACCCGATTGGGTATCTGTGTGATCGACATGATCGGATTTGGGCACGATGATGTGGTGACGGTCAGAAAGCGCTTTCAAGAGACCTTGGGCTTGGATTACCTGGTGGTAGCCAGCACGCATGTGCATTCTTCTCCAGACCTGATGGGACTTTGGGGTCCGAACCCCTACACAAGCGGCATTGATCCAGCCTACAAAGAACAGGTGATGCAAGGCATTTTCGCTTCCTTGGAGGAGGCTTCCTTAGGTGCTGAACCGGCCTATCTAAAGCTTGCCATTAACGAAACCGCATCCCTTACTTTAGTTGGCGACTCCAGGGAACCCTTTGTGTACGATGAAGGAATCCGAATCATGCAGGTCCTCTCCAAGCAGGATGACCGAACGTTGGGAACACTCCTGAACTGGGGGAATCACCCCGAAACCTTCTGGTCTGGAAATACCAAGATCAGTTCAGACTTTCCCCATTACTGGCGGGAGTACATGGAAAACGGGATTTACTACCGTGACAGCCTCCTTCATGAAGGACTGGGAGGTGTGGCCCTGTTTATGAACGGGGCCTTGGGTGGATTGATGACCACCAGGCCAAACCACCCGATCATTCACCCCTACTCCGACCAACTTATCTTGGAAGAAAGCGTCGAAAAAGTAGATGCACAGGGCTTGGCACTGGCAAAAATGACCTTTGAGACCATGCAGGCCGGTATGCTGGAAGTTCAGAAAGGAAGTATTGCCCTACGCGCCAAAACCTTGGAGCTGGCCATGGATAACAACCTCTTTCGTCTTGCCGCTTGGATTGGTATCTTTGACCGGGGCTTTACACGCTGGGGACATATTCGATCGGAGGTGGCTGCCTGGACCTTGGGTCCCGCCTCCTTCGTGCATGTGCCAGGGGAATTGTACCCCGAAATCCTAAACGGTGGGGTCGAATCTCCCACGGGCGCTGACTTTGGCATAGATCCCGTAGAAGTGCCCTCCATCCGAAGCCAAATGCCCGGCAGAATTCGGTTTTTTAGCGGGATGGCAAATGACATGATCGGGTACATCGTACCCAAAAGCCAATGGGACGAAAAACCCCCTTTCACCTACGAACGCGATCGTGCGCCCTACGGCGAAGTCAACTCACTTGGCCCAAATACAGCGCCAACCATCCATGCAGCGGTACTGGACCTTTTACAAGAGTTAGCCCAATCACCAAAACCTTAATACACCTAAACCCAAAAAACCATGCAGGAAAGTATTTTAACGGCTGTATTTCTACCTTTGGCACTGGCATTCATCATGCTGGGCATGGGGCTGTCCCTCACGGTGAAGGACTTTAAAAATATCTTTATATACCCCAAGGCAATCTTATTGGGTTTGTCTGCACAGATCCTATTGCTGCCGCTGATCGGCTACCTGCTTATACTCGGCTTTGGCCTGACAGGCACCATGGCCGTCGGGTTGATGATTCTTGCAGCATGCCCCGGCGGCCCCACTTCTAACTTGATCACCCACCTCTCCCGCGGGGACACCGCACTTTCCATCAGCCTGACGGCCGTAAGTTCGTTTATTACGGTAATCACCATTCCCCTAATTGTCAATTTTGCCATTCAGCATTTTGGTGAGGAGGGCAGTATTACCCTTCCGGTTGGACAAACCATCGTGCAGATCGTAGGCGTAACCGTCATCCCCGTGTCCATAGGCATGTACCTGAATCATCGGTTTGCCGCACTTTCAGCCCGCGCAGACAAGCCGGTACGCCTCGCTTCTGCGGTTTTCTTTGTAATTATCATTCTGGCAGCTATTCTGAAAGAAAGGGAGTCCCTGCCGGCCTTTTTTGCCGAAGCAGGACCCGTAACCCTTTTTCTCAATATTGCGACTCTGGTAATTGGGTATTACCTGGCCAAATGGCTGCTACTGCCTAAGGCACAGCAAATTTCCATATCCATCGAATCGGGTATTCAAAACGGCACCCTAGGTATCATGATTGCAGCGACCCTCCTGAAAAACTCCGAGATGACTATCCCCATTGCCATCTATAGCCTATTGATGTTTCTTACTGCTGCGGTCGTTATTTTGATTCATACCCGAAAGGCTGCCGTTCCTAAGTAGTTGTGTTGTAATATCCAAGGATGCTACCGCTGACAAAATAATCCTTGTGCTATCCAAACATATGCGTATTTTGTAGGTTTGGTAAGCATAAAACCTAAAAAAGATGCGTTCATTTATTGGATTGTTGTTTTCCCTGTTCTATTTCATGTCTTTGTCCCAAGCACAGATCGCTAAAAAAGAAATTTGGTATGTAGGCACTTTTTCAGAAGCCGGTAGCAAAGGACTCTATGTATTGGAATTTGACCGGTTATTGAAGCAGTTCAGTGAAATTCAAACCGTGCATGACCGAAAAAGCCCTTCATTCATCACCTTGCACCCCAGCAACCAATTTTTATATGCTGCCTATCGGGAGGGAATGGAGGAAAATGACCCCAATGGGACCATCATCTCCTACCGAATCGATAGCAGCACGGGAATGCTCCAAAAAATCAACGAGGTGAGCTCGGCCGGAGCCAGCCCCTGTCACGTAAGTGTCGATCCGAGTGGAGAGGTGGTTTTTGTATCTAACTACCAGGGTGGCAATCTGGCTAGTTATAAGATCCGGGAAGACGGAGGTCTCCATCCCGCCAGTTCTGTCTTTCAGCACGAAGGAAGCAATGAAATCCCGGAACGTCAAAGCAGTGCCCACATGCACTCAGTAGTTCCCTCACTGGATGGTCGGTTCGTCTATGCCTCAGACTTGGGGGCAGACAAGATAATTACCTACAGGTTGGAACCCAATACAGGTACCTTGGTTCCTGTGAAGCGGGGCTTTGTTCGTTCTGCACCGGGGGCAGGTCCCAGGCACTTCACCCTTCATCCAGATATCCCCTATGCATACTCCGTAGAAGAACTGTCCAACACCGTTGCCATCTACGAAGTGAACACCCGAAACGGGAGACTAAAACCGAAGGGACGGGTAAACATGCTGAGCACCAACGTGCAAAGTGAACGAAACTCGGCCGCAGACATCCATATTTCCGTGGACGGGAAATGGCTCTACGCCTCCAATCGGGGACAAGACAATCTGGCGAGGTTCCAAATCAACCCAGAAAAGGGAACTCTGACCGCACTGGGTCACGTGCCTTCGGAAGGTGCACACCCCAGAAATTTCCACATGGATGCTCTTGGAGAGTTTGTCTATGTGGCCAATATGGAAAGCAATAACATCGTGGTTTTTGCCTTTGACTCCATCAACGGTTCCCTGACCCCCACCGATATGCGGGTGGAAATTCCCCGGGCTGTGTGCATCGAACAGCTCTTTATCAACTCCCGGTGATATCCGGCCTTTGTCTGCCGACGAGGCAGGCATCCCAATAAACCGGGACAATGTGGGACCGCAAAAAACAATCATAGACAGATGAAATATTTTCAGTGCCACGCACGCTTCTGAACCATTTTACCGCGTAGTTTTGTTTTTCATTTTCATCCAATTCCTAGTCCTTGAAACTATCGAAACATGGAAAAACAAAAACGTGTGGTCGTAGGTCTATCCGGTGGCGTAGACAGCTCGGTAGCCGCCTACTTACTCCTGCAAGAGGGGTATGAGGTGATCGGTATGTTTATGAAAAACTGGCACGACGAGTCGGTCACCATTTCCAATGAGTGCCCTTGGATGGAAGACAGTACGGACGCCATGCTGGTAGCCGAAAAACTCGGAATCCCCTTCCAAGCCATTGACCTTAGCAAGGAGTACCGCGAACGAATCGTAGACTACATGTTTGCAGAATACGAGGCGGGACGCACCCCCAACCCGGATATCCTTTGCAATCGGGAAATTAAGTTTGATATTTTTTTAAAAGCTGCCGAAAAGTTAAAGGCTGACTTCGTCGCCACCGGCCATTACTGCCGAAAAGGTGAAATCGAGCGAGACGGAAAAACCGTCTTTCAGCTACTTGCCGGCGTGGATCCCAACAAAGACCAAAGCTACTTTCTGTGCCAACTTAATCAGCAGCAGCTGGCAAAGGCCCTATTCCCGATCGGGCACCTGCAAAAATCCGAGGTGCGGAAAATCGCCAAGGAACAGGAACTCGTCACCGCAGACAAAAAAGACAGCCAAGGCCTATGCTTTATAGGAAAGGTACGGCTGCCTGAATTTCTCCAGCAGCAACTCCTGCCCAAAAAGGGGGATATCTTAGTGATTCCAGAAGACTCCCCGGTGTATGCAGACAAGATGGTGCCCACGACGGCGGATTGGGAGGGGAATTCATTGGAGCACCGTTGCCTGCCAGTAACCTATGAGCCCCAGCATGGCAAAAAAGTTGGGGAACACACCGGTGCACACTACTTCACGATCGGGCAGCGCAAAGGACTGCAGGTAGGCGGAACCGGAAAGCCGTTGTTTGTAATCGCCACCGACACCCAGGCCAATATTGTCTACACGGGCTTGGGCGAAGACCATCCGGGACTGCTTCGCGAGGGCCTCTTTGTGCCGATGGATGACATCCATTGGATCCGCGAAGACCTACGCCTTAATCCAGGAGAACAAGCACGTTACCTGGCCCGCATCCGATACCGGCAACCACTTAGCCGGGCAACCCTACAGATGGAAGCCAATGGGCTATATGTACTCTTTGAGGAACCTCAGCGGGGAATCGCCTCCGGTCAGTTTGTGGCTTGGTACAACGGGGAAGAAACCATCGGCTCTGGAACGATCTATTGAACATGGAGCCGTTAGAAATCCTCTACGAAGACGAACACTATATCGCCATCAACAAACCTGCCGGAGTTCTGGTCCATAAGACCCCCTTGGAGCGTGACCCGGAGGCGCTCTTTGCTGTGCAGCTCCTGCGGGATCAGATAGGCTTAAAGGTAAATCCCCTGCATCGACTGGACCGGCCCACATCTGGGATTCTATTATTTGCCAAGTCATCGGACGCAACGGCAAGACTACAACCGGATTTTGCCACTCAGGACATTCAAAAGTACTACCTTGCTGTCGTACGTGGGTATATTCCTGAACCCCATGGCTTTATCGATTCACCGCTGGCAAAAGACCTGACCCAGGACCTACAGCCTGCCAAAACCGAATTCTGGCACTTGGATCAAGCTGAGATTCCCTTTGCTTCCTCTCCTCGGTATGCAAGCAGCCGCTACAGCCTGGTCAAAATCTATCCCCATACCGGAAGGATGCACCAAATACGGCGGCATTTCGCACGGTTTCGCCACTACGTTATCGGAGACACCACCCACGGAGACAACAAGCAAAATACCTTCTTTCGCCGTCACTTTCGGTGCGATTCACTCTTGCTACATGCATGGTCCATGTCCTTTTACCACCCCTACCAAAAATCCAAGGTCACCGTTTTAGCGACCCCTCCCCCCTATTTTAGAGCAGTTTTGGTACAATTGGGATGGAAAATACCTGAGGCAGACACGGTACCTAACACTTAGACAGACCACAAAAACCAAGCAACCTCCTGGACCTATTACCCAATACCTCGCTGTTGCTATTTTTTCGTATGCTGTTTCCTCGTTTAAGGGGTGTTTTCTCCTCCCCAATCAGCTAATACCATAATGCCTCTGTGAGGTGGGAAGTTTTTGCTATCTTTGGTTTCGGAGTTAAAGCAGGTAACAGGACCCTTCCGAAGGGTCAATCTTCAACTGGTTCCCTTTTCTCCACTACAATTGACATAAGATTTTCACAAACAGACACCGAATGTATCGCATCAAGCACATCTTCTCACTTGGGGTAATTTCCGTATTGACCTTGCTGGGCAATGAAAACGTTCTAGCTCAAAAAGCCGCCATTGACCAACAAATCGAACGGGAGGAAGCCATCTCTCATTTCCGGTTTTTGGCCTCGGACGAATTGATGGGTCGGGATCCTGCAAGGCCGGAAATCGACATCGCTGCCAAATACATTGCCGAACAATTTCAACGCTACGGCGCCAAGCCATTGGATCAAGCAGGCGACTTTTTCCAACCAGTACCTTTTCGCTATTCTGCTCCGCCAAAGAAGGGAGAGCTTCGCTTTGGAAACCAAACGCTGACCCATGGGGAGGATTTACTGGTATTGGATGGACCGGACATACAGGGTAGCTTTGACCTCGTCGTGGCAGGTTACGGGATGGAATCGGATTATGCCGGTAAAGACGTCGCCGGTAAAATGGTGGTGGTACGGGTAGGCCAACCCAACCGCCTGTCTCCGTCCGATCTTTTTGCCTCCGGCCGTGAAAAGCTTGCCCTCGCCAAAGAAAAAGGTGCTGCTGGGATTATTGAAATGTACAATGTCCCCACCACACCCTGGAGTCTGTTGGTGAATTACCTAAATAAGCCTCAATTGACCCTAGATTACGATCCAGACGGTAGCGATGCCATTCCCTATATCTGGGTGAAAGACTTGAGTGGCGAACTCATTCAGCAAATCAGTGACCGCCCCGATCGAGTAGAAGCGCAGGTAAGCGGCAAACAGAACCGAAAAATCACGGGTAAAAATGTGATTGCCTACATCGAAGGCACGGATGCCGACCTGAAAAATGAGTACATCATGCTTTCGGCACACTACGATCACCTGGGAGTGGGAAAACCAAATGCAGCGGGCGACTCCATATACAACGGTGCAAGAGACAATGCAGTGGGCACCGTCGCAGTGATTAACGCCGCCAAATTCTTTGCCCAGCATCCTCCAAAAAGATCCATCCTACTGTGCGCGTGGACAGCCGAAGAAAAAGGCCTATTAGGATCTGGCTATTTTGCCAATAACCCCCTCCTACCCCTCCATCAAATTGTCTACAACCTGAACATTGACAACGCCGGATACAACGACACCTCGATTGTGACCGTCGTAGGCTTGGGAAGAACGTCCGTGGATCCGCTGATTGAGGCGGCTGTCAGCGAATTTGGCCTCCGAGCAATACCCGACCCCTCTCCGGAACAGGGTCTCTATGACCGGTCTGACAATGTTAATTTTGCACGACAAGGAATTCCCGCGCCTACCTTTAGCTTAGGATTTACTGCATTTGACGACAAAATCGCCCAACACTACCATCAGGTGTCTGATCAAGTGGATAATTTTGACTTGGATTACGCCATGCTATATTGGAAATCTTACCTGCTTTCCGCCCAAAAGATTGCCAACGAACCCTCACAGCCCAAATGGAAGGCCGGCGATAAATACGAAGAAGCCGCAAAAGCCCTGTACAAGCTGGATTAGCGAACCGTTGAAATTTCATGCACCAAGGTGGAATACCTCACCAATAAATCAATTGGTAATAGGTAGCTAAGTGCACATCTGCGATAGGTTGAACCTCAAAAACATCCCATGTACCCATGAAAACGACTGTATTCCTCACTACTTTGATTTTAAACTGGGTGTCCGTATCCTTGACTTTCGGACAACACGCGGAGTATGTACCCATCAATTACGATAAAACCGAGTATAAAATCCCAATGCGAGATGGGGTCCATCTGCATACCGTAGTGTACAGCCCAAAAGATCAAAGCAAAAAGTACCCGATTTTGATGCAGCGGACTCCCTACAGCGCAGGACCCTATGGTGAAGGTAGCTACCGTCCCTCTATTTCTCCCTCACCCTCTCTCATGCAAGACGGCTACATCGTGGTGTACCAGGACGTACGCGGACGCTGGATGTCTGAAGGCACATACGACAATATGAGGCCAACTGTACCGTTTAGGGACAAAAAATCCAAAGCCATCGACGAAAGTACCGACACTTTTGACACCATTGAATGGCTACTCAAAAACTTAAAAAACCACAATGCCAGGGTTGGCATGTGGGGTATCAGCTACCCTGGATTTTATTCTGCAGCTGCCTTGCCCTTCGCACATCCCAACCTAAAAGCTGTATCGCCTCAAGCGCCCATAGGGGATTTCTATTTCGACGATTTTCATCACAATGGCGCTTATTTCCTAAGTTATTGGCTGGCCACCACTGTTTTTGGTTACCAGAAAGAAAGCCCCACGGACAAACCCTGGTACCAGATGGTGGACCCAGGAACCAGAGATGGATACCAGTTCTTTATGGATATGGGATCCCTTAAAAACGCTGACAATTATTACGGCCCGGACAACTTCTTCTGGCAACAACTAAAGGAAAACCCTGATTACAATGAGTTTTGGCAGAAACGATCGATTATTCCCCACCTAAAAGATGTTACGCCTGCGGTAATGACCGTGGGCGGATGGTTTGACGCAGAGGACCTCTATGGACCACTGACCATCTACAAAACAATAGAAAAGAATAATCCATCTGCCTACAACACATTGGTAATGGGACCATGGTCACATGGAGATTGGTCGTTTGAAGCGGGCCCACAGGTAGTATCCAGCATGTATTTTGGTGATTCGTTATCTACATGGTACCAACAGGAGGTAGAGTTTCGCTTTTTTGACCATTTTCTAAAAGGTGCTGGCGACGGAAAAACCGACCTGCCCGAAGCTTACCTTTTCGATACTGGAACCAACGAATGGAAAATCTTTGATCAATGGCCTCCAGCGGACGCCATGACGGTCAACTACTTTATTCAAGCAAACGGGAAACTGAACACAGAAAAGCCAGACGGTTTTGGATACCAGGAATTTATTTCAGATCCACAAAAACCCGTACCTTATACCCAGGACATCAAGCTCAACTTCACCCCCCGTAAATACATGGCAGACGACCAACGTTTTGCCGCACGGAGACCTGACGTACTCGTCTTTGAAACCGAAATCTTGGATGAGGATGTAACACTTGCCGGAGAGATTATGGCTAGACTACAGGTATCTACCAGCGAAACCGATGCAGATTGGGTGGTGAAGCTGATAGATGTCTTTCCTGGTAATACGCCCAATCACGACCATGTTCAGGAGGGAATGGATTTGAGTAACTACCACCTGAAGGTCCGGTCTGAGGCCATACGGGGCAGGTATCGAGAGAGTTTCTCCGAACCAAAACCCTTCGTACCATACGAGGTAACAGAGGTGGATTTTCAGTTGCAGGATGTACTACATACATTTAAAAAGGGGCACAAGATTCAAGTACAAATCCAAAGCACCTGGTTTCCGCTGATCGATCGTAATCCGCAGCGTTATGTTGAAAACATCTTCAAAGCTGAAGATATGGACTTTGTTCGGGCCACTCATAGAGTTTACCACTCCATCTCTCATCCTAGCTATTTGCAGGTACAGGTACTCAAAAAATAGTGGGGGAGTAAGGTGTGAAAATACAAGAACATTTTGATCGGCAGGTTTCTTAGAAAACCTATGGTAGATACAAACTCTTGGACTCCACGAGAAAGCTATTCGTTGATCTATCTACCGACACCTTTCTTATTTAAACTTAATCCAAACAAACCAAACATTATTTCATCGATTTTAATTATACCAATTCTAAATACCAAAAATCAGGAAACAGATTGGAACTTTATCCCGAAAATTCGGTTTATTTGAGTGTCCAACAGAATAATGTAAACCTAACCCCGGACGACCATGTATATGAAGACAGCAGAAAAAGAAATCGTCACCTTGAAGCGTTCCTTACTAGTAGATACAGAAAAGAAACTCAACAAACAGGTGGAAATGGAGGGCAGATCCTCCGCATATTATTTGTCCATGGCTTCATGGTGCGAGATGATGGGCTTCGCCAATTCGGCCAAATTCCTCTATGACCATGCCGACGAGGAAAGGCAACATATGCTCAAGCTCTTCAAGTATATCAACGATGCAGGTGGCCATGCCATCCAACCCGAGATAACTGGAATCAGACATAACTTCAATTCGTTGCGTGAGATTTTTGAGCTGATATTGGAGCATGAGATTGAAGTAACCAAGTCCATCAATACCATCGTAGACCACTGCTTTATGGTAAAAGATTTCGCTACTTTCAGCTTTATGCAATGGTACGTGACCGAACAGCGGGAAGAAGAAACCGTTGCAAGACGTGCTCTGGAACTCTTTGATATCATCGGAGAAGAAGGTATCGGTCTATGGACCATCGACCAAGAGTTGGGCAAGCTACATGCAGCGATCGAGGAATAAATCCCTAGTAGCTATACCTTTTAAAGGAGCCGGTCAGCCATTCGAGCTGACCGGTTTTTTTTCTTTTGTGGGCACCTCATTGCTATACAAAAAATCCATTTGCTCGCGGGTACTTTTCAATCCCCAAGACGGATCCACTCCCTTCTCACCAAAATCCACCGTAAGAAACGAAGAAACATCCCCCTCAGACAAGAGATAAAAACGGTTATCAAACATCCTTGAAAAGAACAGCTCTCCTTTGTCGTTTGTAGAAAAACTTTCCGAATTGGCCGTGAAATAAGAACCATCGGTTTCGATTCGCTTTTCAAAAAACAACGTGGGCTTCATACTCTCCTGTTCCACTACGATTAAATCTGCATTGGTAAACCCATCGTTAATTTCATTATCCATCTGCTGAGCAGAAAAATAATACCACCTTCCGCTATGGTCCCTCCTCAAGGAATTGGCTTGGGGGAGAAGAATCGGGAATTCTTCCAGTAACTCAAAGCTCAAATTGGAAAACCGAAGGATCCTCGAGCGGCCGCCCCGAAACTCAAACACATCAATAAACGACTCATCCTCATCCACCAATACATGCTGCATGTTTTGGTACTCCCCTGGACCCTCTCCCAATCGCGCTAATTTACCGATATACTTCCCTTGATGATCAAACACAAAAACGGCTTTGAGAACCCGATCCAATGCGTAGATGTAATTTTCCCGGATAATAATCTCCCGCACATTCACCAACATACTTTCCGGTTCGTTTTCCAACGCTACATATCGGATTTCAGTAGCTAGCTCAGAAAGTGGCAGATTTTCGACTGCAGTCTCAGGATCCAACGCCAAGATATCGTCCACTACATCCAAAGTTTGACGGCATGACACCGCAGTACCAACTAAAAATACGAAACCTACCAATTTTATATACTCTCTCGGTGCCATCTTCGTAGTTTTGGAATAAGTCGTCAAAGTATGTATCTTCGTTTCAACTTACAAAACGAATGCAGCTTTTTTTTCAAAAAGACATCAAAGGAGATGAGCTCATCTTGGATCCGGACGAATCCAAACACCTGACCCGTGTACTTCGAAAACCCATTGGTGACTTGGTGTATTTCACCAATGGCAAGGGTTCGCTGTTCACCTGTAGGATCGAAGATAACCACCCCAAAAAAGCCGTGCTTCAGATTGTGGAGGAAGAGTTCGTGCCTCAGGACAAACACTACATCCATCTGGCCATCGCACCCACGAAAAGCCCTGACCGAGTGGAGTGGATGATGGAAAAAATCACCGAAATTGGTGTAAACGAAATAACGTTCATCCGTTCGGAAAATTCGGAAAAGGACCAAATCAACTACGAACGTATCTACAAGAAAACCGTCAATGCCTGTAAGCAGAGTTTTCAGACTTGGTTGCCCGAAATCAATGCAATCCGAGACTTTGACGAATTTATCCACGATAAAAACTGGATTAACTTCCAACGATTTATCTGCTTTGTGGATGAAAATATTCCGCTACATCTCGTACAGCAGGCCAAACCGGCACACTCCTACCTTGTATTGGTAGGCCCGGAAGGGGATTTTGCTCCCAAAGAAATTCAGGAAGCTGTAGCCCAAGGTTTCACACCCTGCTCTCTTGGTAAAAATCGACTTAGAACCGAAACTGCCGGACTTGCCGTGGTACACAGCTTGCAACTGATAAATACCATTTCCTCACAAAGCCCCCCCACTTGATCGTCTAAATTTCCAAGGTTTGACCAACCGTTCTACACACTTGTCCAATTGTCATGAAACAAATACGAATTCACCTATTAGCCTGCTTGGTATGCATCTCGGCATTTACTTACGCGCAAGAGGCTGACATCCTAAACCAATTGGCGGAAATTGCCGTCATAAACCAGAAAGTCATGATGCCCATGCGGGACGGTGTACGTCTGGCCACCGATATCTACCGTCCCAAAACAGATCAGCCGGTGCCCATTATCTTTTCTAGAACTCCCTACAACTTCAACACCTACCGGGATGGTGAATTGGCGACGCGAACATTGGAGACGGCCTATCAGGCAGTCAAACGTGGCTATGCCTACGTGGTGCAAAACGAACGGGGCAGGTTCTTTTCTGAGGGAGAATGGGACATCCTCGGTACCCCATTGACAGATGGCTACGACGCTTTCTCTTGGATGGCAGAACAGAACTGGAGCAATGGTAAAATCGGCACCTTGGGTTGCTCCTCCACTGCCGAATGGCAGATGGCGGTGGCTGCACTGGACCATCCTTCCCATGCGGCGATGATTCCCCAAGGATACGGGGCCGGAGTAGGACGTATTGGAGAATACTATGAGCAGGGCAACTGGTACAGGGGCGGAGCCACGCAAATGCTATTCATCGCTTGGCTGTACAGTACCCAACACGACCCCATGGCTCCCAAACTGCCCGAGGGTATCGGACAGGAAGACCTTCTGCGCTTGCAGCGCTTTTACGACATGGCACCCAGATATCCCCGTGTAGATTGGTCAGAGGGCCTTGCACACCTCCCTGTGCAGGATATTATCAAAAACGCACAGGGACCCAAGGGGATCTTTGAGGAAATGGTCACCCGAAAACCCAACGATCCCAAGTGGTACGAAGGCGGTCTTTACCACGACAATATGGACTTTGGAGTGCCAAGTTTTTGGTTTGTATCCTGGTACGACGTGGCCAGTAGCCCCAACTTAGCACTCTTCAACCATGTACGTGAAAATGCCTCTGACCCACAGATTCGGGATAATCAATACTTGGTGATTGCACCCACCCTGCATTGTGCATTCACGCGGGCAACGGAAAACACGGTAGTCGGCGAACGAAATATGGGCGACGCCCGATTGGACTACGATGCGCTGGTATACGGTTGGTTTGACTACTGGCTGAAGGAAGAGAAAAATGGAATTGTCGAAACCCTTCCCCGAGTAAAATACTTCACGATGGGATCCAATAAATGGCAGGAGTCCAAAACCTGGCCTCCGGCAAATGCAGAAATGACAACGTTTTACCTAGATAGCAAAGGCCGGGCGAACACCCGAAACGGAGACGGTATGCTTACTCCGAAACGCCCAATCAGAGACAACCCAGACAGCTTTACCTATGACCCCATGAATCCGGTGACTTCCTACGGCGGAAACGTCTGCTGCACGGGCACCGCTATTCAGGGTGGCGCCTTTGACCAGCAGGAAATGGAACTGAGGGAAGATATACTCGTGTATACCTCCGAACCACTGTCCGAAGGGATTGAGATCAGTGGTTTTATCGAATCCACGCTTTATCTTTCGTCAGACGTTAAGGATACCGATGTAACCATCAAGCTGATAGACGTGTATCCCGACGGACGTGCATACAATCTCGACGAAACCATCCAACGGGTCCGCTATCGGGAAGGCTACGAGCAAGAGGTATTTATGGAGGCTGGTAACGTCTACGAGGTCAACCTAACCCCTATGTCTACGAGTAATTACTTCGAAAAGGGACACCGAATCCGTATTGAAGTATCCAGTTCTAACTTCCCGCGTTTTGACCGAAATCTGAATACGGGTGGGAATAACTATGACGAAACTGTTGGAATCGTAGCCAACAACCGAATTCATCATTCCCGTCGCTATCCCAGCAGCATCCGATTGCCCATCATTAAATAACCCTAAAAGCCAGTCTCCGGAATCTCCTGAGGCTGGCCTTTACTCAAATTAGCAACTGCTCGCTAAAAGCCACCTTAACCACCAAACCACTTCAACCATGAAATTGAGGATTACGCGTTCCACCATTGATCAAAGACTACTATTTTTTGAAAATTCCATGTTCTTGCTGAAATGCGGCACTAGGTCTCTTAGAAATTTCCTGCTGCTATTTTTGATTGCCATGCCGTTCCTCGCTACCGCTCAAACGGAAAAACAGCGCTGGCGCCAGCATAGTAGACAAACAGAAATCATCCGCGACCAATGGGGCATTCCCCATGTGTTTGGGAAAACGGACGCCGATGCGGTGTTTGGGATGATCTATGCGCAATGCGAGGACGACTTCAATCGGGTAGAGATGAACTATATCACGGCCATGGGGCGTACCGCGGAGGTGCTGGGCAAAGACCAGATCTTTACCGATCTCCGGATGAAACTGTACATCGATCCGGATACCCTGCAGCAGGAATATGCCAATAGCCCCGCTTGGCTTAAATCCCTGATGGATGCCTGGGCCGACGGAATTAACTGTTTCTTAGCCGAAAACCCAAAAATAAAACCCAAGCTCTTAAACCGGTTTGAACCCTGGATGGCTTTGGCCTTCAGCGAGGGCAGCATAGGGGGAGATATAGAACGCATATCACCCGCCGGGCTAAAGGCCTTTTACGGAAACCAATACCAGAGCTACCTGCCCGAACCAGAATGGAAACTGGAAGAAAACCCCAGCGGATCTAACGGGTTCGCCATCGCCCCAGATCTAACCCAAAACGGCAACGCCCTGCTGTTTATCAACCCTCATACTTCCTTCTACTTTAGGCCGGAGGTACACATGCAAAGCGAGGAAGGCCTGAACGCCTACGGTGCAGTAACTTGGGGACAGTTTTTCATTTACCAAGGCTTCAATCCCTTCAACGGTTGGATGCATACCTCGTCGCGTACGGACGTAATCGACCATTATGCACTGACTGTTAGAGCCTACGAGGGTAGTTACCAATACAAACATGGCTCGCAGTGGCTTCCCATGAGAGAAAAGGAAATATCCCTTGACTATGCCGATGGAAACTCCATAGGCTCAGAAACCATAACCGCCTATTACAGCCACCATGGTCCCGTCATCCGTTCGGAAGGCGAACACTGGATTGCCATTCAACTGATGGTGGAAAGGGAAAAAGCCCTGACTCAATCCTACCTCAGGACAAAAACCAAAAATCACCGGGAATTTCAGGAGGTGATGCAACTTCGCACCAACTCCTCCAACAACACCGTATATGCCGATAAGGATGGAAATATTGCGTATTACCATGGAAATTTTGTGCCGGTACGCAACCCCTCCTACAACTGGGCAGGTGTAGTAGACGGCAGCGATCCCGACACAGACTGGAAGGGGCTCCACCCCATCGAGGAACTGGTATACCTATTCAACCCTGAAAACGGATGGATTCAAAATTGCAATTCAACACCTTTTACCGCTGCAGGCGTAAATAGCCCCACGAGAGGTAATTACCCCAGCTACATGGCTCCGGATGCAGAAAATGCCCGTGGACTGAATGCGGTCAGGCTTCTAAGCAACCAACGTGGATTTACACTAAACAACCTCATCGCGCTGGGATACGACTCGTACCTCATTGCTTTTGAGCCATTAATTCCGGCGTTAAAGAGCGCCTATGACCGACTGGAAAAGGGGGATCCGCGGAAAACTTCGCTCGAAAAACCGATCAAGCAGCTTTCAGACTGGGACTTACGCTTTGGACTAACTTCCGTGCCCATGTCCTTGGCACATTTTTGGGGAACCGCGCTTTTGGAAAGAGCGAGATCTTTGGAAAGACCAGAAGAAGTATACTTGTTCGATTTTCTAGCCCAATACACTTCAGACGCCATGAAATTGGAGGCGTTGGAGGAAGCCCTGGAAAATCTGACCGGGGATTTCGGTACTTGGGAGACGCCTTGGGGAGAAATCAACCGCTTCCAACGGCTAACGGGCGATATTGTCCATCCATTCGATGACCAACAGCCAAGCATACCAGTCCCTTTTGCACCGGCTACTTGGGGCTCATTAGCTTCTTACGTGGGGCGAAGTTCGGTTCCAACGAAGAAGATCTACGGAACGGTAGGGAATAGTTTTGTAGCTGCAGTGGAATTTGGAGAAAAGGTACGGGCTAAAAGCCTATTGGCCGGAGGTCAAAGCGGAGATCCCTCTTCTCCCCATTTTTACGATCAGGCCGAGATCTATGCGCAGGGCGAATTCAAAGAGGTTAATTTCTACCGAGAAGACATCCTCAAACACGCCAAAAAGACCTACCGTCCGGGAATGGGGCGGTAACCCAAGGCAAATGAGTTCAAATAGGAAAGAAAATTGGTGTTGGTTATTCCGCTACACCCTGGAATTCTCAGGTCGGTTTGTTTTCAGGCGCGCAAGGTGTTTTATGCTCCGGATTTGCTGACCAATCAACCGAATGCAGCATAGACACGAACGCTTGTTGGTATGTGATGTGAACCTGCGATGGTGAATTATTGTAGCTCTCCACCGAATTCGATTAGCATCTATCAATTCGCTACCACAAACCGATAGCTGTCTTTTGCCTTGGGTTTCTTTACCTCGAAATTTACCCGGTAGATCCTGTCGCCCCACTTGGTAATAATCCCCTTATCCTCGGGTGACTCAAGCGGGACCTTTTCCACAGAAGCTTCCATCTGACGCGCATTGTATCTCAATTCGAAATTCTTGGTTACCCCGTCTTTGCCGACAAATGGAATCGATAACACGCCGGGTCGTGTAACACTTGCTGGATAGATCGTCATAAAATGGTAGGTAATGCCAGTGGCAGAATTTAGAGAGACCACATCATCCAAGCTAATTTGTCTGCCTCGGTTGAGCACAATCTTTCGTTCCCAGCTTTCCACGCCAGCGGCTTCCGGGTAGGCTTGACGGATATCCAGCGTCATCTGCGATACCTGAGGCCGGCCCTGGTGCGAAACATGCGTCGCCTTATACTGACTGCCTGGTAGCTGCACCTTCCCGTTGATAGTCGGTAGATTGTGGAAATCAGAACGGTTATACCAAATTGTGTAGCGGTCATCACTAAAGGTCTTACGGGTGTAGGTACCTCGTCCCACGTCTATCAGGAGGGGCTGCCCATCGTAATACACCACAAAATTTCCGACATCATTGTGGTTATGGCTTTCGTCATTATGCCCTCCCTTCGCAGCAAGAAAAAACCCATCGGTTGTACCTGCCTGATCCCTGGCCACCATTACTTGTATATCGGGAAGCCACACGTCTTTGGGAAGAGGTAAGCCTTTATCGGCCTGCCTTATCTCGTCCTGTACAAAGAGCTCAAAGAAATTCCGAAAGTAATGGAAGTTTGGCAGGGAACCCGAAAAAGGCTCCCAATAGAAAGCCCCAAACCGCATCATGTCGGGATCCTGAATGGCCTGACCATAGCGATAGATCATGGCCGCGGACATCTTTGGCTGCGGATCTGCGTCGGCAAAATTCAGAAAGTACTCTTCGCTGATCTGCGCCCGGTAGATGAACTTGCCCATGTTTCGGACTTTTTCGTCGTCGTACACATACGCAAAAGCTTCTCCACTCGCTAGATTTAGGAGGGAAAGGCAGTCAAACAGGGAAGCGGCGGCGGCACCCCAATAGCTTGGGCCCTCATCACATCCCCCGTCCTGCGGATAGGGATCTAGGAAATTATCCAATACTTCCACAGCCTTGTGGACCATGGCTGTCCGCTTTTGCGGATCCTCCTCCAATAACAGCGCCGTATTGATCCAATTAGAAACAATCCAAGGGTTCCAGTTATTCGGCGGACGCCCATTCGAATTGGCCGTCATCCAGCCGTGATGCTGATTCATCAAGGGCTGGAAAATCCGGGTCTGGGTCTCGTGCCGTATACGTTTTCGGATTTGGGGAGAAATCCGGTCAAACTGATCTCCAAAAAAATAATCGGCCCATGCAAGATAGGTAGCAGTCTCCGCAGCAAATAAATCCACGAAGGGCTTGGTCACATCGATCAGCCCGGAAATTTCTTTTGTCTTTGGAAGGTGTGCCGGGACTCCCCAAAAGGACTCCTCGCAGATAGACCAGATACCGTTCACAATAGGATCAATAAACCTACCCTGGTTCTCGTGTAACTCCGCGAGGATCATGGTTCCCAGCATCCGGCGCTTCTGAAACGTCACTGCCTGGTACTCGTCCCGGTCACCGGTTCGCTCGATCAATAGGGATTTGGTAGCGGGTATGTAGGGCCACTCGTAACCGATATTCTCACTGGCCGTCTTAAGATACGCATCCAAGGTCTCTTGGTCCACAGCATTCCAAGCATCCCTATCCGAAGCAGCTGGAAAGGGCTTCCATTGCGAATGGGGTATAAGTTTATCTTCCAACTCAACCAGGGTGTATTTTCCGCTGACCAACTTTTGAGCTGCCACATCCGGTAAGTTCACTAACAGGAGCAACAAGGTCGTGACGAATATGCCGTAATTCATGGTATTCTGGGTCTAATATGAAGGGATGATACACTTTTAAGCCGAAAGCACTATCCATTCGAATAATACGCATTTTTCCACACTATAACAACTTAACGTCAAAAATAGGTTGAATCTCCAAAGTTTCTTTGGACCCAGGCCCGTGTATTTGCGTATCATCGGAATGGATTCTGTAGGGCCACCTGACAAACGATCTGCTGACATTCGGTCAGGCCAAGACTGGAATCAAACAGGGATGCCATCGCCATGGTATCATAGGCCCGATCTGCCTGGTACACTACCCCCGGCTGGTACTCCGCCAAGCCAGCTTCCGCGCGTTGTTTATCCAAGGTCACCGTGCTGTTGTTCCATTGGGCATAAACGGCCTCCCCCTTGGCATAGGGCAATACATACTTCAAGGACTTTTGGAGGCTACCACCAGAATCCCCGGTATAAAAAAACCATTCCGCCCCCCTGCCCGACTGCTTGGCCTCCATGTAAACCAAGAGCTGGCAAAGGGGCTTCAACGCGCTGACGTGGTAGCTCAACGCATCCCGCTGCCTGATATCCGAACTGGTGCCATCCGGAAAGAGGCACTGATCCACATAGTTCCGAAAGCGGCTCTCGGCCCAATCGATATAGTCGCCTCGACCCAATACCATCCCCGTAACTCCCAGCAAGTGGATGCGCTTGGTTTCCCAGTTGTTCATGGGTGTTTTGGGAAAATTCATAACCCGCTGTGCCAAATGAGATAGAAAATCCCGGTACCGATTGTCTTCCTCTTCATTCAAATGGGGCGACAACAATGGATATACATACACTAGTGGCACCAATTTGTTTTCATTGATCGGATTCCCATCGGGCCAATAGGTGGATACCCATGCCAACGCCAATTTCCTCATGGGCAGAGCAACCTCCTGGGTGTCCTGTAGCTTATGGTACCAATAAAACAAAGCCAGGCGATCCATATCCCGCAAATGTTCTTCTGTTTGCATCCGGCGGGGATCGTTATTTAGCAAGCCCTCATAGAAAATCCGTTCGACAGGACGGGGAGGGATAGATTTTTCCCGCTGAAAATCCTGCCGCAGCGCATCCGTTGTCTCAGCATGAATGACCTTGGGATCAAACGACTGCGAATTGGTATAGAGCAAGGTAGTCCACGTGTCAAGATTGGCAGCAGGTGGTGCCTGGCTCCAACACAATCCAAAAAGAAGCAGTGCCCACATGGCTTAGAAAACGGGAATTAACGTGATCTGCTTCAGATCTAGCAGTGCTCCCACGGAACCAAAATCCTCTTCGGGGCGAAAAACCACTTTGTTATAGCCCCCTTCCAAGTTTAGCTTCCCGATAGACAGTGTCTTGAAGGTTTCCCAAGAACCGGAACGCTCTACCCGGCCCCGGATGGCGTCTACCTCTGATTCAAGCACAAATCCTTTTCCTGCTTCCTCGTCGGATACCGACCATTCCAGAATGGCCTGATACGTTCCACTACGGGGAGCATCCAGTTCCCACACAACCTGATCCTTCCCCGTAAACCAGCCAAAGGCCCGCCAATCGGGCATGTATTCAATACGAGGTCCCACTCCGCTACCGTTTTCTGCGGTCAAGTGAAGCTTTCCGTCAGGAGCGGCACGTACCAGCTGTGGCAGGTTGGTGGTGTCAGCCATGGCCTTTCGCGTCGCTTGTACATAGGCCGCCACCTCTCCGATGGGCGCAATCCAAATACCGCTTTCGGGGTTTTGGGCAAACTTGGCCAATTCCCGAAGGGTTTCCAAGTAGGTGGTTTGACGTCCGGACTCATTGGTCTCATGCCCGGCTAATACCAGCCACTGCCCGTTGGCCGCCGCTTGGTCGATGTAGGCCTTCACCTGATCAAAGGATTTATTGTCCATCTCTATTCCGGTGATCTGGGCCAAATCCGCATAGAGGGGATCTACAGGTGCCTCGGCTAACCACCCACGACCCGCCACGAAAAGATCCGCAATCAGGGGTACGAGACTCTGTGCATACTGCCCCCTACCCACGTACATCTGTCCGCAGGGATAGGCATACACTGTAGGTGTTACTCCCAAAAGGTTTTCTATTTCAAAATTCGCCTGCAATAGCTCCGCCCGCATCTTGTCCAGGGTGTAGTTTTCCAAGGCTTTGTTTCGCGACCAGACAAAGTTGCCACTGCACGGGTGTACAATGGAATGATTGGCCATTTCGTGGCCAGTGACCACCGCCTTTTGCCATCCTTCGAGATTATTTTTCACGCTTTGGGGAACCACAAAAAAAGTGGCCCGAATGCCATATTCGTCTAGAAGTGGTATGCCGTGGGTAGGATTGCTGGCTCGGGCGTCATCAAAACTTAGGCTAAGTGCCATTTTCTTGCCTTCCGGCCACGGAAATTTAACTTCTTGACCCAATGCAGAGAAATTTACGTATACAAAAAGAAAAAAGCAGCTGAACAGGATGTTGGAGGATTTCATAATCAGTCATTCATGGGTTATGTCCTTAGACGTGATGTAAAATAGCGTAAAATCCACAAATTTTCAGCACTGTTTTTGAAAAGATAATCGTTAACTTAAACCAAAATCCCTAAAATACCTTTTTATGGAAGCTACAAAGGCAACAGCAACAGCGAAAAACCTAGTTTTTTATCCCTTTTTGTACGTGATCTGGTCTGACGCCGTCTTGCGGGATCAGGAATGGCAGACCCTTCAATCCATCATACGTGACTTCACTTGGATGGAAAAAGAAGACAAAGCTACACTTTTGACAAAAGTGACGCAGGGCAATGCCCCTGATCGACAGGAAATAGCCCATTGGTTTGCCACTGTTAAGGCTGTCGTACTGGGAGGGGCTGAGTACAATAACCTCGCAGACATCAGCTTGGCGCTTGCCAAAAAAGAGTTACCTGCCGACTGGGTAAAAGAAAACGGAAGGCAATTGGCAAAGGACCTACAAAAACTAGAGGAAAATCTCGGCATTGTCGGGCGCAGCGCCATCTACCGGTTTAAGGAAGATCACCCCACACAGACCACAGCACATGGAACAGAAATGGCCTTTTCCGTCGAGGAATTGGCCCGTTTCTTAGACGGCGATCAGGCAGGTATTATCCGAAAGGTCAAATCATTGATTCAAAAGCCAGCCTTTGACTATGTAGATCCCGGGGACCTGGCCGTCTACCGCGAGCAGGTACTGATCTGGTGCAAAATCGTGGCAGATGCCGGATTCGGAAAAATCGGATACCCTAGGGCTCAGGGAGGAGAAGGCGATATGGAGGCGTACTTTTCGGTCATGGAAACCTTGAGCTATCGAGACCTGAGTATGGTGATCAAGTTTGGGGTGCAGTTTGGACTTTGGGGAATGAGTATTCTGTCTCTGGGCACCGAAAAACATCATGCCAAATACCTTCCCAAAATCGGTACGCTGGAACTTCCCGGTTGCTTTGCCATGACCGAAACCAATCACGGATCCAATGTGCGGGGTATCGAAACCACGGCAACCTACCACCACCGCGATAAAACCTTTACCATCCATACGCCACATCGGCTGGCTCGCAAAGAATATATCGGAAACGCCGCCCTGCACGGTCGAATGGCCACCGTTTTTGCCAAGCTGATCATTGACGGCACTGACTACGGGGTTAGCGCGTTTATCGTTCCTCTAAGAGATGAAAACGGCTCCACACTTCCCGGAATCCACATTGAGGACTGCGGTAGAAAAATGGGCCTAAATGGCGTCGACAACGGATTGATATCCTTTGACCAGGTGATCGTTCCGTTGGAGAATATGCTGGACCGATTCGCCAAAGTAAATGAGCAGGGTGAATTTGAAACCCCAATAGCCAGCGACAATAAGCGCTTCTTTACCATGCTGGGCACCTTGGTCGGCGGCCGGATCGGCATCCCCCGATCGGCTATTGCGGCCTCCAAAAGCGGCCTGGCCATTGCAATCCGCTACGGAGACCAACGGCGTCAGTTTGGCCCAGAGGGGGGGGAGGAAGTACCTATTCTTAATTACCGCATGCACCAGCGTCGTCTGATGCCCCTTTTGGCCAAAACCTACGCCGGACACTTTGCCATGCAGTACATGACCAAACGGTTTATGAAGCGAAAGGAATCGGAAATGCAGGAATTGGAAGCACTCGCTGCGGGGCTAAAATCCTACATTACCTGGAACACCACCGCCACCCTCCAAGAGTGCCGCGAGGCCTGCGGGGGAAAGGGGTACCTGTCGGAAAACCGAATCGATGCGCTGAAGAACGACACAGAAATCTATACGACCTTCGAGGGAGACAATACCGTACTCATGCAACTGGTAGCAAAAAGCCGATTAAGTGCCTACCGGGATCAGTTTGAAAACATGAATTTCTTTACAATCGTCACGTACGTGGCGTCCAAGACCAAAACCTCCCTGACGGAAAAAAACCCTCTCATCGTCCGCAATACAGACGAATCGCACCTGACCGACCCGGACTTTCAGTTAAACGCATTCGATTACCGGGCCAGTGACCTGGTGGATTCTGCCGCCCGTCGGATGCGCCGACTGATTGGTGATGGGATGGATCCGTTTGATGCATTCAACGTGTGTCAGCACCATTTTGTCAATGTAGGGAAAGCCTTTATCGAAAAAGTGGTGCTGGAGCAGTTTATTCATGCGGTCAAGACCAGCAAAGGCCAGTCTTACGAAAAGGTCTTGAAAAAGCTTTGTGATCTCTACGCGCTACATACCATTGAGGAAAACAAAGGCTGGTACCTGGAACAAGGCTATCTGGAAGGAGTCAAAACCAAAGCGATCCGAAAACTGATCAATCAGCTGTGCTGGGAAATCCGCAAAGACGCCGTACCGCTGGTGAATGCTTTTGACATTCCAGAGGCTTGTCTGTCAGCGCCAATTCTAACGAAGCAGTCTTCCTAGCCCATGGAGCAACTGTTGGTTTTTGGCACCTTGGCCGTAGCCTTGGTGCTTTTTATTTGGGGAAAGCCCCGGTACGATTTGGTCGCCATTCTTGCGCTAGTATTTTTGGCGCTTTGCGGCGTGGTACCCAAAGAGGAAGCCTTTCTTGGGTTTGGCCACACGGCTGTGATCACGGTAGCCGCCGTACTGGTGGTCAGTAAGGCGGTGGAGAACTCCGGATTGGTCAACATCATCGTGCAATTGATGGACAAGGTAGGATCTTCTGTTGCCCTACAAGTGGGCGTTCTGTGTACCATCGTAGCAGTGGCATCCGGTTTCATGAACAATATCGGTGCATTGGCCATATTGATGCCCGTAGCTATCCAATTGGCCAGAAAAAACAACTACTCGCCATCGGTGATCCTCATGCCCATCGCTTTTGCCTCCTTGCTGGGCGGGATGAACACCCTCATAGGGACACCTCCCAACATCATCATATCCTCCTACCGAGCCAGCACATTGGATGGCCCTTTCAGGATGTTTGACTTCAGTCCGGTAGGAGTGGCAGTTACGGTTGCGGGATTGGTGTTTATTTCTTTGATCGGGTGGCGGATATTGCCCAAAAGACAGGCTGCAAGAAAAGAAGGCTATTCCTTTGAGATCGATAATTACATTACGGAAGTGCTCATTTCGGAAGGCTCCTCGCTGATCGGAGAGAAAGTCAGGGATATAGACCTTCAAGAGGACCGGGAGATCAAAGTCCTTGGTTTGGTCAGGCACCGGCAGCGTATCCATGCCCCCAATCCTTGGCTAACACTTCGAGAAGGAGACATTCTGATCCTGGAGTGCGATACGGACGTATTGACTAAATTCTTGGAAGAGACAAAAGCGGAGTTGGTAGGCGATGAAAACCTGTACTTAAAAGCCGAGGGAAGCAGCGAGATTCAGGTTACGGAGGGCATTGTCACCGAGCATTCACCGCTCATCGGAGAGACAGCCGCCAGTATCCATATGCGCTCCCGGTATGGAGTAAATCTGCTCGCTCTAGCTCGTAGCAACCGCACCCTGCGTCAGCGCATCGACCACGTAACCTTTCAATCCGGAGACGTTTTACTCCTTCAGGGCTTGGCTTCCGAGATGTCAGCCATCTTTCAAAGCATGGGTTGCTACCCCTTGGCTAAACGTGGACTCGAAATTGGAAAACCCAAAAGGACTATCTTTGCTTTGGTGGTGTTTGTTCTCACCATTGCTTCCATCGTCACCGAGCTGATTCCGGTAGAGATCGCCTTTATCCTCGCAGCATTTCTGCTTGTATCCAGTAAGATTTTACCCGTGAAAGACCTCTACCAAGCCATCGATTGGCCCATCATCGTTTTGCTGGGGGCGATGATTCCGGTAGGGATCGCCTTCGAGACGAGTGGCGCTGCCGAAACCATCACCAGTCAAATCATGCGGCTGGGGACGGACTTTCCGGTGTGGGGATTACTAGCCATCCTGTTGTTTGTGACCATGTTGCTCTCAGCTGTGATCAACAATGCAGCCACTGTACTACTGATGGCCCCCATTGCCGTCAAAATTGCCACATCGATGGATGCGTCTGCCGATCCTTTTCTTATGGCTGTGGCCATAGGTGGATCGGCTGCATTTCTTACCCCCATCGGGCATCAATCCAATACCTTGGTGATGAGTCCCGGGGGTTATCGGTTTGGGGACTACTGGAAACTGGGCTTGCCACTGACGGTATTGATCACTGCGGTGGCGATCCCGCTAATTCTGCTCATTTGGCCACCTTTCGGACCCTAGTTCAGTCCACCGTCACGGGCTGACTGCCCCACCAATCTGGGTTGGGCTGCCAAGTAGGATCCAGAAAATCCATCCGTTGTTTTTCCAGGTTAGGCAATAGCCTGGTTCGCATGTCCGTTATCCTGGCGTCGTATTTCTCCTTGTCAAACATGGGGTCCGGCTGGGGTAGATTCGCATAGGTTTGCTCCAGAAAATGGTTGAGTTCGGTCCCCAGCGTCGCACGCACTTCAGGATGCTGCTGGATTTTATTTTCGGTTTCCAGGGGATCATCCAGCACGTGGTAGAGCTCCTGATGGTTGTCCTCCCAGTGGTGAATCAGTTTCCAGGGTCCTTTACGGATAACACTGGAAGGCACTCCTCCTTGATTGCCATAGTGCGGGTAGTGCCAGATAAGCGAACGTTCCGGCAACTCGTAGCCCTGTAATAGCGGCTTCAAGCTGACCCCGTCCAAGTGCTGCGTAGGCAAGAGCGGTTGGTTTGCCAGGTCCAACAAGGTAGGAAAGAAATCCGCTCCGGTTACGGGATAAGTGATCGTCGCTGTTGGCTGTGCGTACGGGGTGCGGATGAGGTACGGTACACGGGTTCCCCCTTCCCAATGCTGTCCTTTTCCGCCCTTTACCACCAGGTTACTCGTAGCAAAGGCATCTCCAGCTACTACACCTCCATTGTCCGAGGTAAACACGATGATGGTGTTGTCGTATAATCCCAGTGTTTTCAGTTGATTAATCACAATGCCCACGGCATCGTCCACAGACTCCACCAATCCGGCATATACCGGATTATCCTGTACCTTTCTGAAAGGCAGCTTCTCCCCCATCTCAAAGCCTTCCGGCGCTACGCCTAATTGATGCGCTTTTTCCCGGTATTTCGCCCACTTTTCCTGCGTAGTCTGAAGGGGCGCATGCACGGCATAAAAGGATAACATCGCAAAAAAAGGCTGTTCTCGCTGTTCTTCCATATAAGCGGCCACTTCCCGCGCTAGACGCGTGGTCAGGTTTTCGCCCGCCGGCCCATCGGCTACCTTGGGGTTTTGATAGGGGGAGAAAAAACCACCCACCGGCGATCCCTTGTCCCAACCTGCCACATTTCGGTCAAAGCCGTGATCCTCCGGATAAGATCCCTCATCGCCCAAATGCCACTTACCGGCATAAAAGGTGTGGTAACCCTGTGCTTTGAAGGCCTCTGCCAGCGTGGTATGAGCAGGGTCCAGGGCATGCTGATAATCAGCCGGTAACATGGGATCGAAACGGTTATGTTCCCGCCAGTTCTCTCCCGTCTTCGCTCCTATCCAATCGGTGATCCCGTGACGCGCAGTAAATTGACCGGTCATGATCGTAGCACGAGCCGGGCTACAAACACGGCTGCCCGAATACCCGTGGGTAAACTGCCAACTTTCCCCTGCCAATTGGTCCAAGTGAGGAGTGTCGTGAAATGGGCTTCCGGAAAAACCCAGGTCGGCGTAACCCAGGTCGTCTACTAAAATAAATAAGATATTGGGTGGGCGTTGATCTTCTTTCTGACAGGAAAAAAGGGCGCCAAGCAGCAAAACAGCTGCCAGTCGAACATGTATTTTCATGTGTTTATTTTTTGTTTTTCAAAGGTCTGATGGAATCTCGCATGGTTACCCCGATAGCTATCGGGGCATCCCAGTGTGTGACGGCTGCGTCATGCTCGATTTCATCTAACGGGTGTATTAAGTTCGGAAACGTAAAGTCTAAATACTGGATTGGGTATGCGGCTATTTTCCATCAATTGCTTCATTTCAGCGACCATTTCGGGATGCTGCTCGGCGAGGTTTTGGGTCTCTCCCAAGTCTTCTGCCAGGTTATACAGTTCTATGGGCGGATTCTCATCGCGGTTTAGGTTAAGTCTTATAGCTTTCCAAGCTCCCTTTCTGATGGCCTGTTTTCCACCCTGTTCGATAAATTCCCAGTAGAGATAATCGTGCTGTACCTGCGCTTCCGGCCTTCCGAGGAGTGTGGGTAGAAAAGAAATCCCATCCAAGGACTGATCTACCGGCCTTCCGGTCAGTTCGGCCAAGGTGGGGTACACATCCCAAAATGCGGAGATATGATCCGTTTTCCCTGGCTTGATTTTTCCGGGCCAATTGGCGACCATAGGCACCCGGATTCCTCCCTCGTACAAATCCCGTTTGTATCCGCGAAAAGAGGCATTGCTGTTAAAAAAATCGGGGTCAGCACCGCCCTCCCGATGGGGACCGTTGTCGGAAGTAAAAATGATCAGGGTATTCTCTCTCAATCCCAGTTCCTCCAGCTTGGAAACGATCTCTCCCACCTGCTCATCCAGCATTTCCACCATGGCGACAAAGGCTGCCCGAGGGTTTTCCTGCGACATGTAACCTCCCATTTTATACGTGGGACCTTCGTCTACTCCTTTCCAGGGTTTTTCTTCAAATCGGCCCAAGTGCTTTTCCATATAGGCATCCGGAGCGATCAACTCCGCGTGGGGAATGATGGTAGGCACGTACAGGAAAAAGGGCTGATGCTGGTGGTCCTCGATAAATCGAAGCGTCTCCCGGTGAATCACCTCGGGTCCATACACACCTAGGTCTGTTCCCGCATTCTCGGCAAAGACCACCGAGTCCTGATTGTGCCACAGATGGAAGGGATAGTAATTATGGCCCATGCGTTGGCAGTTGTACCCATAAAAGACATCCACTCCTTGATTGTTGGGATCTCCTTCTGAGCGTGGATAGCCGAGGCCCCATTTACCAAACGCTCCCGTGGCATAGCCTGCATCCTTCATAAATTCAAAGATAGTCTTGACCGAGTCAGGGAGCGGGTACTGCCCTTCTGGTAGGATTTCGTAATTTCCTCGCACGGGCGCTCTACCGGTGTGTAGGCCGGACACCAAGGTGCTACGGGAAGGCGCACACACCGTGGATCCCGAATAATGTTGGGTAAAGACCAGTCCCTCTTTGGCGAGCCGGTCAATGTGAGGGGTCTGAATGATCTCCTGACCTAGAAACCCCAGATCCCCATAGCCAAGGTCATCGGCGAGGATGTAGATAATATTTGGGGGTCTTTCGGTCGTTTCCGCCTCCTGTGGACTACAGGAAAAGACCAATAAGAAAAATACAGGGAATAGAGTGTACACTAACGGTTTTAACATGAACATGAAGGTAGGTTTTATGCGTTTACTAGGATGTGTTTTTGGATGTATGCTGGATCAATTTCGACGCCCAAGCCAGGTCCGGACGGCACTTGGACCACGCCATTTTCACTGCTAAGTGAGGAGGTGGCACAGGTTAAAGGGATTTCTTTATTAAACCCCTTAAACTCGTGGTAGGGACCTGCATTGGGCACCGCAGACACAAAATGCATCATGTACAAATATCCCAAACCAGACCCTGAAATATGGGGAGTGCATTCCATGCCTCTGGCAGCAGCCATGCGGGCTACTTTCATGGACCGGATCATACCCCCAAAATAGAAGATGTCCGGCTGCACGATTTGAAGCGCCCGGTGACCGATCAGCCAGCGGAAATTCCGCATGCTGGGCTCCTGCTCGCCACCGGCAATGGGAATAATCAGCGCTTGTGCGACCTCCAGGGTTTCGGGATACCAATCAAAGGGCACCGGCTCCTCGTAAAAATCATAGCGGTATTCCTCCATCAACTTTCCGATCCGAATGGCCTCATCGGTCGTGTAGGAGCCGTTGGAATCCGCGTAGATGACCATGTCTTCTCCAAACCGTTCCCGCACCAAGGGGATCAGCTTTTCGGTTCGTCCCGGGGGAAAATCCCGGTTATGGCTCATTCTACCACCTACCTTGAACTTCAGTGCTTTCGCTTGGGTCTCATTGACGTGCTTTTCGATCAGGTCTATGGATTCCTCTGCCGATTTGCCCCGGTAGTTGTTAGCTTGGTACACGGCAATCCGCGGGTGGTGAATCTCGCCCAGCAACTGTCCAATGGACCGGTTTACCATTTTCCCCATCAGGTCCAATACAGCAAACTCCAGCGTAGCCAAGGGTACCCAAAATGCCAAATTTTGCATTTTGTAATTGGACTCGTACACATACACTTCTTCCAACAGGTTTTCCCAATCCCGCAGGTCTTTTCCGATAAAGAAGGGCTGAACTCTCCGCGTAAAAATCGGATACAAATGGGTCATCACCAAGTTGTTGCTCACGGAGACACCCTCGGCCCCATCCGTAGATCGAACCCTGCATAGAAAGTTATCGCCAAACCGAAGCAATTCGATGCTCTTCACAACAATAGGTCGGGTGAATGGAGACATATCCAGAACCGGCTCGGCCAGTAATTTATCCAAATCAGCAAAATCCGACTTCGGTTGAGGGGTTGCGCCCAGCACTTGGCTGGAACGAATGCCTGTACCTGCTATACCTGCCAAGGCCGCATTTCGGATAAATTTCCGTCTACTTGATTCCATCGCCGTCCTTAGTTATTGCCTGGGATTTTTACTTGAACCGCATATAGGCCGGTTCTGGCAGTAACATACAGGGTCTTCCTATCTGCACCTCCAAAAGCTAGGTTTGCGGGCACCTCTGGAAAGCGAATCGTACCTAGGTGCTTGCCCTGCGGGCTGATAACCAGTACACCGCCCGGCCCAGTGGCATAGACATTTCCTTCCACATCCACCTTGATCCCATCGGGGGAACCCGCTCCTTCCAATGTTGAGGCATCAAAGAAAAGTTGGCCTTTGCCGACTTTTCCATTTTTGGCAATGGCGTATTTCATGTACTTTTTAGGTCTGTCAGAATTTGCGACGTACAATACCCTTTCATCTGGCGAAAGGGCAAGACCATTGGGTCTATACAGGTCATTGGCGAGGAGGGTCAGCTTGCCTTTTTCATACCTATAAATCCCGTTAAACCCCAAAGTATCGCTTGCTGCCTTGTCCAGTCCATAGGGAGGATCTGTAAAATAAACCGCTCCTTTACGGTCCACGATAACGTCGTTTGGACTGTTGAACCGAGTCCCCTGATAGCTATCCACCAGCGAAGCATAGCTTCCGTCAGGGCTTAAAATTCCAACTTTTCGACCACTATGCTCCGCAAGGAGCAGGTTTCCGGACCTGTCGTAGGTAAGTCCATTTGCGTTGTTGCTCGGCTGGCGATAGGGAGTTACCTTCCCATCCGGAGTCCACTTATTGACGGTATTGGCAGGTATATCGCTAAAGAGTAAGTAGCCCTCAGTGGCACTCCAAACAGGTCCTTCTGTAAAGGCAAAGCCTCCGGCCAGTTTTTCTACCTGCACGTGTTCGTCTACGATACGATCCATGGCTGGATTCAGTTTGACCACAGATTGGGCAGGGGCATCTATTAGGCCCATGGAAAAGCTGAAAATGATCACTGATAGCAGCAGTAGGAAATTTTTAGGGTTCATCATCCGATCGATTTAGAAGTTCATTTGGGTAATAGAGGGTATAAAGTAGCACAATTTTTTGCACAATTTCAGCAGATCGCCATGGAAATCAACCATCGCTGAACTCGTATACCAAAAAATAATCTGCTCCTTGGGAATGACTAGGATCTGGTTTTTGCAATTGACATTGACTCCTTCAGAGGCGGATAGGCAGCCATGGCACCGGTAAAAATCAGTACTAGACAGATGAAAAATAAAAACTTGGGGCTATCTTTAGGCCTTATATTTTCATCTTATTACGACAGTATACCCTATGGAAAAAATCAAAGTAGCTGTAGTAGGTACCGGATTTATCGGACCTGCCCACATCGAAGCGCTCCGTCGCATCCCAAATATCGAAGTAAGTACCCTTTGCGAGGTTTCGCAGGAACTGGCCGAACAAAAGGCCAAACTTCTTGGCATCGAAAAGGCTATGCTCTTCGAAGACATGCTAAAAGACGGGGAAATCCAAGCCGTGCACATCTGTACGCCCAATTTCCTGCACTACGCCCAGTCCAAAGCTGTATTGGAAGCGGGCAAACATGTGGTCTGTGAAAAACCTTTGGCTACCAAAATCGAAGAGGCGGAAGAACTTGTCGCGCTGGCAAAAAAAACCGGACTGGTCAATGCCGTTCATTTCAACTTACGCTATTATCCCATGGTACGTCAAATGAAGACCATGCGGGAGTCTGGCGACTTGGGCGATGTATACTCCATCATGGGATCATACCTACAGGATTGGTTGTTTTTGCAGACTGATTACAACTGGAGACTGGAACCAGACAAATCCGGTGATTCCCGGGCCATCGCAGATATCGGTTCCCACCTACTGGACTTGACCGAGTATGTGACTGGGCTGAAGGTGACCGAAGTGATGGCGGATTTTTCTACTGTACACAAGACCCGTCTAAAGCCTCTAAAAGCCATAGAAACCTATAGTGGGAAAATGCTGCAAGCCTCCGACTACGAAGAGGTTCCCATTAATACCGAAGATCATGCCACGGTGATGCTACGCTTTGATAACGGCAACAAAGGTTCGGTAACCGTAAGCCAGGTGAATGCAGGGCGTAAGAACAGGCTAAACATTGAGATAGCCGGATCCAAGTCCAACTTTGAATGGTGCTCTGAGCGGCCCAATGAGCTTTGGGTCGGAAAGCGCGAGACCGCCAACCATCATTTGATGAAGGATCCTTCGCTATTTTCCCCCGAGGCCGCCAAGCTTATCAGCTTCCCCGGAGGGCACAACGAAGGATTCCCCGATACCTCCAAGCAAATGTTTAAAGAGGTCTACGCGGCCATCGAAGCAGGCAAACAACCCGAAAATCCGACCTTCCCGACCTTCGAAGACGGATACCGAGAGCTATTGATCTGTGAGCGGATCATTGAAAGTCATCGTAAACAAGCTTGGGTAAAAATCTAATTTTCCAAACCTACAGGCGTTAAAATGCGTTTCTGTTAGGTATTCTCTCAAACTCAACAAAACCAATTATAATCACATGAAAACAATTACGCTGAAATCGATTGGGATATCCTCCCTGCTCATGCTAACGGTGGTATTTATGTCTTTCTGCCAAGAACGGGCAAGCCCTCCAAAAAAAGCTGAAGGTACTATTAACGGTGCCAACATTACCGTAAATTACGGCAGTCCTGCCGTCAAAGGAAGAACGATTTTTGGAGATCTTGTGCCCTTAGGAAAAGTATGGAGAGCGGGGGCAAACGAAGCCACCATTTTTGAAACTTCCAAAGCCATCAAAGTACAAGGTCAGGAACTGCCTGCTGGTAAGTACAGTTTCTTCATCATTCCAAATGAAGGAAGCAGCACGTTTATTTTCAACAAGCAGACCGGCCAATGGGGTACTCAGTACGATCAGAGTCAGGATGCCCTACGGGTAAATGTGGCCTCTGGACAAACCTCCACCCTAACTGAAAATCTCACTTATGAGATCCAGGCAGATGGTATGGAGGTAAAGTGGGAATACGGTAGAGCCAAAGTAAAGATCGAGTAATCGGTTTGATATACCATCCTTGAGAAGCTGCCCGGTAAAGGGCAGCTTTTTTTTTTACCCGCACAAATAAAAATACCTGTGTGTCAGTAAATACCTGTGTGTCAGTATAGATGGTCTGTCACTTCAAGATACCCTTTTTGTTTTGACAGGTGTTATCTATAAATTTCGGATTATGCCGTTGGATCATTACCTAAAAAATCTTCCTGTAGGAGAAGTCGTCCCCGACGTAAAGGCTCTATTCACCCATCATTCCACGGTGATCGTGCACGCGCCACCGGGGGCAGGGAAAAGCACCCTCCTCCCATTGGCCCTGATGGGAGAACCTTGGCTAAGGGATAAAAAAACGATCCTGCTTGAACCCAGGCGGATCGCTGCTAGTAGTATCGCCTTTCGAATGGCAGAAATGCTTGGACAAAAGGTTGGAGAGGAAGTAGGATACCGGATCCGCTTTGACCACCGCGTATCTGCAAGGACCAAACTGGAGGTAATTACGGAGGGCATCCTTACCCGCATGATGCAGCGGGATAATGCGCTAGAGGAGGTGGGCCTCGTAATTTTTGACGAATTTCACGAAAGAAACCTCCACTCTGACTTGGGACTGGCCCTTTGCCGGGAAATTCAGGAAGTATTGAGGCCGGACCTTAAAATTCTTATCATGTCGGCTACCTTGGACACCGAACCCCTGGCTGAACTGCTACATGCACCGGTAGTAAAGAGTGAGGGCAAACTGTATCCGGTTACCACCCATTACCTGGGCGATTGCGATGTACGGGTGATTGCCGAGGGCTGCGCTCAGGCCGTGAGGAGGGCCCTTGCCGAAAGCCAGGGAGATATACTGGTGTTTTTGCCCGGGCAAGGTGAAATCAAGAAGACCGCTGAACTGCTCAAATCGTTAAAAACAGAGGCAGTAATCCAGCTGCTCTACGGAAACCTGCCGCACCACCGGCAACAGGCTGCCCTTCAACCCGACCGACAGGGCAGACGGAAGATTGTACTGTCCACAGCCATTGCCGAAACCAGTTTGACCATAGAGGGCATACACGTAGTGGTAGATGCCGGCTATGCGCGAAGCGCAAAATTTGACCCCAAAACGGGGATGACCAAGCTGGTCACCCTTCCCGTGACACTGGATGCTGCCGATCAACGGGCGGGCCGAGCTGGCAGGCTTTCCCCAGGCACCTGCTACCGGATTTGGAGCAAAGCCTCCCAGCTAGCACGTCCAGCTTTTCGTACGCCGGAGATCCTCGAGGCAGACCTCTGTCCCCTCGTGTTGGAGCTGTCAAAATGGGGCAATACGGACCCCAAAAGGCTTACTTGGGTTACCCCACCCCCGACAGGTTCATTGGTGCAGGCCGCTAAGTTGTTGGAAGATCTGGGGGCCTTGGAGCGGCAAAAGATCACCCCTCATGGAGAGGATATGTACCAACTGCCCTGCCATCCGAGAATTGCCCACATGCTACTTATGGGAAAAACAATCGGTGATCCCTGCCTCGCTACCGATATTGCCGCTATCCTCGAAGAAAAAGATCCCTTGGAAGAACAGGCCGGCGTGGACATCAACCTACGGATAGACCTGCTAAGAAGGTACCGGGCCAAGCCCTTTCATCATAAAAAACTGGAAAAAATCGAAAAAGTGGCCGATGTATACCGGAAGATTCTAGGGATACCGGCCGAATCCGGAAAGTACGATCATTACGGAACGGGGTTGCTATTGGCGCACGCCTATCCGGAACGAATCGCCTCTGCCAGGCCTGGAAACGGTGCCCAGTTTATGCTTTCAAACGGTAAATTGGCTGCTATCAATCGCCAAGACGACTTGGCCCATGCCGCGTGGATAGCCATCGCGCACTTAGATGACCGGGACCGGACTGGAAAGGTTTTCCTCGCTGCCCAACTGGACCCAACCGATTTGAAGCCCATGGTGAAGGTGTACGAAAAAATCGTATGGGACTCGGAAAAAGGAGGATTGGTCTGTCAAGAAGAGTGGCGACTGGGGCAACTGGTCCTGCATACCTCCCCGCTCTCAAACCCTAACCAGGAACGGATACACGAGGCCATTTTATCCGCCATACAGCGGGAAGGGCGGGAGTTATTGGACTTCACTCCCGAGGTCATCCAATGGCAAAACCGCATCCTAAGCCTGAAGACCTGGAACCCAGAGGATTCCTTTCCAGATGTACACACTGAACACCTATTGGCGACCTGTGCAGATTGGCTATCCCCGTATCTGACAAGCGTAAAGACGAAAGCAGACCTCAAAAAAATCAATTTACTCGATGTGCTGCGGCATAGCATTCCATACGACTTGGCAGTGCAGATGCAGGATTTGGCTCCTGATGCCATTCAGGTGCCTAGCGGGTCAAACATAAAACTGGTGTACCGGGACGATGGCGAGCCTCCGATGCTACCGGTGAGACTACAGGAACTCTTCGGGCTTATGGAAACACCCAGGATTAACGGTGGCACCGTGCCGGTAGTCGTACATCTGCTTTCTCCGGGCTACAAACCGGTGCAGGTCACCTCAGACCTCAAAAGCTTCTGGGACCATGCCTATCACGAGGTCCGAAAGGAATTGCGCAGGAGGTACCCTAAGCACTATTGGCCGGAAGACCCCTTACAAGCCGAAGCGGTTCGAGGGGTGAGACGAAAAGGATCAGTGTAACTCACACATCTTGAATCCGTCAAGTTCGCAGCTCTTTGCGCTTGGCCTTCTCCCAAGCGCCCTTCTGCCCACCTTTTAAGAAACGGATCAGGCCGGCGATCACTGCGTAATTCATCACACAAAAATAATAGGGCACGAACAGAATCTTCAAGCGGATCTGCCTGTTTTCCAGCATATACCCCATCATGGCTGCGGTATAGAACAGTATCTGGGCCACGAAGATCGCCTGATACACCCAACCGGAATCCCAAAGTACAAAATTTACAAAGAACACCAAAATCAATAAAAACGGGGTCACGGTCCAACGAAGCACCCGGTGCGAGAGGTACTGAAAGAACAGGGTGGGTTGTTTGAAGGGAGTAATCTTATCCAATAGGCGGTGCATCGACTGCCAGCCTCCTGCACTGATCCGGACTTTGCGCTTGAGTTCTTCATCCACCGAGGCAGACCCCGTTTCCATCGCATAGGCATCCGGTTCATACACGATCTTATAGCCTTTAGAGGCTATGAGCAGCGATTGCATGAAATCATCCAAAATGGTATCCTCCGGCAGGACTTCATACAGATTGGAGCGGAACGCCACCAGCTCACCTGCAGCACCCACCGCACTATACAGATCTGAGTCGAGTTTTTTGAGAAATGATTCGTATTTCCAATATATCCCTTCACCAGCGGCACTTGCCGTATCACTCTCGGCAGTATAAACCCGCTTTTCGCCTGAAACACAGCCCACCTTTGGGTCGCGGAAATGCCGTACGATATTTTTGATCGCATCCTTATTCAGCAGCGTGTTGGCATCGGAAAAAATGACAAATGGAGTAGCAACTACTGTCATTGCTCGATTTTCTGCTGCTGTCTTACCCGCACGGCGGTCTTCGTGCAGCAGGGTGATTGCAGGAAATTCAGCAAGTACCTCCCCAAAGTTATCGGTGGAACCGTCTGTGATAAAAAAAATCCTCAGCTTATCGGGGTTATAATCCAATGCCAGGCAATTGAGGGCTTTTTCCCGGATAATATCCGCTTCGTTGTAACAGGGAACCACTAGGCTAACGTCCGGATAGAAGCTAGTTTGGCCTTCTCCAGCCTCTATTTTTCCACGAAATAGGCGCTTTAGCCGCACCATCACGTACAGGAGAATCCCATAACCGAGAAAGGCGTAAAACACAATAAAGATGCTGATCCAAAACAAAATTTCCATCAACTAACTACATTCACCTGTTTATAATTGTTTTTTAATGGTCAGACGATACAATACCGAAGGTCGGAAGACACATCACTTGTTGAATAACTATCCAACTGTGCGACGGGTGCGTCACGCCTACCGCCTTTCACGGTTCGATTTATGCTGTCAATCCAAGAAAAAGTGGCTCCTCTTATGCCAGTTCGGTAAAATTAGAAATTATTTTGATCTACTTTTTCTTTCGCAGAAAATTGATTGGCATATTGGGCAATAAATACATTTTTCCTTTTATTTTTATAGCTTGTAAAGTTTTGTCACTTTTATAGCACAGGTTAAGCAACTTTGATAGATGAATGATTTTGGTCATAGCCAAGGAGGTAAGAGAACATTGAAGGGCTCAAGAAACTATTATTTGGGAAGGGGTGTGAAAAATGCCTCATTGGATAGGCTGCTCAAGATTGGATTAAAAAGCATGGATTGTTCCTACGGCTACATCGCTTTTTTTGAAAAATCTGAGATTTGGTTTAAATCCTGTGCAGGTGTAGAAGCCGGAGAAATCCACCTTGGAGGCCACTTCAAGGAGTTTCACAGAGGGCTTCAGGAATTGCGTATCCTGGAAAATATCCACGAGGAAGCCGATGTTCCTGCAGGTGATTTTTTGATTCAAGGTGATATCCCTGGCTTTTGGGCAGGGGTTCCTATCATTCAGGAAGAAGGTGAGGTATTGGGAGTATTTGCCATTGCGGACCATTCCCAAAAAAAAACATCCGCCGCTCAGCTTGAAACCATGAAGTTATTGTCTGAACAGGTGTTTGACGTAATTATAGAAAAAAACCGGATTTTTGACGAAAAACTGATGAGCAAGGCTCTGGAGTTATCCCAAGACCTTATTTGTGTAATCCGGTTTGACGGCAAGTTTTCGCGGGTAAATCAGGCCTTCAAAAACCTTTTGGGCTACAGCGAGACGGAACTCTTTGAAAAATCTTTGGAAGATTTGGTTCATCCAGAGGATGTATCTCTCACGGAAAACCAAATAAGGTCGCTCATTTCCGGCAATCCTGCCCTCCATTTTAGCCACCGTCTGAAAACAAAAGGAGGAGATTACAAAATATTTTCTTGGACTGGTGCTTCCGATACAGTAAACAAATGGATTTTTGCAATCGGCCGGGACATTACGGCGGAACGTGAAAAAGAAGAAAAACTGAAGTTGAGCGAAAACAAATTCCGTTCATTTTTCGAAAATAGCCAGGGTTTGATGCTAACCCACGACCTCAATGGAAAATTTCTAAGTATCAACAACCTGGGAGCTCGACTACTAGGATATACCGTGGAGGAACTGTTAAACAAAACCCTTTGGGACATTATACCGTCCAAGTATCACCCGGAGATCGACCGGTACTTCGAAGAAATCCACGAACAAGGAATCGCCAAGGGGCTAATGACTACCCGACTGGCCAATGGAACCTACAAGGTCTGGCTCTACAGCAATACGCTGGAAGAGGACATCTTGGGAACAAACTACGTGATAGGAAACTCAATCGATGTAACTGAGCGTCTCCGCCTGGAAAGAAGTATTCAAAACGCGAAGGAACTGCTTACCCAAACGCACATGATGGCGCGAGTGGGAGGATGGAAATACGATCTAACAAAGGGTGACCTCAACTGGACCGAGATCACCAAAAACATCCATGGGGTGGACGAAGGATACATACCCGAATTGGAAAAAGCCATGCTCTTTTTCAAAGAAGGGCGGGACAGGGACCGCATGCAGGAAATCATTGAACTTGCCAAGTCCCATGGCAAGCCTTGGGATGAAAGGCTGAAATTGATCACCGCAGATGGAAAAGAAATATGGGTAAGGATCATAGGGGAAGCAAACGTAGAGGAAGGAGAAATTAACTACCTCTACGGCACAATACAGGACATCGATGATCAGGTAAAAAGCGTAGAAATCATCCAGCAAAAAGAACAAATGCTACAGGCTATTTCTACTGCTACCGATGAGCTACTTTCCAATGCCAACTTGTACGAAGCCATTGCCAACTCTTTAGAAATCATTGGAAAAGCGGTCAATGTGGACCGAACTTATTTTTTTGAAAATGGGCTAAACGAAGAGGGCCAACAAATCACCTCACAACGCTTCGAGTGGAGTTCGACAGACGCTCCGCCTATGATCAACAACCCGGAATTACAAAATGTGCCAATCGCATTTTTTAGTGATTTTTTCGAACCCATGCAGGAGGGGCTCTCTTTCTCTGCGATTATTTCGGACCTGCCGGAAAACAACGGAACCAGGCAATTGCTGGAGTCCCAACTGATACGATCCGTTCTCACCATCCCCATTTTTAACGGGGAGGAGTTTTGGGGTTTTATCGGATACGATGAATGCAAGTTTGACCGAACCTGGTCTGATGCCGAACTTTCTTTGCTCAAAAGTTTTGCAAACTCGATCGGCAATGCTATCGCCCGAAAGAATTTGGAAGAAAGGCTCAGAAACTCAAAAGAATTGGCGGAAAAAGCTAGCGTGGCCAAGTCTGAGTTTCTGGCAAACATGAGCCATGAAATCCGCACACCGCTAAACGGGATCATTGGATTCACAGACTTGCTCAGTAAGTCTGATATGAGCGACTCCCAAATGCAGTACGTGAATATAGTCAATCAATCGGCTAATACCCTGCTAAACATCATCAACGATATCCTTGATTTCTCAAAGATAGAGGCTGGCAAACTGGAGTTGGATGTGAGCAAGGCAGACATCTACGATTTGGCTGGACAGGCTACTGATGTGATATCGTTCCAAGCCCAAAATAAGGGGGTAGAAATGCTGCTAAACCTATCCCTAGACCTCCCTCGGTACATATTTGTAGACGAAATCCGTCTGAAGCAAATCCTGATTAACCTGTTAGGCAATGCAGTGAAGTTTACGGAACAAGGCGAAATCGAACTTAAGATCTATAAAGTCGGACAGACCGGACCTAGGAAGTTTATTTTGAGGTTTGAGGTAAGAGACACGGGTATAGGTATCAGCAAAGACAAGCAGTTAAAAATTTTTGATGCCTTTTCACAGGAGGACAATTCTACCACCAAAAAATACGGTGGCACCGGATTGGGATTGACGATATCCAACAAGCTACTCAAGATGATGGGAACGGAACTAAACCTGCACAGCGAAATGGGCAAGGGAAGTACGTTCTTCTTTGACCTCCACCTAGATACGGAAGCTGGCCACAAGATCGACTGGGAGGATCTCTCATTTTTAGAGAATGCCCTGGTGGTGGACGATAACGTGAACAATCGATTGATAGTCAAAGAGCTCCTTACAAGTAAAAATATCCAGGTGACCGAGGCGCAAAATGGGTACGAAGCATTGGAAAAACTGGAGGCTTTTCCTGAATTTGACGTGGTGTTGATGGATTACAATATGCCCTACATGGATGGACTCGAGACTATCAAAAAAATCCGGGAAAGCTTTCCAGAGCCGGTTTCGGAGTTACCCATTCTTTTGCTTCACAGTTCGGCCGATGATGAATTTATTCACGATGCCTGCAAAAAACTTCATGTCTCTGGCAAGTTGGCAAAGCCCATCAAATTGGCCGATTTGGTCAAAACGCTTGGAAAGATTAATCCAAAAAATCGAGTCAACACCAATGTACAATTGGTGGAAGGTGATTTGACGATGGTAAGAACCTTCAAGGTCCTGATAGCGGAGGACAACACCATCAACATGTTTTTGGCCAAAACGATCGTGAAGAAAATTTCTCCTAATGCAGAGATCATTGAAGCTAAAAATGGCCGGGAGGCGGTTGAGTTGGCAATTGAAGTATTGCCAGACATCATCTTGATGGATATTCAAATGCCCGAAATGAGTGGTCACGAGGCTACGCAAGAAATACGGACCCATGCAGGTTTGCTGCATATCCCAATAGTAGCTGTAACTGCCGGAAACGTGAAAGGCGAACGGGAACATTGCTTGGATATTGGGATGGTTGATTTCATTCCCAAGCCCATCGTAGAGGCCAGCATTCGGGGCGTATTTGAAAAATGGCTTCCGGAGGAGGCTGGTTTGGGCAAGACTTCTTCGAATGCCGAAAGCCCTTCGGAGAATCCCGCCTCTGCCGGATCAAAAAATCACTTCAACATCGAAAAACTACAGGAATACATGGGTGACAACCCAACCTTAATCCGAGAAGTATTGCGCCTGACACTTCAGGAGATACAGTTGTCACAGCAAAAACTCACCCAGGCTATTTCCCGTAAGGACGTGATTCAGGTCAGGTCTGAGGGGCACAAGCTAAAAGGATCTGCGCTGACTGCCGGCTTGGACGAGATGTTATCCATTAGTTTAAAATTTGAGGGCATGGAAGAAAGCCTTTCCGGTGCTGATGAGGTGCTTTCGGCTTTTGCGCGTGAGGAAAAGATCGTGCGGAAATTGATCGAAGAGTTTTTAATGGAAAAGGAGTAACTCCTATTCCCTATAAAAATTTCACACTATTCTTAAGTTGGTCACGATACTTGGCCCCGATAGGAACTATCTTTCCGGAAACTACCGCAGTGTCATTGTCAAAATCTGTCAAAAACTGTAAATTGATAACCCAAGAGCGGTGCACCTGAATAAATTCGGCATGGCCATTAAGCTTTTCCAAAAAATTTGAAATGGTGGATTTAATGACGAAGGACTGATTGGAACATTTGATGTTGATGTAATCACCTTTTCCCTCGCAATAATGGATATCGGAGAATAATACTTTTTTGAATATACGATCGTCTTTCACAAAGATAAAATCCCCCGAATAAGCATCTGGGTCTACCTTCATGGCTGTTTCTTTGCATTTCTCTACGCCTCGGAGAAAATGGTCGTAACCAAACGGCTTCGGCAGGTAAAAACAAGCATTGGTTTCAAACGCAGAAATAGCATTTTGATGATTGGCAGAAATGATGATAAGTGAACCGGTGTATTGACTATGTTTCAGCAACTCAAACCCATTCATCTCCGGAAGCTCAATATCCAGGAATATCAGGTCGATTTGGGCTTTATTTTCTTTTAAGTAGTTTAAGCCTTCGATCGCATCGGTAAATGAGGCTTTCAATAGAATGTCCTTGGTTTTGGAAATATAGTAGGTCAACACCTCGATGGCGGCCGGATCGTCGTCAATTACAATACAATTCAACATCAATTTAGTTGGTTTTATAGGTGAAAAATAGAGAAAATAGCAGATTTTTTTTGAGATATGATTACTGTAATTTTCTAATTTGTTTTGCAGGAACACCTCCTACGAGTGTGTAAGCAGGTACGTCTTTTGTCACCACAGATCCAGCAGCCACTGTAGCGCCTCTTCCAATCTTTACGCCTTTGAGCACCATGGCCCTGGTGGCTATCCACACATCGTCCTCTATGACAATGCCTTCACTTTTTCCTGGTTCACGGCTAGCACCCACTTTATGAAAGTCGCCGTCCATGATAATCACCTGATTGGCAATTTGCACATTGGCTCCTATGCGTATGAGTTTACTCGCGGAAAGAATGGTCGCTGTATTTACGAAGGTGTTTTCACCAATCTCCAGCAGGGCACGTTTCCCTGCATATAATTGAGTCACTCCCATGTGCGACCAAATTCGCACACGGTCGTGGATCCTGATTGTGCCGCTGCCCTCCACCCGGGGGGTTCCTCTCAAAGCAACCAAACGTCCTAGCTCGCATTTTCTCAAGCGCATCCTAGCATTTACAAGTCGCCAAAACGCAGTAAATAACACAGGGAACACATGCCAATACGTCGTTAGACGCTCCAGATTATTTCGAAATGGACGGTCAAATAACTCCAGACTTTTTTCCGTAACCTTTTCTTTTATTTTATCTTTCAGCATATTTTAAATGATCCTTCATTTGAATATAGAACGAGAAATATTAAATTCAAAAAAAGGAATAATATAAAACAGATTAATTTTAAACCCGGATGTTAGTGATCGGGCATGATTTTAATTATATACTACAAATAATGATTTTAACACATATAAAAATGAACTTGGGAGCTTTGCGGGTGTCAAGTTCACTTTTTTTGAAAGTCACCATGGCTACAATTGCGCTACTGATTACTCACCATCTTTCAGCGCAGGATGATTCGCGAGAGATTGGCTATTTTGACCTAAATAAGAGAATCGAAGACCAGCTCCCACCGTTGGATTCTTTGATAGACCTTGCATTGATCAACCATCCCACGGTTAAACTAAACGAAGAGCTCATTGGATCGGCGGAAGCCAGGGTACGGCTTGCCAAAAAATCATGGTCCTCGCTTATCCGTGGATATGTAGACTATGGATATGGCAACCAAGCAATCATTGCGACGGGACCACAAGGAGGAGATCTATCCAACATTGCCAACGGCTACCGCGCAGGAGCCAACCTTAGCATCCCCCTTTCCGAAATTTATACCCGAAGGGATCGGATCAAGTTACAGGAACACGAGCTACAGGCTACATACTTTAAAACCAAAGAAATGGAGCTTACCATCACCAATCAAGTGATAGAAGAGTATAACATGGTGATCTCCTCCCAACGGATGATGAATATTCGTTACGACATGCAGCAAAAAGCAAAAAGCAACTTGATGCAGCTAGAACTGGAGTATGCCAACGGAGCTATTGATGGCACAGCGTATGTGAGAAATGCGGAAATATATGCCATCGCCCAATCGGAGTACGAAAGTGCCCGAATGAATTTTATGCGATCCATTCAGAAATTGGAGGTCTTGATCGGTATCCCGGTTATTGAAATTCTTAGGTAGTTATGACTTTAAAGCAACTCATCCGGCTTTTGCTGAGAAATTTTTGGCTGATCCTTCTGGTGCCCATCGCTGTTGGTATTGGGGTATTTTACCTTGCCCAGAATTTACCAATGCGTTTTGAAAGCTCCGCAATCGTTTTTACCAACCCTACCACGGACCGCGGGGTCAATGACGGTGGAGCTATCCGCATGGATTTTTACACCTCCAACAACTTATTTGATAATCTAACGCTCCTATTAAGGTCTCGGGAGACTGTCACCCAAGCATCCCTCAGATTGCTTTCATTGCACCTGATCCAAGATAAACCTGATCCAGAAATACTCCATGAGGAAAGCTTTGAGGAACTAAAAGCCCATATTGACGAGGATTTGAGAAATAAACTCGTAGTCCCAAATGACCTGGACCGAACACATCGCAGGGTGATCGAACACTTAGAGGCAAACCCCAAATCGCCTATTGAGTACCTTCTCCGGGAACATCCCACCTACAGTGTACCCAAAATCATCGAGGAATTGTTCGTGGCACGGAAAGCGTCCTCTGACATGATGGAAGTTACCTTTCGCTCCAGTAATGCCGCAAACTGCTACTACACATTGAAATTTATCACCGAGGCGTTTATGGAGCGCTACTCCGGCATCAAAGAAGCTGAGAACATCAATTCCATCCGATATTTTGAGGAGCAACTTCAACTCGCTCAACTAAAACTGCGAAATGCTGAGGGTGAGTTGAAAGAGTTTATGACGGAAAACCGCATACTCAACTACTACGAGCAGGGAAAATACCTAGACATCGCAAAACTGGAACACGAACAGGACGAAGAGCGCTCCAAACGTATTCTTTCCGGTACACTTTCCAACCTTTCCAAGATCGAGTCGCTATTTGAAGGTTTTGACAAACGACAGGCGTTGATTACCGAAATCAGTGAGGTGCAAAAAGAAATCGTGGCAAAGCAACTTGCTTTAGAAGGCGGACAACTTACCCGAAACGGAGACGAATACCGAAAGCAAATCACCGCTGAAATTGAGCAGCTGCACAAGAAAATCGAGGATATGTCCAACCTCCTTTTTAACAACAGTATTTCCCTGGAGGGACTACAGCGAAGAGAAGCACTGGATGAGTGGCTGAAGCTGAAACTCACCTACGAAGAACAGGTGCAAGCCATTGAAGTCATGCAAGAACGCAAGCAATACCTACAGGACAAAATCGATGAATTCGCTCCTTTGGGTGCCGAACTGAAGCGATTGGAACGGGAAGTTAGCGTAAACGAAAATCAGTACCTGTCCATCCTCCATGGCCTAAACATGGCCTACCTCAAAAAATATGATTTGGAGATGACATCACCCCAAAAGCTCATAGACGAACCATTCTTCCCTAAAAAACCTCTGGCATCCAAAAAGTTGTTTCTCGTAGTAGGCGGCATGTTTGGCAGTGGGTTTTTCACCGTTTCCTTGGTGATCCTGCTGTTTTTTATCGACCCCACGATCAAATCAGCCAAACAAGCGGAGAAATTGACCGGTTTGCCGGTAGGTGGCGGATGGATCAACGAAAAAAAGATTTCCAAGGCCGTATTCAAAGACGAAATGCGCTATCAGTTGATCACGCAGTTAGGTAACAATCTCAACCGATACCTCTCTCATGACAGCAAACCCCATTTCATTCTCCTTTATAGCCTCACAAAGGAAAGTGGAAAAAGCTTTCTCATCGAAATCTTAATCGAAAAGCTACTTGCCCAACAAAACACCGTGACCTATTTTGCCCCCCACGCCAATAAATCCGGACATAAGGTGAATTGCCAAACCTACGATCCATCGGTGGACCTGATGGAAGAAAAAAACCCTGCGTGGAACACGCGACTGTCGACCTGCCAGACAGATTATTTTATCTTGGAACTGCCCAATCTCACCGCATGCCACGCAAACTATTCCCTCATCAACCAGTCCGATGTGTGCGTATTAGTTTTGGACGCTGCACAGGCTTGGCCAGAGTCCAAGCAAATCGCACTGCAAAGCATCTCCGGGTCGGTTTCGGTGCCCCATCTAATCTGGATGAACAACCTGGGAGTCCAGGAGGTCGAGGACCTAAATGGCGAGATCCCGAAAAAGAGAAGTAAACTCAGACGATGGGTGAAAAGGATGGTTTCCTAACCGCACTTACCGATGGAGAACCAGGGGAAAATCAAGGTTTTTTTATTGATTGCAGCTACGATCCTGACGGCGTTGGTAATGGTGACCTACCTGAATATACTGGGTATCGCTGCTCTTTTTGCAATACCAATAGCCGTAGTCTTTTTTTATTGGGTGCTACAACATCCCCGAAATGCACTATACTTTACGATTGGTTGTGCCTTTATGGCCATAGGCGTTATTAGATACTTGCCCTCCCTTCCTTTGGGACTGACGGTGGATTTTGCGCTTATCCTCTCCATTGTTGCCGCAGCCTTTCATACCAACCTCAAGACGGACTTCAATAAATTGGAAAATGGATTGATGGTGGTGACCGGTATTTGGCTGCTGTACAATATAGCCCAGATTGCCAATCCGGAAGCCCGAAGTACCGCCGCATGGTTTTACGCCGTCCGTGGCACTGCCCTCTACATGGTGCTGACGATACCTATCACCCTACTCTATGCGCGAACCAACAAGGACCTTGATCGTTTTTTTAAACTGATATTCTCGTTTTCCTTACTCGCATCCATCTGGGGTCTCCGTCAATATATCTTTGGTGTGGATGCGGCCGAGGAGCGGTGGTTGAATACCGGGCCAAGGACCACCCACATCCTCTTTGGCAACCTCCGGGTCTTTTCCTTCTTTTCGGATGCCGGGCAATTCGGGGCTGGAATCGGCCATGCCGGGCTTATGGCCGCTATTTTGGCTGTAGGGCCATTTCCCACCAAGACCCGAATCACCTTGGGCGTAATGGCGTTGTTGTTTTTTTACCTGTTGGTGATTTCCGGGACCCGGGGAGCGCTGTTTGTACCGATTGCTGGAGCAATGGCGTATCTTTTTGCGTCAAAGAACTTTACCACTATGGGAACGGGTATCCTAGTCTTGGGAGCATTATTTTTCTTCTTGAAATTCAGCAATATCGGCAATCAAAACTACCAAATACGCCGCATGCGGTCCGCATTAGATCCGCAGGACGCCTCCCTGACGGTTAGAAAACTCAATCAGGAACGGTTTAAAATGTACCTTGCCACCCGACCGTTCGGCGGGGGAATTGGCACTTCCGGTTCTTGGGGACAGCGCTTCAGTCCCGGCACCTTTTTGGCCGAAACCCCCAACGACAGTTGGTACGTAAAAATCTGGGCAGAAATGGGCATAATCGGGCTATCACTGCACCTATTTATTCTGGCATATATTTCCCTCATAGGACTGCTGAAAATCTGGAAAGTAAAAGACCCACGCCTTCGGCAGAAACTCCTCGCTCTTTTTGCTGGAAATTTCGGCATATTAGTCGCCAGCTATGGAAACCCAATTCTCGGCCAAATGCCTACGGGAATCATTATTTACATGTCATGGGCCTACTTCTTCCTCGCCGTAGACTTAGACAACGAAATCCTAGAAAAACCAAAAATCACCCACACTCATGAAGCAACCGCTCGTCTCCATCATCACCATTAACTACAATGGACTGGAACATACGTTGGGCATGTTACAGTCATTCCGGAAAATAAATTATCCAAATCTGGAATACATAGTCGTAGACAATGCTTCGAAGGAAGATCCATCGCCCATTTTGGAAGCATATCCCGAGGTAATTCTAGTGCCAAATCCTGTAAATGAAGGCTTTGCAGGCGGAAATAACCGCGGAATGGAGATAGCAAAAGGCGAATACTTTTACCTTATCAACAACGATACGGAAATTCTTCCTGATAGCATTGATGCCTTGCTGAAGCGAGCCCAGTCCGACACCAAGGTAGGATTGGTCTGTCCCAAAATACGCTACTACGACGAACCCGACATTATCCAATATGCCGGGTACACGCCCATCAGCAAGCTAACAGGGAGAGGAACCGCTATAGGTTATATGGAGAGAGACGCAGGACAGTATGATCAGGCAAGGGTAACTGCACTGGCCCATGGGGCAGCCATGTTTATTCCCCGATCGGTGGTAGAGGAAGTGGGAATGATGGCTGAGCTATATTTTCTATACTACGAAGAGCTGGATTACTGCGAGCGGATCAAAAAGGCGGGCTTCGAAATTTGGTATGAACCCGCCTCGGTCATTCTTCACAAAGAATCGATGAGCGTGGGAAAAAAATCATTGCTGAAAACCTATTATATGAGTAGAAACCGCTGGGTATTTCTCCGCAGGAATATTGAGTGGCCGATATTTGCCATCACCATGATTTATTATTTCCTAATAGCAGTCCCCAAAAACGTTCTCTTTTACTTGTTCAAAGGCGAAACGTCCCACGCAAAGGCCTACCTAAGAGGCTTTTTTAACAGCTTTACAATCAAAAATCTGCACGATAACCCAGAACTTAAACCGCTGAGAAAATGAGGATAGGCATCGAAGCGCAGCGTATTTTCCGAAAGAAACGGCACGGCATGGACATGGTGGCAGTGGAACTGATTCGGCATTTGCAGGAAATTGACCAGACAAACGATTACTTCATCTTCGTCAACCAGGTAGAAGACAATTCCTGTATACAAGAAACTGCTAATTTCCGCATCATACAGCTAAAAGAGAGTCCCTACCCCATTTGGGAACAATGGCACCTTCCAAGGGCTGCGAAAAAATATCAGTTGGATGTATTGCACTGTACCAGTAACACTGCGCCCATCTGGGGCAAAACGCCTCTGGTATTAACCCTGCACGACATCATTTACTTGGAAAAAATCAGCCTAAAGTCTGGCACCTGGTATCAACGTCTGGGCAATTTGTACAGGCGGTGGAACGTACCCCGGGTAGTACCGCGTGCGTCCTTTGTTTTCACTGTGTCGGCCTTTGAGCAAAAACGGATACAGGAGCATTTCTCACAGATTCCCTACGACAAGATTCGGGTGGTCCACAATGGTGTAAGCCCCCATTTCCAACCGGTCTCGGAAGAGATCCAAGAAGTAAAACGACTTGAATACGGGCTTCCCGATCGGTTTATGCTTTTCTTGGGCAATACCGACCCTAAAAAAAACCTGATCGGTGTTCTCAAAGCACTCCTCCTGCTGGAAAAATCCGGCAAGCTGCCCCTACCGCTGGTGATGCCGGACTTTGGGGAGTCGGAACTCACGGCATTACTGGACAAAATCGGAGGCGCCACGCTTCGCCCAAAGATCCACCTAACCGGGTACATCCCCAATCAAGACCTGCCCGCTATCTACGCCAAAGCCCTTTTTTTTCTGTACCCATCCCTTCGTGAAAGCTTCGGACTACCTATCTTAGAGGCAATGGCATGTGGGTGCGCAGTGATCACCTCGAATACCTCTTCCATGCCTGAAATAGCCGGAGATTCTGCTCTTTTAGTCGACCCGTTTAACCCGGAAGAACTGGCCCAAGCGATGGCAAGCTTACTGGATAACGAAACCCTCCGAAAGGAACTAGCTGAAAAAGGCTTTCAAAGACCGCCACTTTTCAGTTACGCAGTAGGCGCGAAAAAAGTATGGGGCATGTATGAACAGGCAACCCGAATGAGGCCATGAGCGATAGAACGTACTGGCTGAGTTCCGGATTTTATACGATGATGCACCGAGGGATCGATTTTGTTTTGGGATTCGTCGGATTTATGCTGCTGGTTCGGATATTATCTCCCAACGACTTCGGAGTATGGGTACTGCTGATCACCATCACGGCTATCGTGGACATGGCCAGAAACGGATTCCTGCAAAATGGACTGATCAAGTTTCTGGTAAATCAGGACGCAACCAACCGGGCCAAGATTCAGGGGGCCGCGCTGTGGCTGAATGCTTTGCTGACGGGTATTTTCATCGCATTGCTTTGGATCTTTGCCGATCGTGCGGAATCCCTATTCAATGCTCCTGGGTTAGCAGAAATACTAAAGATTTTTACCGCAATATTACCGGTATTGGTGCTGCATACCCACAATTTGGTGCTGATGCAGGCTACCTACGATTTTAAAGCGTACTTTTTTGCAGGAGTCAGCAAGAGTTTGCCGCTATTTCTGTTCATTCTCTATTTTTTTTGGAATCCCGATGCACTGACGCTATCCCGATTGGCCTGGATACAAAATTTAACCTTCGCTATGGCTACGCTCATGTCGGCATATCAGGTCAAGGCCCATTTTCGCGTGATATGGGGTTGGCACAGGGAATGGGCTATTCAGATCTTCCATTTTGGAAAATACGTCTTTGGGACCAATCTAATCTCCATGCTGACAAACAGCCTGGACAAATTTCTACTCGGAGCCCTGCTGTCACCCGTTCAGGTGGCATTGGCCAATACCGCCGGAAGGGTGATGAACATGGTGGAAATCCCGGTTAATTCCATAGCATCCATCTCCTACCCCAAGGCGTCTGAAGCATACGACAAAGGAAAAATAAAAGAGGTAGCTGCTATTTACGAGAAAACACTGGGCATGATGTTAAGCATCACCCTACCCTTTTGGGTTATCAACCTGCTATTTGCCGAATATATTATTTTGTTTATAGCCGGGGAGGAATACTTGGATGCCGCGCCATTTCTACGCATCGTTGCGCTGATTGCACTCATTAAACCTTTGGATAGGCAGGCAGGCGTGTTTCTAGATGCCATCGGTAAGCCTTTCTTTAACATGATCATGGTATTTGGAACCTTTGTATATGGGGCCGCATTGAGCTATGTGTTCATTCAGCGCTTCGGATTGATGGGGGCGGCCTATGGCCTCGTATTGGCCGTGGGTATCACCGCGGTGATCAAGCAATTTATCCTCGCAAGGTTCCTTCCTATCCGGTTAGGTCGGGCACTTCTTGCGGGCATTAGGTACTACCCCGAGCTGCTTGGATTGATCTTATCAAAGTTAAAGAGAAAAGGCAAGTAGTTGGATTTAGCTGAAAATAGCCACTAATCTATCAATCCATCCTTCGCATAGTTGCGATTGACGAAGTTGCATAGTACATTTATCCATCTGAGCTTCACAAATAATCACGAAAAATCATGAACCAACCTATCGTACTGACCAACCTTTTTGAGAAAATCAACCAAGACATGGATTTTTTACGTGCCTGCTTCACGGAGGTACTCAATGACTTGCAAGAAAGCGAGTTGGCGGATTTTCTGGAATCGGGTGAGTTCCAAGAAAGTTTGATGATTGGAGATTTAAAGGAAAAACATGTGCAGCTTCTCAGCATCTACCTACAGCTAATGAATCTGGTAGAAGAAAATGCGGCTGTTCAATTTCGTCGAAAAATCATCAACGAAGGAGGAACGGCTTCCATTAGAGGTTCATGGGGCGAAACGCTAAACCGATGGAAGAAACAAGGCCTTACCGAAGAGCAGATGCTTGCCATCCTAAGCCATATACATGTCACTCCGGTACTTACAGCACACCCAACCGAAGCCAAACGCGTGTCGGTGCTGGACCTGCATCGAGAACTCTACCTGCTTCTGGTAAAGCGGGAAAACCAAAACTGGACTGCACCTGAGAAGAACCAAATTAAAGAGGAGATTCAGGGATTGATTGAGCGTTGGTGGCGTACCGGTGAGGTGTCGCTGGAGAAGCCGACCGTAGCGATGGAGCGGAAAAATGTGATGCATTACTTCAACAAGGTTTTTCCGAAAGCCCTTCATAAAACAGACAAACAGCTTCTCCAAAGTTGGGAGGAAATGGGGTTTGATCCAGGGCCCTTGCTGAATGCACGGACCTTTCCAAGGCTGCAATTTGGCAGTTGGGTGGGAGGCGACCGGGATGGGCATCCCTACGTAACCGCCTCAATTACGGCCGAAACCCTCACAGCCCACCGACAGCAGGCCCTTCAATTACTGGAAAAGGGATTGGTCCAACTGGGAGGCAACCTGAGTTATTCGGAAATAAGGAATCCCGTACCCTGGATATTGGAAAATGCCATTTCTTCCAAGCTCAAAAAAAGCGGGGCATTGGGTGAGCAGGCAGTAACTCGAAATCCGTACGAACCCTGGCGACAATTTGTAAACCTCATGGTCCTTGCACTGAACAACACCCAATCTGAAGGGTGGGATTCCGCCGCTTTCTTTTATCGGGATCCTGAGGAATTACTAGAAGATCTGGCGGTTTTGCGAAAAAGCCTTGAAAGCATCAATGCGCAACGTGTCGTTAGAGACGTGTTGTTCCCGTTGGAACGACAGGTCCTCAGTTTCGGGTTTCATCTGGCCAAATTGGACATTCGACAGAACAGCGAGTTCCACGAAAAAGCGATAGAGCAAATCCTAGCCAAGGTATTGCCAAACCGAAAACCCTACCGGGAATGGAACGAATCTGAGCGCGTAGCGTGGATAAACGAAGAGTTAAAAAACGAAAGACCCTTTGCCGTATCCGGTAGGTCCTTTGGCCCGGAAGCAGATAAGGTGTTGGACTGCTATCGGGTTATTTTTCAGCATGTCTCTAAGTATGGAACAAAGGGTATCGGCTCGTTTATCATCAGTATGACCAGAACGCTGAGCGATCTGTTGACCATCTACCTTTTCTTAAGGGAGGTTGGACTCAGCGAACATGCCTTTCGGATCGTCCCCCTATTTGAGACCATCGATGATCTAAACCGATCCGAAGAAGTAATGGAGGCGTTTCTCCAGCACCCGCTGCATCGTGAAAAATTGGAGACCTTATCCAATGTGCAGGAGGTCATGTTAGGATATAGCGACAGTAACAAGGACGGGGGAATCGTCAGCAGCCGGTGGCAGATATTTACCACAGAAAAAAAACTATCACAGCTCGGTAAAAAGCATGGGGTTAAACTTTGTTTTTTTCATGGCATAGGCGGAACCATTAGTCGGGGAGGTGGTAAATACCACCGTTTCTTGGAGAGCATGCCCCCCGGAAGCATGGATGGCAGTATGAAATTAACGGTTCAGGGCGAAACGATCGCCCAGCAATTTGCAAACCTCCTAAATGGGACCTACAACTTGGAAATGTTGCTTTCTGGGGTGGCCCTTCAAACTGGCCTGACGGTTTATCCTCCGGCACCGGAGGAGTATCCCGAATCAGCCATGAAAAAACTGACGGGATATGCCCACAATCACTACACGGACTTGATCAAACATCCCTCCTTTTTGGCTTTTTACAGTGAAGCCACGCCCATCGATGTGCTCGAGTTGAGTAAAATCGGATCCAGGCCTTCCCGTAGAACAGGAACACGCACTTTGGCTGACTTGAGGGCTATTCCATGGGTTTTCAGTTGGAGTCAATCCAGGTTCAACCTTACCGGCTGGTATGGATTAGGCAAAGGGATGGAAACGCTACGGATTTCAGACCCGGACCAATACGCCGCCTTGAAAACGTGTACGGAATCTTGGCCTTTTCTTCGGTACATCCTCATACAACTGGAAACCAACGTGATGACGGCCGACACCCAGTTGATGACCGAATATGCAGATATGGTCAAAGACGAAACGGTACGCAACGAAATGATGTCCAACATTCTGGAGGAACACCGAAGGTGTTTGACAGAATTGGATCTGCTATTCACCAAGCCCAGAGAAATCCGACGACAGAGTCAACTGCATAGCATGCAGCGAAGAGCCCTAGCCCTTCGGGTGCTCCACAAAATGCAAATTCATTTCCTGAAGGAATGGCGGCACAAAAAGAGTGATTCTTCAGTCAGCGACGAAGTGCTGGTTACCCGCATATTGGAGATCACCACAGCGCTTTCTAATGGGCTAAAAAACACAGGATAAAACGATCTGCTTAGGCTTCCCGACCGGTCCACCAATGGGACAAATACCTGAATTCACGTTTTCGGGCTGCCCACACATCGTCTATTTCCACTAAGTACGAATGCTCGGTGGCCATAAAATCCTTGTTGGCTTTTTTAATCTTAAGAAAGCCAGAGATTTGACCCATGACAAACAGGGGTATCTGTGGGATGGCACGCCGCACAGGCCTAGGAGCTCTATTCAACACCAAAATCCCCAAAAATCCCATTACGAAAGTAATGGCAGCAGCTAACAACGCTAATGACAACACCGGTTTAACGATCAGACCCAACACCATCAAGAAGAACGTTAGTGCCATCAACACCACCATCGGAGGCATCAGCACAGCCACCGAAAATAACATGGCGTTCCAATCTGCCCGCATGACTCCTTTGCCAAAAGCAACCAACGCCTGCAGGCTGTGCCGAAAATAGCTGTTAAGCCAACGTCCACGCTGCTTTCCTATCTGATGCGCTGCACTGATTTTCTCGTCAAAAATAATCGCTGCACCAGCATAGGCGATACGAAACCCATTGCTCACCATCTGAAGCTGCAGGGACTTGTCTTCCGATACCACCACACCTTTCTCCTTAAATTCCTCCATTTCTCTGGCAATATTATCTTGGTATAGGTCCAACCGAACGGACATGCCCGAACCCGCGATGGTTGAAGAGGAACCCAGTTGATATAGTGCTTTCCTAACGGCATAATCGTAGTAATATTCACCCAGCGCATCCAATGCTGCGTACGTGGTATCTATGTTTTTGGCTATTCGCTTCCCTTGAACCAGGTCAAATCCGGCCTGGTGGTAGCGATCCAGAACCGAGAGGAAATGATCAGGCACCAAGTTATCCGGATCGAATACCACTACATGCGAGTGCCCTTCTGCCAAATGCGTTAACGCATAGTCTAGAGACGCCACCTTACTGTGTAACGGAACCGGTGGTATGAGCAAACTAAAATGAGAATCGAAAAGCTGTGCGGTTGGATTTTCCACTACGTCTGCAACCAAATACACGTGAAAATGTGGATACCGCTGCGAAAGCAAGGACCGCACCAACGGCCAGGCAATGTCCAAATCCTTGTAAGCCGTGATAATACAGGCAAAGTTACTACTAGGCGTTGCCTCATCATCAGGTGTCACCTCATCTGCAATAAACACTGAAACCAAGGAAATGGCAAAGGGGAATACGAGGTAAAATCCGCAAAGTAGGGAGAGGGCTATCAGTATACTCAAAACGCTAAAATTTTGATGGTTTATTTAGTAAATTTACCATATTATTGAAGCTAATTCGATAATTCCATTTACTATTTTTGCCTTTTATGCCAAATCTTAGACAGCTTCCAATCGTCATGATCAGTATGTCCCGTTGGGACGGTGATTTTTCCTCCGCTGCGTGGTCCCTTGCCAAAACCTTCTCCAAAAATCAACCGGTTATCTACGTCGATTATCCCTATACCCTACTCGATTATTTTCGCGAACGGAAAAAAGATTCTGTCAGACAACGTAAGAGCGCCCTTTGGTGGGGTAGGAATCAGTTGAAACCTTTAAAGGCCTTTGGTGAACATTTGTTTGCGCTGACCCCTCGGCTGATGATTCCTGTCAACTGGCTACCTGAAGGAATTGTGTACCGTTTTCTCGCCGGGGTCAACGACCGCATCCTGGCCTCCGGCATCAAGCAGGCATTAAATTTGCTATGTTTGGGCGATTTTATCTTTTTCAATTCCTTCAACCCGCTCTACCTCTCCAAGCTACCAAGGGGTTTTGAGCCAGCATATTTCATCTATCAGTCCCGAGACAATATCCGTGCACTGGAACCCTACTTGCGCAAGCATGGTGCCCCTGCGGAAGTTCAGGCCATACGCCATGCGGACCTGAGCATAGTCACCTCCAGGCAGCTGCAGGCTGATTTAACCATGCTTTCCGGAAGACCCGTTAATTACCTTCCCAATGCAGCCGATTTCGAGACCTTCAGACGGGCATATTTAGCCCAAATTCCTGTTCCGAATGACTTGGAGGGTATCCCTCGACCCCTCATTGGGTATACCGGAAACATCTGCCACCGGTCAAATTACGACTTGCTGGCAAAAATTTGTACCAGGCATGCAGATAAGTCGGTTGTGATGATTGGACCCAGAAACCATTGGTCTAGTACTGACATCGACTTGGACGCGATACCCAACCTGTATTTTTTGGGGCCTAAGCCTATCGAGCTACTTCCCGACTACCTCGCCCATTTTGATGTGCTGATCCTCCCCTTTTTGATCAACGAGGTCACCAAAAGTATCTATCCCTTAAAAATCAACGAATACTTGGCATCCGGCAAACCCATCGTAGCTACTCCTTTTTCAGAGGATATCAAAGCCTTTGGTACGGTGATACGGCTGGAGGAGGATCCTGATAAATTCGCGGAATCGATTGGCGAGGAGATAAATTCTGATAATCCCGAAAAGCAAGCAGCAAGGCATCAGGTAGCCGCTGAGAACACTTGGGAAAACCGCGTAGCACAAATTTGGGAAATGGCCGAAAAAGCTACTACAAATAAAGTCCGCGATTAAACGTTTTCGCTCTGGAATAACGCCGGGATCGTACGAAGAATAATCTTGATATCGAACCAAACACTGAAGTTTTTGACGTAGTCGTTGTCCATGCTCAAGCGCTCTTCTTCGGACATTTCGCCTCGCCCTCTTTTCTCTACCTGCCACAATCCTGTAATACCTGCCGGCCCCAAAAACCGCAGCGCATACCGATCTGTGGTGATTTTTTCGGCCTCATAAAGCGGAAGGGGACGGTTGCCTACCAAGGACATGTCTCCCTTCAGTACGTTCCAAAGTTGGGGAAGCTCGTCAATACTGGTATTTCGGATAAACTTACCAATTTTGGTGATCCTTGGATCATCCTTGATCTTAATAAAAGCAGCTTCTTTATTGGTATGTTTTTTGGCCATATATAGCCGTTCACAGACCACCTTCTTGTCATCGTACAGCGGCTGCATGCAACCTCCGCCTGCCTGCTCGCAAAATTCGCAGATTTCCTTCACATCTGCCTCAGGGGCATCTTTACTATGCTGGGCAATGGTATATTGATTCAGGTGCTTCAAATTTTTCAATTTCGCATCCGCATCCGTTTGCATGGATCGGAGCTTGTAAAACTTAAAAATCGTATACCCGGTGCCTACCCGATAGGAGTAATAAAATACCGGACCTTTGGACTCCAACTTGATCAGAATACCTATTATCAAAAACAGGGGAGACAGCAACAGCAATGCAGTGCCGGAAGCTAGAATATCAACCAAACGCTTAATAAAAGGAATCTTATAGGGTTTCAAACGTGGGTCCATATGAATCTCCCGCTTGCTGTTGTTCAAAACTGGATGGCTGACTTGGAAATCCAATCTACTCTTCAGTCTTTTCTTTTTAAGCGGCAAATCAAAAAGATCTGTGACACCGCCTTTTAGCGCATCTTTCACGGTATCTGGTTTGATTTCGTCAACTACCAAGAAAAAAGGAGTATTGCTGTATCCCAAATCGATCATCGTCTTCCTTAATGCGATGCCATGCACATCCCTTATTGCCGATACACTTAGTACAAAGGTATAGTCTCGTTTATCTTTTGTCAGGGAGTTGTAAAAAAAAATACCGTTGGTAAAATGGATGATCTCATAGCTTTCTTCCAACACTCCAATAATTTGCCCCGACACCACGGAATCGGAGGAAATCAAGGCCATCACTGGCTTAGAATTATCCATATGTAGCTACTGTAGATACTCCAATTTACCCAACCTCCTCAAAATGGAGTTAATGCGGGCCTCCAACTCTTTGGGATTGAATGGTTTGACCATAAAATCATCCGCACCCGCATTTAAAATCGCAATCTTCTTTTCAGAAGACTCGGTAGCCGAGAGCATTATCACGGGAATAGTAGAGAAAAAACCAGAAGATCTAAGAAAAACAATAAACTCCTCCCCGCTGATTTCGGGCATATTTAAGTCACAAATGATGATGTCTGGAAGGTTTCCCTCCTGCATCCACGTAATCGCATCGGCAGGCTTATTGAGGACCTTTACCTGAAATTTTTCCTTAAAGTAATGCTGTATGATCAACAAAACGGAGGGTTCGTCGTCAATGGCGAGTATGTTTAGGGGCCCTTTCATGTGTTTATAATTTGTTCTTTAACGGTCAGATGGAATCTCGCACGTATTACAATCGTTCCTACGTGTGTTGCTTGCGTCATGCTCGATTTCATATGTCTATAATTGTTTAATTCATTCCGCAGCTCGGTGACAAGTTAGGCATCAAGTCATATGCCATTCGGTGCGATTCAGATGTCATCCCTGTCTGCCTCAGGCAGATTCGTTGTGTTTCAATATAGGTGATAAATGCAAAGCTGCTAATTTTGCTACTAATATACTATTCAAACACAAAAACAACAGAATAAAAGCATTTTATCTACAGGGAAATACTAAAAAAATAACTACTAAAATAAAGCTTCTTGGTACCAAAACGTATAAATATCAAATAAGTATATTCAAATAGCATTTTGGCGTATTTATTCGGGTAAAAAAAATACCAAGCATTTTTCAGGCTCGGTATTTTTTTCTTTCGTCTAGCAAATATCACCCATCCAAATCTACTAGCTCTTTGTCAAAATACGTGATGGTTTTTTCCAGCCCTTGGCGCAATTGGATTTTTGGTTCCCAATCCAACTCCTTTTTGGCCAAATCGATCACCGGCCTACGCTGCATCGGGTCGTCTTGGGGCAGGGGCAAAAACTTTAATTTGCTTTTTGAACCGGTAAGGTCTAACACATTCTCAGCGAGCTCAAGCATGGTAAATTCCACCGGATTGCCGATATTCACCGGTCCCGTAAACCCATCCCTACTATTCATTAGCTTATACATTCCGGATATCAAGTCATCTACGTAACAAAAGCTTCTTGTCTGGGTACCGTCTCCAAAAATGGTAATATCCTCTCCTTTAAGCGCCTGAACGATAAAATTACTTACTACCCTTCCATCGTATGGATTCATGCGCGGTCCGTAAGTATTGAAAATACGCATCACCTTAATTTTCAACTTATGTTGGCGGTTATAATCAAAAAACAAGGTTTCCGCGCAACGCTTCCCTTCGTCGTAACAGGCCCGGGGACCGGTGACACTCACACTTCCCTTATACGACTCGGGCTGAGGATGAATTTCTGGGTCACCATATACTTCACTGGTAGAAGCCTGCAAGATCTTAATTTTTAAGCGCTTGGCTAACCCCAACATGTTAATTGCACCAATCACGCTGGTCTTGGTAGTCTGAACCGGATCAAACTGATAGTGGATCGGGCTTGCCGGACACGCTAAGTTATAAATCTCATCCACTTCCACATACAATGGCATCGTCACATCGTGCCTCAAAAACTCAAAATTCTTGTTTTCCAGCAAGTGATGGATATTTTTCCGTCTGCCTGTAAAAAGATTATCCGCACACAACACCTCATTTCCTTCATTTAACAGTACATCGCAGAGGTGGCTTCCCAAAAAACCGGCTCCACCGGTAACTAAAATTCTTTTCATAATTCTAAACCTATAAAATGATTATCAACAAATTACCCAATAAAATCAACTCTTGAATGTTCGTTATTCCAAAACATAAAAATATGGATAAATTAAAAATATACGCTAATTTTTACTGCTTAAATTTCTACACCATCACTTTTTGGCAGACTTCCATGTAGGCATATTGTTCAATTTGTAGAGACAGTGTCTTATACTTCCGTTCCATTGGATCTGAGGAATTCCAGCCAGTTCTGTATCTTGTCTCCTTTTAATACCCTTGGAAATCTGTTTTGCCCCCCTTCTTTACCTTGCGCCTTTAACCATCCGTAAAAAAGTGAAGGAGAAACGATGCTTATCCTCACTTCTCTCAGGGCATGCATACGCTCCACCTTGTAATCATCATTGAGAACCTGGAGACATTCGTCTATTTTCGTTAATAGAACCTGCTCTTCGATTTCACCTTTACGATAGCCCCCTCGGAGTTTTGTCAAATTGGGGCAAATCGGCCCTATTTTTTACCCATTGGTGTAAAGAAGACAACTATTCGCGTATAATCCACTACTTTTACGTAAACAAGTAAACCTCTTTTAATCAAAAACAAAAAAACAACATGAACATTACCTACCTAGTCACATCCGTTTGCCTCTTTGTTGCGGTTACGCTAACTTCTTCGGCCCTCGCCCAAGATGGAAAGAGGGATCTGTATGAACTTAGAATTTATCACATAGAAAGCGAGGCTCAGGAAAAAATGATTGACAGCTACCTGAAGAATGCCTTCCTACCCGCGGCCCACCGCCATGGCATCAAGGAAGTGGGGGTATTCAAACCCATAGCCTCCCAGCCCGACGCGGGCAAGAAAGTGTACGTGTTTATCCCCTACCCGAATTCCAAGAGCTATTTTTCGTTGCCCGGAAAGCTGGCAAAGGACCAAGCGTACCAGTCTGCCGGAAGGGAATACATTCAGGCTGCACACGACAAGGCTCCCTACAAACGCATGGAAGTGGCGCTGATGCAGGCATTCACGGGCGCTCCTCGCTACAAAGCTTCCGGCGTGACCGGCCCTAAAAAAGACCGCATCTATGAGTTGAGAAGCTACGAAGCTGCAACGGAGCGACTGTATCAACAAAAAGTCAAAATGTTTAACTCCGGAGAAATTGATATCTTTGATAAGCTGAAGTTCAACCCGGTGTTTTATGCAGAAACGCTCGCAGGTGCCAACATGCCCAACCTAATGTACATGACCACCTTTGAAAATATGGAAGCCCGCAATGCTGGATGGGATGCGTTTCGCGTAGATCCCGACTGGGAGGCCATGAAAGACCTGGAGGAATACCGGAATACGGTATCCAAAAACGATACCCGTCTGTTGTACCCTACCGACTACTCAGACCTATAAGCAGATTATTGAAGAGGAAGCTACCCCGTTTCTGGTAGCTTCCTCTTCCATTTTTTAGACGAAGGTTTTTCCTTGGCACACCGATCAATGGACCGTGATTTTATCGACAAAGTACAAACGGTCACGCTTTAAAGCTTCCAGCCCCTTTTCCCATACTGCTTTTGCGCTAAGCAAGTAGCTGTCCGCGCGCAGTACCTTTCCAAAACGCAGCTCCCCCTCGTCCAACAAATGGGCCAAGCGGTCATAACGCTGCTCGTAACCTGAAAAATCATGCGGCAAATAACGCTTCTCCTGAACTGTTCCATCTGAAAAAATCAGCGAATATTCCCGTTCGGATCCAAACAAATAGGGGGGAATAACCTCCTCCTCTACCCCGTGCATACTGGTGTTTGGGCGTAATCCACAGCCCAAAAACAAGAGATAGCCTCCCGCTTCCCGCAATTTGGAAAAGGGTGAGTGGGGGCCTACCGGTGTTCGATCCTGCAAATGATCCTCCACAAACCAAGCGGCATCCGCTCCCCACGCACAGACACTGTGGGTTGGATGCATGCTTCGAAGGGCATCCCCATTGGTTCGGAAATATTCTGAAAGCGCCCCTACGCAGGAAGGCGTAGCGTTCAAGTCAAAAATCGGCTGCTCTTGGGTGACTGTCTTGTAGGACAACGCCGGCATCAGCAGGGTCCCTGAGGCCCCCAGCGCCGACTTCAGTGCAGCGAGTACCTGTTGAGCCCGCTGTGGGAACTCCCCCAATGACCGAAGGGACGCATGAACCAAGAGGCTACCTCCTTCACGAACGCCTAAGCGCTGCAAATCTTCGACAAGCTGGTCAATCTCCATGCCACCCAATGGATTTAAAGGACCTGGTGAGATCAGTGAGGGATTGCTCTACCCCCATGCGCTCCAGGGACGAGGCTCCCACAAAACCGTGGGCGGTAGTTTTGGAAAGTACCTCCCGTACATCCTCGGGCGTGTTGATAGGTCCCCCATGGCACAGAAAAAAAAGCTCGGGATTGATCTCTTTACATGCATCAATGATTTCCTGCGTCCTATCGATGGCTTCCTCCATACTACAAGTCGCCCCTGTAACCCCAATAGACCCCCCCACGGTGGTACCGACATGTGAAATGATGGCATCCGCACCGGCCTCGGCCATTTGACTGGCCTCCTCGGGCTTAGCCACGTAGACGATGGAAAACAAATCCATCTTGTCAGCAATGCGGACCATTTCCACCTCCTTGTCAAAGCCCATCCCGGTCTCTTCCAACACCTGCCGGAAATGCCCATCTACGATGGAATGCGTGGGAAAATTGTTGATACCGGAAAAACCCATTTCCTTCACTTTGAGCAAATGATGCCAGATGCGTCTGCGGGGATCTGATCCATGCACACCACAGATGACAGGAATCTCCTCCACGACTGGTAGCACCTCAAATTCACCTATTTCCATGGCCACCGCATTGGCGTCACCATAGGCCATCAAACCCGCCGTGGACCCATGCCCTGACATGCGGAAGCGTCCGGAGTTGTAGATGATGATCAGATCCGCGCCACCTTTTTCGATAAATTTCGCGCTGATACCCGTACCGGCACCCGCCGCTATAATGGCTTGTTGCTTATTCAATGTGCTTCTCAGCCGCTCACGTACTTCTTTACGCGTGTAAGGATTTCCCTTACCTGTCCATGGATTTGGCATATTCCTCTGCTTGGGTTAAATAAAAGATACCGCAATTTACCCTAAATCTAACGTTGATTCAAGCGTTTGTCTATCCGCTTGCCTGCGACGCACAAAGCTATCGAATGTATTTGATTTCAGCGAAAATAGCATTAACTTGAAAACCAGCAATATACCCAACCAAACCAGTAAAAACATGAAGATCCCCGCCATTTTTTACCCCGTGCGAACGTATGCTCCCACCCTCGCATTCGTTGCCATACTTCTGCTAGCAGCGTGCAACGCCAACCAACAACAGGACGGAAAAACCGACAGCGGCATCATCGAAGGACAGGTTACCGGTCCAGATGGCCCCGAACCTGGGGTCTGGGTGATCGCTGAAACCCATGATTTGCCCACGCGATTTGCCAAAATCGTGGTCACAGACGAAGAGGGCCGGTATCTTATCCCTGAACTACCGGATGCGACCTATGACGTGTGGGTGCGGGGGTATGGGCTGGTGGATTCAGAAAAAATACGCGTCCAACCCGGAACTGTCAAAAACCTAAGGGCGACGCTTGCGCCAGACAAAGCCGCAGCAGCCTACTATTACCCGGCAGGCTATTGGTACGCCCTGTTACATGTTCCGGATAAAAATCAATTTCCCGGAACCGGTCCCGACGGAAATGGCCTCTCCCCGGAGATAAAAAGCCAGGCCCATTTCCTTTGGCAGGTAAAATCCGGTACCTGTCTAGCCTGCCATCAATTAGGTGGCCTTGGAACCAGAAATATCCCGGAAGCATTGGGAAGCTTTGAATCAGGCGTGCATGCGTGGGAAAGACGGATACGATCTGGACAAGCTGGGGCGAACATGGTCTCCTCGGTGGCAAATTTAGGCAAAGAAGGCGTACTGAAGATGTTTGCCGACTGGACAGATCGAATAGCAGCGGGGGAGCTTCCAGAAACGCCAAAACGGCCCGAAGGGCTGGAACGAAACGTGGTGATCACCCAATGGGACTGGGCTGATCCCAAGGCCTACCTTCACGACTTAGTCACCACAGACCGACGAAACCCCACTGTAAATGGGTATGGCTTGATTTATGGCGCGCTGGAAGCCAGCGCAGATTACCTCCCTGTACTCGACCCGGTGAACCACACCATCAGTCAGGTGCCGCTTACCGTGCGTGACGAGGCCACCAAACCGGCTTCGGGAACCGAAATGCCCGCCCCCTCGCCCTATTGGGGAGACGAACCAATCTGGAATAGCAAAGCAAATGTGCATAACCCGATGTTTGATGAAAATGGCCGGGTATGGATTACAGCGGCGGTAAGGCCTCCTGAAAACCCCGACGTATTTCGAAAGGGCTCGAGTCACCCTTCTGCCCGTGTTTTTCCAATGGACCGCGCCAGCAGGCATCTAGGTGTCTACGATCCCGACACCAAAGAATACACCCATATCAGCACCGGCTTCAGCACCCACCACCTGATGTTTGCCGAAGATGAAAACAATACCCTTTGGACTAGTGGTGGCGGCCCAGTAGTAGGGTGGTTGGACGTGAAGAAATTTGACGAAACCGGCGACGAGGTTGCCTCCCAAGGCTGGACGCCTTTGATCCTCGACACCAACGGGAACGGTAGGCGGGATGACTATGTAGAACCCAACGACCCCGTTAACCCGCAAAAAGATAAGCGCATTGCAAAGGGGCTCTATGCAGTCTCGCCTGCCGCGGATGGATCCGTGTGGGGTTCCACGCTGGGCTACCCCGGAGGATTGATTCGCATAGAACCGGGAGATAACCCTTCTGAAACAGCCCTGACGGAATACTTTGAACTGCCCTTAGATGCGGAGGGGGAACCCGTAAAGGGCTTTTCCCCAAGAGGCATGGACATTGACCGCAATGGCATAGCTTGGGTAGCACTTGCGAGCGGTCACATGGCTAGCTTTGACCGGAGCAAGTGCAAGGGACCACTTATTGGCCCGGATGCTACCGGTCAGCATTGTCCCGAAGGCTGGACATTTTTCGTGGAGCCGCTTCCTCAAATGAAAGGTGTGACCTATGAAGGAAGCGCCGAAGGCAGCTATTATACCTGGGTAGACCAATTCAACACCTTTGGACTAGGCGAAAATATCCCGATTAATACCGGAAACGAATCAGAGGGACTTCTGGTCCTCAAAGACGGAGAGTGGGTAGTTCTCAGGGTTCCCTATCCGCTCGGGTTTTACACCAAGTGGGTAGATGGACGCATCGATGACCCCGACGCCGGCTGGAAAGGTAGAGGCCTTTGGGCCACCATCAGTACCCGCACCCCATTTCACATGGAAGGCGGAAAAGGCACCACCAGTAAAGTGTATCAATTTCAAATGAGGCCTGATCCGCTGGCGAAATAGCTAGGTAGTTAAGAATAGCTTGAACCACCCCTATCCATAAAAAGCCCTGATAGATCAATGCATCAATCAGGGCTTTTCGCTAGTGGGCTAAATGATGTTTGGTCGCTCTTTTTTACTTTCAAATTAATCCTTCCTACCTCATAATTCTATACTCATTTTATATAGTTACTTCAGTGTTTAAACCACTATGAACCAAACCACTCATCAAAATATTCGTCTATAAATCTACCTAATAGAGTAACCAGCCCGCCAATAGCGCCAAAAATACCCTCTTTTACTACACCTCCATATACACACATACCTAATCCTATAAGCATTACAAGTTTTCCTATAATTTTTGATGCTGAATGCTGCATAACTTCTTGTACGAAATAATTCTCAAGGATTACTTAATATATGCTATAATGTATATTTTAATATTTTCAATGGCCACAACTTGTCCCGGATTATCGGGATTGAATCTCGCATGTTTGACACACGAAAGTCTCCGAAATTCGCTTTTTGGATGCTCGATTTCCTATTACCTCAAATCGTGACCTACAATTCAGTGAACAGGAGCCGAGCGTTAAGAAATGATCCGCCTCGGTGGATCATTTTAGTAAAGGGCCGGGCTGTGGGGAGGACGAGACGCGAATGTGGTGTGAGAGGCGCTGCACCTCGTCAACTTAACGGTTAGCGAGGCGGTCTACTCGATAGGTTGCGTATTTTATGACTTATTTACTTTTAAATATTCTTCACCTTCTTTGGTTATTTTGTAAAGAAAATCAGTTAATGCCTGGATGGTTATATAGCCATTTCTTTCTAAATCCCTGCATCGATAAATAATACCTTCACGGTTCAGTCCTAAACCAGCTTCTTTTTCTAATTGCATTGTATAAATTCCTCTTTCTTTATGTTCTGCAATAATATTCAGCAATCTGGTTTGTTTTTCAGATAGCCCATCGGTTCTATCTTTATTGATAGTAGAGTTTTCTCTATGTTCTGTAATAATATTCAGCGATGGGGTTTGTTTTTCAGATAGCCCATCGGTTCTATCTTTATTAAAAGTAGAGTTATTAATTCCTAGGTCAATTGATTTAAATGCACGCTTGATTAAAATAACTATGATAGCGCCACCTATGAAAACTGCACTAATCCCAACATTAACAGATTTAAAATTTTGGCCAAAGAAATAAATTTCAGTTTCACCACTAGCTCCAAAATAAACTAACCATACACCTATCAATGCGAATCCAAGTCCAATTATAAATGTTCCGTAAATTATCGCTCTGATTAAAAGGGACTGATTATCTGACATCGTATTTGAGTATAATAAAATCTAAAGTACTTCTAAAGTTTTATATCTGCAACCCAATCGGTTCAGGCGTGGGAATTTACTCACTGTATTCATTATGTATAAGCGGCGTTCGTGATTTCCAATTCACCCCTACCTTCCCACAGAACTCCTGACGCGTCAGGACGTGAGGCTTGTATGTTAGTAGCTGGGCGTTCTTAATACTTGTTGGGTCATTTGTTCTTTCAGATTTCATTTTTAATTTATCGTATAACTCACATTTCGTCCGTTTCCTTGTTTTTCAATTAGTCCTTTTTTGACCAACTCTGACAAAATGCGTTTTACAGTTGGTGCAGGTATCGCCAACTTTTCAGCGATTTCTCCCGACTGTATGTTTGGACGATTTTGGATAATTATATAAATTGATTTTTCTTTATGCGAAAGTTGTGTCTCTGAACCGCTTTTTTGCAATTTTGTCAGCAGTTGTGACTGAATATTTGCCAAGCAATTCAAAAAGAATAGTATCCATTCGGTTACATCTTCGTTTGGGCGTTGCGCCTGACAACTTCTGAGAACTTGATAATATTCTTTTTTTCGATTTTCAATTTCGTGCTCAAAACTCACGTATTGTATCCATTTATAGCCATTTTTGAGCAGCAAAAGCGTTGAAATCAAACGGCTTAATCTACCGTTTCCATCTTGGAATGGGTGAACGCTCAAAAAATCATAAACAAAAGATGCTACTTTGATTAACGTGTGCACTTCCGTTTCTGAATGATACCAATGGATCAAATGCCTTATGGCGTCTTCGGTGGCAAATCCCGCTTGGGTGGTTTGAAAAATGATTTGTCGTGTGCCGTCAGGAAATGATGCTTCTACTGCGTTACTATGCACCTTATAATTGCCTTTGTGCCATTGGTCTTTGGCACTGTATTTCATCAAACCGTTGTGTAAAAACTTGATATGGCTTTCGGTAACGCCGATATTTTCATAAGATTCCGAAATCAAGTCCAATACTTCAAAATATCCGACTACCTCCTGCGAATCTCTGTCAGTAAGATTGGAAATGTCAATTTTATGAAGCAACACATCAACTTCTTCATCGCTCATCCTGTTGCCTTCAATACGGTTTGAAGCACCTACGCTTCGCACAGTGGCAATGCTTTTTAACTCTTTGAGGCTTTGTCCTTCTTTACGCTCAATAGCTGTCCAATTTGCATCAAAACGGTCTATTTTGCTGATTAAGTTAATCAGTTTCCAATCAATATCCAGCGTAAAATTATATACAATGTTTTTCAATTTGATTCGATTCGATACGCAAATATACGATGATGATCTGAAACTTCAAGTACGATTTGATACGTTTAGATAGGATTATGATACGAAAAGTGTCCTTGCTTTCAGTCGTTCGGATTTCGTGTTGTGGATTCGTTTCGCCTGGCTACTAATCGGGTCACGCAGGGGAATTTACTCACTGTATTTATTATTTCTAAGCGGCGTTCGTGATTTCCAATTCACCCCTACCTTCCCACGGAACTCCCGTAAAAACGGGAAAGGTAATGCGCTAGCTTCATTAGGTAGCGGTGGTTCTGCTTCTTTTCCATAAATCCTCCCCTGAATAATCAAGGTTGTAAATGAAGTCGAAACATGGTATGCTCACCCCTTCGCTCTACTCCCATTACAGGAGCTTCAA
>NZ_JAFIEU010000046.1 GCF_020832325.1 Lunatimonas sp.
GGTTTACTCTCAACGTATATTCTGTCTCTCCGCTATCCTCGTGAATTACCGAGACTACCGGATTTTCTAATCCGTCAATTTCCAATTCGGGAAGGTATCCCAAAGCCTTTTTGGAATAGTTATCTTCTTGGGTAATGGTGATGGGCCAACCACCGTATTGGCCCTCGGGATTGGTCAATGGATCCACATACCTGGGCCAGCACTCGATCCGCATGGTACGTTCCTTCTTGTTGAAAACCACCATGCCATAACCGGTAGATCGGTCATAAATCCTAGCCGGCAACCGGTTTGTCTGTCTGGGATTGGCAACTGCATGAACCGTCATCCGATTTCCAAAACCGTCAAAGAAGTTACCCGTGTACTTGGGTTGGCCCTCCAAGGGTTGGTGATTTTCTGGGATCGGGGGCCACCAACGTCGCGGAAATAGGTTATTTAAAGCGGGTCCAGCAAAGGCAAACCCTGCATCCCCAAATTCATCTATGCCATAGCGAACCACGCTGGCCAAGTGCTGATCTCCAGCAATATGCAACGCAAAGGCCTTCCGCAGAATCCGCAAAGCATTGTCCCTTCCTTTTTGTGGCCAACCATTGGAATCCATATCACTGGTAGGCGCATCTCCCTGCACATACTCTCCCAGCTTGGGGATGGGGAGGGTGGGGACAATGCTGTCTATGATGCTTCCCTCTGGAAGTGTGGCCACGGTACAGAAATTGGTCTGGGAAAGCGCCACTTTCATCTCCACTTGATCCCCCCAGTCTTCGGACCACTTCTCTAAGAATTCCATCTGACGGTCTCCCAGCAAATTGGCGTCGATATTGTAATGGGCTTTGATGTCAAATTCCCGGTTTTGAATAAACCCGTTGAGTACTTTAGCTTCCTCAGGCAAAACATTCTTCGGTGCCGACTTGAATTTTCTATCCTCCAAAATGGCCATACTGATCCCTCCATATACCCAATCTGTATAATAGCTGCCTATCCCCTGAGTCAACGGAGAAGGATCGTAGGGTGTCGGCAGGTGGCCGGTTTGGGTCAATTGAACCATATTTACCCATTCGGGTGGCATCTTGTAACCGCCTTGATCCTGTGAGTCGTAGTTCCAGCCCAATTCTACAGGGGCTCTTTTTCCACCCTCTCCCCATACATTGCCATGGTACACATCGTGGTCATCCGGGATAAATACGCACGGTATATTCCGGAAGATCTCCCGGTAGGACCAACCGAACATGTACCATTTTCTTAAATAGTCTAAACTCGATCGCTCCAAAGGTGCCGTTTCGATCCCAAAACCACCGGTTCCTTCGTAAAACTGGTCGCCCAGAAATACTGCAAGATCCGGTCGGTGCTTTCCTACATTATCCGACACTTCCTGATCCGGAAAACCATGGTCAGCGTTGCAGCTGAAAACAGCCATTTTCACCTCGGCCTGCCCTAGGGGTTCAGCGGCAACTTTTCCTTCGTAGTAATACTGTTTTGCACCCTTGGAGAACGGCAAATCCAACCGGACCCGGTAGGGAATCTCACGGGCGTTGTCCCAGTCTCTCAGAACAAACCGCACCACCCTACCCAAGCGGTTGATTTTGCCTTGGGCCACAGTTTCCCAAGCGCCATTGCGCTGTAGTTCTAGGTGGATTTCATGATTCACAAAGTTCTCGACCGGAGCCATTTGTGCCGTTAATCTCAGTTCCTTTTTATGCAAGGTATAGTAGGCAAAACATACCGGCCCAAATTGTCTGTCTGCGTGGTAATCAAGCTTTTCCCCATTCATCTCCCAGGAAATAAATTCAGCAGATGGCTGGACTTTGCTTTCGGCCTCTCCACCTGCATGGGAAACCAGTCCCAGTTGGCCTACCAACTGACCAGGCGCAACCCCGGATACCTTTACTACGGACAGCACCTGTTTGGTAACGGGATCCAATGCCTCCAGTTGCAGGCTAAAAGTACCAGCGTCCGGCACCGCTCGTAGTTGTGTGTGTACAGGCTTTGAAAGATCGTTGATGCGTGCTTCCGAGACTGTCTCTCCAATGAATAGCCGACCATCTCCCCTGACGCCACAATCCAAGCCCGTACCAAAAACCACGGCAGACCGGTAGTCGTCAAAGGGCCCCTTTACACCAAGTCGAAGCCCAGCAAAGCTTTCTTCATGCTCTTGGTTGATAAGCGAAAACGCCAATTTACACTGAAACCCTTGCGGGCGGTCGGAAAGGCGGATGCCCAAATGAAACAAGGTTCGGTTTTTGCCACTGACCACGCAAGTTGCTTTTCCCTCCACAATTTTCCAATCCTGTAAGCGGTTGCCCCAGTATTCCGGGCCTATCCAGTCAAGGTTGGGCCATTGATCCCAATCACTCTGAAAGGTGTTCTCCAGTGGCTTGGGGGGGATTCTTGATCCAAACGTGTTTCCGGCAAGCAAGGAGGTTCCTAATCCACCTAATGCCAGCACTTTGACGGCTTTTCTTCTTTGCATAGGGTTATTATTGAAGTAAATTTGGATTTATATTCGTTTCTGCTTCTGGAATGGGCCACTTATCATCAACGCCCACTCGGAAGTTCTTGGTAGTTACGTGCCACCTGTGCAGTGGGTCAGGCTTCCTAGACACTTGGGGCAATCTGGTTGAGTTCGGAAACGCAGCACCCCAAAAATCTCCTGTAAGTACTTCTCCTCCTATTCCCCAGCGAAAAATATCCCATAGCCTTATTCCTTCAAAAGCTAGCTCTATTCTTCGTTCATTCCTAAGAATTGGGCGTAATTGATCTGCATTTGTTTCAGTGATGGGGGGCAGACCAACAGACATCCTTCCCCTAATTTGATTGATTGTTTGATCGAGCAACTCTTGGGTGATCGGTTCTCCAGCCTCCATAACGGCCTCCAAATAGCCAAGTAGAACCTCTGCATAGCGTATAATCGGAACATTGCCTCCATAATCTGTAATCAAATTGCCTGAGAAGGACTCATCGAAGAATTTTCTTAACCCATAACCTGTCCGAGTGGCCTGCTTCGAATAAGTAAGTTGATCTACTGACTGGGTAGAATCAGGATGACAAACATACGTCCTTCCTCCAAAAGTTGTACCGTCCCAAAGGAAGGTATCTCTAAACCTAGGATCTCGATTAGCGCCCATATCGGCTGTGCTATACCTTGGGTCGTCATAAGAAAAAGGGGAACCATCTTCAAACCCATAGGCTTCTGCTAAACTCCCCGTTGGGTTTATGATATGCCACCCGCTAGACATTGCCGGATACGCATGTTGGGGCAGGGCATTTGCTGCAAAACCAGACACGAATTGAACACTAAAGATATTCTCTCGGCTATTCTCATTCGCTGGATAGAAAAGAGATTTATAGTCACTGTCAATGATATTATCACCAAACTCGATAATTTGCCTATACGTTGCTGCTGCCTTTGTATACTCCCTTTCTCCAAGGTAAAGCCTAGCCAAGAAAGCAAGAGCGGCCTGCTTACTGGCTCTTCCTATTTCAGATGCAGCGAGCGCACTATATCGTGGTAAATTCTCAATACTTTCAAGCAGTTCGCTTTCTACAAAATTGACGATTTGTTGCTTGCTTGCCAAGCTTACATTATTGGCCTCGTCGGGAGTTAAGGTATTTACCACTAGTGGTACACTCCCCCAAAACTGAGAAAGATAAAAATACTGAGTAGCTCTTAAGAACTTGGCCTCTGCCCGCATTCTATTTCTAGAATCCACTGGCATGGTAGCACTCTCAATATTCTCCAGAAAATCGTTTGCTATTGCAATTCTTCGGTAGGAGCCTGTCCAATAACCCAATACTACGTTATTGTTCGGTAGTAATGTACCATCTGTCAACCGGTTATAGGTGGAGTTATCGCCCCGTCGGTCATAGGAATTGTCCGTTGCGAATTCCAAAAAGACGATGCCACAATAGGTCCACCAATCTGTTGGTACTACTTGTGTACCATATACAATGTTCCCTCTGTAAAGCCCCGTCAAAGCAATCATTGCGTTTGTCTCTGAGGTCCAAAATGTATCGCTTGCAAAAGCATTCGTGGGGAATTGATTTAATTTTTCGTCGCAGGAAAAACTAATCAATAGAAAGATGCTGAGAATATATATGTTAAATTTTGCTTTCATGGCTTTGTAATTTGTTCTTCAATGGTTAAAACCTAAGATTTACACCTAGCGTGTAGGTCGCTAATATGGGGTAATAGGCGCCCCCTGAGTTAATCTCCGGATCCCAACCTGGCCAATACCCACTCAAAGAAAGGATATTTTCTCCACTCAAATAGACTCTGGCATTTTGCAAGCCAACTCTGTCTTGAAAGGACTTTGGCAGCGTGTATCCAACTTGCATATTTTTAATTCGAAAATAAGAAGCATCTACCACCCAAAAGTCAGACAGCACGGTATTTGGCGTACCCGCATTGGTTACTTCCTCTAATCTTGGGTAATTGGGGTACCTCACAGGATTTTCAGGATCAAACCTTCCATCCATTTGCCATCTTTGAATATTTCCTAAATTAAAGAAAGCCCAACCTGCATAACCATCGATCAACCCACTCACACCAGTTACTCCCTGACCGAAAACGGAAAGGTCGAAATTTTTATAACTGGCATTAAAATTAATTCCAAACGTATATCTCGGAATACGGCTTCCTAGATAGGTCCTATCATAGGTAGGATCAATTCTACCGTCAGGTTCACCGTTTGGTCCACTAATATCCTTGTACCGGATATCACCAGGTCTCGGATTTGGGGTGACTGGAGATTGGTTTGCCCAACCCTGAATATCTTCAGCGTTCAGAAATACCCCATCAGAACGGTATCCATAGTACATTTCCATGGGAAAGCCAACAAACAAGTTAGAACCGTTACCAACCATACCATTAGGCTGTTGCACATTTCCTAGACCCAAGGAAAGGACCTCATTGTTAGTGATGGTGAAATTTCCCCCGATTGCATATTTAAAACCCCCGACTTGGTTTCGATGCATCATGTCAAACTCTAAACCTGAATTTCTAACCTCCCCTGTATTAACTTCACTAATCTGAACTCCAAGCACCGAGGAAACGCTACCAGTGGGTCTGAATAAAATATCTCTCGTGTGCCTATCAAAATAGGTAATATCGGCAGATAACTTACCATCAAAAAACACCGTTTCCAGTCCGAAATCGATAGTCTCCGTTGATTCCCACCGGATATTTTGATCCATAAACACCGAGTACGCTGCTCCCGTTGCCATAGTACCGCCAAAAGGATAGTCTCTGCCGGAGGTCAACACCGTTTGATAAGGATAATTACCGATATTTTGGTTGCCCAGTACACCCCATGAGGCCTTCAATTTCATATCAGACAGCCAACCAGTTCCCTGAAGAAATGATTCGTCGGAAATCCTCCAGCCGACAGCCATCGAAGGAAAAAAAGCATACTTGTTGTTTTCAGGAAATCTGGACGAACCATCATATCGAACGGTTGATTCAAATAGGTATTTATCGGCATAGCTATATCGAACTCTGGAAAACACCGATTGAATGGCCCATTCCTCGTCAAAGCCCCCTACCCGCTGATTGTCGACTCCCCCCATATCCAAAACGGTATAGTCATTACTGGGAAAATCCTGTCTGTACCCATTGAAATACGAATCCATCTGGTTTTCGAAAGAATAACCAAGCAATCCACCAAACGAATGCTTATTTATTTCCTTAGCATATTCGCCGATAAACTGCGTGGTTTGAAATATTTCCTTGTTACTAAACTGGTTCAGATAAGATTGTCCGTGAAATACGTCATCATTTAGACGCTGTGATGCGAGGTACGACCGCTGTTCCAACAATGCAAAAGTGTAGCCTCCTATGGCTGAAAACGTCAACCCTGCCAATGGATTCCAATCTAATTTCATGTTAATACCTGCTCGTGTTCTAGGATTACGGAGATAAGAAGCTGACTGCAACCAAGATACTGGGGTTCCACTGGTCTCCGGACCTACACCAAAGTCACCATTGGATGCTTGACCAAGGTAAATAGAAGGATACCTCACTGCATTGGCTATCAATTGATTGGCCATATCTCCTCCTCGATTGGCTGTTGCCTGAGGCTCATTTCGTTCCTCCTGGGATCCAAAAACCCTGGTATTCAGCGTAAAATTCTTACCCAAATCGCTAATCAGGTTTAATCGGAAGTTATATCGTTTAAAATTATTCTTTTCGATCAACCCGTCTTGATTCAAGATACCCCCCGATAGGAAGTATTTATGCGTATCATTCCCTCCATTAATTGTCACCGTATGTCCTGTCTGAAATCCTCTTCTGGAAAAGACTTCCTCTAGAAACCGGGTGTTCGGATAATTATCCGGATCATCCTGTCTTCGGTACCGCTCAATCTCCTCTGGAGAAAAACTATTACTTTCAGAAGCAATATTAAACATCCGGGCGTAGTCCCAAGAATCGACGAAATCCGGAAATTGTGTAGGTTGATTAAAACCGACATAACCATTGTAGGAAACCGATAGCTTACTTGCCTTACCATCTTTCGTGGTGACAAGAATAACGCCATTCGCAGCCCTTGCGCCGTATATCGCTGCCGAAGATGCATCCTTTAACACTGAGATGGACTGAACGTCCTCTGGATTGATATCATTCATATTACCCGGAATCCCATCGATTAAAACTAAGGCATCCGGTGTAGCTCCAAAGGACCCCACTCCTCTAACTCGAATTGAACCACCGCTTTCCCCAGGCCTGCCAGAGCGTTGAATGACGGTAACACCAGGTATTTGACCAGTGATTGCTTGCGAAAGTTGTGTCACCGGACGGTTCTCGATGTTTTGATTGGATATTTGAGACACCGAGCCAATTACATTTATCTTCTTCTGCGTTCCATAACCAACAACAACCACCTCGTCTAAGGAACTGGAATCCTCCACCATATTCACATCAATGATGCTAGTGACACCCACTGATCTCCGTTGATTTACATACCCTACAAAAGAAAATACCAAAACGGAACCCGGTTCTGCACTAAGTGTGTACCTTCCATCAATATCTGAAACGGTTCCCGTTGAAGACCCTTCCACGATGACGGTAACCCCCGGCATTGGATCTCCCCGTTCGTCCGTCACCGTACCGGTAATCGTCACCGGATCCGCTGCCTGAATCAATGGAGATTCAGCTCCCTTACGCTTCATCACATCAATCCCGTGATTTACTTGACGGAAAGTCAAATCGCTCTGCCTTGCCACATCGCGTAGTAAATCGATCACCATGCCTTGCCTCTTCTCGAAAGTCAACGCTAACTGCCTGTCCACATCTTGATTCTCATACGAAAACTTAAAGGGAGTCTGTCGCTGCACCTCCCTGAAAAACTGCTGTAGCGTCAACGTTTCGTTGGAGAGGGTTACCCTGATCTCCTCAATGGTCTTGTATTGCCCATTGGCAGCTGTGGCCGAGACCAGATTTAAGAGAAGGGTCTGCATGATCAATCCATACAGAAAGCACTTGGACAACATAATAATTGTCTTTAGTAAGTTATTTTTCATACTTTTACTTTGGTTTATTGAGTAAGACGATTTGGTAAACCCAACCTTGGCATGGTGCCATTCCCCAATGATTCCCATGTTTCGGTTGCGCACGATGCCGGAAAGGAGCTCGCTCTTTTCCGGCTTTTTTCTAGGATGTGTCGGGCTTTTGCATCGATTTAAAATTTCATCGTTACACTTTTAGTATCATTGAGTGTGAACTCAAAGCCCTGTATAAAGGAAATACTCTCCAGCACCTCCTTCAAGGTCTGCTGCCGATATTCTCCGGAAAACTCCCACTTCACACCCGCAGCATTTTCAAACCGAATCTCCACGCCGTACCACTCCTCGAGGACTCTCTTTACCTCCTGCAGAGAAGCCTTCTGAAACATCAACACTCCCTCCTTCCACGCAAGCACTTCATTGGGCTTAAATCCTACAACCCGCATGGATTCCGTGGTCCCTTCAAAATCCAGCATTTCACCAGGGCTCATGACGACTTCCTCCCGGGAGGAGGCTACTAAAACCTTTCCGCTAATCAGGGCAATTTTCGTATTTGTCGGATCTTTCGCGTTTACGTTAAAGCTTGTCCCCAACACCTTTGTGCGAAGCCCCTCTGTGATGACCAAAAACGGACGAAGACTGTCGTGCGCCACTTCCAAATAGGCCTCTCCCTTTACCGTGATGGTACGTAGATCGGCGTCGAATTTCTCCGGAAACAGCACCTCACTGGAGGAATTCATCCAAATCTTGGTACCGTCTGCGAGGGTTAATTGAATTTTTTCACCAGCTTCTGTTGTCCTTTGAATGACAATGGATTCCTTTTCTGCCACCAGCGAAGGGATGCTCGGATCCGACACAGGAGCCAGCATCCATGCCAACATCATACAGGTGACCAAAATAGCAGCCACACGGGTCATCTGACCCAGTTCATTCCAAATAAACTTCTCGGTCTCTTTTGCGGATTGATGTTTATCCTCTACTCGTGTACCAGTATTCGTCGGTTTCAAGCGAAGTATTTCGGCAATCACCTCCTCCTTAAGCCCTTTGGGCGGTGTCGATCGATCTACCTTCGCCCGTAAAAGTATCTCCTTCGCCATCTTCATCGGCACCAACTGCTCCGGATTGGATTTTCGCCACCGATCCCAATAGGCTTCCAATTCCTTATCAGGCTTATTCACCCACCGGATAAACTCCGGGTCAGTCAAAAAATCCTCTATGTGCTTCATTTCACTCACAGGTATATTCGTATATGGTGATACATAATGGTATGGTCAAAGGTACTTTACCCAACTGTGGCAGCTCGCCATGCCGATTAAATCAACTTTCTAAGTTCTCTAATGGCCTTATACATTAAATTCCGAACGCTTTGCTCGCTCTCCATGCCCATGATTTCCCGTATTTGACGGTAGGTAAACCCTTCAAAGAAACTGTAGTAAATAATCTCCCGCTGTCGTTGCGTCAACTTGGATATGGCCTCGTTTAGTTGGCTTATCTTTTCCGTTGACAACTGCTTATCGATCAACTGCGATTCATGGGATAGGGTAAATAAGAAATCGCCGGGCAGGGTATCCAAGGATTCTCTACTTCCCTGCCACTTGGATAAATCCCTGAATAGCCTCCTCTTTAAACAAGTAAATAGATAAAATTTTATCGAATCTGTGGCTCCAAGGTAAGCCCGCCTCTCGCGAAGCTCCACAAACAAATCCTGAAGTGCGTCTTTGATGGTATGTGAATCGGGGATAATACTATATCCATACGCGTATAACACATCGAAATAGGTCTCGTAAATAAAGATAAAGGCAGATTCATTGCCTTGCCGAAACACATTCCATACCTCTGAATCCGAAGAAAAGGAGTGCGACGATAAAGGATAGGGGTCCTGGGTTTTTGGGTTACTTGTTAAAATCTTTCTTTCAAGCATTTGGGCTACTCAATGCAGTTAGGTATTGGAAAACCTGTTTAGAAACTACTAAAAACCGCTTAAAACAGCTCCTACAGAATCCTATTTGGGTTTCGTAAGGTAAAGCAGAATATTTGAAAAATGTAACCTACCTTAAGAGAAAAAAATACGTCCAAAAACACAACTAACTGACTGCCAATTAAAAAAATAAAAATCTATTCATTTAATCGGAGCCGAATCACGGTAACTGCAGGATTTCTCGCCATAAAAATCCCCATCCCGTTTTCTACGTTGGTATGCACCAATACCGGCTGGGATAAAAAATCTCCCCTGTTATAATATTGTAAGTCTGCGGTATCGTAGTACCTGAAATACGACTCGGTGACGTGCGCGAGATTTAGCGTTACTTCAAGTAATTCATAATCGACGGGAACGCTGGTTCGAAAGACCAGCTCTGCATCCTGCCCCGGCAACAGGGCATCTTCAAACAGCAGCACACTGCGTAACAGGTGATCCTTTTCAAAAGCTGGATTCACCGGTCTGGGGTATAAGTCTGAGCTATACATCCTCAAAAACGGCTGCCCCTCAAATACCGCGGTGTCGCTCCCAAAAATCCGCCCTGAAAGCTCGTAAAAATTCTTGCCAGGTGGATCCGCAAAGCGCACACGAAACTCTATCAGCTCTGAATTACCCCACGATCCATCTGGGCCCAGGCGCACCGTTTCCACCGATTGAATCGGCACAGGGACAGGAAGTACTTGCGATGCCTGAATGGTTTCGTAGCCAGGTGCTTCCGCCACAAGGCGATAGGATTGATTGGGTAAAAAGCTGAATTCCGACAGACGATAAAAGGCATTGGGATCGAAGGGCCTGCTTCTGTCCACATATTCCAACGGAAACCTATCGCCCGCCTCCGTCTCCAGATACACATCAGCATCTGAAATCAGGTCGAAAAATTCCTCATATTCTCGCCCCTCCAAGATTCCGCGAGACCGGGTGAGGTACACCTTGAGGGTATCTGAAGGGTCCAACAGGGCATTTAGCACCATCCTGGGCTCCTGCCCGGGCAAATCCACCTCCAAAAACTGCTCGCATGAGAGTAAAATCAGCAATCCAACAGGAATTAAACACTTAGATAGGTAGCTCATGACTAAAAGGTAAATCGGTAGGAGACAGATGGCACGACAGGAAACAAGCTAAACTGCCGCAATTGGTTTCGCTGTTGATCATAGTTGAAGGTGATGTCCATAAAGAAGGGATTCAGTCGACTATAGACATTGTAAACCGATACATTCCATGTTCGTCGTCCCCATTTCTTCGCCTTGTTGAAATTGATTCCTGCGTCCAAACGATGGTAACTACGCATCTGGAAGTTGTTTCGGGACTCGAAATGACCCAGGTATAGGCCTCCAAAACGCATAGAGCTGTTATTCACTACGGAGGTGGCGTGTTGATACCGCTGGGTGGGGACGGTGATGAAGTTGCCGGTGCCAAATACCCAGGTACCGGATAGGTCAATCCGATCATTAAGCTTATGCACGGCAACGACACTAATATCGTGTCTACGGTCATATCGAAACGGAAACCAAGCCCCTTCGTTGAGGTCGTCGAAACGCCTCTCGGTTTTGGAAAGGGTGTACCCTACCCAACCGGTGGTTTTTCCGGTCTTTTTTTGCAATAATAACTCCACCCCAGAACTCCTTCCTTCACCAGCAGTAACCTTGTTTTGCCAATCTTCGGTGGTATTCAAAAAGGAAGCTCCATCCTGGTATTCGATCACTCCGTCCATCGTTTTATGGTAGGCCTCCACACTGAACTCCAACCCATAACCCAGATTCTTGAAATACCCCAGTGCAATTTGACGACTTTGCTGCGGTGCAATCCGATCGGTAGAGGGTACCCATAGGTCAGTGGGCAGGCCCAAACCCGCGTTGGTCAATAGGTGGATAAATTGAGCCATTTCCACGTAGGAAAATTTCAGGGAAGACCCCGGATCCAATAAATACCTCATGGCAAATCGGGGCTGAATCGACGTATAGGTTTTGGTCTCTGCCAGAAACCCGGAGGTATGCAATCCTACGTTGAATTTTAGCCTGTCCCCTACCGAAAAATCATCCTCTAAATAAAGGGAAAATTCCTGGCTATCGGTAGGCGTACCTCCTTCCCGTATTTCCGGACGCTGATATTCCTGCGACACGAATACCCCGGGGGTAAATCGGTGATTGATCCACATGCCTCCCCAGCGGAAGTAGTGTTGGGGATTGGGAATAAACTCAAAATCGGCTTTTAATGCTACGTCGCGGATGCCTGAAAAATAATCGGCGCTATAAAAATCCCTGACGGGCGCCTGTCCCTGATTGCTGGTAAATATATCCTCGTATTCAGAAAAGATTTTGAACCGATACTGCGTGAAGGTCCCCGTGAAATTGGCAAACAGGCGCTGATTAAAGATGTGATTCCAGCGGGCGGCGGCTATGTGATTGCCCCATCCAAGTCCGGCACGCTCCCGACTCGAAAATTCTCCCTGTGAGTTCTCCCTATTGGATTGAAACCTCGAATACCCCCTATCCTCGCCCCCGTAATAACTGAGATAGAGACGGTCTTTTTTGTTAAAGATATGGTTTACCTTGGCATTCATGTCATAGAAATAATACCCTACGCTTTCTCTGCCACCACTACTCCTACGGATAATTGGACTCGCGATCATATCCAAGTAGGTTCGTCTGCCGGAAAAAAGAAAGGAGGTCTTGTCCTTGGTTATGGGGCCCTCCACCGTTACTTTAGAGGCTATCAGTCCAAGGCTCCCTTCCCCCTGAAACTTTTTCATATTTCCTTCCTTCATGGTAATATCTACCACCGAAGAAAGGCGTCCTCCGTAGCGGGCGGGAAAGCCTCCCTTGATCATCTCTACGTTGTTTATCGCTCCGTCATTGAAGATGGAGAAAAACCCAAACAAGTGGCTGGCATTGTACACCGGCACCCCATCCAGCAAAATCAGGTTTTGGTCGGGACTGCCGCCTCTCACATACAGACCGGAAGCACCCTCGGCTCCGGATTGTACACCCGGAAGCAATTGGATTACTTTAAAAATATCCACTTCCCCCATCAGTGCCGGAAGGTTTTTGATCTCGCGGAGCGGCACATTGACCGCACCCATTTGCGTACTCTCTTGGATGGGGTCGGAACGGTCACTTTCCACCACGACCTCTCGTAACATCCCTGCTGGCACCATCTCTATGGTAAGAAGGGTGTCCTTGGTCAGCATCAACGGCAAGGCCAAGGGCTCATACCCCACATAACTGAAAACGAGTGATACCTCCTTCTGTGTAGAGGAGTAGCTAAAGAATCCATAATTGTTCGTTATGGCCCCCTTCTGCTGGTTTTTGTCGAATAGATGTACACCGATCAGTGTTTCACCACTGTCGGCATCCCTCACCGTTCCGCTTACGGTAACTTTTTGGGCAAATGTACTGGAAACTAAAAACACCAGAAAAACTGGAAAAAGTAAAATTAATACCCTCATACAATCTCTTTCTGAAAATTTGAGCAAAACTAATCATAAAAATCTCTTGCGCAAAAAAACATTGGAGAGAATCTGAAGGGGCCTAAAAAAGCGATCTCACACCTACTCCGCTGAACAAATGGGTTTATGCTTGAAGCTATTGTCACTTCCTAGGGTGATTACTTCTTGCCTTCCCTCAAGGCAGCAGGATTATCGGGCGTATACGTGGAGCTTCCAGAAATGACTGGAGGCTCCGTCGACTGCCGCTAGGGTCACGCTTGTGTCAATTTAACGTACCGCTGTCTTCAAAAACATAGCTTCGGTCTCTTTCGGAATAGACAATCCGTCTTCGGAAACTCACCTTTACCGAATCCAGAATATTGTACACCGTCCGTTCGGTCACGCCAAACTTCCTTGCCAGGTCCTTTGGTGAACCGGTTTTGCCTTTCTCGATCAGTTCCAACAATCTCATTGTTCGCTCGTAGTATTTTAATCCAGCCATAGTTGTTTTGATTAAGCGGTTGCGTGTAAATAAGTCCATTCCTGATATGCCTTGGCATACAAATTATCCCCGCCGATCAAGGCCGCGTGGGAACCTCGGGCAGTCACCTTGCCCTCCTCCAATACCACAATGCGGTCGCACTGCCTAGCTATTCCCAACCGATGGGTAACCAGCATCAGTCCGACCTGCTTTCGTTTACAATAGGTAGTTAATAAAGTAAGTACCTTTTTTTCCATGCCAAAATCCATGGCAGATGTGGATTCATCCAGTATCAAATAAGGGGTGCCTTTGTACAAGGCCCTTGCTAGGCAAACCAGTTGCCGCTGACCGCCGGAAAGGTGCTTACCTTCCTCTCCACAAAGCGTCAACAAGCCCTGACCGATGTCTGCCAACAGGGCATCAAATCCCGTCTCGGACAGAAACAACCCGACCTTTTCCAGTTCATTGGGGTCATTGGTCAGCGCGATATTGTCCAGAATCGTCGTGTTGAATACCTTTTCGTTTTGCCCGACCACGGCAAGGTTTCGCCGCCACTCCTGCACCGACCCCTCCGAAAGCCTCATTTCTCCCATCCGCAAACTCCCCTGTTCCGGCTGATAAAACCCCTGAAGCATATCCACCAAGGTACTCTTGCCGCTGCCGATTTTTCCAAATACTCCAACGGATTCTCCGGGGAGCAGCTCAAAATTAATTTGGTCCAAGAGTTTGGATTTTCCGGGAAACCTGAACGAAACCTGCTCCAATCGCAAAGATCCCAGAGGCCGTACAGATTGCTGCTGCACCTGCCCTACCGAAAGGTCCTCCACCTCTAGCCTCGATATCTCAAACAACCGATCAAACGCCACTTTGGCTTCTTGCAGTTGAAAATTTACCAAAACCAAGCCTGAAATTGCCGGCATCAAAGAGCCTCCTACGGTCACCAAGGCCATCATTTCTCCTAATTGCAGTTGATCCTGCAATACCAGCCAAACTCCAAAGCCAAAAATCACTGTGATATAGAATCCGGCAATCAGTTGAGTAACAAAAGAAAAGGAATTGCCGAGGAGGGCTAGCGAGTAGCCTTTGGTCTGAAAAAAATCAAAGATTCGGTTAATTCGGTCTCCAAAGACCCCTTCTTTTCCGTAGGACTTGATCGTAGCTATTCCGGACAGGGATTCGATGTATTGGGATTCGTTCACCGAATGTGCCGCCATCATTTCCCGTTGGGATGCGACAATTGGCCTGTGGTATTTTTTAGCCACCAAAAAATAGACCACCAACCCACTTACTCCGATCAATCCCAATTCCCAGGAGTAATAAAACAGATAGGCCAGTGAAACGATGATAACTAGGAAGTTGATCACCATATTGCCGATAACCAATGATACCGCATTTCGTATCCTTCCGGAATCATTTAAGCGGGCAATTAAATCACCTGTGCTGCTCCCTTTGAAAAATGATATCGGTAACTTGATAGCCGTGGTAATGAACGACTCTACTAGTCTCACATTCAAATCCTTCCCTTGCCGGGCCATAAAAATCCCCTGAAGGTATCCTAAAAATGAGCGTATCGCCAATAAAGCTCCCAAAACGGCCAAACCAATCAAAATCATTTGCACATCCTTTTTTGGCAAAAAATCATCGATCAGCTTCTGGGAGAAAATTGCCGTAGACAGTCCGGTTACCGCTACCAATAGCCCTAAAATCGCAGAAATCAGCAAAATGGGAATATCTGCCTTGATCAAGGACTGAAACCATTTCCACTGGGACCGCATGGCTTCCCGTGCAGGTTTAAACCGATCGGTAGGAAACAGCTCGAGAAGCGCCTTGGACTGCCACATGCCATCCAGTTCTTCCGGCAGCAGGTATATGACACCCCAACCCGGATCCCCAACGACAAACTTCCCCTCTTCGAACCCAAAGCACACCACAAAATGAAGTCGGTTGTCTTTTACCACGTGCAATATCACGGGGTGATCCAATGTTTTCAAATGCTCTAAGGAACACTCAAATCCGTTCGCTGCAAAGCCAATTTTTTGTGCCGCTTGGCACAAACCCAGCAAGGAAGTTCCACTCAAGGTGGTGCCGCTGTTTTTCCGAAGTTCATCCTGAGAACATGCTCCACCATACCAGTTGGCCACGGTGCTGAGGCAGGCCAAGCCGCAGGCAAACTCCCCGAGCTGCTTTACATGAATCCGATCAAGCTTTTCTTTAGACAGTTTCATAATAATGGCTTTTAGTTTGGGTTGTTGGATAAAGTAGCTTCGTTTCAGCCAGTAGATCGGCTAGCCGTTTGTGCTCCAGCTCATTTACCGTCCCCATGGTATGCCGAAACGCCCGGATGGCTTCCCGATAACTCGTGGCATGATCCAGCATGTGGCGAATCTTTTGCTGTATAACGACACCGCTGTCCTTCCGGATATTGCCCATTTGCCCCAACCCCAGATACACCAATCGCGCGGCACAACCGGGTTGATCCCATTTAAGAGATAGCGGGTAAGCTAGCATAGGAAGCCCAGCAGCAATACACTCCTTGATTGAATTAATTCCCCCGTGGTGAATCATCAAATCTACCTGCGGCAATAGTGCCTTCTGGGCCACGCTGGGAAATACAGCGACATTTGACGGTGTTTTGCAAAGGCGCCTAACATCCAGATAAGCACCTACACTCAATACAAAAAAAACGTCCTGCATATGGCTTGCTAGACGAATCACCTTGTTGAAAAAACGCTCGCATATCGTCAGATCGGTGACTGTTACGGTACCGAGCGAACAAAAAATCAGCTTTTTACCAGATGATTTGGCCAAATCTATCACCCGGTGCAGCCGTCGATCCTCCAGTGGCTGACCAAGCAGAACCTCCGGTAGCTTTCCGAAATAATACTTTTCACCTTGATGAAATGGAGCTGCAAAATCAAAGGACTTGGGGTAGGTAGCTATGATTGGCAATTCATTTATCCCTATTCCAAAACAACGACTGGTGTCTAGACTTAATTTGGACGGGCGATATTTTGCCCTGATCACTTCCTGGTATCTGCTATTCCCCAGTAAAAGTCTCTTCCACAATCCATTGTACCAGCTAGTTAGGTCTATCCGAAACCACGATGCTCGAACGAGCAGTCTACAAAAAACCGATCTAGCTGGAAAGCGCACACTTTGAAAGGGCGGGATACCCGGAGCCCGGTGTGGCAATGTCATGGTGGAAACCAACACCGTTGGCAGGCACATGCGTTCATACAAATAGGCTTTCAAAGCAAAATGATCGTCCAGCAATACAAGCGAAGGAGAGAGGGTATGTGTGGCGGCGACATACTCCAATCGGCGCGTCCTCATTTCCTCCATCAGCCGAGGCTTTCTTCTTCCTGACAATCGCTCCGCCAGCAGGCTGATCCATCCGTTCGCCTCTATCTCCGAGCGCTCTGGAATCAATAAAAACGGATTGACCAATATAACCCGATATCCCTTGCTACCTACCAAAGCGGAATAATCGGGAGCAGTCAAAAAAACGACCTCATAGCCCAATTCCTTCATCCAATCGGCCAGATTTAAGAATGCCTGAACGTGACCCATGGCTGGAAACGGATCCATCAATACTACCGGAGAAACAGATTTTACCGAATTCATTTTAATTGCTGTTAGGTAAGTGATTTAATAATGAAGCCACTTTTGCCGGTCCTTCGAACCTCCAAACCAATTGTCCGTCCATTCCGAATATCATAGAAACCGGCACCTTGGATACCTGAAACCTAGACGCCACCCAGGCATCCTCATCGCAAACGAAATAGACAGAATTCTCTGATTCCCAGTCAAACGATTGCTTAAACTCTTCAATATCTGTCCGATCCTCAGAGGATACAAAAACCAACAAGGCAGGTTCAAACGCTTTCCTGTTCTGATTGATTTGAGAGATCTCGTGCCTGCATAGATCGCAACCGGAATGAAAATATATTATCATTATCGGCATCTTGCCGACAAAGTCCGATAAGTCTAGAAAGGTCCCCTCTACTGTCTTCATCGGACGCTCTCCAATAGAAAAACCGGTTGCTTCCAACTTTTGCAATCTCTTGTACTTTCCAATTATAGACCAGCCCAAGACTCCTACGAAAAGGAAAACCAACATTAGTACCGTGTATTTTGCTCGTGTGTGCATCTACATCATATTTAAGGTAAAAAACATAACCAAGATCACCCAGCAAAACATACCCATGCCATAGGAGGTAACCACGATGCGTGAACTTCTGAGAAATGGGATCTCCACTTCCTCCTTTAGAAAATAAATGAGTAGCACGATATACGCCAATTCAAAGGCGTTGACCAATTGCAAGGGGTAAACAAAAATCTGATGCAGGGTAGAATAGTCAAAAAAACTAATGGCTGAAAGCGGGTAGTATTTCATGAACGCATCATAAGAGAAGTCGCCGGAAGAGATTACCATGATCTTTATCAGCACGGCGATCACCAAAATACTCTCTGCGTATACAGCCACATTAAACAAGCGTGAAAGTGGCTGATTATGATGGTAATTGGCAAAAAATAATCCGCTATACAAAAGGGCAGCCACCAAAAATGCCTTTACCACAAAGATCAATACAGAGAAAAGGAGGCTGAATTTACTCCAATATTTTAGTTGGTCTAGGCCCTCCAAAAGCACATGCTCCGGAATATCCAGATCACCCTGTTCCAGTATCTGACGGAAGATTAAACTCTCCAAGTCTATCAGATAGAAATTTACTGCATAAATCACTACCGCGTAAAAGACGATGATCAATAAGCTTTTCATAAAAAACATGTTAAAGAAACTCAAACAAGATTAACTAACCTTTCGGCTAACACCACCTGCCTTCAACACAGAAATGAATACACTTACAAACAAAGGAACGGAACGATGATTTGATAAGAGATTTGGCCAAAAGGAACAAAAAAATAGTGCTATTCCACTAAGCATACCAGTTTTTGATCCTTGAAGAAAAATCCCGATAAAATAATCACCTAGAAGGCCTGATGAATTAATACCTTGGTGAATTAAACAATATTTACTTACAATTTTTCATCAAATCATTACAATGACATAATATTAGGAAATTCAAGTTAAATAGTCAAGTGTAAAGACAAAAAAATAAAATGAACGCCTATAAATGTGATTTCAAGAGCATAATATAATAAACAAACAGATACTATTTCTCAAAAAAGAGGCTCGCCTCTCTCTTGAAAGAGTTAACATAACCAACCATTACCCAAAGGATTTCGGGTATCCATCAAAAGGAATCTGAGAGAATAAAAGCAAGGCCACTTGACTTACTAAATACAAGTGGATATCGTACGGGATTGTCTATCGTTTGTTTTTTAGAGGTCACAACTTGTCCCGGATTATCGGAATACCTGCCTTTCTGGTAGACAAGCCCGATCTCATTTACTAATCAACTCCTCAAAATCATCCCGAACATAGATCACATTACGGCCCAGTTCTATCCAGCGCTTTTTCTCCAGTTGCTTGAGCAGTCGGGAAATGACTTCCCTGGAGGTACCCAGTTCATTGGCGATTTCCTGATGGGTGGTATGCAGTTCATTGGCCCGAAGCTGCTTCATCTTGGTGACGATGTATCGCATCAGCCGCTCATCCATGCGCTTAAACGCCACTGCATCCAAGGCCACCAGCATCTCCTGAAAGCGGTGCTGATAGGTGCTGGATACGTAATCCTTCCATTGCTTGAATTCATCCGTCCATTGCTCGTGCAGCTGCACGGGCACCGCCAGGATGGTTGTTTTCTCCTCGGCTACCGCACGGATTTCACTCGGCCTATTGGCACTGCAGCAGGTAAGCGAGAGGGCGCAGGTTTCGCCCGGCTCCAAATAGTAAAGAAATAGCTCCCTCCCATCTTCATCGGTTCGCAGCACTTTGATGGCCCCCTCCAGGACGATCGGTACCATACGAACAAACTGACCGGGTTCCATGATAGCTTTATCGGCTTCAAACTCGATTATTTTACCCTCTTTGGCCAAGGCCTCCAATAAGCGGGTGTCGGTGATGGCCGGTAAGCGATCCCGAAGATCCTCTATTTCTATCCTGTTCATGTAAGACTACGATTTATTTTTTGATAAAAACACATCCAGTGAAAAGGTATTGGCCGGCATAAACTGGATCAGTAGCACAAAAAACCCGAGATGGATCATCTGAGAAGGATAAGCGCCCCAGTTTTCAATGGCTGCTGTTCCCAGCATCAGCAGCAGCATAAAGGTAGCCCCCACCACGGCAGTCCAGGTGCTCTTGAAACCCAACAGCAGGAGCACACCTAGCGCAAACTCAACAAAGGGAATGGCCAGGCTGAAAGGCCGAACCAGCAGCACGGGCAGCATGGAGTCCGCAAAATCAGCCACCATCTTGTCGCTAAAGGCGGTAAGCTTGGGTAAGCGTACCAGGCCATGGCCAAGCATGCTGACCCCAATGCCGAGGCGAATAAATAAAAAGGAAATTGGATTCATACGTTGCTTTTTTTGTCTCTACCCGTATAGGCACCCTTGCCTAACGCGCTGCCCGAATATCCACTGCGTGAGACCCTGTTCCCAAAGTTGCCATAAATTCCGTAAATGCCCAAATAAGCCAGGAGAAGATTACGTAGGGAAAAATACCGAAACCAGCCTGGGTCAAAAATAACGATCCGATCAAATCGGCATAAGGAAAAAAAGTAGCAGCAAACGTTGCTACAGCTGGCTGATAAGAAAAAGGTCCCTTGACCATATTGCCAAGGGACAGACTGGACGGAATTACCTATTCTCTGGTTACCGGTGACCAAACCGGATGAACCCTCACACTGGCATCGGAAAACACCAAGGTCTGTGCAGGCCCATTCACTCGAGTCCTGACCAAGGGGAAACTTGTTGCAAATGCAGTATAGATAAGGAATTCGGATTTATCCGGAGAAAGCGTGAAAGACCGAAGGATCATACCGGGAGTCAATCCCATCGTGTCACTTAGCTTTGTATCTCCGGTGCCGTCCAGATTTACTTGCCAGATTTCATCTTGATCATTTCTGTTGGTTAGCCTTTTCAAATAGAATACGGTATTATCGTTCCCCAGCATGACGTTGAGGTATATGGCTCCCTCATTCACTGTCTGGATATCGGATCCATCCATATTGATCGTTGCCAATACCTGACGGGCAGTTTCACCGGGCCGATTGATGACTCTTACACCCAGAAATCTCTTCCCATCTTCTGTGACGGCATGGGCAACAAATAAATCCTCATTTGTAAAATCAATCTCTGTCCTTTCCTCAGTTTCTAGATCATAGGTTACAAGTTTAAAAAAATTCCGAAAGCTTACTTTCTTTCCGTCCGGATGCCAGACAGGAAGAAGCTGAGTGGTAAGTGCTGGGTTATCATTTGAAATAAAGGGAATCATTTTCAGGTTCTCCCCATCTACGTCCATGACATACACCTGAAGCGTACCTGATTGTTGGTCATTAAAGACGATCCGGGTACCATCCGGAGAAATCCTCAAGCTACTTGGATGGGAAATTACTTGATCGATTACCATCCTCTCATCGGTTCCATCTGGCTTCGAACTGTAAAATTTAAAACTTGTAAAATTTTCCCCTTTTCCATACACAATCCGGTCCCGAAGGATGGCCCTGCAGCCGACCTCAAACTCAACGGTGGCGGTACCGTTGGCCGTCACGTTCACTTCGCGCACCATGTTGCCGGTCCCCATACAGTGGGAGGCAATGCCGGAAAGCTCTACCTGATACCGGCCAACTTGCCGGTTATTGATCGTCGTTTCCCCGTTGGCATCTACCTCCACGGGGGCTACCCCCTGCACAGTCAGCGTGTATCCATCCGGATCATCGTCTCCACCCACGGTGGTTACTTTTACCACGATATTGCCGGTAGCTTCCAGGGGATCGGTAACAGGTGGTGCGGGGGAAGCGGTTTCATCCTCGCAAGAAGGCAAGGTTAGCATCGCCGCGACTACCAGCACCAATACCCCCTTTTTTGAGGCCAAAAAATCCCGCAGGGGCATTTGGGCGGATTTGCCTTTTTTTGTGGTGGATTCGGAGTAGCACTCCACCTTTTTCGATTGGATGTTTGTCTTGTTTTTCATAAATCGTATAGTAAGTAGTTGTGAATAAACTTGTTGACAAATTCAGGTATCAGGTCCTTTCTGCTCCTTATTCGACAGTACAGGCTGAATGAGATTTTCAACGCAGGTTGTCTATCGCCTCGCGCTCTCTGCCATGAATCCTCGAATACTCGGGGTGGTCCTACCCCGGCGGGGAACTGGCTTCCTTCACATCTTCAAAATGCCCTACAAAATCACGGCTCGGAAGCAATCCAAAATACCTACACCCTATACGACGAAGCTGGTTGCTACCGAAATACGCTCCGGCTTGGAGAAAACAGCCATCTTCCTCCTTGATATGAAATTTAATTGGTTGTATTTTATTAAAATTGTAAAAAAGCGAAGCACCGGAGCAAGCAGTATAAAATTTTACAAATTGTGTAAACAAATAGCGGGATTTTGGCGGTAACCTTAAAACAACCTGGATTGGATAAGCCATATTTAACGGAAATAGGAGTTAAACTAAATTCAATCCTATATCCGATGGTAAAAAAGTTTGTTACCCTATACTACCGCACTTTTTGGAAAAAATGTGACTCAACCAACAGAACTGATATAAGTTGTCGTATCGCCGGGCCAAAAAATAAGCCCGGCATTGAACCGGGCTGGGAAATTGAAAGTATGGGAGGGCGAATCAGCGGGCTCTCCAAAGATCCTTTAGCGATCGTCCGTTAATCTGCATGACAAAGCGCGCAGGGTTAGAAATCAATACAATTCGGACATCCTGCCCGTCAAATTGCTCCGACTCTATGGGAACCCCTTCCTTGCCCTTTACCTCGTAAGAAACGATGCCCCTGGCATCTGCCAATAACGGTACATAATGGTTTGCCAAATAGGCTGATGGGAGTAGCACGTCATTATCTGAGTTGAGTGAATCGTAAATGCGCTCCAACTCCGCTTCCAAACCATCGCCATAGGTTTCGTTGAAATCATCCTCCAGGTCATGAAGCTGCTCCTCTAGATCATCGTAATCGGGATCAGCATAGGTCTTCTTGCTTAGCTTTATTCTCAATTCAATAATTTCGGTGAGGTCCTTGTCCAGTTGATTTAGATCCATAGTATATTCAGCTCTTTAAATTTTAAGAATGAAGGTAGATAATATTGCAACAGTTTCCAAAAAGCCGTAGGCTGAATTGAGGCTCTTGGGCTTCCATAGCGCCAATAATGGGCACACAGCTGCCGGAACCGCCAGGCTACTTTCCAAAAAACAACGAATAATTTTTACGTTTCCCATGCGTTAACCCAGATAAATTCCTAATTTCAATCCAACGAACTTACTTCATACAAGAAACAAACTTTTTCCAAACCATGACAGATGCTTCAATCCTAAACAAAGCCCAAGCTTGGCTGAACAGTAACATTGACGAAGAATCCAAAAACCAGATCAAAGCCCTGATGGCTGCCCAAGATTCCAGCGAATTGATCGATTCCTTTTACAAAGACCTGGAATTCGGCACCGGAGGTTTGCGCGGCCTGATGGGTGTCGGTTCGAACCGCATGAACGTCTATACCGTGGGTATGGCTACCCAAGGCCTCGCCAACTACCTATTGGCATCCTTTCCAGGGCAGGAGATTTCAGTGGCCATCACCCATGACTCCAGAATCAACAATACGCTCTTTGCCGATACCACTGCGAATGTGATGAGTGCAAACGGTATCCACGTAAAATACTTCCGGGAAATGCGCCCTACCCCCATGCTTTCCTTTGCCATCAGGCACTATAAGTGCCAAAGCGGCGTGATGGTCACCGCTTCCCACAACCCGAAAGAATATAACGGATACAAAGTTTACTGGGAAGATGGGGGGCAAGTGGTGCCGCCACACGATAAAAACATCATCACGGAAGTACTGAAAATCAAATCGGTAGACGATGTGAAGTGGACCCGAAACGATGCCCTGATCTCGTATATCGAAGAGGACCACGACTTGGTATACCTTGCGGAAGTCAAACGACTGTCCATGTCTCCCGAAGCCATACTGGCCCAAAAAGACCTGAGTATTGTGTTTTCTCCCATTCATGGTGCTTCTGGTACCATGGTCCCAAAGGCTTTAAAGATTTTTGGGTTTGAAAACATCCATATCGTCAAAGAACAGGCCGAACCCGACGGAACATTTCCTACGGTAATCTACCCGAATCCGGAAGAGGCCGAAGCACTTTCCATGTCCGTAGCCCTAGCCCAACAGGTAAAGGCAGACTTGGTCCTGGCCTGTGACCCGGATGGAGACCGATATGCGGCCGTAGTGCCAAACGAAAAAGGAGAATACGAACTGCTCAACGGGAACCAAACCGGATCCGTCATCGTCTACTACCTCTTAAACAAATGGCGGGAACACGGGAGGCTGACCGGCAAGGAATATACAGTAAGTACTATTGTCACTACCGACCTGATTGGTGAAATCAGCAGGGGCTTTGAAACCGAATACTTCTCTACCTTGACAGGCTTCAAGTATATCGCCGAAGTGATCCGGGCAAACGAGGGAAAGAAGACCTTCATAGCCGGGGGCGAAGAAAGCTACGGTTTCTTGGTAGGGGATTTCGTGCGGGACAAGGACGGCGTGTCGGCCTGTGCCATCGTAGCGGAAATCGTAGCCTATTACAAGACCAAGGGGATGAACCTTATCGATGTTTTGGCCGAAATCTACATGCAGTTTGGGTTTTACAAGGAATCCCTCATTTCCATTACCAAAAAAGGGAAAGACGGTGCCGAGCAAATCCAACAACTGATGCAAGGCTTCCGCACCAATCGACCCACTGCCATCAATGGGGTGAAGGTGACCAAAATCATCGATGTAAAAGAAAGCAAGGTGTACGACATGGTCAGCGGAACCGAAGAACCGCTGCACTTGGACAAATCAAACGTGATTCAGTTCTACCTGGAAGATGGAAGCAAGATCTCCGCCAGGCCATCGGGTACTGAACCAAAAATCAAATACTACATCTCGGTAAATGAAAAACTACCAAGCCGCGACGCATATCGAACCGTGGAAGCAAACTTGGATAGACGAATGGATGAACTGAAAAAGTTCTTTGGGTAATCCGGTAAAGAATAACATACACCAAACGAAGACAGCGCGTCGCCTTATCGGCAACTGCGCTGTCTTTTTTAAGGGGCAACCAAAAAGTGTCTGCTATTCAGTCCATTGTTCCCCTCCTTATCCATCTACTCAAAAAGAGCGCTACCTAATTCACTACTTTCCTGCTGTCGATGTGTCACCTACTAATCCCAGGTTAATCGACCATACGGGCACCTTCAGGTAGGTGACCAAGTTTTCCGTCACGCTGGGTGCGAATAGCTGCTGCAAATCAGAACGCCCGTGCGTGGCTACGGCAACCATATCGGCACCCAATTTTTCGGCGAATTGAATAATTCCACGTTCCTCCTTGTAGGCACTGTAGTGATGAACCGCGTAGTCCGAATCCGCATATTTCTCCAGAAATTCCCCAGCCAGCTGCTCAATCTGGGAATCTTCCAGGAAGTTTGTGGGCGTGTTCACATACAATAGGTGCAGATAGAGTCCCATTTTCGCCGCAAATTCCGCCACTTGTTTTAGCGCCTTGCCTGAGTTCTCCTTCAGATCCGTCGCAAAGACGATACGATTAAACGAAACCGGATCTTCGATATTCTTCACCACCAAAACGGGAACCCGCGCCTTCCGCAACACATGGTAGGTATTCGACCCCAGCATATGCTCCTTCCATCCGTATTGCCCGTGCGACCCCATCACTACCATGGAAGCATGCTCTCGCTCTACAAAAGAAAGGATCTGATCCTTCCCGTCGCTAAAGCACAGCTGCTCTCCCACGGTGACGCCCTTGGTTTTGGCCTTTTCAACCCGCTCCGCCAAGGCCGCTCTCGCCCTGCGGATGGCCTCTTGGGTCTCCGGAAACAACCGCTCTTGGTCTTTGGAAAGCTTTGCCCAATTCACCGGTGTATGAAGGACATGGAGCAGCACTACCTCCCCCGGCTGCTTTTGGGCCAATTGGATGGCATAATCGAAGGCAGCATCCGCATGGGGGGAGAAATCGGTGGGAACTAGGATCTTGTTCATCTGAAATGGCTCTTTAGAAGATTAATAATGATAAATATAAAAAAAATAGTATATTACAAAGCTAGTTTGTGTCAGCCTCTCTCATGACTTTGGTCATGCCTGCTAGCTGTCGATCAGTTGAAAAATTGCCGTTCAGCTATTGGGGCTGTGCACTACGCAAGCCTGTTTTCTGGTGTGCTTAGATTTATTGCCTAGTTGACGAAGTTGAAAAATGACCTGTATCCTTAAAAATCTCTGGCTTTTACCTTTTTTATCTGTCACGTGGTGGGGGTGTTCGGAGAATAAAACCGACGATTCTGAGCTTTTACCCACCGTTGTGGTACAAGCTTCCCAAATCCTGCCTTTTGATCAAGCCGCCACAGAGGTAAGTTTCATTGCGTTGCGAATTCCGGAAAACCAGGCCATTAACCTTTCTTGTCGTTTCTCCGAACTGACCGTATACGGGAACGAACTTTATTTTGTCACTAAATGCATGAATCAATTCGCTATCCATGTTTTTGATTGGGAGGGGAACTACCGTCGAAGCTACGAAAAACAGGGAGATGGCCCGGAGGAGTACGCTTGGCTACAGGGTCTGTACATTAAAGACGACACCCTCACCCTAAGTGCCGGCAAGGGCGAGCTGGTGCAATACCGATTACCCGATTTTCGGTTTTTAAGGCGGATCGAGGTAGGAAGCTACCTTTTTCTCAACAATTTCAGGGCACTCGGGTCGGACACATGGCTGCTTTCCGGTGAATACGACGGAACGCTGGATGCGGATGGAAAATATCCCGTTTTCGTAAAAAAAGACGTTCAATCGGAGAAATCTGAGGGAATAGGATTGCTCGGAACCCCTGTATCAGCCGAAATCAGCGAGGGTGAGATAGCTGACTTTGGCCAAGGATACCTGCTTAACTACGCCTTTTCGGACACTATTTTCCATTTTTCAAATGGGAAGGCAGAACCTATCGTTCGGATGCATTACGGAGACAGGCACCCTCCTACAACAGCCATCTACCTGGAGGAGGAGGCATTTTTCGAATCCCTCCAAACCCAACGCATGGCATTCAATATGGGAAACATAGGACATACTGATGGCACTTGTCGTGTTCGGGTTTTCGGCCTTGAAAAAAAGGCCTCTTTTGACCTGGATGATGCCGCTTCATTTCCTATTTACGAGGTTTTCTTTTCGATAGACTCCCCAGAACCAGTAGCGATACCCATGCTTGGAGCCCTCAATGCGAAGGGAACCTTCCATGCAGGATATTTTTTCGATACATTACAACCTGAGGACTGGGTCCGTGCACTGGAAACAGGAAGCCTGGGTTCACATGGCGAATCATTGCAGCAGGTAGTAAGCCGGGACAGCGATTTTGAAGAGCCTGTGATAATCCGCTACCAGGTCAGGACCAACGGTCGCTAACGCAGGTAAGCTATAAAAAAGGTATTTTTGGGGATTATAATCCCTGAAAATACGTATATTTGGGGGTTATAATCCCTAAATATGCATATTAACCGAATTCTGGAAGAAAAACTGGCTGAAAAAGTTGATTGGAAAAAGGCCTTGATTCTGCTTGGACCAAGGCAAGTGGGAAAATCCACGTTGGTTCATAAATTGGCCCGTACGCTTGATCCAAATTTCCTGCTGTTAAATGGGGATGAAATTCAAACCCAAGAACTACTTTCCAATTCAAGCCTTGAGTTCCTTAAGGCCTACTTAGGCGATTCAAAAGTTATTGTTATCGATGAGGCCCAGCGAATTCCGAATATTGGATTAACACTCAAATTAATAATTGATAATTTCAACCATGTCCAGTTGATTGTCACAGGGTCATCTTCGTTGGAACTGGCTAGCACTGTAAAGGAACCTTTGACAGGCAGAAAATGGGAATACCGAATATTCCCTGTTTCATGGGAGGAAATCAGGGGCTGGAAAGGCTTAGCCAAAGCCATGTCCCAACTCGACTCACTTCTGGTTTTTGGATCCTATCCGGAAATACTAACTCACTCTGGAGAAAAAATCCCCCTACTTCAAAATCTTTCTTCAAGCTACTTGTACAAAGACCTGCTTAATTTTCAGGGCATTCGGAAACCTGAGTTGCTTGGCAAATTACTTCAGGCGTTAGCCTGGCAAGTAGGTTCAGAAGTCAGTTATAACGAATTGAGCAACACCATACAAGCAGACAAAGCTACTGTCTCCAATTACTTGGATCTATTGGAAAAGGCCTACATACTATTCAGATTAAACCCCTACAGTAGAAACCTTCGATCCGAAATTACAAGTAGCCGAAAAATATATTTCGTAGATAATGGCATGCGCAATTCCATCATTGGAAATTATGCGCCGCTTTCAAGTCGTAATGATATTGGACAACTTTGGGAAAACTTCCTGATGGCTGAACGTCAAAAATTACTCAATTATCATGGATTTTACGGAAGGACCTATTTTTGGAGAACGGTCAAAGGTCAGGAAGTGGACTATATTGAGGAAATAGATGGGGAAATCCATGCCTTTGAATTCAAATGGAGTCCCAAATCCAAAGGAAAAATACCCGATTCGTTCATCAAAACCTACCATCCCAAGACGGTCAAAATCGTTCACCGGGAAAACTACTGGGAATGGTTAAGTACCTATCCTTATAGTTGAAATCGAAACTCCTAAGAATAGGCTTGTCGAGAACTTCCCAGCGTGACCAATATCACCTAAACAAACCGGTAATTTTATTACCTTTAGGTTAAAATCAAACGAACCATGGGATACTACATCGCAAGAACATTTGAAAAACAAGACATCCAAACGCTCAGGGAACAGGTGGAAGCGGCACTCAAGCAGGAAGGCTTCGGCATACTGACCGAAATAGACATACAGGCCACCATGAAAAAAAAGCTGGACAAGGACTACAAACCCTACTTGATTTTGGGTGCCTGCAATCCGGTTTTTGCAGATAAAGTGCTGCAGGCGGAACCCAACATAGGAGCCCTGCTACCCTGCAACGTGACCATTCGTGAAACCGACTCCAACGAAATGGAAGTAGCGGTAATGGATCCGGCAGCGGCAATGATGGCGGTAAAAAACAACGCCATCGAATCGCTGGCAAATGAAGTAAAGCAAAAGTTGGAACGGGCACTCGCTTCGTTGTAGCCAGTAATGGAAAGTAAAACCTATCGCTTGACCCCTATTTCCCGGCCTTTTTGTTTCCAGTAACGTGGGAAGAATAGTGGCCGGGACATTTTTTTTCTATTCCATGCTCACTACCTTTAGATAGTGTCTTATCCGATAGGCTTGAATACTTCTCTATCGGCGGTAAGGTGTGGGATTCTGCCAGATAAATGCTTGGCGGGCCATCCCAATCTTCGGGATTGGACGTAAAGTGATCGTTTTAAAACAACCAATAAGCCCATGGTAATCCGATTTTGAGGTATTCGACGAAACCTACGGGAAATATATATCTCACCCAAGGCAGTCCCGCTGATCCGCACCAATCACCCAAACAGCATGCCCTTCCTTGCTTGGAGTCAGGAACAGGGCAAATCCCGTTCCGTCAACATTCAGCCCCGCCACGGGCAATAGGCGTCAGTTTGAAGACAAAAGTTACTGGTGCCCGAAAAAACCGAAGGCTAATTTTCGACCACTTGGATTAGTACAAACTTAGGGACAAGGCTTTGAAAAACCCTACTCTTAGTTAATACTAAAACGCACCAGTGTCTCTGATGCCAACTCGCGCAGGAGTGCGGTTGTGTTCAAACATCTATACATGCTACTTCACGGCAATCCACAAAATTCCAAAGAACAGGAATTCTTTTTCTCCATGGTCAACCTGCCAGCAAAACCTATGGCGAGCTATGTAAACCTACTGACCTTCCTCATGGTGGCAACAACCCAGCTAAACCGGAAACTTGACAACCCTGAAAATTTACAATTAGACCTTTTTCCACAAAGCAAGAGAGGTAATTTTAACAAACCAAGCAATGTAGCGCAAATAAACCAAAAATCGTGGGATTTTGGCTATCTTTAAAATTAGTCCCACGCCACTCATCTTTATTAGAATTGATCGACAAAAATTAAATTTCAAAATTGCTAAGCGTTTGTAGATCATCGAATGTCATAAACCAAAGATGAAATCGAGCATGACGCAAGCGACACACACTGGGATGACTATCCGCCATGCGAGATTCCATGTGACCATTGAAAAATCAACTATAGACACATGAAATCGAGCACGACGCAAGCGACACACGGAGGGACGATTGTAATACGTGCGAGATTCCATCTGACCGCTAAAGAACAAATTATAAACAGATGAAAAATAGCGTCTCAGATATTTATTCGGAGCTCTTAATTTCTACCCAAATTCCCCTAAGTTGGTTTACCACATTTTTAATGATTTCATTCTCTTTCTCTAGGACTTCAGGTTCAGTATTTGCTTCGGGGTATAAATTGTACAGTTGATTAAATTCCTCATCTGACAAACTATAGAACCTTTTTCCAGAGTTAGCAACAAATTGTCTTTCAATAGTAACCTTACTGCTTAGGTCGGATTTAATTCTGGAATATTCCTCCACAAGTAATGACCCGTTTTTTGCCCAGTAATTTGTATCATACGGAACCATGCTTTCTAGCCCGATTCTAGACATTGCTCTTCTCAGATTCTCTAAATCTTCCTTATTAACCGGCTTATAGTTTTTAAGATACATCTTTTCGATAATGGAAGACTCATTACCCAGTTCAAATGGTCTGGGACGAAACAAGTTTCTTTCTCCAAAAAACTTAGCTTCCAAACCTATCTCTCTCGGCAAAATGGTAGCATTTTGTCTATCATAAGCCACCGAAAGAACCCCACTGATCTCCCGGGTTCGGCCACCTCTCTTCAGTGGGAAATTCAAATACCTATAACTAGAAAAATTAAATATCAATCTTTCTACCATCTCACCACTACTGGTCAAATAAACTATGCCCTCACCTACCAAAAACAAAGGAAGTTTATCATCTGCTTTGAATTGATCCTTGACAGTAAAATAAATCACATCCATTCCGTTATCAATACCATATTTGAAATCATAGTATTTCATGCTTTTTTCATCCAAAGGCCCTGACAGCTCCAAAGCTCTGTAAATCTCCCTTGCATAAAATGGAGAAATCAAATAATCTTGATCCCTACTGACCTGGGTATTAAATCGACTGGCAATAGTGTCTCCTGCCAAAATCCAATGGAAACTTCTCCTGACCTCCATGGGAACCAAATGATTATAAGCTTCTCCCGAAGAATTATTACTTGCAAAATCCCATGGCTTCCACTTGCTATTTCCGGAAAGCAGTGAAAGACCATCTGCCTCATAAAAATCCAAAATTTTTCCATTTTGACTGACCATGAAATGCCCAGAAAAAGTCCCTAAATGAGGAGAAGAAATATACTCGGAACTTATCTGCTTTGAAAGCTGCTTTATATGATCCCTAGGATCCTTAAAAAACTTAATTTCAAAAGTCTGCAAAGCCACGTCTTCGTACTCCAAAAAAATTTTTGTCAATCGGTTTTCCACCACTTGGAAAACGGTATCTGAATAGAATAGACTCTTAACCTGAAAATGTCTCCCCACAGGAAGCGTAACTACACCAACACTATCTGCTAAGGCTTCTACTTCACCCAATTGATTGTATAGCGGTAAAAAGGGGGCAGAAATCAAGCTCTTTCCATCTTTGAAAAAAAACTGGACACTTCCTCTACCTTTTTCTACTTCTTGAGAAAACAGCGGCGTGGTTGCAATAATCGTTAATAAGAATAAGATTTGGCTTTTAATTGATTGATTGAGTGCTTTCATTATGGTGTCAATTATCCGGTAACTCGAACCTTAAAAGTTTTATAGAATCTTCCTCTTTGTCTGGACGGTACTTAAACTCACCGTAATAATACGGTGCTTTATACCCTACAAACTGAAAGCCTTTTGGAACCTCTACATCTCCTATCAGTGTATCATCACGATAAATCTGCATGCCGTCTACTAATGGATTGGATTTGGTATATCCTCTGAATAAAAGTCCCGTCTCCCTGACATAATCTACTGAATGATAATAGCCATAACGATCCCTGTCCAACTTCCATACAGCTTCATACTCTTCTACATCCTCAGCTTTGAAATTTTCGTAAGCTATATTCATTTCCTTGCCAGCCACCCCAAAAGCATATTGTACTTCACCAAAACCACTTAACTTATACAAAATACTGTCCGCCTCATATCCTTGGATGTAAGTATCAGCATCTAAATATGAAAATGGAGCCCCAGTCAAGGTGGATAGAAATCTGTACCGATGATATATGGGAGAATACCCACCATGAATAGATACCTTAGGGTCATCTGGATTCACTTTGCCTAAAACCCTCGCTTCTTGATAAAATTTTTCATGCCAGAGATAATTAAAATCCGGATGAGGAATAGTGATTGAAAATACTAAATTGCCTCGGTAGTCGTGTCCTAGTTTCAAATGTTCAATAAACACATCATAATGACCTACATTGTGGGCCTTAGGATTGTTTAGTAGTTCTTCATAAGATGTATTTTCATGATAAAAATCGAATTGTCCTCTCTTCACTATCTCCCAATTTTTATTGATAAAAAAATATTGATAGCTACCACCTAAAATTACCAGATAATCATCCATGATCGTTGTCTCTAGGATAATATTGTTTATTGAATTTGGACCATCACCTCTTCCCAAATTGGTAGATCGATGAACCAGATCATCCGAAAACACATGAGCTGATACCAATTTCCTGTCTAAGAGTGTAAGGCTATCATTGAAAATAACCCAGGTTCCAAGCCCTGAGAAAAAAATATCATTATTGATCAGTGTATCTATTTTGATGCTATCGATTGAGATTTCCTTTTTTGGAGTGAACTCAACAGATTCCCCTAAATACTTCACCCCGTTATCTTCTTGGCAACTTGTACAAATGACTAGAGTTACTAACAAAAAAAAATAAACACTTTTGCAATTCATAAATGCTTTGAATAAAGTTTCTAAACAGGAAGGATTGGAAAGTTTCAATCCTCTCAAATTTAAAATTAATTACAATTACTACCCCATGAATTAAAGTCTCCTGTACCTCCAGAAAACTCAGCACATTTTCTATTGAAGCTAATGTAATTTCCACCACTACAAACTGGCCCATGACACCTACATTTTAGTGCATCGGTATCTGGTGGCTACTGATTTTCAATAATTTGGGCCATTACCAAATTCCCCACTTCAATCGGCGCAATAGATGGTGGGACTTTGTCCTATTCGAAATCCAAACTGACCATGATGCTCAATACCTCCCGATAGCTATTTCTACAATCCAAATACTCCTACAGCTATACAGCGTAGCCACTTGCTTATTTTTAGATAGTTTTTAATTACTTTATTGATTTTGTTAAAAATTAATCAAATACCCTAAAATATATTTCTATAAATTATGACTTTTCAAAGAAAATCAATTTTATTTCAAAAACCAATAATTCCTCGAAAAAATCACTTAAAGCAATACGCTACGACGTTAAAATTTTTATGGTCAAATGGTTCCTAATTGCAATATTTTTTATTGAACAATGTTTTTTAAATCATGACTGATTGAATAAATTTCAGGCTTTCACAATCAGGGAAAAAGTTTTGATTTTGAGACAAATACCTGTAAATCAACCGACAAATTTCAATTTTTTATCAAAACAGGTCAAAACCGCTTTATCGGTCACCTGAACGACCACATCCAAACAGCTTTGGAGTATGCCCCGGAGCACTTGACATTGAAAAAAAATAGGGCAAATAAGGAAGGAACGGAAGAAGAAGATCTAGCCATATACAGGAGGCACCAGTATTTTCTTACGAATTCAAATAGGGGCCGCCAGAAGGGGATCAACCAGCTTCACCTTCTTGCCTCAGGCACCCGTGCGTACCAAAAAAGAAAATAAACGGCCTTCTTGAAGGGAATTAAATAAATTGGCCTATCCCGGCAGTATACCGAGGCAGTTGGCAAGATCGACAACTTTCAGCTGGCCGTGCAATGGGTAGCTAAACGCTAAAACCTACCGCAATTTAGATCAAAAAAAGGCTCATTTTCACACTCCAAGTGCATGAAAAAGAGCCTCTTTTGGCACGCATCACCTGATTAGCCCTGACCTACCGGGCTGCTCAGTAAGGAAACTCCCGCTACTTCTCGCTGAAGTCTCCTAAACTCCGCTCTCAACGTTTCCACACTATCCATCGTATCGACTGCCTGTTGCTCGATCAACTGCTGATAGTATTGGATTCCATCCAGTAGGTTCTTCTTGAATTTCTCCACGTAGTTCTCAAACTTCTGACTGTTCTCCGCCAACGGCTTCTCAACCTCCCGTTTGATATACCCTACGTAGAGTTGAAGTTCCTTGACAAACACATGGGGCCGCTGGGGATCGAGGGACAAGCTTATTTTTCCATAGATATGGTCCACCATTTCCTTGAGACTGAAAACCCCTTTGAAATAGGCCAGGTTTGGTCCCGGACAAATGGTTACGGCGCTCAGGTTTCTTCGTGGGGTATGCCCTTCGTGCAAAATGGCAGGGGCGCTGAGTCCCTCGCATAGGCAATCCTTTTCCATGGCTTTATCTAGCTCTTTGGCAGAAATCTCCCCTCTCTCCTGCTGCTTTGCTTTCAAATGCAAGTACTCTCGGGAAGCGGTACAGATGGGTTTGTCTCCAAATTCTGTGCTGAACGACAGAAATTTCTTATAGCAAGGACTTCCTGCCCGTTTTTTTTGGATGCGTGCCATGCGTTGTTCCTCCGCGCTGCTGTTTCGCAAATTGTTGAAAGGAACGCCCAAAGGAGAAGCATCGCTCAAGTAATAGTCTGACTGCCGGGACGCCAAAATACGCTGAAGAGTATCTTCGTCTACGCTGGTAGCCTCCGGCACCAACAGAAAGGGACTGCCCCAGCCGGTGCCATCCAGCTCGTAATGATCCAGCAGGAAGCGGTCTTCCTCCGAATTGCCGATGCCTCCTTGGTAGGTGATTTTGGGACGGGCATCTTCCGGCAGACGAAGGCCTTTGGCTTGTAAACCGGCATTGCACGCCTCCCTTAGCGTTTGGGCCAGCACCTGCCTATTTGTCTTAAATTCTTCCAGAATGGGCCCAATCAAATACCCATCCGTCGCAAAGGCATGGCCTCCGCAGTTTAACCCGGACTCCACCCGAAATTCCGACACCCACAAACCCTTCTTGGCCAAAAAGCGGCCTTGAATCAGGGCAGATCGGTAGTCACTGACCTTCAGTATGATGCGCTTTTTTATGTATCCGTCCTTATCCGGGAAAAAGTCCGAAAAATTCTCCGCATAGCTGTATAGGGCAGGGTTTAGCCCTGCGGAGAAAATAACCGATCCATCCAGTTCGCTGTTGGCAAAGCCTCTGAGAGCAGTGAGTGCATCCGAATATTCTCTTGGAAGGGCATTCCCCTCTTTGTCCGTATTTAGCTTATCCACCTTCGTCATGATATTGACGTCGATGGATCCTGGTACGATATGGCTTCTGAGCTCCTCTTGCAGCCTAACACGCTCGGTACCGGTTTTCGACAGCATCTGAACATAAAGCGAGTGGACGGGATGGTCGGTGGGCAGGAACTCGAAGTAAACATGGATGTCCCGGTCGGTCTCAAAGTCCTGGTTTTTGAGATCCGAGCATTGCCGTTGCACCTCGTGATGGAGCAGGTTTAGGTAAGCGGTCGTGCGGAGTGCCTTGTAATCAGGCACCTGCTCGTCTATAGCGTCAAAAGGGATACCCAGCTTGCTGCTGTGAATTCGTCGCATGTCTTCCAACAAAAAATCGTCTACGATGGAAACGGCACTCGAAATGCCAAATTTGGCAACTTTAAGGGGGGTGTCAACAGTAAACCCCAATCCCATTACGGGGATATGAAATGAATGTGGGGAGGTAGTTTGCTTCATGGAAATGTGATCAATTTAGCCCAGTATCAGGCAACGACAAATATATAGTGCACCGCAAAAGCCACCTACGATGAAACTCACCCATAAGTATGATTTAAATCATCTATTTCAGTTGATGGGGATCAGTTCGATCCCAAAAAGTCCAGCTCCCTTCCATTCAGTTTAAGGTAAAAAAAGGGAGCTAATGAACCATTTTGGTTCCCCCTCCGAGATTACTACCAAGCGACTTCCAAAGGCGATTGCCCGTTCCAATGGATCTATCGAAACAGCGCAAAAATAAATCTTGCCGAATCGCTTGTAAATGAAATCTTTTCCGCTACATTTCAGCAATTATTCTTTCATTATGAACGCCTTTTTTAAATCGATCTTGGTGCTGTTTTCGATTTTTCGTTTCTGCACCCCCGGGCATGCCAACGAGCAGACTCCCCACTACTCCACCGTTAACAAGGAGCAGCACATTACGTTGCTAGATAACTACAGCTACCTTATTTCGCTAAAGCAAATCACCACGATTGTTAACAGTGAAGGTTCGGCCCATGGAGGGTACCGGTTTGTCGTTGATGAATTCACCAAATTGGAGTACTTCGACCTGCGGATCGTAGACCCTATCAGCGGAAAACTGATCAAACGGGTCAGGGAAAAAGACCTGAAGTCACGGGCATTGATCAGCGAAGGAACCTTCTTTCAGAACCTCGTCCTGATGTACTTTGACTTGGATCAGGTAAAATTCCCGGCCCGTGTAGAAATGGAGGTCAAATTACATAAGACCGGCAATTTCAACATGCCCACTTGGTATCCCACCCATTTCTTCAACCAAAAAGTACAGACATCCACACTCGAAATACAGTATCCGGAGGCGCTGGGCATGCGGTATAAAGCCGTCCATCTGGACGAGCCAAAGGTCTCATCCGTCGGCACCGGACACCATACCTTTTTTTGGCAGGTCGAAAACATGGATCCCATGGATTCGGAAATCAAATCAGCGGACGTGCCGCGGATTGAAATCGCCCCAAATCATTTTGCCATGCAGGGATATCAAGCAACGATGGATTCGTGGAATTCTTTGGGCAAGTGGTTCCATCTATTGAATCAAGGGAAGGACAATATTCCCGAGTCAACGAAATCGCTGGTGGCCGATTTGACGAAGGGGCTGGATAACGACTACGATAAAATAAAGGTTCTCTATCAGTACCTTCAGAAAAACTACCGCTATGTGAGCATTCAGATGGGCTTAGGAGGTTGGATGCCGATGGCTGCCTCTGAGGTGGTTTCCACCAAATACGGGGATTGCAAAGCACTGACCATGTTAATGAAAGCACTGTTAGCCGAGGCGGGAATTGAGGCGTACTACACCTTGGTCTATGCTGGAGAAATGGACGAGCCTTTCGACTTGGATTTTCCTTCCAATCAGTTCAACCACGTTATTCTACAGATTCCGACCCAAGACAAAACCCTTTGGTTGGAGTGTACATCGAGTACCCTTCCCGCAGGGTATTTAGGGTCCTTTACAAAGGACAGACCTGCCTTGGCCATTTCACCCGAGGGAGGCAAAATCGTTCATACTCCCTCCTACAACACAGCCGAATACAACACCACCCACCTTACCTTGGAAGTGGAGCTGACCGCGAATGGCGACGCAGAAATAAAAGGACACCTGCTGCATAAAGGGGCACCTGCGGAATCATTGCACAGCCTGGCCTATCAAACCGGAGGAAGTGAAAAAAAGGATTACCTAATCCGGAAAATCGGAGGTGCCGGCCTTAGCTTGGAGGACCACACCCTTACGGTTGGCTCCGAAAAAGAACTTCCTACCGCCGATTTGGCATTTTCCGGTTGGGTGGGTCGTTTTTCCCAAAATACCGCCAAACGAACGATCATACCGGTCACATGGGCAAAGGGACTACAGATCAACGAAAAAACAGGTTCCGGAACGATATCAGAGGAGACAACGGTCATTATCCCCGGCCCATTGGAATGGGAATCCGGATTGGATGGTTGGGAACTGAAAACTGCCCATACCCACACCCAGATAAAGCCCGAACTTAGCGAACGTACACTGAAAATTGTAAAAAGCATTCATTATTCATTTCCCGAGGATTTTTCACAGGAGGAAAAGGCCGCCGAATTGAGTCTGATCAAAGTTCTTTTACAGCAGCAATTTATTTTCAAAAAACAACCATGAAATCGATCCATTTTTATCCTCTCCTTCTGGCTGGGATCCTCATCCTGTGCCATAGTGCCATAGGGCAGCAATCAAAGTATGGAAAATACCAGGCAAGCGAATGGGAGCTTACCGAGGTACCCTTTGACCCCGACGCGGATGCGGTGGTATTGGACGAAGAAAACATCTCCTTTATTTCCAATTATGTGCTTCTGAGTGAAATAAACCGGCGGTTTAAGGTGTTGAAAGAAAGCGGAAAATCCATCGGGGATGTGGTGATCCGGTACTATGCCAAAGACCAAATAGAATCGATCCAAAAGCTTCGGGCCCAGATCGTACAGTTGGAAAACGGACAGGAAAAGGTTACCAAGCTGGGCAAAGACGACTATTTTGAAGTAGATGCCGGAAATGGTTGGCGGGAAATCCGCTTCACCTTCCCCAACGTACAAACCGGCTCCATCCTCGAGTACAGCTATACCAAAAGGGATAAATCGATTGTTTTTATAGACGGATGGGTATTCCAAAATCATATACCAACTCTTCGATCGACTTACCATTTGGAAATTCCCGGCGAACTCGAATACCGGATGCTGGGCCAAGGCTTTAACGTGATTACCAGTAACTACCGTAAGGAAAAAGGCTCCTACCAGTGGAACCTTACGAATCTACCCTCCATAAAGGAAGAACCCTACATGAACAATCCGGGGGACTACCTGGAAAAGGTTCAATTCCAGCTGGCCAAACATGAAGCGCAAAGCCAATCCATGGGAATCGTGCAATCCAATTCCACCAGCTATTTCCGCGATTGGCAAGATCTGGGCAACTGGTTTATGAACGAAAAATCATTCGCCACGTACCTAAAGCCGGATCGGAACACGCAGCGAAGTTTGGTTCAGGAACCTGCGAGCGAGCGATCCCCCCTAGACCTGATCCAAAAAATCTATCAGCACGTCACAGATAACTTTACCTTCAACGAAAAGCCTGGTGTATTCCCCAGCCAAACACTTAAGACAACCTTGGATCTACGCACCGGAAAACGGAGCGACATAAACCTAGCTTTGCTTGCGTATCTTCGGGCAAACGGTATCGAGGCCTTCCCGCTGCTGATCAGCAGTAAGGGAAATGGCCGGTCCCACTTGGTTCACGCCCCCTTCGCCGATCAGTTTAACCAATTGATTTTGGCCATCAATACGGGAGAAAAACTGATTTACGCGGATGCAACCCAAAAAGATCACCCATTAGGATATCTATCACTGCCCTCCTTGGTGCATGAAGCCTTCATTTTGCGTGATCCCGGAAGTGGCCTGATCGATATACAGGTGCCCCACCTATCTGGATTTAATCAGTTCGTAAACGTCAAATGGGACGAGGCCGGCTATTTCAAGAAAGAATCCAGCTTTCGTTTCTCCGACTACGATGCACTCGCTATGGGCGGACTGAAAACCGACGCCGAAAAGGCCGAATTTAGAAAAAAGATTGTCACTGTAGAGGATGACCAAGTGCTTTCGATAAAATCCGAGCTTACTTCAAAACTTAACAAACTCACCCACGAGTCCACCCTTAGCACCAAATTGTTCGCTCCAGAAACAGCACCTTTCCATGTGTTACCGTTTTCCATTACCCGCTGGAAAGAAAACCCGTTTACCTCGGATACGCGTAATTTTCCGGTAGATTTTAACTACACCGTAACCGACCGCTTTTCCTTCAAAATGGATATACCGGAGGGATATGAGCTGGACGATTTCCCGGAAAATATCAATCTGACCATTCCGGACGGCACTATGCTGTTTAGCTATGTGGTGACTGCCTTAGAAGCCATTGTGCAGGTGAACATGGTCCTTCAGATAAAACAGGAGTACGTCGATGCCGAGCAATATCCGCACCTAAAGTACTTTATGGATGTGGTGACAAGCAAATTGAAGGAGCCTGTGATATTGAGAAAAACAGATCTTCAAGCCACTGCCAGCAACCACCCCTAGCGACCGAAGGAGAAATTTGGAACCCAATTCGTCGGATTGGGTTCTTTTTTTTACCTTACACGAAAAAACCATGCACTATATCGTCTGTGAAACCCCTGGCAAATTAGTCCTGACCGAAAAGGAAGTTCCCGTTCCCCAACCCGGAGAGGTTCTGGTACGCATCAAAAAAGTAGGTATCTGCGGCACAGATATCCACGCCTTTGCTGGAAATCAAGCCTTTTTCACCTATCCCCGAATCTTAGGCCATGAGGTGGCAGGGGAAGTGGCAGACCCGAACGGACAGGCCGGCTTTAATCCTGGCGACAAGGTTGCCATCATCCCTTACGTATCCTGTGGATCCTGTATTGCCTGTCGGGCCGGAAAAACCAACTGCTGCAGCACCTTGAAAGTATATGGCGTACATACCGACGGAGGCATGCAGGAATATTTCAGCTTTCCGGCAGAATTGCTCCTGCCCGCCCCCGACCTCAGCTTGGAGGAAATCGCCATAATTGAACCGCTCTGCATAGGCTACCACGCTGTGCAGCGGGCACAGTTTACACCAGGTGAGACCGTTCTAATTATGGGTTGTGGTCCAATTGGATTGGCCATGATCCGTTTCGCCGCACTGGAAGGGGCGCGGGTAATAGCCGTAGATGTCAATGCCCAACGCCTTGAGAAAGCGAGGTCCCATTTCGGTGCCGCCGAGATACTCGTGGCCGGGGAATCGCTGGCAAATCAAGTCTCCGAACTGACCGGTGGCGAACTGTGCCCTGTTGTAATGGACGCTACGGGAAACAAACAAGCACTGGAATCGGGCCTCAAATACCTAGCCCATGGAGGAAGGTACTTACTGGTAGGGCTCTATAAAGGCGATTTGGCCATCAACCACCCCACCTTACACGCCAAAGAAGGAGCCGTGATGAGCAGCAGAAACGCCACCAAAAATGATTTCGCAGCGGTGATGGAACTGCTGCGAACCAAGCAGTTCCCCGTAGAAGCCTATGTGACCCACGAAGCACGCTTCGACGAGATGATCTCGAAATTTGGGCATTGGACCCAAGCCGACAGCCAGGTCATCAAGGCCATGGTCAGCTTTTAAGCCAGAAGCACTTAGGTTGGCAATCTAAAAAGGAATGATCCTAGCACTGCTTGATTCAACAATGCCCGGTGCTTCCTATGTGGCTCAATTCATGTGTTTTCCAATCACTTTTGCCCAGATTTCATACCCCTTTCTGTTCATGTGCAAGTTGTCTTCGATAAAGATATCTGGCATGGGCTGGCCGTTTTTACCCAACATGGGCTTCCATACATCCGCGAAGCCGACTCCTTTGGTAGACCTGGCATACCGCTTCATCGCCGCATTCAATTCGTTGTATTGATTGGCGAGGTTCCAGCGGGAGATACTCGGTTTTGCGCTGATGAACACTACTTCGGTATCGGGTAGGGCTGCGTGAATGGCTCTGACAATTTGATCCATGGTCTGCATGATCTCCCCAGTAGTCTTCTTGCCAGAAATGTCATTGTCCCCCTCATAAATAAACACCTTCTTCGGCTTGTAATCCAGCACCAACTCATCCAGGTAGTGCATCAGGTCTGTCGCGTGGGATCCTCCAAAGCCGGTGTTCACAACGCTATGATCGGGAAAATCGGTTGCTAGGTCCTTCCACATCCGAACACTGGAACTCCCTGTAAATACCACCCCTCCACGATGCTGATCCGCAGGATATTGGGCCTGGACTCTGCCCACTTCCTCTTTAAACCGAACGGGATCTTGCGCAAAGGAAAAAGACAAGAATGAAATCGCAAATAGAAGGGTCAATACATATTTATTTTTCATACTGGGTTTATTTGTCAGGTGTAATGCAAAGATACAACTATCTACCCGAAGAGCAGATTTTCGACTGTCCCAAAAACGAACAACCGGAAAGGAAACCTATCCCAATATCGGACATCGCTACCTGGTCAGCACCCTCATCTGTAGCAATCATTAAACTATTATTCAGCCACTTACAGGTAAAATCTATCTTCTTTTTTAACGGTAGTTTTCTAGCTCGGACTTTGCTGAAAAAACAAGAAACACCAACCCCAATGAACAAACTATCCCATTTTTTGTGGTTTTGCGCCGGAACCTACCGCCCACTCCTCAAAAGATGCCCCACTGAAGCAAACAAATACGTAGGTATAGGGGGCACTGTTTTATTTACCGCCATCTTTGCAGGGCTGGCTGCTGGCTATGCGCTGCATACCATTTTTGACAATCTGGTGGTTACCATCCTGCTGGCATTGGTGTGGGCCACTGCCATTTTCAACCTGGACCGGTACATAGTGGGAACCATGCGTAAAAACGGCAAATCGTGGACGGAATTCAAACTGGCTGCACCTAGGCTGGTACTTGCTATCGTTTTAGCGTTGGTTATTGCCAAGCCGCTGGAGCTGCGGATCTTCGAAAAGGAAATCAACCAACAACTAGCCACCCAAAAGCTGGAACTTGTGCAACAAACGAAATCGGCACTAGAGGCAAACTATCCAGAAATTGCCGGCTTGGATCTACAAATAGGGGCACTGCAAGAAGAAATAGCGGCAAGCCGCCAATTCAGAAACGAAAAACAGGGGGAGTATGACGCCGAACGGTTCGGAGTAAAAACGCCCGGAACCTCCGGACGTGCAGGGATCGGTGTGAATGCCCGCAAAAAAGAAGAGCAGCTGGATCAGGCCCAAAAAGCCTACGAGGAAACCGAACGACTCAACCGAATGAAGATCGATCAATTAGAGGTGGAGAAAACCCGACTCAATCAGCTCAAAGAAGCGGCCCTGTTGGATCAGGAGTCGACTATCTCTGAGATGGATGGCATTGCCGCAAGGCTTCAGGCACTTTCTGATCTCTCTAGGAAGCAGTCTGCCATAAACCTAGCCAATAGCTTTATCATTCTATTGTTTATACTATTGGAAACTGCTCCAATCTTAGTGAAGTGGATGGCACCCCGGGGTCCCTACGACGTACTTTTAGCCTTTCGAGAGAATGCACTCATCCTCCATACCGAAGATCAATGGCACCAAACGCAAGCAAAAACTACTGCTGGTCGGGAGATCTTTGATTTCCAATTGGCAAACCAAACCTCCCTCCAAAAAACCCGGGGACACCCCCTTTAGGAACTACTTGAGTACCTTTTGACGAGATTTTGACAAACTATTTTTCGGGTAGCTTCGATTTACCGCCAAATTTTCTCATTTTCAGGCATAAATTACGTGCTATTCCTTTGGAACGCCACACAATCGAACAGGGCAAAACCGTCATCCAAAGGAAGGAGCTATGCTTCATCTGCCAACAGCAGGTGTAACCGATAAAAATATTAGAATCACATGCGTACCTACCTTATTGGATGTTGGCTTCTTGCCATAGGCGTTTCCTGCGCTCCAGAGTCGATAAATCACGAACAAACGGTGGAATCCACACCTCCGAATTTGGTCTTTGTATTTGCGGATCAGTGGAGGGCCGATGTAATGGGATATGCGGGCAACACCGATGTGCATACGCCCCATTTGGATCAGTTGGCAGAGGAAAGCTTGGTTTTCGAAAACGCAGTAGCTATCATACCAGTATGTGCACCCTGGCGGGCCAGCTTTCTGACCGGACAATACCCCCTCACCAATGGGCTGTTTTACAACGACAAACCGTTGCCGACGCAGGCAGTCACTATCGGAAAAGTATTTAAAGAAGCCGGCTATCAAACCGGTTATATCGGAAAATGGCATGTAAACGGCCATCAGCGAGGGGAAGATCCTTTTAGTGGCAGAAATCTACCGGTACCCAAAGAAAGGCGTCAGGGTTTTGACTACTGGAAGGTTCGGGAGGTCACCCACGACTATAACAGCAGCTACTATTTCGATGAAAATGACGAAAAACACTTTTGGGAAGGATACGATGTGTTCCCACAGACAGATAGTGCGGTCAGCTATTTCCACAAAAACAAGGACAATCCATTTTTCTTGGTGTTATCCTACGGACCACCCCATGACCCGTATTTCACCGCCCCGCAGGAATACCAGGAAATGTACGCCGGTGTAGATCTTGCCTTACGACCCAATGTCCCCGAGATGTACTTGGATAGTGCCAAGAGAGTATTGGCAGGATACTACGCGCATTGCACCGCCATCGACAAGGCAGTAGGGAATTTACTCCAGGGCTTGGAAGATGCAGGGATTGCCGATAATACCATATTTGTATTTACCTCAGATCACGGTGATATGCTGATGTCACGCGGAGTACTGAAGAAACAGCGCCCTTGGGATGAGTCCATCATGGTTCCTATGCTGCTACGATGGCCCGCAAAACTCGGGACCACCCGGAGAGATATCTATGATCCCATCAATACGCCTGACCTGGCCCCCACCCTTTTGGGACTATGCGGAATAGATATACCGGAAAGCATGGAGGGAGAAGATTTTTCAGCCGCCCTTTTCAGCGGGGAGGACCTGGGCAACGAAGCCGCCCTGATCACCCTTCCTGTGCCCTTTCACGAATGGCAGTTTATGAATGGAGGCAGGGAGTACCGAGGTATCAGAACCCGGAAGTACACGTACGTCAAAGATTTGTTAGGTCCTTGGCTACTCTATGACAACGAACAGGACCCCTATCAACTAACGAACCTCGTGAACGTGCCCCAATACGCCCAGGTGAAAGCATACCTGGAGACCGTACTGAATGAAAAACTGCTCGCTACTCAGGATGAATTTCTGCCAGCAGACACGTATATGCGGAGAAGGGCCTACCTCTACGACAGAAAAGACAGCCTTCGCCCTGCAAACTACTTGGAGGTAAATAGGGATTGATCGTTTAACTGCGAGATACAGCAAGATTCTAAAAAGTTCTAACTGGCGGGCCTTTGTCCAATAAGACGTTCTTTAGCAATTCATTGCAAATGGCATTGAACGGACTACGACTGCAAAGGAACTTAGGAATAGTTGGGTGTAGCCGATTCTACACCCGGGTGGAGATAGTTTCTGGTTCAGCAAAATAGTCTACTCTTTTTTAATAGAACTGTTTCACTATTTTTGCGTAATTTTAGCGTAAAAGCTAGGCTTTAGTAAAAGATGCTAAACATTGATAATAAGATTTCCGGAACTTAGGAGGGAAAGAGGCTGACCTCAGGAAATGGATGAAACAACAAAAAGGAAGCTTTTCGATATTATTGATACATACATCAGGGATTCTAAATCCCGTGCAGCTTATGGCTCTTAAAACTCGAAGATTATGAAGGTACTACTGGACATAAAAGACGACAAAGCCCTACACTTGTTGGAAGTGCTCAAAGGGCTGCCATACGTTAAAACCAAACAGCTTACCGATGCCAAAGCCCAGCTCATGAGCGAGATCAGGGAGGCAGTGGAAGAGATGAAGCAAATCCGGGCGGGTAAAAAGCAAGCCCGTGACGCAGAAGATTTTCTCAATGAGCTATAGTGTAAAGTCCATTGAGGTTTTTGAGCGGCAAGCCAAGAAGCTCATTAAAAAATACGCATCCCTAAAAACGGAACTGCTGGCCCTGGTACAGGTGCTGAAGGAGAACCCGGACGAAGGCACGGCCATTGGCAAAAGCTGCTACAAAATACGCCTGGCCATCAAGTCAAAAGGCAAGGGTAAGTCTGGCGGGGCCAGGGTGATCACCAACTTTGTGGTGGCCAATGATGCCGTTTACCTTCTCTCCATTTACGACAAGTCCGACCAGGAAAATATCTCCGATAAAGAACTGGACGAACTCCTGCAGTTTGTCCCTGGATGATAAATTCCGGACCTGCCGGGCTTATATCATATCATTCCAACGAACATTTGTTTGGCTTGCCTATCAATAACCCGGCCAGCCCCTGATCTGTACCGGGTACTCGGCTTTCTTATAAAATTTTGACGTTAAAATTTAATTTTACTGGTTATTCAACAACAAGCGTGAAATAATTGGATTTTATAATCCCATCAAATAAAGTATAATTCAGTCTAATTTTATATGGTCTTGTTTCCAAATCCTTCATTGTATAACTCGATTTTTGTAGATAAACTATAAAGGCTTTATACCTTCCCTTAGGAATTATATAGGAGTCTGAATCTATAAGAATATTAAGTGAAATTGTTTGCTTTTCGTCTATCAATATTTCATGATCATAATAGTATAATGTATTATGTAATTTCCCGGTTTGTATTTTTTGATCTACATCAATGATATGATTTGAATGCTTATCAAACAAAAATAGCGTGAAACCAGGCATCAATCTGTTAATTACAAATGTTTCTTTTTCCACTCGTGATACATCGAAATATTTACTTCCCAGCAAAACAACTTTTTCATTTAGGTTGTTTTCAATGCGAATCGGAAGTTGTAAACTAGCTCCTGCCATACTAATATTATCTTCTAATATAATTAGATTCATATCCTGGGCTAATATTCGTGTATTTGGGATCCCGATGAACATAAAAGCGAGAATCGACAACAATTTAATAGGCAAACCCATTTGGAATTTTATTTAGGTAGTACTCAAAATTAATTAAAGCCTTTTGTAATGAAATGAGCGATGGGTTCAATTTCAGATTTGAAATTACGGATACGGTCCAATCCCATGCATAGGCCTCTGTAATGTTTCTGTGAAAATTCCCTCCAAAAGTGGATATCCATGATCCCATCTTGCCTGATATGAAATGATCGACATGCCTCGCCTCATGGCCGGCAATAAGGTAAAGGTCATGGGGATTATAAAATGCTTTACCTAATATTAATATCCGCTCAATTTTCCCAAAAGCATAACCTGTTGTTTCACCATATTTGCCACCGGATATTATGCTTCCTCGGTCAATAGACCAATTATAACTTCCATATTCCTCAAAATTTTCAGTAATGAAGCTATTTAAGTTCTCCTGGCTTGCCCCTCTGAGTGTAGTTTTCCCTCCTTTCTTCCCGGCCCCAGCCTAAATCAGTCCACAGGACTGATTATTAACGGCTTGTCCTATCCTTTCCAATCTGCCATTGGAAATGGCCGGAATCACTCGTAATCGACCTCAATTAACCCTTTCAATCCAGCATGTTCCTTGCGCTCGAACACATGCAATCTTCAGGTTTTAAACATTCAGACGATGGGGCGAACAAAACCTGTGGTCACGATTAATTCAGACTCAAATCAACAACCTAAGCGTATCCTAGCTTCGTCCTCACCCTATTCAGTACCGATGAGGCGATCTCTCTTGCCTTTGCTTCTCCCTCTTTTAGAATCTGATCCAGTTCCCCTGGGTGGGTCATGTAGTGGTCGTACCGCTTTCGTTCTTCCGAAAACGTGGTCAGGATCAACTCGGTCAGCTCCTTCTTGGCATGGCCGTACCCAAAATTACCCGCTAGGTATTTCCTTCGCAGCTCCTCGGTAGCTTCCAGCGATGCGATTAGGCTAAACAGCTTGAACACATTGCAGGTATCGGGGTCTTTGGGTTCCTCTAGAGGGGTACTATCGGTCACGATTCGATTGACATTTTTTTTTAACGCTTTTTCCGGCAGGAAAACATCTATGTAATTGTCGTATGACTTGCTCATTTTTCGCCCGTCAGTACCCGGGATGATCATCACGTCCTCACTAATTCTTGGTTCGGGCAAAAGCAACAGTTCCTCTTCCATCCGGTTGTTAAAGGCAGTAGCGATATCTCGGGTTATTTCCAGGTGTTGCAGTTGGTCCTTTCCCACTGGGACTATATGGGCATCGTAGAGCAGGATGTCTGCGGCCATCAAGACCGGATAGGTAAACAGCCCCGCATTGACGTCGGCAAGCCTGTCAGACTTATCCTTGAAGCTATGTGCATTGGCCAACATAGGAAATGGGGTGAAGCAACTTAGGTACCAAGTAAGCTCGGTAACTTCCGGGATCCGGGATTGCCGATAAAAAACCGTACGATTCACGTCCAGGCCAAAAGCAAGCCAAGCGGCGGCTACTGCCCTCACATTCTCCTCTCTTGCCGCACCGTCTTTCAGGGTGGTAAGTGAATGGAAGTCGGCAATAAATATAAAAGACTCGTTTTCTTCTCTGGAAGCCAAAGCCACCGCCGGAAGAATCGCGCCCAAAATATTCCCCAAATGAGGCTTTCCCGAACTTTGAATTCCTGTAAGTACTCTTGCCATTGATAATTTTTTGCCGCAAATTAAGGAAATAAACACATACTTCGACCCGAATTTAGCGTTATTTGTACCATGATAAAGTACCTAGCTTTTACACCAGTATCCCTTTGCCTCTGGATTTTCAGCTTACCGGCTAGCAGCCAGAACATTGACCAACCGCTTTTGGAATGGGAAACGAAATCGATCAACCTAGGGTCCATATTGGAAGAGCAGGGCACCGTTACCGCTCAGTATACCTTTACCAACCGAAGTGGTAGAAAACTAATCATCGAAGAAATCATGACGGATTGTGGGTGCACCACCGCTGATTATACACAGGACACCTTGGCCAACGAAGAAAAGGGGCAGATTACGGTTGCGTTCGACCCGAGAAGTCGGGGCGGGTCCTTCTCAAAATCCATCTTGGTGAAAGTGGATGACGATCCGAACATGGATACATTAGTACTGGAGGGGTTTAATGTACCCTTCCCCACCGAGGCTGCTAAAGCCTATCCCATTGAAAAAGCTGGCTTGGGCTTTCGACTTCCCGTGATCCATATGGGAAATGTCTATACCAACGAGCCCAAAGTGAAGCAGTTGGATTTTTTCAATTTCCGGGACTACCCGATACAACTCAGCCAAATACAGGACGCCTTGCCCAAACACATTCAGGTAAGACTGAACCCTGCGGTGGTTACCGCCAAGACTCGTGGAATCCTCGAAGTGTCTTACAGCGGTGAAGAATTGGGAGATTTGGGCTTCTTTGAAGAGGATATCCAGTTTACCGTGCTTTCGGATGAGAAAGAGGCACTTACCTTCAAGTTAATTGCCAATGTATTTGAATATTTTGCTCCAACCCCGCTGTCTGAGATCAATCAGGTGCCCCGTTTGGAAATACGGGAAATGGAGGTGGACTTAGCGAAAATAGACAGCAAAGTTCCCATTTCCAGAATGATCACCCTGCAAAACAAAGGACAACAAGATTTGCATATACGCAAAGTCACTGCAAACTGTGATTGTGTAAGCATCCTAATACCTACCAACAGCATATCACCTGGGGGGCGAACCGACATTACCGTTACCTTTGACCCAAAAGATCGAAAAGGAATTGACCATAAGGCAATTACCATCTTTAGCAACGATCCCGTTCAGCCTGCACAGACCGTTATGGTGAAAAGTAGAATTAATTGACAGGTGTTTAGTTAACTGACTGAAATCATTCCTAAACACATGCTGGATTTCTAATTCTCAAGGTGCAATAGCTTTTTAACCTATCACTTCCTAATAACTTCCACGGCAGGCACATCGAAGACAGCTTTTGGCTTGTACATTTTCAATCTTAGAAAAGGCCTTTCAATCGCATACCAGCTAAATATGGCAAAGATTAAAACAATCGGAAAGGTGATGGTGAAAAACCAAAAAGGCGTCAAATAGGACGAAAAGAACGTCATGATTAATTGCTGCAATGGCCAACCATATAAGTATATTCCATATGAAAAATCACCATGTTTGCTAAACGCAGGGTATTGAAGTTTAGGCATATAGGCGAGATAAAAAAGCAGGTAGGTACCAAAAACCGGAAGAAGCTGATCAACTAACGAGTACCTAAATGAAACAATGATGCCCAGTACGGATATAAGGGCAAACCACGTATTTGAAGGGATGTTTTCCCGATACAAATACACAACTGCACCTAATAGGAAGTACGTAAAAAACCGGAAATAAAAGTAAGGATTACTGATCACCCATAGGTCGGGCCACCCATAGGAAGTAAAGGCAAACCCGAACGATTGGGCTAGGTAGCATGCGTAAACTACCACTAAGGATACCAATGTCCATCTCCTACTTTTCAACACACCGATAAATCCCAACAGCGGTACGAGAAGATAACACACAAACTCATACTGTATGGTCCACAAAGAGTTATTAAGCCCTCTTTGGGGAAGGTTGGTAAAATAGCTCGATTCCTTCGGTGGTTGCAAGGACAACATATTGACGAATTCCCGTTTTTTGGGAACTCTGTCCAAAAATTCAAAGTAGCTTCCTACTCCAAGTTCATTAGCATAGCCAACCGGTCCAAATAAAAATAGTCCAAGCAGAAATACCATGATAAAACCGGGATAAATGCGAAGAACCCGTTTACTGAAGTAGTCCCCAAGTCCACTAGACGATTCGTAGCTTTTTAAAATCAAGAACCCACTAATTACGAAAAAAAAATTAACCGCAAAACTTCCAATACTGATCTGCCCACTACTCCATTTCATAAAGGGCTCCAAAACTACAAATTGTTCGTACCCATACAAAATAACATAACTGTGGCATAAAATAACTGATGATGCCAATAAGAACCTGATAATATCAAAATTATTGAGGCGCAGGTCCTGTTTAATCAATCTCTCCATATCCTTCCCTAAAAAAAACCCGGTATATAAATTTGATTTCAAAAATACATATTGTTTTAAGTATTACAAATATATTATAATGTATTTGGAAAAAAAATTGGAAAAAGATTCGCAGCTTACCTGCTGCGAATCTCTCTTCTCATAAATGAATAGTACGCCAAGCCAAAACAGGCCATCGTAGCGGCTATTAATGCAGTGAGTTGTGCCCACACTAACAGTACGCTCTGTCCCAAGGGCAACGGACTAGGCAACGCGCCTATCACCTGCTCAGAACTCAAAGGCCCTAGGCTCCTCACCGATGGCATCAGCAGAGTGGTAGTGGCATCGCTGTAAAGCTGACTGGGCACTACACGTAACAGGTTGGTGATAAACTGTTGGTATTGGATAATCTGTTGGGGATGGGCATAGCTGGAGGGGGCTATGGCATTGGCAATCAGGTTTACTATGATCCCATAAAAGACTGTGAAAAAAAGCCAAACCGCAATCACCGCCAAGGCGGAGGTAGCCGCCTGTCTGAACTTCACAGAAAATAAAATGGAGAGGTTCAGCCAGAACCCGACGTAACATATGGATACCACAATAAATAGTAGAATCCTCAAAAATTCCTCCGGTGTAGGCGGAATACCGATTCGCAGAATTCCCAACCCAACAAATAGTAGGGTAAGACTAGACAGCAAAGCGGCTACTACCAACAATCCGGCCGCAAACTTTGCATTGAGCCACTGATCCCGGAAAATAGGCTGTGACAGGACCCTCGCCATGGTACCCCTACTTACCTCCGAATTTACCGAATCAAAACCCAGGCCAATTCCCAACAGGGGGCCAAGAAAGCTGATAAACACTACAAAGGATGGCAAGCCTGATCCCGAGGCGGAAAAGAGCTTTAAGAAGAAAAACGCATCCTCTGGATCAGTGACCTTTACAAAATCATTGAAATGCAACAACCCAGTGATTAAGGAACCGAGGCAGGCCAGCACAATCACCGTCATCAGGATGATCAGGCGCCAACTATGGATATGATCCGAAACTTCTTTACGTACAATCACCCAAAATGGGGAGCGGGTTTTGTTGGCAGTTACCGAGTTTGTTTCTGTTAGCTTGTTCCATATAGCCTGCCAACGGGCTGCATGGAGCGGAACAGGGAGCTCATTGAACCATTTCATAAACCTTCTTTTCTTCAAAATACCGTTGATAGATTTCATCTAATCCATAGGTCTTCCGGGTGAGTTCGTGCAGGGTAGCACCGCTGTCCAGAATGACCCGTGCGATCTCGGAGGATTGATCCGACTCGCAGCCAACTTCCAAGTGACCTTCCGCTGTCCAAACAACCTCCTTGATTCCCTCAGACCGCATCAAAGCCGCTTCCAACTGCCCGCGATCTACGTGGGCTGGCAGTGATATGTTGGCCTGAAGTTGGAAGGGATAATGCGAAAACAGCTGTCGTGACAATTCCTGCACCGTGCCACAGGCTATGAGTTTACCAGACACAAACAGCCCCACCCGATCACAGACTTGCTGGACCTGATGCAGGTGATGTGAGGAAAGCAACACGGTCAACCCCTTACTACTGGCAAGGTGCGATATCAGACTGAGCAGTTCCTTGACTCCCTTTGGATCTATGCCAAGTGTAGGCTCGTCCAATATAATCACCGATGGATCCTTGATCAACACATCAGCCAATCCCAAACGCTGACGCATCCCTCGGGAATAGGTCTTGACCCGCTTGTCTCCGGCCGATTCCAGCCCGACAGTTTGTAGTAAGTTTTCAACTTTATGGCTAGCCTGATCCTCGGGAATTTGGTTTAACCGAGCGGTAAACATCAGGTTTTCCCGCCCAGATAACTCATCGTAGAAACCTACATCTTCTGGTAAATACCCTACCTTCTTCTTCACTTCCACTGGTTGAGTAGTCGCATTGTATCCACACACCGTAACCAGGCCAGAACTGGGATCGGTTAAACCCAACATCATTAAGATGGTCGTAGATTTCCCCGCGCCATTTGGACCCAACAAACCGAAGACTTCTCCTCTATGGATCTGCAAATCCAACCCGTCTACCGCTTGGAAGTTTCCGTATGCCTTGCTGAGCTTGTTCAGTTCTATCACAGGGCTCACCGCTTACCTCCTTCCATATTTGCTGAACAACTGAAACACACCACCAAAGACACCCAAGATCAACATCACACCTAGCCACCCCCAGACCACAGGGGTTTTGACAGACACCCTAAATGCAGCCTTCTCGGTCACTTCCGGGTTGGTGGCTTCCAATGTAGCCATGTAATCGCCAGCGATGGCCTTCTTGGAAGCTTGGATAGTAGCGAATACCTGAGCCGATTGTCCCGGCTCCAAGGTCGCGATTTCAGCTGGCTCGTAGGTCACGTCCCAATCCATAGGTACCTTTCGGTCCAACTTAAGACCATTGATCGTGGAGGATCCGTTATTCCTCACCACCATTTCCAGTCGCTTGGACTTACCTGCGGTCACACTGGTGCTCAGCATTCCAGTAGGTGTCGTAAATTCCATTTCGTAGGATCCCTTGATGACTGCCTCCAAGTCCAAATTAGCAGCAGTGTTGGCCGTAATCGCACGTACGGGCACCTTGTAGTTACCCGCTGCAGTTTTCTTGGGAGGTGTTACCTCGATGGAAACATCCTGGGTCTGATTGGCTTCAATGCTTACGGAACTGACCTGCTTACCATTTGCTTTAAACACCACATTCCATCCACGGGGTGCATCGGTGGAAAGGGCATACAATTGAGGCTCTGAGGTCATGTTTTTGAGCTTTGCATTATAGGAAAAAAGTGCGGAGGAATGTCCCTCTATATTGGGTTGATTCGAGGTGAACTCCGTTTTGAAGGTGCCCGTTTCGGACACATTCACCGTAATAGGCAGGGTATATAAACCGGTCGCAATCACCTGAAACCGGTAAGTGCCTTTCTCCACCTTATGGGGAACATCCACCTTGAGAGCTAGGGTTTTCTTTTCCCCCGGCAAAACAGAGACTTTAGTGACTGTCCATCCTCCTGACTTCAGGGAATAATCCCATCCTTCTGGCATGCCGGATAATAGGATGGAAACATCCCGGATACTTCCGGAATTGTTGATCACATCGATGGAATAGTCGATGGATTCACCGGGAGGCACCGCTATTTCAGGGTAAGGCGTATACAAAGCCACGGTATTTGCAAACGCTACGTGGCCACCGAGAAGCAATATCCACAGGCTGTGGACCAATCTGATAAAGAGCGAACTTTTCGTACAAGTTGACAGTAAAAAACGTTTCATAATCTTTTAAAGGCTTTAGTACATGTGACAAATTTAAAAATCCCGAAAAAATCGCTCAAGTGCCCACATGTTAAAAATTGTTAAAGAATATTATTTGTATTTTGCAAAGTAAACAGCCTCATTGATACAAATTAATGATATATACACAACATTGTTCCACAGAATCGAACTCATCCATCATACAGGCAAACCCATCAAACAAGTTGGTTTTCAGATTATTCGGCATTATGACGTAAAATCCCCGCTTAATCAGGACATGAAAGATGCCTCGTTCGTCTTCAATATAGAGGGTCCGCATGGACGAGATTGTATCGCATGATTTACAGAAATTGATTATTAAGGATAAAAGATAGCTGATAAAAGACAGACATAAGGAGACATAAGACGATAGACGTAAGATTTAAGATTCGCGGAATGTACGGTCCCAAATCCTTTCCAAAACCCCGAATCCGAAGCGAGCCTACCATCATAAACGTAACCCAATATCTCGCCGCAGGCGTATATCTACCAATATCGCGAAGCTTATATCATTTCAATATTTCACCGAAGGTATATAAATCGACCATTTGCCTTACCTTTGCACTCAGATCCAAGGTAAAATGACCGATAAAACGATATTCCATCCCCTACGTACGGTTCAGGTAATGCGTTATATCATGCCGCTGCGGGAAGGAGGTTCGCTTCCGGCACTTGCGGATGCCGACGATGGATTTAGCTATGTACTCAAGTTCAAGGGTGCAGGACAACGGGAAAAAGCACTAATTGCAGAGCTGCTAGGTGGGGAAATCGCACGACTTTTGGACTTCAAAGTTCCCGAACTGGTATTTGCCTACCTAGATGAAGCCTTCGGTAAATCGGAAGGCGATGAGGAAATTCAGGACCTACTCAAGAGTAGCCAAGGGTTGAACCTAGGGCTACATTTTTTATCCAAAGCAATGACCTTTGACCCCGGGGCGAGTCAGGTAGATCCACTGTTGGCTTCAAAGATTGTCTGGCTAGACGCCTTTATCACCAACGTGGACAGAACCTATCGGAACACGAATATGCTCCTTTGGAACCGGGAACTTTGGCTAATTGATCATGGAGCTTCATTTTTGTTTCACCATACCTGGGACAATTGGGAGAGGCAGTCACAAAGCCCTTTTCCGCTGATCAAAGACCATGTGTTGCTCCCCCAGGCGCTCTACTTGAAGGAAGCTGACCATGAACTGCGGCAGTTACTCAGTGAGGAAAAAATCGACCAGTTAGTTAATCTGATCCCCGATGAATGGATACTGGCTTCCAGGGACGTGGAAACTCCTGCGGAAGCTAAATCGGTATATTCAGCGTTTTTGAAGATCCGTTTAAACCATTCGGAAGTATTTGTAAACGGAGCAGAAGATGCAAGGAAAGCACTTATATGAGTACGCGGTGCTGCGCGTGGTACCTAGGGTAGAGCGGGAAGAGTTTGTCAATATGGGTGTGGTTATCTGCTGCAAAAAAGAGAATAGGCTCACCTGTAGAATCAACGAGGACCTGTCAAAAATAGTGGCCTTGGATACTCATGCGGATTTGGAGGTTATTGAAAACTACCTAAGGTCCTTTTTCCGTATTTGCCTGGGCGAAGAGGCCGGCAGTCCCATTGCCAAGCACGATGCCACCTCCCGGTTCCGGTGGTTGACGGCAAACCGAAGTTCCATGATTCAGACCTCCCGACCTCATGTTGGTTTCACCGATGACTTAGAAAAAGAGTTGGAGCGCCTGTACGAGGTTTTGGTAGAAGCATAGAATAACAAGCCGAATCCCTGTTAGATTATTCAAATTGTCCAGCAATGGGTTTTGGTTACAAAAAATAGCCCGCCAATTCGAGTAAATTTCAAGGTGGGCTGCATAGGGAAATTCTCGAATCGTTAGACAGTTGAATCGAACACCTGATCCTACCGAACCTAATATCGTCGAATAAAAGAGTTATAAAAAAACCTGACCTTGAAAGGGTCAAAGAGCAATAACCCCGGGCGGTGCCCGGGGCACTAACCCGATCTAAAACACCGTTTTGGCCGCTAAAACTCAGCCATAAATGAGCTACCCCAAAGATCTTGGGGAATTGCGAAACCTAAAAGGCTAATACGAAACTAACCTCCAAAACCCAACTCAATATATCGCGAACTATAAATCATTTCATCCCTTCATTTCATCCCTCCATAGGATTAGTCGGGACCGTTTGTTATAGCCTGCATCAATTAATCGATTCGTTCATTTTCAAACAGGGAACTACGAACTCTAAACAACGCGAATCGAATTGGTGCCAACGGTATCTATAGAAAGCCCAGCTAGTGTCTTGGTAACGCCTGCATCACTGCTTTCTACCTGTACCCGATAGGTACCATTACGAAACACTTTGGGACGGAAATGACTTCGGTTTACTCTCAACGTATATTCTGTCTCTCCGCTATCCTCGTGAATTACCGAGACTACCGGATTTTCTAATCCGTCAATTTCCAATTCGGGAAGGTATCCCAAAGCCTTTTTGGAATAGTTATCTTCTTGGGTAATGGTGA
>NZ_JAFIEU010000010.1 GCF_020832325.1 Lunatimonas sp.
CCAAAAACAGCCAAATCACCAAAAACAAACGGAAAATCAAAAAACAAAACCACTCAGAAAGTATACAGAAAAGAAACAACCACGCAAAATGCTGCAAAACCAACGCCAACCAGCACCTTTTTTCATCCGACAGAAATCACCGAAACTTTTCAATCCCCATAGATACCTCTCCTCAAAAAAACCCGCTACGCTTCTGTCAACACAGGCTAAGCCCGAAATTCCGCTACGCTCCACTTCGGTTTAGCCCTCCTATGTTAGCTGTAGTGCTTGATTTAAAATTCAGAATATATATATTCACCAACATATCTTAGGTAGTCTTTTTGTATATTAATATAATTCTGAATTGTTTCACTTTTTACAAACTTAAAATTGTTTTGTTCCTGAGCAAGTTTAGATGTGATATCAATCATTTCTTCGTGCTTTGTCTTAAAGTCGTCTAATTTGAAGAGACCTGAGAATAGATAATTAAATTGAGTGAAATTTTCTAATTCACTCATTATGATTAACCAAACTGCGTTAGTTTGTTCACCAGTTTTTTCTTTTATCATATAAGTCAAAACCATTTGAGTAAATTTATTTTTGGCTTCATGAATTGAGAGTTTATCAAGTTCATATACATATAAATTTGTTTTTTGAACTAGGTTTTCGAATGCCGTTTGCCTCATTTGATTAAGGGTAATTCTTTTTTGTGTTTCAATTGCCTTGTCTGACTTAACGTCCTCATTTTTTGCTATTATATATGTCAGGAAAATAATTGCAACAGTTGAAAGCAATGTAAACAGTGGGTTTATTAATCCTCCAAGATAATCACCAAATTCATTATTTTTAAATGTCCCGCCTTTTTCAATATTTGAAATAAAATGACTCTTGAGTATAGATATCATTAGCCAATATGAAAATATTACTAAAACTAGAATTGCTATAATGATTAATATGTTCTTTGTTGTATTCTTCATTCTTTTGTCGTTTGTCTATGCATTACAGCTAATCGGGTCAGGCGGGGGAATTTCACCCCTACCTTCCCACAGAACTCCTGACGCGTCAGGACAGGCTGTGCGTGAGACTCTCACCCCGATACATCGGGGCTCTTCATACCAACAACCACTTAAAGGTAATGCGCTAGCTTCATTAGGTAGCGGTGGTTCTGCTTCTTTTCCATAAATCATCCCCTGAATAATCAAGGTTGTAAATGAAGGCGAAACATGGTATGCTCCCTCCCCTCATACCTCGCTCAAATGTCCTCCCGGACATTTGCCGTGCTCCACTCCCATTTACTCACTAAGAAATTACTCTAATCGGTGTTCGTGAATGCTATCGCATTTCAGGAGCTTCATCACTACTACGAATGAGTCTGCCCCCTACATCTCTTCCACATTCCCTGAAAGTCTGCTTCCTCTTTCGATTTTACAGAGCGATGTAGCGTTCACCCTGACTGCGTCAGGGCAGGCTTGCCACCAATGATCTACAGCGTTTCCCGATACTCGGGACAGGCTCTGCCAACTTTACCCCGGATGCAGTCTGGCCTCCAGATAGCTATCGGGATCCAATCGTCCGCCACACTTTTTCATAGTTATCCAGATAGCCCTCGGGATAACTACCCATTTTTCACATCGAGATTTGCTTTCTCGAGGCTTCGTCGTTGGTTCACCCCGAAAGCTTTCGGGGTTCAGCTCTACAGTACCCACCTACGGGAATCTTTGTTCCCGTTTTTCCTTAACCGCTCACCACACATTGGTTTCCCAGATATGCAGCGCAAGGTAGTTTGATGGCTGCCCCCTGACGCAGTCAGGGCATCGGAGGGCCTATCTATTGGTTGCCCAATAGTTCCTCCATCCATTTCAAAGCAATCAGCCCCAAGGGGCTGATTTAAGTCACACACGTGATTCAGCTTGGAGACGCCGGGCATTCGGAGTCGTTCTCTTCCTACTATCTCCTAGCTTCTTAAAGATACTGAATTTTCAATTTACTCCGTTCCGCCCGCTGGATCCAAGGTGATGTTGCGGAGAGTAATTATATTTTCAGGAGACTTAAATACTTACTTCTTTCATCTCTAAACTTCATTAAATTAACTTCTTCATAAGACCATAGTGATTCTGATTTAATATTTGTTTCAATCAAATTATTTTTTTGCCCAATTGCTGACAAGATATTTTTTATAAAAAACACACATTCGTCTGGACTCTGAACAATTTGCTTTTCAGAAAACCGAATTACAATCCAATTATGGCTAATGAAAAATTGATTTCTTGTACAATCTTTACTTCTATCATGATGAATTATTTCTCCAGATTCTAATGCATAGGGTTCATCTATTTCAATATCAACATACAGTCCTAATTCAGAACAAACTATAACAAAATCTGGCAAAAATGCTTTTTTCATTATTGGAGCGACATCAATTTTAACATCGGATTTGAAAGATATATAAAGATATTGTAGGAAAAAAAGCTCTGTTTTGCCTCTTCTAATATTATTTATTGGCTCTATATTTAATTGATTAAATGTAAGTCTTTTCTTCAATATTTTTTTTTGAATTTCCTCTCTTTCACTTTCAATTAAATCTTTAATCCTTTTTCTTTCTTTTTCAATTTCTATGTTGGCTTGTTTAAATAAAGCATTAACTGATTTTTTGTACTCGCTAAGCTTCAATAATCTTTCTTCGTCCGATCCTTCTAAAACGTCCTCTAAATGATATTGTATAATTTCATTTTTATTTTTTATTACATCATATAAAAAATAACTAATCGATGTGGTTAATACCAAAGTCAAATATGTACTCCAAAAGGAAATATTAAAAAAGTCTGAGATAGGTTTAATGAAATATCCTCCAATAGTTATGTATCCTATACATGCACAAACTGTAAAAAAAGCTAATACTCCAAAATTATCTAAATAGTCTATTTTAGATCTTACCTTAACCTCACGATGAAAAATAGGTTTTTTGGGAAGTCTCTTTGTTCCAAAATAAAAATCATACTTTTCTAATTCCTGATCACGAGATTCGTGGGTTAAATCATTTATTTCTTGAATACTTCGATGATTAACAATTTCCAACTTTGATTTGTTAAAATCCATATAGAGGTATTCTATCCGTTTGGAATGAGCTTTCTCTATCATTTCCGGAAAAATCACTCCATTTTCTTTACATAAGTCTGAAAAAGAAATATCCTTCCTTAAAAATGAGATTATTTCATCAGGTAACAGAACTAGAGGATAAATGGTATGTGGCTCTAATAAGTTATATTTCATTTCTACATTTGTTCTTGAACAATTTTTGTCAATAGAATTTCACCATATTCTGTTGTTAAAAAAAAGCCATTTTCAGTAATTTGTTTAATAAAGAATAGATCATTATTAACTCCTATTTCTAAGCAGTTAGTACACTCTTCACAGCTTAACACATAATTCACAATAAAATCACCATATATCTGTTTGTTTGGTAAAACTAGATTTGCTTGTGTTTTGTCCAGAAAAAATGTAATCTTAGGATTGGTACTTTTCCAAAATCCTAGGAAATCTTCTCTTTTAAAATCCTTAATATTTTTCATTCTATTTAAATTTATGGTTTTCGTTTGTATCCTTATTATTCTCCACAACTACCAGCTAACCTCACCCCATTGCGGTTAGCTACCTTTTACACCCGTACAAAAGCCGCATAAAGGCCATTCCAGGCACTTTTCTTGATTTCACGGCTATTCGAATGTAAGCGTTTGCAAACGGAATCATCCTGCAACCCCTTGATGACCAAAGGCAATTTGGGAAATCCCAAAAGCCAATCCGGGATACCACGGTTTCCGGTTTAGCTTTCTGTCATTTTTCTCCACTTCGCTGACCGGTAGCCTATTTTACCGAGGCACATCCTAAATGCCAAAACACCGGCTTTATCCAAGAAAAACTCGTTCTTAAAATTAAGGCTTTCTTCCATAGTAAAAAATACCCCGATCGGGGTATTTTTACAATGTATATTATACCGAAACCCTCCTATACAGACCCTAATCTCCTAAAGCCACCTTCTGCGCTTGAAAAAGTACAGCATGCCCAGCACGGCCACAAACATCAGCCCCATCACGATAAAATACCCGTAACGCCACCGCAACTCCGGCATGTAGTCGAAGTTCATCCCATAAACGCCCACGATAAAGGTAAGCGGAATAAACAACGTCGCGATGATTGTCAGCACCTTCATTACCTCGTTCATCTTGTTTGAGACGCTGTTCATGTATAGGTCCAGCAAACTCGTGGCGATATCCCGCAGCACCTCGATGTTTTCGATCACCTGTATGGTATGGTCATACAGATCCCGGATAAATACCCGGGTACCCTCGCTGACAAAAGGCTCCTCCATCTTCTCAAACCGGCCCACCACCTCCCGCAGCGGATACACCGACCTGCGCAGCAGAATGGTCTCCCGGCGTAGGATATGAAGGCGACCCAGCGCCGCCCGTGTGGGATTGTCCAGAAGCTCGGACTCCAACTCCTCGTAGTGCTCACCCAAAGTCTCCAATATGGGGTAGTAATTGTCCACCACCGCATCCAAAAGCGCATACAGCAAATAGTCCGCATACCGCTTACGAATTTGCCCCTTGGCTTCCCGCAGCCGCTTCCTCACCCCGTCAAATACATCCCCCTTGCGCTCCTGAAAGGTAAGCAGCAGGTTGCCCTTCAAGATAAAACTGAGCTGCTCATCCGTAGCTTCCCGGTTCGTCTCATCCATCATAAACATCCGCAACACCACATGCAGGTAGTCGGCATGTTCCTCCACCTTGGGCCGCTGCCCCACGCTGAGGATATCCTCCATGGTGAGCTTATGGATATCCAACCCCTGACAGATCCGCTCCACGGCATGCTCTTCGTGCAGGCCGTCCAGGTTGATCCAGGTCACCGGCCCGCCCAGTCGCAGCTCCGATATCACTTCCTCCAGAGTGCCGGGAAACGATTCTTCATACAAATCTGCGTCGTACCTCAGCACGGACATTTCCAGGCGTTCCATCTTCTGCTCCCCGGTGAAGAGTAACGTACCGGGAGCCAGCCCGGCCTTTAGTTTTCGCTTTTGTCTTTTCCTTGCCATGCAGTCCTCACTTACACCTATATCAGGGCTTAACTTTCCAGATCTTTTCGGATGTCTCCAGGTACAGAGGTAGCGCCGCTGAGCCGTACCAGGGATACAGCGAGGCCTTTAACAACCCCTCCGAAATGGCGGGATCGTCTGCCAGCCAAGTCCTTACCTCATCGGTATCTGCACTGTCAAAAATAAAGATCCCACGCATAGCGTCCCCATTTGGACCAAAGGGGCCAGCTACCAGCAGCTTACCCTCCTGGGCCAACCGGTTGATATTGGCCATGTGGCCGGCAAAGGCCGCAGCTACCACCGCCTGATCCTCCGGAGTATGCTCGCCAGTGGTCAAGAGCACAAAGGTGTACATCTTCATGCCATAATCGTCGGCACCGAGGGCTTTGGCAAGTGCCTCATCGTAGGCGCTGTTCTGCTGTTGCGCCTCCCCAAAAAATGGAAGCAACGCAAACACCAAAAAGAGCTGCAGGTGGATCGTTTTTCTCATAGATAAAGGCATAACCATGTAACAAGCTACCGCTGATGAAAAGCCTCTGACACAAACCCCAGGACATCGGGCAGCGAGGTTCGCCAGTAACCCCAGGTATGTCCTCCGTCTCGTATGCGGAACTCATGGGGCACCTCCTTTTTGCGCATGGCTATGTGCACCAAGCTATTGCCTTCGTACAAAAAGTCGTCGTCGCCGCAGTCAAAGTACCACCTGACAGACTTCATATCGTCCAACGAATTCAACTCGATCTGCCGCAACGCCTGATGCCGGTCGTAGTAGGCATCTAAGGATGCCGGATTTTTCACCGTGGTACCGCTGTTTTCCAAGGCCTGCCGGTATTCTTCTTTTGTCTGACTACGCAGCGCAGCACTCAGTGGGGCAGCAGACGAGAACATGTCCGGCCGGTGCATCGCATAAAAGAAGGAGCCTCCCCCTCCCATGGACAATCCTGCCACGGCGCGGTATCGCTTCTCCGACTTGATCCGATAAGTAGATTCAATAAATGGGATAAATTCCTCAAAGAAAAAATCCTCGTAGCGCCATTCGCCGTTCACGTCATTAAAGTAGCCCCTTCGCTCAGTATTGGCGTCCGGCATCACGATGATCATCGGCGTGGCAGTTCCTTCTTTTAGTGCCTTATCGGTAATGTGCTGTACCTCTCCAAATTGCACCCAACCGGTTTGGTCGTCTCCCCCACCGTGCAGCAGGTATAATACTGGATAACTGCGCTCGGAGTGCTCGTAGCCGGGAGGCAGGTATATGGCGTATTTGCGCTCCATCTGTAAGCGCTCACTTGGAAGGGTCAGGTTGTCATATACCCTGCTCTCCTGAGAAAGAGCCGGCAAAAAAGGCAAGACTGCAAAAAGCAATGCCGCGAGGCAACGTAGTTCGTTCATCGTTTTTGGGTTTAATGGATAATATAGGGTATCTCCTAAAAACCCAATATAGGAATATTTTTCTGCACGAACCATCCGACCGAAAAAATTGCCTGCTGTAGCTCGCAGGAAGCGCCACTTCCACAGGCAGTGCGTTTGGAAACACCCTAGGCTAAAGCAAAAAAAACCGGCCGATTGCTCGGCCGGGTCATTACATTTCATTACTTGATGAACAGCATCTCGCGGTATTTCACGAGTGGCCAGGATTCGTTGTCTACCAACAATTCCAGCTTGTCCACTGCATATCGGATTTTGTCAAAGTAAGCTTCCTTCACATCGGTGCTGTACAGCTTCGCCTTTTTAGCGATATCCTCTTCCTTGTTGATACGCTTTCTGGCTTCGATCATCTCACCTACGTTCAGTTTCAAAGACTCGATGTGCTTGCTCACCTGCTCGATGGTCTCGATTGCTGCGCGATGATCCAGTCCAAGTCCTTTGAGGCCATTGGCATTTTCGATCAGCTTGTTTTGATACTGAATCGCTGTTGGAATGATATGGTTAAGCGCCAAGTCACCCATTACCCTGGATTCAATCTGTACCCGCATGATGTAGTTTTCCAAGCGGATTTCGTGCCTTGCGTGAAGCTCTTTCTCGTTAAGAACCTTATGGCGCTTGTAGAGATCAGCGGTCTTCTTGGTTACCAAGGTATCCAAGGCAAACGGCGTGCTCTTCAGGTTGGATAGACCTCTTCGAGCAGCTTCTTCGGCCCACTCATCAGAGTAACCGTCTGCTTCGAAGCGTATATTCTTGCTCTCCTTGATGTATCTACGCAATACATCGACAATGGCAATCTTCTTCTCCTTACCTGCCTCCATCTCCTTGTCGATGTCGACTTTCATTTCCTTCAGTACATCCGCAACGATCACGTTCAGCGCTGTCATCGGGCCGGCAGAGTTGGCGCTTGATCCTACAGCGCGGAACTCGAACTTATTTCCGGTAAATGCGAACGGCGAAGTTCGGTTTCTATCGGTGTTGTCCAGTATGATTTCCGGGATTTTGGTAAGACCGAGCTTCATGTACATGTTGTCGCCTTTCTCGATTTTCACGTTTCCATTCTGCTCCAATTCGTCCAAAACGGAACTCAATGTAGAACCTAGGAATACGGAGATGATCGCAGGAGGCGCCTCGTTTGCACCAAGTCTGTAATCATTACTTGCAGAAGCAATACTGGCTCGAAGTAGGTCGGCATAGACGTACACCGCCTTGATAGTACCTACCAAGAAGCACAGGAACTGCAAATTCTCCCTAGCCGAATTGCTGGGCTGGAACAGGTTGACACCGGTATCGGTAATCAATGACCAGTTATTGTGCTTACCACTACCGTTAAGTCCGGCAAATGGCTTTTCGTGGAACAATACCTTGAATCCGTGCTTGTCCGCTACCTTCTCCATCAGGTCCATCAACAACAGGTTGTGATCACAAGCCTTGTTGATTTCTTCGAAAAGGGGAGCTACTTCGTACTGACCGGGTGCCACTTCGTTGTGGCGGGTAGACACCGGTATGCCCAGCTTCCAGGCTTCGATTTCGAAATCCTTCATGTACTCTTTTACCCGCTGAGCAATTGAACCGAAATAATGGTCGTCCAACTGCTGTCCACGGGCAGGATTGTGCCCATATACTGATCTGCCAGACATTACCAAGTCGGGTCGGGTAGCATAAAGTGCTTTATCGATTAGAAAATACTCCTGTTCCACACCCAGTGAAGGGGTCACCTTCTTCACATTTCTGTCAAAAAACTGGCAAATATCCACCGCGGCTTGGTTAATGGCCTCGGAAGAGCGGATCAGGGGTGTTTTGAAATCCAATGCTTCGCCTGTGTAGGAAACGAAGATGGTAGGAATGCAAAGGGTTTTGTCGTAGATAAATATGGGGGAACTAGGATCCCAAGCGGTATAACCTCGGGCTTCAAAGGTCGTACGAATACCTCCACTAGGGAAAGAGGACGCATCGGGTTCCTGCTGAACCAAAGCGGTCCCTTTGAATTTTTCCATTCCGGAGAGGGCATCGAAAAAGGTATCGTGCTTTTCAGCGGTGGAGCCTGTCAACGGTTGGAACCAGTGGGTATAGTGCGTAGCACCCTTGGCCATCGCCCAACTCTTCACTGCGGTGGCGACTTCTTCAGCCGTAGACATGTCAATTTTTGCTCCCTTTTCGATCGCACCGGCAACTCGCTGGTACACGGAAGGAGCCAATGCTTCTCGCATTTCTTTCAGACCAAATACCTGAGATCCGAAGTAATCAGAAATCTTTAAAGAGGGCGCTTCAGAGGTCACGTAGGACCTTTCCTGCACCTTCATAAGCGCTAATTGTCTTAATGTTGCCATCGTTGAAATTTGTGGTTTAAAATCGATACACAAAAGTAGAAAAATATCTCATAAAACAAGTTAGTTGGTGAAAATTCGAGGTGATTTTCTCCAAATTTACACTTTTTGCAAAAAAATACCGCCTAAAACCGAACCAACCCCCGTTTTTCGAGGGGGGTTTCCGAAAAATTGCGAAAATTGAAAACTTCGTCGAAATGCTTACCTTTGCAACCGGTTTATAAATCAATCTGTTTTGAAATCGAGCATGACGTTACCGTCACACTCTGGGATCACTGTCAACCATGCGAGATTCCATGTGACCTTTGAAAAATCAATTATAGACACATGAAATCGAGCACGACGCAAGCGACACACGGAGGAACGATTGTAATACGTGCGAGATTCCATCTGACCGCTAAAGAACAAATTATAAACAGATGAAAAGAGTCGCCTTCTATACGCTGGGTTGCAAATTAAATTACTCCGAGACCTCCACCATCAGCCGGATGTTTGAGCAAAAGGGGTATCTGAAGGTCGGATTCGAAGAAAACCCCGACATCTTTATCATAAACACCTGCTCGGTGACGGAAAATGCCGACAAAAAGTGTAAAAAGATCGTCAAAGAGGCAAAAAAGATATCCCCCCACTCCTACGTAACCATCATCGGCTGCTACGCCCAGTTAAAGCCGCAGGAAATTGCAGAAATAAAGGGGGTAGATGCCGTATTAGGCGCCGCAGAGAAGTTTAGACTGATCGAGCTGCTCGATGGCTTTGCGCATGCCCAGGAAACCAAGGTACTGGCCTCTGAAATCCACGAAGCGGATACTTTTCACGCCTCCCACAGCATGCATGACCGTACCCGGACCTTTTTGAAGGTACAGGACGGGTGCAACTATGGCTGCGCCTTTTGCACCATCCCTTTGGCAAGGGGAAAAAGCCGTAGCGACAGCATTGCCCAAGTCGTTGCCACCGCCCAGGCCATCGCTGACTCCACCGTCAAAGAGGTGGTATTGACAGGTGTGAATATCGGGGATTTCGGTATTCAGGAAGGAAAGCGCAAAGAACGACTGCTGGACCTGGTCAAAGCACTCGACGAGGTGGATGGCATCCCGCGGTTCCGGATTTCCTCGATCGAACCCAATCTATTGACGAATCAGATCATCGAATTCGTATCCCGTTCCAACCGTTTTGTGCCGCACTTCCACATTCCGCTGCAATCCGGCAGCAATACCATCTTACGAAAAATGGGACGGCGCTACCTTCGTGAACTGTACGAGGACCGTGTAGCGAAGATCAAACAACTGATGCCGCACTGCTGCATAGGCGTGGATGTAATTGTGGGCTTTCCGGGCGAAAGCGACGAACTGTTTCTGGAAACCTACCAGTTTTTGAACGAGCTCCCCATCTCCTACCTCCACGTCTTTACCTATTCCGAGCGGGCCAATACCCGTGCCATAGATATGGAGGACGTGGTGCCCATGAAAAAACGAAACGAGCGCTCGAAGATGCTGCGTATTCTTTCGGAAAAGAAAAAGCGGAAATTCTACGAAGAGAACCTGGGAAAAACCTGGAAAGTGCTCTTTGAAGAGGATATCGAAGATGGCATGATGCACGGATTTACCGAAAACTATGTGCGTGTTGCGGCCAAATACGATCCCTTACTGATCAATGAGATCAAAACCGTCACCCTTACCGAAATCAACAAAAGAGGTGTGGTCGACGTGGTAGAACCCGAAGTCGTATTCGAATGATTCCGCGCCTTTGGCGCTTGGGTGGTGTATTCGCAATCTTCCTTGGGCGTTGCCCAAGGCTAATGATTTTGCACCTTTGGTGCTTAAAGTCAAATAAGCACCAACGAAGCTACGGAAACTAGCATGGCCTTTGGGACTAGGGAACCATGCGGCCACCTCCACATTAGCACCAACGGTGCAGTAATCAATAACATGGCCTGCCAGGGCTATGTGCACCTGTCATCCGAATCCCAGTAAGCACCAAAGGTGCTACAATCAAATTCCGCCTTGTAGGTAATCCAGAGCCAGGTGACTTAAGGCTTTGACCCCTAGCACAAATCCACTCTCATCCAGGTAAAAATCCGGCGTGTGGTGCGCGGGCGCCTTTAAGGGATCCCCATCTGCCGGCATACCCCCCAAAAACACAAAAAGTCCTGGCTTGGCCTGCTGGTAAAAGCTAAAATCCTCTGCCCCCGTGATCAATTCATGTTCCACCAATCTTCCCGATCCCGTCACACGCTCCAAGGTGGGCAACATCTTTGCCGTCAGGCTTGGATCGTTGTAAGTGACCGGATACATTTTGCGGATGTTCACTTTTGCCTGCGCACCGGCACTTTGGGCAATGCCAGCGGCAATTTCAAAAATCCTCCGGTGAACCAACTCCTGTTGGGCCGCACTATAGGTACGGATCGTGCCGATCATAGCCACCTCTTCCGGAATGATATTGTGCCGAACCCCTCCGTGAATGGATCCAATGGTGACAATCGCCGGTATCTCGGTCACATTCACGCTTCGGCTTACGATAGTTTGTAGCCCAACCACGAGCTGAGATGCCGTCACAATGGGATCCACCGAAGACCAGGGGTAGGCCCCATGGGCCTGCTTGCCGATTACCTGTATTTCGAGATTGTCCACGGCGGCCATGGCCGGCCCGGATCGGTATTTGATCGTTCCTACAGGAGTCTGGGAATTGATGTGCAACCCGAAAATGGCGTCTACATCCTCCATCACCCCTTCTTCCACCATCTGTTTGGCGCCCCAGGTGTCCAGATCATCCATCCCTTCTTCTGCGGGTTGAAAGATAAACTTCACGGTACCCGGGAGCTCGTTGCGTATGGAGGCCAAGGTTTCCGCTACCCCCATCAATATGGCCACGTGGGAATCGTGGCCGCAGGCATGGGACACACCTACTTCCTGTCCATTGTAACTAGCCGTCTTGGTGGATTTAAATGGTACATCCACCCGCTCAGTCACCGGCAGGGCATCCATGTCCGCCCGCAAGGCGACCGTTGGGCCGGGCTTTCCTCCCTTGAGTACCCCTACCACACCCGTTACAGCCACCTGTTCGGTGACCTCAAAGCCCAGGGCTCTCAGGTGTCCCGCCACAATCGACGCCGTACGCAGCTCCTGATTACCCAATTCGGGGTGTTGGTGAAAATCCCGTCTCCAAGCAATCACCTGCGCTTCCAGGGCCTCGGCTTTTTGGTCGATCGCGGTCCCTAAGGCCTGCTGGGCCAGCGCCGGACGGACCCAATCGGCACTCGCTAGTAGCAGCACCTGCAATAAAAAAGTAAATCGGTATATACTCGTTCTCATAAAGCGTTGCATCTGTTTATGAGGAAAGTTACGTATTGATCCAGTAATTTCCTTCAACTATTTTACGTTTATTAAAGGATACTTTAATCTTTTATAAGTAATTTAGCAGGGAAAAATAGCTATACGAACGGAAACTGCATGCCCCCAATCTCTCAGCCCTTTCTTTTTCTTATTTTTTGTGCACTGATGCTCGCCGGATGCGGCGAGTGGCGGGAAGGAAATAAAGAGCAAGTAAAACCCCCTGTAAAAGACTACATCCGGGCTATTCCTGGTGAAGACGAGGAAGTACCCCTGGAGGCCATCCATCGGGGAGAGGTGTTGGTAGCCTATGCCAACTGCTACGAATGTCACAAGCGGGACAGCCGCTCCAAGGGACCGTCCTTTGCCGATGTCGCCAAACGCTACCCTCGGCGACAGGTGTACATTGACCTGCTGGCGCGGAAAATCATCTCTGGGGGCACCGGTTCCTGGGGTTACCCGGTGATGATTCCACACCCGGATGTGGCCTTTGAGGATGCCCAAGCCATGGCCACCTACGTGCTTTCGATCGACAAACGATAATGGACTCCCACTTGCGCGGAAGTACTGAAACCAGACGAACCGAAAAAGGCTCAAGGTGGCGCCAGTAGTCGCTTAGCCTTGAAGTTAAAAGATACCTGTTTCAAACATAATCGGATACAGCAAAAAAACTCTCACGCGACCAACTACCAAAGGCCGTCAATGTATGATCATCGGCCAACAAAACAGATACGCCCATACCAAATTAATTTTGGATAAAAACAGCTTATGAAATAATCAGCAGGTAAAATAACCATTTGACTGATGGAAAAATTGTAAAAAAGCGAAGCGACCGGTATTATATTCAAAAAAATATACTTCACGAACGACAAGATGCGGTAGCTAGCCTTCGCTGCTAAACCTGCCGTGATTTTTTAACAAAACTCGCTCTACCCGAAGGTTTACCTCAAAATGAGTCTTTAGGTACTGCCTAGGGGTAAGACCGGAGAAATCCTTGAAATCCTTGTGCAAGTGGGAGCCGTCGGTATACCCATGATCAACTACCAGCTCCAATAGATCAAACTTCTGTGCAGCATGCATGGCATTGATCAGTGCATTGAACCGCACGATGCGACAGAATAGCTTTGGCGAGATGCCCACTTGCTGCTTAAAGTGAATTTGAAAGGTTCGTTTCGATATGCGCGCTCCACATAGCATATTGTCGAGCGCAAATTGGCCTTTATTACGAACTATTTCATCGCATACGGAAGAGACATCTACGGACAGGTTGCGCTGCCCACCTTGGGCGAACCAATCCAACAACAAGGTATCTAGACGTTTGGCCCAATCGTTCGGACACTGGGTGGAAGTAAACAAAATCCCTAGTTGCTCTTTTAATCCATGCAACCCGAGCTGTTCCAAATCCACAATGTTGTCCGTCAGCTTGTCTGTAGGTTCTCCTAAAAAATGGAAAAGTCCGGTAGGCGTAAATACGATGATAAATGAACAAAATCGGCCCACACTGTAGGCATAACCCACCCGGCTCATCTGTCCAAAAAGGAGTGGAACACCTGCTTCAAAATAATGTCTATCCAAAGGGGTGGGATAGGCAAGATAATTCCCTTTGGATACTTCTATGGGGATCGTCAACGCCGCTGTACCCTTAGGCGAAAAAAACGGTCTATCGGGGGCCATGTAATCGTATTGGAACAACATGTACCCACTCACAAAGGGGCGCAAGGCAGGGAGTACCGGAAAAAAGCTTAGGTCATTCATGGTTAGTGAGTTGTCAATTTTTCATTGGCAAAACCAAAATACAGAATCGATCATTAAAATCCAATCACAAAAATCCACCGAACGATCAAATCGATCCTTGATTTGCTGGTAAAATGATCATCCAAAATAAACTCCGCCACGATCACTTCAAAAGACGGATCGCCGGACCCAATCGACCAACTGGCCCGAAGATTGATATCCATCCACCCAAAAACAATGACAAACCTATTGATTACCGTGAATAAGGTTTTAATCAATCAATCGTCCCATTCGAGTGCAGCCCCGGTTTTACACTACCAAAAAAATTGATGATCTATGACTTATAAAAAAAATTTATAATAACCATGAAAGGGTGGTTCGGAACCTTTTTGCTTGCCCTGCTGCTCGTTGATGGACTGGCGCAGACCATGGATACGGTATTTTTGGCCGGGCAAGCCCCTATTGTCGGAGAGCTTAGGAGAATCCGGTACGGCACCCTCCATTTCAAGGGCGAAAACCTCGGAAACCTAGAAATCGACCTAACCCATGTACAAACCATACGGGCCTACGGATATGGCTACCGAATTCAGACCGCTCAGCGCCAGTTTGTTGTTGGGGTCTTTATTCCCCACGGGGAACCGGGAAAAGTAACGGTATACGATGGCTTTGAAAACAGGGATTTTGAGGTCAGAAACCTCAACGAGGTACAGCTTATACATCAACGTTTTTTTCGAAGAATGGAAGGAAGGGCCGGGGCTGGGTACAGCTTCTCGCGCAGCAGCGAAATCGGTAGGTGGAACGGTGACTTTGTACTCGAATACGATACCGAACGGCTGGATGTAGATCTTCGCGGATCGGTAATTCTCACGCAAGAGGAAGGCAGGCTTAGCCGCGAACGGGAAAGCCTACAGCTTCTGGGCAACTATTACTTGAATCCTACCTGGTATGGCTTTGGCTTGGTAAATTACCAGCGAAACCTCCAACTCGGAATAAGCCGCCGCCTACAGCAGGGCCTAGGCATGGGTGTCCATTTGATCCAGCATAAGCGAGGGATTACCCGGTTACGCACCGGGGCGGTCATCAACCAGGAATTTAACCTGGAAGGCACTCGAAACAACAGCTTATATGAGTGGCCCATCATGCTGGACGTCACACTATTCAAACTAAAAAAACCCAAAATTCGATTTAACACGACCCAAACCCTATTTGTAGGATTAACCCAGTCAGGCAGGTACCGAAACGACGGCGACACCCGATTAAGCTGGACTGTGGTGAACAACTTGGATATAGGATTGAATTTCTACAACAACTACGACAACCAACCCCCCGTTGAAATGGGTGAAAATTTTGACTACGGGATGGTGATTTCCATCGGCTATACGTTCTAGCGTCCTAAACCACCGTTTCGGCTGATCTTAATTCCAAATGGAATTAAAGAGGAATCTATACGATGACGAATCTTATATCCACCCCTCGCTGATACTTCTGGCAACCAATTCGGCGGCCCTGGTACAGCCTGCTTTCCGGAAAATATTCTTTCGGTGTGACTTGACGGTTTCAGGACTGATAAAAAGTCGGCCAGCGATTTGCTTCGTGTCAATCCCTTCTGCAATCATTTTGATGATATCTATTTCCCTCTGGGAAAAATTATTGATCCCCAACGATTCAGTCTGCCTTTCATCAAAAATCGGCAAATTGAGATAAGAGGGCAGTCCATTTAGGCCAATAATTGAAAAGGTATAACTGTTTTTGGTGGTCAGATGGGAGATATTGGTATGGATGTTCAGTGCCTTGACAAAATTATTGTGCTCATCGGTAGTCAACACCAAAGATTGGTGATTGTACATGTCGTAGGCTCCAGTTGAATTTCTAAACCTGAAATTGTAGGAGAACTTGTAGGACTTTATGCTTTCCCAACCGACATGGGCCTGCATATAAGCCGATGCTCCTTCTTCTGCTTTGTTTACCAAGGACAAATCGTCCGGGTGCACCAGTGCCAAGATATCGTTTACCGTGTAGATCTCCTGGGGATTGACACCATGTGCCTGCGTAAATCCATTGCTAATGTGGGAAACACTGAAATCAAAAAAATCGATCAAATAATAGTAAAATGGGCCAGTCGCGAAAACCGTACTTACGATCTGATTAAAGTCTATTTCCGGCAATTCCGTCTGAACCCGCTCCTCTAACACCAAGCTTTCCCAAACCTGGTGCATTTTCTCAATTCCATCTCTCATGTTTCAATTATTATCCCCGCGCGTAACGTCTCCGCTAAATCCAAGACAAGCACTGTTTCTGGCGTCTTTCAATGAACCAAAGGCCAAAAAAATAAAATCCCCCCTATTTACCAAAACCTGCACCTACTGAAACTAGTCCACAAAAAAGCAAAAACCGGGAATATCATCCGTTAAAAACTAAATATAACGTTTAAAAAACAAATTCACTGATTTGAAAAAAAACCATTTTTTTTTTCAAATCAGTGAATTCAAAACAACAACAATCGCGAATGCAGAAATCAACTGTCAGTATTACGTTAAGGCAACCTCTTCCTGTCGCTTGGAGCCTACCTAGATCCCGGTGGCTTGCCCAAAATGCAACTTTTCCTCCTATTAAGGTTAAGGCATACTCTCTCCCACATAAACCAAGCTTACCTCCGAACCCACATATTGGTCATGGTAGCATCGGTTGTTTTCATACTTCCCGGAAAAGGCCTGCTTGCTTGGATCAAGATGATAAATCCGGAAACTTTCAGATAAACATCCCTCTGTAGAAATCGTAACCGAGATTTCCGTAGCTCCGTCAATTACATCCATATACGCGGCAAAAACCGTTGCTCTAAATCCAATAGGGTGAAACCACTTGTTTTCATTGGGGTCAAAATAGAGAACGTCACCTAACGAGTAGTTAAAATACGGTACATTGATGTGCAAAAGAATTTGCTCTCCCCACGCATAAGTGACCAGATAATATCCCTCTAATAAAGGAATGTCCGCCGTCGGTTCAATGTCAATTGACACCTCCGTCTCATGGGAAAAAACTCCATCATCGTACCTTACTTTTCCGGTGACCTTCCTTGGAAGTGTTTCTTCTTCTGCGCGGACTTTCAGCTTGACCGTGTGGTCTGATTCAACGACCGACACCACCTCCACATCGGCGGGAAAATCTACGAACGATATATATTGACTATTTCCCACGTCTTCCGCTTCAAAAGAGGTAGACGGCAAATCGTCAAAATCTTCCGTCAACAACTCGAACTCCGATTTGGGCTTGGAAAACCATTTGTAAAACCAATTGGATGTACTATTTAACACTGAATTGACTCCGCGAACAACCGACGTAAGTTTATTTCCGATCAATCGAAAGTTGTTTGCCGCTCTCGACAGGTATGGATTGGGGCTATCGACTTCCTGTAGGCTTAGCGACCTCACCCGGTTAATCACGATAAATCGTTGCTCGGATTGATTTTTGAAAGAGAAGCCGTTTCTCGACCCATTTGTACCCTGAATCATGGTTTCAAAAGGAAAGAAACATTCGTTTAACAGTTTGTTCTGAGCCGATCCGACCACTGTTTTGGTTGCATAGTAGGTCACGACCATGGCACCCATGGCAATCAGCATCGGCTTGCCCATTAAAGCCGTAAGAACTCCCGCCTTCGCACCGGCAGCCAGTATCCCCGGAATCGCATTTGCCAACATGACAGCCACACCGACAGTGGCAGTGATAATCCCCACATTCATCTGAAAGCAATCCTGGCCCTGATCCATGCTAATCCTAGCAGAGGGCGCGAAAACCCCAGAAAAACCCAATGAATTGGCTTGAAAAATTGATTTGTTTATCCACCAATTAAACTCCTGTGAAAATCGAAGAAAACGGCTAACTAGCAAAAAATCGAATCCGGCTAACAGCCGGAAAAGAACACACGCGCCCCCCCTTACTGAAAATCACTTTACAAAAGTATCCACTACCTATTTTTGGGTCAATCCCCCGTTTGGGGGATTTTTGAGTACCATTAACGAATAAAAAAACAGGCTACTAAACCAATCGGCCACCAAACGAAAAAAATTACTGAACCACCACCAAGGAACGCTTAATTACCTCTTCCAATCCCAAGCGCTCACTCCTATAACGCACCACCACCGGATAGGTCCCCACGGACAGCGGCTTACCATGCAATACCCCATCCCAAGTACAAACCGGCTCTGCCTCATTGGCTACGTTGTTTTTGCGATAAAAAATCAGCTCGCCCGTTCGTTGGTAGATAAATACCTCCACTTCATCTAAATCCGGATTGGCAAATACCCTGAAATCCCGCATTGCATCTCCGACAATCATGGCATCCGGCATTCGGATCAAGGTTTGGCAGGTCTCCAGCACTTCAAATTCGCCTCGCTGTTCGCATCCGAGTTCGCTCACAGCCATGAACTCGTAGTTTCCAGGCGCCGTAACCCGGTAGGTTTGCTCATCGGAGACCTCTACTCCATCCAAATACCAAGTGACTGCCGAAAAATTACCGGGCGACAGAGTGGGGAAAACACCGTCTTCCGTACAAATAAAATAGGAATCCTCCAAAGTAACCTCCTCCGACGCTACACGTTCTAGCTGCAGTTCTGCATCGCCTAACCTACAGCCGATAGGGTTTCGCACGACCACTTGGTACATCCCCGGATCCGCCACATCAATAGACTGCTCGTCATTGAATTCCAACAGCCAATCCCAATCCCCATTGGCATCCCTCACAAACCATTGAATGGCGGTCACCTCATTGGGATGAGCTACCTCCACCGTGAGCGTGGTAAAGGCGTCTTCGTCGCAAAAAGGTGTGGCCAAAAGTTCTACCTCCGTTGACCTTAACGGAACCACTACCTCAAAGGGAATGGGAGTTACCTCGCAGGCACTGCTGGCGCGTGGCTGAACTCCCAGTGAATAATTTCCGGGAGAAGGGGGAAAAAACTGGGTACTACGCCCGACAATGGTGCCATCCGCTGAAAACCAACGAATTATCACCTCATTGGCACTTCTACCAAACAACTCGGCGGTGTACATTTGTCTGCCTGAACAATCTATCTGCTGAAATACCGGTTCAAACTCCACCGGCTGGCTGACCTCCACTTCAAATGTCCGGGTGCGGGGACAATTGGTTGAGGCAGGATCTGCAGCCACCGCGGTCATCCGGTAGGTACCGCTCTGGTCAATAACAAATCCATCCCCAGTCGCCCCATTCACTTGCGATCCATCCGGCCGGGTCAGTGTATACATCAGCTCCTGAGAACTATCTGGTACCAGTTCGTAGGAAACACATACCCGAAGATCTGGCGGGACTGAAAAATTGACCTGCCCGGTTCCTTCCACCTCATACACCACCGCATTGGTGCTGTTGCAGTTGGCCCCGTCGCTTATTTCCACTTGGTAGGACCCTGCCGGTACGTCGATAGTCAGCTCCGTCTCCCCCGTAAAGGCACCGTTGTATTCCGTTCCACGGGCACTGATTACGCGGTACCGCCCAGATTGTACACTTCCCTCAAAATCTATCACCAATGAACCTAGGTTGATTCCGGTAGCGGAACAGGTCTGATTATTGGCTGTTACCGTAAATGGAATGGCTTCTTCTAAGTCCGAGTTTCCGATTTGTATGTTTCTGGTAAACGTGCAGTTGCCCACTCGGCCTGTCACAGAATAGATTCCGGGCGCTAGATTTTGAACCGTGCGGGTATCTCCGGATACTAGGTTGTTGAAGGTGCCTAGGCCATCCGATACCGCTATGGCGTCAAATGCGTCCATAGCCGCTATTTCAAAGGCGCCGTTGGCCACTTCACACCCATCGGAATCCTGCACTTTCGTCAGTGAAAAATCCCCGGCCCCTTCCTGCACCTCCAGATTAAACCGCTGCTCTACGGAGCACCCTGGCCGGTCGGGGTCGTCCACATTAAAAAAAACAGTATACAACCCTGGACCGTCCAAAGCGTTCGTATTCAGTTCCAACGCAAATGAATCCCCTAATGACGTAGTGGCCGTTTCTCCCTGCTTCTGATAAGCCCACCGGGCCAACACGGGAATATCGGGTGTATAGTTTACCGTTTGCCCCAAACAGGCTCTCTGTGTAGAAGCCCGTACCTGCACTTCTATGGACGGTCCAACAAAGGCACTGGCCGTTACCTCGCAGGCCTGCGAAATAACCCGTACGTAATGCCGGCCCGGCTGCGTGGCTGTAAACGTATTTCCCGTACCCAACACCTGACCAGGATTCCGGTACCACTCAAAGGAAAAGTTCGCAAAATTAGGTTCATTCGGATCAATCGCCGTAAGCTGCACAGGTTGATTGTCACAGAATACGTAATCTGGACGAAGCACAAATCTTGGGCCGCGCTCCACCCTCACCTGCTGCGAGGAACGGTAAAAGTTCTGGTCGCCATTGCGAATTACCTGCAAGCTGACTGTATAGGTTCCCGCGGAAGTAAAAGGAAACTCTATCTCCTGCCTATCCGCTCCTCCCGTTTGATAGTAGACTTCCTCCCCCGAAGCATCGGTAATGGACCACACGTACCTATCTATCGTGGGATCTCCTGCTCCGAAAAACGTTCCAAACACCGCCGAACTGGTCAAACAGGCCGATGACGGACCGATAAGCTCCGGATCTTGGTCGTACCGTTGCTCGATTGATTCGGGAATGCTCCAGAAAGAACGCCAATTTGTAACCAAAGATGTAAAGCCAAGGGAAAGAAAGATCGTTAAGAGACCGATACCAAATCCAAATTTCATGCAGCACGATTATTTCAACAGCCTAAACAAAATCTATACCCAAAGCGCAATCCCCATCGGTCGTGCAAAAAAATAACCCATTTAGAAAATCGATACGACCAATACACGAACATCGATTTTACCGCACGAAGACCCATTCATCCTCACTGCTGAGCGTGTCGGAGTACTCGTAGCGCTCTGCCTGAAACGTCTTCAATGCTTCCGGATTGGTCAACCGGTTTTTGATGGCAAAATCGGTCATCAATCCCCTAGCCTGCTTGGCAAAGAGCCCTATCACCTTGTAGGTCCCGTCTCTGTATTCTTTAAAAGTGGGTGTGATTACCTTGGCCTGTAAGGTACTTCGGTCAACCGCCTTAAAGTATTCCTGAGAAGCCAGATTTACGACTACCCCGTCTTCCGCCACCTCGTCTATGGCACGGGCAATCTTGCTGCCCCAAAAACTGTAAAGGTCTTTGCCTTTCTTATTCTTTAGCTTTACGCCCATCTCCAATCGGTAGGGCTGTATCAGATCCAATGGTTTTAACAAGCCATACAGCCCGGAAAGGATACGCAAATGACGCTGCGCAAACTCAAAATCTTCCGAAGAAAAGTTATCCACATCGATTTTGGTGTACACATCCCCCTTAAACGCCAGTAGCGCCTGCTTGGCATTCTCTACCGAAAAATCGTCCTCAAAGCGTTGGTAGCGCTCATGGTTCAGTGTGGCCAAATTATCACTTACGTGCATCAATTCCTTGATGTCCTTCGGCTTTTTCTTTTTCATAATCGATACCAATTCCTTGATTTCTCTTTTAAAATCCGGATTGGATCGCTGTTCAATAGGGCTCTCACTCAAGTCCAGCGTTTTGGCTGGCGAAATTAAAATCAACATAGCTTATTCTATTACGACGATTGCTTTTCGTATGGTTCTATCGATTTGTTGTTGTTCACTACTAAACCTCACTACGACAGGATATGTTCCCACAGGCACCTTTTGCCCGTTGACGTAGCCATCCCACGTACAGAGCGCAACCTCCGGACTAGGGTTGGTTTCCTCACAGTAATAGATTAGCTCACCCCAGCGATTGAAAATATACACCTCCATCTGATCAATGGGTCCTTTGGTATATACCACAAAATTTCTGACGGTACTTCCCGGCACCAAGGCATTGGGAAAGGTCACATTGATCTCACAATCCTCTTCCACCTCAAACGGCACTACAAACTCACAACCTACTTCATCCCAAACTCGCAACTCATACAGCCCCGGAAGGGTCGGGACGAAACGAGCCTCTACCCCCAACTCCTGCCCATCCAATGTCCAGGAATAAGAAACAAACTCACCGGCATTCAGCTCGGCCAAATTCCCGTCTAAAGGACAAATCACGTACCTGGAATCCAAGATCGGTGCGGTAGTACTAGACTGAACAATTTCGATGGTCTCACTGCCGAGGATACAGTCAAATTCATTGTACAGCCTGACTTCGTACCTGCCCGGTTCGAAAACGGTAATGACCATATCGGTCTCTCCCGTTATCTCCAGCAGTTCGCCATTCACCTCGCGAAACCATCCAAAGCGGTCAACCGACAGAAAATCGCCGGATGCGGTAATGCTGGTAGAAAGCACCTCGCCACATAGGTTGGGACTGAAAAGCTCCACCTCCACGATATCTGAAAACTCCCTAACTTCCACCTCGCTTGGAGCAGGAACTGCACATCCCCCTACATCCCGTACTTCTAGGGTATACCGCCCTGCCGGTAAATCGATAGACAGCGTAGCCTGGGCCTCAAAGGGCTCGGAATACACCTGTCCATCGTCCAACCCTAGCACCTCATAGACACCGGTTGCCGGCCCGTTGGGAAATACCAAATCGATGCCGCCCAAAAAAGTGCCGTCTGGACCGCACCCTTCGTCCCTTACCTCCACCTCAAAGGTGATATCTGAGGGCGGGTTGGCATTTTCGATTATGGCTACTTGCGATGTTGAGCAGCCATTGGCGTAGCCAATCAAGGTATAAACCCCGGGCTCCAGTCCATCCAACACCTGTATATCATTTGCCAAAACAACAAAGAATATCAGGTCCAACTCAGGCACCAGCAAACTGTCCAATAAGACCTGTGGCTGAACCTCCAGAGAGCCATCTCCTACCTCACAGCTCTGGGCGGGAGAAATCGCAAGGATATCAAAGGCGGGTCCCCCGTTCACCCGCAAGAAAGCCGAACGCTCAAATACGCAGGTACTATCCAACGGGTCAGCAGTGAGGAAAAATAGCTCGTAGTCTCCTGCTTGTTCCAAAATACGCGTATCCAAGGTCAACGCCAACGTGTCAGAAAGGGCAATGCGATCGGTAGATCCTTGCAGCTGAATGGACCAGGAACCTGAAACGGGCGTATTTGGGGTAAAACTGACCGTTTCGCCCAAACAAACTTCCTCGGCAGACTGATCGATTTCAAATTCAAATGGAGGTCCAACAAAAACAGAGCCGGTCACCGGACATGCCTGAAACATCTCTGGATCCACGTCCTCCGGAACCCGATAGGCTACGGTGACGGTATAAATACTCTCTTCAGTCACTTCCAGGATGTTTTGGTCTCCCAGAATTTCACCCGCCGCATTGACCCACTGAAACACATACTCGTCTATACGCGGATCGTCGGGGTCCACTGCTACCAGTTCCAGCACGGAATCCCCACAAAGCGCGATGTCGCTAGGCAGGATCAATTCCGGCGAATCCACCACCTCTACCTCCATGCGGAAGATCTCCTCCCAAGGCTCTCCACAGCGGTTCACCTCCAGCTCTACCGTAAATATGCCGACCGTCTGAAACTGATACTCCAAATTCTGCAAATCTTCGCCTCCATTCAGAAACTGATCTACAATTTCGCCCTGTTCATTATAAATCGTCCAATTGTACAGGTCTATATCAGGCTCTCCCCCGCCTTCAAAAAGACCAAAAGCGCCTTCCTCGGCGCCCAAACAGAGTCGATCCGGACCCGATAGGCTTGGATCTGGTATATTCGAACCGGACTGCTGCACAAAAGAAGGCAACCCTAGATTGGTGGTTCCCGGCATAGGTTCTACCGCATCCTGATTAAAGGTACTCGGATTGCAGCCCCTACCCGGCAAAATCTGGCCAATGCGGTTGGAACCGACCACCGCCACGTAGATCTGCCCATCCGGTCCCACTTGCAATGCCCCTAGATCCAGCCCACTGGTTTGAGGTACCGTTTCGCGGCTTTCCAGGATACACTGCTCAATCGCTGATCTGCCCACTGCGCTATCAAAGCACTCCTGACATCGGGTAGTGACGGGGTTGTCCGGGTCCGTATCATCCGTCTCCTCCACACTCTGAAGGTAAAATTCCTCTACTCCCGGGCCTCCGTTTCGATAAGAGACAAATACCCTGGAATTGTCCGAAGAAAACTCTAAGCCGTACACCTGTCCATCGGTGCCTAGGTCGAGCAGCGCAAATTCGGTTAACTCGCCCGTGTTTTGGTCAAAATCAAAAATCTGAAGCTTATTCACACCCCCATCCACGTAAGTAACCGCCAACTTGGAGCCATCTCCGGCAAACTTCATCACACCGGTACTGGCACCAAATCCATGCACGCCCCCCACTGAATTAAATACTGGCTGACCGATCCCTTGTCCGGACACGGGATACATGCGGAAGGTATTGTTACCAGCCTCGTGAAAGGCTACCCAAGTAGTATCGCCCGCGTTAAGTGCGGCGGAATGCTCGGTGCTGGAGCTAAAGAGAAAATTGTTTTTAGTGACTACATTCCCGATTCCCTCGGCATTGTCTCCCTTGATATCCACCATGGAAAACTTCACCTCGCTCGTGCCATCTGCTCCCGTCCGGGTGGTAAAGAGATAAAAGAGGGTTTCATCCGAGGAGACGGGCACAGCCAACACACTTCCGGCAGAGAGATTATCGCCTCCTATATCCAATCCATTTTGCATGGGATTTCCATTGAGATCCCAAACCGTTTGCCCGTCGGTGTAAAAAAGAACCTGGCCTGCTTGATCGGAAACTGTGGTAACCCCGGCAGGGATGTTTTGAGGATGGGGATTTTGTATAGGCCTGGGTACCGGCGCCTCCGGATCATTGGGGTCCGGGTTGAAGTCCAGTCCCGCACCGTTTCCGAAGTACCAGATATTATTCGTTTGATCGTCTACATCCCACATTTGAATACGTATTCCGGCGTAGGAGTAGCAGGAAGATCCCACCTCACGTACCAAAACCCAATAGTACCCGGGACGACAAACCTCGTTCGGAGCTTCCTGCTGCCAGCCTTGGTCCCGCTTGTTGGACCAGAAATACTCGTAGTTGCCACCCTGTCCGGGCTGCTGACCAACACCGGGCTGACCGACGCCGGGTTGACCAAACCCCGGCTGACCAAATCCGGGCTGACCTACTCCAGGTTGCCCTACTCCAGGTTGGCCACCTTGGTCCTGACCACTTTGCACATCCACCAGCGGCATCAAATCAATACAAGCCGGGTCACACAACGTCGTGTCCGCAGGCTTAAACTGGACCTGTAGGTCATTTTCTTGGAAACTAATGGTTTCTGTTACTTCCCTGGTTTCTCCGTTGGCAAAGGTTACAGTCAATTTAACGGTAACCTGCTGCTCTGCGGTGGCTTCCCTTGGCAATAACAGGTGTTCCTTGGTCAGATCTATCTCGATTTCCTCCCCTTCTTCATCTACCAACGGAGGCAAAATCTCCCAATCAAAACTTACGGGACGGTAGTTAAGGGGACTTATCTGACTGGTCAGCAACAGCGGATTGTTCATACAGGGGTCAAACGGCTCCCAGGTAAAGGTCACCTCGGCGCCCACATCGATGGTGGGTGTAAAAACGGTAAAGACCCTTCCGCAAAAGTCTGCCCCCTCAAAGGGATCAGATTCTACTTCCAAGTCGCCCAGGACCTCCTCGTCTGGATTACCGATTCTGCCCAAAAACTGGGGTCCACCCTCGGTTTCCTCGTAGATATAATACAGTTGCCCATCCGGACCTACCCGTAGATCATAGATCCTATACACTTCGTGCCCTAGGTCTATCGCCAAAGGTCCGGTCGGTACAGGAACCTGCTCCTCGTCGTCATTCTCATCATCCCCTTCCTCCTCTTCATCCTCTTCTGGAAGTTCATCTGCGTAGCTGCCGTCGGATCCGATGCGGAAGAGCTGATTTCCCCTTGAAAAATAAAGCATTTCTCCATTTGGAGAAAAAGCTACTCCTTCTATAGATTCATCCCCTCCGGTATTTTCCAGCACCAAAGGCTCCCCCAAGGTTCCAGAGTTGGCATCAAAATCAAACACCAACAAATCCTCTCCTACCCCCTGCGGAATAATAACCAATTTGGCGGCGTCCTCGTCAAATACAAAGGACTTTGGAACGATGTCTATGGGGAGGTTTTGAAGCAACGTGAATTGTCCGCTTTGATCTTCAATCCGGTTAACGAGCAGGTTTCCATCGTTAAAGCTTACCAAGTGGCTGGCGGAGGTAGGCGTCTTGATGACAATGATAGCCCCTTGCGCCGCGCCCAAGCTGCCTCCGGGAGATACGGCACCCGCTGGGGGCTGATTCGCCGGCGCCCCGCCTTGGTTATCCATATCTACGATATCGTATTCCAGTTCACCGTTCCGGTTGATAAAAAAAAGGTAAAAGGTACGGCTGCCTCCCACCGTTGGGTTAAAGTCTTGTACCGCGATAGCCACCGACTGTCGCTCAGTTTCGTCACCTCCGAGCTCCCCGATAATCCCCTGCATGGGCTCATTCAGGTAATTGTAAACCAAAGCTCCATCGGTATAAAAAAGAATCTCTCCTGAAATGGGATCTACAGCCATGGCTGTGTTACCTTTGCCTAGGACGATGTTTGGTGACAGGCTCCTTACCCGTGCCGTGCCATCTTTTCCGAAGGAAAGGTAGTTGTTTTCACCCCCTTCGCAGTACCCAAAAATCCATTCATTGTTATTAAATCCCTGACCGTAACCAACATGGCTCTCAAAAAGTAATAAGATCAATGCTATGGAAACAAAAATAGCATGATTTATGTAGTTAGGAAGAGATTTCATAATTTACCAGCTGCTTTAAATACGCTTTAAAGCTGCAATCCGTTTATTAGCTGTTAAGTATTCAATTAACGAATAAATCTTTGTTAAAGTCGCAATTAAATAGAGTTTTTTTCAGCATCCTGTTTATGGTATTGGCATCCAATTCCTTTGCCCAAGACCCCCATTACAGTCAGTACTATGCTGCACCTTTATTTCTCAATCCTGCCTTTGCCGGGTCCGAATTGGCGACGCGAATCGGTGTGAATTACCGAACCCAGTGGCCAGGACTAGACGCAAACTTCAATACCTTTTCTGCCTATGTAGACACCTACGTAGAAGATTATAATGTAGGGGTGGGTTTTCTCGCCACCAATGACGTGGAAGGTGCTGCCGGGTTGCACTCTACATCCCTGTCCGGTTTGGTGTCTTACGAACTGCGCGTGGCAGATGGCGCTTATTTCCGACCTGGATTTCAAGCCACCTACATGCGACGGGACATTGGGTTTTACGAAAACCTCGTCTTTGCCAACCAAATCAATCCCAACAACCCCTTCGGCCCGTTACTGCCTGGAACCGAGCTGGCGGGATTTGGTGAGCCCGTCAATCTACTATCCCTTTCCCTGGGCGGTCTCTTTTTTACCGAGGATTTCTGGGTAGGGTTTACCGGGCATCACATTAACCAGCCCAATCAAAGCTTTGTTCGAGACGGCATCAGCAACCTGCCCATGAAGTATTCCTTTCACGCAGGATACCGGATTTCTCTGGGACAGGGACCCATGAAGCGGGATTTTACACATACGTATCGGGAACGGTACTTTACCCCTACCGTGAACTTTAAAAAGCAGGGTCCTTTTGAACAATTGGACCTCGGCGCGTATTTTTACATGGAGCCTGTTCTATTCGGCTTGTGGTATCGGGGACTTCCCTACAAGCCAGTGGAACAGCAAAACAACCGGGACGCCCTGGTTATGATGGTTGGTTTCAATCTGCCTACAGGCCTGAACATTGGGTATAGTTTTGACTATACCGTATCACAGCTTGGCATTCAGTCCGGTGGGGCACACGAGATCAGCATCTCCTATGTGTTCCCGCCAAAAAACCCAGGAGCTCCCCTAAAAAGGTCTACGATCCTTCCTTGCCCTAAATTTTAAACGTACCGTCCCATGGACCCAACGACGATAACATACCTATTGATAGGTATTCTAACGGTTAATTTTGTTTTCTCCAAATGGCTCAGTTGGCTCAATATTCGACAGCGAGAGGACTCCATACCAGATACATTGGAAGCGTATGTGACGATCGAAAAGTTGGCGACTACAAAAGCCTATCAGCGGGCAAATTTCAAGTTCTCCTTACTGGCAGGCTCTTTCTCCTTCGGACTCACGCTGCTCTTTTTAGCATCCGGCTTCTTTGGGTGGCTGGACTCCTACCTAAGCCAATACACTACCCACGAATTATGGCTTCCAGCCTGCTATTTTGCCGTTCTGTACTTGGGTTCTGATCTATTGGGCATTCCCTTCGATTATTACCACACCTTCGTGATCGAGCAACGCTTCGGCTTCAACAAGACTTCTGCAAAAACCTTTTTGATGGACAAACTTAAGGGGTACTTCCTGTCCATCCTGATAGGTGGGCTACTTTTGCTTACCTTTCTCGCCCTGGTCAACTACGTGGGAACAAATTTCTGGTGGCAATTTTGGATTGTAATCGGTGTATTTATGGTCCTGGTAAACGGTTTCTTCTCAAGCTATATCCTGCCACTTTTTAATAAACTTACCCCCTTGGAGGAGGGTGAACTCAAGCAAGCGATCCTTTCCTACGCAACCTCCACTGACTTCCCATTGGACAACGTCTTTGTGATCGATGGGAGTAAAAGATCCTCCAAGGCCAACGCCTTTTTTTCAGGCTTCGGCAAACGCAAAAAAGTGGTTCTCTACGATACGCTGATCGCACAGCACAGCACGGAAGAACTCGTGGCCGTGCTGGCCCATGAAATCGGCCACTTTAAAAAGAAGCACATCCTGCTGAACATGGCCCTTGGCATACTCCAAACCGGCCTCATCCTCTATGTGCTTTCCCTCATGATCTTCAGTGAATCGCTCAGCCTCGCTTTGGGAGGCTCTCAGATGGCTGTGCACTTAAACCTGGTGGGATTTACCATGCTGTTTTCTCCGCTCTCCGGCATGATCGGCGTGGCGATGAACATGCTCAGTAGAAGGCACGAGTTTGAGGCGGATGCCTTTGCGCGGGCCACATTTTCGGGACAGCCCCTTGCCTCAGCGCTGAAAAAGCTTTCCGTAAACAACCTTTCCAACTTAAATCCACACCCCTGGTACGTATTCGTAAATTACTCCCATCCACCCATATTGCAGCGGCTGGAACGACTGGAAAGTACCGTATAAATCGCTGAATCTCCTTGTTAATTTAGCAGATTTTCGATTAATTTTGAAGGCATTCCAATCAACAACAACCCATTCCTACTATGGACAGCAAATCTGCACTTACCCGACTCGGCGTTAAAGAAGGCCTTTTGACCCAAGAAGAAAAAGACTTTCTGGACAAAAATGGTTACCTCAACCTAGGTAGAATACTGAGTGACGAGCAATTGAATGCGGTTCGCGAAAAAATACAGGCACTTTTGGAAGCCGAAGGAGATCAGGCCGGTAGCGAGCTAGCGGAATCCCCTTTTATCCGGCACCCCAAAGAGGCGGGGGCAGACAGGCTGGGAGATTTGGTCAACAAAGGAAAGGAATTCGACGTATTCTATACCCATCCACGGGTACTGGCAGCTATCCAACACGTATTGGGTTCGGAGGTGAAACTCTCGTCCTTAAACTACCGGGCGGCCAAACCCGGAGCGGGCCTGCAAAAACTCCATGCAGATTACCCGGATGCAGTTCCCTCAGGCGATTACCGAGTTTGCAATTCCATTTGGCTGCTCGATGACTTTTCGGTAGCCAACGGCGCAACCCGGATTGTCCCCGGTACCCACCTGAGTCAGCACCTGCCTCAGGACGTGATGGAAAACCCCATGGATCCCCACCCAGAGGAACAGGTCATCGAAGCTGAGGCCGGTTCGGTGGTAATTTTCAACTCCCACACCTGGCATGGAGGCACCCAGAACCACACTTCTAATCCCCGACGTGCGATCCACAGTTACTTCTGTCGCAGAGACCAGCCCCAACAAAGTGATCAACGTCGCTACTTGAAGCCGGAAACCTTGAAGCGCATCGGAGAGCCCGGTGCTGCCCTTTTAGATGTAGGGTGAACGCTCAGCCGAACCCACCAACTGGAGGTTCGGCCCGTTGAAAGTCAAGTCCTAAACTTCCGAAAATGACACCCAATCAGAGGAAATCGACATCCACATGAAAGGGGTATTTCATCAGGTATTGCAAGGCAGTTTCTACTTTGAAGGACTCAAAAAGAACCTTGTATAGATTTTCTGTAATGGGAGCCCGCAGATCTGTACTTTCGAGAAACAGTTTGATCAGCCGCACCGTGTTGATCCCTTCGGCCACTTCTTCCATATCGGCTACGATATCGGTCAGTTGTTCACCTTTGGCAAGCCGGTACCCCACGGTGAAATTTCTAGACAGGGTGGAGTTACAGGTTGTCACCAAGTCTCCTATTCCTGCCAAGCCAATAAAGGATTTGGTACTGCCTCCCAGAGCTTTTCCCAGATAGATCAGTTCCACCATTCCACGGGAAACCAACAGCCCCTTGGCGTTTTCGCCTAGCCCCAGGCCGGACAGGGCACCTGCAGCGATGGCGATGGTATTTTTGAGTACACCGCTAAGCTCCACGCCTATGATATCGGAATTTCCATACACCTGAAAATTATCGGACCGAAGCAACCGTTGCCCTTCCAGAATAACCTCTTTATATCTGCTGGCAATCACGGTGGCGGCGGGCTGTTTGAGCATGAGCTCTTTTGCCAGATTGGGGCCGGCCAAGCAGCCTACCCTGACCACAACCGTCTCATCGAGGATCAACTCACTCATGGTGGAAATATTATCCCGGTTGATACGGGTCACGTCCTCCATGGTCTGTCCTTCGGGAAGGTGAAGCGACAAGCCTTTGGTACCATGAATGAGAAAATGGTAGGGATGTAGAAAGGGTGCGAATATCCGCATCACCTCCCGAAAACCCACCGAAGGAATCATTGGGAACAGGGTATCGCAGCGGTCACAGATCAGTTCGGGGTCATTGGTACCCACTATGGACGGGGCTAGCACCCTCCCCCTCGCCGTGTGGGTCGCATTGATCTCTGCCACCACCTCTGGATCCCGCGCATAAACAATGACCCGGTTTTTTTCCGCGAGCAGATTGGCAATGGCAACACCAAAGCTGCCCACGCCGATCACTCCCACCGGTTTATCCCTTGAAAAGCTTCTCGAGCTCATAACCTAACAGTCTGTTGTGGTAATAGTATAAAAGATTCATATCCTCGGTAAGGATCTCGTTCGAATTGCTCCGCACCAAAGGCCGCTTGGCGTGGTACATGCCCACGTTTTCCAGACCATGCTGAATGATACGATCGATGTCTTCGTTCAGGTGGGGGGCCATATGCAGCTTCCCTTCTCCTTTTAGCTGGCGAACTCGGTTCAACACCCGCTCACAGGATTCTCTGAAGTCCTCGTAGGGGATGGAAATATCCTCCTCCGGAAGCTTCAGCAAACTGAACAAGTCCAGCTTTCGGTTGGCCCGCTTGATCAGGTTAAAGGCCGTGAAGGCCACCAAATGACTACTAAAGACGCGGTTGATCTTGTGAAATTCCTCCACGATTCGCTCGCCAAGCGCCTTGGTGTATTCCTCTTCCCGCTGTGTGTCCACAGTCACCTGACCGTTGGATACAAAATAATCCCGGCACTCCACCACCCGGCCATGCTTGTCAAGGCTCCTCCCTTCTGCGTCCACATAATTCCCCATAATGTCCATAGCTTTTCCGATGGAAACGGATATATCGGACCCCTTTGTGAAAAACTTCACCAGAAATTTGGAGATCTTATAGGAAGTGGAAAATTCGTCCGACTCTTTGTAGTAGCGTTCCTGCCCCGTCAGGTTCAGGTGCTCGTGGATAAGGCTGGGTGCCTCCAACACAAAATGGTAGTTGATGGTCACCGGAACAATGAAGATTTTTCCGGAAACATCCGGAATATCGTTTTGAAAATTGATCCGCTGCGCCTCCACGGCCGTACTGAGCAAGCCCAGTTTTAGCTTTGATTCGATGTTGCCACTCCTGGACCGGGTACCTCCCGGAAAAAACAAACTGTGGCATCCAAACTGTATTGCTTCGCAGGAATAGGTCTTCAGCGTCTCCACATACACCAAATTCTTTTTTCGCCGGTCTACCTTATAAGCCCCAAGAGCGTCCATGAAATAAGCGAAAATCTGGATGTTGAAGAGATTTAGCCCGGCGCCATAAATAAATGGAGGCAACCCCAGCGTGCTGATCGTCCACCCAATCAGTATGCTATCCAAATTGGAAAAGTGCGTGGGCACCATTACAATGGTTCCTTTAGACGCTAAATCGCGCAACTGATCCGTTTCGCCAATGATTTGGATTTTGTCCTGTAAGCTATATTGATTGCTAAAAAAGGACTTGACACCCTTCACTCTTGCCGCATTGAGCAACCTGGAGAATCCAAAGGTGGCCAAGCTCCGGGTCATTTTGTAATGGGCGTGCTTGAAGTTACCGGCGATCTCCTCCACGTAACGCCGAACGATGGTTTCCAGAATTTCTAGGTAGGCGGTCCGCTTTTCTTCCACAGAGAGCTGATGCTCGATTTCCACCGCCAGCAGCGAGGTTTTGATTTTGGCCCAAAACAAGGGTTCATCATCCGGGTCCACCAGCCAGGGATTTTGCTTCAGGCGCATTCTTTCCCGGTAAAGCACCGTCTCCAGCTCCTCCTTCAAGAGGTGGAGTTGATTGCCTGTAGATTCCAAAATCCGGGCAACGCTGGCATCGGTCACCTGCTTGATAAACGCCTTCCGGTCTTTGGCAAGCTTCACCACTGGCCACTCATCCTTGCGGGGAAGAATGGGCGCATAAGCACGCTTAATATAATCGTCAGTCAAGTTGTCAGAAGTTTATTTAGACAAAGATAGCAAAATCCATTCCCCTCTCCGCTTAAAAAACATCCACAGGACGGGGATTGAAAAGCAAAGTATGTATTTTTTACCAAGAATTGGATTTTTCCGCAAACGATAAACAGAATATTCAGGAATGCAGTTTTGTCAATGACCGAATAGGTCGTATTATTGCACCACCATAGGCCAAATGAAGCAAGATTTAACACAGATTCAAGCACCGATTGCCACGGAAATGGCTGATTTTGAGAAAAAGTTTCGTGCTTTTATGAAAAGCAAGGTGAAACTTCTGGATCATATCACCTCGTATATCGTGAAGCGAAAAGGCAAGCAGATGCGCCCCATGTTTGTGTTTCTAACAGCCGGGGTTTCCGGAGGCATCACCGAGTCCACCTACCGAGGTGCCGCACTCATTGAGCTGCTACATACTGCCACGCTCGTACACGACGACGTGGTAGATGATGCGAATTATCGCCGCGGATTTTTCTCCGTCAATGCCCTGTGGAAAAATAAGATCGCTGTGCTGGTAGGAGATTACCTCTTATCTCGGGGACTTCTGCTAAGCGTGGACAACGGAGACTTTGACCTGCTTCGGATCGTATCGCACGCAGTGCGGGAAATGAGCGAGGGAGAACTGTTGCAGATTGCCAAATCAAGGAACCTAGACATCACCGAGGAGGTATATTACACGATCATTCGTCAAAAGACAGCAAGTCTCATCGCTTCCTGTTGCTCGGTCGGTGCCGCTACGGCGCAAGGGGACGAAGCGCTGATCGAAAAGATGCGGCTATTTGGTGAAAAAGTAGGTATGGCTTTCCAAATCAAAGACGACCTCTTTGACTACGGTCAAGATGTGGTGGGTAAGCCCGTTGGCATAGACATCAAAGAAAAAAAACTGACCCTTCCCCTGATTTACTCCTTAAACAACGCCTCTTGGCTGGACAAGAAACGTATCATTTACTTAATCCGCAACAAGAACGAAGACAAGAAGGCCGTAAATGAGGTGATTTCCTTTGTCAAGGAATCCGGTGGCTTGGCCTATTCGGAGACGATTATGAATAATTTTTACCAGGAAGCGATGGATATCCTGAATGAAATGCCTCCATCCGACTACAAGTCTTCCCTTGCCGCACTGGTAACCTATACCATTGAGCGAAAAAAATAATCCCACTTTGCATCATTTTTTTCTGAAATCGGAAAATCCATGGGATTTTCTCCCACTTTGCCCAAAAAATTGAAATCCAATTTCCTATCCACGAATACCAAATTGCTTGATACCAATTCTAAAATGCCATTTGAATGGGTTTTTAGTGGCTTCCGCTCACTGTTTACACGCCATTAACCCTATGAATTTCAGCAGGTAGTAGGTTTATTTTTTTTACAAAAAGATTGCGTTGAACCAAACTTTTAGATACTTTTATATGCAAGTGGTAAAAAGTGGGGGATTGTGGTAGATAGTGTTTGAGTATTTATTACTTTTGTCATTGCGGAAATTTTTAAAAAGGTATGGGAGTTTTCATGGGAGACTATTTATGTAAACTTGACGCCAAAGGGCGGCTGGTTCTCCCTGCCAGATTAAAATCCGCGCTTCCAGAGTCACCCAACAACGAACTTTACCTTAGAAAGGGGTTGGAGAATTGCCTGATTTTACGGACGCACTTGGAAGCAAAGAAAGAATATAGCCGATTGGCCAACCTGGACGATACCGATGAAGACGTACGAAACTTCAAGCGGGCCTATTTCCGAAGGGAGATCATCGTAGAGATGGACAGTGCGGGACGCATACTCATCCCTAAGAACCTGCTCGCTTACGCCAAACTGGAAGATGCTGTGAGTGTAGTGGGAATTGGCAACCACATCGAAATTTGGAACACCGAACTGTTGGATGCGAAAGAAGAAGAAATACTAGTCGACTATCCCAAGTTAAACAAAGCACTTTTAGGAAAAAATGGATAACACCTCCTACCATATCCCCGTCATGCTCGAAGCGTGCATCCAAGGGCTGAACATCCGGCCAAACGGGATCTACCTGGACCTCACGTTTGGGGGTGGAGGGCATTCACGGGCCATATTGGCCCACTTGGAGGAAGGTCACCTGTATGGATTTGACCAGGACAGCGATGCGGTGGCCAACGTACCAGATGACGACCGCTTCACCTTTGTGCAGGCAAATTTCCGTGACCTGAAGCGTTACCTGAAACTCTACGATGTCTTTGAAGTGGACGGTATACTGGCCGATTTAGGTATCTCATCTCATCAGATTGACGAGCCGGAACGGGGATTTTCCACCCGCTTTGACGCGGACTTGGATATGCGGATGAATCAATCCGGTGACATTACCGCCGCAATCATTCTCAACACGTACGACGAAAACGAGCTGCACAAGCTGTTCGGTCAGTTCGGAGAGGTAAAAAATGCCAAAAGCTTGGCCAGGGCCATCGTTTCCGAGCGGGCCAACAAGCCCATACAGACGGTGGAACACCTGAAAAGCTTGCTGGAAAAGTTTGCCCCACGTGGCAAGCAATTCAAATATTTCGCCCAGGTATTTCAAGCCCTGCGCATTGTCGTAAACGACGAACTGGGGGCATTGAAAGACATGCTGGAACAAAGCGCGGAGTTGCTAAAGCCGGGCGGCAGGCTGGTGGTGATGAGCTATCACTCCCTAGAGGACCGCTTGGTGAAAAATTTCATCCAAAAGGGGAAATTTCATGGAGAGGTGGAAAAGGATTTCTACGGAAACATCCAACGTCCCTTGGATCCGGTCACGCGAAAGGCAGTCACTGCCGACGAAGCAGAAGTAAAGGCCAATAGCAGGGCCCGAAGTGCAAAGCTTAGGATTGCAAAAAAGATATAGGTATGGCAAGCAACACATTCAAACAAAAGATGAGGGCCAAGCCCGGTGCGGCCAAGCCACAGGGAAAATACAACCTGTTTGCCTTGATCGAACGCAAGCTCGCCCTTACCGGAATCTTTGGTGAGGGGATCCCGGTCGGACTGGTTCCTCCATTTCTGTATGCCGCGCTGTTGGCGCTGATTTACATCTGGAGCAACCACAAAGCAGAAAACACCATCCGAAAAATTGAAGCATTGCAGCAGGAAGTGGAAGACATCCGGGCAGATGTGACCACGCTGGAAGCAGCGTTTATGTATGCCGGCAAACAGTCGGAAGTAGCAAAGAAAATTGCCCCAATGGGAATCGAAGAAATTGATAGGCCTCCATTTAAAATTATCGTTAAAAAGTGAACATCAAACGGTCCATATTATTTCGGGTAAGAATTGCCTTTTTACTTACTACCCTGATCGGTGGCGCTATCTTTTACCGGATCAGCACCATACAACTCGTGGATGGTGAAAAATGGCAGGAGATCTCCGAAGATATTCACCTACAATACCGGCCGGTAAAAGCTACGAGAGGGAATATTTACAGCAGTGGCGGCAACCTCCTCGCCACGAGTCTACCCTTTTACAGGGTGGTGTTGGATCCATCCATCGCCAATGACGAAAAATTCCGCTCGGGTATAGACTCTCTTTCTGTTCTCTTGGCGGGTTTTTATAAAGACAAATCCGCCACCGCCTACAAGCGGATGATTTTGGATGCCAAAAACAGCGGTAAGAAATATTTGATCCTTAACCGTAAACACATCGGTTACCAAGAAAAGCTAGCCCTGATGAAATGGCCCATTCTGCGTGACGGACGCTTGGGAGGAGGCGTAATCTTCGAAAAGGTGGATCAACGGTACCGCCCCTTCAAAAACCTGGCAGGCCGTACCATCGGATTTCTAAACGAGGATCAGTACGGCGTAGGAATCGAATACAGTTTTAACGAATACCTGCAAGGGCAAAACGGAGAAGCTCTCTTTCAAAAAATTGCGGGTGGAAGCTGGAAACCCCTACATGACGCCGAAGACCTCAAACCCGAGGACGGATACGACATCACCACTACCTTGGATATCAATATTCAGGACGTGGCCGAGTCGGCCCTGTTGCGGCAGCTGATGAACAAGGATGCGGCGTTCGGCTCCGTCATTGTCATGGAGGTGGCTACCGGACACATCAAAGCGCTGGCCAACCTGGAGAAAAATAAAAACAGCTACGGCTACGGGGAATACTATAACTATGCCGTAGGCGAACAGGGCCTGACCGAACCCGGATCTACCTTCAAACTGCTATCTATGATGGCCCTATTGGAAGAGGGAAAAATCAGCCTAAACGACAGTATAGACACCGGAAACGGTGTATATAAATTTTATGACCGCTCCATGCGGGATGCAAAAACGGGAGGCTTTGGAAAAATTACCGTCAGGGAGGTTTTTGAGAAGTCGTCCAATATCGGCGTATCCCGCCTAGTGAACGAGCACTTTGGAGCCGCTCCTTCTAAGTATCTCCAATATGCATCCAAGACAGGGTTAGATCAACCACTAGGCTTTCAGCTGAAGGGAGAAGCGGTCCCCTTTTTCAAAAAACCTGGCACAAAGACCTGGTACGGCACCACTTTACCTTGGATGTCTATAGGGTATGAGGTAAAGGTTACACCACTACAAACCCTAACCCTTTACAATGCCGTGGCCAATAACGGCCGCATGGTCAAACCGATGATCGTACAGCGCATTTCCCGAGGGAATACGGTAAAGGAATCCTTCGACACCGAGGTGATCAACAAGCAAATCGCCTCCAAAAAAACCATTCAACAACTGCAATCGCTGCTGGAAGGTGTAGTGGAAAACGGCACGGCGCGAAACATCAAAAATGAAAATTACAAGATCGCCGGAAAGACCGGTACGGCCCAGAAGCTGGTAGATGGAAGGTATACACAGACCTACTACACCTCCTTCGTCGGATACTTCCCCGCAGATAACCCCAAATACAGCGCCATCGTCATCATCGATAGCCCAAAGGGATTTCAAGCCTATGGAGGTGATATTTCCGCGCCGGTATTCAAGGAGATTGCTGATAAGATCCATGCGCAGGATCTAAAACTTGACCTTCAGAAAAAGGTGGTCAAAAACGATCAACCCTACGCCGGGGACCTGCCCTATATACAGGCTGGATTGACCGAGGAGCTTCAGATGCTATGCAACAAGTTTGGCATCTCCAACCACTACCAAGAACAAGAGCCCTGGGTAAAATCCCGGGTAAGCAATAAGTCCATCCAATGGGTATCCAATAAGGTGGACAATCAGCAGGTGCCGGACGTGACGGGCATGACGCTGAGGGATGCGCTTCATATCCTCGAAAATGCCGGTCTTAGGGTACAGTACAACGGCAAGGGGCGCGTAAAAAACCAATCCCTGGCAGCCGGGGCCGCGATATCCAAAGACCAAATCATAAAACTGATATTGGGTTGATGAAATTTTTGAAAGACATATTGTATAAGGTATCCTTGATCTCCACAAAGGGAGACATGGAAACGCCTATATCTCAGATTGCCTTCGACAGCCGCGCGATTGGCGTGGGCGATCTGTTTGTGGCCATTCGGGGAACCCAAACCGACGGGCACGACTATATCCCGACCGCCATCGAAAAGGGCTGCGTGGCAGTTGTTTGCGAGCAATTGCCCGCTGAACTCGTCGAAGCGGTCACCTACGTACAGGTCACGGACTCCTCGCGGGCCTTGGCTTGGATGGCAGCCAACTTCTACGACCATCCATCCAAAAAACTAAAATTAGTGGCTGTAACAGGCACCAACGGCAAGACCACTATGGTCACGCTCCTGCATCAGTTGTATCGGGAAATGGGCTATATGGCGGGCCTACTCTCAACGGTAGAAAACCGCATCAATGACCAGGTGGTCCCTGCCACCCACACCACCCCGGACGCACTTTCCATCAATCGGCTTCTGGTGCAGATGGTAGAATCCGGATGCTCCTATTGCTTTATGGAAGCCAGTTCTCATGCCATCGTACAAGAACGTACGGCAGGCCTTGCGTTCAAAGGCGCCATTTTTACCAATATCAGCCACGATCACCTGGATTACCACGAAACATTTGATGCCTACATCAAAGCAAAGAAAAAGCTCTTTGACGAGCTGCCACAGGGTGCATTTGCATTGGTTAATGCAGACGATAAACGCGGTATGGTCATGGTGCAGAACACCCAGGCAAGCATCTACACCTATGCATTGAAATACCCGGGTGACTTCAAAGCCAAAATCATCAGCAATACACTGCACGGCATGGAGCTTGACATCGACAACCAGTCTGTTTGGTTTCGGATGATCGGCGAATTCAACGCCTACAACCTGCTGGGGGTACTGGGTACCGCGCTGATTCTGGGCGAAGAACAAAACGAAGTACTGATGCAGCTATCCCAATTACGGGGTGCCAAGGGGCGGTTTGAGCAGGTGCTGCATAAGGGAATCACGGCCATTATCGACTATGCACATACGCCGGATGCATTGGAAAATGTACTGAAGACCATCCAAAATCTGCGTACCGGCGGTGAAAACCTGATCACCGTGGTAGGCTGTGGCGGCAACCGGGACAAAGGCAAACGTCCGGTCATGGCTAAGATCGCCTGCCAGCACAGTGAGAAAACCATCCTGACGTCCGATAACCCCCGCGACGAAGACCCGACGCAGATCATCCGGGAGATGGAAGCTGGCATCAACCCGGTGGACCTGCGCAAGACCCTTTCCATTGCCGACCGGCGGGAGGCGATTAAAACCGCCTGCGCCATCGCACAAAAAGGAGACATCATACTCATTGCCGGAAAAGGGCACGAGGCCTACCAGGAAATCAAGGGAGTCAGGTATCCGTTTGACGACAAAGAAACCGTGAAGGAATTATTGATTTTAACCCATTCTGTCTAATGCTGTATCATATTTTTGACTATCTGGACCAAGCATTTGATATCCCGGGAGCCGGGGTGTTCCGGTACATTTCCTTCCGGGCAGGGATGGCGGCATTGTTTTCCCTGATCATCACCATCACCTTTGGGGAGGGAATCATCAACTGGATCCGTAAACAGCAAATCGGTGAAACCGTTCGGGAACTGGGCTTGCAAGGGCAAATGGAAAAGCGCGGCACCCCCACCATGGGCGGGCTGATGATTATGGCGGCCATTATCGTACCCACCCTGTTGTTTGCCAACATCTTCAATGTATACATTCTCCTGCTGCTGGGCACTACCGTGTGGCTGGGTGGTATCGGATTTTTGGATGATTACATAAAAGTTTTCCGCAAAAACAAAGAAGGACTGGCCGGTCGGTTTAAAATTGTAGGGCAAGTGGTAATTGGTATCGTGGTGGGCGCCACCCTGTATTTCCACGACGACGTCGTCATTCGGGAATTCAACACACCGGTCTCCGTGGAAGAAGGGGTGGTAGATACTCCCAGCTTCCGGGATGTCAAGTCCCTAAAGACCACCATTCCATTTTTGAAAAACAACGAATTGAATTACGATGTGGTATTTGGGTTTATGGGAGATTTCTTTACGCCCATTCTGTACATCGCCCTGGTCATCTTTATCGTGACCGCGGTGTCCAACGGCGCCAACATCACGGATGGGATCGATGGGCTTGCGGCGGGCACCTCCGCCATCATCGGCCTGACCATCGCCATCTACGCCTACATCAGCGGCAACGCGATCTTCTCCCAATACCTCAACGTGATGTTCATCCCCAACTCCGGTGAGCTCGTGATCTTTTGCGCGGCCTTTGTCGGTGCCTGTGTGGGATTCCTCTGGTACAACGCCTATCCGGCGCAGGTATTTATGGGAGACACGGGAAGCCTCATGATCGGTGGCGTAATCGCCGTGCTTTCCCTGACACTACGCAAGGAATTGCTGCTGCCGCTTCTTTGCGGCATCTTCCTGATCGAACTACTTTCGGTGATCTTTCAGGTCAGCTACTTCAAATACACCAAACGAAAATACGGTGAAGGCCGACGCATCTTTTTGATGTCTCCCCTGCACCATCACTACCAAAAGAAAAACATTCCAGAACCCAAGATTACCGTGCGTTTCTGGATACTGGGAATATTATTTGCCATCATGGCCCTAGCTACCCTAAAACTGCGATAGAATGATGGAACGAATAGTCATATTGGGAGCAGGAGAAAGCGGCGTAGGAGCAGCCTTGTTGGCTGCACATAGGGGCCACCAAGTGATGGTCTCCGATGCGGGAAGCATTTCCGAGCCCCGCAAGGAGCTACTTTCCAAAGCAGGGATTCCCTTCGAAGAAGGCACGCACAGCGCAGGCCTATTTGATCGGGTGGATCTGGTCATCAAGAGTCCAGGAATTCCCTATAGCCTGCCCATGATTCAGGATCTGCTAACCAGGGATGTCCCCGTAGTAGACGAACTGGAATTTGCCAGTTCCTTTAGCCACGGAAATATCGTTGCAATCACCGGCACCAACGGAAAAACCACCACCACCCTTTTGACCTTCCACCTGCTGAAGGAGGCAGGGCTGGACGTGGGCTTGGCCGGAAACGTGGGAAAAAGTTGGGCAGGACAGTTGGTCCAAAGGGACCACGCTTGGTGGGTTTTGGAAACGAGCAGCTTCCAAATAGAGGGATTTCGGAAACTAAAACCCAAAGTCGCCATCTTACTAAATATCACCCCAGACCACCTGGACCGGTACGGCTATCAACTGGATGCCTACGCAGAAGCCAAGTTCAAACTGATGGATGCCATGGACAGGGAGGATCACTTTATCTACTTTAACGAGCAGGATATCATCCGAAACAGGGTAGAAGCATGGGAGAACAGCAAGCACCGCTACCCCATCGCATGGGATGCAACCTATAGCGCCAGTCATTTTGTACAGGAAGATCTGCTACATATTGTCCATGGCAACGAAACGCTGCGCTTTGACCTATCGGAGACCAACCTGCGCGGAAAACACAATCAAATCAATGCCTTGGCTGCCATCCAAGCTGCACTGATCGCCGGACTGACAGAAACACAGATACGCCATGGACTGCAAACGTTCGTCAATGCCCCGCACCGCATGGAAGGCGTGGGAACCGTGGATGGCATTCGGTTTATCAACGACAGCAAAGGCACCAACGTAGACGCAACGGCCTACGCCTTGGCGGCCTACAAGGAACCCCTGATCTGGATTGCCGGAGGCGTGGACAAGGGAAATGACTACTCCGTGCTGATCCCCTTGGTAAAGGACCGGGTGAAGCACCTAATCTGTTTGGGAAAAGACAACGAAAAACTGAAAAACGCTTTTGGTGGGGTGATCCCACGTATCAGCGAAACCAAGTCTATAGAAGAAGCCATCGGCCTGGCGGTTGATTTTGGACAAAGCGGAGACTTAGCCCTGCTATCGCCTGCCTGTGCCAGCTTCGACCTATTTAAAAATTACGAAGATCGCGGAGATCAATTCAGGAAAGCAGTAAAACGCATGGGAGAAAGGAGGCAATTGTGACAGCTATCAAAAACTGGATGGAGGAAAATCTGAAGGGGGACCCTATAATCTGGGGTATCGTGATCTTGCTTTCACTGATCAGTATCCTTGTGGTATATTCCGCCACCGGGTCCCTCGCATACCGAACCGCCGGTGGCAATACCGAACTGTACCTATTCAAGCACGGAGCACTGGTAATCGCCAGTCTCGTGGTGATGTGGGCGGTTCACAATATCCCCTACCGATACTTTGCCAAGCTAAGCCTGTTGGCGCTTTGGGTGAGCATTCCCCTGCTGGCGTTCACCTACCTCTTCGGTTCTACCATCAACGAAGCCAACCGCTGGCTGACCATTCCCCTGATCAATCAGGCCTTTCAACCTTCTGATTTGGGTAAGCTTGCGCTGATTTCTGCGGTAGCAGGAATGCTGGCCAAGCGGCAGCGCAACATCGAAGACTGGAAACGTGCGGTGATTCCTATTCTGATCTGGATCGGCATTATCTGTACGCTCATTGCCTTTGCAAACATGTCTACCGGGGTGATGCTTTTGGCTACCTGCCTGCTGCTGATGTTTATAGGGCGGGTGCCTGTGAAATTTCTGGCCATGGTCGTACTGGTGGGGGTATTCAGCCTGACCACCGCCATTCTGCTGGGGCAACGGGGGGAAACCTTCTTCCAACGCATCGAGAAGTTTATGAGCGATAGCGATCAGGACCTTCCTTATCAGGCCAAGCACTCCTACATCGCGATCGCCACAGGAGGCATCGCCGGCAAAGGTCCTGGCAAAAGCGAGCAACGCAACGTACTCCCCCACCCCTATTCCGATTTTATCTATGCCATCATTATCGAAGAATACGGCATGATCGGAGGTGCCACGGTATTGTTTTTGTATTTGGCCTTGCTGTATAGAGGCATGCGCGTGGTCGCCATTTCTACCCGACCCTTTGGCGGACTGCTTTCGGCCGGGTTGAGCTTTGCCCTGGTCATACAAGCCATGATCAATATGGCGGTGGCCGTGGGGCTGGTACCGATCACCGGATTGCCCCTGCCCATGGTCAGCATGGGAGGAACTTCCCTGATCTTCACGGGGATCTCACTGGGCATCATCCTGAGTGTAAGCCGGGGTGACCACGAGGACAGCTTTGCGGCCGAAACACCTATGGAACGAAAACTGGCAAGAGTAGCCTAATATGACAACCAAACACCGGACATATCGCATCATCATCAGCGGCGGCGGCACAGGCGGACACATTTATCCTGCCATTGCCATCGCCAACGCGTGGATGGCCGCACATCCGGGGAGCGAAATCCTGTTTGTGGGTGCCGAAGGAAAGATGGAGATGCAAAAAGTACCCGAGGCCGGCTATGCAATCGAAGGGCTGAAGATAGCCGGATTGCAACGCAGCCTCTCCCTGAAAAACCTCAGCTTTCCCTTCAAAGTATGGGGCAGCATCCGCCGGGCCCAAGGGATTTTGCAGCGCTTTCAGCCGGATTTGGCGGTGGGCGTGGGCGGCTATGCGAGTGGTCCCCTGCTTTTTGCAGCGCAGCGTCGGGGCATTCCCACCGTGATACAGGAGCAAAACTCATATGCTGGCCTGACCAATAAATTACTGGCCAAACATGCGCGGGCAATCTGCGTGGCCTACCCCGGCATGGAGCGCTTTTTCCCAGCAGAACGGATTCACTATACCGGAAACCCGGTTAGAAGCGATATCCTTGCGCTGGAGGGGAAAGCAGATCCTGCCAAAACGGCGTTTGGATTGGACCCCACCAGAAAAGTCCTCTTAATACTCGGCGGAAGCTTGGGTGCACGCACCATCAACGAGGCCGTTGCCGCAGCCATGGGTGAATGGGAACACAATGGTTATCAGGTGCTCTGGCAGACCGGGAAATTTTATTTCAACGAAATGAACGAGCGGGTAGACCGGTCCGGACTCGTGCATATCCATCCCTTGGAATTTATCCGGGAAATGGACTTGGCCTATGCTGCCGCAGATCTTGTGGTATCTAGGGCGGGCGCCCTGTCCGTATCGGAACTAAGCCTAGTGGGAAAACCGGTGATCTTTATCCCCTCTCCAAACGTGGCTGAAGATCACCAAACCAAAAATGCCCAGACCTACGTCTCGGCGGGGGCGGCACGGATGTTGCCGGACGGGGAAGCAATCGCCCGACTGGGCAGCTTTCTGGAAGAATTGGCAAACGACGAAGCTGCCTGCCAACAGCTTGGCGAAAACATACGAAAACTGGCCAAAGAAAAAGCAGCCGAAGAAATCGTAGCGGTCATGGAAAAATGGATCCAATGAACTTGAAAAACCTACATAGCGTCTATTTTCTGGGTATCGGCGGCATCGGCATGAGCGCCATCGCCCGCTGGTTCAACTACATCGGTGTACCCGTGTGGGGATATGACAAAACGCCCTCCCCGCTCACCCATTCTCTGGAGGCAGAGGGTATGGTGATCACCTATACCGATCATATCGGCGAGTTGCCTGCAGCTTTTTTGGAGAGTACCGAAAACCGGCTGGTAATCTGGACCCCTGCCATCCCCAAGGACTCCGTACTGAAAAACCACCTGTTGGAAAAAGGGTATCCACTCAAAAAACGATCCGAAGTATTGGGGATGATCACCCGGGACATGTATTCGGTAGCGGTGGCGGGTACCCATGGCAAGACCACCACCTCCTCCATGGTAGCCCACCTGCTCAAACAGGCCGGAAAAAACATTGCCGCCTTTTTGGGTGGCTTAACTCAGAATTACCAAAGCAACCTGATTCTGCACGATGAGGGTAGTGAGGAACCGCCCATCGTCGTGGTGGAGGCGGACGAATTTGACCGCTCCTTTCTGCACCTGCATCCCAATATCAGCATCCTGACCAGTGCCGACCCGGACCACCTGGACATCTATGGTGACGGGGCACAGGTCATGGAAGGCTTCAGTAACTTTCTGGCGCTCACTGCCCCCGAAGGCAAAGTGATCGGCCAATACCGGGCATTGGAAAAACTGGGGAATCTTACGGGAATTTCCTCGAAGGTGATCTCCTATGGCATAGAAAGTCAAGGCATCCATGCCGTAAACATCGTGGCCGGCATTCGCGGATTCAGCTTTGACTATGTAGATACAAACGAAACCATCTCCGGGTTGCACTTGCCTATGCCGGGATTTCACAACATCGAAAACGCCCTCGCGGCCATTGCCGTTGCCCGGCACTTTGGCGTAAGCGCAGAACAAATCAAAACAGGTTTGCTGAGCTACAAAGGGGTGAAACGTCGATTTGAGATTGTGTATCAAGACGATGAGCGGGTGTACATCGATGATTACGCCCATCACCCGGAGGAGATTAGGGCATTCTTGAGTTCTGTACGGGCGATTTACCCCTCCAAGAAGCTTACCGCGGTATTTCAACCCCATCTGTTTACCCGAACGCGGGATTTTGCAGAGGGCTTTTCCGAAAGCCTTTCCCTGGCCGATGAAGTCATCCTGCTGGACATTTACCCAGCGCGGGAACTTCCCATTCCAGGCGTAACCTCCTCCATGCTGTTACCCGCTATTCAGTCCGCTGAAAAGAGTCTAAAGAGCAAGGAAGAACTAATCCCCTACCTGCAGGAGGCAAAACCCGAAGTACTAGTAACCATCGGGGCAGGAGACATAGACCGATTGGTACATTCGATATTTAACTGGCTGAGCGATGGAAAAAGGTAGAAACTGGAAACTTAAGCGATGGGTAGTTTTTGCCTCGTTGGGCTTGGTCCTGACCCTTTACATCGGCTTTGTGGAGTTCCGGGGGGGCCATAAGACCTTCGAAGGCATCGAAGTATATGTGGAGGGCGTCAGCGAACTCTACTTTGTGGAGGAAAAGGAAATCCTGCGCATGCTGGAAAACGAATTTGCGCAGCTGCGACCGGGTGCAGCGCTGAGCGATATCTCCCTCTACGAGCTGGAGAAAAAAGTGGAGAGTCATCCCTTTGTGAAGGATGCGGCCGTATTTGCTGACTTGAAAGGAAAGATCATGGTGAAGGTAGCCCAACATATTCCCTTGGCGCGCATCGTTCGCCCTATGGCTCCCGATGCCTACATCAGCACCGAAGGCAAAATCCTGCCCACTTCCAACAACTTCACCCCCAGGGTGATCACCCTGGAAGGCCGAGGGGCTGAGCGTATCCTCGAACAAGGGGCGCTGACTCCCGAACAGGAGGCCTTACTGGAGCTGATCCACTACATCCACGACGATAAAATGTGGCAGGCACAAATCAGCGGAATGGAGCTTCTGGCCAACGGCGACGTGCTACTACAGCAGCAGGTAGGCAAGCAAGTCATCGAATTCGGAAAACCGGAACAGATCGCAGAAAAATTTAAAAAAATCGGTATTTACTATACCGAGATCGTGCCGCAAAAGGGCTGGAATGCCTACGAGCGGGTCAATGTGAAATATAAGGATCAGATCATTTGTGAATAAACAAAGCGCTATGGAAAATGAAAAACTAGTCGTGGGCTTGGACATCGGCACCACTAAAATCTGCGCAGTTATCGGGCGCAAAAACGAATACGGAAAACTGGAAGTGCTCGGCATGGGCAAAGCCGTGTCGGAGGGCGTAACCCGGGGAATCGTAACCAACATCGACAAGACCATCAACGCCATCCAAAAGGCCGTAAACGAAGCCTCCGAGATGTCCAACGTGGACATCGGAGAGGTGATCGTAGGCATCGCGGGACAGCATATCCGTAGTTCGGTACATCACGGGGTGATCATCCGCAACAGTCAGGACGACGAGATCACCGTGGAAGACGTACGCCGCCTGGCAAACGACATGGAAAATATCATCGTACCTCCCGGCAACAAGATCATCCACGTAATGCCCCAAGACTATACCGTGGATTACGAAGACGGGGTAAAGGACCCCGTGGGCATGTCTGGAGTAAGGCTGGAAGCCGACTTTCACATCATCACTGCGCAAAGCTCGGCTATCCACAACATCAACAAGTGCGTCAAGCGCGCCGACCTGATCTCCAAGGACCTGATCCTGGAGCCATTGGCCAGTTCCCTTTCTGTATTGAGCGAGGAAGACAAAGAAGCCGGTGTGTGTCTGGTAGATATAGGCGGTGGCACTACCGACGTGGCCATCTTTCACGAAAACATCATCCGCCACACCGCGGTGATCCCTTTCGGGGGCAATATCATCACCACCGACATCAAAGAGGGGTGCATGGTGATGCAGAATCAGGCCGAGCTGCTGAAAACCAAATTTGGCAAGGCCCTGGCCGAACGGGCCAACCCCAACGAGATCGTTTCCATACCGGGGCTCAGAAACAGACCGCCCAAGGAAATCTCCGTTAAGAACTTGGCCTCCATCATTCAGGCCAGGATGGAAGAAATCATTGAGATGGTGCAGTCCGAGATCGTGGCCAGTGGCACCTACAAGAAGCTAGCGGGTGGCATCGTGCTTACCGGCGGCGGATCCCTGCTAAACGGTGCTTCGCAGCTCTTTGAATATGTCACCGGGTTAGATACCCGCATTGGCTATCCCAACGAACACTTGGGCAAGTCCAAGGTGGAAGAAATCAAAAGCCCCATGTACGCCACCACCGTAGGGCTGGTACTTGCGGGCTTCAAGGCTCTGGACGACCGGGAAGAAACCTACCGGGCCAAGGAACTCCACAGTCAAGTACCCCAAAATGGCAAAAACAAAATCGGTCGTGCGGAAAACGGATCCAAGGACATTTTCAGCAGCATTACCAAGAAACTGAAAAACTTCATCACCGATGATTTAGGAGATGAAACCCCGGGCTACTGATCCCAGTCCGGTTAGCCAGCGCATTTTCCATTTACGCAAACTAGTAGCCAATACATCGTTCACCATACAACGAGGAAAACGTCAGAAATTATGAAAGACTATCAATTTGACATCCCCAAAAACCACAAGTCCATCATCAAGGTGATCGGAGTGGGTGGAGGCGGCTCCAACGCCGTAAACCACATGTACAACCAGGGAATTAAAGACGTGGAGTTTGTGGTCGTCAACACGGACGCACAAGCGCTTAAAAGCAGCCCTGTACCCCTGAAGATACAAATCGGCACCCACCTGACCGAGGGGTTGGGTGCGGGAGCAAATCCCGAAAAGGGAAAACACGCCGCCATGGAAAGCAAGGAGGAAATCCGCGAGCTGCTCTCCGACAATACCAAGATGATCTTCATCACTGCCGGGATGGGCGGAGGCACCGGCACGGGTGCAGCGCCAGTGATCGCCAAAATCGCCAAGGACATGGATATCCTGACCGTAGGCATCGTTACGGCGCCCTTTGTATTTGAAGGCAGGAAGAAAATGTCCTCAGCCCAGATCGGGATAGAAACCCTGCGCGAAAACTGCGATACCGTACTGGTCATCCTAAACGACAAGCTGCGGGAGATCTACGGCAACCTGCCCATTCGGCAAGCCTTTGGCAAAGCGGATAATATCCTGACCACTGCAGCCAAATCCATCGCCGAGATCATCACCATCCACCAGGACGTAAACGTAGATTTCGAAGACGTCAAGACCGTCATGAAAGACGCCGGAGCAGCCGTAATGGGCTCCGCAACGGAGGAAGGCGAGGACCGTTCGATCAAGGCCGCGGAGAAGGCCATATCCTCTCCCCTGCTCAACAATGTGGACATTCGGGGCGCACAAAAAGTACTGCTCTCCATCATGTCCGGCGAGGAGGAAGAACTCTCCATGGACGAACTGAGCGATATCACCGAATTCATCACCAGCAAAGCCGGTGACAACGCAGAGGTAATCTTCGGACAGGGAATTGATTCAGACCTGAAAAAAGCTATCCGCGTGACCGTAATCGCGACCGGTTTTGAACCCGAATCCATCACCGAGAAGCATCAGATCATGGGCCAAAAGGCTGATGACTCAAAAAAAGTCATCGACCTGGAGTCCGGAAAAACTTCTAAGGTGGATGAAGTAGGTGCTCACACAGGTCAGCAGTTTTCGTTTGTGACCCCCACCCCCATACAGCCGGAGCAACCCAAGGTGGAAGAAAAACCCCAGCCGGAGCCTAAAGCATCAGCGGAGCCACCTATCGTCCATAACCTGAACGATAAAGTAGATCGGGACGAGGAGTTTATCTTCGAAAAAACTGTTCCCACACCTGAACCAAAAAAGGTGCTCACGCTATTTGACAAGGCAGACAACGAAATCGTGCCGCCCAAGCCAAAGCAGGAAGCCGAAACCAACCCGCACCTGACGTATTACAACGAGATGCGGGAATCCGCCGTCAAAAGGGTATACGAGAAGTTTGAGCGACTGAAGCAAAAGCGCTCCGTAGATCAGTCGCCAGAAGAATTTAAGGAGAAGCTGGAAGTGCCTGCTTACCTGCGCAAGAATGTGCAATTGCAAGAAGTAGGACACAGTTCCGAGCGGAACCTTTCCAAATTCAATCTAAACGACGACAACGAGATTATCAGCAACAACCGCTTTTTACACGATAACGTGGACTAAAAAGCAATCAATAGTTCTGCCTGTTCTCGCAATAAGTCAAGGTACAATCTGTTGGTGAGCAGATTGCCTGACATGTTTTCCTCGATCTTTGCCAATCTTGGCTTAAAGGCGAGCACATGCATTCCCAGGTAATGAAAAACGTCGGTCAGGTGGCTCATGGCTATACTGCCACCGCCGACGCCTGAGGAAATCCCCACCAGTGCACACTTCTTATGCCGAAAACTGTTCGGGTAGGTCATGCCATCGATAAAGGCTTTCAGGATACCGGGAAAGGAGTGGTTGTACTCCGGTACGATAAACACGTATTTGCTACCGGCCTTTACTTGATCGTGGACCTTGTTGAAGGCGGCGTTTTTTCCATTGTTTTCGTAAAGCGCCGAAAACACAAAATCATCCGGCAGATCACTGAGACTGATGATCTCGGAGGATTGCCCCAAACCCAGCAGCAGTTCCTGGTATTGATTAGCGACCTGTTCGGATATGGAGGGCTGGCGGTTGGTGCCAACGATTATTTTTATCATGAGTGCTTGGGGGATTCTTTTATAACTTCAATACTACAACCAACCGAGGGGTAAAGTTTCTTTAAAAAGCGAATAAATTATCTAAACCGGAGGAATAGATCCGCCGGAAAGCCTATTTTTACCTTTTTTACACCTAAATTATTCGACGCATGCCTACCAACCAAGTTGCCCAAACCCATATACAGAAAATCGGTGAAGCCTTTCAGTACCTCAGCGACTGTTTTGAATCCTCTCCCCGCATAGGCATCGTCCTGGGTACTGGGCTGGGCAGCTTAATGGACGACCTGGAGCTGGACTGTGAGGTAAACTACAAGGACATCCCGAATTTTCCGGTATCCACGGTAGAATCCCACGCCGGGAAGCTGGTATTTGGCAAAATCCAGGGAAAGCCTGTAGTGGTAATGAAGGGGCGGTTTCACTATTACGAGGGTTACACCATGAAGGAGGTGACTTTTCCGGTGCGGGTGATGAAACAAATGGGCATCAAACACCTGCTGATCTCCAATGCCTCCGGTGGGCTAAACCCCACCTATCAGGTCGGCGATTGCATGGTCATCGACGATCATATCAACCTTTTTCCGGAAAATCCTCTGATCGGCAAAAACCTCGACAGCATGGGTCCCCGCTTTCCCGACATGAGCGAACCCTATGCCAGGGACCTGGTGGAAGTTGCGATGGACTATGCGCAGCGAAACGGACTGACGCTGCATAGCGGCGTATATGCTGGAGTGACCGGCCCCACGCTGGAGACGCCTGCCGAATACAAATACCTCCGTGCCATCGGTGCAGATGCTGTGGGTATGAGTACGGTGCCCGAGGTGATCGTGGCCCGGCACATGGATATCCCGGTCTTTGGGATCTCGGCCATCACCGACCTGGGGGTGCCCGGCAAGATCAAAAAGATTGCGTTGGCCGATGTGATCGATGCGGCAAAGGCCGCCGAACCGGTGATGACCCGGATACTGCACGAGGTGATCAGAAGCTTGTAGGCAGGAAGTGGGGCTAGGTGCCTTCTCCGGGTGGATCGATGTTTTGGCGCTTTAAGTTGCGGTTCATATACGTCTGCCAGGTGACCACGTTGACCTTGTCCTGATGCTGCTGTACGGCGGCGGACTGCGCATAGGAGAAGTACTCAACCTGAAGACCAGCGATATAGAAGTTGACCGCAAAATGATCCGTATACGGCAGGCAAAAGGCAAAAAAGACCGATATACCCTATTGCCCGTCGCCATCCTGGATCGGTTGCGGCGATACCTAAGAGCTAACAGGTATTGAAATGAAAAAGCTAGTTGCCTATAATCGGAATTTCATTAAATTTAGAAGTCTAAACCACTGGGTACATAGGACAGCTAACCGCAAGGGGTTGCGGTTAGCCAGTAGTTGTGCTTCATTTAAATAATCGAAATAAACGAACATTCTTTTGAATGTTTCGTATGTTTGCTGTAACAAAGCAGATTAATATGAACAACATTGAGAATATAGAAAGACCTTCTAAAGAAGAACAAAAGGCAGCCATGTTATCCTATGATGCTTTAGCTGCTGCATTAGATCAAATTCATTCTGAATACCCTGAAATTGAAATCGAAGAGACCAATGATAGGATTAAAATTCCTTTGAAAGCATTGCAACTTCTAGCCAAAATTCTAAAAGAGACCAGTAATGGTAAACCTGTATCTATAGTTCCTATTGCTACTGAAATAACTACTCAAGCAGCAGCGGAACTTATAGGATGCTCAAGGCCACATTTGGTGAAATTGCTTGAAAACGGGGAAATCAGCTTTACAAAAGTTGGTAAACACAGAAGAATCAAATATCAGGATATCATCAATTATAAAAGAAAAATGAAAGAAGAGCAGCGCAAATTGCTCATAGAAATCATGAAGTCAGACGAAGAATCAGGTTTGTATGATTCATAGTGTCAGATTTACATGCGTTCTTGATACCAATGTGATTTACCCGATTGATATCAGAGACCTTCTGTTTTGGTTTGCCTCATATGATCTTTTCACTCCCAAATGGAGTAAACAAATTTTTATAGAATGGGAAAACGTGATGAAACGTAAGGGTATTTCTGAAGAAGAGATAAAAAAAAGATTGGACAAAGCCTTGCGTGCATTTCCAGATGCGTTGGTTGATAATTATGAATCACTTGTTAACTCTTTAGAATTGCCTGACGAAAAAGATAGGCATGTATTGGCTGCTGCAATTAAAACGAATGCAAATATCATAGTAACAAACAACCTGAAGGATTTTCCACCAGCATATTTAGCAAGCTTCGGTTTAACAGCAAAAACAGCCGATGACTTTATAACAGATACCATTGACCTAAATAATGACCTTGCATTAGAAGCTTTCAGAGCATTGGTATTGAATAGAACCAATCCCAATCTGGATGAATTTGAGATATTAGATCGATTTCGGAAAAATGGACTGATTGATTCAGCAAACTACCTGCATGCTCTATTATGATAAAGGAAAAACGAAAGCACAATCGAGTAGCCCGACCTGAGCTAAATAGCTCTGGTTGAGGCTCTCAAACCACTCCCGATAGCTCGGGATACGGGTCTCGTCCTCCCCGCAGCCCGGCCCCTCGCTAAAATGATCCGCCTCGGCGGATTATTTCTTAACGCTCAGTCCCAGTTCATCAACCATAGAATAGCCGCTCTTTTCACCGACTATCCCTTTCCGCTACTTTTAAGATAAGGCTATGCCGATAGCTATCGGCACTCCGTATCGAATTTTCGTGTCGCTTGATGTTCGGTCTCCCGACTGACTTGTTGGAACGAAGTGGAAATCCCGCCCTAGCGGGGCTAACAGGCTTCACCAACTTGTCCGCCAGCCGGCGGAGACTTTCACCCTCTGGAATACTTTGGTATCTTCGATACCAGATGCCCATGCCGGGCACACACAGCAACTAAGAAAACATGGGGCGGTCAATGGTATCCGAAAGATTTGTTCCCCGAGCAAACCTTTGTTCTAACAGCAAGGTAATCGCTTCGAAATGCACCACGTTTCTTAGCCGCGGACCGTTAGTGGCAGGCAAAAAAAAACTACGTATGAAATCTACTTTGTTTGCACGTGCTATAAATTTGATTTAATTTTACACGTACAAGAACTTAAAATAGGAGGAGTGTAAAATGAATACTAAACTGACACTTACAATAGAGCAATCGGTAATTGAAAAAGCTAAAAAGTACGCATCAGGAAAAGGCAAAAGTCTTTCTAACATAATAGAGAATTACCTAAAAATCATTACGAAAGAAGAACAATCCAAGGAAGTTGAACTGACTCCCATCGTGAAATCTTTAAAGGGGACATTTAAAGAACCCCGAAACTTTGATTATAAATCGGAACTCTCAAAAAGACTTGCTGAAAAATACCTGTAAGAATGAAAAGAATATTGATTGACACTGACGTTATTCTGGATTTCTTTTTCGACAGAAAACCCTTTTCAGACAATGCAGCGAAAGTATTAGCCCTTTGCGAATCTAAAAAAATTACAGGCCATATTACGTCAATGATTATTAGCAATGTATACTATTTGTTGAGACAAACTGCGAAGCACGAAAAAGTGACTGATAAATTAAATCAGTTAATCTCCATAACTGAGGTGTTGACCACTGATAAAGAAACAATATTGCGGGCTCTGAATTCACCATTTAAAGACTTTGAAGATGCTTTACAGAACTATTCCGCTGAAATAATCGGAGACATCGATGTAATAGTCACTCGTAATACTAAGGATTTTAAAAACAGTGCATTAGGGGTTATGACTCCGGAGAGTTATTTGAAGTTAATAATAGCAAACCACTAAGAAAGCTGTATACGGCAGCCAAGGCTCCATAGCAGATAGAGTGCTTCGTACTCCCAAGTCAGCCGCACTTGGCCTGAAAATCTCGTAATTGGCAGAAAAGCCCCGGCCGACCACATACAGCCGGGTTTTGTGTGCAATTTGACAAACCAATATATTCAAATAAATTTTACGGGTTTGTATTTCATTTATATCAAATATATTATTATTTACATAATAATATAAATTATAAAAACTGCAGACAATCGAGGCCCTACCTGAGCTAAATAGCTCAGGATGGAGCTCTAAAACCGCTCGGGATAGCTATGGGGATACGGGGCTCGTCCTCCCCGCGGCCTGGCCCCATGCTAAAATAATCCGCCGAAGCGGATTATTTCTATACGCTAGGTCCTCTCACGGCAAGACCACCAGCCCTGTGAAATACAGGAGACTGGCTGGAACGAAGTGGAAATCCCGCCTTAGCGGGGCTAACAGGCTTCACCAACTTGTCCGCCAGCCGGCGGAGACTTTCACCCTCTGGAATACTTTGGTATCTTCGATACCAGATGCCCATGCTGGGCACACACAGCGCATAACAAAAATGGCGAGATTTGTGCTGAAACGTGTGTTTTGTGTATTTTTAGCAACTTAAAGTTTAACCGAAAAAAAAGTGCATATTAAGTCGCCACTAATGTTACGCGCGAGACGTTATGCCCAATAATAAACGACAATGACGATAGACTATAAAATTGACGAAAACGACTTTTTGACACATCAACTTTTTGTTGCGTCAAAATCTGACCGCATAAAAAAGAAAAGGCAAAGAAACAAAGTGATATTGCCATTAATATACATTGCTTTTGGACTTTTATTTCTCTATCAAGACAAAGTTTTATTGGCAATTATATTTTTCATTATCGGACTTCTTTGGTTTCTTATTTACCCCATTTGGGAAAGACGACACTACATCAAACACTATAAGGGGTTTATAAAAGAAAATTACAAAGACAGACTTGGACGAACCGCAACTTTGGAATTTAACAATGAATATATCTTAGCAAAAGACAACGGAAGTCAGAGTAAAGTTTTGACAACTGAATTAGAAGAAATATGCGAAATCCCTTCAACAATTTTTGTTAGGCTAAAAGGCGGACAATCATTTATTTTACCAAAAGACAAGATAACTGATTTTGACAAAGTGAAAGCAAAACTAAAAGAACTTGCTGACCATTTGAAAATTAAATACGACACGGATGAAAAATGGGAATGGAAATAATTACCAGGAATCATCGAGACGGGCTCGCCAACCGTTAAGTTGACGAAGTGCGCCTCTCACACCACTCCTGATAGCTATCGGGATACGGGTCTCCTCCTTCCCGCGTCAGGAATATGGTTTCCGCAGTCCCCGCTCGTTTCTCCAGTTACCATGACCTACTGTTGCCACATAGAAACCGAATCTATTTCAACCCACCCTACAGGCCGGCCCTTCGCTAAAAATATCCACCGTATATTTTCTTCACGCTCAGTCCTCCATGTAAGGACATATTCCTTCCCCCAATATCCACTGGATCTACCTTACAGGTACTTGGTGGTTTCCCACTCTTGGACGTCAGTATGCTGCCACACACTGCCCGGCCCCTCGCTAATAACTTTCACAGAAAGTTTTCTTTACGCTCGGTCCTCTCACGGCAAACCACCCCTGTGAAAAACAGGGGACTTATTGGAGCGAAGTGGAATTCCCGCCTTAGCGGGACTAACAGGCTTTACCAACTTGTCCGCCAGCTGAATCCCGTTAGCGGGCATTGTAACATGACACAACGTAACAATGACAGAATTTTGGGACCATGCATTTAAGGACAAACAAGAGATGTGGGGATTAGAACCAGCAAAATCTACCACATTGACAAAGAACTTTTTTGTTGAGCAAAAAATAAAAATTCAGAACAAGTTGGCTCGAATGGCGGAAATAGAACAGACACATCCAATAGCCCTTGATAAAAGCGATTTATTAGCTTTTCTGGTTGGCAGAGTCGGTTCCCTCCTTTGTCACGTCAATCCAAAACCGCCGGATCTGTCAGGATGATCAAATCCGCAAGCTCCCCATAGGGTGCCCAGTCGGGGTTTTCAAAATCATCCGAAGAGAAACAACTGATGGTCACCACCTCGATCCGATTGTTTAGACGACGCAGTTCTTCCACGGTTCCCAGGAAGTAGTCGCTATGAAAGCGGCCATTTAGGTGAAAGATTGGCGTTCTCCGGTCCTTTTTCCACGTACGCCAAATGCTCTCTGCCATGGTCGCATCCCGAAGCAGCTGAGCATGAAAGACGGATGGCCCCATTCCATGGCCATGACCGCCCATGGCTTCGTCAAATTTACGCTGATATACGGGACGCTGTGTATCGATCGGAAGTTTTGCCATCCATGGACGGGATGCTCTCGGCAATGCTTCCAATGCCGCCAAGCCCCTTCTCGCCACTAGATTAGCGTAGCGAGTAGGGACATTGGCTGCGATCACCTGCTGTCCAGACTCCATGGCCAAGTCCACCAAAGGAGCATAGTCTGAGTAGTTCCCCCATGCCTTACCCTCCTCCTGTAGCTTCGCTTCCGTTATATGCCCTTGCAGGTACTCATCGACTACCAGTTGGGCGTCCCGCTCAAACATTTCCATGCTGAGGGTAACCCTGCCCAACCGCTGTATAAGCGCCTTATATACCTGGTACTGCAGGGCATGGGCTATGCTATCGTTGTGTTCCTCTCCAAAAAAGACCACATTAGCCCCTATCAACCTGTCGACGATTTGATCCAAGGTGATTTCACGCCCCTCTCCCACCGCAAATACTTTGGCATGCGGATGCCCGGCTACCTGCGCCTGCGCGGAAACCAGCAGTGCAAAGTAGGTCCCAAAAAGCACAAAAATCAGGGTTTTATTCATGTGTCTATAATTGATTTTTCAAAGGTCACATGGAATCTCGCACGAATTATAATCTTCCCTACGTATGTCGCTTGCGTCGTGCTCGATTTCATGTGTCTATACTTGTTTTTCAGCGGTCATAACTTATCTCGGTTTATCGAGATGCCTGTCCGGTAGGTAGGCTCAATTTCATGATTTTTTCCCGACATCGGGGCCTTTAGTAATTTTTGTCACTGAATTTGCTCCCAAAAGGTACCAAATTTGTGTCCATAAAGTAAGATACGGGAGCATAATCTTCGAAAGGGGCATATTCCCGGATTGAAACAATTAACGAACCAAATTTAAAACAGAAAAAGATGTTCTTCGAATTAGTATACGACAAAAGTTTGGCGCAGGCCAGTTATGTAATCGGATGTCAAGCAGGTGGTGTGGCCGCTGTAGTGGATCCAAAGAGAGATGTGGATACCTACCTTCAAATTGCCAAGGCAAACAACATGAAGATCACCCACATCCTGGAAACCCACATTCATGCAGATTTCCTCAGCGGATCAAGAGAATTGGCTGCACTGACCGGCGCGGAGCTGTACCTTTCTGACGAAGGAGACGAAAACTGGAAATACGCATTTCCGCATAACAAGATCAAACACGGTGACAACATCAAACTGGGCAATCTGAACTTCGAAGTATTGCATACACCTGGCCATACTCCAGAACATGTAAGCTTCTTACTAACAGACAAACCTGCATCGCACGAGCCTGTCATGCTGTTTACCGGTGACTTTGTGTTTGTAGGAGACGTGGGAAGGCCTGATTTGTTAGAGCAAGCCGCAGGGCTCAAAGGCACCCAAGATGTAGGAGCAGCTCAGATGTTCGACTCACTGAACGAATTCGTTCAACTTGGGGATTATATCCAAGTTTGGCCGGGTCACGGTGCCGGTTCTGCCTGTGGCAAAGCGCTAGGTGCGGTCCCTATGACCACCGTGGGATACGAAAAAATCAGAAACTGGGCCTTGCAAATGCTTAACGACAAAACGGCCTTTGCCAAGGAACTGTTGGCCGATCAGCCGGAACCACCGAAGTATTTTGCCATGATGAAGAAGCTCAATAAGGTGGACCGCAAACTCCTCACAGAGGTACCTAAGGTCAAAAACCTTTCTGAGGCGGCCTATCAAGAAGCCAAAACATCCGGTTTGCGCATCATTGACACGCGTACCCCAGAGCAATTTTCCGAAGGATTTTTACCTGGTGCCTATAATATCACGAACAACAACTCCTTTTCCACCTGGATGGGCTGGTACATGGATTACGAATCCTATTTTGTACTGGTGGCCGAGGAAAAGGAGATAGAGGACCTAACCCGAAAGCTGATGCGTATCGGTATGGACAATATCCAGGGATACATCACCCCGGCTCAATTGATAGAGTTCGAGGCAGGCAACTTGGAGAGTTATCAGCCCATTACAAGGGAAACCGTGGAAGCAAAACTGGAAGAAGGTGACGTACAGGTGGTAGATGTTCGCGGTGTGGCCGAGTACAAAAAAGGCCACATAGACGGATCAGATAACCTCTTCGTAGGTAAACTACCCGACAACTTGGATAAAGTAAGTAAGGACCAGCCGGTGATCATTCACTGTCAGAGTGGCGGAAGGTCGGCGATCGCCTACTCCATCCTGCGCGCGCACGGATTTGACAACGTGCAAAACTACGCAGGAGGATGGGTAGACTGGAGCACAGCAGTAGCGGTAAGCGGCTGATTTAATTTGCACTTTAGGTTTAGTAAACTCCGCGGGGGAATTCCGGATATATGGAAACTCCCTCGCGGAGTTTTTTTTTAAGTCTGTAAGTTATTACTATTTGGCCAAAACTTGTCCCAGTTTATCAGGATGCCAACTTTTCACGACGAGACAGACAACGTAACCATCAGACCTCGAGAAGCCAATACTAGATATCCCCTATCCACTGAAGGTTTCATTTATATAATATTGTCGAAGCGATACCGGCGGGTTTTTTGCCCAATTTCGGTCATTTTATCTGCCGTTTGACAGGCCTCATTTTCAAATAGCAAAAGGCAAGTATCCGATTTCCGCCATTATGCCTTATATTAAGCGCCAACTCTAGGATCACCTATCATGCCCGCTATACCTGCCCGCCTGTTCATTTTTCTACTGCTCTACCACCTGTTCTTTACGATGGTTTTTCACCAGTACCTGATGGTGCACGGGGGGGATTCAAGGGCCTATTGGGAGTTTACCATTGTGAACTACCGACCGGCTTCGCAATGGATGGACTACTTTGAATACGGTAATTTTTTCATGCAGTGGTTAAATTACTTCCCTGCCCAGCAATGGGGGCTGCCGTACTTTGTTGGAAATCTAATTTACAGCCTGGTGGGATTTCTAGGATTTGCGGAACTTCTTCGCTTGGCGCTGGCACATTGGGGGTGGAAAGAGGGCCGTATCTGGGAGAATTCCTGGGTTCTCGCCCTGTTTTTGCCCGGAGTCCACTTCTGGACCGCCGGAATAGGTAAAGAAGCCGTGTTGTGGATCGGAACCATTTGGGTACTGAAGGGCCTTATGGCCCCGCTGACGAAAGGGTATTGGGCGCTACTGGGACTATTCCTGACGCTGATGACCCGTCCCATTCACGGCGCTCTACTGCTATTGATTGCATCGGCGCAGCTTATCATCGAACCTAAAGTTCAATCTTCCTGCTATCGCTGGACCCTATGGTCGGGTCTTGTGCTGGGGGCCACCGTTGCATTTGTGATCCTACTTCGACAAACCCACCTGAGCAGCTTAAGCATGGATGCTGTCCTCGATTTTCTTTCTAGTCAGCAGCAGTTCTTGGAAAGCCATGGGGCCAAAAGCTATATTCCTATGCAGGAATATGGGTTGGCTGCGCGCATTTGGACGGTCCTTTTCCGACCACTACCCTGGGAGGCACAGGGCATTTGGCAGTGGGCTGCCGCTATTGAAAATATGCTCCTGTTAATCTCCTGCACGATGGCCGCTTTGCTTTATTCTTGGAATCGACCTAGCTTGCGGCTTCCCCACTTTCTGGTAACAGGCTTGGTGCTAACAGGCTGCGTACTCCTTGTGTACTCCTATACTTTAAACAACTTTGGTATTTTAGTGCGTATGAAAAGTATTTTTATGCCTTTTATCGGATTTCTTTGTTGGCATTGTATCGTATTTTCGAAAAAGCGCCCTACATTTGATTGAACACAGTTGTTTTACCCATTAATGTCTCTCCGACCCGTTGAGGAAGTCTTTTTTTGTCATATCCCTTGATTTTGAGTTGCACTGGGGCCGCTTTGATAAAGTATCCGCCAGGGGCCAAGAACTTTATTACGCTAGGGCGCGTGAGGCTGTACCCCGCCTATTGGATCTCTTTTCCGAATTTGACCTTTCCGTTACCTGGGCTACAGTGGGTATGCTGCTGGCTGAAAACCGAGAAGAATGGAGAACCTATCACCCTAGTATTCAACCACTTTTTAATTCTGAAACCTATTCGGCCTACCGTTGGTACGAACGTAACACGACACCAGACAGCCTGCTTTTTGCACCCGATTTGGCCAAGCGAATAGCCAGCTATCCAAAGCAGGAAATAGGGTGCCATACCCATTCTCACTTTTACACCCGCGAAGCTGGAGCCTGCAATGAGAGTTTCAGGGCAGACCTACAGGCGGCCAAATGCATTGTAACGGAAAAGCTGGGGTTGAAAATGCGTTCGCTGGTATTTCCCCGCAACCAATATAGTCCGGAAACCATCCGTATCGCCGGAGAGGAAGGCTTCGATTTCTTACGTACCAACCCTGAGGACTGGTATTGGAGAGATCCCCATGATAATCAGCTGGCCAAGCGCTTGTTCCGAACGGGAGATTCTATGGTTCCGCTTGGACGCAAAACTTCCTATCCGTTGGACAAGATGCGTTTCGACAGCGGTCCACTTAAAGTACCTGCCTCCCGATTTTTCCGTCCGTTCCAACCAAAAGTTCCCTGGATCAACCACATGAAGCTGCAGCGGATCATGCAGGAGATGAGTTTGGCCGCTCATCTTGGAGAGGTTTACCACCTATGGTGGCACCCTCACAATCACGGGCATTACCTCGAAGAGACTTTAGTAGAGGTTCGAAAGGTATTGAACCATTACCTACAATTGCACGAACAATACGGCATGGAGTCTATGAGTATGAATGGTTTTGGGGCATTGGTATAAACATTCGAGTCGATGTGCAGTCGAAGAATTGACTATTCGGAAAAAGGACCTTATTTTAGTTTTCTTCCTCTAAACCCAGAACACACACGGATACATCAAGCTGCAAAAATACAGATTTTGCTTCCTTTACTCCAATCATCTACGATTCACTATTGGTCTTTCATTTATTGATTCGTTCATTTTGTCAACTAAAGGTCCGATTTGTTTCTTCATTGCGTCCGCATTGGATTTAGCTTCTATATATGCACTTTCAGCTTTGTCTACAGATTTAAAGTCAAAATACAACCACCCCCCGCCAATTAATGCACCTGCAAGTCCGAATTTCACTAAGCTGCCTTCTGTTCCTGACCAACTAGCCTGTTCATCAAACATTAATCCACCACCAATCATAGCCGACAAAGCGCCAAGTGAAAGTAATCCAGCTTGTATCATTATCTTTGAATCAGAAGTTAAACGATAAACAGTTCTATCGTACTTTCTTTTACGATATTGAACCACAGCCTCAAGTCTTTCCCATTCCTTTATCTGATTCAATTTGTCGTGATACTCTTTGTTCCATCGATACCTTTCTTTAAGTTCTCTACTCAATTGGTAGATCTCTGTATATTTTTCTGCTCCAATATCCGACCGCGTATACTCTAAAAGAATAAAACTTGCGATCGAATCAGCTTTAAGATAATCTTGATAGTTTTTGTAAGATTGGTCACCATTCTTTTTAAAAGACCGAATCTGTTTCTCAAACTCAACCACTAGCTTCCTTTTTTCAAAGGCGGCATGACTTGATGGATAAAATTCCAACTTCTTGGATATCTGCTTTATTTCCAAGTAGTGGTCCTTAAGAGCAACGCCTTCGTAATCCATAAGATAGGTATCGACATTTTCACGAATTATCTCCAAGGAACTAAATCCACTTCCTCTTCCGGATTCAAAAAGCTTGAATTGGCTCATTATGCGTAGGTACATTATTCTTGGATTGACCTGGCCAAGCATTTTCTCTGCCTCGGCCAGCTTGGTAAGTGTCTGGTTGAAGTTGTTTTTATAAAAGGCTTCTTCTGCTTCCTCGTAGGATAAGATTGCAAACCTATTTTTTTCCTTAGAAATAGGTAGATTTTTCTGATTGCCCCAGAAATCAACATTTGAGGAATTACCGGTTAATTTAAAGACACTGGTTCCCGTTTTCATATCGCCCTTTTTAGCAATATTCATTAAGGTCGTTCTCATTTCCTCTGCGGCAGCTGCTGACGAATAATACCCGACTAACGTAACTTTTGCCGAATTCAGTTTTTTCAACTGCGAAATCACTAAACTCTTCAGTGGCCAAGAAGCATCTGAATACCTCTGAATTTCAAAAACGTTGGTAATTGAAATCGATGGAAAGTCGTCCCCAATCTTAGATTCATCAAAAAAATAGGCGAAACAATATACAGAAGCCCCCATATGATGGGAAGATGTTGGCAATCCACCTTCGGTAAACCGATCGATTATCCCCTTTCTCATTTCCCTCGTCAGGGATTTTTTCTTCTCAGCAATCTCTGCAAGCATCTTTTCCCTCTCCCTTCTGAGAGCTTCAATGGCTTGCTTTCTCTCTTTTTCAGCTTTATTTTGATTGACCAACGAACCAATTGAGTGAATCAATTCACCTACTGCCTGACCTGATGCATCACTTCCATGAAAAGCAATGGCGACATTCGCATTTAAGGCTTCATTTCTTGCATAATTAAGGTTTTCAACTTCCCTAGATATGGCATAGAATTTAGCATTAAAATCCGCCTCCAGTTCCTCTGCAGAGCTATAATTCCCTTGAAAACTTGTCAATTGGCCTAAATTATCTTTTGCTTGGCTAGCCATTTGAGAGGCGTAAAAACTTTGTGAATAGAGATGATTTTGACTCGCCAAACTTCTGTTAAAATCTTCCTTTTCCTGAAAAAACTTCTCCGTCTTCTGTTGTTGTTCACGGGAGAAATCACTAAGTGCCTTTTCGTTTTGGTTCAGTGCATGTTGATTTGAGCTACTGCTATATGTATTATTGGTAGTTGAACTCCCGTTTGAATTGGCAACCACGTTGGTCGAAGAGTTTGTCGAATTTGATGAAGCCTTCGAAGCCTCTATAGCTTTCGTCTGTTCAACTACGTTGTACTCCCTAATCTTATCTATAATCTCTAGCGTCCCCCTAAAACCAACCCGCTTGAGACCAATCACCTGAATATTGAAACCCTCAATGGAGGCCTCTTTGGAGAATTGGATAATCTGGCCATTCGAATCTCTGAGCACCCCTCCAATATCGGACATTTGGGTAGTAATCATTTGGGATTCACCGGACACCACCACCTCAAAGGAAACAGAGCTTGCTCTGACGGAGTTAAACGCCTGCGCACCGATCATCTTGTCCGTGTATTCCTTTCCGTTGTACCTGTACCGGTATTGAAAGCCTCCCTTTGGGCTTTGGGCGGTGGAGGGCTGCCATTTTATTCTCAAGTGCAGCGAACTGAATTCGTTTCCCCGAGACAAACTCAGTTCTGGCGTAATTTCAAACCCACAGTAAACCAGCCCACTGGCCTGGTCATCGGGTAAATTAAATCCTACGACCTTTGTGGGCAACGTTTTGCTGGATTGAGCAAAGGAGGCATTGCTAATTAGCAAAAGGCAACCGATCAAGATGTTTAATAAAGCTGTGTCAAATTGTCTCATACAAGGTCAGTAAAAGTTAGCGTTTGTAAAAAGAATACAGGGCGCTAAATTAGAGCGCAGTGTGTGCTGAGGAAATCCCCCAGTTGGGGGATTTTTCACCCTTGGTTGCTTACCGCCAACCTCCTTAATATCTTGCATCTATGAAGCTACAGGACATATATATCTATCCCATCAAGTCGTTAGGGGGCATCCGCTTGGATTCAGCCGTATTGGAAGAACGGGGACTGCAGCACGATCGAAGGTGGATGCTCGTAGATGCGCAGGGTCGCTTTCTCTCCCAGCGATCTCATCCGCACATGGCGCTTTTGGAGGTAAGCCTGCGGCCAGAGGGGCTACGGGTTATCCATAAGATGGACGTGAGCCAGTCGCACTTGGTTCCCTTCGTACCGGAAACGGACCGGATGATCCCAGTCACTATCTGGGATGATCAAGTAGCTGGTCAGGTCGTGTCAGAAACAGCAGGAAAATGGTTTTCTGAAAGGTTGGAAATGCCCTGTGAATTGGTGATGATGCCTGAAAAAGTCCGACGAAAAGTGGATTCAACCTACGCCGAAAACGGAGAAACAGTTAGCTATGCGGACGCGATGCCTTTCTTGCTCATTGGACAGGCATCGCTAGACGAGCTTAATGGCCGTCTCAAAACCCCTGTTCCTATGAACCGCTTTAGGCCCAATCTGGTGTTTTCAGGTGGAACTCCCTACGTGGAAGATGGCTGGACTAGTATCCGAATAGGCAATGCCTTATTTAAGATAACCAAACCCTGTGCAAGGTGCGTACTGACCACTGTGGATCAAGACACGGGCAAAAAAGGGAAAGAACCCCTGCGCACTTTGTCAACTTACAGGAAATTCGCGGAGAAAGTCCTTTTTGGGCAGAACATGCTGCTCATTGAGGGTTCAACCCTCCACATCGGTGATCCGTTAATTCCTTCCGGTATGTAAAAGGCTATTTCTTCGGGCGGAAAGCCTTGATCACTTCCGGATTAGCCTCTAGGTAAGGGCCTTCGATCAGGTCTATACAATAGGGTATGGCGGGAAATACCGCGTCCAAGCACTGCCGTATCGCGGTAGGTTTTCCGGGAAGGTTCACAATTAAACTCCGATTTCGGATTCCTGCTGTCTGTCGGGACAAGATCGCGGTGGAAACGTATTGGAGGCTGACCTGCCTCATCAGCTCACCGAAACCCGGCATCATTTTTTGGCATACTGCTTCGGTAGCTTCCGGGGTCACGTCTCGAAGCGCCGGCCCTGTACCCCCGGTTGTTACTACCAGGCAGCAGCCTTCAATGTCGCAAAGCTCGATAAGGGTTTGTTCCAGCTGATCCCGCTCATCGGGGACCACCCGATAGACCGGTTCCCAAGGAGAAAGGAGGTATTCTGTAAGTGTACGGATGATTTCCTTGCCGGAGATGTCCTCGTATACGTTTGCCGCCGCTCGGTCGGAGGAGGTGATAATGCCAATTTTTATGCTCATTTCGTCTTTTTTTATCCTTCAAAGAAAGGGGTTTTTGCCTCAGATCAAAACACCACCCTGTAACCATCTCCTGACAAACGAGGAGACTACTCCGTGCATCGGGTGCGCGATTTCTCTTCGCAACAGATTTTTAAAAACTAATGCAAAATTCCAGAAAATGCACTAAATTCAACCCGTCAACAAAATTGACCGACTATCCGGAAAAATTTCCTTTATTGTATTGGACGCGCAACGTTACCCTTAGGTTAAACGCGTCGGGAAAGCCCCAGATATGGCTGATTATTACAAGTAGGATCGTATCGTTTAAACCAGTTTTTAACCATCGTACCAACGAATCACCAAATGCAAAGATTTATCGTTTTACTCGTAGCCCTGCTGGGATTTTCAGCAGACCTTGCCGCACAGCAGGAGTTCAAGATTGTTACTATCGTAGAATCCATCGTACCCATGGGTATAGGCAGATCAAGAATTGTAGATAATCAGGCCACCGCCGACTACGAGGAGTTTACTACAGAGCGAACCGACGGTAGAAGGAGTAATCAGCGTGAAATCAGGCGTTCGGATCTTAAAGTAGACGAAATTGAGGAAACGAAGCTGCTAAACTTCTTCAGCGCCACAGGTATCAATTTTCAAAACATCGCCTCCAACGATGCCATCATCTCCTCGAAGATCAACGCCATGCTGGCGGATGGGTGGAAGCTGACATTTGTCACGAGCGGCGTAGAAAGTGACGCTGGAGCAGATGACGGTCAGGGGATTTTTATCACCCGCCTTTTTTTCTCGAAGTAAGGTTTTGGCGGGAAAGGGATGACACGGCAGGCAGTTTTTTCGGCCTATACTGGCTGAATATCCCTGTCTTACACCCCGGAAAATCGTTAGAGCTCCCTCACGGGTATCATTGTAAAATCATCTCAAAATCCAACAATCTCAAATCCCACATCTAACATCTAACAATCCCACATCTAACAATCTCATAGTCTCAATCTCACAATCTCGATTTCACGGAAGAATCAACTAACCCGTTCCTATGGACCTAAATTTCACTTTTTTGTCTATTTTAGCACGGGATGGACGCTATTGCATTTGTTGACACGGAAATAGAGCCAAAAAGTGGGAGAATTCTCGACATTGGCGCCATAAGGGGCAACGGTGTTTCTTTTCACTCCAATGCCACAGCATCCTTTAGTCGATTCCTGCACGGAGCCACCTTCGTATGCGGACACAATATTCTGTCACACGACCTGCCTTTTATCCAAAAAGCGCTCAATCAAGCCGCGATATCCACTGAAAACATCATTGATACCCTATATCTTTCGCCACTGCTGTTTCCTACAAAACCCTACCATGCCCTCCTCAAGGACGACAAACTGCAAACAGAAGAAACCAACAACCCTCTCAACGACGCCATAAAAGCCAAAGACCTGTTCTACGATGAGGTGGCCGCGTTTCAGCGGGCAGGGGAAAAACGGCAACAGCTCTTTTTTTTATTGCTGCATAACCAACGGGAGTTCCAAGCTTTTTTCCGGTACCTAGGATTCACAAGGCCGATGGCAGATTTGGAGGAGCTCATCGGGGAGATCTTCCGATCGGAAATATGCGAACAGGCACCTTTACCGTACCTTATCAAAGATCACCCGATTGCCTTGGCATACTGCTTGGCACTGATTGATTGTAAAAACCGGTATTCTATCACTCCTCCCTGGGTATTGAAAAACTACCCGAAAGTAGCTCACATCATGTCACTGCTGAGAGCCAAACCATGTTTGAGCGGCTGTGGCTATTGCAACAAAGCCTTGGACATACACCGGGGCCTGAAAACGTTCTTTGGATTTGATGTCTACCGAACCTACGCCGGAGAGCCTTTGCAGGAAAACGCCGTGAAAGCGGCCGTGGACAATAAATCCTTGTTGGCTGTATTTCCGACAGGGGGCGGCAAATCCATCACCTTTCAGGTTCCTGCGTTGATGGCAGGAGAAAGCATGAAGGGCCTCAGCGTGGTAATTTCGCCCTTGCAGTCGCTGATGAAAGATCAGGTAGATAATCTGGAAAAAATAGGTATTACCGAGGCTGTCACCATCAATGGCCTCCTCGACCCCATCGAACGGGCAAAATCGATCGAGCGGATTCGGGATGGTAGCGCCTCCCTACTGTATATATCTCCGGAATCGCTCCGCTCAAAGACCATCGAGCGATTGCTCCTTGATCGCAAAGTGGTCCGGTTTGTCATCGATGAAGCGCACTGCTTCTCGGCCTGGGGTCAGGACTTTCGAGTGGATTATTTGTATATCGGAGATTTAATCAAGTCCCTTCAGGAAGCCAAGCACCTCGAAGAGCCCATTCCTGTCTCCTGCTTTACGGCAACCGCGAAGCAAAAAGTGATCGAAGACATTTGTGCCTATTTCAAGCAGAAGTTGGGTATCCGGCTGGAGATATTTCCATCCAAAGCATCCCGAACAAATTTGCATTATCGGGTTTTCGAGCGCGGAGGGGATGATGAAAAGTACAGCACCGTGCGCGACTTAATCGAAGAGAAAAATTGCCCCACAATCATCTATGTATCCAGGACGGGGCGAGCTGCTGCGCTCGCAAAGCGATTAAACGAAGATGGCTATAATGCGCGGGCGTTTCATGGCAAAATGGACAGTCAGGAAAAAACCGCCAACCAAAATGCCTTCATCGCAGGAGATGTTCAAATCATGGTAGCTACCTCAGCATTTGGGATGGGCGTCGATAAAAAGGACGTAGGAATGGTCATCCATTACGAGATTTCAGATTCGTTGGAAAACTACGTACAGGAGGCCGGAAGAGCCGGGAGGGACGAAAACATCACGGCGGATTGCTACGTGTTATTCAACGAGGAGGATTTGAGTAAGCATTTTTTGCTGCTAAATCAGACCAAACTCAATTTACTTGAGATCAAGCAAATCTGGAATGCGATCAAATTTATCACCAAGTTTAAGTCCAGTGTCCAAAAATCGGCACTGGAAATCGCCCGGGCAGCCGGGTGGGACGACAACCTGAGAGAGATCGAAACCAGGGTGACCACCGCCATCGCTGCCTTGGAAGATGCAGGCTATGTAAAGCGAAACCAAAACATGCCCCGAGTCTTTGCCAATAGCATCCTATCCAAGACCGCACAGGAGGCTATAGACCGGATCATGCGCTCCCACCGGTTTAGCGAGGATCAAAAGATCGTCGCTACCCGAATCATCAAATACCTGTTTTCCAGTAAAAATCGTTGGCAGTCGGACACAGACGAGGCAGAGTCGCGGGTCGATTACATTTCCGATAGCTTGGGGCTTGATATCCGAAATGTGATCTCGGTCGTCAACCTACTCCGTGACGAGAAAATCCTTGCCGACGCGAAGGATTTGACAGCCTTTATAAAAGGAGAGGATAACAAAAATCGCTCCTTGGCCATCACAAAAAGCTTTGGATTGATTGAAAACTTCCTGGCAACGGTGTTTGACCAAGAAGAAAAGTCCTACCACATCAAGACGCTAAACGAACAGGCGGAGTTGGCGGGATGCCAAGAGGTGTCCCCGAAGCATCTAAAAACGATCATCAACTTTTGGGCAATCAAGAACTGGATCAAACGGCAAAGTAAAGATTATGCCAAAAATCAGTTGGTGGCCATGACCCTCCTGCCAAAGGAAACAATAAAGAAGAATATCGAAAAAAGACACCTCCTAGCTGATTTTATCATCAATTACCTTTTTGACAAGCATAGAGGGCCGACGGATGCCAACGAAGAATCCACCCATGAATGGTTGGTTGGATTTTCCGTTTTGGAACTACAGCTGGCTTTTGGGAAGCAGATGCAGCTATTTCAGGTCGAAACCACGTTAGAAGACATCGAAGATACCCTGTTTTACCTTTCCCGCATCGAAGCGCTAAAGATTGAAGGCGGATTTTTGGTGATCTATAACAAACTCACCATAGACCGGCTTGAGCAAAACAACCGGGTGCAATACAAGGAGCAGGATTACCAAAAACTGAGTCAATACTACGACCAAAGGGTGCAGCAGATTCACATAGTGGGAGAATATGCTAAAAAAATGATAGGGGACTACGCAGACGCGTTGAAATTTGTAGATGATTACTTTCAGTTAAACTTTCGCTCCTTCATAAACAAGTATTTCAAAGGCAGCCGGGAACTGGAAATCAAGCGAAACATTACCCCGGCAAAATACAGGCAGCTTTTTGAATCCCTCTCCGAGGTTCAGCGCAGAATCATCGATGACAAGCATTCGAAATACATCATGGTGGCGGCTGGACCGGGCAGCGGTAAAACGAAGGTATTGGTGCACAAATTGGCCGCACTGCTTTTGATGGAGGATGTGAAGCACGAGCAGCTTTTGATGTTGACCTTTTCGAGAGCTGCCGCCACGGAGTTTAAAAAGCGCCTGATCGAACTAATCGGAAATGCGGCAAATTTTGTAGACATACAGACCTTTCATGCTTTTTGCTTTGACCTGCTCGGGAAGGTTGGCACATTGGACAAATCCTCTGATATCATCCGAAAGACAATTGAGCGGATCCACCGCAATGAGGTAGAGACCAGCCGAATTACCCGGACGGTACTCGTCATCGACGAAGCGCAGGATATGGATACGGATGAATCCGAGCTGATAAGCCTCCTGATACAAAAAAACGAAGACATGAGAGTGATTGCCGTGGGAGACGATGACCAGAATATCTACGAGTGGCGCGGTGCAGATTCTAAATTCATGCTGAGTTTGATCGACGACAAAAAGGCCACCAAGTACGAGCTGATTACCAACTACCGAAGCAAGAGTAACCTAGTTGCCTTCAGCAATCAGTTTGTACGAACGATATCAGAACGTCTCAAAGAAATCCCGATTCAAGCGCAACAGCAAGATATCGGACGCATAAAGATTGTTTGGTATCAGCACAAACACCTGATTTGTCCCATGGTGGAGGATATTCTCACGACCGAATTTTCGGGAACTACCTGCATCCTGACGCCTAATAATCATCAAGCCTTTCAAATTGCTGGTATGTTGACCAAAAAGGGTCAACCCACTAAATTGATTCAAACGAACGATGGTTTTAGCATGTACAACCTCGCAGAGGTCCGTTTCTTTCTTCATGCGCTGGAGCTGGACGAGGATGTGTTTGTCCTGAGCAACGAGGTATGGGATCAGGCAAAAAGGAAACTGAAAGAAAGGTACAGGCATAGCAGTAAATATGATATATGCGACAACCTGATCCAAGATTTTGAAGGAACCCATACCAAGAAGAAGTATAAATCTGATTTTGAGGTATTCGTCCGAGAGTCGAAGTTAGAAGACTTTATCAGTCCAAACGGTGAGACGTTGTTTGTCTCTACCATCCATAAAGCGAAGGGCAGGGAGTTTGACCATGTTTTTTTGCTCCTAGAAGATTTCGAACCAAAAGATGACGAGAGAAAACGGCAGCTATATGTAGCCATGACGAGGGCAAAAAAGGCACTGACGATCCACCTCAACGGAAACTACCTGGATCGCATCCAAACCGAGGGAATCACCCGAATCAAAAGCCATGAACAAAACCAAGCTCCGGAGGGGGTGACCTGGCACCTTTCACGTCGGGATTTGAACCTCGGGTATTTTCGGTTTGTGCAGCGGAGGGTGACTTCCTTGCATAGTGGGGCCACACTCGTTGTATCCGAAGGGGGATGCAAAAACAAGCAAGGGCAGTGGGTGTTAAAGTTTTCCAAGCGATTTATCGCAAAAATGGCAGAATGGAACGCAAGCGGTTTTGAAGTAAAAGAAGCCAAAGTTAATTTCATGGTTTACTGGACCGAGGATGAACGGGGCGCTGAAGTACTGATCGTATTACCTGAATTGTATATGGAAAAGTCCAGATCGGTCACAAGCGAGGTGCCGATCGTGCATGCCTAGGTTGTTTTTAGGAAAGATGGATGTCCATCAAATCCCATATTTGCCGGGAAATTGATACCTGCTGGCAGAAGAATGCGAGGAGTCTGCGGCTCTAGGTGGGCCGCTTGATACCGGGCCAAATGGTAATTTGTAGCTACCTTATAAAATCCGCAGAAAAAAGGTTATATTTAGCAGTAAACCAAACATAACCTGATACATGTGGTATTTGATGCTTTTTCAATGGCTAATTGCCGACCCTTCCCCAAGCCTGACTCCCCATTTTGAAGCACAGTTACTGGATGACAAGGTAGCTATTGGCTATGGGCTTGCGATAGGCGACGTGGACGGAGATGGCAAACCGGACATCCTACTGGTAGATAAGAATGAATTTGTGTGGTACCGAAACGGTGACTGGAAGCGCTTTGTGATGGTGGAAAACCTGACGGAGTCTGACAACGTCTGCATAGCCGCAGCAGATATAAATGGTGATGGGCAGGTAGAAGTAGCGGTAGGGGCACAGTGGAACCCTGGCGAAACCACCGATCCGGTCAAATCCGGCTCTGTACATTACTTGATCAGGCCGGCGGACCCCACCCAAAAGTGGACACCCGTGCGGCTGCACCACGAACCCACGGTGCATCGTATGCGCTGGGCCAAGGCGGGTGACAGGTATCAGCTGATCATGGCCCCGTTGCATGGCCGAGGCAATAAAGGCGGCGAGGGCGTAGGCGTCCATATCATTGCTTACGAAGTTCCCTCAGACCCTACCCAACCTTGGGCTTATACGGTCATTGACGATTCGATGCACATCACCCATAATTTGGACGTTTTTCCAGACGAGCACGGCGATGCGGTGTACATTGGCGGAAAAGAAGGCGTGAAAGCGTTTCAGTTCACAGAGGGGCGCTGGACGGCCCATCGTGACGGAGCTTGGCTGGTTGAGGGACATTCCTTCGGAGAATTGCGGATAGGTACCGGAAAGGATAGCCGAAAATTCCTCGCTGGAATAGAACCGCTGCACGGCAACCTGCTAACCACCTACATCCCTACCAATGGACCGTTCAAAAAGGAACATCTAGAGCGTACCGTACTAACAGATCAATTGAACCAAGGGCATGGATTAGCAGCTGTTGATCTCTTAAAAATGGGACAGGATCAACTAGTGGTTGGATGGAGAGAGAAAAATCAGGCAGGTGAAATAGGCGTACAGCTATACATCCCCAAAGGCACCAACGATTGGGAAGTGATCTGGATTGACGAGGGAGGCATGGCCTGCGAGGACTTGCAGGTAGCCGATCTCAATGGAGACGGGAAACCGGATATCATTGCTGCCGGTAGAGCGACCAACAACTTAAAGATCTACTGGAATAAAAGCCACTAATGCCCACTCCAAACACGGAACAGGTAAGTGGTCTAAATTTCCCATCCTACTGTCGGTAGAATAGGAAATTTGTTTACCCAATCCAAAACCCATGAAAAATCATGGACCTTACAATACACAACCGTAAATCCCATGCAAAAAAACGTTATCCCCTATTTATTCGTCGGCATTTCACTGCTTTTTTTTGCGCCCAGAATCATGGCCCAGGACCTTTCCGAAAAAGCTACGGCTTTTCTGGAAACACTGGATCCTGGCTTACAGCAGAAAGCCACCTTTCCCTTCGATCATTCGGAACGCTTCAATTGGCACTTCATCCCTAGGGAACGGAAAGGGGTGAATTTTCATGACCTAAACAACAGACAGACCCAAGCCGGGATAGAACTGCTAAAAGCTTCCCTTAGTCAACAGGGGCATCAAAAAACACAGGCAATCATCGAACTGGAGAACGTACTTCGGATCATCGAAAACCGCCCACCAAACGACACCTACCGGGATCCCGAGAACTATTATTTTTCCGTATTTGGGAGCCCCCACGCATCGGCTGAATGGGGTTGGCGATTTGAGGGGCACCACATTTCATTGAATTTTTCCTCCAAGCGGGGGACTGTCGTTTCCGCCACTCCTACCTTCTTTGGTTCCAATCCGAGTATAGTGCAGGTGGACCTACACCGCGGCAGGCAGGTACTTCAGCAGGAAACGAACAGAGGCTTTGCTTTTCTGGAAAGCCTGACCGACTCCCAAAAGGCAGTAGCCATCTACACCGATAAAGCCCCCTTTGATATTCTAACGGCCAACGACCGAAAGGCGTCCCTACAGCAGCCAGAGGGTTTAAGTTACCGACAGCTCACCCCTTCCCAGCAAAACATGCTGGAGGAGCTAATCGGAATTTACTTGGGCAACTACACCGATCAGGTACGTGACCGCCTATGGGAAAAGTTTAGAGCAGCAGGTATTGAAAACACCCATTTTGCTTGGGCGGGCAGTACCGTGAACGCTATCGGCGAGCCCCATTACTACCGGATTCAAAATCCCGCCCTACTCATAGAGTACGACAACGTTCAAAATAATGCCAATCACGTGCATACGGTCGTGAGGGATCTGAACAATGATTTTGGCAATGATTTGCTCGGAAACCATTACTTGCATGGTCATCCCCATGTGGCTGACTAGTCGAAATACCCTACCTGGAAACAAAATTACACTAACCAATGATGGTAGGCCAGTAGACGGTTACTTGCCAGCTTCTGATCTATTTCCTAAAATTGGTTATACCAAATACATAACCACTAAAATAACACATTTACCCCGATGAAGAAGATACTTACATGCCTTCTTGTGCCCTTTCTATTGGCACAATGCGCCCCTCCCGCAGAGGAGCAGACGCTGCCCATGCAGGTAGCCAAAGCCTACGGTTTCGATAACTTGGAGCAAGTAGCGAAGATTTCCTACACTTGGAATGTACGTCGTGATAGCGTCACTGTGTTGACCCGCGATTGGGCCTGGGACAGGATCAAAGGTGAAGTAGGGTACGCCGGACCAGATACCACGGTTACCTACCTAATCGCCGAAAAAACCGCCGAACTGGATGCGATTGATCAGCGCTTTATCAACGACAAGTATTGGCTCATGTTCCCGTTTCAGCTTGCCTGGGATACGGGTTATCGATACGAGGTGACCGAAGATCAGCGTTCTCCCATTCAGGGGATACAGGGCACCAAACTTTCCATCATTTACAACGATGCGGACGGGTATACTCCGGGAGATGCCTACGATCTATACCTGAACAGCGAGCTGCAAATTGTGGAATGGGTGTTTCGACGGGGAAATGGTCCCGATGGACGTGCGGTCACTTGGGAAAATATCCAAGAGTTTGAAGGCATCAGCCTGACGCTGGACCACAGGAACGAATCCGGGGATAAGTTCATTTGGTTTTCCAATGTCAAGGTGACCAAAAAGTGAGGCCTCTACCTCTTTAAAGCTTTTATAAAGGGCTTTTTCCCGCACCTGAGGCCACCCAACACACTTTGGTCGCATGACACGGATAATTTTTGTAAACTTACCCTCCTGTAGGAGACAATCTTTATAGGTCAATTACCCCCTTAAGAAACGAATGCTAAACCCATGACACCACGTTATTTTGTGCTTTTTTCTACCCTGATTTACTGGGGTATCACTACCGGCCTGATGGCCTTCCAATATCCATCGCCACTGCTGGAGGGTCAAGACATTACGCTGCACGAGGATGGTAGTTGGTGTTGGTTTCAGGACGATCGTGCGTTACTTTTGGGTGACAGGGTGATCTTTTCCGGTGTGACGTCTACAGGAGATAATACCGTGACGGAATGGGACCTCAAGACCAACCAAACCCAGTCCGCCAAGCTTACGGAGGGGTTGCTTCCCGCAGATGATCACAACGTAAGTGCCTTGATGCAGCGCCCGGATGGGAGATTTCTGGCAGTTTATGCAGGCCACTCCATCGATTCACTGGTCCGCTTTCGCATTTCTGAAAAGCCCGGCGACATTCGTTCCTGGACTCCAGAACAAACAGTCGCAACCAACGGACGGGTCTGTTACTCGAATGTGTACCGACTTAGCGATACGGGAGAAACCTTTAACTTTTACCGTGGGAATCAAAATAACCCCCATTTCCTGGTTTCCCAAAATGACGGGAGCAGTTGGGAGTTTGGCGGTAGGCTCTTTGAGGATTTCGGAAGGGCTTACCTGCGGTATGCCTCAGACGGGAAGAAGCGGATTCATTTTATCACAACCGAAGAACACCCCCGCCACTACAATAACAGCATTTACCACGGGTATTACGAAAGCGGGAACCTCTATCAGAGCGATGGAACCTACGTGGGCCCCATCAGCCGAAATGCAAACAGTCCCTACAAACCGAGCGATTTCACCAAAGTCTATGATGGAGATGCCTCTACACGTGCCGATGTAGCTTGGACCAGCGACATCAAGCTGGATGGACAGGGACGGCCTTTTATCGTTTTTTCGGTGACCAAAGACCCCATCACCAGGGGGGAAACCCGGAATACCTCGTTAGGAGGCTTTGACCATCGCTATCACCACGCCTATTGGGATGGAAGCCGGTGGGTGGAACAGGAAATTGCCTATGCGGGCAGCCGTCTGTATCCAGGCGAGAATGAATATACTGGATTGGTGAGCCTGCATCCGCTGCGTGCAGATATCGTCTATATCTCCTCGGACGTAGACCCCAAAAACGGGAAACCACTGGAAGTAAACGGGAAACGCAGATACGAGATCTTTCGGGGGATCCGCACTACAGACCTACAGTGGGAGTGGATACCGGTGACCTATCAGTCTAACGCGGATAACATTCGTCCCATCGTACTGGCTGATCAGGAAAAGGAAGTGGTCCTTTGGCTTAGCGGACGCTACACCACCTACAAAGACTATCAGCTAAACGTAGTAGGCCGGGTTCGTATGCAGCCTCCGTATCTATCGGAAAAAGAAAAGGTAGGAAACCGAAGCAAGCTGGTTACCTTTCTTATCAGTGAAGATCCGAACAATTACGAGGCAACATGGACCATCCCCGCCTTTGCCAAACAATTAGAAGATAACAGAGGCTATCGTACGCAGGTACTCCTAGGCAACGGCCCAAGGGAAAGCTACGAACTCCCGAATACCGAAATCATCCCCGACGCGGATCTGCTCGTAGTATTTATCCGTCGGGTAGGCTTGCCCGAGGCACAGTTGGAAATGATCAAAAATCACCTGAAAGCTGGAAAGCCCATCTTGGGAATTCGTACCGCAAATCACGCCTTTTCTATCCCTCCCGAAAGCCTGGAAGAAGGGCACGAGGCCTGGTGGGATTTTGTCCCAGAGGTGTTAGGGCATGAAAATCGAGGATATGGTCCTGCCGAAAGCCCCACAAAGGTGACCGTGAATCGTAAAAACCGCCGACATCCGATCGTGAAAAACCTGGCAGTAACCCAATGGATCAGTCAGGGAAATATTTACTTGGTAAACCCAATGCTTGACCCTAAAACCGACATCCTTTTAGCGGGTGTTTCGGGCCAACATCAGGAACCGGTGGCATTCATTCGAAGTGCTGGGAAAAGCAAGGTTTTTTATACCTCGCTAGGTTTCCCCACGGACTTTTCGAAAACACCTTTTATCCAATTGCTGTATCAAGCCATTGATTGGACGATACATTAATCGCATCTAATTACCTATTGACACCCATTTGGCCATTAAAACCCAACCGATTATCCAATGAATAAAATCCATGTAGTTATTTTCATCCTACTGCTTATGGGCACACATAGTTTTGCACAAACCAAGATGATTTGGAAAGCGGGCATTAGCAAGACCGTCATTACGCCGGATAAACCCATGTGGATGGCGGGATATGCTGCCCGTTCCACGCCCGCCACAGGTACGTACCACGATCTCTGGGCCAAAGCAGTCGTGCTCGAAGACCAATCCGGCAAGCAATCGGTTTTGGTAACGGCAGACATTTTGGGATTTCCCAAAAAGATGGCAGACCGCATCCGCCAGGCGCTGCGAGAAAAATACGGGTGGGAAAATAGCCAAATTATCCTTAACGGAAGTCATACCCATTCGGGCCCTGTCTTAGAGGAGGCACTTTACGATATTTATCCATTGGATGAAGAGCAGCTCAGCTTGGTCAAGAGTTATTCCCGCTGGCTGGAAGCTACAGTGGTAGCCCTTATCGATGAAGCAAAAGCAGCCATGGAACCTGCGAGATTATCCTCCGCCAATGGAGTGGCCCGTTTTCAAGTAAACCGAAGAAATAACTCGGAACGAGATATCGTGCATCAAATAGAGCTGGCTGGACCCAATGACCATGCCGTTCCGGTGATAAAGATCGAAAGTCCACAAGGAGACCTGCTGGGTATCGTGTTTGGGTATGCCTGCCATCCCACCGTGCTGGATCACTATTCGTGGTCGGGAGACTATCCGGGTTTTGCGCAGATTGAGCTGGAAAGAATGTACCCGGGGACAGTTGCTCTTTTCTTTCAAGGGGCGTCCGGAGACCAAAATCCCATCCCCCGCCGCAGCCTTCCCTTAGCCAAACAATACGGTAAATCCTTAGCCGCCGCAGTGGAGCGGGTGCTGGACGAAGAGATGAAACCACTGGAAGCAACGATACATACCGCCTATACGGAGATTCCCCTTGCACTGGCAGCACCGCCAAGCAAAGCCGAACTTACGCGAATGGCAAACGAACAGTCGGGATACATGCAGCGGTGGGCGGAGCGCATGCTTACCGAACAAACCATGGGAAAAACGCCGTTGTCCTCGTACCCCTACCCCCTGCAAATCTGGCAGCTCGGTGATCAACGGATTTTCAACATGGGAGGAGAGGTGACCGTGGCCTATGCCAATGAGCTGAAGGCAGCCTATGGGCAAGACAGCTTCGTGATGGCTTATTCCAACGATGTGATGGGCTACATCCCGTCAGAGATCATTTTGGATGAGGGTGGATACGAAGGCTATTCCTCTCAGATGGTTTATGGGCTGCCCAGTACCTGGGAAAAAGGCATCGAACAACATATTCTGGGTGCATTTGACCGGCTGGCTGAGGAACTAGGCATGGTTCCCGCCCGTTCAGCAGACTAAACGACTGGTACAAGTCTGCAATCGGGCAGGAACTCGGCATAAACCGGTTAGATTATCTTGTAAATTTCGAAGAGACTCCCCTAACAACGGAGGAACATTAAATTGTTGAAACACCAATAACTTTCAGATGAACAACCTATTACAATCCAACACCCTACTTTACATCCTAGCAGGAATTTTGTACGTGTCAACCGCCGTACCTGTCCAAGCCCAAGAAGCGTGGGAGGTGCTTTTCGATGGAACCAACATGGATAAGTGGCGCGGAAAAACAGACCCGGCTTTCCCCAGTCATGCGTGGAAATTCAAAGACGACATACTCTATTTGGAGGGAAAAGGAGGGGATATCATCACCAAGGACACCTACGGCGATTTCGAACTGGTATTTGAGTTTAACCTAACCGAGAAAGCTAACAGCGGTATCAAGTATTTTGTAGGCACCATTCTGAATGAGGAAACGGGAGCGACCATGATCAATGGGCCGGAATATCAGATCATCGACGATTTCAACCACCCGGAGATAAAAAAAGATCCGAATGGCTTGAGTTCCACCGCGTCTGGCTACCTCCTGTACAAGCCAAAGAACAAAACGCTATATCCCCACGGTCAGTGGAACAGCGGAAAGATAGTAGCGAAAGGAAAAAAGGTAGAGCATTGGCTCAATGGCGTAAAAGTGGTTTCTTACAAAAGAGGCAGCAAGGACTTTTTAAAGCGAAAAGCGGAAACCAAATTCAAGCACGACCTGAATTATGGAGAATTAGAAAGTGGTCATATCCTGCTTACCGACCACGGAGATCAGGTTTATTTCCGAAATATCAAGATCAGGAGGCTATAACTAGGAGAAAATTAGTATTAGATTTAAGATAGATCTAAAATCTAAACCTCCTCTCCATCTACCCCTTTCGAAGCTCTAGCACGGTGATTTCAGGCCAGATGCCTACCCTGCCAGAGAATGCGTGAAAACCAAAACCGCGGTTTACATAGAGGTATTTTCCGGCATACTCGGCCAGTCCCGCCCAGTTGGGATAGCGAAACTGCGCGGGGCTCCACCGAATCAGGGGAGTCTCAATTCCAAACTGCATGCCGTGGGTGTGGCCACTCAGCGTCAGGTGAACCTGCTTGGGGTGGTTTTTGACTTCCTCGTCCCAGTGGGAAGGATCGTGGGAAAGGAGTATCTTAAACTCCTCCTGTCCGCAGTCTTTCAGCGCTTTTTCCAAGTCGCCCTTCGCGTGAAAACCCACGCCCCAGTTTTCCACACCTAACAGGCGGATGTGTTGCCCATCCTTTTCCAGTACGACACTTTCGTCCAACAGTAGGCGATAGCCCATCTCTCCGTGCATTTCCTTCAGGCGTTGAAAATTCCGCGCTTTCTCTTCTTTACTTGACCAGGAGACATAGTCTCCGTAGTCGTGATTTCCCAAAATTGAAAACTGACCATAGGGGGCTTTGATCTGGGCAAATCCCGCAGCCATCGGACTAATTTCCTCCGCCTTGTGGTTTACCAAGTCTCCCGTAAACACAAAGAGGTCAGACTGCTGTTTTACAGCTAGGTCTATGCCACGCTGAACGGCATCGTAATCCGTAAAACTACCCGCATGGATATCTGAAAGTTGCGTGATGGTGAACCCGTCAAAGGCCTCGGGAAGGTCCTTGAAATAAACCGCCTGACGAATAACCCGGAAATTGTACTTCCCCCGCGTGATGCCGTATACGAAACCGGCAAAGGGAATCGCAGCAACAGCAAATGCGATTTGACTGACAAATTTCCGCCTATCGGGTAGGTATCCCCCTGTACCCGTGGCCTCCCCCCAGAAATAGTTCCAGCCACTCATCAGCACCCGACAAATATCCTCGCCAAAAAGAAAAAGAATAGTCGTAATCTGGGTGACCGTTACGGTCAAAAACACATTCAGCACCTGCTGGGAATCTCTGCTAATTTCCCCTTCTCTGGATATCCTGATAAAGGTGTACAGAAACCACAACGTGATAGCAACCATCACGAACCAATAGGCTCCGAAAATCAGGAGTTTCCCGCGCGGATGATCCCATCCTTGGAAGAGAGCCTTAAAGCCTTGAAAGGTGTACCAGTTTAAAAAACAACTAAATAAAAATACGGTAGTGATAAAAATAATGGGTCCGAGATTGTTCATAGAATAACGCTTTTGCTGTTTAATAATCGAAAAAATCCAGAAAAGGTTTAGCTAAACCCTAATTTAGCCCCGTTTGTACCAGCTCTACGCGGTTGGTAAGGGTAGATTCTACCAAATGGTCTCCTCCTACCGATCCGTGTACCGGCAACGTTCGGGAAGGGTGGTAGCCGGTGGCTAGTGGGATATAATGATTATCGGCGAGCAATCCCAAGTTGGGATCCAAACCAACCCAACCTGCACCAGGGAGATAGGCTTCCACCCAAGCATGTAATTCATGGCCCTCGTCCAGCTCGGGATTGAAAGCGTATCCGCTGACAAAGCGCGCAGCAATGCCCATGTTCCGAAGCATGCCCATCATCATCCAAGCCAGGTCCCTACAGGATGCCTGCTTCTTCGCGAATGTGTATGCCGGGTCCCACACATTCTCCTCTAGTCGGACCAAGTGTTCCCAGTCTGTGTAAAGAGAGGCATTCAGTAAACTGATAAACTGCAAGGGGTCTACTGATCTCAGGTGAGCTTTGGCAAAGGCCGTCAGCTCGGGGAAATGGGTATAGCTGAGGTATGGCGCAAGGAGAAGACTTTCTTCTGCTTCGTAAAGAAAGGGAATATCCCTCGCCAAATCTACTGCTTTCAAAAACCTAGACTCCATCACAAACGCATAGGGATTAAAGGGCCTGCTCTCTACCTGGGCGTGCAGGATGATCCGAAGTTCCGCTGTGGGTGCCCCAAACCAGACCTGAAAGTGCGGATTTCCTTCCAAGCTAAACCGCTCACTGATCCCCATAGGTTCGGGAAACACATCTATCCGGTAATCCTGGATACTTAGGTAATCCCGTTGCAGGGGTTTCAAATACAATTGGTGGGGGTTCAGGAACACCGGTGAACTGTATGCGTATATCGTCTCGTGGTATATCCGGATGTCCATAGTTTAGTGGCGTATTTTATTCCCCATCCTCAATTTCCGCATGGGAAAAGGCCTTTTTCAATCCCTCGGAGGGGAGTCGGTTGATCGCTTCTTTCAAGCAGTTATTCCAGAATTCAGAAATGTGGTTCAATTCGTGTTGTTCAAACCGGTTTTCGATGATATTGTAGCTGTCATTCTCCAAGATAACAGTATCTATGGGATAGTCCACATCGTTCGCTGAAATCCGTGTGGCATCGAAGGCGAGGAATGCGCTCTTGAGTGCAAAATCCAAGGGCTCGTCAAACTTTAAGGATCGCCTTAACACGGGGTTTCCAAACCCCGTGTTTCCGATAATCACAAAAGGCGTACCTTGACGTATTTCAATCCAGTTGCCCTCTGGATACAACATGAATAATTTGGGCTCCTTGTCTTCTTCCAATTGGCCGCCGATGATGGAATACAGGTTAAACGCCAGTCCTGATTCAGCCAAAGAAGCCTTGTCCTCCTTAGCGACACGCTTTACCTGATCGGCGAAGCCGTTGACTGCTTTGTACATTTTGTCAAAGGAGGCGTCTTCCTTTTCGATAAGTTCGGCAAAATAGGTGATCGCCTTATCCCTAACCGAGCGAAGGCCAGAAGTCATGATGAAGAACGAGTGTTTCTTTCTATTCACCGTGTACAGCTTTTTGGATGTGGTCGTATCGCTGCCCGAGGTTATGCGCGTATCTGCCAATCCTACTATTCCATACCTGGTTTTGATTCCTATGCAAAATGTCATCCTTGCGTGCTTATTTGATTCGCAAAGGTATCCTTTATTTGAAAAAAATTCTCATTGATACGATCTGAAATGAAATTAGTTTTAACCAACAGGTGCTCGAGGTATTCGTGCAGGCCACGCTGAATGATCTCGGTGACATCGTCGTATTCCAACCTAGAGCGCAGCTCACCGATCGCTTTTTCGGAGCTGTTGGAATACCCCGAACCATTGGAGCCGGTGATTTTTTTCAGGCAGGACTCAGCCTCTTTTAAGCAATAAAACACCGAACGGGGAAAGTATTTGTTGAGTAGCAAAAACTCTACCACACGGGCCGGGTCTATATTTCCGTAAAGCCGTCGATAGGTGTTGAATGCAGTTACGGACTTTAACAGGGCCATCCAGTGGAGAAAATCTAAGGGAGTGCCCACCTCGTCGGTAGAGGGCAATAGAATGTGGTATTTCACATCCAATATCCGGGCAGTTTTATCGGCCCGTTCGAGAAACTGACCCAGTTGGCGAAAATACCATCCTTCGGTCCTGGCGACAGTATTGTCTGCCAATCCATACAAAAGGAGGATTTGGCATTTTACACTTTCGAAAAAACCCCGTGGATCCTCTTTCATCCACTCCCTTTTTTCAGCTCCCCGTTTCACAAAATGGTACGTCTCATTGAGCTTCTCCCAGGTTTCCTTGCTGAGATTCTCCCTAATAATGCGGGCATTCTCCCGAGCAAAAGTCACCGATGAAATGAGCGAATTGGGATTGTCGGTATCAAACGCCAGAAAGTGCATCACTTCCTTCTTGTTAAACGCAGCGTGTTTTGACCGGTATAGGGCATCGTCACCCGTGGCCATCACCAAAGGCTCCCACTGCTCCTCTAGATCACCGGGTAGGTCCAGCATGAGGTTAAAATTAACATCTATAAACCGGGCATAATTTTCGGCTCTCTCCAGATACCGTCCCAGCCAGTAAATCGAATCTGCTACTCTACTTAACATGTTGTTGTGGTTTAGTCGTTAAATAATACCCAAGTATCTTTGCTTCCGCCGCCTTGGGAGCTATTGACCACCAAGGAACCTTTTTTCAGCGCCACACGGGTGAGGGCACCGGGAATCACTTGGATCTCTTTGCCGTACAGAATGTAGGGCCTCAAATCCACATGCCTAGGCTCTATGGTCTTATTTTCGATGATGGTAGGAACTGTAGACAGGGAAAGGGTGGGCTGTGCGATGTAGTTTTTCGGATTGGCCTGAATCAACTGCCGGAACTTCTCGTGCTCCTCTGTCGTGGCCTTCGGACCAATCAACATGCCATAGCCTCCGGCAGCATTCGTTTCCTTCACTACCAGGTCAGCGATGTTTTCCAATACAAACTTTCTGTCTGCCTCCTCTCTACATAGATAAGTGGGCACGTTGTTCAGAATGGGTTCCTCTCCGAGGTAATATTTGATAATTCGGGGAACGTAGGCATATACCGCCTTATCATCAGCCACACCGGTGCCAGGCGCGTTGGCAAGTGCGATGTTCCCTGCCTTGTACGCCTCAAACAGGCCTGGGACACCTAGCAGTGAGTCTGGATTAAAGACCAAAGGATCCATAAACACATCGTCAATCCGGCGATAGATGACATCGATTTGCTCCAGACCCTTGGTCGTACGCATAAATACCTTTTTATCCTTTACGACCAAGTCCATACCGGATACCAGCTCCACCCCCATCTGTTGGGCCAGATAGGAATGCTCAAAATAGGCCGAATTGTAAATACCGGGAGTCAACACACCAATTACAGGCTTGGCTTTATCCGAGAGGTTTTGTAACATGGAAAGCAGCTTGGCGGAATAATCGGAAACAGGACGTACACCCAGCCTGTTGAACAACGTGGGAAAGGCTCGCTTGATAATTTCGCGGCTTTCCAACATGTAGGACACCCCGGAAGGACAGCGTAGGTTATCTTCCAAAATAAAATAATCTCCGGATTGATCCCTCACCAAGTCGGTACCCGTGATATGGCACCATATTCCCTTCGGGGGAGTCAATCCCTTACATGCATGCAAGTAATCTTTACTCCCATAGATTAGATCCTCCGGCACAATTTTGTCTTTGATGATCCTGCCCTCGTTGTAAATATCTTGCAGAAATAGATTGAGGGCCTCAATGCGCTGCTTCAGACCACGGTCCAAGTGTGCCCATTCCTTTGCTGAAATGATTCTTGGGATAATGTCCAGGTGAAGAATCTTTTCTACGCCTTGTTTGTCGTGGTAGACGTTAAACGTCATGCCCATGGCCATCTGCGCCTTGTCTGCAGAAAACTGTAACCGGGAAAGTTTCTTTTGAGGGGTAGCTTCAAGCAATTCATGAAAAGCAGCACCTTGCTGCCGGGGCGTGCCATCAGGGAAATACATCTCATCGTAAAAATCCGCGGGATACGCATAATCAAACTTCATAGGGTCAATTTTTGGTTGGTAATGGTTATCAAAAAGCAAAAAAGGTAAATGAACGCACCATTTACAGACGCCAGCGGCTTCTTCCTTATCGCTCTTTAGGTCAGGCCAATTGGGTTTAAGCCTCGTTTGTCTAAGCTACACCTTAGACTACCTCCAACATAGCAAAATATTGTCAAAAAACCAACTTCGCTAGCACCTACCGTTAGAAATAGCACGGATGGAAATTGTCATTATAGGAATTGTCTTGATTAGGTTCTGATTCTGAAATATGTTTATGAAAACGAAATCTAATAGCCCCAACTCCCCAACCGCCTGATGGATTTGACCAAGAAAAGAGACCCCATAGGCCATTTTTCGAGGACAAAAACAAAATTTGGTCATTGTGCCTTTGCCAATCGCAAAAAAACCAAAACTCTGCCGGGTCAATTCACTCCAAGCAACTATTTCAGCAAATCGAATCAATAGTTTCAACGTTCGACAATACAATACCCTATACGGCACGAAACCGGATGTTCGCGCAAGTGACAAGGTATCAAAAGATCCTAGCATAGACCGATCACTTTGACCCCACCAAACTAATCATGAAAGCATATTCCATTGCCAGCTCCCGGAGTGCTCGAAAGCGACCTGAAGCTCCTCCATGACCTGCTACCATGTTGGTATGGAGCAACAGCAGGTTGTCATTTATTTTGTATTCCCTTAGCTTCGCTACCCACTTAGTGGGTTCCCAGTACTGCACCTGACTATCGTGTAGACCGGAAGTAACCAATAAATTTGGATAGGCTTGCCGTGCTACGTTGTCGTATGGAGAATAGGACAACATATAGTCGTAGTAGGTTTTGTCCTTGGGATTTCCCCACTCGTCAAATTCACCTGTGGTTAAGGGAATACTTTCATCTAACATGGTGGTGACCACATCTACAAAAGGAACCGCAGCAACAACTCCCCTGAACAACTCAGGCCTTGTATTGATTACCGCACCCATCAGCAAACCTCCAGCACTCCCACCCATGGCAAACAGACGGTCAGAGGCGCTGTATTGCTCCCGTTTCAAATACTCCGCACAGGCAATGAAATCGCTGAATGTATTTTTCTTCTTTAGCATCTTACCGTCTTCGTACCAGTAGCGCCCCATCTCCTGACCGCCACGGATATGGGCGATCGCATAGACAAACCCCCTATCCAGTAGACTTAGGCGATTACTGCTGAAGGTGGGATCGGTACTATACCCATAGGAACCGTAGGCATAGAGCAGCAAAGGATTGGATCCATCTTTTCGAAAGAGTTCCCTTTTGTATACCAGCGAAATAGGGATCTCTGTTCCATCTGGGGCAACACCCCAACAACGCTCGGACAGGTAGTCCGCCGCATTGTATCCGCCCACCACTTCCTGCTGCTTCATTAACACCTTGGATTTCGAATCCATGTCGTAATCGTATATGGAACTGGGCGTGCACAGCGAGTTGTACCCAAACCGAAGAATATTTGTGTAATACTCCGCATTTTGCCCAATCCAAACGGTATAGACCGGCTCATCCATTTTGATGTGATGCTTTTGCAAGCCATCCCAAGACCTGATCTGCAACCGTCCCAGTCCAAAAAATCGCTCTTCCAGCACTAGATGATTCTTAAAAACCTCCATTCCCTCCAGCAGCACATTTTCACGATGGGGAATATACTCCTCCCAAGACGATTTGGCACAGTCTCCCACAAGTGCCCGCATCAATTGGAAATTTTTAGCACCAAAGGCATTGGTCAAAATATAAAAATACTCCTCCACATGCTCCAACTCATATTCCAAATCCCTTTCTCTAGCCTGTACCAAGAGCCACTGCGCCTCTGGCTGATCAGCCGGCAATACCCGGTATTCAGTGGAAACCGTGCTTTGGGAAACGATGTACAGGTACTTTTGGGATTTCGACTTACGTACATGGCAGGTAAATGTGTCGTCTGTCTCCTCGTACACCAATAGATCATCCTCCTGAAAAGTACCCAACCGGTGCTTATAAATACGAAATGAGCGTAGGGTTTCCGGGTCCTGCTGGGCATAGAATATTGTCTGATTGTCATTGGCCCAAGAAAAGTTTCCAGTGACCGCCTGAAGCTGGTCCTCCAATAATTGCTCACGAACCAGATCTTTAAATGCCAGATTATAAATCCTCCTACCCACCGCATCGTAGGAATAGCACAACAACTGCTGGTTTTGAGAAATACCCAAACTACCCACTTGGTAGTAGGCACTGTCTTTGCCCAGCTCGTTGACATCCAACATAATTTCCTCTTCGGCGTCCAAATGTCCCTGCTTTCTGCAATAGATGGGATATTCCGAGCCTTTTTCGAAGCGATTATAATAAAAGTACCCATTTTTAAAGTAGGGCACGGACTCATCGTCTTCTTTGACCCTGCCCTTCATCTCCTCAAAAAGTTGATTTTGCAGTGTTTCAGTCGGTGCCATCACCGCCTTGAGGTAGTCGTTTTCGGCATTTAGGTAGTCGATCACTTCGGGATTGTCCCGGTCGTTCATCCAATAATAATCGTCTACCCGCAGGTGGCCGTGGACCTCAAGGGGCTTCTCCTGTTTTTTCGCTATTGGGGGTATAGGGTGGTTTTCTGTCATCATCGCTCTTACTTGGTTAGCTTTCCTAGCCACAAAGAAATTAAATTTTCATCCATTCTCTCCAGTAAAAGCGAGATTTCACTATATTGTTGGGTAAACCTGTCAGTTTATTCTTTATTGAAATCCAAAAGCCCGCAAATATGAGCCTTTTAAAAGAATTTAGAGATTTTGCCGTCCGTGGCAATGTGGTAGACCTCGCAGTTGCCGTTGTGATCGGCGGTGCGTTTGGCAGAATCGTCACATCTTTGGTCAATGACATCATCATGCCGCCAATCGGACTGCTGGTAGGCGGCGTAGATTTTTCCGATTTGGCCATTGTGCTCAAAGAAGCAACGGTAGGAGCGGATGGCGAAGCCGTTGCTGCCGTGACCATGGGCTATGGCGCCTTTATTCAGGTTATCATTGATTTCGCTATCATCGCCTTTGCGATTTTTATGATCGTAAAACTCATCAATAACCTCAAGCGAAGAGAGGAGAAAGCCACAACGCCTCCGCCACCAACCGTAAACAAAACAGAAGTCTTACTGGAGGAAATCCGCGACTTGCTAAAAACCAGCAAAAACCCTTCCTAAGGATTCACCGGCAGCACTCAACGGTTAAACTGATACCTGAGTTGCAGCGTAGTTTCTGAAAGGGTGTTTCCATCGATTTCCTGAAGGCCTGTACCGATACGACTTCTATCGGTATAGGCTGTTCTTGCCCATCGCCCCCATACCGTCAACTGCCGGTTGATGCGACATTGCCCCAGCAGGTAATACCGCATCCCCTGACCAAAATAATTGGGTGCCGAAAATGCCCAGAGCACGTTCTTTTCGTATACATACTGCCGGTTGTCAAAATCATCGGTATCGAAGAGTGCAAATCGCCCGCTAAGACTGAATCGCTCCCAAGAAGCCTGTATGTCCTGCATCACCACAAAGCCGTTTGTCTTACGCCCGGCAAAATCAAAGGTGCTGAACTGCACCCTAGACTTCATGCCCCATACCCGACTAAACTGTCGGTCTAGACTGACCACTCCGTTTCGTTTGGTGCCGGCCATAAGCCGGTAATGATTTTCTTCCTGATCTCCCGACAGGAGGTTTCGGTCCTTCACTTCCTCTCTCCACTGCAGGAACACCTGGGTATTCCGGTCGGGCCTAAAGCTCACCCGTGTCAGCCACTCGTGCCCGCTGGAGGGCGCATAGACTCTAAATCGCATCCATGGAAACCGGAAAGCGTCATAGTAAAAGGACCAAGACCACAACCGGCTGGGGCGGTACTGTAGACCAAGGTACATACCCGATTCGTTGATGGGGCGGGACCCCTCGGCGAAGGCATTTCCATAAAAGCTGTGAAAATGCCGTTCATACTTCCGCCAAAGAAAAGATGCATCCATCTTGCTGCTTAAGCTTGCCATCAGCCCCAGCACGGACCCTGTTCCGCCACTTTTGGACAGGGCTGTTTCACCAAAGAAAAAGTAATTCTGGTAATTGTAGGAAAAGTAGGTGCTATGCACGTGATTCTCACGGCCACGAAATTCAAAGGAATTGTAAATCCTGGGATTGGGCAAAAAGGGCTGGCTGTAGCTGGTGTGAAGGGCATTGACCCCCCACTGGAAGTTGCGATCCAAGCTGCGGTACTGCACATTCCCTCCCAAGTTACGCTCTCTTCCCTGCGCCTTTGCGGCTATTTCGGAGGGTGTCCGGTGCAGCCCACTTCGTAGCAGAGAAGAGAAAAAACCCGTTTCCATGTCCAAACTATCCGTTTGAATCTGAAGTCTGGCATCCCGGGGCGTGTCGCCAACCATGACGGTCCACTCCCAAAGCCCCGTCTGATAGGTCGCCGCAGCACCTCGGAAAAAACCAAACTCCAGAGCGGAAGTATACGGTCGCACACCCAGTGAACTCCGGCGCACGGTCGTGATAGTCTCTGCCCCTTTGCCAACACCAAAACCCGCACCGAATACTAACCCCTGCCCAAACTGCAATTGATAATCCCCAAATGTCAGGGTCTTCCATCTACCCCATTGATAGCGAGTGAAATGATAAGAAAGAAAGTTGAACCCGTACCTTTTTGTGTTTGGATCCCAGACAAAGGATTCCCCAGCATCCTTATCCGCTGTAAAGCCCAAGCTGAAATCTTTGGCATGTTGCACTCTAAACCTCAAATAGAGATCGTTTGGATCACCCAAATACCTCGTGCTCAACCTGCCCCCACTCAGGGTATCGGGAGGAGTAAAACCCCGTCGGGTCTCCCAAACCCGTCTGTGCCGAACGATCAGGTAGGCATCCCGCTCGCTTTTAATGCGCTGCCATAGCGGTCCTCCACGGCTGACCCCACTTTGATCCAAGGTCACAAAGGGAAGCATCTTTTGCACCGTCTCGAGATCCCAATCCGGGATAGTCTGTAACTCGTACAGGGAAACCAAGGGGCCTACCTGCTCTCTGTATTCCAAAAAACGGGCTATCTGCAGGGGACTTAGAATAAACAGGGAACTGAGCTCTTCGGCATAAGTCCTATTTAGCGAGATGGGGTTCAAATACAATTGGAGAAGATTTTCGTAGAGGTCTTCGTAGTCCATATCATCCTCCTGCATGGCAAAGAGCTCCTCCACAAAAGCCTCCATATCAATTTCCGGTCTGAAAACCTGCTGCGTATACCCCTTCGGACTGCATGGAAGGATCAGAAGCAGCCAGCCCATTCCCAAGAGAACTCTTCTCATGGTTCGTTCCACAGTAAGTTAACGGAAAAATGATGGGTAAAACCCAACTGATGATGCTGATTCACCGCATAATCGAAGCGGTACCTCCCTGGTCGAAAACCAATACCAAAAAACAACTGTCCCGGATGGGTGTGCACCCCTGTACGGAGATCAAGACGCTCCTGTATGGAGTATTCCAACCCAATCTTTATCAACGGATCCAAATAGATTTCCTTTTCTGTCTCCGCATTGATAGTCAAAAAGTCCGTTGGACGATAGGATATACCTGCCTTCACGATAGTGGGGAGGTATTCCTGGGTGATCCTGCTTAATCTAGCCCTGCCAAGATTGTAAATGTGTGCGCCAAACAGCACCTGAGGTCCCAGTTCTGCCACTCCTCCCATCTCAATCAATGGCGCCGCGCCTCGGCCAAAACCCTCAATGTTGGTTTGAAAATACGTAAGCTTCGCTCCCAAGCTAGCGATTCCCAACGTATTGGAATAACCCAAGCCAATAATCTGCTGGTTAAAGTGCGCTGCCCCGTAGGTTCCTAATCCAATTCCCCAAGCGCCGGAATTGGTCTTCCATACACCTCCCGCACCCAAAGTAGTAAGCTCTTCCAATCCCAAGCGGTGATCATATCCCACAAAAACCTGAGAATCGTCCACTTGCGCCAAAGCTCCAATATTGTTAAATACTGACCAAGCGTCGGTCAGTGTCACATGGGCATGGCCCATACCTAGACTCCTGGCACCCCTCGGGAGCACCTCAGTCCCGTTTTGTCCGTTGGTAGCCAGCGGTATAGTTAAGAGCAACCCAAATATTACCAGCTTTAAACTTCCCATAAAAATGAAGTTTGGTCAAAAAAGGAAACCCAGATGAAATATAATACAAAAAAATAGCTTACAAAACCAAAAAAGAGAAAATTAAAAGGGGGCCTTCATGTTAATAAAGAAATTACCCATACCTTGGTCATTGATGGAGTATTCAAAACGTATTACAGTATCGTAAAGCGTCACGAGGTCAAGTCCTACCCCATAGCCATACAGGTACCGGTTGGTGAGGCGAAGATTCTCTGGGAGTCTATTCCGATCGTTGACATATCCATGGTCAAAATTGGCACTTATATAGGCTTTGAAGGGAAATACGGCAAACTCATCGATGGGCATGTAGGAAGAAATGTCAAATGCCACGTTGAGTAGTTCAAAACGCAGGCTGTTTTTATGTACAGCGAGCTGTTGTCCCTCTATCACATTCACCTCATACCCCCGGATAAAATCGGGCTTGTAACCCACACCCCGAACCAACGTGTAAGGCTGCCGTGGACTCAAAAAAGCAGAGGCTGAAAGGCCGCTCGCCAGATGAAACTTCCCTCCTAGCGGCAAATACCGGTTTGCGATTAACGTGAATTCCGTCTCATTGATGTTGTCACGGGAGAAGAGTCCGTATTTGTTTACACCCATGCTCAAGTATTCCCCATCTGTGGCGTAGGCATTGTTGTCCCGCTTATCGTGACGGTAGTTGTACGAAGCGAAAAAATAGCTGAGCCGGGTTCCGTTTTGGGGAAAATAGAAGGGGTTTTGCAGCAGCACGTCTTCGTGGATCGTGCTTTGGTGGTATCCAAATGCTGCCGAATGAAAATTATAGTAGCTGCCTCTATAGGAATAACTCAGCAACGAATTCATGGCTCTCCGGAGTACGTCTTCGTTATCGTTGGTGTAAAACACCTGTCGATTGTCACTGGAGCGTACGGCAATGGTCTTATTGGTGAAATAATTGAAACGAGCAGAAAGCCCATGCAACTGCTTTCTGTCTATGTATGGTTTGCTATACTGAATATCAAAGGCTTGTGTAAACCCCAATTGCCCCACCAACCTCAGCTTTTCGTTCCTTCCTCCCACGTTATTGTGGTCCAGCTTGATGCCGTAGTTGACGCGGGAAAAATCCCTGTTTTGGTTGATCCACCACTCTGAAAAGTTACGGTCGGCCAACGTAAAAATCACACTGGGCAGAATATACCAACGCTCTGTAACAGACACCAGCACCTCTACCTGATTGTCTGCCACAAAATACGGCTTGATATCCACTGTATTGAACAGCAACAGGTTGTAAATTTTCTTTTGATCCGCTGTGAGCATCGCCACAAACTCCTCCCAGTCGTAGGTAACTCCCTCGGTTATGTCCATCTCACGTGAAATGATGTTTTTCCGGGTCTTCTCGTTGCCCACGATAAAGATGGCATTTACTGTCACCTGCTTGGGCACAGTAATGTCTATCTCCTCCAAATCTGACTGAATTTGGGCTGCCGCACTCAGGGGAAGGAATGAAACCAAGCCAAACAGGCAAATGATCTTCAGCAACATATGGTCTGCATAAAATTTCAATCGTATCCCTATTTTATGGACATACTAGAACTAAACCATCAAATAAAGGATTTAGTATACAAACGGCCAAAAGTTGAAAGAAGTAATCAAGAAAATCGCCATCTTTCCGATACTGGTATACCAATACCTCATCTCCCCGCTTTTTCCACCCTCCTGTAGGTTCACGCCCACCTGCTCTCATTACATGAAGGAAGCCATTTCCAGACATGGAGTCCGCAAAGGAGGCTGGTTGGGCATTAAGCGCATAGCCAAATGCCACCCTTGGGGCGGACACGGGCACGACCCCGTACCCTGAATCCGGAATCTTCCTGTTAACTCTCTACCCTGCCGGATGGTTTGGCATACGGAGGTGTACCCTTTTTTATGGAGTAAATGATCAAAGCGATGCCTGCCAACACCAGCGGGATACTTAAGGCCTGCCCCATGTTAAAAGTGAGCGATTCTTCAAAATCAACCTGAACCTCCTTCATGAATTCCCAGATAAACCGCATCCCAAAAACGGACACCAAAAATATCCCTAGATACAGCCCTTCCGGGATTCTGGCCTGATACTTTCTCCAACCGAAATACAAGGCTAAGAATATGACGAAATAAGAAATTGACTCATAAATCTGCGTGGGATATTTGGCTATTCCAAAAGTCCGCACGGTCACCAAGTAATGATCCCCTTTGTCGGCTACCGAAAAATCCAACGGTGAAGCACTATCCTCAGCCAAGTATTTCTGCGAGCTTCTAAAGCGCGTCAGGGCATATTTCACGTCCCGGGCGATCGCTTCATTCAACTCAACCTCCTCATATCCTCCCTTCGCCACACGAAGGTCGAAATTTACCGGTACGATCCCGTTGCCTTGTAGCTCATCGGTACGATCCGTTGGCTTATACGCCTTCACTTCCTGTAGTGGAAGCTTTAGTGTCTCTAGTATTTCCTCTGCATCACGGGCAAACACAAAACCACTGTCAGTACCGGTTGCTTTACCACCAATTTCTGAGTTCATTAGGTTGCCGACACGGATCATTGCTCCCGTCATCGCCACAACGATCACAATCCTGTCCACCACCCAGAGATAGTTTTGCCCGGGGGTCTTGCGGGCATATAGCCAAAGCGCAAAAAGGATCCCTAAAGCTGCCCCGTGACTGGCAAGTCCTCCTTCCCATACCTTCAGGATATCAATCGGATTACTCAAATACTTGTCTGGTTCATAAAAAAGTACATGGCCCAACCTAGCACCCAAAATTGTAGCCAAGACCATGTAAATCGTGAGTCGGTCTACCAATCGCTCATCGTGTCCCTCCTTACGGTAGATATACATCATAATCTGCTGGGATATAATAAATCCCAACGCAAAAAGCAGGCTGTACCACCTCAGACGCTCAAAACCAGAAAAAACGGCGGGATGGGGACTCCACACCACATACGATAAAACCGACTCCATCATGATCATTAAATTTTGGCTAAAATAACACTATTATCAGTCTAAACCGTCCAATTCCTTCAATTCCTCCTCATAACCTCCGGATAGAATTGGGAAGCGATACCATGTCTTTGGATCTACGTTAAACTCATCCAAGTGGAACGAAGGGGCCAACCGCTCTCTTTTCCATTGATTTCTGGACCAGAGCCGGAAAAACTTGGCTACATAGCTTTTCAACAGGGCGGAATCCAACTCCAGCTCTTCGCTGAGTATTAGGTACACATCCAAGGGACTGCGTCTGTCACGGATCGCAAGCCGCTCTATCGCAACGATTACAGCATAGGGCATGAGGTCATCCTCATCGGTCTGCTTGTTCTCCAAGGGTCGAAGTTCGGCGGAAGGCTGCAGCCCATTCACGCCCATTAATCCCTCATAACCTAAGTCCTTTTCCGCCCACTGAAGCCACTGAAGGATGAAATGCTTATCTACGGCTGCAATAGGGGAAATGCTACCGCTGGTATCGCCATCCATCGTTGCATAGCCCACATCTCCCTCGCTTCTATTGGATGTGGTCAGCAGAAGTGCATTTTTGATATTGGCAAGCATCCAGATAATGGGCGATCTGGCCCTCGCCTGTATATTTTGGAGGGCCAGATCATCTGCCTCCCAAGTAAGTTTGCGCCCTAGGGCATGCTCGATCTTTCGGGTGTAGGAGGCTACCTCCTCGGAAATACTCCACTGATGAAACACTGCACCAATGCTTTCCGCCAACATCCGCGCACTTGCCAGTGTGGCCTCGGAAGAGTTTTCCGTTCCCTGGTAGGCTACCGTAAACAGCACGCTTACCACTTCCCGGATCGAACTATTTGCATTTAATGGGGCCCCTAGACGAAGTTTTTGGAGGAAACGCTCCATGCCCAATTCCGCCACGCCCCTTCGGACCATTTCTGCCACCAGTACCGCAATGGACGAGGAGTCTGCCCCGCCACTGAGGGAAAGAACAAACCCTCCACTGCGGCTCTTTCTCAAATAATCAAACAACGCAAGGGCAGCAGCCCTGGTGAATTCTTCGTTCTTATGGTGGGCGGGCTTTAAACCGCCATTAGGCATTTGCCCTTTTTCAATCCGATAGGTAAGCAGTTGATGACTAGAAAAGGAAAGGAGCTCATTTTTCATTAGCAACTTACCGTTCTGAGCCAGTAAAACCTCTCCGTCAAAAATCATTCTCCCGGATTCATTACCCAGTAAGTTCACATAAAAATAGATAACATCCAGCGCTTGGGAACTCTCCTTCACCAAGGTTTCCCGCTGCCGGCTTTTTCCCATAGCAAAATGGCTGGCACTGGGATTGAGAATGATGTCTACTTTCCTATCCTTAAGACGAAACCCAGGACGTTGATCTCCACGCCAAGCGTCTTCACAGATTTCCAAACCGACTTTAAAACCATCCACGGTAAACACCAGGTCACCCAAAGGCACTTCCTCCCCGAAAAAATCGAAAGTAATAACCTCTCCGGCCTTCCAAGGCGTAAACCACCGATACTCATAGTGTACGCCATCTATGGCCAAGAATTGTTTGGCAACGAACCCCATCAGTTGTTGGTCTTCTACTATTGCCACACAGTTGTACACCTGCTGTCCTACCCGTACAGGAAGGCCCACACAGACGGTAATGCCCTTCGTGTAGGGCAATAGCTTCCGTAGGCTGGAAAGCGCCTTTTTAGGGTACCAGTAGCTCAAAAAAAGATCTTCGCTGCCGTATCCTGTTATACTGAGCTCTGGTAAACAAAGTAAACGCACCTGGTGTTCATTGGCCTCTCGGATGGCGGACACCAAGTTCCCCAGGTTTCCTTCCCAGTCCAAGGGCGTTTGATTAACTGTCGCACCGCCAAGTTTGATAGATGCCATAGGGGTAAGTAATGGGTAGTTAGGATAGGTAATGCAGGTTAGATGGGCATTTGAAGTTTCTCACAGGCTAGTTTAGCAGCCTCCTGCTCCGCTTTCTTCTTTGTAGGGCCTTTGCCCTCCGCAAACGACTGCCCATCCACCTGTAATTCAACAATAAACTCCTTAAATCGTTGTGCGCCGGACACTGAAATTAGCTTAAAATCAACTTCTTTGTTGTCGCGCTGTGACCACTCGATGATTTTACTCTTAAAATTGGTAGTGGTGTTGATGATATTATCGATGTCAAAGTGAGGCAATATCAGCCTGCGGCAGACAAAAGTACGGCAAAAGCGATATCCTCGGTCTAAATAAATGGCGCCGATCAATGCCTCTAATGTATCTCCGTACATGGATTTAAATGCAAATGGATTTCTGGACGCAGATCCTGATTCTACAAGGCTAGGGAGGCCCAGCTTCATTCCCACATGGTTTAGAGACTCCCTGTTCACGATCCGGGACCGTGTCTCGGTCAAAAACCCCTCGTCCCGGTACGGGAATTTCATAAAAAGATACTCGGCTACAATGGTACCCAATACCGCATCTCCCAGATACTCTAGGCGCTCGTTAGAGATCTTTATACCATTTTTCAGCTCTTCGGCCGCCGAAGCGTGCCTGAGTGCAAGCCGATACAGGGATAAGTTTAAAGGCTTGCTCCCCACTATCAATTTGATAGCGGAAGCAAGCCTTTTATCTTGTTTACTATATCCAAGCTCGTGAATCCGCAGTAAACGTAAAACCCTCAAATTTACTCGGTTAGTTTTTTAAAGATGATCGAGCAATTGTGCCCTCCAAATCCAAACGTGTTGCTCAATGCAGCATTAATAACGCGCTCTTGGGCTTTATTAAAGGTTAAATTCAATTGGTTATCCAGCTCGTCGTCGTCGGTGAAGTGATTAATAGTTGGGGGTACCAAACTATTGTTCATGGCAAGGATACTTGCTATAGCCTCTACAGCCCCTGCGGCACCTAGCAAGTGTCCAGTCATGGACTTGGTACTGCTAATGTTCAAGTTGTAAGCATGCTCGCCAAAAACCTGCTGTATAGCCCTTACTTCGCTTAGGTCTCCAAGTGGAGTAGAAGTTCCATGTACATTTATATAATCAATATCCTCTGGATTCATCCCTGCATCTTCCAGGGCAAATTTCATCACATTCGCCGCACCTCTCCCTTCTGGATGGGGAGCGGTCATGTGATAAGCATCTCCTGTCATACCGCCTCCTACGAGTTCAGCGTAGATTTTGGCACCTCTGGCTTTAGCATGTTCATATTCCTCCAGGATAATGGCTCCTGCACCCTCCCCTAACACAAATCCATCTCTGTCCTTGTCAAAAGGTCTGGAAGCAGTTTCGGGAGAATCATTTCGTTGGGAGAGCGCCTTGAGCGCGTTGAACCCACCAACTCCCGCTTCCGTAACGGCCGCTTCCGACCCACCTGTGATGAAAATATCCGCTTTTCCCAAGCGGATGTAGTTGAAGGCATCAATTAGCGCATTGGTAGCAGATGCACAGGCAGATACCGTAGCGAAGTTTGGCCCTTGAAACCCGTACTTGATAGAGATAAAGCCTGCGGCGATATCTGCAATCATCTTAGGGATAAAATAAGGGTTAAATCTCGGTGTTCCATCTCCGGTGGCAAACGAAGTTACTTCGTCCTGAAACGTCTTCAGTCCCCCGATTCCGGAACCCCAAATCACTCCGGCTCTCACCAGGTTGATTTTTTCCAAGTCAATTGCTGAATCCTGCATGGCTTCATCCACTGCAATCATCGCATACTGAGCGTATGGGTCAATTTTCCTGGCTTCCTTTCGGTCAAGATGGTCCTCCACATGAAGGTTTTTCACCTCACAGGCAAACTGCGTCTTGAACAAGCTGGCGTCAAACCTGGTAATAGGCGCAGCACCACTCACCCCTGACGACAAACCCTTCCAAAATTCAGGAACGGTATTACCGATAGGTGTGAGGGCACCTAAACCTGTTACAACTACTCTTCTTAAATTCATAGAATGATTTTAAGTATGGATTATTTTACGTTAGCCTCCAAATAGCTAACCGCCTGACCCACAGTACCGATTTGCTCAGCTTGGTCATCGGGAATAGAAATGTTGAACTCCTTTTCGAACTCCATGATAAGTTCTACCGTGTCTAGGGAATCAGCGCCCAGATCATTGGTGAAGCTAGCCTCAGGAGTAACTTCAGACTCTTCTACGCCCAATTTATCAACGATAATGGCTTTTACTTTTTGTGCAATTTCAGACATTTTGTGATCAGTTTAGTTAAAACACTCCGCAAAGAAAATTATTTAAAACCTTAATGTCAAAAAAAAAGACAGACTAAATTTAAGAACTTCCCCGCAAAGATAGAAGTTGAGATAAAATTTCTAACTTTGTTTTTTTAAATTCTTCCTAAATGAAGAAAAGCAAACTCCTGATTGAGTCAACATACGATTTTGATCTTTTAGGCCTTGTAGCTCCCTTGAAGGACTATAAGATGGCTTGGATGATCAATAACTGCCTCGGTTTGGAGTTGAAAAAAAGTGCGGATTACACCATGGAATTTACCAACCAGCCTACGCTGATTATTTCTCAATACCTACTGGAAAAAGATTTCGGCTTTATCCAATTGTTGCGAAATAAGTCATATCCGTTGGCAGGACAGGCCCGATTTCTGGTCCCGGAACTGAAAATCATGGATTACTTCCTGTTATTTCAGGATAAGGCGGATGGGTTGGACCTAAATATGTATATTGAGCGCCTTTCAAAATTAAGGGGCGTTCAGAATGTCGTAAAACTGGATATCACCAAACTGAAATCAAGGGATAACCTACTAACTTATTAAACACTAAAAAAAGTAAAATGAGAGTACCTATCTACAACAAAACAAAAATTTTGGCCACGGTAGGGCCTGCGAGTAATAATGAAGAAGTGTTGACCGAGCTGGCTATGGCCGGTGCCGACGTATTTAGGCTGAACTTTTCGCACGGCAACCACGAAGGACACAAAAATGTCGTAGAAATCATCCGCAAGATAAATAAAGAACACAACCTGACCATCGGTATTCTACAAGACCTTCAAGGCCCCAAGATCCGTGTAGGCGAAGTGGAAAATAACGGCGTAGTTATCAAACCGGGAGAGCAGATCACCATCACGAATGACCCGGTGATAGGAACCCCCAGCCTAGTAAGTACCGTCTATCAAAACCTCCCCAATGATGTGGTGCCTGGAGACCGGATCCTGATCGATGATGGAAATCTGGAACTAGTCGTACTGAGTACCGATGGAAAAAACGTCATGTGCACCGTGGTGCATGGTGGGATTTTGAAATCCAGAAAAGGAATCAACCTGCCCAACACCAGAGTCAGCGCCCCCTCACTGACGGAAAAAGACTTGGAAGACTTGGAATTTGGGCTGGAAAACAACGTGGATTGGATAGCCCTTTCGTTCGTGCGATCTGCAGATGATATTACAGACTTGAGAGAGCGAATCGAGCGCGCGGGCAAAAACTGTAAGATTGTAGCAAAAATCGAAAAACCAGAGGCGCTGGAAAATATCGATGCCATTATTGCGGCGACAGATGCGATCATGGTAGCTCGGGGAGATTTGGGCGTAGAAGTACCTATGGAAGTCGTGCCACTTTGGCAAAAGACCATGGTAGAGAAATGCAAGCAAGCAAGCAAGCCGGTAATCATAGCTACCCAGATGATGGAAAGTATGATCGTCAACCCTCGTCCTACCCGTGCAGAGACCAACGATGTCGCTACCGCAGTATTGGACGGTGCAGATGCGGTGATGCTCTCCGCGGAAACAGCCTCCGGAAAATACCCCATTGCAGCGGTGAAAGCCATGACCAGCGTAATCGGTTACATTGAAGAAAATGGAGACATCTACCACAACCTCTACAAGATACCGGAAGACACAGATAGCTTTCTAAGCAATAACCTATTGCTGATGGCCAGTAGGCTTTCCAGAAACGTAAAAGCAAAGGCTATCGTAGGAATCACTACGTCGGGGTTCACAGGGTTCCGGCTTTCCTCGCATCGCCCCTCGGCCAATATCTTCATCTTTACCAGCAATGCATCACTGATCACCCAGCTCAGCCTGGTGTGGGGTGTGCGGGCCTTTTTCTACGACAACCAGATATCCACGGATGCCACCTTCCAGGATATTCAGGATATCCTAAAGGATAACAATCACGTGTCCGAAGGGGATATTATCATTAATACAGCCAGTATGCCATTGAAGTCGAAGGGTAGAACCAACATGCTAAAAATTCATCAAGTAACCTGATGCACATTCCCAAGTATTGTGCTACTAGGCAGCCTCTTATCGGGCTGCCTTTTTTATATCTCAGATTCTGGCCCTTGGGGCTGTACCATTAACACCTTCTCCCGGTCGACCATGACCGCTCCCGGTGCAGATCCCTTTACTTTTCTCACAAACTTCACGGGTGTATAGATGACAGGACAAAGACTGTCCGTTCGGCTCTTAGAATAATATGCAGCCAATGCGGCTGCTCGCTCGATGACCGACTTGGGAAAAACTGCCCCTGCCCGATGCTTTACTATCACGTGCGAGCCGGATACACCCTTCGCATGAAGCCATAAATCATCCTTCCAAGCAAACCTCCTCAACATCTCGTCGTTGGCTTTGGAGGATTTCCCTACCAATATGTCATAGCCTTCCACAGAAAAGCGCTTAAAAGGCATTGGCTCCTGCTGTTGCTTTGATTCTGCCAGCAATCCCTTTTCCTTCATAAACACTCGCAGAGCTTTGTGATGATCCAGTTTCAACGCCTCCCCTAAATCCTTGGTTAAAACTTCCAACAACGCCTCCTTTTCCTGCAGGTTTTTCTCGAGTTGCCGCAGCTCGATTTTCCTATTCTTTGCTTTGCGGTACAGGTTTTCCGCCTGCCTCTGGGGTGAAAGATCTCTCTTTAGATGTATGATGATGGTTTTATCTTGATAAAAATCATATAGCTCCACCTGTTCTGTGCCAGCTGGAATCTGATGCAGATTGGCCATAATGATATCCGCCAACTGTCCAGGCGAGGTTTCTGACTCCAACTCACCCAACTTATCATAGGTCTTTCGAAGATAGTTTTCAGTCTTTTGTAGGTGGTCCCGCAGCGTTTTCACGAGCTGCCGTTTCTCCATTTCAAAGCCCTGCCGGATGACCGCTTTCTGAAAATAGGCATTGCAGGCTGCTAAGGGATCCTCCGATGAAAACTCCGCATCGGGACAGGGCAGCAGCGTAAGAAGGTACTTTTCTTCCTGTCTAAAAATGGAAAATAAGGGAGCCTCCAGCAGGTCTATTACCTCTTGCATCAACCGATACCGCTGGTCCTGCTCCAGTTCCAGATACCCCCTATCTTTCAGCCATGCTCTGGGCAGCTTTCCCAAGGTCGGCAAAAACTGGGCGGCGTTGCCTTGTAGTTGGTCAAACCGCTCCTTGGTTAAAGCAAGTGACTGATCCAAGGTCCTTACATCCAATGTAGCATCGTCTCTCAGTGCGTTTCTAAACAAAGATGCCGGCAGGCTTGCCCCGGTCGGATAATAAAGCACATTGCTCCTACTCCCGTGCATCTTGAATACCAACTGTGATTCTCCTTCAAATCGTATCGCAAACGACCGCTCAAAAGCAAAGAGGTGAACCGAAGAAACTTCCTGTCCCAAAATCTCAGGAAATAATGTCACATTATTCCGCTTACTCCTTTTAAAGTCTATCGGAAAATAAATACAGGTAGCCGATGGCAATTGATGTGCTACCATGTAGAAAGGCGGAACCTCCGCTCCCTCAAACGATAACACCAACTCATCTTTGTTTTGGCTAAAACAGGCAGTCAGCCGTAAACCCTCCAACCGAGCATGAAGCGCAGGACAGAGGAACTTAAAAAAGTGGTAATTTAGGTGCATAATCAAAGAGTGAGTTGAAGCCCATCGTAAGCGAGAGAGATATCCCTTGGCAACATTTTCTCGATTTGCCCCACCGTCCCCAGTCGATGGCTGATATGGGTAAAATAGGTGCGCTCTGGCTGAATGAGCGCTACCATTTGAAGAGCTTCTTCCAAGTTAAAGTGTGAAATATGAGGCTGAATCTGAAGAGCATTTAGAACAAGCACCCTGCATCCCCTTACCTTTTCAATCTCCGTGGGTGCTATTTTATTGGCATCAGTAATATACACAAAATCCCGAATTCGGTAGCCAAAGACGGGGATCCGATGGTGCATGACTTCTACCGGAGTAATACGTACCCCCTGTACGTCGAAAGGCTGATTGGTAATTTCATGTACCAGTACTCCTGGTACACCGGGGTATTTCTTAGCCGCAAACACGTAGGAAAACTCCTCTTTCAATTGATTGATTACCTTGGCGGTCCCATAGATGGGAATATCGCCTTCCTGCTTGTAATTGAATGGACGTATATCATCCATACCTGCCGTGTGATCTTTGTGTTCGTGGGTATAAATGACCGCATCTAGCCTTCTGATTGATTCGCGCAGCATCTGGGCCCGAAAGTCCGGCCCGGTGTCAATGACAAAACTGCGACCCTGCACCTCCAAATGAATGGACGATCGTAGTCGTTTGTCTCTAAAATCAAGTGATTTACATACCTCACAGTCACAGCCGATCACCGGAACCCCCTGAGAAGTCCCTGTTCCAAGAAAAGTAACCTTCAAAGCTTTAATTCGGTTTGTTGTAATTCTGCCAAGAATTCCTGGGCCTTTTTGTCTTCAAATGACTTAGGGTTCAATTGCAACTCTTTAATAATATCCAGCAGCGCATTGATCTTGCCCTCTAAGGTGAAGTATTTGTTTACGATGACTACTTTGGTGTTTTTTAAAATGCAATAGCCGGACTTAAAATTACCTTTTTCGTATCTGAGGTGATAGGCAGATTGTGCGAAAAGGTTTTCGATCTTGTCCAAGTAAGTTTTGGTATACTTTATGGCCATACCCTATTTATAGGCATATTTCCTTACTGTAGATAGCAGCAAATCATAATCTAGCGGCTTTTGCACATAATCGTCCATACCCACTTGGATAAAGTCGTCCAGCGTGAAGTTCTTGTAGTTGCCTGTGATGGCAATAATAGGAATTTTGGACTTCTTCTTATCTGGAAGCGCTCTAATCGCTTGGGTGCAGGTAATGCCGTCCATGACGGGCATGTTGATATCCATTAAAATCACATCGAAATCTTCGTTCTGAAGTTTTTCCAAGACCTGCTTCCCGTTCTTTACGGACGTTATGATGTAATTATCAAATGCCAACACATTCTTTGTCAGATTGATGATTACTGAACTGTCCTCCGCCACCAACACTCTTTTGGATTCACTCATATTTATCGAATAGTTTATTGTTTAACAATTTTTCCCGAAAACGCTCTAGACTCTTCTCCAAGGAAAAATAATGTTCCTCGGCGTTTTCATAACGCGAACTCTTTATGTCTGATTCAAAGTTGGCTGATATCTCAAAAACATCGTTGATACCCAAAGTGCCCGAATTTCCTTTGATGATATGTAACTTTTCTCCAATTTCATTAAAATTCTTTAAAATTAGCAATTTTTTTATTTCTCCGACTAAATTATCTGCTTCTTCTATGAAATCTACGTAAACAGAACGGATATTTTCCAAAGAATTAAATTTCAACAATTGCCGAATCACAGAGTCGTCCAAACTACCCGTCGTCTGAGGTGTCATTTCGGTCAGGGAATCGCTGGGTTCCTGCGCTTCTAAATGAAAGCGAATCGTTTCCAACAAATCTTTGGGCTTTACAGGTTTGGCAATGAAATCGTCAAAGCCCGTAGACAAAAAATACTCCCTATCAGCTTGGTTTGAATACGCCGAAACCGCTATGACCGGCTTTTGGGTGAGGTTATCTTCCCGTATCTGCTTGAGGGCTGATATACCGTCCAAACGCGGCATTTGTATATCCATCAACACCAAGTCGTATTTGCCTGCCTTCAGTTTCTCGATTGCTTCTAATCCGTCTACAGCAGAATCAAATGAATAATTATGCATGAGAATATTTTCAAAAACCTTCCTATTCAACGCATTATCATCTACTATGAGGACTATTTTATTTTTCATGTCTAAAATTTATTAATTTAGCCGCACTTCTCCTAATAATTCCTTCCGCTTGAAGCAGCAAACAAACACACTTTTGATCATTTCGGGTCCAACCGCAGTAGGCAAAACCGATTTATGCATAAATTTAGCCAAAAAATTTAATACTTTTATCATATCCGCAGACAGCAGACAATTTTTTAGGGAAATGAATATAGGGACTGCCAAACCAGCCCCAAATCTGCTGGAAATGGTACCGCACCATTTCATCAATAGCCACTCTATTCACGATTCCTACGATGTTCGGCGCTATGAAACGGAGGTTCTAGAACTACTGAAACAGGAATTCCCCACCTACAATCCCATTATTTTAACGGGAGGATCGGGCCTTTACGTCGATGCGGTGGTCTATGGACTGGACGTGATGCCGGATATCGATCCCAAGTGGAGAGAGGAGCTAAACGACTTGTTTCGCAAGGAAGGATTATCTGTCCTGCAAAATCAACTGAAGTCAATGGATCCAGACTACTACGCCATCGTGGACCTTCAGAACCCACAACGGGTGATTAGGGCTCTAGAAGTTTGTATGGGAACCGGCAAGCCCTACAGTAGCTTCCGTATAAAAAAAAGCGCTGAACGTCCCTTTCATATCCTTAAAATAGCCCTGATTAGAGACCGGGATGAACTGTATCAGCGGATTAACCTGCGGATGGATCAAATGATAGACGAAGGACTTTTTGAAGAAGCAAAAGAACTGTATCCCTACCGACACCTCAATGCGCTGCAAACTGTAGGCTACACCGAAATATTCGGATATATGGATGGGCTGTACGATCGGGAAGAAGCCATCCGATTACTGAAAAGAAATTCCAGAAGGTATGCCAAGCGGCAGCTCACTTGGCTTAGAAAAGATCCGGACTACCATTGGTTTCACCCCGATGCATTGAATGAAATAGAGTCATTTATCCTGAATCAGATAGCCCGGTGACCGAATAATTTTGCCACAAACGCATAGGGCTTCGTCTGAATGAGTTGCATATAGTTGTGGCGCTCCCGTTTTGCGTCCTGTAGGAGCAACCTTACTTTCTCCAGATCCTCGGAACGGATTGCTGTACCGACTCTCATTCGCTGGTAATGGCCTTCTAACGCTTTAAGATCTAAGGGCAGCGGTGTGGTTGGCGAATGGCCAAGCAGCACGTGTAAATCTGCCAATATGGCCAAGTAACGCTTTTTTTTCACCCCCATATTGTAGTGCACAAGTAGGGCAAACAGCGAAACGAATCCTCCCAGTGTAATGAAAATCGGCACAAATCCCATAATCTATCTTTTAAATACTCAATATTTCCTGCAACCTCAGGTAATCGTTTTTAAGGGGCTTGTCCTTAGAGATGCAGTCAGCAAATGGCGTATACACCACCTGATCATTGATGACTCCAGCCATACAATTGGATTCCCCTTTCAACAAGCCCTCTACCGCAGCCAGCCCCATCCTGCTACCTAGCAGCCTGTCTTTGGCAGTAGGGTTACCTCCGCGTTGGATGTGCCCCAGGGTAGTTACTTTAAACTCCTTTTCTTCGTCGTTAAAACTAGCTTTTACTCTTTCCATGATTTGAGCTGCGTCGCCGCATGGAAGCCCTTCGGCAACGATAATGATACTGGAAGTCTTTGACTTTCGGAGTCCTTTCAGCGACTTGACCACATCTTCGATAGTCGTCTTGGTTTCGGGGACCATCACCAGTTCTGCGCCTCCACCTATTCCGCATTCAATCCCTATATATCCGCTGTCCCTACCCATTACCTCAATAAAAAAAATCCGATCGTGCGCGGCTGCCGTATCCCGTATCTTGTCAATGGCCTCCATGGCCGTGTTTACCGCCGTATCAAACCCAATGGTATAATCCGTACCATAGATGTCGTTGTCTATGGTACCGGGACATCCTACGGTCGGAATACCGTATTCCTCAAAAAAAAGCTTGGCTCCGGTAAAGGTGCCGTCACCACCTATCGCCACCAATCCCTCTATGCCGTGCTTGGATAATTCCTCGAAGGCCTTCTTTCGCCCCTCTTTCGTCCTAAATCCCTCACTACGCGCCGACTTAAGAATGGTGCCTCCTCTCTGTACGATATTACTAACCGAGTGGGAAGCCATTTTCTTGATGTTTCCACCAATCATCCCGTCGTACCCATATAATATTCCAAACACGTCTAGCCCGTGATAGATACCTGTACGTACAACGGACCTAATACAGGCATTCATGCCTGGTGAATCTCCGCCTGAAGTAAAAACTGCTATTCTCTTCATAATTAAGTTAGGTTTGATCGTAAAATGGAGGCTAGTTAATCGCCCATGCCGTCAAAAAAAGGATGATTGGTTAAAATCATCCTTTCAGTTGTCAAACGGCTTGTTGCTCTTTCGATTTCCGGTTTCGTTCATTTTCATCCAGATAGATCTTTCTCATCCGGATACTTTTGGGCGTTATCTCCAGATATTCATCTTTTTGGATATATTCCATCGCCTCCTCCAGTGAAAACTTTTTCGCCGGGGCGATCTTGGTATTTTCGTCCGAGCCAGAAGCCCGCATGTTCGTCAGCTTTTTGCCTTTTTGAACGTTCACCACGATGTCATTGTCACGGGTATGCTCACCAATTACCTGACCTCCGTAAAGTTCCTCTCCTGGATCGACGAAGAATATACCCCTATCCTGCAATTTATCAATCGCGTAGGCGGTACATGCGCCTCCCTCCATAGAAATCAAAGAACCGTTGATTCTGCCTGGTATCGTTCCTTTGTATGGTTCGTAGGCAGTGAATCGGTGATTCATAATCGCCTCCCCCTGCGTAGCCGTTAGCACGTTGTTTCGCAGCCCGATCAATCCTCTGGAAGGTATCTTGAACTCTAAATGCTGCAAGTCTCCCTTTGGTTCCATTACCAGCAATTCCCCCTTACGCTGAGTTGCCAACTCGATTACTTTTCCTGCGGTGGTCTCCGGAACATCTACCGAAAGGGTTTCGATGGGCTCGTGGCGCTGGCCGTCGATGGTTTTAAAAATCACCTGCGGCTGCCCTACTTGTAGCTCGTATCCCTCGCGCCGCATGGTTTCTATTAATATGGACAAATGAAGGATTCCCCTTCCGTACACCAAAAACTTATCCTCGGAGTCGGTAGTCTCTACTTTCAATGCCAGGTTTTTTTCCGTCTCTTTAAACAACCTATCCCTAAGGTGCCTCGAAGTTACAAACTTACCTTCTTTGCCAAAAAACGGCGAATTATTGATGGTAAATAGCATGTTCATGGTTGGCTCATCAATGGAAATACGCGGCAATGGTTCCGGGTTTTCCAAGTCGGCCAAGGTATCGCCGATTTCAAAATCATCGATACCTGTAACAGCGCAGATATCTCCGGCCATCACTTCGGAAACCTTCACCTTACCCAGCCCTTCAAACACGTGTAATTCCTTCACTTTCACCTTTTTCAGGCTGCCGTCTGATTTACACAGTGTCAGTTGGGCATTTTCTTTTATCGTACCCCTTTTTACTCTACCGATGGCAATCCTGCCTACAAAGTTGGAAAAATCCAAGGAAGTGATCTGCATCTGTAGGGTACCTTCTTCAATCTTTGGCTCCGGTATACACTCCACAATGGCATCGAGGAGCGGAAGGATAGAATCCGTAGGGTTTTGCCAATCAGGTCCCATCCAGTTTTGCTTGGCCGAACCATACAGCGTATGGAAATCCAGTTGCTCCTCTGTGGCGTCCAAGTTAAACATCAGGTCAAACACCGCCTCATGAACTTCATCGGGACGGCAGTTTTCTTTGTCAACCTTATTCACGACCACAATAGGGGTCAAACCAAGTGCCAAGGCTTTGCCAAGTACAAAGCGCGTCTGTGGCATAGGACCCTCGAATGCGTCAACAAGCAGAATTACGCCATCCGCCATCTTCAGTACACGTTCCACTTCTCCGCCAAAGTCGGCGTGACCAGGAGTATCGATGATGTTGATTTTTACGTCTTTATACCTGACCGATACGTTCTTGGAAAGAATGGTGATTCCCCTTTCTCTTTCCAGATCGTTGTTGTCCAGTATCAGGTCCTCAAATTGCTGGTTTTCCCGAAAGATCTTAGATGCGTGGATGATCTTATCCACGAGTGTTGTTTTGCCGTGGTCTACGTGAGCGATGATCGCTATGTTACGGATACTCTGCATGTTGATTTTTTATTAAGGTGCAAAAGTAAGAATAAAATTCGGAAAAAAGCTTGATCTATCCATGGAATAAGATTTTTCTAACATAAAAATCCTCATTCAAAAATTTTATAGCATTATTTAACAAAAACACCATGCAAAAATAACGTATCAAAACCACTTTTCAATACAGACCGAATGGTGTACGGTGCGGTGGAAGGATATATGACTGGATTTTTCTAAATTTGCACTATGCTTTCAATCAACAACCTGTCCTATTTCATAGGAGGACGAGCCCTGTACGAAAATGCCTCGCTACATATCCGGCCAAAAGACAAAATTGCCTTGGTGGGCCAGAATGGTACCGGAAAATCCACTCTCCTAAAGATCATTAACGGGGATTTGGCCCCTAGCAGCGGTGAAGTACAAAAATCCAATGACTGTACCATCGGCTTCCTAAACCAAGACCTGCTGTCCTATCAATCCGAGGACAGCATCCTGGATGTAGCCTTGGAAGCGTTCAAGGAGACACTTGCCCTACAAGCTGAAATAGATAGGGTATTGGAGCAGATGGAAACAGACCACTCGGACGCGATCATTGAAAAGTTAGCAAACCTACAAGATCGGTTTGAAGCACATGAGGGGTACACGATCAAAGCCAAGGCGGAAGAGGTACTGGAAGGCATCGGTTTTTCAACATCCGACTTGTCCCGCCCCTTAAAAACCTTTTCCGGAGGCTGGCGCATGCGGGTGATGCTGGCAAAGCTGCTTTTGGAGAAACCCGCACTGCTGATGCTGGATGAACCAACCAACCACCTTGACTTGCCGTCCATTCAATGGGTAGAAAACTACCTGAAAAACTACGAAGGGGCCGTCGTAGTGGTTTCTCACGACCGTACTTTTTTGAACAATGCAACGGAAATCACCGTCGAAGTATCCAGGGAAACCCTTACAAGCTACGCTGGCAATTACGACTATTATAAAAGGGAAAAGGCTGGACGCGAAGAAATCCAGCAAAATGCCTTTGAGAATCAGCAACAGATGATCAAGCAAACCGAGAAGTTTATCGAACGCTTCCGGGCAAAAGCTACCAAGTCCAACCAGGTTCAGTCCCGTATCAAAGCCCTTGAACGCATGGACCGGGTATCGGAAGTAGTAAGTGATGAGGTTTCGGTAAATTTCAAATTCAAATTCACCCAGCGATCCGGCAGGGACGTGGTGGTTTTGGACAATGTATCCAAGGCTTACGGAGCCATACAAATCCTGAAAAACACCAGCGCAAGAATCGAGCGTGGCGACAAGATTGCGTTGATAGGAGCAAATGGGAAGGGTAAATCTACGCTATTGCGGATCATCGATGGATCCGAAAAAATCGAAGGTGATCGAGAGGAAGGGTACAACGTCATCAAATCGTTCTTCGCTCAGCATCAGTTAGAGGCCCTTGACATTAACAACGAGATCCTGCAGGAACTGGCTCAGTCCGGCAGCAAAAAATCAGAAACCGAGCTAAGAAACGTATTGGGCTGTTTTCTTTTCACCAACGACGACGTCTTCAAAAAAATCAAAGTCCTTTCCGGTGGTGAAAAATCCCGCGTTGCATTGGCGAAGACGATGATCTCAGAAGCTAATTTCCTGCTGTTGGATGAACCTACCAACCACTTGGACATGCAGTCAGTAAATATTCTGATACAGGCACTACAGCAATACGAGGGCACTTTCGTCACCGTATCTCACGACAGGCACTTTATCAAGGGTGTAGCCAACAAGATCTGGTACATAGAAGATCAGGAAATCAAGGTCTATCCTGGATCCTACGACGAGTACATCTACTGGTCAGAACAGCAGGCCTCCAAACCTGCCAACACCACAGAATCCCCCAAGAAAGAGAAAAAAGAAGTTCAGCCGGTAAAAACCGTCGATCAGGTAGTTCAAAATCAGCTGAAAAAAACGCTGAAACAGAAAGAAAAGGAACTGGAGGCCCTAGAATCCAACATCAGTTCGCTGGAAAATCTCAAGGTAAAACTGGAAAGCCGTCTGGCAGATCCTGAGATTTACGAAAAAACGACCGAACTCGAAAAACTAAACAAGGAGTATCAGGCGTTATTGGATAAAGAATCCACCCTCAACGATGCGTGGGAAGAATTGGCCGGCGAGGTTGAAAAATTACAAGCTGAACTCGTTTGAGGCTACCATACCCTAAATCCACCTAAAACAACAAACCTATGGTCCTACGCGCCCTCATGCTTCATTTGATTGTATTGCTGATACAGGCCAGTGCGGTTGCGCAGACACCCTTTGAAGACAAGACCTTCGACGAAAATATTCAGACCGTAAGGCTCTTCCCCGCCTCTGCTGACGTGTCCAGTCAAACCAATCCACCGGTTATCTCCCTAAATGCACCGGCACCTTTGGTGTTGACCTTTGACGATATCGCCTATGAAGCCGATCTATACTCCGCAAAGATCATTCACTGCAACGTGGATTGGACACCGTCCAGGCTCCGGGAGGCCGACTACCTCTCACAGTTCAATGAATTTAACGTAAACGAATACGAGTACGGGATCAATACCCGCATTCCCTACATCCACTATACCTTCCTGTTACCCCGCGTAACCAAGACAGGCAATTACATCGTCAAAGTGTATCGCGGACGAAACGAGTCAAACACCGTAATTACCAGAAGGTTTATGGTTTTTCAAAATCAGGTAAATATCGGGGCCAGCGTGGTGCCACCCAGTAATACTGCGGATAGACAGTCTTCCCAGCAAATCGACGTGGTAGTCAATTATTCTAATCGGGAACTTTTGGACCCGACCAACAATACCAAGATCGTGATCCGTCAAAACCAACGCTGGGACCAAGCTATCTACGGGCTGAAGCCCACCTTTATCCGGGAAGACCTGAGGCAAATCGATTACCGCCTTTTTGACGGAAGCAACACTTTTCAGGCCGGAAATGAATTTCGGTTCGTAGACCTACGGTATGTCAGAACACGAGGACGCAACATCGCCTCGGTTAAAATGGAGGAAGACGTGGTATTTGCGGAGGCAGGTGTCGACGAAAGCCGAAAGGGGCAGGGATACTTGGAGTATTTGGATCTAAATGGTCAATTCGTCATCATGAATGTGGAGCGCCAAAACCATCATTTGGAGAGTGAATACATTTTAGTCACCTTCCACTTAAAATCACCAGAATTACCCCAGCCTCCTTACATTTTGGGGGCATTGACACAGTGGGGTGCAAGTCCGGATGCCCAGATGGCGTATGATCGGCAAAAACAGCACTACCAAGCAACGCTTTTTCTCAAACAGGGATGGTACGACTATCAGTTTGGGTTGAAGTCCGCGGACGGTTGGAACACGGAGCCTTTTGAAGGTTCGCATTTTCAAACGGAAAATGAGTACGAAATTTTCTTCTATTACCGGGACATGGGCTCGCGCTACGATGAACTCATCGGCTACACGGTATTGAACCCAAACAAACGAAGGTTCTAAGCAATCGAGTAGGAAGATAGGGATTAGTTCCCTATCTGTCCTCTCACACCACCCTGCGTACCGTTCGGTACAGGGCGGTTCTTTAAGTTTTGACTCTAACCTTTTGGTAGTAATCTGATAAGAACACATATCCTGCTTGC
>NZ_JAFIEU010000011.1 GCF_020832325.1 Lunatimonas sp.
GGTATGCCCAATTGCCGGTTCTGACCGTTGTCCTTGGGTATCTCTACCCTGCGAACAGGATTGGGGCGGTACTCGCCCCGCAATATGGTTGTTATTAGTTCATCCTTATGGGAAACAAGATAGTCCTTAAGAGATTCGACTTCCATCTTGTCAACTCCGCCAACCCCTTTATTGCGCTTAACTTGTAAATAAGCTCTGTTAAGGTTCGATGGTGATAGGATGTACTCCAACATACCATATCCTAATTGGTTATAATCCGTGAGCTTGTTTTCAGTTATCCACATGAAAGTCTGCCCTCCCACATTACCTTCGGATGCCGTCCTATTCTTTTGCGGGCAGGTCTTTTCTTCAAAGATATTCTGCTCTCTATCCTTCATGCGGTAACATTCATTCAGTTCTCACTACTTAAAGTTCAGCCCTTCCCAAATATAGTCGGTATCTGGTACTATGGCCTCGGCTGACTTCTCATGGCTAGCTTTACTCCGTGCTTCTTACTCCGTTTCCGCACGTCCATGAGACCTCCCGTGGTAAGACAACTCACTTTCACTCCATGTCCCCGCCTCATTTACACTCCAAGGTCCGTGTAATCTTTGGACTTCGACTTGTTTAGCAGTCTCATCCCATTGGATATGCCTGATGTGGTTCGTGTTCCTCGGGGCAGAGTTTTGCCGCCTGCTTCCTTCAGATTCCACCTCACGATGGACACCCTTGCTATTGGCTAGTGGTTGGCGATTACAAACCCCCACAGTGGACTTTCACCACCTAGTTAGTTACCATGCACGGCACACTAAAAATAGCCAGGCAACTTGCCCGGCTATTTCTGTGCAGAGGAGGAGGGATTGACTACATCGATCCCGTTTTGGGGGAGTTGCAAAAGAAAAGCCTACTTACTCCGTTCGTTTGGACTTTTTTGCTTTTTACGAAGCTCAAGCGAGCTTGGCTTCATAAAAAGCAAAAAGCCCTTCCGCTATGCGGAAAGGCTTTTCTTTTGCAGAGGAGGAGGGATTCGAACCCCCGGAACCTCTCGGTTCAACGGTTTTCAAGACCGCCGCGATCGACCACTCTGCCACTCCTCTATTATTCCAGTCGAATTTCCCCAAAAGCTTTTTACTCCTTTTGGGAATGCAAAGGTAATCCCATTCTTTGATTTTTCAAATGAAGGCCACTGTATTTTTTTTGATCTCAACTGGTTTTCATCCACTACAATCCAGCTCTTTGATTTTCAGAGATAAAGAAAACCTGTTACTGACTCCAACAAAAAAAATCTGAGTTTTCTGCCACTACCGAAATCCAAACGTGCAACACAGATCGTACATGCCCCAAACCAAACAAATTTCTATCATGATTACAAACCACTTTTCAAAAAACCTCTTGGGCGTACTTGCCCTAGCTGCGAGCCTAAGCCTAGCGGCCTGCAACGACGAGATGATGCCAACTGTAGAAAACCCCGATGGGGAAATGGGGATCGCACCTGACCGTATGTTTACTGCTCTTACCAACGACAACCGCATCGTTCAGTACCATGCCCGAAACCTGACCGATCCCATGGATATCCGTAGCATTACCGGACTGCCCAACGGCGAGATGATCATCAGCATAGACTACCGACCCGCCACCGGCCAGCTCTATGCACTCGGCAGCAGCAGCCGACTCTACCTAATCAACGAAAATTCCGGCATGGCCACACCACTCGGGGAAGGCCCCTTCTCCCCAACCATTATGGGCGAAAACGCCTCCATCGACTTTAACCCCACCGTGGACCGCATCCGATTGGTTACCGCCTCGGGTCAAAATCTGCGCCTTCATCCCGAACTGGGAACTGTCGTGGCCACCGACGGTAACATCAGCGGTGGCAACAACCCCCAAATCGGTGCCGTGGCCTATACCAATAGCATGGCAGGTGCTTCCTCCACCCTACTCTACGATATTGACTTCGCCACTGACAAGCTCTACATCCAGAATCCCCCAAATGACGGTGGCTTGGAAGAAGTAGGTGATCTAGGGATTGACTTTATGGGCATGGGCAATTTTGACATCAGCCCGGACAATGCTGCGGCGCTGGCCGTCACCCAGCATGAAGATGAATCCAGACTCTACACCATCAACCTCTCCTCCGGAAAGGCCGAATGGGTGGGGAAATTCGCCCTCCCGGTGGTAGGCATCGCTTTCAAGACCAACCCAGTGGCCTACGCAACCACCGCAGACAACAAACTACACCGTTTTGATCCCACCTCCCCATCCATAAATACAGTGGACATTACCGGATTAATGGACGGCGAGTGGATTGCGGGACTTGATTTTAGACCAGCTAACGGAGCGCTATACGCCATCAGTAGTGAAAGTAGGTTGCTGACGGTAAATACCGCCAATGGTTCTGTAATGGAAATTGGAAGCGGACTCTATCCAAGTCTGATGGGAGACAGCTTTGGTTTTGATTTCAACCCCACCGTGGACCGCATCCGACTGGTTAGCAACACCGGCCAAAACCTAAGACTTCACCCGGATCTCGGTACAGTAGTGGCTACAGACGGAGACCTTAACCCTGGTACCCCAAGGGTAAACGGCGCCGCCTACACCAACAACTTTGCAGGAGCCTCCAGCACCCTACTCTATGTGATCGACTCGGAAACCAACATGCTGTATACGCAGGACCCGCCAAACGACGGAGTACTGGTACCTGTAGGTGCATTGGGATTGGATATAAACGAAGACAATGGATTTGACATTGGAGGAGATTCTAACACTGGCTTTGCCCTGCTAAAAGTAGGCAATGCAACAGCCGTGTACACGATTAACCTCTCTACCGGCATGGCCACCAAGGTCGCTGACTTCGCTATCGAGCCTACAGCGATGGCTATAGGGTTAGGGTTTTAACAACCGCTAAACCAGTAAGAATCCGCATGGCCCATGGACACCGCATTGGAGCCATGCGGATTGTTTAGAAGGTCCCTATCCTTCCTGTACCAACGCATGGGTTTGAAGTCCAATTTCCAACTCCTCGTTTGTGGGAACCACCAGCACCTTTACCGGGGAAGAACCTTCCTGGATCTCTCTTAATCCACTACCCTGCCGGTTTTTTGACTGGTCTAGGCGAATACCCAAGTAATCCATGTCTGCACAGACGGCCTCCCGCATGTCGGGATCGTTTTCGCCTACCCCGGCCGTAAAAATCAACGCGTCTAGTCCATTGAGCGCTGCACAGTAAGCCCCCACGTATTTCTTAATGCGATAGGCATACAGTTCGTACGCGAGGCGGGCATCCTCTTCTCCTGCTGCTATGGCTTTTTTCACATCCCGCATATCGCTATAGCCACACAGACCCAAAAGCCCACTTTTCTTGTTGAACACCTCGTTCACCTCCTTGACGGAAAAACCCCTTTCCCGGATTAAATGAAAAATAACGGAGGGATCAATATCTCCGCACCGGGTACCCATCACCAAGCCCCCCATAGGACCTAGCCCCATGCTATGATCCATAGAAATGCCGCCGGCAATTGCGGTAATGCTGCATCCATTGCCCAAGTGGACAGTTATGAGCTTAGCATCGGGTTTACCCAACACAGCCTGTGCCCTTTTGGCTACGTACTGATGGGAGGTACCGTGAAAGCCATATGCACGAATTCCCTGATCGGAATAGAGATCCTGAGGAATCGCATAACGATAGGCTCTGGGCGGCATCGATTGATGAAAGGCCGTATCAAAAACTGCTACTTGTTTTGCCTCTGGAAATAATTCCTCTGCCACCTCTATTCCCAAAAGGTTTGGTGGGTTATGCAGGGGCGCTAGGGAAATCAGTTCCTGTATTTTGGACTTTACCGCTTCGGTGACCAGGGTGGTAGCAGCAAATTCCTCTCCCCCGTGTACTACCCGATGGCCAATGGCGGAAACCTCTTCCAAGCCTGCTACCACCCCGGCATCCCTATCGATCAGCATACCCGTGACCTTCAGCAAGGCAGATTTATGGTCCGGAATGGGTACCTCTACCCGAAATACCAATTCCTGACCATCCCGATGCACGGTATGGGTAAGCGAAGAATTCGCCAACCCTATTCGATCTACCAACCCCACGCAGAGGGGGTATTCGGAAGGCATATCAAAAAGTTGGTATTTGAGCGAGGAGCTCCCTGAATTAATTACAAGTATCTTCATCCTGTTTGTTCTTTATACCGAAAAGCCCTATTCCTGTGCTTGAATGGCAGTAATAACCACCGTATTGAACACATCGTCTACCGTACAGCCTCGGCTTAGGTCGTTTACCGGTTTGTTCAATCCCTGCAAAATCGGGCCTATCGCCATGGCTCCGGACTCCCGCTGTACAGCTTTGTAGGTGTTGTTGCCTGTATTTAGGTCTGGAAAAATGAGCACCGACGCATTGCCCGCCACCTCGGAGTCCGGCATCTTTTGCTTTCCAGTTGCTGGATCCACTGCGGCGTCGTACTGAATGGGCCCTTCAATCTGAATCTCAGGATGCGAAGCTTTCACAATTGCCGTAGCCCTCCGTACCGTCTCCACGTCGTCCCCTGTTCCGGAAGCCCCAGAAGAATAGGAAAGCATGGCCACCCGGGGCTCTATGCCAAACTTCTTGCTGGTATCCACCGAAGAAATGGCGATTTCTGATAGCTCCTCGGCAGAGGGGTTGATATTGATCGCACAATCTCCAAAAACGGTGACCCGGTCGGGTAAACACATAAAAAAGACCGAAGAAACCAGTGAAATGCCTGGCTTGGTTTTGATAATTTGCAGGGCAGGACGGATCGTGTGGGCGGTGGTATGAATCGCACCGGATACCATTCCGTCAGCGTGCCCTTTGTACACCATCATGGTCCCGTAATAGGCCACATCACTCATGAGATCCCTGGCCACGCTGAGTGTCATGTTTTTTGCTTTTCGGAGCTCATACAGGGTATTCACATAATCCTCAAAGTACACCGCCTCCACCGGATTGATGATCTGGCAGTTATGCCTGTCCAAGCCCAACCCGAGTCGATTGATAGTCCCTAGGACTTCCTCGGGATCACCCAACAGCGTGATATTGACCACACCCTGTCGCACCAACCGGTCTGCGGCTTTTAGAATGCGCTCGTCCTTGCCCTCGGGCAAGACTATGTGCCGCTTACGCTGCTTCGCCCGGTTCACTAACTGGTATTGAAACATTCGGGGAGTAACCCCTGTCGGCTTAAAGGTGGCTATCTCCCGCTCTAGGCGCTCTACATCTATGTATTTCCGGAAGGTACTGACTGCATGGTGGATTTTTTCTACATCATCGGGCAGGATGCGGGAGTGTATACCTGCTACTTTGGTGGCTGCATAAAATGACGGTTCCTTCACGGCCAAAATGGGCAGGGTATGCTCGGAACCCTCAATTAACCGCATTACAGATTCAGGAAGCTCAAACCCACCTGTCAGAACCACTCCGCCTATTTTGGGGTAATTTTTCGACAAATCTGCCTGCATGGTTGCCAAAACAATATCGGATCGGTCCCCGGGCGTTACGACGAGCACGTTACGTTTGATGTGCTGTAAGAAATTTGGCACTTGCATGGCTCCGAAGATGAAGTGATCGGCTCGGTTCGCCAAGTGGCGCTCGCCAAAAAGCACGTTGGCACCTAGGTAATTTTTCACTTCTTGCATGGTAGGGCTCTTAAGCTCTTGGATCTTGGGGATTACGGCCAGCAGTATCGAAGGATCTAGCTGGGCCTGAAGCGTGGTCTGGATTTCGTCCAGTGCCAGTTCATCTACTTTATTGACCACGATTGCGACCACCTTTACCTTTCGGTCGATAAAATTCCGCAGTGTGACCATGGCGGCACTTGATATCTGAGAAACGGATTTTTCATCCCCGGAAAGTACAATGACAACAGGGGTTCCCAGATTCTTTGCAATGGTGACGTTGGCATCAAACTCAAACGCTGTCCCTTCTCCTAGGAAGTCGCTCCCTTCAATCACGGTGAAATCATACTTGGCTTCTATGGCCTTTTGGCGACTGATAATCGTATCGATGATCTCATCCTGATGACCGGATTCGATCAAGAGGTCGGCTTCGTTTTTGGTATAAGCGTAAGAACTATCGTAATCTATCGGAAGTTTAAAATGTTGGATCAACGTGTCGATATGAGGGTCCCTTTTTAAATCTGGGTGATGATTCACGATGGGCTTAAAATACCCCACCCGTTGCGCTTTGGCGAGAAGCATATCTACCAAGCCCAATGCAATCACAGACTTCCCGCTGAATGGCTGGGTGGTGGCAATAAAAATACTTTTGTTAGGCTGCATGAATTACGTCGGTTTTAAAATCAAAGTTATTTTTTACACATCCCCTCCCGACCAACTACACATTCAAATTTACTGTATTTTGGCCAATCCCCCACAGTCAATCTTTGGATGAACGGACTAAATCCGGGGTATTCGTCGCTTTCGCCGGTTGGCCGCCTTATCCAAACTGACATTGATCTCAAATCCCACTAAGATGATGATGGAAGTTATCCAAAGCCAAAGCATCAGCGCGATCATCGTGCCTATAGAGCCATACAGCTTGTTGTAGCTAGCAAAATTGTTCAAGTAAAAGGTGAAGGCGTAAAAGCTCAGGTTAATTAGCAATGCTGCCACGATGGATCCGGTTGAAAAAAACCTCCACTTATCGTGTACAACCGGGGCAAATCGAAAGATGTAGGCCGTGGCAATCAAAAACAGTAACAACAACACCAAAAACTTCAAGGTGGACAGCGAGTAATAATACAGGGTATTATTGACAAACTCGTAGGTGGAAAGTCGATACAACATGCCACTGCCAATAATCATCACCAAGACGGCCACGCATATGCTCAGTACCAACACCATGATGATACTGACCGCAATGGCCCGGGTGTAAAAAAAACCACGGCTTTCCTTGGTCTTGTAGACGGCATTAAAGGCATTCATCAGCGAAATCACCCCGTTGGTGGCAAGATACAGTGCCAAAAAAAAGCCCAGTGACAAGAGGCTTTGCCTGGGTTTGCTCACGATATCCATGATAGTGGCCTCAGCCTCCTGGTAGAGGGAAATCGGCATAAACTCTTGGATAAAAAGCAGGATATTCTCGGTGGTAACCGCCGCTACGAAGAATTGCACGTACGGGATGACGTTTAGCAAAAATAGAATCAGAGGAAACAACGCAATGGTAAAGTTAAAAGCCATCGCACTCGCCCGCTCAAAAATCTCATCCTTCTGTAGCTGCCGAAGAAAAATCTTTCCTACATCGTATACGTTTTGGTCCGGATTACCAAAATGGACCGTGCGCAACTTGATAGCTTGCTGATGGAGTTTGACGGCGATATCGTGGAGTGGCTTTCTCAAGGTGGCTGATTCACGAGGATTCCTTTTCGAAATACGGACGCAGTAGATCCAATAGATCCTTGGGCGGCCTACAGGGCTTATGGTCGGCAGTTCGCAAAAAGGTAAGCAGGGTCTCCCCTTGGTTGATCAAACGCCCCGCCTCGTTGTACACGTCGTAATGAAAACGGATACGCATGCCCGGCATTTCCTTGATGTGGGTTTGTATGGTGAGCATCTCATCGTATCTCCCCGGCCAGAGGAATCGGGTGTGGTTTTCCAGCACAGGCATCATAATGCCTTCCTCCTCCATTTGGCTATAAGAGAAACCTATGTTTCGCATGGCCTCCACGCGGCCCACTTCGTAGTACATGGCGTAGTTTCCATAATACACATACCCCATTTGGTCTGTTTCTGCATACCGTACTCTCAGGCTTGTCTCTGATGAAAACATGGCTTTTTTACTTATATATCTTAGACCTGTTCAATGCATTTTGATACCTCCGCGCATTATTCATGTGGTCCCTTAGGTTGGTTGCAAAGGCATGATACCCAGAGAAATCATCTTTGGCACAGAAATACAGATACCCATGGCTTTCGGGATTAAGCACCGCATCAAGCGCCGAAATCTCGGGTAAGTTAATAGGGCCGGGAGGAAGACCTACATGTTTGTAGGTATTGTAGGGACTGTCTATCTCCTTGTGCACATTCAATACCCGCTTGATCTCAAAATCTCCCAACGCAAACACCAAGGTAGGGTCCGCCTGTAGAGCCATGTTTATCCGCAACCGGTTAATATATACCCCCGCAACCCTAGGCCTTTCATCGGCTTTTGCGGTTTCCGCTTGCACGATAGAAGCCAGTGTGGATACTTCCTTTTGACTCATCCCCAGGGTGGCGGCTTTTGCCTTTCTTTCGTCGGTCCAAAACCGCTCGTACTCCTTGTACATTCTATCAAACAACCCCTCCGGACTCACATTCCAAAAAACCTGATAGGTATTGGGAATAAAAATGGAAAGAATGGTTTCCTTTTCAAATCCATAACGCGAGATCAACACCGTATCCCGCAACAGGTCCAGAAAGTCCTCCTCCTCCATTTCCAGATTTCGGGTGATCTTTTCGGCCAGATCGGTATCCACTCGCACATTATTAAATGTAACGTTTACTGCGGTCTGCCTACCGGAACGTAGCAAGGTCACCAGCTCCCGGTTAGAGAGGCGTGGGGGGATTCGGTAATGCCCGGGCAGCACGCGTTCTTGGTACTTCATGACTTTGGCCACAAAACTGAAGGTTAGCAGATCCTGCACTATTCCCTGATTGACCAGTTCGTCCCGTACGGTCTCAAAATCCGATCCCGTGCGGATGTAAAAACTGACCGGGGTGTCAGCCTCCACCAGCGTGTTGGGAGAAAAAAAAGCCTGATAAAAATAAAAGGAAAGGGAGGCAAACAGCACAGAGAATGCCACAATCCCTACCATAATGTATTTACTTCTTTTTTCTGACACCATATGCTAATAGCCCGATATATTATGGATTTCCCTGTCGGTTATCGCTCCGCACAACTCTTGGGATACCCCGTGGATAGGGCACAAATATAACACGAAAAACCAACATTGAGCCCGGTGGCACAGGGGATGTGGTGGACGGGCCGCCAATTCGCCCTGCTGAACCTCCCAGATAAATGCTCCGCAAATCCGAACACAATCAGACAATTAGGCATAGAAATTGTATTTTCATAAGCGATCAAGGGTAGATGCTTTTATTTGACAAATAAAAATTCTACTTTTCGCTAATTATATAGTCCTTTTGCATTACCTGCGGAGAGACTGACAAACCGAGCCGATACATGCCTGCTGAATATATCAAACTTTATCCGGAGAACCCTGACCCCAGGCGGGTGAGAAAAATCGTCGAAACACTCGAAGCCGGTGGGGTAATCATCTACCCAACGGATACGGTATATGGCTTGGGTTGTGCCATTTTCAATCAAAAAGCTATACAGCGTGTAGCACAAATCAAGGGGGTAAAACCCGAAAAGCACGACTTCTCTTTTATCTGCTATGACTTGAGTGACATCTCCGAATATACTCGGGCCCTTGGAAACAAGGTATTTAAACTGATGAAAAAATCTCTACCAGGTCCCTTTACGTTTATTCTGGAGGCGAGCAACAAAGTCCCCAAGCTGCTGAACAACAAAAAGAAAACCGTGGGTATCCGTGTACCGGACCATGCCATCCCCCGCCTTTTGGTCAAAGAGCTCGGACAGCCCATTCTGACCACGTCCATCCGGGATGAAGACGACGTGATCGAATACAGCACGGATCCCGAATTGATTTATGAAAAATACAAAGACCTGGTAGATATCATCATCGACGGTGGGTATGGCAACAATGTAGCCTCTACCGTGGTGGATTGCACCAACGATGAAATAACCATCATCCGACAAGGATTGGGTGAAATAGACGAGTACCTTTAACTTGCCGTTTGGAGCTAGCGAACCGGAGGAAAGATCGCAAACAAAATAAAAGCATGAACATTGTCCACACCGATCTTTTTTACTTGCCAAATCTGGAATATTTTTGTTTAGTAAAAGATTTCGGAGAAATTCGTATCCACCTGGAAGACAGATACGTAAAACAAACATATCGAAACCGTTGTGAAATTCTTCTCGCAAATAAAGTTGAAAAATTAAGCGTCCCGGTGAAGGAAGGAAAAAAAAACAAGCCTTTCCGGACCATGGAGATCGATTACGCCCAAAAATGGCTGCATGTACATCTGCGGGGAATACAAAGTGCCTATGGAAAGGCGCCTTACTTTGAGTACCTTTACCCCGAGCTTGAGGCTGTTTTTAAAAAATATCACCGGTTCCTTTGGGAACTTAACTTGGATTTACTGACAATTTGTCTTAGATTTCTAAACGCTCGCGCCAAATTGGTAATGCACGATGTCTCACTGCCAGAAAACGGCGAAGTAGACCTTAGAGGGGCCTTGGACGCGAAAACGGAGGAGTTGGAGCGTGAATTTTACTGCATAGCACCTTATACGCAGGTCTTTGGCGTAGACTTTGTTCCTAACCTGAGCGTTATCGACTTGTTGTTTTGTCAAGGTCCCGAAGCGAAATACATACTGGACCGATCGATAAAAAAGAAATTGAACAATACATAAAAGTATTGTGTTTTTAAAACAAATTCGATAGTATTAAACAAAGAATTGAAAAGCTGATAAGATAAGGACATAAATGGAAGCAAAATTTTCAAACAGAGTCAAAGAGGTAATCTCCCTCAGTAGAGAGGAAGCATTGCGTCTAGGTCACGATTACATTGGCACGGAACACCTCCTGCTGGGTATGATTCGTGAAGGAGAAGGTGTAGCTGTTTCCATTCTTAAAAAACTGGGCGTAAACCTGGATGAGTTAAGAAACGCCGTGGAAAGAGCCGTGAAAGGCACTGCAAACAATACGGTTAAAAATCTAGCCAACATACCGTTGACACGGCAGTCTGAGAAAGTATTGAAGATTACCTACCTGGAAGCTAAGATTTTCAAAAGTCAGCTTATTGGAACGGAACATTTATTGCTTTCTATCCTTCGGGATGAAGACAATATAGCCACCCAAATACTTCAAAAATTTGATGCCAACTACGATTCAGTAAAAGAGATGTTGGAATTTCAAACCGATCAGTCTCCACGTTCTGGCACCGAAGCCGATGACTCAGATGACGAAGGATCCAAGTTATTCGGATCTTCCGGGGGATCTTCTTCTGGAGCAAAATCCGGAACAGCAGAAAAATCTCGGACACCAGTTCTCGACAATTTTGGCCGAGACCTAACCCGCATGGCGGAGGAGGACAAACTCGACCCCATCATTGGCCGTGAAAAGGAAATCGAGCGGGTAGCTCAGATACTTTCCAGAAGAAAGAAAAACAACCCCATTCTAATCGGTGAACCAGGTGTGGGTAAAACAGCCATTGCAGAAGGACTTGCCTTACGAATCATTCAAAAGAAAGTTTCCCGCGTGCTGTTTAACAAACGGGTAGTTACGTTGGATTTGGCGTCACTCGTGGCAGGTACCAAGTATCGGGGTCAATTTGAGGAGCGCATGAAGGCCGTGATGAACGAATTGGAAAAATCCCCCAACGTAATCCTATTTATCGACGAACTGCATACCATCGTAGGCGCAGGCGGGGCGAGTGGTTCCCTCGATGCGTCCAATATGTTCAAACCGGCATTGGCCCGGGGTGAAATTCAATGCATTGGAGCCACCACGCTAGACGAATACCGACAGTATATTGAAAAAGATGGTGCATTGGCGCGTCGTTTCCAAATGGTGATGGTAGATGCTACCTCGCCAGAGGAAACCGTCCAAATACTCCAAAACATCAAAGATAAGTACGAAGATCACCACAACGTGATCTATACCCCAGAAGCCATTCAGGCATGTGTGAATCTGTCAGACAGGTATATCTCGGACAGATTTCTTCCTGACAAAGCCATTGACATCTTGGACGAAGCCGGTGCACGGGTACACATCAATAACATCCACGTACCGGAAAATATCCTGAGCCTAGAGGAGGAAGTGGAAAAAATCAAGGTGGAGAAAAACCGCGTGGTAAAATCGCAGAAATACGAGGAAGCCGCCCAACTCCGGGACCGTGAGAAAAAGCTGCTAGAGCAACTGGAAAATGCCAAGGCAAAATGGGAAGAGGAGAGCAAAACCAAACGTTACGTCGTCGAAGAAGACAATGTGGCAGAGGTAATCGCCATGATGACTGGGATTCCTGCGAAAAGGATCGCCCAAAATGAGGGTGTAAAGCTCCTTAATATGGGCACCGAGCTCAAAAATAAAGTGGTAGGCCAGGAAAATGCAATCATAAAGCTTACCAAGGCTATTCAGCGAACGCGGGTCGGCCTAAAGGATCCCAAGAAGCCTATAGGATCCTTTATATTCCTAGGTCCAACCGGTGTAGGAAAGACCGAGTTAGCCAAAATGCTGGCCACCTACCTGTTTGCAAAAGACGATGCACTGATACGCATTGACATGTCTGAATACATGGAAAAATTCAGTGTGTCCCGTCTAGTAGGAGCACCTCCCGGCTATGTGGGTTATGAAGAAGGTGGACAACTCACCGAGAAAGTCCGTAGAAAGCCTTACTCTGTGGTGCTGCTCGACGAGATCGAAAAAGCCCACCCTGACGTGTTCAATATCCTTTTGCAGGTGTTGGATGACGGTATCCTAACCGACGGACTGGGGCGCAGGGTAGACTTCCGAAACACCATCATCATCATGACCTCTAATATAGGGGTAAGGGATCTGAAAGATTTCGGAGCAGGCATTGGATTTTCATCCAAGGCCAAAGAGGAAAACTTGGATGACGTCATGAAATCGACGATTCAGAGTGCGCTGAAAAAAGCCTTTAGTCCTGAATTTTTGAACAGACTGGATGACGTAGTTATCTTTAACAGTCTGAGCAAAGATCATATCCATCAGATTATTGACATTAACCTGGCCAAGCTATTTAAGCGCATTACAGACCTCGGATATGCCATTAAGCTGACGGACAAGGCAAAAGATTTCCTTTCAGAAAAAGGGTATGACAAGCAGTACGGAGCACGGCCGCTGAACCGCGCCATACAGAAATACCTAGAAGATGCGATCGCCGAAGAAATCTTAAAAGGTGAACTTTCGGAGGGAGATATCATCATGGCTGATTATTCCGGTGAAGGAGACGAATTGTCTATCAGCGTAGAACGAAAAGAAAAAGCCGACTAAAAAATCTGGCTAACACCATGGAAAGCGGAACTTAATGGTTCCGCTTTTTTTTTACAAACTAAATCGAGCCTGCTTACCGGACAGGCAGGCACCTAGCCGCACATAGAGCGATGCGCCGATGGCTATCGGGGAAAACAATTATAGACACATGAAATCGAGCATGACGTAACCGTCACACACTGGGATGCCCCGATAGCTATCGGGGCAAACATGCGAGATTCCATCTGACCATTAAAAATCAATTATAGACAGATGAAATTCTACATCGAGCTAATTTGGAAGCTGTTTTTTGCCTTGTCGATTTTTCCCTTTCTGCTTGCCGAAAAATTGCAAGAGAAGTACGAAGTACGTATCGACCCTCAGGTCGTTGATACGCTTTTTTCACAACCTATCGCCGTAGGAAAACTCGAAAACAAAGACATCGACGAAGCAAGCGGCCTCGCCGCCTCCTGGCAACACCCAAACCTATTATACACCCACAACGACAGTGGTGGCGAACCTCATCTTTATTTGATGGACTATCAGGGAAAAAACCGAGGCAAAATAAAACTCCAGGGAGTAAAAAACAGGGATTGGGAAGATATAGCCATCGGTCCAGGCCCAACAGCAAATAAATCCTACGTCTATGTGGGGGAAATCGGCGACAACCAAGGAAAATACCCACACATTAGCCTATTTCGGTTTCCAGAACCCACGGATATACAGAGCGAAATGGAGGTAACACCGGAAACCTTTCACCTGACTTACCCCGACGGCCCCAAGGATGCCGAAACCCTTATGATAGATCCGATCAGCGGGGATATCTTTATCTTGTCCAAACGAGATTCGAGCAATACGCTATATACCTTACCTGCCGACAAACTGCGGCATGATGGACAGCCACTGGAATTGGAAAAAATACGCAAACTCCCCATCACCATGTCAGTAGCCGGGGACATATCCAAAGACGGCCGCCACATCGCGATAAAAAATTACTGGGTGATCTACTACTGGCCGAGGTTGGAAAACGAAAGCATCGCGCAAGCCCTCGCCAAAGATCCCGTATTACTTCCCTATAAACCGGAACCGCAAGGGGAAGCCATTGCATTCCTACCTGACGGTTCCGGCTATTTTACACTGAGTGAAAAACGGATGAAAATTGATCCGGTACTCTACCGTTACAACCGACTACCCTAGTACCAAAACGTTTAGTGAAGTGATTTGGTGACTACCGATTGGATATCGATGGTTTCTACCTCAATACTTCGCTCCAACGCATTGGTTCTAAAGTTTTCGATCACCTCTAACACATCGTAGTCGATCACTTTGGAATTTGATCCATCAATGATGACCTTGGAATCGTTAGGGATTTTATTTAGAGCAGAAATCAATGCTCCTTTATTCAGGAAGCTTACTTCTTCAGAAAGGACGATGTGGTACACCTCCGAATCCAAATCCTTGGTTTCCTTATAGAAGTAGGCATTTTTGTAATTTCTCATTAGGATATACACTACCCCAATCGCCATGCCAATACCGATACCTTTTAGCAGGTCAAACAGGATGATGCCGAGTATAGTAGCAAAAAATGGTAAAAACTGATCCCAGCCGAGCTTATACATCGTCTTGAAGAGAGATATCTTTGCCAGTTTGTAGCCTACCAACAAAAGAATCGCAGCAAGACTCGCCAATGGAATCAGATTTAACAAATTGGGAATAATCAACACACTCAACAGCAATAGCAGTCCGTGAAAAACCGCCGACATCTTGGATTTGGCTCCGGAACTGACATTGGCAGAACTGCGCACAATTACGGCAGTTACCGGTAGCCCGCCGATCATCCCGTTCACCATGTTACCTACCCCCTGCGCAAACAACTCCCTATTAGGCGGCGAAATCCGCTTGTAAGGATCGATTTTATCCGCAGCCTCCAAGCTTAATAACGTCTCCAAACTGGCGATAATGCCTATTGTAATGGCCACCATCCACACCTCTGCATTCAGGAAACCACTGGGATTCAAAAACATCAACTGATCCACCAAACTACTGAATCCGGAGATTTCCGGTAATTTGACTTTGTCTTCCGTCGTGATGTAAAGCCCTTCTACGAAAAACTTAAAGAACTTATTCAGGCCGATACTGGCCAATACGGCTACCAATGCCCCGGGCAATAGCTTTAACACCTTGTTTTGTTGAATCATCGGCTTCTCCCAAAGCAACAGGATTCCTAAGGACATCAAAGCGACAATCAGAGATCCATATTCAATCACATTGGTCAATAGCAACTTCAGGGACAAAACTGCATCTAAGTCGTTAACGAAAGGTGCATACTCCAAGAGTGTGCTGGTATCCGCAACCCCAAAAGCATAGGGTATCTGCTTAATAATCAAAATAATCCCTATACCTGCAAGCATACCCTTAATCACCGAAGTGGGGAAGTAATAGCCTATCACACCCGCCTTGGCCACTCCTAACCCTACCTGTATAGCGCCGGCGAGGAACACCGCGGTCAAAAACAAATCAAAGGCGCCCAAGTCGGTAATTGCATTCAAAACAATCACGGTTAGGCCCGCTGCCGGACCGGATACGGAGGTGTGTGATCCAGACAAAAAGCCAACCACAATCCCCCCGACTATCCCGGCAATTACCCCGGAAAACAATGGAGCACCCGAAGACAGCGCGATTCCCAAACATAAAGGAAGCGCAACCAAAAACACTACCAAACCGGCTGGCAAATCCGAACCAAGATTGGCAAATAAACCCTTTCTATTAGGCATTATAATTTGAGTTAATCGTTGAATAGAATGATTAAGATATTAGTGACTATCCTTTCACACGCAAAAAGGATAATTTTATCCCAAAATTAAGTGGTTTTAACGCAATATACCTAACCAGCCAAATAAAAATAGCATGTTAGCGCATATCCCAAAATGACATTCGTAATTTGAAATAAACTAAAGCTAACGGTAATTCTACTGGCAACGTTGCGCCTTTCGTGTAATTTATTTTCCGGTGTAATTGAAAGGGCTGATTTTCAAAAGTTCAGCCTTCACCTCAGGCCCTATGGAAAGGGATTGAATAAACGCCTTAATGCGCTCCTCAGTGATGGGTGTATTGGTTCTCGTAAGGTCTTTCAGTGCCTCGTATGGCTTGGGGTACCCCTCCCTTCTCAACACCGTCTGTATTGCTTCTGCCACTACTGCCCAGTTATCTTCCAAGTCTGCATCCAAGGCTGATTGATTAAGCTCTAACTTGTCCAAACCCTTGATCAGCGATTGAAAGGATATGCTCATGTGTGCAAGCGGAACCCCAATCACGCGTAACACTGTGCTGTCCGTCAAATCCCGCTGCAGCCTGCTTATCGGCAACTTTGCCGAAAGGTGTTCAAGCAGCGCATTGGCAATGCCAAGATTTCCTTCTGCATTCTCAAAATCTATGGGGTTTACCTTATGTGGCATGGCGGAGGATCCTACTTCTCCTTCCTTGATCTTTTGCTTAAAATAATTCATGGCCACATATTGCCATACATCCTTCGAAAGGTCTAACAAAATGGTATTGATCCGCTTGAGGCCATCAAAAAATGCTGCCAGATGGTCGTAATGCTCGATCTGAGTGGTAGGATAACTGCGGTGCAAGCCTAGGTACGATGCAACAAAACTATCGGCAAATCCATGCCAGTCGTATTCCGGGTACGCTACGAAATGCGCGTTCATATTTCCCGTGGCACCACCAAATTTACCTGAAAACGGAACCTGAGAAATCAGCTCAAGCTGCTGCTCCAGCCGGCTTACAAACACGGTAATTTCCTTGCCCAACCGCGTGGGAGAGGCTGGCTGACCATGGGTCTTGGCCAACATGGGAATAGCCGACCACTCTGCCGCCCTTGCTTGAAGCGCCTCCAACACCGAATTCAACTCCACCAGGATCGTATCTCTCCACCCATCCCGCAGCATCATAGGGATCGCCGTATTATTGATATCTTGGGAGGTTAGCCCAAAATGAATAAATTCCAGATAGTTCCCCAACCCAAGACCTTCAAATTTCGACTTCAAAAAGTACTCAACAGCCTTCACATCGTGATTGGTCGTCTTTTCAATATCCTTGATATAATTTGCGTCGGTTTCGGAAAAATCAGCTGCCAACTTTCTCAACTGAGGGAACACAGCGTGATTCACCCCCTGTAATTGGGGTAGTGGCATTTCGCAGAGGGCAATAAAATATTCGATTTCAACCTTAACCCTGTACTTGATCAGGGCAAACTCCGAAAAATACCCTCTCAATGAGACGGTTTTGCTCCCATACCTTCCGTCGATAGACGAAATTGCAGTCAAATGATTTAGTTCCATGATTCAGCCGTTGCTTCCCGTAAGTTAACAGAACGCAAAAATACGCTTTTATTCCGAATTTACCGGCCAAATGTCGGGATTACACCTCCTGACTCCCTCTCATTCGGCTAGTAACGGCTGCCTGTCTGCAAAAAAAAGCAACCCTTGAAGGATTCTTTGCCATCCATCCAAAGGTTGCTTTGAAGCGGCAGTCTGCAAAAACCCCACTTGTCACCTAGTTACTAGTAATTCGGGTAATTTCTGAGCAGCTGAAGGCTAAGTCTGTTCTCCGTACCAGAGGTGTTTTCTTTGTAGCCTCGAAGCACCAGTGTATAAATTCTTCCAGCAAGGATCGAAATATCATTGGCCGAGACCAGTTCCTCTTCTCCGGATTCCGCGTCCAGAATTTTAAGTGCAAAACGCCCCGCATCTATGGCCTTGTACGCGCTAACTTCTCCAAACGCCTGGTCTTTCAGCACAGGTTCCACTGCCGTACCCACCCTAAGGTGTACCTCCGGTGAATCAGGGGATAGATGAGCCAGTCGAAGCAGCGCCTTACCCTGACCGGGATTCTCAAGCTGATCTTTGACAATTATCGGCTCAAACAAATCCTCGTGTTCCGCAATAAAAAAAGAATAAGCCTCACTGGCCTTCAGGGTGACGACCGTATCCAGCAAGCTGCTGGAAGCTCCAGGATTCCGAAAGGAAAAACTCCTTTGTCCCGTGTAAAAATTACCGTATTCGAAGTAATTGCCGTACCCAAAAGGGTTGGAATTGTACACTCGGTTATCGACGGTAATCGTAATGGGGTCGGTCTGCGGCGAACCGTGGTAAAAGGAAACAAACGCAATGGGAGTCGCCTCGGGCACAGACTGCTCGTCTAGACAAGAACTCGCACCAAAGGCCAAAAGTAGCCACGCTAATACCTTCAACCCATTTATTTTCAGGGTTTTCGAGCTATTCATAGATTCAATCATCGTTGGATTTAATTAGTTTTCAGCGCCAATACGTACAAACTCACGAAAACGCTACAACAAAAGCAGAAAAATATAAATTTTTACTAGAACCTTTGAATGTCTACCGTGGTTTACATGATGAAAAACTATTAATGAATGCCTGCGGAAATTCCTAATCCTGTAAATAACCCGTAGGTTTGTGTAAAAATTAGCGTTGATCACCCTAACATACAGAAGGAATGCTTTTCAATTTATTTTCTAAAAACCCCAAAAACAATACTGACTCCTCTCCCTACCTTACCCTGAAAGTAAGGGAAATCATAAAAGAAACCCCGGATGCTACCACCATCTATTTCGAGCAGCCGGAACCCCACCTAGATTACAAGCCGGGACAGTTCCTCACCGTGATCGTGGATATCAACGGAAAAGAAGAACGTAGGTCCTATAGCCTCAGCACGTCACCGTTCGTCGATCCCTTCCCGGGAATTACGGTAAAACGGCTAGCCGGAGGCCTGGTATCCAATTACCTAAATGACCAAATAAGGCCCGGAAAGAAAATCACTGTGATGAAGCCTCTGGGTAACTTTACTTGTGACTACCATTCCAAGCACCAAAGAACATACGGAATGATCGTAGCAGGAAGCGGAATCACGCCGGTGATGGGATTAGCCAAATCTATCCTGGTCAATGAACCCGAATCGAAAGTAAGTCTCCTGTACGGTAGTAGGTCCGAAGAACAAATTATCTTCAGGGACCGGTTAACAGCGCTCAGTCACCAATTTCCTGGGCGCTTGGAAATTATACACCAACTTAGCCGACCTGCGGACTCCTGGACCGGTAGAAAGGGAAGAATTGCTGGAGAGACAGTACGTACGTTTGCAGAAAGTCTACTGCGTGATCGCCCATCGGATGCACGTTTTTTTCTGTGCGGACCCAATGAGTTGATGGAAACTGCAACCAACGTACTACTGGCCTTGGGGGTAGATAAAGAATCCATCGTTTCGGAAAACTTCTACAAAGAACCTGAGGTTATAGAAGAATTGCACGCACAGGAAGCCGCCCCAATTCACAAGCAGGTCACCATTGTATTGGAAGGAGAAACTCATACCTACGAAGTAGCTCCTGGAAAAACGATCTTGGAAGCCGGTCTGGATGAGAACATTGACATGCCCTATTCTTGCCAAAGCGGGCTGTGTACTGCATGCAGAGGGCGTCTACTATCTGGAGAAGTCAGCATGACAGAAGACGCTGGCTTGAGCGAAAATGAAATCGCTCAGGGCTATATCTTATGCTGTTCATCCAAACCGAAGGCCGGTGACATAAAAATTAACATCGAATAAACATCGCTCATGAATTCCCCCAATCCATTGAAAAAAGAATTTAGGGTGCTGGAGCGAAACGTTCTGATACTGACGGCGGTACCACTCCCGCCGTTTGCCTTTGCCTATTTGTACACAACAGGTGGATCCATGAGTCTCGATCTACCGGAATTACCTACCTACTTAAGTTCTGGTATGTTGGGCGCCGCCATTGGATTGTTGGTGTGGCAAGTCCTTGCCTTTAACCAACAAGTACGTAGGATACGCATGCAAGAAACATCGATCCTCACTAGGTTACGGGCATATTCGACTGCCTCCATCCATCGGTTTTGGATGTTATTTGCTGTAGGCTTTCTCTCAGCCGTTGGGCTGCTGTTTTCGGAAAGGCCGGGCTTCACGATTACCTATGCCGTTTGTCTGCTCTTTGTATCGCTGGGAAAACCAACCCCCGACCGCATCGCAAAGGGACTTAGGCTGAAGGGAGAGGATAAAGAGCAGGTGTATGACATCAATCGCAGGGATCCGTAATCATACACCCCCCAGGACTTAATGGTTGATTCGAAGGGAACCTGAGCGCATAGCTCCCCGAATGGTGGTGGCTGATCCGTTATCTATCTGCAGGGATTTTGCGTTTGACACATTGCCAACTCGCAGCGAACCACTACTTGCACTGAGGTCAAAATTGAAGGCCTGCAAATCCGACACCGTCCCGACTTCAATATTTCCGGAGGAGCCTTGAAATTGTGTCTCCGATCCTAGACCTACCTTGCTGATCTTTACATTACCGGAAGATACTGTTACATTGCCCAGTTCACCGACCTGATCCAACCGGACATTGCCCGAAGAAATTTTCACGTGCACCAAGCCGGTAAGTGCCTTGCCTTTCAAGGATCCACTATTCGCACTGAGGCTGACATCCCCGGACACATCCGAGAGATCTGCCTCTCCAGACGTCAGGGTACAGGTCACGCCACCGTTTACTTGTTGTACCTCAATTTTGCCTGAATTCGCTTTTACAATTAGGCCACCCGAAATCTGCTGCGCTCGAATTATGCCGGAATTTACGGATAATTTAGTCTCTGCTGAGCGAACATTCCTGATAGACAGCAAGCCGGAGGAGTTTTTACCGTTAATGCGGATATCTTCCGGGCCTTCGATGTGAATAAAACGCTTCTCTTGAGAAGGATTCGGTTTTGCAGGGCTTTTATAAGAGATTTTAAGCGTGTTGCCCAAGGTTACCATAAAGAAATTCCGCGCACCGTCTTCGGCTTTGCCAAACAAAGCACTCAGACTAACATCCTCTTTACCTGGCACACCGGTGTACACAAGGTCCACTCCCCCGATATCCATCTCCATAACTTCAATCCCAGTAAAGGTTTTTTCGATCAATTCCTGCCCGAAAACCGGCACACCCAAGGCAAAAATCGCCCCCATAACAAACATTACAACTATCTTATTCATGTGTCTATAACTGTTTTTTAGCGGTCACCTACCTTGCTTATCTTTTGGACAAATACTTGTAACCTGAAGTTAAAACGTGATACCAAATGCCATAGGTCTAACCTCTGGACCCAGGCCTGGGTGAAACAATTGGCTAAAATCGTAGGTAGTAAAAAATGTTACACTACGAAAACCTACTTCACCGCGAATTCCCGCCCGGAAATTGTTCAGGTACGGCCCTGCTCCTTCTTTTATCTTTCTTCGGCCAGAGCCCTCCAGTTCCCGATAGACAAACTTACTCCTTCCGCCAAGCCGATAACCGGCATAGGGACCAATACCTACCCGAAGGCCCTCCCTACCCTTATCATACTTCTTGCCAAAATCGTATTTCAGCAGTGTCATGGCCGTTAGGTAAGACGCAGAGATTTTATTCTTAAATCCGTTCACATCGGGCCTCGGTAGAAAATCCACGCCAAATTCTGTAGCTCGCGGCTGAAATTGGGTATTGTTGAACTTAAAATTGTACCAGTGTACCCCAAGTCCAAAATCCAAATAAGCTCCTTGAGCGATTTTCTGACTAGCCATCCAATTTAGATTCACATTCCAGCTTCCCCAGCCCTTTACAGAATAAGGCGCTGAGGGCGATGGAATCGATCCTTCCTCAAAATACGTATTGATACCTAGGTCCGTGGTGAAATAGGTCCGAAATGCAGGATCTTTGCGAACTTTGGGATCAGACTCAAACTTCACCTTGGTTTTTGAACCCGATTCATCTACAATCAGCCGGTAACGCCCTACCGTCACCTCCGTTTCACCGGGTCCTTCATACACCCTGACAATTTCCTTTTTGCCGTCTCGGTACTTAATTTCTACCACCGTCTGATCACCCTCGGTCTCGGGCGGCGTGAGCTCCAACTCCCGGATGATCTGATTCACATCCATCTGTTGTAGCCGCTCAAAGTCTTTTGGGTTATCGATGACAAACACCAGCTTACCAGACCGGCCAAACTGAACAATGATACTATCACTCATCACTTTGTCCGTAGCCTCTCCCTGGAAAGCGAACAACTGCTGGTACAATACCATCAAAATAATCGCGATTAGATACTTTTTCATCTGTTTATAATTGTTTTTAATCGATTCTATTGTGTCCCTTACCAATGGTCAGGATGTCGGCCTTTGGAGGACTCGATTTCATGGAATTCATTTATCAGGTTTTTCTTTTCGATCCCTTTTTTGCGAAATCACCGATGCGAAAAAGTTATTTTTCACGTCTTGGAAGTCCGAAAAACCTTTATCCACCTTGGCCATAAGCCCGCCAAGTTTATCAAGCCCACCTTCTATCCCCTCGATGAGGTCCGGCTTATCCGTTACAAACGCGTGGCCATTGGAGACAATCCTAACTGTTATTTCGTTATTTTCCATTACTATCTCACTACGCTGATCCATCACCGACCCAAATTGCTCGGGCCATTCGGCTTGTACCTCGGCCAAAAGATCTATGGTTTGTGCAAGCTCAAAGGGTTCCACCAACTCAATACTTGAGACATCGGAACGGACATTCGTTTCTTTAGGCAATTCCGCTACCTGATTGGTAGCTTTCGGAACCCGTTGATTCACTGACGGTGCTTTGCTGGCGGCCAAGGAATTCTCAACCTCCCGCGGCCCCTGTTCAAAGTCCATCGTGATATCCGGTAATTCAAATAGCTGCTCGGTAAGGTGCGTGACCAGTGGTGGCTGAGACCCACCTTCTGATTGCAGTAATTCCCTAGCCACAAAAACAGACCCTAACACCAATGCGAGAGATGCCACGTATCGCAACCACACCAAACGCTTTGGCTTAGATTCCATCTTGGATGCCAAACGCTCCCAGGCCTCCACACTGGGCTTCACCTCGTAATTTGATAATTTCTGTCTAAACAGACTGTCCAATTGCTTATCGTCCATGACTTTTCTCCTTTTCATACGCTGCCTTGAGGCGATCGCGCAATGTAGCCCTCGCCCTACTCAATTGTGACTTTGAAGTACTCTCCGATATACCCAGTAGTTCCTGGATTTCCTTGTGCGAATATCCCTCTATTGCATACAAGTTGAAAACCATTCGATAGCCAAGTGGCAATTCATCGATCAACCTCAACAAATCCTCGCTCTCCAGATTTTCCGTTGATTCGATATATCCTCCGTTTTCGCCTTCATCTAGCGGCACCTCCAACTGAAGTGCCCGGTTGTTCCGGATATGCAACAGGGACTGGGTAACCATTATCTTCCGCATCCACCCCTCAAAGCTACCGGTCGCACGGTATTGAGGAAGGTGTTCAAAGATCTTCATGAATCCTTCGATCATAATATCCTCCGCCGACCCGGAATCTTTCACATACCGCCGGCACACTGCCAGAAATTTCCCGGAATATAACTCGTATAGCGTGCGTTGGGCTTTGCGATCTCCCCCAAGGCATTTTTTAATCAAGTCTGCTTCCGAGTAAATCTTTCTGACAAACATTACAGTGACGATTCTAACCCTATAGATACAGGTTCAGCCAAATAGGTTGCATGCATCCAAGCTTTTTTTTAGGAAATATACTGGAAAAAGCGTAACAGCTTAATATACAGCTCGATAATTGATTACTATTTCCAAAAAACTCCACTCTCCCACGTTTACTTCAACTGGATTGATATGGTTTTGCTGATCAAAAATATTGGCAAAATAGCCTTCTTCCTCTACCGTAAACACAGAATACCTCCCGGCTGGCAATTCGATGTGAAAGGATCCGTCGGATTCCGTCTCGACTTCCGCCACCTGCTCGGTTTGGATTGAACCAATCAAAAAATCCCCCAGACTTACCTGATCCAATGTGGTAAGGGCATGAATCCTTAGGATCCTTTTTGCGCCCCGTTTTGCCTGTGCCTCCCCGGGCGCCGCCGAACCATCCTCTGATACCTGTGGCATCAGGTTCCCCTCCACCCAGAACACCTGCCCACGCAAACCCTGAGTAATAGGCTTGATTGGCTTGCAGCTAGCTACCACCAGCAGCAATACCACCCCTAACCAAATCTGTGGCATTTTCATGTCTCCTGGGCGTTTAGTGTTTTATATACCGGAAAAAAGCTCAAACGACTCCATATACGTCGGAATGATGGGATTCCACTGACGCTGACTTCGTAGTAAATCTGCCAGTGCTTGTGTGGATTCTGCTTCTCCGTGTACCAAAAAGGTTACCTTCGGCTTGTGAATAAATCCCTCGCTCCACTCCAGCAGCTCCTTTTGGTCTGCATGTGCGGACAATCCCTCAATAAAATGTACCGAAGCCTTCACCGGAACATCCACACCGTATATCCTACAGGTCTTTTCCCCATCTAGCAGCTTCCTACCTCGCGTACCCTCTGGCTGGTACCCCACAAAAATCACGCTGTCATCTTCGTTCGGAAGACGGTTGTACAGGTGATGCAGTATCCTACCACCAGTGGCCATTCCGCTGGCTGAAATGATAATGGCATCACCTCGTAAATGATTTAATGTCATGGACGAATCCTGTGTTTTGTAGTAATGCAGGTTCTTGTGCAGAAATGGATTCGCATCTGATTCATCCAAAAAAGGACCCAAATGGTGGTAGTGCCCAAAATTCTTATACAATTGTGTCACATCAATGGCCATGGGGCTGTCCACGTAGATAGGGATATCCGGAATGGTTCCTAATTTTTGCATGCGGTGCAGCAGGTAGAGAATCATCTGTGTGCGCCCAACCGCAAAGGAAGGAATGACAGACACGCCCCCTTTCATATACGTCTCCTTGATAATTTTCGCCAACTGACCGCTCACTTTGGCATTTTCATTCACTCGATTCCCGTAGGTAGACTCCATAAACAGGACATCTCCAAACGGAATATCCGCTGGTGGATTCAGGATGGGATCGTGATAACGCCCCAGATCACCTGAAAAAACGATTTTCTTTTCTTGGTTTTCTCCTTTAATCTTAAGCTTAAGAATGGCCGCCCCCAGGATATGGCCGGCGTTGTATGCAGTTACCCGGAGCGATTCATGAAGGGAATATTCCTCCTCAAAACGGAGCGGTTGAAGCAATGGAAACACCCGCTCGGCGTCCTTCATACTGAAAAGCGGCTCAGGCTTTTCGTGTTTGGAATACCCCTTCTTTTGGGCATATGCAGCCTCTTCTTCCTGCAACTTGCCTGCATCCAGCAACAGGATCTTCACCAATTCCAAGGTGGGCTCCGTACAATAAATCGGACCGGAAAATCCTTCCTTTACCAACTTGGGCAAGTAACCGGAATGATCTATATGCGCATGGGTCAGAAGTACCATGTCAATACCAGCAGGATCCACAGGAAAAGGCTCCCAGTTTCGCAACCGGTAATCTTTCATCCCTTGAAACAACCCACAATCTACAAGCACCTTCAGAAATCCAATTTCCAACAAAAATCTTGAACCGGTCACGGTACCGGCACCTCCCAAAAACTTCACCCTTACGTTCATTTCTTTACCTTTTTATTGTAGGCTCCTGTCTAATCCCGGAAAAGGGAGGAGCTCTCACGATACGATTGACACCTATCGGAGGGCTGCTCTTACCCTAGCCGATGGCAGCTTTTCCAGTCACTTACATCAAATATACGGGTTATAGTTCAGAGCCTAAGGTTGCATGAAGTATTTATCCCGAAATTTAGCACGACTCAGGCTATCGGATTCAGACTGCCTCTGATCATTGGCACAGGTCAGGCAGAGCAAACCATCCTCGTTAAACACCCAATAATTCCTTCCATTAATATCCCTGTTTTTATAGCCATTTACACTAACGGTGTTGCGAAGAATAGGTATTAGTGTCCTGTCCATCACAAACGGATAATCATAGGGAATTAACAAGGTCTGCCGCAAGAATTGTCCCCGATATTTAGATAGGTCAGGAAATCCCAGTTGATTCCCGAAGGTCAAAACGCTATCTTCCAGCACGTATTCGTAGGTGACTTCCTCGGCATTTTCCATTGCTTCGATCTCCGTTCGCCCCTTGGACGTAAAGATTTGCTCCAGCAGTGCCGCATTTCCAGGATGGCCTTTCAGGGTCAAAGCAACACTCCCAACCCCACTGTCGGAAGTTGTGCGCCCAGTTGACTTGATAACCAAGGTCTCGTCAGGAAGTGGCACGCGGTGATCGAATTCCACACTAGCCTGTTCCTTGAACTGACTGATCAGCCTTGGAAACTGAAAGGCGCTGAAAAGGATGCTCAATACCCATACCCCAAATATCACCAAGCCAAACTTCGCATCAATCAGACTTCGCTTGACCAGTACACTAATCCCCAACAGCGTGATAACCAAACCAGGAACAATTACCACCACCGCGGTGGAAATCGCCAACCAAAGCGGAAAAACTTCAACAATGGCCTCTATAGGAACCCCGTCAAATACATATCCCCAGTCGTTGTCTGTCAGCACCTCGGTATAAATCCCCAAAAAAACCAGTGGAGTAACGGTAATCAACATACCTAAAAAGAAGATCAACAGTCCAAAAATCACCCGAACGAAGTCTAATAGAAATCTCCCAAAGGGTCCCAAAGCACGGCCCAGTCCATTTAATACATGGCCAATAATCCGAAATGGCAGGAGTATTACACGCTTTAGCGCGGACTCCTCCTTTTGCTCCTCCGGCTTGATGTTTTGCTGAATAGTGTTTTCAATATTAGATAGCGTTATAGCGCCCCCTTTCATTTCGATCCGCTCTGTGATGGACTTTGCCATAGGGGTTATGATCCAAAGAATCAGATAAAGTACTACTCCAGCTCCGCCCGCAAAGACCATGGCGACAAACGCCAACCGAATCCAGATCACGTCAATATTAAAATAAGCTGCCAAGCCACTACCCACACCTCCCAATACCCTATCATCGGGGTTTCGATAAAGCTTTTTTATGTTCTTATCCTCAGGTTTCTCGTAGGAAACAGGCAGGATCGCCCAAAGCAGCCCATATGCGACCACCGTCCACCAGCCCAAGGAAATGTGAAAATTGAAAGGATCGCCAAATAGCCCAAAAGGAAGCTTTCCAAACCGCACTCCTCCGCTAAACAGCAACAAAATGGCTACCAAACGGGTCCAGAGAGGGTCAATAGAGAAATAATGGGCAAAGCCCGCGCATACCCCACCTAGGATTTTACTGTTATGGAAACGCGTCAACTTTTTGTAGGCCTTGTTGGCCTGCTGATCGTTTGGCGTGATGTATTTGTAAAAATCGTTGTCTCCATCGGTCTGTTCTTCTGGGGCGTTTTCCTCCACCGCCTCAAAATCCGCAATCGTGCCCATCTTTTCGATCAAATTGCTTACGTCATCCGCAGTAATGACCTGCTTGTTGTTTTTTAGATTGCTAAGAAAAATCTCCGCAATTCGGCTTTCAATGTCGGTGATTATCTCGTGATTATCCTCGTAGTGTGAGAAATGCTCGTTAATGGCATCTAAATATTTCTTCAAGGTGGTGTACCCATCTTCCTCTATGTGAAACAGGATACCGCTTATATTTATACTAATAGTCTTCTTCATCGGAGTGAAAATTTTTTAATCCTAGGTTTACTTATCAGAGGTTTGGCTTTTGGAGGCATGAATGGCCAAAATAGAATTTACCGAAACATGCAGCTTTTCCCAGGTATCGGCCAGCGCTGCTAAAAAGCCCTCGCCGGCATCGGTAATAATATAGTACTTTCGCGGTGGCCCTGCGTCCGACTCGACCCACCGGTAGGTGACTAAACCGGCATTCTTGAGCCTGTTTAGCAGGGGGTATAAAGTCCCCTCCACAATGATAAGGTTTGCACCCTTTAGTTCCTCCATCAAGTCACTGGCATATACCTCGCCTCTTGAAATGATATGCAGGATGCAGCATTCCAATATTCCTTTCCTCATTTGGACCTGAGTGTTTGACACGTTCATAATTTCATCTTTTAATAGTTGCTTTCGGCGGCCATTTTCATGCGTATGAAATAGCAGGTCTAACTTGGCAATTAGACCAAATTCGGCCACCCACGCTCCATTATTCTATGAAAAACAGTACCAACTTTGCACGGAGTACTGTGTATTGCCGAATACATAAACATTACCCATTACCTGTCAATCCAAAAATACGCTTCCAAGGCCTATTTAGCACGGTTTTTTACCAGAGTTCCTCCAAAAAAAATATTTTTCGAACCATGTAGATACCCCGCTCAGAGTACCAGTGAGGACTTTTGTTGTATTGGCAATGAACACAATTATGTCCGAAATCGATCACTAGTTCAAATAATTGAAATTATTTCCCATAGAATATATATCAAAACCTAAATTCCTCTTATTTTGCATCTTGGGAAGTGAATTAATCAGATGATTATCAGGGGGTATTTTTGTGTATTGATTTTTGCCACATTAGTTTTTCAAACATATGGTCAGGGTATTGCCCCAAAATATTCCAATGAGTTTCTCAATATTGGCGTAGGCGCCCGTGCACTGGGCATGGGAGGTGCTCAAGCCGCGATCGTCCGCGACGTGACAGCAGCATATTGGAATCCGGCGGGTCTCATTGGCGTCCAACACGAGCAGGAATTTTCACTAATGCATGCAGAGTATTTTGCAGGCATTGCAAAGTATGACTACGCAGCATTTACCACCAACATACAGGAAGACAATCAAATCGCTCTATCCATCGTACGCTTTGGCGTGGACGACATACCAGACACACGTTTTCTATACGATGCCAATGGTGCATTGAATTACAATAATATCCAGTTTTTCAACGCAGCGGACTATGCGCTTATCCTTTCGTACGCAAGGGATATCAGCGACCGGTTTAAGCTGGGCGTAAACACTAAACTGATCCACCGAAACGTGGGCAAGTTTGCCAACGCCTGGGGTTTCGGCCTCGACGTAGGTGGGATCTACCTGCACAATTCTTGGCGCTTTGGCTTGATGCTACGGGATATCACTACTACCTTTAATGCGTGGTTTCACAATGCCGATTTAGTACGGGATATCTACAATCAGACCAACAACGAAATACCGGTCAACAGCATCGAACTGACGCTACCCCGAGCCATCTGGAGCGTTGGCAAGCACTTGGAAATCAATGACCTTTTGGACATGGTGGCGGTACTCGACCTGGACATGACCTTCGATGGAAGGAGGAATGCGATTTTGGCCACCGACCTGCTCAGTGTAGACCCGAAGTTGGGATTGGAGTTGAACTACAAGAAAACCGCATCCCTTCGACTGGGTGCAGGCAATATGCAGCGAGTGCGGGATTTTGACCAATCCACCTATACTTCCCTTCAACCAAGCTTTGGACTGGGTTTTTTGGTAAACAGCAAGGTGCAAGTGGACTATGCGCTAACCGACATTGGAAGTATTTCCGAAACACCCTTTTCACACGTTTTCAGCGTAAAAGTAAGCTTGAACCCACTGAAATCGAATTTTAGGCTAAATAAAGGTTGGGATACCGTCGTAGACAGATGAAGACGCTACCGTTCATAGTACTTTTATCCTTGTGGATCACGGGAGTCCATGGCCAAAACAATCAATGGATCAACTACGGCCTAGATTATTACAAGATTCCTACAGCCTCCAACGGCATCTACCGGCTGAGCTACACCACCCTGTCGGCTTCTGGAATAAATGTGAACACCCTGGACCCACGGGATATCCGGGTATACCACCGGGGACAGGAGGTGGCCATAGAGCTCGATGGTCAGGAGGATGGCCGATTCGATCCAAACGACTACATCCAGTTTTTCGGTCGAAAGAGCGACGGAACGCTGGACCGTCAGCTTTATACCAACCCAGATGACCTGCCAAACCCCTATTTCAATACCCACAACGACACCACCGCTTTCTTTCTGACTGTTACACCGGGAGTTAGGGGCAAAAGAATGCAAACCCGTAGCGTACCTGGAAACCAAATACCGCTGACATCCACCTACCTACGCGAAGATATCCTTGACTTTTCAGAAAATTACTTTCTGGGGAAAACCTACTTCCCCGGCGTACGGCTTTCCAAATACGACGAGGGCCAAGGTTGGACCAGCTCAAACATCGCTAGAGGAAACAACCGGGTGGTCAATTTAAACAACTTGGGAGCATTGGATCCTACCAATACGCCCTCGCTGGAAATAAGCCTGTTGGGACGATCCGAAACGATGCATCGCACCTCGGTGCAAGTAGGACCGTCCCTTGCGGCCCTGAGGCCCTTGGGTACTTACGAGTATGAAAATTTCGAAATCCTTCGGCGCACGGAACCCTTACAATTATCTGATTTTGGCTCAGAAGGCAATTTGGTAGTGCGCATAGCCTCCATGGGTGTAGACGGGCAGATAGATAACATTTCCATCAACTTCCTCAAAGTAACTGCGGGTGTCTCCATACCGTCCGGGGATTTTATGCAGCGACGCCTACATTTTAACCCCGTCGCTTCTCGAATTTCCATACCCGGAATTTCGAGAAATTACCTCGCCTACGAAGTATCGGACGTTTACAATGTGGTTCGGCATGAAGTCCGAAGAAGCGGTAACCTGTTGGAAACCGCAGCTGGCGTAGTCGGAAAACGAAACGCCCTGCACATCCAACAAACAGAAACCATCATCGAACCGAATGTGTTGGAACGCGTGCGGTTTCGAAACCTGCTGGGCCAATCGGCAGACTACCTGATCATTTCGCACGAGCGCCTCACCCGACCGGCCAGTTCATATGGAAATCCGGTGGAAGCCTACGCCGCCCACCGGGCAGGACCTGCAGGCGGCGGGTTTGACACCCTTACGGTAAATGTAGATCAATTGTACAATCAGTTTTCCTATGGCGAAAAGTCCCCATTGGCAATCCGCGAGTTTCTGAAAGCATATTTCCCCCTGCACCAACCCGAACACCTGCTATTAATTGGACGGGCATTTGGCATCTATAACACCCAACGGTCCGGCGGCGTAAACTACTTTTACAGGAACAATCCGGCCATCTTTTCCATTCAGGATCTGGTGCCTGTATTCGGATATCCCTATTCCGACAATCAATACGCATTGGGATTGGAACCTGGTTCGCCCCTGCGTCAGGATATCGCTGTAGGCCGCCTTCCTGCCAGAGTACCCGAAGATGTAGCCAATTACCTGGATAAGATCAAAGAAAAAGATGCTTTGGGTGTACAAGAACCCTGGCAAAAAAATTTGGTGCATCTAAGCGGGGGTCGGTCAGCGTTTGAACTGGACCGGTTCTTCAATTTCCTTTCCGGATTTAGAGCAGTAGCGGAAGATATTTACCTTGGAGGAAGTGTATTCACCTTTCGAAAACGCTCCAATGCGACCGTTGAACTCATCAACATTTCAGATCAAATCAACGAAGGTGTTTCCTTGGTGACTTTCTTCGGCCATGCTGCCCCCTCAAGTACCGATATTGACATTGGCTTTGCAGGGATTGATGAGATGGGTTACCGCAACAAAGGGAAATATCCCGTGCTGCTACTGAACGGGTGCGATGCAGGAAATGCCTTTGGCGCAGCCTATACCTTTGGCGAAGATTGGATCAATACACCGGATCGGGGAGCATCAAATTTTCTGGCGCATTCGGACATTGGCATTGACGTGTACCTGAGAAGGTATAGCGAATCCTTTTATGCCAAAGCCTTTGCCGACTCCTCCCTGATACACCAAAGCGTGGGAAAAGTCAAAATTGAATCAGACAAGCTCCTCTATGATCGATACGGCACCTCCGAAGTAAACCAGAGCCACGCCAACCAAATGATTATGCTGGGAGACCCTGCGGCCAGAATATTTCCCGCCAGTAAGGCGGATTACGCCCTGAATGCAGAAGAAGTCTGGCTAGACGGATTTAATGGGGACCCGTTAAGCTCCCTATTAGACTCCGTACAGCTTTCCATTGTGGTACGGAACCTGGGCATTGTAAACCTTGACTCCATCGAAATCAACGTGTCACGCCAACTGCCGGACGGAAGCTCAGTAATATACGATACACGTCATTTTGAGCCGATCTTCCGTAAGGACACGGTGTTTTTGAGCATAAGCAACACCGGAATCAATGCCTTTGGAGACAATTTGTTCACCATAGAAGTAAACAGAAGACGCCATATTCCGGAACTTACCTACGCCAACAACACGATCATGGTCAGTAAATACATCCCCATGAGTGGAACACTGAATTTATTCCCTATCGACTATGCGATCGTAAACAGCAGAAACTTGGAAATCATCGCCCAGATTCCGGGAAAATCGGTCGAAGAACGGAATATAGTGGTGCAACTGGATACCGCTGCAGACTTTTCCAGCGCATGGCGTCGGGAAACCCGCATCACCACTGCCGCCCTAGCTCGCTGGCAGGTAGACCTGTTCCAACAAATCCCTCCGAGAGACTCGCTGACCTACTACTGGCGTACCCGATTCTTAGAACCTAAACCCGGAGAAAATGCATCCTGGACGGCTGCCAGCTTTTCGTTCATCCGAAACGGACCCGAGGGCTGGACCCAGCGGGAACTCCCCCAATTTGAAGGTGCCCAACTGCAAAACATCGAAATTGATAAACTGAAGCGGGCCTGGAAATTTGAAGACAAACAACTGGCTGTCGACCTCTTTACCTTTGGTCCGGAAACGGAGGGCATGGACCCTACCAATATCCAATTGGTCATCAATGGGGTCTCCTATATATTAGACCAAGCCGGCAGGGTGTGTTTCCCCGGATCACTGGGGCTTTTGGCATTCCAGGACAAAACGTTGGAACCCTATCTTCCTGTCCCACTCACCACGGCGGAGATTCTTGACCCCAAAGCTTGTGGTAGATCTCCGCAGATTATCCAAAATATCCGAAACCAATGGATCACTGGAGCCGGACAGACGATGCTCCTTGATTATATCAACACCTTGGCGCAGGACGATTACGTGATCATTTTCTCCATCGGAAATGTCACTTTCTCAGATTGGTCGGAGGAGGTGATCATGAAGATGAAAGAAATCGGAGCCAATGAAGCGACTATTCGAAACCTCCGGACGGGGGATCCCTATATTCTCTTTGGCAGGAAGGGTATGAGACCCGGCGATGCCATTGAATTGGTGCCCAATGACGAGCGAGAGGAGCCCGCAAATGCACAGACCCTAAGTTTTGACACGGTGCTGAAGGGTTACTCGCCTTTTGCCACCATCATCTCACCCCTAATCGGGCCATCCTCCCATTGGGTGTCTTTCTTTAACAACGTATTGGAACGGGATTATTTCAACTCCACACTTTCTAAATTTGATTTGGTAGGCATCACCCCCGAGGGTGGCGAAATTACGCTATATCCAAACCTCCAAACCAGTCAGCTTGACCTAAATGGCATAGACCCTGCGGAATATCCTTACCTACGGCTTAAATTTGCGATGGAAGATCCGGATGCTGAACTTCCGGAGCACCTCGATAAGTGGCAGGTGAACTATACGGGGGTGCCGGAGGGCGTGCTGATACTAAAAACCCGCCAAGATCAAATCAACCTGTTCGAGGGGCAAGAGTCTGAAGTTTCGTTTGAGTTTGTAAACATATCCAAATTTGACTTCCCGGACTCACTTACCGTGGAATACACCTTTAACAACCTGGATCAACGGCGCATCGAACGGTTTAGCATGAAAATTCCCGCAGTGAAGGGCGGGCAAAGCCATACCTTTTCACTTCCTTTTGATTCTCGAGGAAAAGCCGGCAAAAACTCCGTTAACGTGTCTGTCAACCCGAGAATATTCATGGAGCAACGCTTCCGAAACAACCTCATGGACCTACCGGAGTATTTCTTGGTAGCCGGCGATGATCTCAACCCCATCCTGGATGTACATTTTGACGGGGTCTATATCATGGACGGAGACATCGTATCTCCCACTGTCGTGATTTCAACCTTGGTAAAAGATGAGAACCGCTTTTCGTTGAAAAAAGATACGGTTGGACTGGAACTTATGCTGCGAAGACCCTGTGAGGGCTGTGAATTTCAGCGCATCAGTTTTAGTAACCCCCAAGTTCGGTGGTTCGAAGCCACGGAAAACAGCGACTTCAAAATCGAATTTCAACCTGGTCCTTTGGAAGACGGCATTTACACCCTGCGGGTCAACGCCAGCGACGTGGCCGGCAATATGGCTGGAGAGCAACCCTACGAAGTATCCTTCGAAGTGATCAACGAAAGCCAGATCACCAATTTCTACCCCTACCCCAATCCGTTTAGCAGTAGTGTACGCTTTGTCTTTACCGTCACGGGCGCTGAGGTTCCGGATGAAATAAAAATTCAAATCATGACCGTAACCGGAAAAATCGTTCGCGAAATTTTCCAAGATGAACTCGGGCCCATCCGTATTGGCAATAACCTTTCGGAATTTGCCTGGGATGGCAAAGACGAATTTGGTGACCAACTGGCAAACGGGGTGTATATCTATCGGGTTTTGGTGCGAAAAAACGGGCAGTTTATGGAACACCGGGCCACTGCCGGTGACAAAGCCTTCAAGCGAGGCTATGGTAAAATGTACCTACTCCGCTAACTGACTCTCAGACAGCTTAAGGGTCCAACTACTGACAGGCTCCTGAACCCCTATCAGTGGATGGTTCCATCTGCCTGAAAGGACATCAAGCACTCACGCATAGATTTATCTATGGTGCATTTTCAATGAAACATAAACGGATCCCCTGAAGGCACGTGTGCCACCGGAATACCGGCGATTCGCTCGCCGATCCACTGAGCGGCATAGGCCATGCCTGCGTCTTCACTTACTTCGTGTCCCAGCACCACCAAGGAAGTATTGGCACCCAATGCCCTCCCATCTCTTACCCGCTCTACAGTCTCCCATTCGCGGGTTTCACCGCTGAGTATAAGATCGGGTTGATACTGCCGTATAGCAGCGATTTGCATCTTGCTATCCATAAATCCAAATGCCAAGTAAATAGATTGACAAGGCTGCTCCAGGTCGCCGATTACCCGCACTTGTTGGGCACGCATTCCTTTCTTGACATGCGCCACCAACGTTCCTAGAGGAATGGATTTCGGAAATTTAATCAGCCTAGGCCTATCTGGATTGTAGTACCTGTCCCAACCAAGCCGTATCAGATTGCCCAAGATGATTCCATCGGGTCTTGCCCGGTGCCAATAGTCGTGAAACCTCCATATGGCAATCTTGTACTCCTTCAGTAGGCGTACTTTCTCTTGGTAGACTGGATCGTCTTGAAGCCAATCTGTCGCATCTTGGTGATTGTAAAAGGGGGTTTCGTGTGCAATGATCAGATTCGCGCCGGCACTTGCTGTGGCGCGGATCACCTCGATGGTAGGGAACATGGTAGTCACAATCCCCGTGACCGGCTGATCACCGGAACCGGCAACCAGAACATCAACGGTCTTTGCAAAGGGAGCGTCGGGAATGTATCTAAGTATGTTGTCAATGACCTCTTGCACGGTACCTACCGGAGTTGCCAGCTGAAGAGGCATGGCCGCAGATAAGGGGGCGATCAATAATGCACCCACACCCTTTCCTGTTGAAGAAATAAATTCCCTTCGCCCGAGGATCTCTCTCGAGCCAATTCGCTTATTCATCGATTTAGGTTTAATAGGTTTGGTGGATTGAAAATCCAAAAAAATCCCCTAATTCCCAAACCTACCGGCAATTAGTTTATGGATTGTACCCATTTGACGGTCACGAGCAACTGCCCCACATGGCGCTGCAAGTGCTCCGCAGTGTGGACAAACAGCCCAATTTGAGTAGTAGGGATGCGCTGCCGGCCCAGGAACCTGGCGTCCGTTAGTTGGTTTTCATCTACCTGGCGAAGCACGTCCACCGCCGCCCCAACTTGCCACTCCAAATGGCGTATGTGGTCTGTTACCGTTTCGAAGCCCATACGGGTAGTCCCCTCCAGTTTTAGATAGGCGAGCTGTTCTTCCCGGAGGGGCTGTCCATTGGCATAGGTAAACAGGCGATCCACCACTCCGGCCATGTGCTGCATATGAAACCCCACGGAGGCCATACCGGCCGGTCGTTCCCAAAGCAGGCGGTCATCCACGTCCTGCAGGTACTTGTTAGCTTCCTCCACGGTCTGCAACAGAGCGTGGGCCACGGGTTGTAACAGGGGAGGTACCCCTTCTACAGGGCCGCGTTGCCATACTTCTAGATTTGGAGAGGTGGGTTTATTTTGCATGGTTAAATGGGTTTATCAGTTCCCGTAATGATCGCAATATACAATACAACTGCTGCGTTCAAAGGTCAGAAAGAGCACAAGGTATTTCGCAGTTGAAGACAATTACCCCTCTTTACCGAAAAATCCTCCCCAAAAATATAGCAAGCATTCCATTTATTCAACAAGCATCAAACCAATGGAACCAGCATCTATCAACGCTGCTTTTCAATTCGTTCGACTGGACCAATATAGATAACGGAAATTGAATCCTCCAGACAGTATATAACCCCACGCCTTCGAAAATCAACTACCAATCATAACTTCCATTGGATTAATTTTCCAAATATCCTTCACTTAACTGCGTCTATCGTTTATCTTTAGGGGGTAGAAGTTTAGTACTACTCGAACACAAGCCGATGAATCAACGACGCAATATCCTAAAAGGTCTCACCCTATTGCCTGCCATGACCGTATTACCTCAGGTGTCAAAAGCATCCCCAAAAAGAAAAAGCAACTTCCGGTACTGTCTGAACACCAGCACCATTCGGGGACAGAATCCAGGCATCGTCAAATACATCGAAATAGCCGCCAAAGCCGGATACGACGGGATAGAGCTCTGGGTAGAAGACATCAAAAAGTTCGTTGATGAACAGGGAGCACCTGCTCTTCGCAAGCTACTGGAAACCAATCGAATCACAGCGGAAAATGCCATTGGCTTTGCTCCATGGATGGCGATGGACGAGGCGCGAAGTGCAGCCGGGTTCCAGCAAATGGAAGAAGAAATGAACATGCTTGCAGCCATTGGTTGTAGGCGAATCGCTGCTCCGGCCATTGGAAACGACGGACCGATTGATCTGCTTGCCGCGGGTGAAAAATACAAGCGCCTGCTCGTGCTGGGCAGAAAAACCGGTGTTAGACCCCAATTGGAGTTTTGGGGGGCCTTCAAGCCCTTTCACCATTTGGGACAAACTCTGGCGGTTGCCGCTGCAGCGAATGACCCAGATGCTCGAATACTTGCAGATGTATACCACCTCTTCCGCGGAGGGTCAGGCTACGACGGCTTAAAATTACTCAACGGTCAAGCAATCGAGATCTTTCACATGAACGACTACGTGGATTCCATTCCACGGGAACAGCAGGAGGATAAAGACCGCGTCTACCCCGGTGACGGGGCGGCACCGATGAAGCAGATTTTGACAGATCTTCGTAATATGGGAGGAGAAAAGGTGCTTTCCCTGGAACTGTTTAATCGGACTTACTGGGAACAAGACCCGATGGAGGTGGCCAAAACCGGACTTGCCAAAATGAAAGCGGCAGTCAAATCAATAGGCTAAACTATTTTCTCTATTAAGGGCAGTTTGGGCCATACCCGTTGGGATCACCTGCCGGAATCCGTAGGTACCTTCTTCCGTTGAGTAAGGTATGCTCCTCTGCGTTGGTGGTGAGCTCAAACTCCCATGTGTCGCCATCGGTAAATTGCAGGAGTAGCTTTGCGCCGCCCTGATTGGTAGCCGTAACCTCCCAAGTACCCGAACCGTTTCGTTTTCCAGATGATCCTCCAGACACTCCGCCCACATCGATGGACACAGAGGATTGAGAGGAATACTGAAAATCTCCATTCGGACATAGGTCTATCCGTGTTCGGGCGCTACTCCCGCCGGATAACCCGCTGGAATAAGATTCCAGGTAATGTAAGCTGCTTTGTGTCAACCTTTCTCTCCATGCTCCGACCAGGCCAACATCCACGGTATTTACCGTCGTAAACTCAAAACTACGGGCAAGTGTCACCGCGATCTCTTTAAAGGAATCACCAAAGGCGGAAGCATTCGTGGCTGCTAGGATATTGACGCCAAAGCCATCGCGGTGAAAAATCGCCATGCCATAAGCCTTGGCGGCATCTCCCTCGATTACTCCCTCAAAAATAGCTCCGAATAAGTTGGTGCCAATTTCCTCCACTCGCCCAATGGGGTGAAGCGAAATCACGTCCCCCTCCTGTATGCCCTGCGACATCTCCAGCTCAAGGTCCTCCACCGACTCATAGGAGTTCAGAGACAGGTAGATAAACCCGGCAACATCCTCGGACACCAACACCAATCCATCCTCTACCTCCTGACCCATCCACCTTTCCGGTATGGTAAAGGATATCCCGTATTCCTCGAGATCGACCCGGCCGCTGAGCTGGGCTTGCACCGAAAAATACATCAAGAAAAGCAACAAAGTCATTGCGATTCGTTGCCGACAGAAGTGGGTTATTTTGGATTTCATGTAGGGGCTGCCAAAGTGGAAGCAAAGATACACATTAACGGTTAATGGGTCATTATTTGGCTAGATGTAAAACAAAACCCATACCATCACCGTGAGAAATGCCAAGATAGGCCCTACAAATAAAAAAAACACGCCCCCCAACCTAAAATCCTTTTGCTCCACCAATCCGGTGCTATAGGAAATGGCATTTGATGGTGTTGAGACTGGTAGCAAGAGTGCGCAGGAACAGCTGATGGCCACCATTACAGGCACTGCAATACCATAGGACCCTGGTAAAGATGCCCCTAGTGGCACCAGAATTGACGCCGCAGCCGTGTTACTCATCACATTGGACACCAATACGGCAATGATACAAAAGATAATGGTCACTCCTATGATATGGATGGGCAAGTCGTTTACCTTTTCCATGACAATATCTGCCAAACCCACTTTTACCAATCCTATCCCCAAGGCCAAGCCCCCCGCAACCAACATCAAGGTATCCCAAGGCAGGGTGCGCACTTGATCGGCATGAATCACTTGGGTCATGGTTAGCAACACAATGGGGATGGCAGAAGTAGCGGCCACCGGTATTCCATGAAAGGGCTCTGTCAACCACATACCAATGGTAATCAACAAAGTAAAAATTACCGCATACCGCTTAGCGGGATCCACCTTTCCTTCCCTTTTGGGCAATTTCCCCAGATCCAGCACCACAGCAGAAAAATCGTAGCGCTTGCACAAGAACTTCCAAAACAGCCAAACCAAGAAAAGTCCTGTAGGAAAACCAACCGCCATCCACTCAATAAACGTAAGTGAAATGCCTTTCTCCTGCAGCGCACCTACTGCGATCGCATTGGGCGTGCTGCCGATAATAGTCCCTATACCTCCTACTGAGGCAGACGCGGGAATCGCAGTGAGCAGGGCTTTGGAATAAGGTGAAGCTTTTCCTAATAGGTGTACAAGGGGTATGATTGAAGAAACCATCATCGCGGTAGTAGCGGTGTTAGACATGACCATACTGGCGAGTGCTGTCATCATCATCAGGCCAAGCAGCAGTCTTTCCGGTTTGCTACCAAACTTCTTCACGGTGAAGCGAAACAACTGCCGATCCAGCTCCACCATACTCATCCCTTCTGCGAGGAAAAACCCTCCCAAAAGCAACCATATCACGTTGGAGGTCCAAGTGTCCAAAAACAACTCAGGGGAAGCCGACTTTTCAATCACATAATCGGTGCTAAAACCAACCAACATCATGGCAATAATAAAAATCCCAACTGCGAAGGGTGGGATGGCCTCTGTCACCCACAATCCGATGGCCAATACAGTGATAAAAAAAACGTAATTGACTTCTACCCCGTACTCCAATTGACTAAAAAAGGAGGTAACCAGTAGTGCAATCACAAAATTCCCTAAAAATGTCGACGTGTTGAAAATCCAATTCAACCGAAGTCTCCTGTACCACTTGATCGCTGCGTACCTGGAATCGCTATCTGGCATACTCTCTATTTTAGGGTGATTACCTCTATGTTTCTTAATTCATCCCTTTCGCGATCTGCGAACTGCCAACGGGTGTCGAAGAAACCCTCCGCCAACACCTCGTCGGGATTACCTTTGTAAACTTTAAAATCCTTAAATCCAGGAAGCTTTTGATGCACCTCACTGACAAAGGTAAATCCAGCAGGCCTACTTCCCCCCCACCAGGGCAATCCGGAATTGACCACCACGTACCTATCATTATGAGGATAAATGTACAACAACCCATGATCTGTATCAGCAGGATCCAGATGCACGGGCAACTGGTTCTCCATGTTTCGAATAATGGAATTGGTTTCCTTGAAACCAAACAAAATCAGGTTGCTGGAAGCCAGATCACTGGTCCGCACCTCCTTATCAGCCAAAATCCGGGGGAAAAACATAACTCTCCCAAGAAATTCACCCCGATAGGCCGACCAATTTGCCGCTTCGTAGGCCTGTAGTCGTCGGCGTTCCAGCTCCTCCGCCGAAGGGTTGTCCGCAGTGCCGTAAACATAGATGTGACGATCCGCGAAGCCGGCAAATACGGGCCCAGATTGTCCCGGCCGTTTGATTATTCCGCCGGCCTGTACCAGGCTTCCCACTCTCCAGGCAGATCCGTCTTTGTAAAAGGTCAGTTCAGAATCGGGCAAAACCCTTAGCCCCCTGCCATCTATGGAGATATTTAGTGGGAGATCGGTGTCAATAGCCGGGTGATCCTTGAGGTGCAGGGTAAACTCCAATACAGCTTTGGTGTCAACCGAAATCTTTTGCCCGGACTGAATGGATGCCTCGATGGAGGCCAGACTACCTGGCACAAGTTGATTTAGCGCTACCCAGTAGGCCCGGTGATGGGTCAGGGTATGTGTAGTGAACGAGACGGTTTCAGGAAACGGATTCCGCTTGTACTGCGAAAACCACTCAAAAATACGCCCTCCGGCATAGGCATTCACCCAGCTGTCATGCTTCACCCCCTCGTATTCTTCGGATAGCACCAATATGCCTTTCCGCTGCATTTCCTCTACCATGGCTCTTGTCCCTTCGATGGGTACCACCGGATCAGCATCTCCGTGAAAAAAATGTACCGGCAGGTGAAGCGCATTTCCGAGCAGATCAGCGGTGCCAGTAGGTGGTGCAGGGCATACCGGTGCGATGGCCGCCCAGATATCCGGTCGCGTCAAGCCTAGCCAGAGAGTGCCGCCCCCTCCCATGGAGAGGCCGGTAAGGTATATCCTATCACTATCGATGTGAAATCGCTCTTTTACGTCCTCCAGTACCGCATATACATCCTGCTCTACTATTCCCTGATAGCCAGCTGTTCCGCGGGCAAAAGGTGCCGCTACGATATAATCTACATCGTCCCACTCCGGAAAATATCGGCTGGCCTCCACGTCGGTTTCACCCTCTCCATTGCTTTTTCCGAATACACGTCTTAAGGCCAAACGGTGGTTGGATCCCGCTCCATGAAGCATGATTACCAGCGGGTAGGCCACATCCTCCTGAAAATTTGAGGGCAGATAAAGTGCATACGGCTGTTCGGTGTCATCTGCCACACTGTGGAAGGTCAGCACTTGGGGCCCGGATTTTAGCTTTTGGGCCAGCCCATCCCAACTCGCCGCCATGAAAACCAAAACGAGAATACGTACACATGCTTTCATATCCGTTGCAAATTAGTCCCAATTTGATCCTGGTGTTTCAAATTTCGTGAATTTAAGTTTAAGTTGAAACCCTCTCCCGTAGTAAATTGGATATAGTCCATTTAAATGTGTCGCATGAGGGCGATTTTCAGGAGGGTTTCCTAATTTTGCCCCATGAACGGGGAAATCACGATTTTCGAAGCACTGGGTAAAGAAAAAATAAAAATGCTGGCAGCGAACTTTTACATGGAGGTTGAAAAAGTAGAACAGCTGCGGAACCTGTATCCGAAAGACCTAAAACCTGCGGAAGAAAGACTCTTCTGGTTTTTACTACATGTATTTGGCGGTCCTTCACCCTATCTGGAAAAACGGGGACACCCTATGCTACGAAAGCGCCACTTCCAATGGCCGATAGATGGAAACATGCGCAATATATGGCTTAGCTGCATGTTTCGGGCGATCGACTCCGTCCCCATGGAACAAGAAACCAAAGATGCGCTATTAGCCTATTTCGTGAACGCTGCGAACCATCTGGTAAATAGGTGACAAACTGGGTTTTTTTCCTAAAAAAACCATTGCTTTTTCTGCATTAATTACCGATATTTCCTTTCTATTTTTAAAAGATTTTCAATTTGTATATTCAATATCCCCATCCTATTACAGGGGTGGAACATAAACCAGGTATTCACAATACGGCAAACTTCTTTCAGCTTATGAAGAATTTCAATCCCATCTTAGTAGCTGCAATCCTGCTTTTAGGAATCTGCAATGGCTGTTCTCTCTTTGAAGGCCCAGAAGGTGCCCAAGGAGAACGAGGTGTTCAAGGGGAACAAGGGCCGGTAGGACCGCAGGGCGAACAAGGGCCGCAAGGAGAAACTGGACCTCAGGGTGAAGCGGGCCCACAGGGTCCGAGAGGTGCACAGGGTCCGCAGGGACAACCCGGACCTCAAGGACCTCAAGGCGAACAGGGACCACAAGGGCCTCAAGGTGAACCCGGTGCTTTCAATGCTACTATTTACACCTACCCTTCCCACAACTTCAATACGTCCGCAAGCAGATTCATTGACATTCCGGGAATCGGGTCCCAAGTCAGTAACCTAATGTTTTTTGTGTACCTAGTAGATGTTAATACCAATCTCTATTACCCCCTACCAGGACCAGGCGCAGCGGCAACTAGTATGTATAGGGTTTGGTGGCTCCAAATAGGCACCGCTGCCAGTGTCCGTATTAACCGCTACTCTGGACCGGGAGAATCCTACGGACAAATTCGCATACTAACCATTCCAATTACCCAAGCCCCTGGCGCAAGGCAGGCCTTACCCGAGATAGATTTCACCAATTTTGAGGAAGTAAAAAACTACTACGGCTTCCACTGAGCACTATCAACAGTTCTCTGTAACGGATATCACAGTCTCTCGCCAGAAACAGGCGTATACTTGTCGTTGAATCGAAAATTATCTTTTTAACGTAAAGAAACCGAGTAATGGATTGGAAAAAAGAAGCAAAAAGCTGGGGCATCGTCTTAGGTACTTTCGCACTCCTGTATTTCACAGGATTGATCACACCGATCATGGGCGGACTACAGTCCTTGATACTTAGTACAGGACTCAAAAAACCTAAAGTCACCCTAGAAAACAAGGAGCAGCAGTCATTCGATTTTTCGGGACAGTTTCTGGACACTGATGGAGACCGGGTAGGTCTCTCGCAGTACCGAGGCAAAACACTTTTCATCAACCTGTGGGCAACTTGGTGCCCTCCCTGTAGGGCAGAGATGCCCCACATTTCGGAGCTATATAAAAAAGTCAGTGGAGACGATGTGGCATTTCTGATGATCGCTTTGGACGACGACTTTGAGAAAAGTAAAAAGTTCGTTTCAGAGAAAGGCTATGCGTTCCCCATTGTTCACGCTGCCTATGGTCTAAACCCCTCGCTGACCAGTCAGGCTATTCCTACCACCTTGGTTGTCAGTCCCGAGGGGAAGGTTGTCTTTTACCAAGAGGGCATGAGTAATTTCGACACAAAGGAATTCAGAGATTTTCTCACGGGTAAATTCGAATAATTTTCGAATTCTACCTGATTGGTCCATCCACCGAGGCTAGCAAGGAGGTTTGGTCTATTCTGTGGGAACTAGAAGGTAATCCTACAAGCCCTTAGGGGCGGCGAGCCGTCCAAAGAGGAAATCGATGGGCTGAAAACATAAGAGAATCGCTTTAAACCCTGCCCCATTTTGTTTTGCCAAACCACTTGGTACAGTTTTTGAATTCGCATGGTGATACTGTCAATCTGCTAGGGAACACCCCCACCAATACGGGGTAAGGAGCAAAGCCAAGTAGCGTATTTTGCTCTGCCGAGACTAGCAAACCAGACCCTTGTGACGGGGCGAGGTGCGACTTTCAACATACTATGAAAATCCGATGAACAAACCATTTCTATTGTTTATTCCCCTGCTAGCACTTGGTATCTTTGCCTGTGAAACAGACGACGATCCAAGACCTATTGATTCCGAAAATAACCGGGCAGTTTTTATTCTAATTGACGAAGAAAGTATCGATAACGGCAATGAGCCCAATAATTTTTCAGCGCAAGACGTTAACGATCAGTTGGCCGATGTGGGCCTTCGTACCACCCTTCGGTATTTTGAAAGCAACGTGGGCAGAGAAATCACACTGTACACCGGGCAGGTGGGTGACGAAGGATGGTTCGCCCTAAAAACCATCCCAACCTCTTGGATTGAGGCAGGCCCTACCGACAATGGGCTAAGAAACTACTTGGCCCCCGGACCTGGCTTAGGGGCTTCGGTGCCCGATGATGACCGCGAGGTCCTATTGGATGAAGTGCCCAACGTAACACCACTCCGTGCTACTGGTTTGGCAATGCTGGTAGGTCAGACGGTATTTGCGGTAGTGTACGACAGTGATATCAGCATCAATTATTCCCCGCTCGAAGGTAACTTACAGGGTGCCAACCTGGGCGTAGTTGCCTTTGATGTATTGGAAGTCCGTGAACGTACAGATGGCTCGTCCTCTTCCCTGCCGAGGGTTACCATTCGGATACAAGATGCCGATCGGGTTAGAGAGTTACCGCTACATCTATTCGTGAATGCACCTGTACCCAGTTCCTCCTCTGAACCCATGGATATACGTCCTCCATCGAGTGTACCTGCGTTAGAATTTTCCGATCCGAATTAGCCTACCTTCCTCTGGCTTCGTAAATCGGTATATCTGAAGTACAAAACGCACAAAAAAAGTACCCTTGATATCCTAGGAATAGCCTTATTGCCTGAAAATCCGGTAATGTCTGTACTGTCATCACCTTCCTATGCATGTACTAACGCGAATTTCCAGATTTTTGATAACCCTTTCAAAATGGCTGTTGCTTATCGTCTTCCTCGCAACAGCCTATTATTTGACACCTTCACTTTGGAACCGGTGGGTAGTTTACCCACGCTTGGACCGGGAAATCGAGGCACTCAAACAGCAATACCGTCAACCTCCACAGATAATTTCCCTTCCTAGCTATCAGGGTGCATTGCATGCCCACACCTATTGGTCGCACGACAGCCGCGGTGTACTGGATGAAATTTTGCCGGCCGCAAAAGAGGCTAAGCTTGACTTCGTTTTTTTTTCCGATCACAAACGGCATGCGTTGGATTCTTTTCCCCGATCCATACGAGGTTTCCATGACGGGATCCTTTTTGAGCCGGGTACAGAGTCTAACCTCCTGATGGTCTCTCCACTTAGAGAGACTGTGTTGGACTGGGGAAGCCACCAAGATTCCCTGATTAAAGAGATTACCGAAAATGGCGGCCTAGTCCTGTACTTACATACCGAACAGGATCACGACTGGGGAAACCCCCATTATCAAGGGATGGAAATCTACAACATACACACTGACCTACTTGATGAGAAGGGCCTGTTCCCTTTTTTGCTAAACAGCGCCGTTAACGGAAGAAATCACAAACACTGGACCTATCGGGAAATATTTGACGAGCAGACCGATATCTTGGCTCTTTGGGACTCCCTGAACCAACACCGAAAGATTATCGGATACGGCGCCCCGGACGTACATAATAATCAAAGCCTTCGTGCCCGATACTTGGAAGATGGAAACGTAGAATGGGTAGGACCAAATGCCAAAACCATCCGTGTAGCGACTCCCGGTTGGAAAGAAAAATGGCTGCTGGGCGAGCCCGATTTGGCCGGTTGGTCATTCAAATGGGAGTTGGACACCTATTTTCACTCCTTTAAGTACGTACAAACCCATGTTTTCGCCCAAGAACTTAGCAGCCGCGCAATCAAGGAAGGCCTGGAGGCTGGTAACGCATTTGTATCCTTTGAAAGCCTACTGGAAGCAACAGGCTTTCAATACGTTGCTGTTGGAAAAGACCTGGGAATTGCAGGAATCATGGGAGATTCCATTCCCTTGGGCCAGGTTTCCCAGCTTAGAGCGGTTTCTCCTTACCCGGTACATTTTCAACTTGTTAAAAACGGTGAACTAATTGACAGCAGTGAAAGCAGTTACCAGTATGAACAGAGCATATCAGAACCAGGTAATTACCGTATAGTCTGCCGCATCACACTAAATGGAAACTCCGTGCCCTGGGTGTACACCAACCCACTATATGTCTATTGACCTAGTTTCGTTTACGTGTCTTAAGCGAGTACAAATAGAGGTCTTCGACCTTCTTTCTGGCCCATTCCGTCTTCCGAAGGAACTTTAGGCTGGATTGTATCGAGGGATCGTGCGTGAAGCAGCGTATCTGTATTCGTTGCCCCAGGCCCTCCCACCCGTATACCTCCAGAAGGTGCTCCACAATTGCCTTTAACGTGATACCATGCAGTGGATTATTGGCCTGCTCTTGGGGTGCTTTCGGATTTTCCATATCCAAAATTAACAAAAAATGCAGCGCTAAAGCCTACGCTCCGGCCCAAGGTGAAAAAATGCGCCAAATCCCCTCGTGAGCCACACCGATTACGTATTTTTGAGGCAAAGGTTGACCGATCATCATACAAAAATAACAGGTACGAAAATGCAGCGCATTCGAACAGCCACGTTGGCAGATATCCCCTCTATTCAGTCCATCGCACACAGGACCTGGCCGGTGACATTTGATAAGATCCTTTCTCCAGATCAAATTACGTATATGCTGGAGATGATGTATGGAAGGGAAACGCTCGCCGAACTAATCAAAGCAAAACAAACCATTTTTCTACTCGGCTTGGACGAGACCCAAACTCCCGTCGGCTTTGCTGCCTATGAATGTCGATGTAAAGGCAAAAAAAACACCAAAATCAACAAGTTATATGTACTCCCAAGCGCACAAGGCCTCGGCGTGGGTCGCGCACTTTGCAGCGAAATCAGCCTAAGGGCATTAGTAGCCGGCGACGAAAGCCTCACCCTAAATGTGAACAAATTCAACCAGCCTGCGATGGCATTCTACCAAAAAGCCGGTTTCCAAGTAGTCGCAGAGGAGACAATACCCATCGGCAAAGGCTATCTGATGGAAGACTTTGTGATGGAAAAACCCCTAATTTAATGTCGGGACGGCAGTCGGGCTAAATTCAACCAGAAATCCTCTACCAGCTCCATCACCCGATTCAAGTCGTTTTCTGAACTCGACTTGGTTACATAACTGCTAGCATAGTTTTGATAGGCCGCCAGTACATCCTCCGGTGCAGACGAAGTCGTCAACATGATTACCGGGATATGCCTAAGCGCATCATGAGATTTAATAAACCGCAACACTTCGTGCCCGCTTTTTTTGGGCAGATTGATATCCAACAAGATCAAGTCAGGTAGATTTCTTGGCGTAAGCTGAACCAGTTCCGAAAGGTATTCTACCGCAAGCTGACCATCTCGTTGATTTACCAACTTTACAGGAACCGACAAATTTTCCAACGCCTCAGAAACCATGAAGATATCTCCCTCATTATCCTCGACTAATAAAATATTAAGCTCATTCATCGTTCACCAAATATATGAATAATAAAGAGTATATACACTCAAAAAGCAACTAATATTATTAGTAAATCTAAATTTAAGCAAATTATTTAATAGAAAAACAATTCTCTTGAGGTTTTTAAAACGAAATATTAAGTTTCTCCTAAGGCGAACATTCCTAAAACCAAATATAAATCAGCAAGTTAAATTATCTCTCCAGTCTCACTCGCGCAGAAAAAAGTTCACCATTTAAAAAGGGCTTAAAAATCATCCCGTTATATGACATTTATCACCAATTGAAGGACGTCCCACGACCTATCTTTGCCGTATAATAAGGTGAAGACAAAAAAGAACAGATGCCCGAAAGGGTTTAAAACATAAAAAATGCCGAGCGGCGGTACACTCCGTCGGGAGGCGACTCAGGTAATTAAAGTTGGTTAGGTTTGTAGAGGAAAGGCTCCGGTCTATTGGCCGGGGCTTTTTTTTGTTTATTCATCTGGAAAAATATAGGAATATCCTTTTATCTTTACTTTTAGCGCACGAAATGTTAATCCAAAAAAGGTATGATCCGAATGGCTTTTTCTCTGATTTTGGTGATCTATTTTTTCGATCCAATTAGGAGACAGCAAGCTTTGAAGATTACTAGAAAAATCTGAAACTCCTATGCCTACCGCCCTAATTCTAACCGCTGGAAAAGGTACCAAAATATGGCCTTACGATACTTACCGCCCAAAATGCCTTCTGCCGATCGCCAACCAACCCCTCCTGGTGCACCAAGTAAACACACTGAAAGAATTGGGGATGACACGGATTATCGTTGCTACCCATAGAGATAGCCCAACCATTATGCAGCTCTTCATCAGAGACCCGACGGTGGAAGTACACCCGGTAGGTGAAACTAGCGGAACAGCGGAGAGCCTAGCGAAAGCCTTTCCCAAGGAGGAAGAAGAACCGGTCTTGGTTATCTATGGGGATTGCTGGATCGACAGGGTTGATCTGGCACAACTACTGGGGGTGGGAACAGCCGCCGCGTTGCTTACCAAACATGTAGAGCCCTCGCGCAACCACATCGGCGCTTGCATCCAAGACGGCTTTTTAAGCTATGTGGCTGCGCATTCCCGGGACAAAACCACCCACCACTTTTTGGCATTTTTGCTGCATGCTGACTATCTTCCTTTTATTTTGACCGCGCCATCCCGATTTCCTCAGGTAGACGTAGGCATGATGGCACCTAAAGAAAACTTTCTGGAAGCAGGCCTAATCCAAATGCTTGATGCGGGCGTTCCCGTTAAAGCGATGGAAGCCCAACGCTTTGCAATGGATATCGACAAACCTTGGCACTTGCTAGAGGCTAACCGGACGGTTGCCCGTCAGCGTTGCCGGGAGATTTTGACAAACACTTTACTCGATGGAGCAGTCATTGATCCCACTGCCAGCATACAAGGAAAGGTCCGGCTGGGAAAAAACTCCAAAATAGGCAGGCAGGTGATCGTCGAAGGCAACCTGTGGGTGGGCGACAATACCATCATAGACAACGGAGCCTTTATCCGCGGCGAGTCGGTCATCGGTGATCAGTGCGAGATCGGCTACGGCTGCTACATCGATACGGAAAGTGTCGTAGGAAACCGGTGCAAGGTACTGCATGGCGCAGAGCTCTCGGGTGTGATTTTCCCGAATGTATATTTATACCACTACATGGAAATTGCCGGTATGGTGGGAGAAAATTCAGACATCGGCGCGGGTACGGTTTGCGGATCTCTGCGCTTTGACGATGCCCTCAGCACGCAGCGAGTAAAAGGACGACGGGAATTCCTTACAAACCCAGATTGGGCAAATGCCTGTTATATTGGTGATCAGTGCCGAACAGGGGTCAATTCGATTTTGCTCCCAGGTGTTAAAATGGGAAGTGAAAGCATCCTTGGCCCGGGAGTCATCCTTTCGGAAGATCTGGAATCCGGTAAGCTGCTCCTTTTGAAACAGGAACTGCTGAAAAAAGACTGGAATACCGACAAATACGGATGGTAGCTACTAGAGCGCCCCTTCTCCTTTTTTCAAGTAGAAATAGGAAATAGCTGCTGCCCCGGTATCTGCCAAAGGAAAGGCATACCATACCCCTTCCAACCCAAAGGCCATTCAGAACAATAGCAAGTACGCTTACGGTGCCCTGTCTGGCGAGTGTCACCGAACCCAGAGAGGTTATTTCCCGCATGATCTGAAAATTAGGCTTCAGGTACTTGAATGAAATCTGCATGGAGGATTTCCCATACACGAAAAACCAAAGTGTATAACCCGCACTGGCCATATAAGATAGGGTAGTCGCCCATGCAGCCCCAGCTAGTCCCATATCTAGGACAACGATAAAAATGGGGTCTAGCACGATATTGTATACAGCGGGAACAATCAACGTGTACATGGCCACCTTTGGGTATCCCTCGGCACGAATTACATTATTGCTCATCATGGCCCAGGCCAAAAACGGAACCCCGTACAACGTGATGGTGAAAAATTCTTTGGCAGCAGTAAGCACGTCTCCCTTGCCCCCGAAAAGCTGTACGATCGGCTCTTGAAAATACATTCCAAACGCCACCACGAGCACTCCCAGGAATAACGTCATGCCCAGTTGATTCCCGAAGGTGCTATAGGCCTTTTCGGTGTTTCTATCTCCAAAAGCACGGGAAATGATAGAGGCACCCCCAACACCAATCGCCATTCCTATACTGGATATCAAGAACGAAATGGGCAACACGACCGTAATCGCCGCAATAGCCAGAGAACCCACAAATCGACCTACAAAAATAGTATCCACAATCCCGTAGATGGATAGAACCAATATCCCCACTGCAGCCGGAACCGCCTGTTGAAACAACAGCGAACCAATGGGATCTGACCCGAATTGCGTATTCCTTTCCTTCATACGAATACCTGACGAAGCAAACGATCGTCTTAGTTTGAACAGCGAAGCTAGTAAATTATGAGCGGGTAGGAAATCAAAATAGTCCCAACGGTTTAAAAGGACTTGGTAAATTCAATCTTAATTCTTAATTGAAGGTCTCCAATCACCTTGAAGATCTCCTTGATGGTCACCTGCTGTACCTTTGTTAGCCCGGAAATTTCAATGTAATTCTGCGGATCCCTTCCTTCTTTGATGATCTGTGCCGCCTGACACTCCAACCTCAACGCCATCAGGTAATAATAGGCATTATACCATTCCGTGTAGGTTTTGCCGTCGATGACTCCCTTCTCCTGGAGCAGCTTCAATCGCTTTCCCGTATTGGTCTCAAAGATCCCTTCACTAAGTGCATAGATCCGAATGGCCTCTACCATGGGACTCATTGCCCGCTTAATGTCAAACACCTCAGCTCTGCCTACTTTAAACGTCTTTATATTGTTAAACCAAGTGAGCTGAGGGTTAAACTGAAGCGCATTAAGCGTCATGTTGTAGAAAAAACGCTCAAGGGGGTTTTCTAGTTGCTCGGCCATAAACGCTTTCAGATCCTCCAATAGCGAAAACTCACCGTATAGTGGGCGACAATCGAAAAACAACGCGTACTTCATCACGGTCTCGGGAGAGGACTCCAAAAACCAACCCTCATAATTTTTCTTCCAATGCGACAGCGAATGGGTCCATTTGGGATTCTGGGCCATATAACCTCCCTGACAAAAGGCAAACCCAATAAAATCCAGTCGCAAGGAAAGCTCCTTGGCAAACCCCAAAAAATAGTCCCTCACGATTTCCCGCTGCAAGTTCCCCTTGTCTTCGTAAATGATGGCATTATCTTGGTCGGTTTTCAACGTCTGCTCCATCCTCCCCTCGCTACCTACCGTAAAAAAGACGAACTTCGCTGGAGGGGGACCGATTTCCTTGAGCACATTCTCGATCACCCGTATGATAATGGTGTCGGCTATGGTGGAAATGATTTGATTGACTATCTCTGCCCTTACTCCGCGTTGGATCAGCTTGAACACAATCTTTGGAACCTTTTCCCACTTCCTTTTTAACTCCTCTTTGTAGACTGCCTGCTTGACAGACTGAATAAACAGAAAGGGAGACTTGGACGGCTCAGTGAGAATTTTGTTTCTGCTGATTAGCCCCACGTAGCCGCCGGCATGTCGGACCAACAGGTAACGAGTCTTTGTTCTGAACATCAACAAGAGCGCTTCATAGACGTAGCTTTCATGATCTATAGCCACCAGGTTGCGGTCCATCACCTCACCTGCGGGGATCGCTGGAGGCAGATTCATGGCTAAGACGCGGTCACGAAGGGTGATGTCTGTGATAAACCCCGAGAGTTCTTGCGTGCCCTTACCTATAAATACACAACTAATTTTTTCCGAAGCCATGTGCCTGGCCACCTCGTGTACCGGCATTTCAGACGGAAATACCCGCAATTCGCGGAGACGCAATTCACTGATCTTCTTGGAATAAAAATCGTCTATTCCGGGTGAGGTACTATGGGACATGTGCAGGAAATAAAACATCAAATTAATCACTTACTGTCCAAAAATCAATTTAAAATATGCTTTTTTATTTAAAGTATTGGTATTTAAAAAATCTTATTTTACCTTTGCAACACCTTTCGAAAAAGGGGTTATTTTGGGTGCGAATATCTCTGATTTACCCCTAAAGCATCTACAAATACCGGCTGCTGTATAGAATTTTGAAAAGTAAAAAGCCTTTATTTGTTCAGAGAATCAGGGTCCTGTAGCTCAACTGGATAGAGCAACTGCCTTCTAAGCAGTAGGTTTCAGGTTCGAGTCCTGACAGGATCACCATAAAATGCCGGAACGCCGGCTATGTTAGGTAGTGAAAGGCACCAGAAACCGATCCCATCGGTTTTTCTATTTTATATGATTCCGTAGCTCAGCTGGTAGAGCATAACACTTTTAATGTTAGGGTCCTGGGTTCGAGCCCCAGCGGGATCACTTTAAGTTACGTCGGAGAGAACTGTTCTAAGTAGGGCAGTTCTTTCGTGTTTTACAGTAAACAACCAGGATATGGAAATAGGTACCGGTAAAAACACCAAAACCAAGAAATCCTACCTACTAGATAAACAAACGCAAATCCCTTTTTCTATATTAGCTTACTTAGCCTTTTTAAAGATTTTTTAGTAAATTTGAACAGAACAAAAAGCACACTATTAAGGAATTGCGGTGTGTTTCTACTTCAAAAAATACTTTATATAACCTTACCAAAAATTAGATTTATTTAATTTCATACAGATAATTGCCTGATAATTACAAATACACCTGTTCACACACCTGAATCAGTAGTATCGTAACTTACGATTTTTAAATGAAATGAAAGATATTCTTAATGATATCTTCATAAATCTGTAAAAAAAAAAACGAATGATCAGCCAAAACTCGCTAAATTGCAAGGACCTATTGCGAGTGATCAGTGCTGAAGAGGATTTTGCGCAAATTTCAAGTATCAAATGCTGATAGACAAATTAGACCAATTTTTTTTTCACCAAGAAGCAAAGCCTTCGGCTGCTTTGGCTGTTTTTTGTGGTCTAAGCATAGCCTTTTTGACCGTATTCCTACCCCCCTTTGCATACACCCAAACCGAAACTGCAACACAGCTTAGGCAGCAGTTGAAAGTCCTAGAGAAGGCTACTTCCACTGAAAAGGCTGACCTGCTAAATCGACTTTCGCAAGAGCTATATAACTATTATCCCGACTCCACACGCCATTATGCCTTTGCCGCATTGTCACTCAGTAAATCCATTGGCTATCAAATTGGGATCATTGATGCTTATAGAAACCTAGGTGGCTTTTACAATCGAGTCTCCAAATACGACAGTGCACGTTTCTATTTGGACATGGGACTTCTGGTGAACAAGGACGTGGACTACCCCAAAGGACAAGCAAACCTTTTGTCCACAAAAGCCCGCACCTTTGAAGACCTAGGATATTATTCCTCTTCGGTAGAATATTACCTACGGGCTTTACGAATCAAAGAAGAAAACGAGCTGACATCGGAACTACCAAGCACCCTAAACAATCTGGGCCTGCTTGCTTCAGTGATTGGAGAAAATGAAAGAGCTCTGGCTTTTTTTCAACGTGCGCTACAGATACGGGAGCAACTGGGACAAACCGAAAACCTTGAGTCCCTACTTACCAATATTGCATTGGTGTACAAAGGCCAAAAAAAATACGATGAAGCTTCTAAGCTGCTAGAGAATTTAAAGGAGGCTGCAGAAAAATCCAACAACAATTATCTTCTTTCTATTGTACATCATAATTTAGGTCAAATTGCTATTGCCGAAGAAGATTTCCCTGCAAGTATCGAGCACTTCAAGGTGTCGTTGGAATTGGACCGGGAAATGGAAGACTACGAGGGTATCAGTGCAGATTTGGTAGGTTTGGCACGGGCACATTTAGGCATGTCAAATACGAACCAAGCCTTTCCCTACCTGCAAGAAGCACTTTATATAGCTGAAAGTAACGATATCCGTCTCCGACAAGGTGAAATACACGAACTAATCAGCCAGGTATACGAGCTGCGCAACGAGGGCATGCAGGCCCTGCACCACTACAAACTATTCAAAGAATTCTATGTCTCGGCGTTTAATTCCGATTCCTTGAGAGTTCGTAAAGACTTGGAAGAACGATACAAACTCGAAAGAGAAGAAGCCGATTTCATGCAACAGCAACGAGAGCGGGAGTTAGCCAGAAATAACGAAACCGCTCGAGTAGTCAGAAACGGGATCATTGCGCTTTTGATCATGATGACTCTTGCGTTGGCCGTGTCGGTGCGATCCGTCAAAATCCACCGTAAAGCACGATTACAGGTAACCAAACAAAAGGACGAACTGGAAAGGCTATACCAAGAGACCACCGCACAAAAGGAAAAAATAGAGACCATTGCCAAAAACCTAGAAGAAGTAAATAAAACAAAGGATAAATTGTTTTCGATTGTTAGCCACGACCTCCGAAGTCCTATCAACTCGCTCAACAGCCTGATGCAATACACGCTGGATGAAAACCTCTCCCAGGATGAGTTTTTACAGGTCTCCCACAAACTTAAACACGAGGTGGAGCACGTGCATTTCACCCTGCTCAATCTACTACAATGGGCCAAAACCCAAATGAAAGGAATCACTACAGAGCCTTCTGAGATCCAGATTAACGATTTGATTACGGATAATTTGGATCTCTATCGACCGATTGCCCAAAGCAAATTGATCCACATTGACAACCAAATACCCCCTCAAACAACGTGTTGGGCCGATAAAGACCAGATCAATCTGGTCATCCGAAATCTGCTTAACAATGCCTTAAAATTCACCCATAAAGGCGGAAAAGTGACCATCATCAGAGAAGAAGACGCGCCCAATAGCTGGAGGTTTTCGGTAAAGGACACTGGCATAGGTATGGACACAGATACCCTTCAGAAGTTATTTAAGCCAAATTTTCAAAACAAACGATACGGCACCGCAGGAGAAAAAGGCACCGGCCTAGGACTCATACTCGTGAAGGATTTTTTGGAGAAAAATCGCGGAGAACTTTCTGTAGAAAGTAAGCTGGGTGTCGGAAGTACCTTTAGCTTTACCCTACCGAAAAGGAAATAAAGGGTTCTTTCATGGATATCATTCATTTCGTATAAATATTTTTATATATTGTCCACAGAATTAGCCGTCGGCTTATACTGCCTTGATTTGAGATAGGGCCTGTAGGAAAGGCATGGAACAAGCGAGACACGGGGACAAATCGTTATCGCTGAAAAACAATTATAGACACATGAAATCGAGCATGACGTAGCCGTCACACATTGGAATGCCCCGATAGCTATCGGGGCAAACATGCGAGATTCCATCTGACCTTTGAAAAACAAAAAATAAACACATGAAAGAAAGTGCATTTATTCGGTTTAAAATAAAAATGGCCATTGCGTTGAGTGCGGTCCTTTTTTTGATCTTTATCAAAAGTATCATTGACAAACAGAACGTCGCTGAACTGGAAGAGGCATTTATATCTGTGTATGACGACAGGCTAGTCGTTCAAGAACACATTTTTTCTATTACGGAGATGGTTTTTCGGATGCGACTGCTTGTGTCTGAGTGTGCATCGATGGAAGAATACTTGGCTGTAAAAGATGAAGTGATCGACTACCATAACCGAATATTGTCTGTAATCGAAGACTTTGAAACCACCAAATTGACTCCCAAAGAAGCTGAGTACTTGGCTGAATTCAAAGACCTGATTACCAATAAACTGGAAATCCAAACCTACTTTGACACCGACCAAACTGCAAACCATGATTTCGAAGTCTCTGTGGACCGCTTCAACGCGGATTTTGAAAGGGTCTTGACCGACCTGAGAGAGCTCTCAAACATCCAACTGGAAGAGGGTGCTAAACTGACCGTTAGGTCTTATGAAATCAAAGCCCGATCAGATATTTGGTTAAATTTTGAGTACGCCGTGTTGTTTATCCTCCTGGTGCTGATCGTTATCCTGGCATTTACCTCGAAATCGATCAAGAAAAAAAGCAAAACTCATTCCTGAACCTTGCTTTTTCTATGCGCCAATGCGGTTCCCAAAAATCCAACCAGGAAAATAACCACGGTTCCAAACACTATGGTGAGGTTGGCATGAAAAGGACTTCGAAACGATACCCAGCCGCTTCCATCGGAAATAAGTGGTGATAGGCTCATCCATCCGATAATCAGAACACCCAACGCCACGCCAATCGCTGCATATTTTTGTCGGATGTTCTTACCTACATAGGCGAGCAGAAACAGCCCCAAAATACCTCCACTGAAGATTGCCGAAAGAGCCCACCAAGCATCTAGGGCACTCGTCACGCCGTTAAAGGCAAGGGCCACCAGGATACTTAGTAATCCCATGATCAATGAGGCCACCACTAACGTGGTTACTTCTCCTTTTTCACTGACCTGAGGGTTCAGGTATTTTTTGACATGGTCTGTAAGGATCACAGTTGCCGAGCTGTTTACGCTGGTAGACACGGTACTCATCCCCGCGGCAAAAATTGAAGCTATCAGCAATCCGGTCATACCTTTTGGTAGACCGTTCACGATAAAATAAGGAAAAATCTTATCCGCATTTTCACTCGCAGAAAGATCCCCCGGAAGCATGTCTGGCACCGCCTGATAATAGGCAAACAACGCAGTACCGATAAAAAAAAACAGCAGGGAAACCGGCACATACAGCAAACTGCCCATGAGGGTGGACTTAACTGCCTCGGCTTCGTTTTTTGCACTCAAATAGCGCTGCACGTAATTTTGGTCGACGCCAAAATTCTGTACATTTATAAATAGACCATAAATAAGAATCAACCAAAACGTGGATTCGGAAAAGCTAAGCCGGAAACTCCCCAGACTGAATTTCTCCTGCGCCTTGGCAATTTCGAATACCTGACCCGGACCCTCTGGCATGGAAAATAGCAGGATACCCGCACAGGCAAGGGCACCGGTAATCAGGATGATCCCCTGAATGGCATCCGTCCAAATTACCGCCTCAAACCCGCCCATGATGGAATAAATAAGCACGCTAATGCCCGTAACCACGATAATGACAGGTATACTCCACCCAAACAGGGCATTCATGGGGAGTGCCAGCAGGTACATAATAGCTCCCATTCTGGCTAGCTGCGTCAGCAGGTAACAAATGGACGCATACACCCTGGCCCAAGATCCAAATTTCGTTTCCAGGAAATAGTACGCCGAGGGGCTTTTGATGCCCCGATACAAAGGCACGAAAAATTTTACTGCCAACCAGGCAGCAAAAGGAATGGACAAACTGAATACAAAGCCGTTCCAGTTGCTCAGGTATGCATTTCCCGGTAGTGCTAGGAAGCTGATACTACTGACAAAGGTGGCAAAAATAGACATGCCGATTGCCCAAGAGGGTAGTTTGCCACCTCCGGTAATGAAATCGTTTGCAGAACGCTTTTTGTAATAAAACGATGCCCCAAAGAGCACAATCGCAAGCATGTAAATCAAAAATACGGCTAAATCAATCAGTGGTAAATCCATTCCTATTCCCTGCTGTTTTTGTGTCGTTTATACTCCTTCTATGCTCTTCAAATTTAACTCGAGTTTTTCCATCTCTGCAGGCCCAAAGGCTGTGTGAGGCGCAGCCAGTACATTTTGGCAGAGTCCCAGCAAAGACATAGCTCCTTTAAGCCCCTTTAGGTAACTGGACCCGTAGGTTCCTAGGGCATACACTTTCTCCGACACCTCCATCACCTTTGACTGAAGGCGCAGCATGGTCTCCCTGTCGTTTGCCTTGGCTGCATGATAAAGGTCCACATACAACCTCGGGAACATATTTGCCCCGCCACTGACACCCCCATGTGCTCCCATAAGCACGGAGGAGGCCATCATCTCCTCGGGTCCCACGAAAATCGAAAACTCCGGCTGATCCCTGAAAGCATAGATCAGCGCATGCAAGTACCCAGCGTTCGCCGAACTGTCCTTAAAGCCCACCACGTTGGAGTGCTTGGCCAGTTGCACCACGGTATCCAGGCTAATCATGGTCTTGGTGTGCGAAGGCATATTATACAGAAAGAGCGGTAACGAAAGCCTGTCTGCCAGGCGCTCAAAGTAGGTCACCAATTCTGGTTGGGATAGACCAAAATAATACGGCGGCGCAGCGACTACGGCCGCGGCACCCGCCTGCTTGGCAAAATCGGTCAAAGCGACGCTTTCATCCGGAGCCGTATCGGTGATCCCAACCAATACGGGCACCTGCCCAGACACCAAGGTACAGACAGCCGATATAAGCTGACGCCGGAGTTCATAGGAGAGACTGGTGCATTCCCCGGTAGTACCCAACACAAATAGACCGTGAACACCCGCGTCCAACATCCTATTGACGAGTTTCTTCAGCGCAACTAGGTCAAGGGTTTGATCGTCCAGAAGTGGGGTCGCCAAGGGAGGCACAATCCCTTCCAAAGGCATGGTAAATGATTTTTCAGACATGAATATGTAGTAGAATAATGATGGATAGATTCATTTAAATCGCCGTAAATTTCTCCGGACAACTAAAGCTTTGTGGGGTCTATGACCACGTACTTGACTCCCTCCCTATTGTAGGTGTAGGTGATATGGACCAACCCATCCGATGATTGGATGATGGCGGGGTAGGCGTATCCCGCCCGTATAGGCTCGTTTTCCAGGGTCATGACGGGTTGCCATTCTTCCCCGTCAGACGACAAGGCCAGGTTTAGAATATTCCGTGCTTTTGGCTCCTCACCTTCTCTTGTACTGTGGTTATAAATGAGCAAATGACGCCCATCCGCCAAAGTGACGGCATCCGTTCCGGAGCTCGGGTTTGGCAGGGAAGTCGCGGCCATCTCGGACCAAGTACGTCCCTGATCTTTGGAATAACTGGTGGAGATCACCCCCTGCCGCGTGCGGCACAAGATTTGAAGGGTGCCGTCCCGGTGCGTCAGAATACTGGCTTGAATGGCGTCGAATACCTCCCCGTCATTGATCGGTCCAATGACTTCCCAAGTAGCCCCATTGTCTCTGCTGACCTCAAAATGGGTCATCCATTTCACATCCTCTCCATCCACCAGCTCTACGCTGGAAGGGTTGATAATCGTACCGTCTTCCAGTTGAATTGGCTTGTTTTTGATGGGGCCCAGCAGGTGCCCGATTTTGGGATCTTCGCCCAACTTGGTCGGGCTGGACCACGTCTTCCCGTCGTCCTCCGAAGTCATCAGCATTCCCCACCAATCCATGGGACTAGGACCTACTTTGTAAAACAACATCAGTGGACCCTCTTTGGGCAAAAATAGCACGGGATTCCAGCAGGGATACCGAAGCGTATCGTTTTCTATGCCGTTCGCCACTTCTTCCGGCCAAGTCCACGCACCGTCCTCCAGCCTGGAAACACGTATACCTACGTCGGGGTGTTTTTCGTGCGTACCGGCAAAAAAGGCTGTCACCATTCCAGATGGCGTTTCTACGATGGTAGAGGCATGTACCTGCGGTGTAGGCTTATTATCAAGCCTGTAAATCAATTCTCCACTAAGGTAGCCCGATTCACCCGGGGTTACGAGGGGGGGAAGGTAAAAATTGCCCGTAATGTCATTGGCAGCAGGCGATTCCAAACGTTCATCGCCAGCCTGCTGACCTGAACCGCAGGAAAACTGCAGCGAAACCGCTGCCAGCATCCAGCCTATGGTTAAATTCTTCATATACATATAGTCTTCGATTTAGGTCAAGGTCTCTTCTTTAACAAAGCGAAACGGCAATGAACACGTGGTTCCTAATCAATCCAGCGGATGATGGGAAGGCACTTACCCATATACAGTGTACCCGTGGAGCTAGATGCCGCAAAGGGATACCCGGATTCCGAGCTCTTGAAGTGCGGCGGCCTTCACCTGACAAGCTTCCAATGCTTTCTCTTTGGTGTCAGCATAAACCACATGGATGTGATTGGCTTTGTGTTGTGCCATCATTTGATTTTGGGAAACTCCTTCCAAACGGCCATGCATGATAGGCCATTGCGGCGTAGTCATGTTCCAACGGCGCTGTGTTTCTTCTTCCGGTAATGCCACCACCTCGCCAACTCCCAAGTCAGCATGAAGTGCATCGTCCATTACGTACACCCGGCTCCAAACAATATGTCCGGGACGGCTTATGCCCTTGAGGCTTCCACCACCCAGTCTGAAATACATGGCTGGCTGCCGCTCGCTTGAAGCCCCTTGGTAACCACCTACAAAATGGGAAGGCGGCGCAGCGCCGGATATTAAAAACACCCAGATAAAGTCATCTACGCCATCTCCCGAAAAATACTCCCCCCAGCGGAGATCGTGCAGGGTATTGTCTCCCACCATTCCCAATTCATCCCAAAGCTTGTAGGTTATCAGGCTGTCAAGTCCCGCACACTCGTCTACCTCGTTGAAATGGGGCAAGGCTTTGCCCGGGAAAAGCTCTCTTCCTGTAGGATCAAACGCCGGTGGCCGATGCGTATTATTCAACAATCCCTCGGTCAGATCACTGGCCGGCACTAGGTCCTTAAGGCCCTGTTGGTATTGGATGCCAATGGTGTCGCAGCCAAATTCATCGGCTAGCCGGAGGGCAGCGATATACATCTTGCACTGCTCCAGGGTTTGTTCCTTGGTAAATTCGGCATCTCCCTGTCCCCATTGAAACGTCATACCCTCCCGCAGTAACCAAGCCAACACCTGTTCAGCTTCCTCATCCTTCACCTCCCGCATGGCTGCAAACAACGTGGACTGGCTTAACCGCTCTTTAAATATCCCGGTAGGGTGTAACAAATGATCTGGAATGATGGCATTGAACATGCCCATACAGCCCTCGTCGAAAACACCCATGATCGCCTTGTTCTGCCTAAACCGCCGGGCAAACTCTGCCCCTTTCTTCGCTATTTCCGGAGAAATGGAAGCTGCATCAAATGCCCGGACATGGCTCACATCGTGTGTGATCTCACCCGTTTCGAGCCATTGCGACAGCTTTTCCATGAAGAAGGCATCGTCAAAGTCCTTGCTCCAAAGCGTAGAATATTTGACGCCAGCCTTGGTCAGCGAGCCGTTCAAATTGAGCATGCCTACTAAACCCGGCCATTGCCCGCTCCAGTTGGCCAAGGTAAGTATGGGTCCCTGATGGGTCGTCAAGCCCGGCAGGACATGATGTGAATATTGCCATACGCTTTCGGCCACGATCAACGGTTTGGTAGGGTCTAGCTTTTTGAAAACCTCGATGCCCATTCGCTGAGAATCGATGAAACCGTGACCCTTGTCTTCGTCAAAGGCATGACCTCTAACCACGGAAAAGCCCATGGATGTCAGTACCTTTCCCAATCTGCTTTCCATGTCCGCCTGTGCTTGCCAACAGGTACGATTGGCCGCTAGTCTCAAATCCCCGCTCGCTACCAGGTATATCTCTTTTGTTATGCTCATTGGTTGGTTAATTTCCTTTTGTATGCCGATTCGTTTAGGTAGTAATACGCTTCAAACTGTAAAAAGTACCCCCCGGAGGAACAAGGATTTTTTGTCTGATCTGGCCTTAACGAAGTGGGTTTTCGTACCAGATGATACCCAGACCCTGCTTGCTGCCATCGCCTCCAGTTTCCTCACAGGTCAGTACATCCAAGTCTCCATCGCCGTCCATATCCAACAAGACCACAAAATCGTACTTGATGCCTTCCGTTCCACTAATATCCACAAAGGCTGGCTGATCGCTCAGAAATGCGGTAACCGCCAGTACACCGGACCGATCCCGAGCCCCTTCAAAGGAAGCCACAAAATCGCTGACTCCGTCCTCATTGATATCTGCGACCGCCACTGATTTGCCCCTGCTTCCACTGAAGGTGGGATAGGACATAAACTCCCGGTGCCAGGTTCCATCCTCCCGGTAAAAAAACTCCCAACCGTTGGTCAGGTCCGGAACAATGATTCCTGGAATTCCATCTTTAACCCATTCGTCCACAGCCGCAAATCCCAAAAACATGGGCTCACCATCCCGCAAGCCTATGTAGTGGTTTTCCCATTCTGTGGTGTGATCTCCAGGATTCCCTGGATTTTTGAGCCAACGAAGGCCCCTCATTGCCCCGTATCGATCAGTGATCAGTAGATCCCAGGTCCCGTCACCGTCCATATCTAGGGTTTCGATAGACATGATCCAGCCCGCATCACTGATGGGATGGTACTTCCATTGCGCCATGTCTCGTGGATTTTCTGGAGCTTCTAACCAACCAATGCGGCCGTTTGGGTCCTTCGACCCTACGATCAGGTCAAGCCCAAAGTTGCCGTCCACATCGATGGCGCGACCAAACATCCATCGGGTCATCCCCACAGTGACGGGAATATCCTGACTAATCCATTGGTCGCTTTGGTAATAGGCATCCCAGTCTGCTGGAGCCCAGTGTATCGTGATCCGTTGATGGGCTCCTTCCGATAGGGTAACCAGATCCATAAAGCCGTCGCCATCCAAATCAACCGCAAATGCATCTTCCACATCCGGGGAAGGGACTTCTACATAAGTCCAATCGGCTCCTGATCGACCAGGGTTGATGTATAACCTGCTTACACCTCCTTCCTCCCAGCCAGAGACCAGATCGGGGAATCCATCTCCGTTGACATCCGCCAACTTAGCCCCGTCGGCTCCCAGCGAAGTGTCGTCGATAACATGCATTTTCCAAGGTTGGCCGTCTGAAAAAGCCTTCGATTGGGCAAAAATACCACCATAAGGTAGCACTAGCAGCAGGAAAAAAAGGGGGATCATCATGGGTTTATCTCTTTAGACTCGTTTCAAAGTTAAGCCAATAGATTGACAATAGCCACCATCCAACTTCTTACATACACTCACGACCCGTAATCCCCCTAAGCCGGGACTCTGATACACCGGCTTGGAATACAAAAAAAAAGCAGAGAACGACATTTGTTGCCGTGCCTCTGCTGCTGTTTGTACGTAATTTGGACGTGGGGGCTTCGTTATTACTCCGCGTCCTCCTCCCACTCCTCTTCGTCTTCCTCAACAATAATGTCCATGGCTTCTTCAGCCCAATCGATAATCGCTATGCGCTGCTCATCGCTGAGCTTCGCAGAGGGGTGCATCCAAGTATAAATACCCATGGGCATGGTACCTTCTTGCACCTCTATCACCACGTCATCGAGTAAAGCGAGCTTATCAAGCATCTCCAGACTTTCCCAATCGGAAAAATTGAGTGCTTCACGCCCCTCCCGCACATCTTTAGCCACTAGCCAAGAGGACGGAGCAACATAGGAATACCAAGGGTACTCCGTCTCATTGCTATGACAACTGTAACAGGATCTACGGATAAGTTTGCCGACGCTCTCGCTAATCAGGTCACTCTTTAGCAAATCCTGTGGATTCTCAGCCTTCACTGGAGGCAACTCATTTGGGATCAACTGAATGACTACAAATACCAGCAAGATCCCGCTGATGATAATGGTGCCAATCTTCATGGACGCTATTTCTTCTTTCCGGAGCTCCAAGTGGTAAGGGTTGCCACATCCGCATCGCTAAGCTTACCTTCGGGGCGGTTTTCCAAGTATTTCTTGGGCGGCATGTCCCCATTTACCACAACTTCGTTGATTTTCTTCATGACAGCCATTTGCTTGGACTTCTTGGATGCCTCGAAGGCATCCCAATCCAACTTGGCTTTGCCTTTGTCGTTTTTAGATTCGGCGTTATGGCAGCCATAACATTTTTGGTCCACTACTGCCTTTACATTGGCAGGCATATCCGGCATGAGAGCCATGGGTGCCGTTTCGACACCGACGGTGGTCTTGGGAGTGCCCTGAAAGAAAAGAAGGCCCAACATGGCCAAAGCTGGTACTAGGAATACTTTCTTCATTAGGTGTGTTTTTTGGTTATTACTCGGAATTTCCACATTTTTTTCGGTTTGCGCAATGGAAGCGGGTAGAAAAAATTGCTTTTTAAACAGATGATCCATGCAGTATAACCGACCGCGATCTGACCCAACCCTAGATATTGGAAAATACTGCACAAAAATACCCGTAATCATGCCTACTTTTAGCCTAGGACCCTTTGCCCGCCTTCCATTTCATCCTTTAGGAAAAAACCAATCGGTGCCGAAAGGGTGTATGCCCCGTGAGATATACATGGGTTCCCCGGGTCCGCAACGTACCGAAATGCACGCTGTATTGCTCCCCCTCCAGCCGATGTATACGCCCGTGTTCCCTGATACCTGGCCCAAAGGTAATCCGATCCCCTGCACACTGATACTCGGCTTCGCCACTGGGCAAGAAAAAATTCTCTCCCGAACCGTCAGCCGGCTCCAGTCCCACAAAATAGCCACTTTCATCAAAATTCATCTCCAAGGTAACCGGCACTCCCTCTAGGCCGGTTACCTCAAACTCCAAGGTCACCTTCCCATCATCCTCGGTCATCGTCACGGTACTCTCCAGCGTTTTCACATTGCTCACTGGGCGATCCGCAAACGCCATCTTGCTCCAAAATCTTCCGTCCACACTGGGGCTGAGCTCATAGTCGCCCGCTGCATTTTTCAGGTTGTCGGGGAGGGGTTGGTAATAAGGAGCCTCTAGCTTTTGATAGAGCAGGTATTTGTTGCCCTCGTGGCGGAGTCCCTCGCTCCTGAAGTATCCCATACTGAAAAACGCCGGCGACATGCGTAGGTATTTGAGAATAGCTCTCCCCTTACGATAACTGAAAAAATTGGGGCTCACTGACCGGCCCGAAGCAATGATCAAGGGCCAATCTACCCCACCAAATAGGGTTACTGCGGTATTCCCCCTTCTGATCCGGACCAGGGAGCTACTGGCAAACACACGCTCAAAATCAGTGGGCACTGACTCTGCAGGAGGAAGTGGTTTTCGAAGCTGCGGGTTTTCCATAAAATAGAAGAGCGCCTCCCCGATGATGATCCGATCGAAGCCCGGAAACCCCTCAATCTGTCGGGCGATGGTAGCAAAGCGGCCATTTCCCTCCTCAAGAGAGAGAAATCGGTAATGCAGGTATTGCACCACGATGCTCCTATTGGCGTACTGATCTTGGCGCCTAGAGTCAAAGGTCACCAAGTCGCCATTTGGCTCCATATAGTAATAGATCATCTCCAGACTTTTTCGGGGGGAATCGAAAAGTCCCGGTCTGCCAAGCAACCGACCCATTGTTAGAAAGGCATTGTTTTCCACATCGGAATAATTCATGCTTCGCTCCGGATAGTGACCATCCTCGTCGATAAATATTCCCTCGCTCAGCCATTCATCTATCCGTCGCACATAGACCGGATTTGGATACAATTGATTCAGCCGGGCCAAGGCATGACATACCACCCAGCGGTGATTGGGGGTGTGCACTCCACCTGTCACCAAGGCCTCACCCACTTTCAGCACAAAGGCTTTGACCGATGCCAGGATTGAATCAAGCGCATCATCCCCCAAGGCCATTAAGATAAAAATCCCCGCACAAAGTGGCTCCATGATAAAAGCCGTATCCGGTGGCGATTCCAAATTACCGGCATTGATCGTCCCGTCGGGCTGCTGACTGCGCTTTAATTGTACAATGGTGGTCTCCAGCAGGCCCAAAAGCCTTCGATCCTGGTGATACTGGGAATCTTGGCACGCATACGAACTGGCAATCATCGCAAAATTATACCCTCCACTCCTGCCCCCGTGCCGATTGGCCTCCTCCCCTTGGTCCATCAGAGCGGTTACATGTCGGTCATTGGCGGCTACCATCTCCTTCCAATAGGGCACCCCGGCTTCCTGATGGCTGCTTCCCGAGTGCCGGGCATGCAGCCGATAAGGGGTAAATACAAGCGCAGCTCCCACAGCCAGGGAGGTTCGGAGAAATTGGTGTCGGTTCATAGGCTTCAGGCTGGTTCAATGAAAAATTCAGTGTCCCCAAAAATAACGAAATAACCCAAAGCACCTCATAGAAGCTACCCGAATTTACGCGCCTTTTATCCGCCAGCAAGCCTCGTAAAAGGTGCAAAATGCAATCTTATCCCATTTCCAGTAAGGACTGCGTGTATTTTTTCCTATATTGACTACCTGTTTAACCCAATTTCTCCAGACAAAACCAATTCGCAAAATCGATGAGTAACACTCCCATTAACCGAAGAAATTTCATCAAAGGCAGCAGTGCTTTGCTTGCTTTAACAACCCTTGGTGCCCAGGCAATGGACTTTAGCCCCCGAAAAAACCCCTACCGGGTAGCCCTGATCGGGACAGGATGGTATGGTAAAAGTGACCTTTTTCGACTTATTCAAGTAGCCCCCGTAGAGGTCGTGGCCGTTGCTGATCCGGATAAAAATATGCGTGACCAAGCGGCAGACCTGATTGCCACCCGCCAAGCCTCCGGCAAAAAGCCTCAAACCTACAACGATCACCAACAGCTACTTCGCGAACACAAACCGGAAATCGTACTCGTAGGAAGCCCTGATCACTGGCACGCCCTACACGCGATTGATGCCATCAAAGCAGGTGCCCACGTTTACCTGCAAAAACCCATTTCGGTGGATGTGATCGAAGGAGAAGCTATCCTGGCTGCCGCACGCAAATATCGACGGGTAGTCCAGATAGGCACCCAACGCCGAAGTACTCCACACCTGGTAGAGGCCAAGAAAAACATCATTGATACTGGCATGCTTGGAAAAATATCCCATGCCGAAATGTGTTGCTACTACCACATGCGGGCAAACGGTAATCCGGAAATCGAGTCCGTACCAGACTTCTTTGATTACGATCGCTGGGTAGGTCCAGCCCCCAAACTTCCCTATCGGGGTCTGCCCCACCGGCGTTGGTGGCGCACCATGATGGAGTATTCCAACGGTATACCGGGAGATATGTGCGTGCACATGTTTGACGCAGTGCGCTGGATGCTTGACCTGGGCTGGCCAAAACAGGTCTACGCTACCGGCGGCATCTACGTACAAAAAGGGGGAATATCCACCACCCCAGACACACAGACGGCCACCTTCTCCTACGACGAACTGGATTGCGTTTGGAACCACCGCTCGTGGGGCACACCTCAAGATCCCGAATACCCATGGGCCTACAAGATCTACGGCGAAAAGGGTACATTTAAAGCGTCGGTAATGAAGTATGAGTTTATCCCGCAGGGGCAAGGGGAAACTATCACCGGAACGGCCCTCTACGAGCGCGAAGAATACCCTGAAGACCTAACCGAAGACGGCATGGAACTGCATGCGGCACCGGCCACCCGCAGGCAGATGATCAACTTCCTGGAGGCGATCGAAAAAGGAGGCCTGCCAGTAGCAGATGTGGAGCAAGGCCATATTTCCACCGCAAGCTGCATTCTAGCCAACCTGTCCATGGAACTGGGCAGGCCACTGGTCTATGATCCCAAGGCCATGGTAGTAGTGGGCGATGAGGAGGCCACCAAGCGTCTTCGCCGACCTTACAGAGCACCCTACCAGCACCCAGACCCTAAGACCGTGTAAAAATTCCTCTCCGGCCTGTGCCGTACCTAGCAAAGGCCGGAGTATTTTCCATTCATGAACCCAAAACCCATTTCAACCATGATACGATCCCTGCTGGGACTAGTGCTGCTCTATTTCTTCGTCCTATCTCCAACCGAGGCACAGCAAACCCGCCACACCACCGTAGAGATACGGGGCGAAAAATTCTTTATCAACGGCAAGCCCACCTACGAAAAACGAAAATGGAAAAAACACCAAATCGAAGGCTTGCTGATGAACTCCCGCATGGTTCAGGGTATATTTGACGACATGAACACCCGCACGGTCAGCCGCTGGAAATACCCAGATACCGGACACTGGGATGCGAACCGCAACACGGATGAGTTTATCCAGCACATGGAAACCTGGAGAAATCATGGACTGCTCTCCTTCACCATCAACCTGCAGGGAGGAAGCCCGGAGGGATACTCCCGGGAGCAACCTTGGCACAATTCGGCCTTTACCCGCCACGGAGAACTGATCCCCGCCTACATGAAACGACTGGAGCGTATCCTTGACCGGGCAGACGAACTGGGTATGGTTCCCATGGTAGGCTTTTTCTATTTTGGGCAGGACGAGCGCCTCGAAGATGAGATTGCGGTCAAACGGGCCGTCCGCAATGCAACCCAGTGGCTACATGCCAAAGGGTACCGAAATGTACTGATCGAAATCAACAACGAATCCAACGTCCGCTACGATCACGAAATCCTGCAGCCCGGCCGGGTTCACGAACTGATCGAGCTGGCACAGTCCATCGAAAAAGACGGATACCGTTTTTATGTAAGCACCAGCTACGGGGGCGGCTTTATCCCGCTGCCCAATGTGGTCCAATCGGCCGACTACCTCCTGCTGCATGGTAACGGTGTTTCCGACCCCAACCGAATCGTCTCCATGGTGAAGGAAACCCGTGCGGTAGAAGGCTACACCCCAAAACCAATCGTGTTTAACGAGGACGACCATTTTGACTTTGACAAGGAGTGGAACAACTTTATTGCGGCCGTATCCGCCTATGCCTCCTGGGGGTATTTTGATTTTCGGATGAAAGACGAGGGGTTCGAAGAGGGGTATCAGAGTGTCCCCGTAGACTGGAGCATCGGATCTGAGCGAAAAAAAGGCTTCTTCGACCTTTTAAAAACCATCACTGGAAGAGAGTAAGGGCCGGTAACCCCAAGGACCCATGCTCCCAAATAGATAGTTAAGAGGAGAATATATCAGCAGTATTCTCCAAGTTAACCGAGAGGATGCTGTTGATGCCGGCAACATGTCCTATTTCGTTTACCATTCCGTGATTCTGGCCAATGCCGGAAATACGTTGGTAACGTTTGACTATAGCGGATTTGGAAAAAGCCAGGATTTTGAGATTCAACGGAAATAAATAAACTTGATTAACTTAATAAAATCTAATAGTCATGCGGAGGAGGAAAGGCAAGATCTACGAAATTTCAAAAGAAGTAAGTAATGACCGCTTCTTTGATGTTCAGATTGTACAGCAGCGACTAGGCAAAAGTATTCAATCTTACACCAAAGGGAAAACGGTGAAACTGTCCCCTGAGCGACTTAAAGATTTTTTCGGTGTGTAGGGTTTGGGATTAACATATAAATAGTTCCCTATAATTTGAGTGACTAACCAATTGATAGTGACGAATGATCCCCAAAAAGTCAGCCAGTGGCTGACTTTTTGGGGATATGCGAAGAACGGTCGACTCACTTCTAACCTAAAACCCCATCTTTGCAAAATTCCTCCAAACACACTATCTTTCAAAGCAAACTGTAACTAAACCATTCGAACCCATTTGCCATGATTTTTTCCGACATTGCACTCGCCAGATCGCTTGTCTTCCTCTTTGTCTGCTCCCTATGGGCCTGCAATACAACCGAGGAAGGGCTACCCTCCTACGCCGAAAATGCCCGCCTCAAGCAAACTGTCCTGTATAACATCAACGACAACTCCAAGCCAGTTGCCATCACCGCACAATACGAGTACGATTCCCAAGGAAGGGTCAGTAAGGTTAGCTCTCCTTTGTACAACGAGGGCAAGATTACCGGAGTAGGCTCTTACGATCTATATGAGTACGATGGGGAAGGCCAACTGGAAAAAATTGAGCATTTCGTAGCAAACCTGCACTCGGGCTTTATTAACCTGCAAACAAAATCCTATACCTACTCAGACCAAGGCCTGAAAATGATGGAGCAAAGGTACCACCCCCAGATCGGATCCATGGAATACACCAAGTATACCTATAACGGAGAAAAACTATCCAAAGCCGAAGACTTTAACAACCGGGATCAGCTGGAAACCTACACCGAATATACCTATCAGGGCGACCTCCTGGAAAAGGAAGAACTTTACAGCGCCGATGGGTCATTGCTTCGGTCTACCCGCTTTGCCTACGAACGTGGACTAAACACCAAGGAAGAGGTTTTCTTGGGAAGCACCAATGAGCGTTTCAGGGAAATAAACCGAGCCTATGACAGCAACCGGAATCTGGTCCAAATGACCTCTAGGGAGCTTTCAATGCTAAGCTCGGCGATGAGCTTTCGCCTTAATTACGAATACTTCTAAAAAGTTGAGCCGATTCACTAACGGAATCGGCTCATTTATTTCTCTATTCCCGCAATCTGGCCTTAGTAGCTCAAGCCCTCCTGGTAGTCAAACAGGGCGTATCCATCGCCCTCCAAGTATCCTGGCACATCTTCCAGGTTATTTTCCACCGCTTCGTCAGAGACGGGCGTGGAGAATGGCATCTTGCCCTGTGGGTTAAACTTTCCGGTAAGTACATCGAGCAAGGCCTCCGGTGTGGTGCCAAAGGTTGCCAAAACTGCCTGTACACTTCCCTTTGCATCATCGTCATATACCTCGTTGATCACCCATGGATTGGTATAATCTACGACCAATATGGTAGGAACTGCCGAGGTAATCTGGTTGATTTGCCCCACGTTGATGGCTGACTTGGAAAGGGACAGCGATATGGGATCGCCGTTGGAGTTGAACAGGGAACTGGAAGGGACGGCCCACACCACTGCCAAGTCCGCCTCTTCGGGTGAGGAGACAAACTCCAGGTCATAATTGGCATCGTTTTCGACCAGTACCTTTCGCTGTGCACCCCGATCGCCCCGTCCGGGCGCCTTAAAGGTTTCAAAATACACCTTGGTTTTGGGCTTTATAGGAAGTGCCCCATCCTCATTGCGCAAGAGGACGATGGATTTCCGAAGTGCCAGTGCAGCCTTTTCCTTAAACTTTTCACTACCCACTACTTGCTCAGAGGTATCCGGATCGGTATAGGGATTTTCGAAGATCCCCAAGTCAAACTTTTCCTTTAGCAGCAGGTATACCGATTGGTCGATATGCTCCATGGCGAGCATGCCATCGTTCACCACCTCAATAAGCACCGAGGGATCGGATACGCCCGAAATGATATTAGAGCCAGCCTCGATGGCCTTCTTGTAGCGCTCCTCCAAGGTAAGCTCCTCTACGCCCCAAACCATGCGCGTGAGTGGCCCGGTATCGGTATTGATGATGCCGGTAAAGCCCAACTCTCCTCGGAGCAATCCGGTAAGCACTCCCTTGTTAAAGGCATACCCGACCTCTTCAAACTCCGTACCTACCGGCATGGAATAATAGGGCATTATAGCAGATGTACCTGCATCGATCGCTGCCCGAAACGGCAACAGGTTATCGTAAAATCGCCCCCCAGGAAAAACTTGCTCCTTGCCCCACTCAAAGTGTGAGTCCTGCCCGCCTTTGCCGGAACCCCCGCCCGGAAAATGCTTCATGGTCAACGCAATCGAGGTATCGCCCAGCTTTTCACCCTGAAAACCCAGTACCACTTCCTTGATGATCTGTGCTACCCATTCAGGGTCCTCGCCAAAGGTGCCGTTTACCCGCGACCAGCGGGGCTCTGTGGCCAAATCCGCCATGTACATGTACCCTTTTCGAATACCCGCAGCATGCCATTCCTGACGCGAAAACTCAGCGAAATCCCGAATCAAAGACAAATCCCGCGTGGCCGAAAGACCAAGTTCCCCTGGCCAAGCCGTAAAGACCGTCGCATCAAGTGCTGTGCCCACGGATGCGTTGGAAGTAATGTGGTTTCGGGGATTGGAGGTGATAATGGCCGGAATACCAAGAGGCTCGCTTTCACACAATTCCTGTAACTTGTTGTTCCATTCGGAAATCACCCTGGCAGACTCATTTGCCCGCAAAATAAAATGCCGGTTGTGAAATTCCCTTACCATCTGTGTGGAACTGGTGACGGTATTCATGCCGCCTATAAAGTTCGGACGATTCGCCTGGGCTGCGGGATCTTCCGCCACTTGTCCCCCTTCGAGGTCACTGGCAACATATTTGCCATCCGATGCCTCAGCCTTTCTGGTACCCAGCATACTGAGTGAGTTGATCATCATAAAGCCGGCCTTCTGCTCCAGGGACATCTTGGACAGCAGGTCTTTGGCCCTTTCTTCGGAACCCAGCCGCCAGTCTTCGTATACATCCAGTGTACCATTTTTATTCAAATCCTTAAACTGTAAACCATCAATCTCCAAAATGACGGCGGAGCGATAGCCCAAAACAGGTTGCTCATAGGAGGGTTTCTCTTGGCAGCTTTGATGAAAGCCTAGTAACAGGGCAGCTGCAATCAGTGCCAACAAGGTTCGCCTTGGGTACGTCATCCGGCTGGATAAAGGTGAGGGAATAATCCATCTCATAGGTTGTATTCGTTTTGGGTGGAATAAAATAACATGGCTACAAAAACCGCCGTAACGGCAGTCTGTTTATGTTTCTAACGCCAAAAATAGGGTTCCAATAGCCCGCAATCGTCCCAACGGATACGTTGGGACCCCTTTATGGATCAACTGGTACGTTTAAATTCGCTGGGCGTAAGTCCTGTTTCCTCTTTAAAAATCCTGTTGAAGGCTGACTTTGAGTTAAAACCGCATTCGAAAGCAATCCCCAAAACCGAAAAATGGCTGTACGACGGGTCCAGGAGTCTTTCCTTGACTTCACGGATCCGGTACTCGTTGATGAGTCGGTGGAAATTTTTGTTTTGACCGGAATTGATCACCTGTGAGAGTTTGTTACGCGGGATATCCAAATCTGCCGCCATCAACTCCAAATTGAATTCTGGATTGAGGTAAGCCTTTTGAGTACATAAATACCGGATAACCTGCTGATTCAGTTCCATGAGTTCCTCGGCTTGAATGTCTGAACGGGCGGCCGTGGATAATGCCTCCCCATTAATTTCGCCGAGCTGTGCAGGATTCGTCTGCCGCTTGATAGGTTGGTAAACGACCGTTTGATTGATCCCGAAAAAAATCACGATAAATACAAAAGCAGTTAAGTTTAGCGGTAGCAAAAAGAACCCACCAAACTCCACATCCCAGGCTATACGAATAAACTGTCTCACAAAATCGACCATAAAAAACATCAGAAAAAAAGTCAATACAAAGACCGTCCAAGTAAGTGAGTTGTTTCGGGTGTAATTGGAAAAGTGCAAGGGGATGCTTTTTCGGTACCGAAAAATTAAGCCAACGCTCAGTAGCCAATAAAGCAATAGCGAAAGGATTAGTAAAAAATAATACACTTTGTTATAGAGATACAGAGGATCTTCTGCCCTGGTCATGATGGGAACCACCGGAATCGTAGAGCGATGCACAGAAACTGCCCATAAAGGCACCAGGTGAAAAAGGTGCTTGTAGGCGGGAACAAAATTTTCGACGGTAAGAGATCGAACATAGAAATACAGCAAAGGCCCCAACAAGAACAGAATAGGAAATATGCCCGGTTTGAAGTATTCCACTACCTGGAAGGGCAGCAAAAAAGATCCAAGGAAGATTGCGATTACAGCGAACCACCCGGCCAAAAACAGAAAACTCACGTGACGGGGCCTTTTGGTTAGAAACAGAACCATCCCGAAAAGTGCCTGAACGACCCCGATAATGATAATTACTTCATACACGTTTTCTTCGGTTTAACGGATGCGACGAGGCCTTCACCTCTGCTTCACCTGATTGATCATCCGGCTTCGACCTCTTCTACGTCCTCCACGAACACATCCCTGGTGATCTGCTCAAATAGGTAGTAAATGGCAAAATAGGTCACTGGCATGGTAATGGCCAATCCTACCAAAAACAACATGGCACCTGCAATATTTACTACCACAGCGACCACACCGAAAAGGAAAAATTTAAACCACTGCACCTGAATCAGCTTACGGCTATACTCCAGCGCCGGCCAAAACTCAAATCCTCCAAACAGCACCATCAGTGAGGAGAACATATAGGCAACCAACAGGTAAATTCCGGGAACTACCAGCGCAAAAAAGCCCAACGCAGTAAGCACCTGCCCCACCAAATTAACCAATACCAACGGTACATAGTACTGAAATCCTTTGAAGAAGTCCGAATTAATGAGTAGGTGCCCTTGGGTGATCTTATTTGCAGCGAGGAAATAGCCCGCAGTAAGCGGCCCAGCCAGAAACACGCCAAACAACAAGGCATAATCTGGGATGTACAACACAAACAGCAATTGTACGGAGATAATGAAAAATGAAAAGCCGGCACAATAAGCCGGGTATTTCCTAAACATCGCCCAAGCATGCTCGAAGGCCTCCCGAATATCGAAATCGTAGCCTCTTTCAATCAATTGATCTAATTTCTGATGATTCATTTGTTCGAAAACTGATAAGGTGGGCATGGTAAAATCCCTACTTGGAGAGACGATTAACTACCATGCTGCCTGATTGCCTCAGGCTGGGATTCTTTTTGACTAGCTAAGCACAAATCTACTACCTTTTACCCCGTAATCGCAGCCAGCAAGTCGTGTTTGGTAATGATATGAATCTGGTGCTGTTCATCGCGCACCAAAACGGCCTTTTCTTTGTCTACCATACTGGACAGCACATCCAAGGTACTGTCCATAGCCACAAATTTCATCGGTGGCTCCATGACTTCGTAGACGGACGCGTCCTTTAGGTCAGGGTTATCGATGATTTTACTCAATAGCTTGGAATCAGTGATCGACCCCACTACTTGACCCTCGTCCATGACAGGTATTTGAGATACACTGGTTTGGTTCATTTGGGCGATGGCATCTCTGACAGTGGCCGCTTTCCCTACCACTACCAGTTCATATGCCCTCGGTCTACCCTTGATAATGTCTCTGGCGGTTGTAAAGCTTTTATCCTCCAAAAATCCGTGGTTCCGCATCCAGTCATCGTTATAAATTTTCCCTAGGTAACGGGTCCCATGGTCCGGAAGCAGCACCACCATCAAATCACCCTTCTTGAGGTGGTCTTTCGCATATTCCAAGGCACCGTGTACGGCCGAACCGCAAGACCATCCCACAAAAAGTCCCTCTTCCCTAGCCAACCTTCGAGTCATCACGGCCGCGTCTTTGTCAGTCACCTTCACAAAGAGGTCTATAAGGGAAAAATCTACGTTTTTGGGAAGAATATCCTCCCCGATTCCTTCGGTCAGGTACGGATAGATTTCGTCTTCGTCAAAAACGCCGGTTTCCTTGTATTTCTTGAAAACGGAACCATAGGTGTCTATCCCGACAGAAACCACGCTGGAATTCTGCTCTTTGAGGTATTTGGCAGTACCTGACATGGAACCACCCGTGCCGACTCCCGCCGCAAAATGGGTAATCTTACCCTCCGTGTCCTTCCAGATTTCCGGACCGGTGGTTTCGTAATGGGCGTTCCAATTGGATAGATTATCGTATTGATTGGGGTAAAATGAATTCGGAATGTCGGCGTTCAGCTTCCTGGCCACCGAGTAATAAGATCTGGGGTCCTCCGGAGACACGTTGGTAGGACATACCACCACCTCAGCCCCTACGGCCTTTAGAATGTCTATTTTTTCCTTGGACTGCTTGTCCGCCATGGTAAAAATGCATTTGTATCCTTTGGCGATAGCCGCTAAGGCCAATCCCATGCCGGTATTTCCGCTGGTCCCTTCGATGATGGTACCTCCGGGCCGTAGAATCCCCTCCTTTTCGGCATCTTCTACCATCTTGATCGCCATTCGGTCTTTCATGGAATTTCCGGGGTTGAAATACTCCACTTTCACGACAATCTCTCCCTCTATGCCTGCATTGAGCTTATTCAGCCGCACAAGAGGCGTATTTCCAATAGTATCTATAATGGAATCGTATATCATCGGTCTGGGGTTAGTTGGCAATTTACAAAATTTATCAACGGAATGATAGCTATCCCGGTTGAGTAACAAAGGGAAAAAAATGGCCTCCACGTTGGTGTCTGCGCGACGATTACTTTACACCGGCCAAAAGATACAGGACCGCCATCCGTATGGCTACGCCATTTTCCACCTGCTGCAGTATGATGGAATGCTCGGAATCAGCCACATCTGAGTTTAATTCCACACCCCGATTAATGGGTCCCGGATGCATAATGACAATCTCCCGGTCCACTTGGCTCAACAACTTCTTGTTGATACCGTAGTAGAGCGAATACTCACGTAAGGAAGGGAAATACTTAATCTGCTGACGTTCGAGCTGAATCCGAAGCACATTGGCCACATCGCACCATTCCAGTGCCTTCTTCACATCCAGTTCGACCTTCACACCCAGACTTTCGATGTACTTGGGCAGCAGGGTGATCGGTCCACAGACCATGACCTCTGCTCCGAGCTTTTTGAGGCAAAAGATATTGGACAGGGCCACCCTGGAATGCAGTATATCTCCGATAATGGCCACCTTCTTGCCTGCCACATCGCCCAGTTTCTCCCGGATTGAAAAAGCATCGAGCAATGCCTGAGTGGGATGTTCGTGTGTTCCATCCCCGGCATTGATAATATTTGCTTTGATATTTCTCGACAAAAAGTGGGGAGCTCCCGGACTGCTGTGCCGCATCACCACCATGTCCACTTTCATGGCCAAAATGTTATTTACCGTATCGATCAGCGTTTCGCCCTTCTTTACAGAAGAACTACTGGATGCGAAATTGATCACATCGGCCGAAAGCCGCTTTTCCGCTAGCTCAAAGGAAAGCTTGGTTCGGGTGGAATTTTCAAAAAACACATTGGCGATGGTAATATCTCGAAGCGAAGGCACCTTCTTAATAGGCCGGTTCAACACATCCTTGAAATTATCCGCCGTCTCAAAAATCAACTGGATATCGGATTCTGTGATGTTTTTTATACCCAATAAGTGCTTTGTGCTGAGTGTTTGCATGATTATTTCTTCGGTGCTTTTTCGGTGATCCAAATAGCGTCTTCTTCAAAACCCTGACTCTTCCATTCCACGCTCACGTACTGACTCTCCAAGGTGTTCACCTGCCTGCCGAAATAGTCCGGCTTGATGGGGAAATCACGGGTGTATTTGCGGTCTATCAAAACCATTAACTCGACCTTTTGTGGCCTGCCAAATGCAATCATGGCATCCATGGCCGCCCGCACCGAGCGTCCCTTGTATAGCACATCGTCCACCAGAACCACTTTCTTGTTTTCTATCAAAAAATCTATCCGGGTTTCGTTGGCCCTTAGGGGCATCTCCCTGCGCCGGAAATCGTCCCGGTGAAAGGTAGCATCCAAGTAGCCAAACGGGATGGATGCCGGCGAAATCTCCTTCATCCTATCAATGATTCTATCCAATACCAGCGACCCCCGAGGCTGCAGGCCCAATAACACCGTATTGTCAAAATCATCGTGATTCTCTATCAACTGATAACAAAATCTGCTGATGGTGATGTTTATTTGGGTCTGATCAAGGACAAGTCGTTTCTGCATAGCCAAAATTTGCCTACAAATATATTAAAAATAATTTCCCTACTCGGGAGCGGCTCAGATTAAATCCTCCACTTTCACTTTGGTGAAGAAATTCACTTCCTTAAGTTCTTCCTTTCCCTCCCTATTTTGAAAACGTATGCGCTGTTTTCCACTTAGCAGGTAGTAATTTTCATACCACCAGATGAGTTGTAGGCTGCTTTCACGGGTATCCCGGATTCGCTCGTTTTCATTGACCAACTCAATCTCGAAGGGCTCATGCTCCCTGACCAGCTCCCCACTTCTAAACTGGCTAAGCATCAACTGTTGTCCATCCAAATACATATAAAACAGGTTGCTGCCATCAAAGCTGACCTCCCCAAACTTCGCCGGGCTGGACCTGCTCATGTTATTTAGGGGCAACATATTGTCCCAGACGATCTTTCCATCGTTGTCTAAAATGATAAACTGCGAAGCCAAAAACTTGTACTGCTGTACCACCTGATTGGTCCGCCACCTAGGGTCCATCCAAAGGGGATTGGCAAAGGTATTCAGTCCCCCCATCATCGGGTTCATCCGGTAAAAACTACTGGCATACATCCCATCCCGGGGCATATACCTCGTGGATGAAGATACAAACAGGTCATTATATACCAAAAAAGCGCCCCCCAGATCCGTCACCTCCCTGGTGACCAATACATTTCTAATCGGGGTATTCCTGCCGCGCTCTATGTTGCGCTCCAACGCTCTAATCCGGCGTTCACGCATCTTTTCGGGTAAATAACTATAGAAATTCTCGAAATCGGCGATGGTATAGTACTGGTTTTCATACTCTCCAAATTCGTTGATCTTCGTAAAATAGACCCCCTGGTAGGCTTCTTTCCGACGAAGACCATACGGCCCAATCAATGCCTGCTTGTAATCGTAAGAGGAGGTGAGCAGGCCCTCCACGATCTCCATGGAAGGGTCCTTGAGCTCGTCGATCTTTACTTCCCGCAGCTTCTCCCCGTTCGTGTCGTAGGTTAGGATAGTGACGATTTTCTTCTTGTAATAATCCCGGCGGCTCATCAGCACGTCAAAAATATCCAGCTCGGGATCCTTTCGAAGCTGTAGGATATTGGCATCCTTTTCGAACACTCCCGGTACCGTGATGACGTCAGAGGTTGACAAATCAAATAGTTGAATCACCGGACGGTATTCAAAATTACCCATGAAAACCGCCTTTCGGTTAAAAACTAAAAAGTCCTGTAGATCCAAATTCAGGATCGAAGTAAGGGCCACTTCCCTCACCTGCCCAGTCTGTAGGTTCACCTCGTAGATAAATCGCTCGTTGTTATACGCAGGACCTTTTTGAAAGAGCGCATAAAGCAACTCTCCATCTAAGTCAAATCCAATGAGATCCGATAAGTCCTTGATGGGAAACGTATAAGGCTCGGACGAACTAAGTTGATAATCTGAGACGACGTATTGAAACACATTCCTTCTGCCAACCGGCCTATCGGAGATCACCCGAAAAGCCACCATCCCGTTGGCCTTGGGCATCACAATGAAATCATCGTCCTGCCAACCGGTAGGGACCTCCATCCGATGAGTGAACTGAACCTGCCCGGAAACCCGGGTGGCTGCAAGCGAAAGAAAAAAAAGAAACAGTATCCTACAGGTTACATTCATGAGTTTGCCATTTTAAGCAGCACCTCTGCTTCGGACGGTTCCACTGACATCACAGACAGTCTGGATTGCCGGACCAAAAGCAGGTCTTGGAGAGAATCGGAAGATTTGATGTCAGCTAGGTGTACGGGCTTTGGCAGGTATTTTTCAAATCGCAGGTCTACGGCTAGCCACTTTTCGCCTTCTTCTGCCTTTGGGTCGGGGTATGGAGCACAGATTACCTTGGCCATGCCTACCAAGGCTTTATGCTTTCCACTATGGTACACGAAAACCAGGTCCCCGAGATTCATTTTTGCAATGAAATTTCGAGCTTGGTGATTTCTGACACCATCCCAGACGTCTTCTCCCTTTCGCTCTAAATCCTCCAAGGAGTAGCTTTCGGGTTCTGTCTTGACTAACCAATAATTCATAGGTTTGTGTTTAATCGAGGAAATGAATCCCCCTCCTTCGCCGTAAGCGCATCTAGGCTTTGCCTGCTTAAGATAAGGGGAATGATTTTATTTTAAAACAAATATTATGGACATTTGTGTAGAAACGTTAAGAAAAGAAAATACCTTGGATAACAAGCAAATCACCAAAACGCTGAAACTGACGATACAACTCATGGAACTCCATGACGAAAACCCGTTTAAGATCCGAAGTTTTCAGTCGGCCGTCACCACACTGGAAAGGGAGTCTCCCACCCTGCTGGGCAAATCCCCGGCAGAACTTCAGGAAATCAACGGCATTGGAAAAAGCATCGCTGAAGTAATCTTGGAGGTTATTGACAGCGGTTCACACAAGCTGTTGGAGCAACTGCTGGAAAAAACCCCCGAGGGGATCTTGGAAGTTCTGTCCATCAAAGGACTTGGCCCCAAGAAAATCAAAACGCTTTGGCAGGAACTGAACATAACCTCTACCCATGAACTCATGGAAGCCTGCCAGTCCGGCCAGGTAGCCAAGTTGAAGGGTTTTGGCGAAAAAACCCAACAATCCATTGTCGAATCGCTGGAATACCTGGACAGCAACCGCGGGAAATGCCTGTTTGCCGATATCGAAAAAGATGTGGAGAAGCTTACCCAGGAGCTTGGAGACCTTTTTGGAGAGGGGGGATTTGCCGTGGTGGGCGAATATAGTCGCAAACTGGAAATCATCTCTCTGCTCGAAATCCTGATCCCTACCAAAGATCCCAAAGGTACCCTGGCCAAACTGGCAAAGTTGAGTGGACTGGAACAAGAAATCACCCTGAGCAGTCCCTATAGATGGGGTGGGATCTTGGAAAAACACGGACTACGCTGCGACCTGCTATTGGTTCAGCCCGAAAAATTCATGGGTGAAAAATTGATCCGAAAAGCTGCCCGTGCTCACTTGCTTGCGCCCGTGCATGATAGCCAAACCCTAGCGGTGGTCTTCCTCAGTAAGTCCTTCGACTCCGAAGAAGAAGCGTATCGAGAAGCCGGATTGAGCTTTATTCCCGAGGAACTCCGCGAGGGATATTTCGAAATCGACCTAGCCAAGGAAGGTGACTTTCCCCGCCTGTTGGAATACGAGGATATCAAAGGGCCCCTGCACAACCACTCTACCTACAGCGACGGAAAACATAGCCTACGGGAAATGGCTACCTACTGCATGTCTCAGGGTTTCGACTATTTGGGCATGGCAGATCATAGTCAATCGGCCTTCTATGCCAATGGCCTCAACGCCGAACGGGTGGCCAAGCAACAGGAAGAAATCGACCAATTGAATACTGAATTTGCCCCCTTTAAGATATTTAAAGGAATTGAAAGCGATATCCTCATGGATGGCAGCCTCGACTACCCGGAAGAGGTATTGCAATCCTTTGACTATGTAGTGGCCTCAGTGCACTCCAGTCTGAATATGGATCAAGGGAAAGCTACTGCCAGACTGTTAAAAGCCATTCAGAATCCTTACACGACGATCCTGGGACATCCTACCGGGAGGCTATTGCTGCGCCGACAGGGATATCCCATTGATCACAAAGCCATTATCGACGCTTGCGCAGCGCACGGCGTAGTCATTGAAATCAACGCCAACCCGTGGAGGTTGGACCTCGATTGGCGTTGGGTACAATACGCCATCAGTCAGGGGGTCAAACTGTCCATCAACCCCGACGCCCACGAGACCGATGGATTCGAGGATATGCGTTATGGCGTCATTGTGGGCCGAAAGGGTGGCCTCACCAAGGAGATGACACTCAACACGCTGGGAGTATCGGATTTGGATGCCTATTTTCAACAAAAACGCCAAGGAGCCAGCAGATGATGAAATGGACCGCGATATCAGATAAAAAATTACTCGATCGCTCGTTTGCGTTTGGCATATTAGGCATTCTCCTGGCATTGGCCCCCTTGGTGCTGGTTCAGATTCCTGTGTCAGTCGGCAAATACGGCGGCTGGCTTAGTGGCCTAGGCATTGCTTTACAGCTATTGGCGATGAGTTTAGCGGTCTTGGTAATACGGCAGCGAAAGGTAGCCACCGAGTTGCAGCAAAAAGCAAAACAGATGACCTTGGTCTTGGCAGTTGCTTTACTGTTCTTTATCTTAATTTAACTGCCGCTACTGATTTGCAAGAATCAGGATTGACACTAAAGAGATTTTGGTACCCCTAGACGAATAGAGACGCTTCGAAAACCAATTATCTGATATATCTTTAGTAGCTTTATTGTATCGCAAATAAACCCGATGATGAACCGAAGATCCAGCTTAAAGAAACTTACCGCTCTCAGTGCCCTAGGGCTAAGCGGTATAGAAATCCTCGCTCATGCACCTCAGGGTGCAGGTGCACGTCTAGACAACGTAGGGCCTCGCCCTCTTTATTTTTTCACCAAAGCCCTCCAATGGCTTCCACTGGCAGATGTCCCACAAGTGACTAAGGACTTAGGGTTCACCGGTGTGGATCTTCCCGTCCGATCTAATGGATTCTTTGACATAGACGAGATGAAAAGCAAGCTGCCAGCAGTTATGCGGGACTGTGCCAATCTGGGATTGGAAACACCCGTGCTAACTACCGAAATGACCCTTGCCAAGAGATCGGAGTGGGAGGAATTCATTAAAATATTGTCCGGAGAAGGCATTAAAAATTACCGAATGGGATGGATGCCTTTCCCCTCGAAAAATATCGTAAGCGAGCTAAAATCGTTGAACAGCCAAATGAAACAGGTAGCAGAACTTCATGCCCATCACGGCGTATGCGGACACTACCAGAACCATGCGGGTAGCCGAATTGGCGGCTCGGTTTGGGAAATTTATCACCTATTGGATGGCATCAACCCCGACCACATCGGCATTCAGTTTGACCTTCGGCATGCCACGGTGGAAGGATATCAATCCTATGAAAACGTTTTTCATTTGGTGTCCGATCAGATTCGGAGTTTCGACCTAAAAGACTTTGTTTGGGGCAAAAACCCAAAAGGCAAAGGAGATGTGCCTGTGAACGTTCTTTTTGGCGAAGGCAATGTGAATTTTCGCCTGCTTCTGGATCATCCCCGTTTTAGCGATCCGAACATGCCTAAAATCGTCCACGCAGAATACGATCTTGGCGGCGCTGAACACGGACGCAAGGATCCTAGCATGGAGCCAAAACAGATTTTGGCTACCATCGCCAAAGATGTAGTGGCCTACGACGAACTGATGACAACTTAGCCTTTACAGTTGCTTACGCATTTCGTCTGAAACGCAAAAAGGACATGAAGCGCCAGCTTACATGTCCTTTTTCTGTTAGGAGTGAATCAGTCCGAAACTTAACGTACCATGTATAACGGCCAACGGTTCTCCTGACCTCTGTCCCTATTCATCACGACCACGTTATCCACCATTACTTGGTTCCAGTGAATGTTTAGGATTTTCCTCACTACATCGTTTTCCCCCCGTAGTATGTTCAAGGAGTAAATCCCGGGCTTTAACCGGTTAAAGTCCACCAAAACTTGCTGCTGTCCACGGTTAGTCACTTTAAACTCGTGTATCAATCTTTCCGATTCATCTCTCACTCGCACCGTCACTGGCTGATCCATGGGCAGGGAACTAACATCCAGCTTGGCATACTTGCCCTGCTTCTCCACAGGCTGCAAGAGATTTTCCGGATTGATGGCCACCGCAGTTCTCGCAAAGCCGATAAGTCCAATTGCAAAAAACAATACAATGACGAAAGGCATGGGATTCTTCAATAAGGTTTTCATATCTTCTCGATTTAATAGTTATATAATGTTGGTTTATTGGTATTTACGGGAATGAGGGTTACGGGTTTAGCTAATAAGCAAAAATCATATTAAAAATGTATTAATATATTTTATGTAAGTATTACTTACAATTTATACGTTATACATTTTAATGAGTTGTGGTACATGCTGGATAATGGATGAAAAACAGACCCAACCGAGACCGCGTCCGTTTTATCAGATGCATACCAAAAGCCCTTTCAATCGGAGCTCACCTGAAATCGAACAAAACCAAAAAACCTACCGAATTGACTCCCTAGATGAAGTCTACGAGTGTCTCCAAACGCATGCCTCTGCTTCCTTTGATCAGGATCAGGTAATCCTCCAGTTGGGAATCTAATAGCCAGTTGCGTAGGGAAAACGGATCCGGAAAATACAGCGCCTTAGGGGCTTTGGCAAGCGCATGCTGCACCAAGGTTCCGCTCAGGCAAACCTTGTCCACAGACATACCGGCCAGCAATTCTCCCAATCTCCTATGCTCCGCCTCAGTATGCTCTCCCAGTTCCAGCATATCTCCCACGATGACCATCTTGTTCGGTTTTCCATCCATTCGGTCAAAAGCCAATAATGCGGCCTCCATGCTGGAGGGATTGGCATTGTAGGCGTCTAACAAAATCAGGTTGCTCCTTTTCTCGATAAGTTGGGAACGCATATTCGCTGGCCGGTAGGCCGCGGCTGCCTCCGCGCTATCTAGGGGAGATATGCCAAAAAACTTACCTACCGCTATCGCTGCCGCGATATTATCAAAATTGTACTTACCAATAAGCTGTGATTGAAAAACCTGCTCTGAACCCTCCACCCGAAAACACACAAAGGGATCTGCCGAAACGAAACTCACCTCGCAAAATGAATCCTTTTCAGGAAAAAGAACTGGATCAGCAAACCGCCGTATCATGTTGGTGAAGACTTCCTGCCGTGTATTGATAAACACGCGGCCACCGGACTCCCGCAAGTGTTGGAATAGCTCGGTTTTGGTCTTCAACACGCCTTCTAGCCCCCCCATCCCCTCCAGGTGCGCCTTTCCAATATTGGTAATCAGCCCATGTGTCGGATGGGCAATGCCGCAAAGCTCTTGTATATCTCCCTGCTTATTCGCTCCCATTTCGATGATCGCCAACTCCGTATCCGACCCGATTTCCAAGAGTGTTAGAGGAACTCCAATATGGTTGTTGAGGTTTCCACTTGTGGCGTGGGCACGAAACTTCCGACTCAATACCGCAAACAACAATTCTTTGGTAGTCGTCTTACCGTTGCTGCCCGTAAGCCCGAAAATCGGTATGTCGAGCTGATCTCGGTGAAAACGAGCCAACTCCTGCAAGGCACGTAAGGTATCCGGGACGACGATATACCGGTCATCTTCGGGCCTGGCAACGTCCGGATTATCCACCACCACGGCGCAGGCGCCCTGTTCCAGCGCCTGATCGGAAAAGGTATTTGCGTCAAAATTGGGACCCTTAAGGGCGAAGAACAGATTCCCGCGGGCGATCTTACGTGTATCGGTGCATACACCTGTAGAAGCAAGGAATGTTCGGTAAAGTTGCTCTATTTCCATGGCCTAAACCAGACTGGTTTGATCGTGTCAAAAACCCCCAAAAACCGTGAATGACCGTTTAGGGAATAAAAACAAAAGTAATATATCCCCTTTCAAAAAGTATCGTTTAACTTTAAAAATTAAAACGACATGCGTACTGCCTTTTTTTTCCTAGCCTTGATGTGGACGTCGCTGAGCCAAGCGCAGAAAACCTACCGCTTGGCTTCAACAGGAGAGGTAGAATCTGCTGAATCGCAGTATGCCATGCCCTTTGCCGGTGGAATAAACGCGGCTCAGTTCCAAACCCTTGACACCAACGGGGATGGGCAGGAAGAATACGTAGTGTGGGATATCAATGCCCGTATGGTTTCAGTATTCCGCGAGGAAAACGGCACGTTTACGCACCTGCCAGAGCTTTCATATGCATTTCCAACAGACATTAGCGGCTTTTTGGTACTTGCAGATTTTGATGGAGACGGCAAAAAGGATCTTTTCACCAGTTCTCCTTTTGGCATCAAAGCCTATAGAAATACCTCTACGCCCTCCCGCCTTCAATGGGAAGAAGCACAGCCTTTCCTTCGACTGGATAATGGCTCCAACGTCACGGCCAATAGCTTGGATATCCCCCTTATCCTAGACCTGGACGGAGATGGCGACTTAGACATCCTTACATTTAACTTTGCCACAGGTGATTATCTGGAGTTTTACCGAAACACCAGCATCGAACGAAAAGGAGTAGCAGACATCGATGGGTTTGCCAGCGCCCAAGTACGCTGGGGAGCGTTTGAATTTTGCAGTTGCGGAAACTTTTCCTTCGGACAAACCTGTGCAGGGCAACCTATCGCTTCGGCAACCCGGATTCCAGAAGCGGCCAGAACGGAACATGCCGGTGGACACTCCATGCTTTTTCATGATTTTGACGGCGACGGAATCCGCGACCTCCTGCTGGGACAGGATGAGTGCAAAACGCTTTATTTTCTCCCCAATAAAGGTACCGACGCAGCGCCTGTCTTCGATGAATTCAGGACGGAGTTGCCAAATCTTGGCCCACTTCCTGAATTTCCTATCTTCCATGCCGCATATTTGGTAAAAGGAAACTTGCTGATCAGCACACACAGCTCGGAAGCTTCCGCTGGCTTTGGAATTGATTTTGCATCCAGCATTTATCAGTATGCGTTGACAGACGAAACCGATTCACCAGGTACCCGCAGATTTTTACAGGAGCACATGATCGACTTGGGTGAAAATGCACGCCCTGTATTTGAAGGAAATCGACTGAACGGTGTCCTGACCGTAACCGCCAATCAAACAAACGCGGGCCGAGTCAGTGGCAGGGCTTATCGCTACACCCTGCAAAATGGCCGTTGGACCGAAGTAACGGATGACTACCTTAATCTATCCCAGCTACATTTAAGGGAATTGAGCGTACAAAACTATCGGGCAGCCTCGGGTAAGGTCTGGATAATGGTATCCGGGGAGGAAGTGATCAACAATATCCCTGAGAAAAAAATCCTCTGGGCTGAAGCCGAAGAACCGGCAGCCCTCCAAGCAACCACCATCCCCGGGTTTATACTCCGGGGTGTGGATCAACCCTACTTTTTCTCCCACCAGGGAGCCGACTACCTGCTATTGGCAAGGCAGACTGGCGAACTGGTCCTCTTTCGGGTTGCCATCGGGGCCACCCTGACCTTTGAACTGATAGAAAGGGACTTCTTGGGATTTAGCGACAACCCGGTAAACAGGGGACTGACCGTGGCGGTTATACCCGGATCATCTCCAGCGCTCGTGGCTGTAGATCAGCGCGGCATACTGCGGCAAATCGCTGATTTCATGGAAAACCCCAGCGAAATACCACTTCGTATCCAACTGGAAGAAAATCTGCTAAGTGTATCCAGACTAGGCCGAAACACTTGGATTACGCCTCTTCTGGACCCGTTTTCGAATAAAGTAGACCTGATACTGGGTACTCGGGCTGGTGGCTTGATGTACCTCATGGATACATCCGATGATAGCGTCTCCCCTGGAGAAGATATGCAGGTTCGGTTGTACCCCAACCCATCGAGCGGACGTATCGTGTTATTGGCCAACCTAGACGCAAACGTAACGGTCATCGATGCCTCCGGACGCTTGGTCGAGGAAGGTATTCCGCTAAACGCTAATATGGAAACCGCCCATGACCTATCTCACTTGCCCCCTGGGCTGTACGTGGTCCGTGTAACCGGGACGCAGCGCACCGTACACCGAAAGCTTATCATCAAAAAATAACTGTTCTAATCCCTTAGCTCAAAATCATCCGCATCCTTCCAAGCCGGAAACTTCTCCCGGTATGCCAACAACGCTGCTCCATCCAAGGTAATAAGAAGTGTCTGCTCCTGAGAGCCCACATACCCCAATGTATCTCCTTTAAAATCATTGACTGCCGAGTGACCTAGGTATTCGATCCCATTGCCATCAACTCCCACTCTGTTCAATCCCAGGGTATAGCACCAGTTTTCTACTGCCCTGGCCTTCAGTAGCACATCCCAAGCCTGCGCCCGAGACCCCGGCCAGGAGGCTATGTACAGCGAAAAATCATAGGCAAAAGCTCCTTGCTCGCTAACCCTATTTCTAGACCAAACTGGAAACCGTAGATCATAACAAATCTGGGGCAGTATCCGCCATCCATTCACAGTAAATATAGGTTGCTCTGTTCCCATCGAAAAAAATCCGTCCTCTCCCGCCATTCGAAACAGGTGCCTTTTATCATAATACTGCAACCCTCCCTCTGGGGTGGCCCAAAGTAGTCGGTTTAGGTACCGCTCATTTTCCCTTATAATTACACTTCCGGTCACCACTGCCTTGGTCTGTGCGGCCATGGCCTTCAGCCAGCGGCACGCATCTAAATTCATGGGTTCGGCCATACTTGCCACGTCCATGGTAAATCCGGTGGAAAACATCTCTGGAAGCACAATCAGATCCACCTGCTCGCCAATCTGCCAGATTTTCTCTTCAAACATGGCCAGGTTGGCACTTTTGGCGTGCCAATGTATCTCAGACTGTATGGCTGCAACTTTGAGATCCTTCATGAGCGTGTTGTAGGCTGTCAAATTAGGTATTCAAAAAATCGAATTAGTCAGATGGGGTACAGCATGCGGTAGTCCGTAGGTACCTTTCCCTTACTGATATCAATCAGCTTGCTCTTAACCATGCGCTTCTTGAGGCCCTTTAGGTAGTCCACAAATAAAATCCCCTCTAAGTGGTCATATTCGTGCTGTATAACCCGGGCAGTTAGACCTGAAAACTCTTCCTCTTTCAGATTCCAGTTCTCGTCATAGTATTCGAGTGTTAGTTTTTCCGGTCGGATGATTTCTGCCCTCACTTCCGGAATACTCAGGCAGCCCTCCTCAAAGCCATAATCATCCCCGTATTCGTCGAGTATGATGGGGTTGATAAACGCACGGCGAATACCCTTTTCCTCCGAGTCCTCGTCCAGCATGAGGCTGCTGTCTATCACGAACAGGCGGATGCCTTTGTTGATCTGAGGTGCGGCAAGTCCCACACCGCTTGCATGTTCCATGGTAGAGAACATGTCTTTTATCAGAGGCTTCACATCTTCGCCCTCCACAATGTCTACCGCTTCCTTTTTTAAGATTGGGTTTCCGTATGCTACAATCGGATATATCATTTTTTCTCTAAATACGTTTGCAAAATAATGGCTGCGCTGATCTTATCTAAGTTACCTGCTTTCTCCTTTCTATCCTTCTTTTTACTGCCCATGGTGATCATCGATTGCATGGCCATTTTCGACGTAAATCGTTCATCCACCAACACCACCTCTTTGGCAGGAAAGGCTTTATTCAGTCGTTTTTGCGTCTGAAGCACCTGTTGGGTCATCTGCGTATCGGCTCCTGTCATGGATTTAGGATATCCCAATACGATGATGTCCACTTCCTCTGCCCGAAAATAGTTTTCCAAGTACGTAAACAAGGTATGGGTAGGAATCGTCTCAAGGGGATTGGCAACGAGTTGCAATGGATCGGTAACCGCCAAACCCGTTCGTTTGGTTCCCAGATCTATGGCTATCACACGACCCATCAGTTGGATTTGATCTTTTGAGCGAGGCTTCTTTTGACTTCTTTTTCCAACTCCACGGCTTTCGGGAAAAGAAGGTCGTTTTCGACTTTGGCGTGAATGATTAGTTCCCGCTCCAGCTGCTGCAGCTCGTGGTACAGGACTTTGATAGCAATGGGAGCACCTTCATGGAGGGTATAGTTGGAGGTAAGCTTTCGAATTCCCTCCATCTCATCGTCATGGGCTTCGTGTTCTTCAGCCAACTCGATAATGGACGCCACCTCAAACACCTTGACCGCTTCATGGAGAGGCAATCGATTTCGCTCTACCTCTTGTAAAAAATGAATGCGCTCAAAAAGCGTATCCTCTTCTTCGTGTATGTGATGGATAAAATCATCTGCAAAGAGAGGAAACATAAGCCGAAGGTCCGAAAGAAGGGAATCGTAGGAAGGATCGGCTTGAATACCTGACACCATACTGGAAAGAAAAGGCAACTCCTGTCGCATGAAATACCGGTGTTTCTTCTTTAAGTACCCTACCAGCACCTCTATGGGATGCAAATACAATTCTTCCGGGGTGGGATCTGGGGACATGGCCCAGCTTTCCAGTTCCGCCACCACCTGCGAGGGGTTGACCTTGAACTTCAGACAAACCTCCTCCAGGGAATTACGCTCATACTCAAAAAAGCTGATGCCAAAGTAATGGAGCACCGCGGCGAAAACGTGGTTTTCGCTTACGAGGTCACCAATCGACTTTTTATATATGTTCCCCGATAATGCCATTCACACAAAAGTACAAATTTTTTGACGCAAAAAAGGAGTAATCTAGGATCGAAATTTAATTTGTTGCGTTAAACTAAACGAAACACCTTTAATATCGGTTTAATTGTATAAGTGGATATTTTCTACGTAATTTATGAATCGCAGAGATATCCTTTTAGAAATCCTAACTTAGTAATCAACGTGAGCGAAGCAAAAAACACGAAAGCACAAATACGGCTTCCTATCCTACTGTCTATCGGCGTCGCCGCCGGAATATGGTTTGGGGCCACTTTCGCCGAACCCAAAAATGACAGGAATGATCTGAAGTCGGCCATATACAAACTTCAGGAAATCATCACCTACATCAACCGCGACTACGTGGACAGCGTAAACACCAACGAACTGGTGGAATACGGCATTGAAAAAATGCTCAACAAATTAGATCCGCATTCCAGCTACATCACCGCTAAGGACGCTAAGTTGGCCAAATCCCAACTGGAAGGCGAATTTGATGGTATAGGAATCGAATTCGGCATCCTTCGCGACACGATCTATGTGGTGTCACCCCTCACAGGTGGCCCTTCTGAAAAACTGGGGCTTCTACCGGGGGATCAGATAGTCACCGTAGACGGAAAAACCGTAGCCGGCATTGGGGTTACCAACAGGGATGTATTTGACCTCCTGAGGGGACCCAAAGGCAGTGTGGTTGACATCGGGATCAAACGGAAAAACAACCAAGACCTACTGGATTTTTCCATCACCCGGGATAAGATACCCCAGTATTCCGTGAATGCCTCCTACATGATAGACGAGGAAGTCGGGTATATCAAAATCACCCGTTTTGCGGCAAACACTCACGAAGAATTCAGAAAAGCCCTTACAGACCTCAAAGCACAAGGTATGACCAAGCTGATGCTTGATCTACAGGGCAATCCTGGAGGCTATATGGGTGCGGCGATAAATATAGCAGACGAACTACTGAGCAATGAAGCGGTTATCGTATCCCAAGAGGGCAAACTGAAACGATACAATCAAAAAGCGCGGGCGCTTAGGCCAGGTGCGTTTGAGGACGGTTCCATCGTCGTATTGATCAACGAAGGTAGTGCTTCCGCCTCTGAGATCGTCGCCGGTGCCATTCAGGACAACGACCGTGGACTGATAGTGGGCCGCCGATCCTTTGGCAAAGGACTGGTACAAATGCCGATAGACTTATCTGACGGTGCAGAACTCAGGCTAACGATAGCCCGGTACTATACGCCTTCCGGCCGATCCATCCAAAAACCCTACGGAGAAGACGAAGATGATTATGGAATGGATTATTTCCGCCGACTGGAACACGGCGAATTCTTTACCGCAGATTCTATCTCTTTTAATGACAGCCTCAAGTATGAGACCGTAAAAGGCCGCACAGTGTACGGTGGCGGCGGCATCATGCCCGATTATTTCGTACCGATGGATACGACCATGTCCAGCCCCTACGTAAACCGCCTTTTCAACTCAGAAGCTTGGAGGGAGTTTATCCTCGACTACCTGGACAAAAACAAAAAGGTCTACGCCAACATGAGCTTTGACGACTACTACCACAAATACGAAGTGTCAGATGCCATGCTCAACGAATTGATCAAAGTGGGTGAAAAAAATAAGGTAAAGTTTGTAGAGAAAGATTTCAACAAGTCGAAACCCTACTTAAAAACCCTTATCAAAGCTCACATGGGGCGCAATCTGTACGATGAAAACGCTTTCTACCGCGTCATAAATGATATCAACGAGGTGTATCAACAGGGTTTGAACCTCTTTGATGAAGCTACCAAGTTAGCCTTCATAGATTGACGAAGTAGCAACCTCTAAGGCAACCAAAAGGCCGGAACGAAGTAGTTCTGGCCTTTTTTTATGGGCGATTCGGTATAATTTTTCCTATATTAGTCGGATAAAACCAAATCCTGTTATCCCAAAATCAGCCAAAAATGAATTATTCAATCACTTGTATTACCTTTTTATTGCTTGCATCCATCATGACTGCTAACGGACAAACCAGAATCAATCACGTAGCCATTTATGCCAAAGACATCCAGGCCAGTGGGGAGTTTTATGAAAAAATCGTTGGGTTAAAAGAGATTGATGAGCCTTTTAAAGATGGGCTCCATATTTGGTATGACATGGGATTGGGCACTTCCCTGCATGTGATCGCCAGAGAGCATCCGTGGACCAACCCAAGCATTGAAAAAGACAACCACCTATGCTTCAGTGTGGCCGATTTAGACGGCTTTATCAAGCAATTGGTGGAAAATAAAATCCCTTATGAAGACGCACGCGGAAACCCATCCACAATTAATATCCGGCCGGATGGTATTCGTCAGATCTACATTCAAGACCCCAGTGGATACTGGTTGGAGATCAACGATGAATACTAATCGTCCCGAAAGGTATACTTCAGAAATAGAAAAATCCCGGCCACATCGTTGCGGCCGGGATTTTTATTATGCAAGGCTGTTCATTTATTCGTAGATAAGGTTGGGCCAACTGTCGTTGCCAAGATTGATATCGGGCAAAACTTTATCCGGATCCAACACCACTTTGGTAACCTGCTTATCGGTTCGATGTAGGTAGTTCCATTGGTTTCCGCGCTGCCAAATTTCAACCGGCAACTTTACCCGCTCCGTTGAGTCATCCGAATAGGTGATTTCCATCAAAACAGGCATTGGCACGCCGCCTTTATTGGCCAGCATCACCACGAAATTGCCTCCATAGGGCACTACATTTTCAATACCCAGATCAATGTTTTCAGTGCCGTAGAACCAACTTTTCCAAAACCAGCTCAAATTTTCCCCGGATACATTTTCCATCAGGTTGAAAAAATCATTCGGCTGCGGGTGCTTATAGGCCCATGCGTCGATATATGATTTAAACGCATAGTCAAATCTCTCGGGCTCGAGGATGTATTCTCTTAGCATCAACAGGCCAATCGCCGGCTTCATGTAAGCGATCATCCCTAGATTGGAAGTGTTGGCCACGTCCGGATAGGTATCTATTCCCTCTCTTGCTGGATTAGAAAACCAGTTGAGGTACCTACGGGTCTGATTGAGATTTGAGCCATATTCGCCGTCGTTAAACTCTAGGCTGCTGTAATGGTTGATAAAGGTATTAAATCCCTCATCCATCCATGCGTAGCGCCTTTCATTGGTGCCCACGATCATTGGAAACCAGTTGTGACCAAATTCATGATCGGTCACACCCCACAGAGACTCACCTTTACTCTTGTAGCTACAAAAGTTCAGACCGGGATATTCCATGCCGTTGATATCAGAGGCCACATTTACGGCTACCGGATACGGGTATTCGTACCAACGCTTCGAATAATGCTCAATGGAAGCTTTGGAGTATTCGGTAGAACGTCCCCATGCCTCCTGTCCATCGCTTTCAATGGGGTAGGCAGATTGGGCCATCGCCTTTTTGCCGCTAGGAAGGTCTATCTTTGCCGCATCCCAAATAAATGCCTTGGAACTGGCAAATGCCACGTCCCGCGAATTTTGGATTCTGAAGTGCCAGGTAAGCTTCCCCTCCTGCTTTGGACGCGATTTCTGCGTATCTTTCACCTCATCCGGTCTGACTATGTATACAGTCGTGTCGCTACGTGCCGCCAAACTCATCCGTTCCTGCTGCTCCTTAGTCAGTACATCTTTGGGGTTTAACAACTCTCCGGACCCGACCACGATGTGGTCATAGGGTACCGTTACCTTGTATTCAAAATCTCCATATCCTAGGTAAAACTCCCCTGCACCCAAATAGGGCTCAATGTTCCATCCCACCACATCGTCAAACACGGCTACTTTGGGGTACCATTGCGCCAAGGCATAGATGGTGCCATCCTTTACGGAGAGCCTGCCCATACGGTCCATCCCTTTTTGGGGAATCTTAAATTCAAAGTCCATGGAAATGACGGCCTGCCCTCCCTTTGCGGGAATAGGCTCGTCCATGACTACCTGCATGCGGGTATCTGTAATCCGGTACCTATTGGAAACCCGGCTGTTCCGCTTGCTCACCTGCGCTGACACATTGCGGATGGTATATCCTCCGTCTATATCACCGTTGTATCGGTTTCCCTGAATGGGTGTTGTGAGTGTGCCCCGAGAGTCAGGAGTAAACCGGTTCTGCTCTAAGTGCAACCACACAAATGGTAGGTCCTCTGGACTATTGTTGATGTAGGTAATCGTCACTTTTCCTTTCAGGACGTGGGCATCTTCGTCTATCTCCGCCTCTAGCACATAGTTTGCCCCATTTTGCCAATACGCGGGACCTGGCTTGCCCGAAGCGGTTCGGTAAATAGACCCCTGCCGGTAAGTAAATTCATCGAAGAGTTCCTGATTGGTTTCCGTCGGGTTTTGTGCATACAACCCCATATGGACCGACAATATGCAAACCAACAGCCACATCGCTGGCATTAATTTTCTCATAGATTTCTTGATTTAGTTTCCGCTAAAATAAGAAGTCCTTGGTAAAGGAAAAAACGTCGGTGGAACCAGCAATCCCAAACGGGGAAAAATTTAGGTAACATTTTAGGAAATTTGACGCCTTTTCCGAATTTAAACCCTCCCAAACTTCAAAGACATCCCTAAAAAACATTATTTTTTTCGGGCACCCTTGTATTTTTGAAATTATCAAAAGTTATTTGTTTCGAATATAACCTAACCTGAATGAGAAAATTCTGTTTGCTCGCCATTGCCTGTTTGCAGCTAGTACGGCTATATGCACAGGAAGATAGCACCACGGTGGCCCTGGAGGAAGTCGTGATAAAGGAAAACCGATTGGAAATACCCTTTGCTAAAAGCTCCCGAAACATCACCATCATCCACAAGCCCGAACTGGAAACCACCCCTGCACGAAGCCTTCAGGAAGTACTCGCGTTCACACCAGGAGTAGACGTACGCCAGCGAGGCGTCAGCGGCGTACAAGCGGACGTGGGCATACGCGGGGGTTCCTTTGAGCAAACCCTGATGCTGGTGAACGGCATCAAACTTACCGACCCCCAAACGGGTCACCATATGATGAACATCCCGGTTCCGCTGGGCAGCATTGACCGGGTGGATATCTTAAAAGGCCCGGCCTCCCGTATTTACGGACAAAATGCCTACACCGGAGCCATCAATATCATCACTACACTACCAGACGAGAAAGGATTGCAAGCCGGCTTATACGGAGGAGACTTTGGTATGCGTGGTGGCAATGTACAGCTTGCACTACCCGTTGGGAAGTTCCGGCAAAGTCTCGCGGTCTCCCACGATGCCTCCAATGGACACTGGTACAATTCAGATTACAAAGTCAGCAATATCTTCTACGAAGGCGGCTTTACGCTAAACGATTTGCACGAGGTAAAGACCCTTTTAGCCTTTACCTCCCGGGATTTCGGAGCAAATGGGTTCTATTCTAGCGCTTTCCCAGAACAATGGGAAAGCATCCAAACCTACTTGGGTGCGATCAGCCATACCTATGAGAAAAACAATCTCTGGATAAACTCCAGGGCCTATTGGAGACGTAACGAAGATGAATTCAGACTCTTTCGGGAAGATCCAGCATTCTTTCAGAATATCCACACCACCGACATCACCGCTTTGGAAATCAATGGGCGGTACGAGTCGTCAGCAGGAACCTCTGGATTTGGGGCCGAAGGCAGAACCGAAAAAATCGACAGCAACAACCTTGGAGAACGTGAACGCACACTGTTGGGAGTATTTGCCGAACACCGCGTCAATTTCCTGCAAAAAGGAGACCTACGTGCCGGCGTCTACTCGAACTACTATTCGGAGTATGGCTGGCGGCACTTTCCCGGAGCAGAAATAGGCTATCAGGTAACCGAAATCATGCGCCTCTATGGCAACTATGGTGTCAGCTTTCGCATTCCTACTTACACAGATTTGTACTATGTGGGACCAACCAATATCGGAAACGATGCACTGGAACCGGAAAAAGCGGTCAACTACGAGATGGGCATCAAACTGGGTGGCTCAAACTTACGGGCAGAACTCGTTTACTTTAACCGGCACACCAACAACCTGATCGAATGGGCCCGGGCTGACGCCGCCGATCCCTGGCAACCCCAAAACTTCAACGAGGTAACCTTCCAAGGACTGGAGGCCGGCCTGATGTACAAGTTTTCCTCCACGGAGAATGGGCTGCGAATCGAAGAGATTTCAGCCTCCTACAATTATATCGATGCAAACCTCGTAGAACAGGAAGGGCAAGAAACCCGATATGCATTGAATGCATTGAGGCATCAGATCATCGGCGGAGTGCGGGTATCCTATAACCAATCGGTGGAATTAAACCTAAAAGCGAGATATATCGAGCGAATGATGCTGGATCCCTATTTCCTGCTGGACGCACGTGTAGACGTGCATCGAATGAAAAAACTGGGGTATTTTGCCGAATGTTCCAATATCTCAAACGCCGAGTACATCGAGGCAGGAACTGTCCAAATGCCAGGCCGCTGGTTTAGAGCTGGGGTCAACTTCCGCCTGAAGTAAGTCGGCCGCCGAGATTTCACTGATCCTAGTAAGTGCGTTCTTTACTCAAAAAATCCCCAAAATGTTTCATGCATTTGGGGATTTTCTATGTGCTTTATAGGATAGGATATGTTAAAGATGAACGTTCAGAAAAAACCCTATTTCGAGGACTTAACCTGAATATTTTCTAGCTGGATTTCAGAGAGTAGTTCCAACTCCCAGTTTCGGTACAGGGTTTCTAGTTCTTCGAGCGGGGTGTGTTTATCTTTTGGCTTGTAATTTTCATAATCCTGAAGGATCAATCCACCGACTTCGTGCCGCTTGGTTACTTTTCGAAAGCGAACTCCCCCCCCTTCCGTATAATACAGGTAAGCCAAGTAATCCACCGTGTAGGTATCCCGATTGATCCAGTATAAAAATTCATCTTCAAAATCCTCACCTCCGTCATCTTCGGAAAAGGTAACCTTTACCACGTGGTAAGCCTTACCATCCAGTTCCGTCTCCCCCAGATAGGCTTTGTATACTGCCTGATCGTTCAGCCCATAGGGCAAAAAAGCAAAATAAGCCACAGAATTGACCGAGTTGGAGAAAGCCCGGACGCGCTCATCCGGTAGGTCCACCACTTCCCCATTCACCGTCCGGACAAAACCGGCGTTGTCCAAGACATCACGTACAAAGCCCGTGGAATCCGAAAATTCCCTTACATAGCGAAATGCGTTGGGCGATTTAAAGATCTCGTAGGCTCGGTCCCTAAAGTCAAAATAAATAATGCTTGTCTCAAATGCTTTCCCCCCATGTGCCTCAATCGCCGCATCCACAATCTTCTCTGCCTCCGTCCGAGGTTGGCAGGCCAGCGCAAATAAGAGGATCCATACCGAAAAGCAACCCGACAAACCGGAATACGCTTTTCCCCTAATATCGTTGGTAGTTGTTTGCATCTGATTACAATTATTTTTGTTAAACGGATAGCTTTTCTGCTTACTTTTTAATCCTACTTTCGGCTATTTCAGTTTCTTTTTTAGAAACATTTGCCTCAGCTAGCCGGCAAATCCTTTTTCTCCATCAAACTGGGCGATCGGCGGCTTGGAATAGATGCCAGGCTTACCACCCAGAATCCGACTGCTAACATACTGTGAAAAAGCAACATTTCATAGGTTTGAACGAAGAGAGAAACCAGCACGACTCCTGTAAACAGGCAGGCCATGCCTAGCTCCATGTAGGTTCCTACGGAAACGGTGGGTTGATGATACTTATTTTTTCTCCAAGCATTCCGGTTTTTCTTTAGATTGTATTTAGGGGTGCGTACAAAGGCGGTTTTCCGGCCCCAAAATCCCAGCCACACGGCATGCGCATTATGAATAGACAGGCCCATGGAAACCGAAAGAAAGAGGGGCAATTCCCAGAGGAATTTCCCGATGGATTTCCACGAGTACTTTTTTAAAGAAAGATTTCCAACCAAATACACTGCTGCGATAATGACAAACCCAAACAGAAAGACGGTCGCTCCACGAAAATAATAGGCGGGCAACCATCCTTTGTAGAACGCCCACCAAATAGGGATACTAGAAAGGCTTACGGCCAAAATCGCAATAAAGACCGTGGAATTCAATAGATGTGCCGTGGCATGTAACCGTACCCGCATCGGGACGTCAGCATTCCAGACCTGCCGAAGGTGCTTGACCGCGCATTCGGCGCCACCTTTGGTCCAGCGGAACTGCTGGGACTTGATCGCAGACATCAGGGGCGGCAATTCAGCCGGTGAGGCCACATCAGCCCGATACACAAACTTCCAGTTTCGCCGCTGCGCCCGATAACTGAGGTCCAAATCCTCTGTGAGCGTGTCCGATTCCCAATTTCCAGCATCCAGTATACAGGCCTTTCGCCAAATCCCACCGGTCCCATTGAAGTTGATAAATGCACCCAACGCATTCCTGCCGGTCTGTTCCACCATAAAATGGGTATCCAGCGCAAATGCTTGAAGCCGGGTAAGCATGGAAAAGCCTTCGTTGATGTGTGTCCACCTGCTCTGTACCATCCCAACTTGGGGATCTTGGAAATGAGAGATCGTTTTACGGATAAAATTAGGCTCGGGGACGAAATCGGCATCAAATACCGCGATAAATTCCCCACTAGCCCTTTCCAGTCCAGCTTTCAAGGCACCGGCTTTGAAGCCTTCCCGATTGGACCGGTGAAGGTAGGTAAACGGCACTTGCGGATACTTGGCAAGTTGTCGCCGAATAATCTCGGAGGTCACATCCGTGCTGTCGTCCAAGATTTGTATTTCCAGCCTTTCGTGCGGGTAATTCAACTGGGCTACCGCCCTAAGCAGTCGCTTGATCACATATTGTTCGTTGTAAATGGGCAACTGAACCGTCACCTGGGGCAGCTCCTCCTCGGGCAATGCCTCTGGCACAGGTGTAGGATGCGCGCGGTATCGAAGAAAGGAAACCAAGAGGTGTGCCTGGGTAAGGCTGTAAAACAGCACAAAGCACATGGCAATCAAGTAAACTCCTAAAACTATGTAAATGAGCAGCATCAAGACTTGATGGTGACAGATTGGTTGCCGATAAGTATGGGGTTTTCCTGGATCCTGCCTTTCTCAGATTTGTTTTCCAATTTTAGCACACCACGGGGGCAGACGGATGCACACACGCCGCAGCCGACGCAGGATGCCCGAACAATATTTTGTCCACGCTGTGCATACCAGCGTACATCGATACCCATCTCACAATAGGTGGAGCAATTTCCGCAGGAAATGCACTGTCCTCCATTTGTGGTAATCCTGAACCTGGATTTAAAACGCTGCACAATACCCAGATAGGCAGCCAAAGGGCAGCCAAAACGGCACCATACCCGGTTTCCCATCAAAGGATAAAATCCTGTACCAATCACCCCCGCAAAAGCCGAACCGATCAGAAATCCGTAGGTAGCATGCACCTGATTGGTGGCATCCCGCAGCAATTGAAACTCCATGGCGTAGTTGGCCAAGGTTAGTGCAGTCATCGCCACGGCAAAGACCAACACGCCGTGTACCAGGTATCTTTCGACTTTCCAAGCCTTCAAGGATTTATCTGAGAGTTGCCGATAGGGATCGCCCAAGGTCTCGGCAAGTCCTCCACAGCCACAAACCCAAGAACAGTACCAACGTTTTCCATAGAAATAGGTAATAACCGGCACCCCAACGATGATCAGAATGATACCCCAAAAAAGCATAAACAGTCCCAAAGTGCCTGATGCCATCATGCCATCCAAGCGGTAGTCAAAAAAGAAGGTGTAATCCAAGGGCCAGATGTTTTTAAAGTCATGCCAAGGCTTGTTAAACCAAACCAAAATTTCCGGAATAAGAAAGGCAAAAGAAAGTTGGAAGAACATCACCGAGGCCGTCCGTATCAGCTGGTACCGATTTCCCTTGTACTTCCTAAACATCCGGATACCCATCACCAAAATCGCCAGCGTATAGACTACTCCATACAAAAACCATTGACTAGCAGGGTTGCCGGAAAGAGCCAAGCTAAGGGGATCGACCATGATGACAAGATTCGTCATGTATTCGGGAAACCAATACAACACCACGTAAAAGGCGATCAACCAAGACCCGGTGATTATCCCAAGCAGGCCTCGGGACTTCATGGAAGAAAAATAGATACCGTCGTGTTTAATACCTGCAGGCTGACGTCGATACATGGGGAGAATATACATCAGGGCACCTACAGCCCCTAACACAAGTGTCAGGAAAAAATACAAAAAAGGACGCTGAGAGACTGGACCCAACGCCGCAGCCTTGGTCAGGGTAAAAGCATAATCATCCCAGATCACCTCATCCCAACGCTCGGCAGCCTTGAGTTCATCGTTATACGCATCAAAATATTCATTAAAAGCTCCAATAAAAGCTACATTAGAGGTGTACTCCTGCCCGTAAAGCGGTTCTAACACCTCCCTCATCACTTCCCTATGCTCCTCTTTTACCTGCTGATCCACCATATCCGTGTCCAGCCGATAAGAGCCTACAAAAGGCAACAAGGAAAATATCCCCAGTGCAATGATAAACACGGCCAAACCGATACGCTGTATTACTTTCATGCTTTTTCTCCAAAAATCCATTGAACCCATGATTTTTTGTTTCTTGTAACCGAAATACCGGTCTGTTTTGTAAATGCCTGACGTACTGCCTCGCAGCTATGGCGGTAAAATTCCGAATTAAAACTAGCCTCTTCCAAACTCTCGAGAACCTGCTCCGCGGTCCACCCTTTGCTGATCGTATCGTCAAAGAACACATGATCCAGACGCCAACCAATGGCATGGATACCAACCAGCACACGGGTACCCGCCTGATATACCAAACGCATGGCTACCGGACGCTGCTCGTGTTGCCAAAAAAAGGTTTCCAGTCCCTCTTCCGGTACATTGGGTACTGATCCATACACCTGATATTCCAAATCAAAAAACTTGGCGGAGTTAAACCAATGACCGGGTTGATAAGACCGTCGCTGTGACTTGCCCAAATTAGCCCCTAACGTCTCACCGTGCATCCTGCCGGTATACCAGACCTGTTCAATTTTCTTTCGTTCGGGGCTCGGCGCTTCACGGAATTCCGCGCAGTCACCTACCGCATACACGTCAGGAATATTTGTTTCAAAATATGCGTTTACCAAAACTCCCCGCCCTATCTCCAAGACGGTTGTCTCATCGGAATCCGTACGTAAAAAGTCGACATTAGGTACCACCCCGACTGTAAGCCCGACAAAATCACATGCAATGGTTTCTCCCGCACTTGTCTTAACAGCCGAAACCCTACCGTCTTCCCCGGGGATTACCTGTTCCAGCTCCACATGCAAGCGCAGATCCACCCCATGCTGGCCGATATGGTCACCTATTAGGACACCCTCTTCCTTGGGAAGCACATTGCCCCAAAAATGCCCCTCCCGTACCAGCATGGTGACGGAAATTTTTCGGGAACGCAACATTTCCGCCAGTTCCACGCCGATCAATCCTCCTCCAACGATCACCGCATGCTTGATAGAGCGCGTATTTTTCTCCAACAAAGCGAGGTCTTGAAGCGAATATAGACCTTGCACACCAGGAAGATCCTGCCCCTGCCAGCCATAGGCCGCCGGTTTGGAGCCCGTCGCTAGGACCAATATATCGTAGCGCAATCGGCTTCCATCTTCAAAAACCAACTCTTTATCTTCAAAAGCCACTCGGGACACCCAAGCTTTGCACAGGTTGATCCGGTTCTTTTCCCAGAACCAATCCTCGTACGGCTTGGTATGCTCCCACTTCATGTGCCCCATGTAGACATACATCAAGGCGGTCCGGGAATAGAAATAGACCGACTCACCCGACACAACGGTGATGGAAAGGTCCCCGTTATGTTTGCGGATATATCGGGCGCAGGTAACTCCCGATATGCCGTTTCCCAAGATGACGATATGCTTGTTTCTTTCACTCATTTAAGTTCCAGTCATAAGGTAAGTATCCCATTCGGGCCTCGGGATGGATTTTTACGTCGGAGTAGCGATTCAAAAAGTCAATCAGGCTGCCGGACTTGGTGAAATCTCCCTTGAACCAAGAGAAAATCTCCGAAATCTCCACCTTTCCCGGCTGGATTCGGTTCTTTGTGGAATCGTTCACAAACCTCCGCGCGGCATACTCCAACTGCTCATCCAGCCGCTCAGCGGTATAGGCTTCCCTGGCCAAAGCTGGACAGGAGATCGAAGCGCAGTTGATCGCAAAATGGATACGTGGCTCCTCAAATTCCTTGCGCAGAATCGCATGTTCTATTTCATCCAGCGAGGCCTTCTGACCACCAATCTCAAAAAATTCCAAATGCCAGACCGTGCGGATAAGGGGAATATTTAGCTTGGGACCAATGTCACGAATGCTCTTGACGGGATAATGGTAAATAATCAGTTTGATGGTGAAGGCATTGTACGCATTGATCCAATACGCCAATTGCTCTGCTTCTGACCAAGTCTGCCGGTCTGGCGCCTGTTCGCTAAGCGATGCCAAGTATTCCTCCAACTGGCTCTTATCTTTCATAAATCCGGGATAATCCACGCTACCGTCGGCGCTCACGTGTTTTTGAAGGAGCCTATCGAAGGTTTCGTGACTGGGAGGATGTGTCCCTTGTCGCCCAAGTGACGAACTGCCACAGGCGGGAGGAAGCCACAAAAGCCAGATCGCAAGGAAAAATTTCACCATAATCAAAATTACCAATCTAATGGGAAATAAAGGCTATTTAATAAACCTTTTGCGCATTCTTTACCCAAATTCCCCATGAACGGCTATAGGCGTGCACTTTTCGGGTAGGTCCTTTCTCGTTGTAAATCGGTAGCCCCTCATTTACCCAGTGAAAAATCCCGCCATACAGATTGTATACCTCTTTAAAGCCCACCTGTTTTAAACGATTGCCAATATCCTGACTTCTCGCTCCAATAGAGCAATAGACTACTAAAGGTGTATCTTTCGATAGGGTGTCCAACGCATTTATGTCAAAGGTCTCATACCCCACCCATTTGGCATGCTGTAGGTGGCTGACTTCGTATTCCTCCTGCTCGCGGGTATCCAACAGCACCGCCTTCTGCAACAACTCCCCATTCTCCGGGTAAATCAGCGGAAAATCGGAATCGTAATACGCTTTCAACAGGGTCCGGTAGGCCAGGCTTTGTCCGCTCGCCTGCCCAGACAGCACCAACGTCGCAGAAAAGAAAAGTAATAAATAAAAGGCCTTCATCATAAAATCAGAGGTGATAAACGTTCATTTAACGGGAAGCCCATAGCCGTAAAGTAGCTTATGGTAATTGATAGTAAGAACATCTGACACGGACAGATGGTTTAAGAGCGAACATTTAGTTAAGAGATAACCTCCGACATTTGGAAAAAAAGGCCCTTTTTTTTGAGATAGGATATCTATCCAATATAAAAGTGAAAAGAAGTATACCAAAAGAAAACTCAAGACAAAACGAAGTGCTACTGCTGCTAACAGAAAAATCGTCGAGAAGGAATTTACAAAAACACTACTAAGGATTTTTCACCCTAAGGGGTCTGTATCAATGCAGAAGTTGAGAGATTCACCCCCCGATCCTCCTGACTGAAATATTGGGATGCACCGAACCGGACGAGCAAAACCGTGAAGAACGGATACCTAAAACAAAAAACCCCTACTTATCTGTGACGGTAAGTAGGGGTTTCACTTGTGTGGGAGTTGAGGGATTCGAACCCCCGACCCTCTGCTTGTAAGGCAGATGCTCTGAACCAGCTGAGCTAAACTCCCATTTCATAACATGTCCCTTACGGTCATATTTCCCTGAATTGGTTTGCAAATGTAGCCCCAATATTGATTAAGTCAAACATTCCCCTCATTTTTTTTTACCCCTCAGCATCCAAACCACTGACTATCATCCAAAAATAATCCAGCGCTACAAAGCAACAGAGCCGTCACAGTGGGTGACGGCTCTGCATGCAATAATTCAATCTCAACGATTACAATTGAATATCGTAGTAAGAACGCTGACCATTGGGGTAAACACCCAAAATACTCACTTCTTCTCCTTTGTATCGCTTCAAGGCCTCTACGACATCCTTAGCGCTATTGATTCTGGTACGCCCAATTTTAGTGATGATAAAGCCTTCCCGCAGTCCTGCTTCTTTCCACGCTTCGTTTTCTACGATGGATATAGAAGCACCGCCCTCTATCTCCAAGCGAGTCCTGACATTCGACGGTACATCTTCAAACACCACTCCTTCAAACTCCTCACGTTTTGGCACCTCTTTTACCACCACTTTGGTATCTCCCGATATATTTCTGAGTGTCGCGGTAGTTATCATCTCCTTCCCATCCCTCAAGTACTTTATTTCCACTTTATCGCCTGGACGCTTCCTCGCCACCCGCTCCTGTAAAGCGGAGGTGGTAAAGGTATTTGCACCGTCAATGCCGATGATGACATCACCCTTTTTCAATCCAGCTTCCTCTCCGCCGCTACCTTCGTTCACGCCAGCTACGTAGACTCCACGGGTGGCTTTGATTTTAATCCCTTCGCGCTCTTCCAGTTCAGGACTTACGTCTTGAATAGAAACACCTATCAAACCCCGCTGCACTGTACCATACTCCATCAAGTCTTCGGTAACCTTTTTTACAATGGCACTGGGCACTGCAAAGGAGTAGCCGCTGAATCCTCCTGTTCGGGAGGCAATGGCCGTGTTGATGCCGATAATTTCTCCAGATAGGTTTACCAACGGACCGCCGGAATTACCGGGATTGACCGCTGCATCGGTTTGAATAAATGACTCAATTTGCATGTTATTCTCGGCCTGGAGTATTCGTATATTTCTGGCCTTGGCACTTATAATACCTGCTGTCACGGTGGAATTCAGCTCGTAGGGATTGCCTACTGCTAATACCCATTCTCCGATCATTGCATCGTCAGAATCTCCAAATGGGATATGGGGTAGTCCTTTTTCCTCTATTTTCAGCAGGGCCAGATCTGTTGTAGGGTCGGTTCCTACTACCTTGGCCACGTATCGCCTGTTGTCCTCTAAGGTAATATCTACCTTGGTGGCATTTTCGATTACGTGGTTGTTGGTCACGATGTACCCATCGGATGAAACGATCACACCGGAACCGGAGCTACGCCCCTCTCTAGGAGCCTGCTCTCCTCTTGGGGAAGGCGATCTGAATCCAAAGAACTCCTCCAGCGGATCTACTCCTCCGGAACGTCCACTCACGGTCACGCTGCTTCTCACGTGAACCACCGCAGGGGTCACCACTTGCGCAGCGGCCACAAAGTTGATTCCATCGGGAATGACGAATCTCTCATCATTCAACCAATTGACAAAACTGGCACTTTGCTGTTCTGTGTAGGTAGACGAATTTCCATTCTTGTCCTGTAGCACACTCACCCCAAACAGGGCGACTAATCCACCGATAAGAGACGCCAAAACGATTCCTAAGAAAAACTGTTTTTTGCTCATTTTATTCCTTTCTTTCTGTTAATTGATATTCTTTCCACGATTATGTACGCACGAAGTTGCCCCAAAAGGATGCCAAACGCCTACCGGCAGAATATTTTAACACGTTTTAACGCAACATGCTAAAATTGCACCATTTGACTTTTCGGTTAGATCCTATGCTGTATTTAGATAAACAACAATCAGAATGCCATGTTTAGAGATTTCCAAAATTTAAATCTGCAGGAGTCCTTTTGCTACCGGGGCATTTTCCTAAATTTACTAATTAATACGCATAAATTGGCAGCCCAGAAATAAAAATTGCAAACTATGCCGTTCCATTTTAACCAAGTCTTTTGGCCTATTATTTCCCTAGGCATTGATCGTCTGCGTAGGGTGAGCCCTAGTTGCCTTGTGTTGCTTCTATTTATTACGCAATTTTCCCTGGCGCAACAAAACGGCGAGTCCGGGCCGGTAAAGGGAGTTGGCCCTGCCAGTTTGACAGATTCCGTAGCACCCAAACCACTTACACTGAACCAACTTATCCGCAAAAACGAAGACTATTTCCATTCGCTGCAAACCGCAATCATTCGCCTACAGCGCAATCCAAATCTGGAAATCATCAACGAGGACATTCCCATCATTGAGGGGGTTGTGGAGCGAATCATGCAGAGTTTTTATTCCGGAGAAATCGAATTCAACCTCCAATATCTCAGCGAACTGGACAACTTACTTTCTGGCTACAACCTATTGGTGACACGATGGCGTAGCGAGGTGGATAGCCGAGCAGAGACATTTACACAGATCGGTGACAATATCGAAGTCATTAAAAACACCTACCAATCCGCTACCTCCATGGTGGACTCCAGTGCGCTGCCAGCGTTGAATGAACAATGGGCAGCACTCTTACGACGACTAACCAGAGCGGACAGTCTCTTTTCCGTTCAGAATATCAATAACCTGGACGTACAAACCAAACTATCCGCACTAAGTGTTGGGATCAGTGATGCCAAGGACGAAATCAGGGAGCAGCAAAGAACCATACGCAGTGCCTTTTTCCAAAAAGACTCCCCATTCATTTGGCAGCTGCGTTCTCTTAGAGAACTTCCGACCCTATATCCGGTGATTGAGGAATCGATTCTTCTAAACCAGATCATACTCAGAACCTACTGGAAAAGAAACCTTAACACCTTTATCTGGGTAGTCATCCTGGGAATCGGTATCTACGGTTGGTTTTTCTATTTGGTGAACCGGATCAAAAAGGAGAAGGAATTTTCTAAACTGATTCTTGATAGAAACAAATACTTGACGAAGTCGCCCTTGACCTGCGCCATACTCAGCATGTTCACACTTGCCCCGTACGTATTGCCCTACCCGCCTAATGGTCTTATTCTAGGGGTTTTGATTGCCACGACCATCTGCACATCCCTGCTGATTAAGCAAGTGTTGATACGCGAAGTATTCCGAATGTGGATTTTCCTGGCAATCAGCTTGATTGTATTTGGCACCAGTAACCTTATTATAGAACAGGCTAATCAAGAACGCTGGTACCTAATCGTGTTTTCAGTATTCGGGCTGTATGTGGGAGCGCGTAGTTTGTCTTTGATTCAAAAAAAGCCGGATCAATATCCGGCCTACCTGAAATACCTGATTTACCTGTACCTCACCATGCAGGTCACCTCCGTCGTCCTACATATCGTTGGTAGGTTTAGCCTCGCCAAGATGTTGGGAGTGGGAGCAACATTAAGTGTAACCCAAGGCATCAGCCTTTACCTCTTTGTTACGGTTATCATGGAAGCATTGTACCTACAGGTAGAATTGCTTCAGGGCAACACCAAAGAATACACTAATTACCTTGACTATAAGGCAATTTACAAACGTCTCAGCAATTTCTTTATATTTTTAGCCCTGATCATGTGGTCCTTTTTTTTGGCACTAAACCTCTCTATTGATGATTTTATCATCGAATCAATCAGCCATTTTTTAACAGAAACACGGGAAATAGGAAGTACCTCATTCACGTTCCGTAGCATTTTTATCTTCATTTTTGTGATTTGGGCCTCATCGATGTTGGCAAAAAATATTGCCTATTTCGTCTCTATCCGCGACAGCGAAAAAGCCGATGGACGAAACAAAAGACTCGGCTCTTCGGTCCTGCTAATCCGACTGGCGGTGTTAATCGTGGGTTTTTTTTTCGCGTTGGCCTTCTCCGGGATCTCCTTGGATAATCTCACCATCATCTTGGGTGGCCTCAGTGTCGGTATTGCCTTTGGTCTGCAAACCATCGTCAATAACCTCGCCTCCGGCATCATTCTGGCCTTTGAGCGGCCCATACAGATTGGAGACGCTATTGAAGTGGGTGGAAGATCCGGCGTCGTAAAGGAAGTAGGCATCCGATCCAGTACCATTCAGGCCTACGATGGCTCCGAGGTCATCATTCCCAACGGTGACTTGCTGTCACAACACCTGATTAATTGGACGCTTTCTGACCGGAGGCGGCGTATCGAGCTGATTATCGGCGTAGCGTATGGGTCAGACCTAAAACAAGTACAAACCGTACTAGAGGAAGTTCTTCAAAAAAACGACCTGATGAAAATCCCGGCCCCGAAAGTGCTTATACACCACTTTGCGGACAGTGCGGTAGAGTTTCGCTTACTATTCTGGGTAAGCAATTTTGACACATGGATTGATGTGAGAAATCAAGTGTTATCCGACACCTTTGAAGCTTTCAAACAGGCGGGTATCGAAATCCCATTCCCACAGCGAGACCTACACCTAAAGTCTGGACACCTGATACTCCCTCAAACACCAAATACCAATACCCCCAAAGGGACAACCGAAGGAGATGCTGAATAATTCAGGATTGATTGCGTTTAACCAAGTCCTTATAGGTGTTTCCGGGCGCTTTCGATATCCGATCAGGCAACACTAAACTCGCCACATAGCCCGTCGCTACACAGGAAAGCACCCCAACGGCTCCGAAAAGATACCCATTGGTTTCGGTAAACCTACTAACTAGGAACGTAATCAGGGTACCGGCAAGTATTCCAACCAAAGCTCCGCGTGAACTGGCCCGCTGGGTAAAAATACCCAAGATAAACACTCCTGCCAATGCCCCTCCGATCATTCCTAAGAGCTTCTGAAACAAGTCAAACACAAAACCCACGTTGGAAAGAGCAATCCAAACAGCACTCATGGTACCAAAAAAACCAATCCAAACGGTGAGCCACTTAGCCAGTCTTAAATTTCTGCTATCTCCCCAGCCCGGCCGAAAGAGTCGATGAATATCGGAAATATAGGCAGTTGATATGCTGTTCATGGAACTGTCCAAAGATGACATACTGGCCGCGAATATCCCAGCTATGACCAGTCCAGCAACGCCCGCAGGCAGCTCCGAAACAATGTAGTAGGGTAATAACTCCTCCGGAAGCGCACTTCCCACCTTTTGGGGATTGGTCAGGTAAAACACATACAACACGGTTCCTAGCCCCAAAAACATCAGAATGCCCGGAAGCGTAATCAGCCCATTGGTCCAAAGGCTTTTGGCTGCCTCCTTCTCTGTGGATACGGTCAGGTACCGCTGAATAACCACCTGATCGGAGGTATATGAGATGATGTTTAAAAAAAAGAAGCCGATAATCGCTACCCAAAACACCAGCTCTCGGTAGTCCCACCCCCACTCCAGCATGCGGAATTTCTCCTGTGCCATCCCTATTTCCCACACCTGCCCAAAGCCTCCGTCAATCTGCGCAACGGCGATCAGCAGCCCGGTCAGCGCCCCACCCAAAAGCACCACTACCTGTATTACATCGGTCCAAATTACCGCTTCCATCCCACCCAATACGGTGTAGAGCGTGCTGAATACCCCCATGATGCCTATGCATAGCAATATATCCATTCCCGTTACGGAGGAAATGGCGATGGCCGGCAGATACAACACCACCCCCATTCGCGCCAACTGCATCAAGATAAAGGTGACACTCCCCAAACTCCGCACATGCTTATCAAATCGCCGCTCCAAGTATTGGTATGCCGTCAAAATATTCACCCGCCGAAAAAACGGCAGGTAAAAATGAATAACGAGCGGCACAATGGATACGATCATTACGGCACCCATTATCAGCCGCCAGTCTGTGGCAAACACCACCACCGGAATGGCCATAAACGTGATGGCACTGAGTTGGGTACCATAGATACTCAATCCGGCAGCCCACCAGGGAATTTTTCTACCTGCTAGGAAATACGTTTCCGTAGTCCTTTCTTGGGTGGAAAAATACACGCCTATCCCAAGCATCAAGGCCAGGTACACCCCCAAGCTCGTCCAGTTTAACCAACCAAATACCGGCTGCTGAACCAACGCAAACACCTCTGGAGAGCGCACACCAGGTAACTTCTCCCCGCTGGGTACCACCCACTGCTTCTTCCAAAAAGCAGTGGGCACAGTGACTCTCGCACTACCGGCGGGAATCTCGCCCATCTCTACCCAATTACCACTTGTCACGTGATAGGCCAGCAGCTTGTCCCTGAAACCGGGATGGGTGGTAGGATCTGAATGGTTGGCCAATTCCGCATCTATTCCCCCGGGAATCAGCAGATGGGAGGCACCTACGGCAAATGCAGGTGAAGGGGCCGCGGCAATTCCTCTGGGCAAGTCCAAAAGTCGTTCCCAAGTACCGCTTCCAATCTGTTCTCCAAAGGAAAACCGATAGGCATCTAGAAGCAAGTGCCTATCCCAGCCTCCACCCTCCTTTTCTGTAAGGTGAAAACCGCTGAAAAGGTAGAAGGCTCCCCCCATGACTCCAGCAACCGCCTGCGTCCGGGACTTGCCCGGTAAAGCCGGGCCTTCCACCCATTGCTGCTTTTCACGGGGAAGGGTTAGGTCGAGCATCCATACCTGAGACTCTGCCAGCCCTTGCGGATTCTTTTGCCCTCCAGCCACAACGACCACTCCGTCAACCACGTCTCCGGCCATATTTGCCAGCGGATGAGGCAAATCCGGGTAAGTGGTATCGACCACCACCTGACCTCCCTCAACGCGCAACCCGTAGACCGCGGCGCTATGACCGGACTGATGGCTACCTCCAACGATTAAAACGGTGTTCTCGTAGGTTACCGATACCCCGTATCCCAAAGGACTTGGAAGTACGGCATCCGCAAACGCCCATTCGGCCTCTGGGGATTCCAAGTACAAAATTCGATTGTACCAGGTTTTTTCGCCTCCTTCCCATGGCCTCTTCTCGGGGAAATTCGCCCCTCCCGCTACCAAGAGAACGTCGTTGCTCACACCTGCATACATCCCCGCAAACCCCTCTGTATCCGGAATAGCCGGCAGGGTATGCCATTGCAAGTCCTGAGCATAGCCTTTCGCCACATGCAGGCAAAGCATGAAAAGCAGTACCAAAAGCAGTCGGCATCTGGTTCTTCGAAACAAACACACCTTTCGTTCAATCATGGCTCGTGAATTCGGTAGAGAGGCATAACGGCAATGAGATGGATGAAAAAAGCTCGAATCAACACATACCGAGCGGGGTAGCCTGGTGTTGGAAAACAAACTTCCCGGTGACTAGCCCACACAAACGGCAAGTCACCGGGAAGTTTATATTGCAGGGAATGAACTCACCCTTTATATGCAATCACACGTTGCTTGGAAACGCCAAGTCCTTCTACACCAAGCTCCACTACGTCTCCTGCCTTGAGGTACACGGGAGGATTAAAACCCATCCCTACACCGGATGGCGTGCCGGTACTGATGACATCCCCCGGAAGGAGTGTCATGTATTGACTGATATAGCTTACCAGGGTAGGCACATCAAACACCAAGTCAGAAGTACTGCTGTCCTGCACGGTCTTCCCATTGAGCTTTAGCCAAAGGCGCAGGTTGTTTGGATCCGCTACTTCTTCCTTTGTCACCAACCAAGGTCCCAAGGGAGCAAAGGTATCGGCGCTTTTTCCTTTGACCCATTGCCCTCCATGGCGCAATTGAAAATCCCGCTCGCTGACATCGTTGTGCACGGCGTAGCCCGCAATATGGTCGTAAGCATCTTCCTTGTTCACGTAGGAAGCTTTTTTACCGATTACAACGGCGAGCTCTACTTCCCAGTCCGTTGCTTCCGAATGCTTTGGTATCACAATTTCATCAAAGGGGCCAGAAAGGGAGGAGGTAGCCTTCATAAACAACACCGGTTGCTTGGGAACTTCCATGCCGCTTTCTTTGGCATGAAGCGAATAGTTCAGACCCACACAAATGATCTTGGAGGGGCGGGTGATCGGGGACCCAAGCCGTACGCCGGATGGCACCTCGGGACAATCCTGCTGGTGCGCTTCCAACCATTCGGCTAGCTTTTGAAACCCTGACTCATCACCCAAAAACTCCTCGTTCCAGTCAATGCCAAATGCACTAACATCCAGCTGCCGTCCGTCTTCTAAAACAACTCCCGGTCTTTCTTCACCGGCATTTCCAAATCGTATTAATTTCATGTGTCTATAATTGATTTTTAGCGGTCACATGGGATCTCGCATGTTAGATAGTCATCCCAGTGTGACGGCTACGTCATGCTCGATTTCATGTGTCTATAATTGTTTTTACATTTTCAAATGGGAAAAACCTCCATCCACCAAGTAATCTGCACCGGTTAGAAAAGAAGCCTCATCGGAAGCCAGGTAAAAGGCCATGTTAGCCACTTCAGCGGGACTTCCCATCCTGCCAATGGGCTGTGTGGCTGCCAACTGGTCAAAAACTTCCTGTTCTCTACCCGGGTAATTCTTGGCCAAGTACCCGTCCACAAAGGGGGTATGTACCCTAGCAGGGGATATGGCATTTACTCGAATGTTGAACTGCACATAGTCTCTGGCCATGGATAGGGTCATGGTGCGCACAGCTCCTTTGGTCATGGAGTAGGCAAAGCGATCTGCAATACCAACCGTAGCCGCCACAGAAGCCATATTGATGATCGCACCGCCACCTTGCTCCTTCATATGGCCAATGACCGCAAGTGAGCAATTATAGACCCCCTTTATGTTCACGCTATACAGCCGGTCCAACTCGCTTTCCACCGTCTGTTCCAAGTTTCCGACATGCGATACACCCGCATTGTTTACAAGCACATGTATCTCCCCCTCGATAGCGGCTATCACTTGTTTCACCTGTTCCTGGGAGGATACATCTGTCTCCAAAAATTTCACCGAATACCCTTCTTCTTGAAGAGACGCGGCTACTTTTTCCCCATTTTCTTTGTTGAAATCTAGTACATAGACCTGGTCCCCTGCTTGCGCAAATCGACGGGATATGGCGAGACCTATTCCGCTGGCGCCACCTGTAACCAGCACGTTTCGTTTACTCATGAATATTGAAGATTGCTTATATGGATAAATTGTTGATACACTCGTCCAGGGAATTGTCGGATTCACGAAAGTGTGGTCGACACTCCGTTACTTTCCAAGCATGGGAAACAGCCGCTTGATATCCTCCTCAGAGGGTCTACTTCCGTACTCACACACTTCAAACGCCTCCACATAGGTGGCTTGGGATGCTTTGGCCTTACCATACCATTTCTCCAACGCAGGGATCAATGCCGTGCTAACGCTCCCCCATCGTTTCTCTCGCAGCCAAGCCTTACGCTCGGCGCTGCCACTGGGTACCTCGTCGGCATAGCCGCCAATCCAAGGAAGCCACTCGTAAAACTGGGAGACATGTGCATCCATGGCATCGATCTTCTTATCAATGACCGAGGAAATGTCCACCGCGATATCCGGTGTAAAAGGGTTTGGCTTTTGAAAATTGTCTTGAAAATACAGAAATACGGGATTCTTCCTCAACGGCTCCACATCGGGTGCTACATTGGGTACTCCTACCATGTACGCAGCATCTTGCACCAAAATGGCTGTGTACCGGTGGTCCGGATGATAATCGTTGGGTCGGTGCGAAATCACCACATCCGCCTCCCACTCGCGGATCAACCGGATGATGTCCAATCGAACCGGCAAAGTAGCTAACAGTTCTCCGTCGTGGTTGTCCAACACATCGTAGGCCACGCCCAATCTACGGGCCACCTCTTCGGTTTCGGCCTTTCTCCGCTTGGCTAACATGCCACCACCCATCTCCATGTGTCCTGCATCACCATTGGTCACAGACACGAATTTAACCTGATGTCCCATTTCTATGAACAGCGCGGCCGTTCCTCCACCCTTGATTTCACAATCATCGGGATGGGCACCGATCATGATGATTTTCAAAGGACCCTGCTGGGCATCAATACCTTGGTTGAATAAGCAGGTTAAAACAAGTGAAAGCAGAAGCGTAATTCTCATCGTTATCATTTGGGTCATTCAAAAGTAGAAAGTGAATATAGTAATTTAGGGTAATGATACCAATGTGATCTCCTTTATTGGCCGAAAAGTCGGGCAATTCGATAAAAAAAGATCCGTTTAACGATCTTTTGGAAGATTTCCATAAATTTAAGCTATCACTCATTCGTCCGACATGAACCCTGAATCAGGACTCTCCCAAAAACTCGCGCATGGATTGATTATTCTTACCCTGGGTACGGTGGTCCTGTGGTACGGCGACTTTATCTTTGTCCCTCTCACATGGGGAATTTTCTTTGCTTTTGCCCTGTATCCTGTGTCCGATTGGCTGGAAAACAGGCGGATTCCAAGAGGGTTGGCGATCATCCTTACCTTGACACTATTCACGCTCTGCTTTCTAGGGGTCCTAGGCCTGGTAGTCAATCAGATGGTATCCCTGTTAGGAGATATCCCTCAGATCGGCGCCATTTTCTATTCCAAGTTGGCAGAATACCTAGAGGATATTTCTGAATTAACCGGCCTAGACGTAAGTAATTGGAGCGAAACGGACCTTGTTAGCCTACTTGTCAACCCCGATAATTTGAACCAAACGATCTTCAATACCGGCAAATCCCTGACCCTGATTGGAATCATCCCCCTCTACATCTTTCTATTAATCTATTACAAGGACTTTTTCACGGCCTTTCTAATGCAGGCCTCCTCTAGGAGCAATGAAAAAATCATCGCTTGGGCCGAGGACTCTGGCAAAGTCATCCATCAGTACTTGGTGGGCATGGTGAAGGTCACCCTGATCGTTTCGGTATTGGCCGGGATATACTTTTACCTCATCGGCATCAAGTTCTTTCTGCTGTTTGCGCTGTTCATTGCCGTGATGAACCTAATCCCCTACATCGGTGTGATCATCAGTTCCGCTCTGGTCATTCTCTATGTTTTCCTGACCACCGACACGCTTTTTTACCCCCTCCTGACCCTGCTGGTTCTATGGGGCATCCAATTACTGGAAAACAATCTCATTACACCCGTGGTAGTGGGAGGCAAAGTAAAGGTAAACGTCCTTGCCGTCGTATTTGCCATTTTACTGGGTGGCGCAATTTGGGGGGTATCAGGAATGATTCTTTCCATTCCGTTGGTAGGCATTCTTAAGATCACCTTAGATAGAGTTCCGGGACTACAACCCTACGGCTATTTGCTAGGAGATGAATTCCCAGTTCACGAGAAGAAAGAAAACTTCTTAAAATTATGGAGACGCCGCTGGGCAAAAAAATAAAAAGTGCGCACGAAAGGATTCGAACCTTCACACCCGAAGGCGCTGCCGCCTGAAGACAGTGCGTCTACCAATTTCGCCACGTGCGCATTTTGATCACAAAAGTGGGTAATAAAACGATGATGCGCAAATAAATCTCCTTAAAAACACTGGCTATTTTTATCGCTTTGATATATTCTACTCACACTGAGTTTAATCCACCCACACACCATTAAGCATCACTTTTTCGACGTTCTCGAGGTTTTTTACGTGTTCCAATGGGTTGCTAGAAAGTAGAACCAAATCGGCCTTCTTCCCTGGCTCAATGCTGCCGATTTCCTCCTGCGCTCCCAAAAACCGGGCGTTGCCCCAAGTGGCTGCTCGGATCAAATCAGCCAGCGACATGCCGCACGCATGCATCAGCTCCATTTCCCGCTGATAGGCAGATCCATAGGACGCATAAGGTACGTACGAATGAGAACCAACGGTTAGATCCACGCCCTTCCCATACGCCAACGCGGTAAACTCCATCATCTTTTGAAACCCTAATCCCCGAACTTCATCTTCGGACTCCTCGCCTACCTCGAATACTGCCAGCGTTGGACAAAAGAACACCTCCTTCTCTTTCATCAAATCAAAAATCTCCTTTACGGTGTTTCGCTTGTCGCCAAAATCCAACCCACTCCACATTTCGTACCTACCCTCCCTGCGGGCGTGGTTGTCTGCCAGCACCTTTTGCCGGTACACCTCTGCCTCGATGGGAGAAATCAATGCCAGTCCGAAGGATGTGACATGTTCTATTCCTGTTACTCCTGCACGAATCACTTCTCTAACGTCACTGATCTCCAAGTGGGCAGTAGAAGGAACGCCGAGCTTTTTGCACTCATCCGCAGCCGCCTGTATCAAACCCAGCGACATGCGGTAATATATCTTAATGGCACTGGCACCCCGGCCCACCAAATTGCGGACCTGTTGCCTCGCCTCTTCCTCGTCGCGGATGATCAAGGCATCCTTGGGATGTGCAGGCGGAAACATATCCAAGTGAGGACCGGTCAGGTACAACCTGGGTAGCTGTTCTCCCCTCCTGCGTTCGTTTCCGTAAGCTTCTATCCACGCGCCCGGGTCCCGTAATGCCGTAATCCCCTTTTTCAAAAAAAGATGCGGCAATCCCCTTAGTTGATCTAGGTGAAAGTGCACATCTATCAGTCCGGGAATTACATATCGGCCTGCTCCATCCACCACCTCCACCGAGCCCGGAAGCACTTCTGTACCATCCGGAAACACGGATTCAATGAGCCCGTCTCGTATCCAAATGGTATGGAGAGGTAGCAGATTTCCAGTCCTCACATCCAGCACATGTACATGGGTAATGGCAAGCGAACCCTCACCCATCGGCATCTCGGCTAGGTTCACGGGCTTAATAAGTACCTTATTACCTTCTTCGACAAGCCCTACTTTTGTACCACAGCCACCAAACAACCAGCTAATTATCAGAAGTACAGGGATTTTAACGAGCAATGGTATGCGAAGGTCCATAGATTTTTTTTTAGAACGGATTCTTATCAGCCCACCTCCAGGCACTTGCACACAGGATTATGAGCTTCTGCAAATGCGTAGCCATCCTGCCACCATTGTTTCATTTGCTTTGGGTCAAAAATCAAGGAGTTTTCAGTCAGAACGGTCGGCGGATAGTAAAAATTAAGGTCTACCTTTCTTCTACCTCCTTCGAGTTTCCCGATCTTAATATCATCAGCCGATATTTGATCCAGCATAAAATCAAAGGTCCGGGTCATCAATTCAAGTGCGTTTTTCACATTGTCCTTCTTGCCACGGGGCTGATTGGATTTTAGAACAATGACATCGATCTCCTTGGCACCCCGGTAAATGGCCTCAGAAATGGGCACGATATCCGCAAAACCACCGTCTGCGTACTGACAACCGTTTTTCTCCAAAAGACTCATAAAAGGAACCAGATTCGATGATGCCCAAATCCACTCACAGAAATCCTCGTAGCTATTCTCCTTCAGCGACTTATACTCCACCCGGTTGGTGGTGAGGTTAGAAACCGTCACGTACACATTGGCCTCGTTAGCCTGCATCCGGGCAAAATCCTCGGGAGTCATGATCTTTTTAATCAACTCGAGTAGGGCCATACTCTCCCCAAACGTCTTTCGACCCTTGATAAACATGCGAACGGTATTCACGTGGTTGATCTTGATGCGGGGCTCACCGTTTTCCTGAACAATGTAAAACGGCGAAATATCAAAAATCTGGTTTTGCGTCACAGAGGTATAGATCGCTTTAATCTTTTCAATCTCACCGATAGATAGCAATGGCACGAGCAAGCTTCCGGTAGAGGTCCCTAAAAAAAGCCGGTAGTCATGCCTACACGCACGTATGAGGAATTCGGCGACACCTCCCGCGAATGCGCCCTTGCTTCCACCTCCTGAAATGACGAGTGCCCTCATAGCTTTTAACCGGTTTTATTATCAACTAAACATAGTAATTAAAGCCTTCGTATACAACGATTTCATGTACATTTACTTAACGTGCAATACGCGGTCGGAAATAGCCGGGCGGATGGCCTCACGGTCCGTTTCCGGAAAACCCAAATCCCAAGGAGAGGGTCCAACATACTCGGATTGCTTGCCATGAATGATAATTTCTCCGTCTGAAGAGATCTCCACCACGGCAAAGAGAGGATCCCGGTAGGGCGCCGTGTACTTGATCCAACGGAACCCCTCATCTACCTCCTCTGAATATCGGATGTGTTCGTACTCCTCACCCATCCAAAAGTACGCTGCACTATTGACATGCACATACCAAATGCCATTGACCTGTCGGGCATCGTCGTAATGAAGGTGTCCGTTGAAACAGGCAATTACCGGGCTCTCCGGCGAAGAAGCATTGTGGGTCTCCAATATTTGACGGATTTCTTCCCCATTGTGCATGGCTCCGAGCGGCCCAATCGACTGGTGGGAAAAAATCACTACCGGCCCTTGCACCCGGGACAACGTTTCCCGAAGCCATGCCTGCTGCTCCGCCCCAATATAGTTTCGGTAACCCTTCTCATCGGGTGTTCGTTTATCGTTGCCGTCCAAAACCAAAAACTGGAAGCCGTTCTTTTCGAAATGATAATAAGATCGCTCCAGCTTGCGGTGTTCCAATACCTGCTCCAAACCATAGCCTCCGTCCATCTCATGGTTGCCGATGACGGAATACTTTTCACCTAAGTAACCATCCCAGATGTCATACAGGGATTGGTACTGTGGAGCCGGAGTGACCAAGTCGCCGAGTTCAATCAGAAAATCTGGCTGAGCAATTTCCATGCTGTCAACGAACGCGCGGATCCGGACTTCCGAGTCGTGCATGGTAGGCAGGTGCACATCGGAGATCAATCCAAAACGCACCCGCTGCACCTCCTTTTCCGGCTCACATGAAAAAAAGGACATGGCCAGAACGAGAGAGAGTAAAGCGGCAGAATGCCTCGTATGTGGGGTTATAAGTGATTTCATTTGCTTAGAATGTTTTTCAAAGGCCATGCACCCGATTTTCTGCGGTCCGAAGATCGCTCTTATGTAGTAAGTGGTCCCTCCGCGAAATGGCAGAGACCTACCCCAATACCTGTGAAAACGAGATTAGCTAGTCTATGTACGTTGTATTTACCTCAGAGGTGGACGAATATACCCATTTTTCTCCTAAAATCTTTCTGATGCCCCCTCACCAGACTCATAGAGCCGATCAATCAAGCATAGATATATTCAATTTGTAAACAGGCGTTTACGTGACATTGGTCACCTGAGGGGCCACCACTAAGGGGTAACTTTGGGTATAAATAAAAATAAAAAACAACAAGTATCATGGAAGATCAAACATATAACATGCCCCGTATTGGAGATATGGCTCCTGACTTTGAATCAATGACTACCACCGGAAAAATCCGTTTTTCCGACTACATCAAAGACAGCTGGACCATCCTATTTTCACATCCCGCAGACTTTACCCCGGTATGCACCACCGAAATGAGCGGATTTGCTCTGGAAAAAGACTTCTTTGCCGGTCGACAGACCAAACTGATTGGCTTGAGCATTGACTCCATCCATGCCCATATTGCTTGGGTTAATAATGTGAAGAAAAACACAGGTGTACTGTTCGAATTTCCCATCATTGCGGATATCGATATGAGCGTATCTAAAAAATATGGCATGCTGCAACCTGGAGAAAGCGAAACAGCTGCAGTTAGGGCTGTATTCTTCATAGACCCCAAGGGAAAAATCCGCCTGATCATGTACTATCCGCTAAACGTGGGAAGAAACATGGACGAAATCAAACGAGCACTTGTGGCCCTACAAACTGCCGATGAACACAAGGTCTCTATGCCATTGGATTGGAGAGAGGGAGACCAAGTGATTGTATCTCCCCCCAAGACAGTAGCCGAGATGCTGGACCGGGAAGCCAGCGATTACGAAATGGTAGATTTCTACCTTGCAAAAAGATCCCTTTAACCACGATGGAGGGTGTCCGAAAAGTCGAGACACCCTTTTTTATTGTTGATTTTCTCTAAAATTATTATCTTAGAGTTGTTCAAAATACAACAATGGCTAAGGTAGTTTTTAAAAATCAGACTGGCAATTGTCCAGAATTATTTCCGGTAAATATTTTCGATAAAATCCCTGATAATCACCCTGTTCGACTAGTTGATACTGTGGTTAATTCTTTGGATATCAGCGCTATTATAAAGAAGTACAAGGGAGGTGGTACATCCGCCTATCATCCACGAATGATGATTAAAGTGCTATTCTACAGCTATTTATCCAATGTGTATTCATGCAGGAAAATAGCCAAAGCCCTGGATGAGAACATACATTTCATGTTTATCTCAGCAAACTCAACCCCTGATTTCAGAACCATCAACGATTTTCGCGGTAAAATCTTAAAAGACTCCATCAAGACATTGTTTGCCGAAGTGGTAAAAATGCTTGTTGAGATGGGATATGTAAGCCTTGATGTTCAATACATTGATGGAACGAAGATTGAAGCAAAATCTAACAAATACACCTTTGTTTGGCGCAAGTCAGTTGAAAAGCACAAAGAAAGGCTAGAAGGTAAAATCGACAGTATTTTATCGGATATCGAAGAAAGCATCCTATCAGATAATCAAGAAGTTAACCAGGAAGAGTTGCCTAAAAAAATTGATTCAGAAGAATTAAGGGAGCGTCTTTCAGCCATTAACAAAAAACTAAAAGAGCCTTCAAAGAAGATAGTTAAAGAACTGCAAAAGCTTCAGGAAGAGCACCTTCCCAAGCTAGAGAAGTATGAGAAAGACTTGGAGATTTTAGGGGATAGAAATTCCTACAGTAAGACAGATCATGATGCTACATTCATGAGGATGAAGGAGGATCACATGAAAAACGGACAACTAAAACCCGCTTACAATCCTCAGATATCAACTAAAAATCAATTCATTACCCATACTACTATTCACCAAACACCAGGCGATACTACTACTTTAAAATCTCACTTGGATAGTTTTGAAAAATCGTATAATAAACAAAGTAAAGAGATAGTAGCTGATGCAGGGTATGGTAGTGAGGAAAATTATGAAATGCTTGAGGCAAAGGGGGTTGAGGCCTATGTGAAATACAATTACTTCCACATGGAGCAAAAGAAGAAGACAAAAAACAACCCTTTTCTTCCCCAAAATCTTTTTTACAATGCAGAGCAGGATTTTTATGTATGCCCCATGGGTCAACGAATGGAGAATGTTGGACAAGGAAAGCGTACTTCAAGTAATGGGTATGTGTCTCAAGTGACTTATTATCAGGCAAAAAACTGTCAAGGATGCCCTTTAAGAACCGCTTGCCACAAAGCCACAGGTAACCGAAAAATCGAAGTGAACCACAGGTTAAACTTCTTAAAACAGCAAGCCAAGGAAAAACTAACGAATGATAAAGGGCTTGAACACAGGAGCAAAAGACCAATAGAGGCAGAAGCTGCGTTTGGCCAGCTGAAAAGCAATAATAAATTCACCCGATTTACGCTCACAGGTTTAGAAAAAGTAGAATTAGAGTTCTTATTAATGGCTATTGGCCATAATCTGAGAAAGATGGTGGCTAAAAGTATACACCCTGGGCTAAAATCATCTAAAAAATCAGCTTTGGGCTATAAATTCTACAATAGTCGACCGGTATTTTATGCATTAGAGAAGAAAATTTATCAAAAATCTCTAATCATGACTTTAGATTCTCAAAATCAAAAAATCGCAGCAATCGAGTAGGAAGATAGGGATTAGTTCCCTATCTGTCCTCTCACACCACCCTGCGTACCGTTCGGTACAGGGCGGTTCTTTAAGTTTTGACTCTAACCTTTTGGTAGTAATCTGATAAGAACACATATCCTGCTTGC
>NZ_JAFIEU010000025.1 GCF_020832325.1 Lunatimonas sp.
ACCAAAAGCTATAAAACGAAGCTGTACACCTGCCCAATAGTCATCCCGATTCGCTTCGCTGCTCGGGAGAGGCTATCCTCCCAGGCGGACACTGTCCACTACAATAAGGAGGACGGAGCGTTAAGAAATCAGCCCTTAGGCTGGTTTTAGCGACGGGCCAGGCAGCGGGTGGGCATCGGGTCAACGAATAATCTAAGCTACCGCTACCTCAGGAAACATACGCTCAGGACCTTCGAGGTTTAATAAACCTCAAAGGTCTGCCAAGAAGTCATTGCGGTATGCTATGCTTACTTTGATCAGACGGCTATAACCTGTCAGGTCAAACAGTTGCGTATGCAACCATCATCCTAATTAGAGAATTTATCGCCGGATCCACCGAATAGGAAAAAGCGAAATTTTAAAAAATAGTATCCTAAAGCAAAAATCCCAACAGCAACCTATCTGAACTAATATTTTAATCATAAAACATAACAAGCCCAATGAAATATACTGTCAACACAAGCTCTTGGAAACCCGAACATATGAAGTTCGAGTTTCAAATCAGACACCTTGAACCGGCGAAGGTGTTTATCAACATTTCAGACCTCAAATCAGTCGACGGAGATAAAATTATCCTTAAAGAAACACCGCACAAAAACTACCCTTATCTGCCGCTCTATTTTCAACACCAAGGTGCGGACAAAGTACGAAAGGTCCTTGCCGGAGAATTGGCCGAAAGGGTAATCGAAACTATTCTATTAGAGGAATCCGGTACGCAACTAATTGGCTATATGGAAATAGCCTATGGACGGATCATCAATATCGCACCTTTTGATCCAGGCTGATGAGCCAAAGTTAATCCCACCGGTCTGACGGTTTAAAACCGTCAGACCGGTGGGGCCATTTATGCAATCTAAAACTTTGGGTTTTCGCATAATATCGACATCTTGTGATGCCAATTTCGCACGCTTGTTTTTCCCAAGTTTCCAAACATGCCCAAAAACCGATTCGCAGAAGTCCGATACCGGGTCCTTGATCGCTGTCTACGAGACAGAACCAGAAAGTATACGGTGTATGATTTAGCCGAGGAGTGTACAAAGGCTATTTTTGAAATCGATGAAATCGATCGGCCTACCTTATCCACCAAGCAGATCAAGAATGACCTGATGTTTTTAGAATCAGAGGCGGGATACAGAGCTCCGATCATGCATGAAAAGCTTCCGGGAGAGACCAAACACTTTTACCAATACGAAGATCCCGGTTTCTCCATCAGTCAGCGGCCCCTGACAGACCAAGATGTGACACAGCTACGGCAGTCGCTTGCTATTCTACGGCGTTTTAAGGGGATGCATTTCGACGGCTGGATTGAAGATTTCTCTGGAAGAATCGCTCAACTCCATGATATTCCGGATATACGGCATGTCGATAGCCACCCCATAATCCGGTTTGAACACGAAGACTACTTTACCGGCGCAGATTGGATCGAACGGTTGTACAAAGCAATCGAAACAAAAGAACCGCTTCAACTAACCTATCAACAGTTTGGTCAAAATCCGGTGGAACACCACGTTTCTCCTTACCTATTGAAGCAATATAACCGTCGCTGGTTTTTATTGGGTAAAACGAGACGGTCTCCTACTTGCACCACTTTTCCGTTGGATCGGATCAAACAGGTCGATCGATCCAAGTATCCCTATGAGCCTTACCCCGGCGATCAGCCGGAGGAGTTTTTTGAGGACATCGTGGGGGTAATCAATGATCCGGACCAGGAACCGATGGAAATTCTCCTGGAAGTCGATCCTTCCCGCTTTCCCTATCTCAATTCTAAGCCGATCCATGATTCCCAAAAAAGGTTGTCAGTCGATGCAGATACCCCAGGCTGGCACCGAATACGGTTCCTATTAAAACCCAATTATGAATTTTATGCCATCTTACTGTCTCATGGTGATAAAGTGAAGGTAATTTCACCTGAAAAGGTGAGAAAAAAGCTGAAGGAGATCATTAATAAAATGGCTTCCAATTACGAGTAGGGCGTTTTTCACGTTAATTTTCCCGAAATACCCCAAGTAGGAAGATAGACTTCCTACTTGGGGTATTTTTTTGCATTGTCAAACAGGAAAAAGAAAGGAGGCCAATCATGACAACTACGCAACTGACTGAGAAACAAAGCTACTCCGCGGGTCTTCAGGACCCACAGTGGCAATTGCTTAGGGAGAAAGTGCTCGATAGAGACGGACATCGGTGTCGCTGCTGCGGTAGCGAGCATTCCCTGCAGGTTCACCATCGGCAGTATCACCGCGACAGAAGCTCCGGGGCATGGAAATCTCCTTGGGAGTATCCGTTGACGCTTTTGGTGACTCTATGCGATGAATGCCATTCGGAGGGGCATCGGCTTTACCCGATCCCTGTAAAAGAAGTCTAACTTAGTTTATCACCTTTAAATTTTACGACCATGACAGTATTTATGAAAATCTTCTGCAAACTATTTGGGTATGACTATCAACTAGCGATCAGTCAACCAACCATAAGCCGTCAGCGCATTATGATACTAGGTACGCTGATCCTAATTCCGGTTGGACTGTGGGCATTTTCCGGGTATTACCTGACGTATTATCTATTGGGAACCAGTCATGTGCTGTCCTTGGCCATAGCGGCTGCGCTTGGGTTGGTGATCTTTTTCGTAGATCGATCATTTGTGGCAACTCCCAAGACGGAAAAGGGCTTCGGACTCACGACGCTGAGGGTTGGGTTTGCATTGGTAGCCACTGTTTTGGGATCACTTGCGATCGATCTGGCCCTTTTTGAAGGCGATTTGGAGGAGTACCGACAGGCAAAAGGTACGGGCGAGGCGAAAGTCTATGCGGATGGGTATATAAAAGAAAAGGAAGTTGAGATCCAGAAGTTGGAACTTGCGCTGTCTGAAGCAGAACGTTACTACCGGGAGCGGGCGCTGGCCTTTGAAAAGGAGATAGATGGGAAAGGAGGAACCGGTCAGCGGGGATTTGGCAAGGTAGCTAGTGCAAAGGAACGGGAAAAAGATCAGGCGGCCGAGCGGGTAAGGGCAGCGGAAGCGGCGCTGGAACAGTACAAGCAAGCCATAAAGGACGATGCGGAAGCCTATGCAGCCGGTATGGCTGGGAAGCGATCGGATGCTTTGCTCAGCAAGATCAAGGACCTGCATGAGTTTGTGTTTTCGGATGGCTTGGTGATGGCGGTATATGCATTCTTCTTTGGGTTTGTGTTTTTGTTGGAAGTTTACTTCATGGCTTATAAAGCCTCCGTTGGGGAGAGCCTCTTTGAAGAATTCCTACGAGCGGAGGAAGAATATGGCAGGCAGAGGCTGGACACCTACAGATTGCAAAAGCAAAAAATCTTGCGTGACCGTCAATTGCTGGGAAGTGATTACGAGCGATATAAGTACCTTCTGTAGGAGGGTTGGGTATGGGTGGTTGAATTTTTTCATTGACGGAGTGCCACGGGTGATAACTATTTTTTGGCACTCTTCTTCAACAAGCCAAATTAGGAAAATTGGTTTCCCTGATGAAATCGAGCATGCCGTACTCGTCACACACTGGGATGACTATGCTACATGCGAGATTCCATGTGACCGCTAAAAAACAATTATAGACACATGAAACCTAGATTTGTAATCGAATAAATGTAAAACCTATAAACGACACGTGCTATGACAATTTTCAGTAAATTATTCGGAAAAAGACCTGTAGAATCAAAAACTACTGCGATTCATCAGGCAACAGAACCAGCGAAACCAGTTGTTCCGAGAGATTTGTTTATCGAGGACAGGGACCCCTCCTTTTTCGAGGCGGATACTAGATCTGCTCCCAAGATCGAGAGGAGTTTGCTACAGGACATCCTAAGTCTGGACTATGAGGCAATGGGTAGGACGGCAGGATACAGTTTACACGACCTGGGTAGAATGGACGAGCAGTTGGACAAGATCGCGTCGGAATTTAGGTTAGCCTACGCACGTGCCATACAAGATCTGGATATAGAAATCGACGGACTGGAGCGACACATCACGGATCGACTGGAAGCCGAGACGCCGGACACCTTTAGAAGGATTAAAGGCAGGTATGATCTATGTGTGCGGGAAAAACGGGAGTTGATGCTTCAACGGGACTTGGCGGTGACCGGAGAAGGGTATATGGAAAAGGCTACACGGTACTTCCGGTCGGGATTTAGAGCGGGCTATGACCTGTACATTGAAGAAAAGTTGCTTTTCAAACATCCCAAAACGGTCTAGTCATGAATTGCGCGTCAAGGAATCGGCACCTTTTCCCCGAGGGAGGCAAGGTAGTCTTTCGCGGGAGTATGTTTGCATACCATAAGAGCCGCCCCCTATGAATGGCATTCCAAGCCAATGTATCCAACGACCAAGGCGAACAACCTTGGGTAGCCCATAGGTACTCCCCGGATTTATTTCTGAGGGAGTTTTTTTTGATTTGTGACGTTGACCCGAATTACTTTTCAAGCAAACTCAGATTACTACTGATGAAATCGAGCATGACGCAAGCGACACACACTGGGATGACTATCAGCCATGCGAGATTCCATGTGACCATTGAAAAATCAATTATAGACACATGAAAAATGGAAAGGATCGAATCTCATAGATTTAGAGTCCTAGTAGGTGATGGATAAACAGTGATATCCAAGGGAAAGCAATAGAAACATCCATTCAAATCTTATTTCCGCTTTTCGTCCTTTTTAAACCGTTCAAACAACCTGGCCTTCATTGTTTCGTAATACTCTTTCCCATAGATTTTATAAAAATACTCGTCGCCTACTAATTCGATGTGTGGGTCTTTTTCTGGATCCAGGTAGAGGTTCTGTATATCCCTGTCCAACTCTTCGTCCGTGATATTCATTTTCTTATCTTTCATTTTTCAACTACTTTCTTGTGAAATTATAAAGGCCTTTGATAAACTGGCCTTGATAGTCATTCATGATAGACCAAATTTCGCTGAGAAGTAAAAGCCTATGGAGATGAATTAGGGCATCTCTCTGCTTGCTGCTGGGCCCTGCTAATTTTCTAATGCGGAGGGGCGTTTTTGTTAATGGATCCGGCTAGTGATTCCGCGCCTTTGGCGCTTCGGTGGCGCATTCCCATTTTTCCTTGGGCGTTGCCCAAGGCTAGTGATTCCGCACCTTTGGTGCTTATTTAATTGCCGACACCAAAGGTGTTGCAATGAAAGGTCGTTTACGCAACGGCTGCTTGAAAACTGTCAGAGCTGTTTTGAACTCTGACATCTTTTTGTGGTTTGAAAACCGGTCAGACGGTTCCAAACCGTCTGACCGGTAGCAAAGACAGCGGCCGCAACACAGACGCAGAGACCGCAAAGGATTTAGGTTTAGGGGCGTAGCCCTGATATCTTAATAGAAAACAAAAGATGACTCGTCCTGAAAAAAGTTTACAGATTTAAATTTTATTTACTGTTAGTCCTACCACAAATTTACAATGAAACATTTCCGGCTCGGTGGATAGATTAGTTATCTTACCTTCGCTTTACCCGTTTTGGTACCTCTTTAAAAAATACCGGGTTGTTTTCACACTGAGGATAGAAACGGCAATGCAAACATAAAACCCAACACCTGTCGCATCGAAAGAACCCCAAGGGGCCAACCACATCAAACCTATGGAAGCGATCGTACTATCGAACCATTCGTGTAGCAGTATTTTTTGGAATTTTGTCATGTAACCAATCGGCTAAGTGAAAGCGCAGGAACTCTGAAAATATTGTGTGTATCAAATCTAAAACCGACCCAGTGAAATTTCTTTTCAGTCAAGAAGTAATTTTTAATTCAGGATGTTTTTCTCACGGAATGGGGATTGTTTTTAATTGGAGATCTATGGCAATGCAAGTAGGAGACGTCGGCCCTATATAGTTGAAAGTACAAATTTTATCAGTTGATAAGATTTGTACTTTCAACTCAGCTTAATCTACCAAATGTCAGTTCCGTTCACTTGTTGCCTTTCGTTTTAATGGCTTTAAAACCATAATAAGTAAGAAAGTAAGAAAGAAACCCAGCAGCTATTGATGTATAAAACCCGACTTCGGTGGGATTAAACGAACCATGTGAGCCAAACGCCATCATAATTAGAATGAAGAAGAAACTGCCTATAGCAAGTCTTTTTTTAAAACGATCCATACTTTTTCTATCTGAAACAGGATGTTAACAATTGCGATGCAATGCCATAGGTAACGCCGGTAATAAATCCTCCAGCCCCTCCAACAACAGCTGCACTGACGCATCCTGTGACTGTACCAACTATTGGAAAAGTAACTGTACCCGCTGTGGCCCCAGCATAACATGCGACAGTACCGGAAGTTACTAAGCCAACCACACCATCCGCTAATACGCTTCGGGTATTTACCGAACAACCAGAAGCTTGAAATACCCCTCCTGATTCTGGAAGGAGAATTCTTCTAAATCGGTCAATTCCTCCTTCAAGAACAAAATCTGCATATACCAATGTTCCCGTACTTACGCTCAATAGCCCCAATTTCTCTTCATAATTTAACGAATTTGAGTTTATTATTTGGGTTTGAAACGCTTGGGCTATGCTTTTAGTAACAATTGGATCATTAGAAAGTTCCACATTTCTGATAAAAGGATCAAGCATCGCTGTTTGATTGGGAGTAAAATAATCCCCTGAATTAAAGGCATCAACACGCGTCCGCGCATGAGGGTTGGAGCCGCCCCAAAAACCTTCAATCCCCAATAGGAATTCGTCCTTGTCGTGCCCCTCTAGGCCGATCATATCCTTTGCCATCGCATGCGCAATTTCGGTAAACAGCTTTTCGCTGTTCTCTTGGAGGTCGATGGATTTTGGGTTTGGCGTGTAGTTTTCGACTGCGCTTAATGCGATTTCTATTCCATTGGAGTAGAGTTTAGTCAATTCCTCGATCTCGGCGGAAAAGTTCGAAGGTGGTATTTGCTCATCGCTGGCAACAAATGAATCGCAGGATGCAAACATAAACAGGCTAGCGGCTATGGTAAGCATCCTCTGTTTTAATAGGACTGGGAATCCATTGCTATTCAGGTTTCCTACTACTACACATTTCCAGTTTTTAATTTGGGTCTGTTTCATGACAAAATAGATTTTTTGGTTGGAAATAATTTAACTGAATATCCAAATCTAGAATCGACCCACTGAAATTTCATTTCAGTCTAAAACATTTTTTTGCGTGAGTAAGGCGTTTCAAACAAAGACCGCAAAGCTGACGCAACGATCGCAAAGGGGTGAGTTCAGGGATCAGCCCTGAGATCCTGGTGCTAGCATCCGAATCCTTTACATTTGTGAGGTTTCACGCAAAGTCAGCAAAGACAATGCAAAGATCGCAAAGGAGTTAATGTAAAGTGCTTTAGCCCTGCAATTTTAGTAGTACTTTTACCGGCAAGGGTTTAGTTTACAACCGGTCGGACGGTTCCAAACCGTCTGACCGGTAGCAAAGACAGCTGCCACGACAGAGATGCAACGATCGCAAAGGGGTGAGTTCAGGGGTGTCGCCCTGCTATCTTAGTAGAGATCAGATAACACTAGATATAGATGAAGTGTTTTACAATCAATTTGAAACGGTATTTTCAGGGAGCCTGATTAGATCGAGTGTACAGATTCGCTTTTTGTGGTAGTAGAGTAGCGTGATATGTTTTCTATCTGGAAGCATAAACGGGCAATCTTTTCCTATAAAAAAGGAAATGGTTATTTTCCAGGTGTTTCTGCTTAATCTGCCAAATGTTAGTTTCTTTTACTTTTTACCTTTCATTATAATAGCTCTTAAACCATAAAAAGTAAGAAAGTAAAAAAGAAAACCAGCTCCTATGGATGTATAAAACCCGATTTCTGTAGGATTAAACGAACCATGTGAGGCAAACGCCATCATAGTTAAAATGAAGAAGAAAGTGACTATTGCAAGTCTTTTTTTAAAACGCTCCATTTTATCTTTTTTATCTGAAACAGGATGTTAACAATTGTGATGCAATGCCATGGGAAATGCCGGAGATAAATCCGCCAGCCTCCGCAACAGCAGGCGCATTCGTGACGCTTTTACCGTCAAGGGTTTAGTTTACAACCGGCCTGACGGTTTTGAACCGTCTGACCGGTCGCAAAGACAGTGGCCGTAGCGGCACCGTAACGATTGCAAAAGGGTTGAGTTCAGGGGCGTTGCCCTGCTATCTTAGTAGAGATCAGATAACACCGGGACCGAAGGGGCGTTAGCCCTGACATCTCTTTGCCGGAATAAGCTAAGGTTAGGGCCAAATCCACCCAATTGCACTCTCCTAATGTTTATGCCGTGATTAGCTATCACTACTAGGGAGCTTCTATATGCTTTGTTACGAAGGGTGTATTTAGCAAATTTTATTTTTACAATGCTATGAGAAAAATAACTTTCCGGATAATTTAACTGGAAAGTTATTAATTACCTTTAATAGTACTTTATTAATCCGATCATTCCTCAGGGTTTTTTTGGAATTTTTTAACTGTCCAAGCAGTAGAGAACGACACGAACAATCCTGTAAATAAAGCCCAATAGAAGCCAAAATGATTTGGATTTGTCGAGCCCAATGGATTTAATACCATCAGCGTAAATGCACACAGCAACCCAATGAATAGTGATACTACATGCTCTTTCCAGTTTTTAAACTTCATTATATTAAGGTCTCCAGCAAGTGTACAACAAAGAACCAACTATTCCTAGCTCAGCCTATTCCTAGTGCAGCTCCTTCTATAAAACCACTAGCTCCGCCAAGAACAGCCCCAATTTTTCTTCATGATTTAACAAATTTCAGTTTATTATTTGGGTTTGGCGTGTTATTTGGGTCTGTCTCATGATGATATAGATTTTTTGGTTAGAAATAAGTTAACTGAATGCCCAAATCTAAAATCGACCTACTGAAATTTCATTTCAGTCTGGACGATTTTTTTGGTTCCGGAAGTTTTATTAACGCAAAGACCGCAAAGGTGACGCAAAGATCGCTAAGGGGTTGAGGGATCAGCCCTGACATCTTGGTGAGGGAATTTGAAGGCTGCTAAGGGTATAAGGCCTTATTTGATTTTGCCCATATAATCCTTCTGATATCTTTTTAGCAAATAGTGGAGAGACAAAACCAATATAACCCCGTTGAGGATTGAAATATAAAACCCAGGCTCTTTGTAGTTGAACGTTCCATAGGGCATTAACCACATGCTCAGCACGGATACCAAAAAAATATCGAACGGAATACTGTAAACTATTTTTACGATTGTTTTCATAGCCAATGGGGTAGCAGATTGGGAAAGGCATTTGGATGTGTCCTGCATCGTCCACAAAATCTCACACTCCGCATACACTCGAATAATGGGGCGATTATTTTCAGATTTTCCGGTAATAATGGGCTCTAGCCAAGAAGGTGCCTAGGCAAATTGCCAACATCAATAAGACGAATAGGATATGGATATCAACCAATTGGAAGATAAAATTCACCAAGAGCAATGCGTTCAACGCCAGTGTAATGGTAAAGACTCGTTCGATTTTTGACTTCATAGCCAAATCTAAATCTGACCCACTGAAATTTCATTTCTGTCTGGAAGTTTTTTTAACGCAATGGCCGAAAAGGTAGGCAACGCTCGCAACGGGGTGAGTTCAGGGGTCGAGAATAGGGGCGTTAGCCCTGTAATCTTAGTAGTGTAAAAAAGTTAACACTGGAAACCAAGGGGCGTAGCCCTGACATCTTCAAACCGACTGAAAGAGGGCCATTACGCAAAATTAATGTATCAGATTCACTGGTTCTTTCCTTGCTTTTTTTGGCTTGACGGACCACGAAACCACCAACTTAAGAGAAAATAATTCAGAATCCCAGCGAATATGGAGGAATAGAAGCCAATCTCCGTCGGATCAAACGACCCATTAGATCCAAACGACATCAGCACTAACGTAAAGATGAGGCTTCCAATCAAGAGAATAATCTTATCCCAATTCACGGCGAGTCTATTTTAATTTACCTAAAAAGTCCGTCTGGTATTTTTTCAACGCAGCCCGAATGCTAAACTCCAATGAAATTGCGAGGACGATACAGATATAGAATCCAAGTTCTGTAAAGTCAAACGTACCATAGGGCATTAGCCACATGAACATCAAGCTCATTGATACAATTCCTACTATTGGTTTCAATAGGATCCTTCTCATTTTTTGATTCTTTTTTCAATCAGCACCTCTCAGACTGTGCGTATGGTTTTAGACAGGGGAAAATGTTCTAGAACACACTGACTATCTGGAGGTAATTGGTCCAAATACAAAAATACCCCCTACCCACTGAAATTTCATTTCAGTCTGGAAGATTTTTTTGGTTCTGGAAGTTATTTTAACGCAATGACCGCAAAGGTGACGCAAAGATCGCTAAGGATTTGCGTTCAGTGGCCTAGCCTTGTAATCTTAGCGGAAAACAAGATAATCCCGGGAGCCAGGGGGCGCTAGCTCCGGCATCGTTTTGCGGGATTAGGCCGGTTGTTAGGTCAAGTTACCCATTCAAAGTTCCTGGATCGTTGGTAGGAATTGGTATAGGCTAGGGATTACCTACCCATTTTTCCACCCTAAAATTTGATCTGTTCCTCTTTATCCCACAATCCCCAATACGCGCCCACATCTCCCTCGGTGCCCACTTTCCACGACTCATCGAAGGAGGAGAAATAGAATAGTTCAATGGACTCCTGACGTGACCAGTTTTGGATGTTTATAAAATACTTCATAAAATTTCCATCCGATGGCACCGCACCATAGAGCGGCGTACCTTGGCTGGGCCACCCGGTCTCTGTGACGATTACTTTTTTCCCTTTTCCCGCTCTTACGGCCCTGGCATACATGTCTTTGATATAAAGTAGGGAATAATCGAGGGCGCAACCTTCCCAGTAGGGGTAGCAGTTAGCCAGTAGGATGTCACAGGCATCGGTGATACGGGGTTTGTGCTCAAATTCATAATAGGCATCCACATAACCTACCGGAACAGTGGGCAGCTCGTCTTTAACCTGGAGAATACATCCAAGCAGTTGATCTTCCGTGAGGTCTTTTCGGTACAGCACCTCATTCCCTACCGCAGCAATGTCCACATAGCCCTCTTTAGCCAACTTGATCAGGTTTCGGATCTCTTCTTGATTGATCTTGTCGTCCTTTCCCAACCAGGCACCCACAAGCGTCTTCATGCCATACGCTTTGGCGATTTTTGGGATCAGTTCGTTGCCTTCGGTGCAGGAAAAGGAGCGGATCCACTGGGTGTAGGGCCGTATGATCTCCAAGCGCCTTCGGATTTGTTCTTCGGTAAGGAGATCTCCGGGTTGTTGCCCATCTACATAGGGGCTGAAACAAAGGCCGTGCATGCCCAGGCTCAATGTCTCTCGGAAGTTTTCCGCAAGTTCGTTGGACGATAAGCCCTGCCATTCTTTTCCGGCGAGGGTCAAAATTTTGTCAGCTTTAAACGACATAGTTATTTGTATTTTAGTTCGTCATTTTTATCCCATATTCCCCAAGACTGCCCCACATCTCCTTCCTGCCCAACCTTCCACGATTCATCAAAGGAGGAAAAGTAAAACAGTTCGATCTTTTCCTTTCGCGCCCAATTCTGGATGTTTATAAAGTAACGCATGGCATTTTCTAAGGAGGGGTGCGCCTGATGGTTGCCGGTTCCCGTATTTGGCCAGCCCGTTTCCGTGATGATCACCTTTTTGCCCTTAGACACCTCTTTCGCCAGGGAGTACATATCCTTCAAATGGGCGGCCGCATGGTCAATGTGACTGCCTTCCCAGAAGGGATAGCAATTGACCAACACCACATCACAGGCGTCCACCAACATAGGGGAATCTTTAAATTGGTAGTAGGCATCCACATAGCCAACCGGGATTCCGGGCAATGCCTCTTTTACCCTGGCCAGGTAGGCCAATACTTCTCCCTCCGTCAGTTCATTTCTAAGCAGTACTTCATTTCCAATCACGGCCATATCGACCAGCCCCTGATTGGCCAAATGGATCAAGGCTTGGATTTCCTTTTCGTTCTGTTCTTTGTCCCGATCGATCCAGGCCCCTACCATGGTCTTTAATCCTTTGGCTTTGGCGGTTTTTGGAATAAATTCATGTCCCAGTGTACAGGAAAATGAGCGGACCCACTGGGTATAGGGCGCCACAATTTCCATTCTTTTTTGGATTTGAGCTTCGGACAATGTTTCTCCTATGGTTTGTCCTTCCAAATAGGGGCTAAAACAAATTCCGTGAAGGCCTGCATGGAGCATTTTGCCGAATTGGGCTTTTAATTCATGGTCCGCATGGTGCGCAGGAAATACAAAATCGGTGTCCAAGGTTTTTGGGCCCATAAGGAGTAGGGATTCCTTCCTGCGGTAAATGGGGGTGCGTTGGATTGGTACCGGATTTTTGCGGGCATCCAGTATCGCCCTGATTTCGTTCGATCGTTCTTCTGTCAGATCATAGTCACGCATCACATACATTGCCACCAAGGTGCCAAGTATGGGCAGGCCGGAATAGAATGCCCGTAAGCCTAAAACCGCCCCCTCGCTTTGGGTTTCCAAGGTAGCATCAAAGCCAACGACGGTCAAAATCGCCCCGCTTAGCAGACCGGCTATGGCAAAGCCAAACTTGACCATCCACCAATAGATGGCTCCGAATACTCCCTCCCGCCGTTTTCCCGAACTCAATTCATCCAAATCAATCACATCTGCGGTCATGGACATCATCAGGGTAAACAAACTGCCTATGCCAAAGGAAAAGAAGGGCAGCGCAAAAAGAAACATGTAAGGTTTGCCGGGAATAAACAAAAACCACAGCAGGATGTATCCAAAGACCGAAATACCCTGCGATAGGATAAAGGCCCGTTTTTTTCCCATCTTTTTGGAAATCTTGGCGACAATGGGAATCACGATAAAGGTGGTCACCAGTGCGCCGACACTCCCAAATAGGGTAGGCCAGACCCCAGCTGCCCCGGCATCTCCATTAAATAGGTAATAAACCACGATGAAGAAGGAAAAGGCAGCGATGGTATTGAAAGCATTGAAGATAAGAAAGGTGGCAATACATAACTTCCGAAATGGGATGGAAGTGAAGGCCTCCTTAAATCCCTGCAAGATTTCCTTGAGGCTGGAGCCAATGGTCTTGACAGTCAGCGGAGAATAATTTTCATGCAACGTGGATTCGCTTTTGATAAAAATGGCGGGAACCAGGGCAAAGATCATACAGACAAACCCCACACCAAAGGCCAGCTGCCGGGTGGCAACATCCGCTGATTCAAACCAGGTGGGGTCATACATGATCACCCAAAACCAAGGAGCGATCACCCAGGCCCATTGTCCAATCCACTGCGCCACGGCCATGATGTCTGTGCGCTCGTGAAAGTCATTGCTCATTTCATAGCCCATGGCCACGTAGGGGACACTAAAAATCGTCAACCCAAGATAGAAGATAAAGGACCAAAACAAGAAATAGAGGAAGTTGTATTCTACCCCATTCTCCCGATACAATTGCCACATCACGACGAAGGAAATTCCCAACAGAACGGCACCGACAAACACATACTGCCTTCGTCGCCCCCATTTGGACTTGGTGTTGTCCGAGATAAATCCCATGATGGGATCTGTGATAGAATCAAATACGCGGGGGAGAAAGAAGAGGATTCCCCACATCCAACCGGGAAATCCTAGGTCCTGCACGAGCACCACCATAAATATTCCCAATACGGCCGGGAACATCTGATTGGCTAGCATGCCGATGCCAAAAGCAATCTTTTGGCCCATCGGAACTTTATTGGTAATTGTTGACATGGTCATTGGGGTTTTAAAGGGTTTTTAAAGACTTATTTAGCAGGTGGACTGAGTACTTCTTGCAGCAGCTTTGCTTTGTCGCCGGCATAGGTTTTCACAATTGGATTCCCGTCCCTACTCAAGTTTTCAAATAGGCCCTGGTCTACCAAATCCCATATCGCATATTTCGCCTCCCCCGATTCAGTGAAAATTCCAAAATGATTTTCCGGACCAATCGGGTTTTTTTCATCTTTCCAAGGTTCATTAAAAGCTTCAAAATAGAAACAGGAAATACCTTCGGCATTCGTCCACTCGCGCATGTGCTGATAGTATAGGGCTTGTTTGTATTCATCGGTAGCCCGGGAGCCTTCCGCGCCATAAAATCCATCGGAGACACTGGCCCAGCCGGTCTCACCGATGTGGATGGGTTTGTCTACACCGATGCTTTTCATATAGTTGGCCACCGAGTCATATTGCCATTTGGCAAAATCCCTCGCCCGAAGCATGGCTGCATCCACTTTTTCGATTTCATCGAGGTGCATTTCTTCGGCGGGCACTTTCCAGAAATCCGGATTGTAGTGGGTATTGTGATACGGGTAGGTATGCATGGAGATATAGTCCACCGCATGGGCCAGTTTTTTCAGGTCTTCGGTATGGTAAAGCGGATCGCCGCCACCCCATGAGGAGAAATCGTCGGAGCTTGTGATCCAAAGGTCTTTGGGAAGTTTACCTGAATCCTTGAGGGACTGAACATGGTTGACCCACTTGAGAATCACTGAAGGTTGTACATGGTAGGTAGTGGCCCATTTGACCATGGCTTCGTTTCCAACCGCCAATATTTTGACGATATCGGGATATTGGTTGGCCAATTCGACCGCACGTTCGATCTCTCCTTCGTTTTCTTCGCTTTCAGCATAATGATCGGGTTCTAGGTCTGTCCAAGCATTTTTACAGTCTATCCATGCACCCAACATCACATACATCTCGAAGTCAGGATCGTCTGTTTGGAGTTCCTTGATGGCTCTGAGTAGATTCGCCGCATGGGGAAACTGTACGTTGTAGGTACGCAGGATTTTGATCCCCATGGCTGCAAGGATTTTTACGTCTTCTTTCAACTGGCCTACAGTAGGCTGGATTTCTCTTGATTTTTCACGGTAGCCTTCGTAGGAGATTGCCTGGTAATCGGGGTTTCCCAAAATATCTTTTGCTGTCAATTCCATTTGTTTTGTTGGTTTTTCGGATGATTCCTCGGTTTTCGGGTTGCAGCAGGTCAATGCGGCTGCCAGCGCCATTCCAAGGCAGAGCGGTTTAAGTAGTCTCGATTTCATATCTAGGCAGGTTTATAGCTGGATACATGGTTCGTTTATTTTTGATAGCATAGTCCAAAGCCAAACGGAAAGAGTGGGTCAGCAGAAGGATCCCAAGCGTTCGGGCCGTATTTTCCAGAATAATCGGCTTCTGATTTGGGCCAGGAGTGGGGGAGTTTTCCTTTAAAGTCAAAATGACCATATAGCACTTCGGCAAGGCCATCTCCTTCAGATCCTGGTAACCACGCCACAACAAACGCGTTGGATTGATCAATTTGATCGGTGACTACCAAGGGTCTACCCGTTATCAAAATCACCACGGTCCGAATGCCTTTTTCGGCATAGGTTCTGAGGTAACTTCGATGGGTTTCGGTGAGCGTATGTTGGAATACATCCATTTCACCTCCGATATCCCCGAAAAATTCTGCGTAGGGAGTTTCGCCAACCACAATAAGGGCGACCTCCGCATCCGGATAGGCAGCACTCCCGTTCGGATCATAATAGACCTCGTTTTTAGCAAACTTTTTGATGCCCTCCAGTATCGTGGTTGCGCCTTGATAGTTTTCTGTAGTCCCCTGCCAGTTCACCGTCCAGCCTCCGGATTGGAGCCCGGAATTATCGGCAAACTCACCCACGACGACAATCTTCTGGTCTTTTCTGAGAGGTAAGGTTTGGGTTTCATTTTTGAGGAGTACCAAGGATTCCCTCACCGCCTGTCTTGCAACCGACCGATGTGCGGGGATTCCGATCCTATTTATCAGATCCTTGTCCGGATAGGGCCGATCAAAAAGCCCAAACCTGAATTTCTGACGCAAGATTCTTCGAACCGCATCATTGATCCGCTCAAGGGGAATATCGCCATGATCAACGCCCTTTTTTACCCCCTCCTGAAATAGGTCAAGATCCCCATCCACCGCCATCACCATATCGATACCCGCGAGGATGATGTCATTTTCACCAAACCGGGAATAGGCCTTCCAATCCGAAACCAAAATACCTTCAAATGCCAGCCTTTCTTTCAAAAGATCGGTCAGCATGGCCTTGTGGGCATGCATGGAAATGTTGTTCAAGGTGTTGAAAGAGGCCATAATGGCACCTACTCCCTCGTCGATCGCAGCCTGATAGGGAGGAATCAAGAACTCAAGGACTTCCTCTTTACGGAGCGAAGTATGGCCTCCTTCCACGCCAAAATCCGTGGCCCCATCTCCAATAAAATGCTTGGCCGTGGCCATCACGCCTACGTTTTCCTCGCTGCCCTGATGGCCTCGTACCGACGCGCTGCTAAGCTTGGTTGTCAATTCGGTACTTTCTGAAAATGCTTCATAGACCCGCCCCCATTTTTCATTGAAGGGTATGGCTACGCATGGAGAAAAAACCCATTGAAATCCCGTGGCCTTCGCCTCTATGGCCGTAATTGCGGCTGCGTTCTCCACCAATTCAACATTGCCTGTAGCTCCCAGGCCAATGTTATGGGGAAAGATGGTAGCCCCTTCAAAGGTATTCTGTCCATGCACGGCATCCACCCCAAAAAGCAGCGGTATACCTAACCGCGTGGACAATGCCTCCTTTTGAAATGCGGAAAATTTGGCCTGCCACTCCAGCGCATCTTTTCCGGGCAACGGGCCTTGGGTATGTATCACCGAGCCAATGAACCTTTCCCGAATGTCCTCAAGGCTGATATCGTCAAAATGGCGCACCTGTGTCATTTGCCCGATTTTTTCTTCCAGGGTCATCTGCGTCAAAAGCGCTTCGACTTTGTCTTCGATTAAAGGGTTCCTTTTGCCGGTTTTGCCCATTTTTGTTATCGTAAATCAAACATATTCAATAGTTTACCACTAGGCTACCGTAGGGTTTTTTCATCCAAATAGACCACCAGTCGTACCACATTCCCTGTTCGCATAAAAACTTCATCGCTCGTCGTTTTATCCAGATTCAAGCTTTTGATCCTTGTTTTTGTGCCCTCTTTCAAGAGCACTTCCATGCGATTTTCATCGGTAAGTTGATAAACCACCGGAACTTGGCAATAGGTAAATACCAGAGATTTTCCCTTTACGGGGATTTCCTGCGGTCTCCCATGCACATCGACGTAGCTGAAAATTGCGTCATTCTCTAGAAATTCCGATTTTTTCAGCATGCATGGGTTGAACGTAAGCAAGCCTTTTCGGATAAAAACCCCCAGTTCACCCAATCGGGAGATAATGTCCTCCTTCACCTGCCCGGTCATTCCAGGCTGTTGGGCTCCTTTGTTTGCCGGGGTGTGGGAGTAGGGGTCTGTCGGGAAAGCGCCATACAGGGTGGGGGACTTATGAACCCCTATTCCCTCGCTGATTTCGTAGTAATGCGCTAGGAGCCTGCCCACCAAGCCCTCGGGTTCCCTGCCTTCGATGGCTTTTAGACAACATTCCTGCACTGCCAGCTGCAGTTTGGAAACCATGTGCCAGTAGATGGACCCCAATCCTTCGTATCCATAGAAGGTTCCGGACCTTCCTGTAAAGGCTTTGTGGTTAAAGACCTTTTCAAACACCCGCAGCACCTCTTGCTTGTCCTCGCCGCTCACCTGAAGCTCCGCCTTATCCAATGTTTCCAACGCTTTGCGCAGATCGTGGGCATTTTTGAAATGGCCATTGAAATGGCAGCCCCCATTGGCGTCCATTTCGATGATGTGGTTATTGCCCGATTGGAGCAGCTTTGTCAAAAGCGCGGAGTTAGATACCTCTGCGTGGGGAATGTTGTTTTTTTGAAGGAAGCCGGGGAGTTGCTTGTTGGGATACAGTAGATAACTGTACTGATCTTCCCTGAAAAGTTTACTGGCTTTAAGACTGTCCAATGTAGCCAATGCCTCATCGGCTGATAAGTAGCCTGAGCTCAATACAGCCACCTGTCCTTCCAGCATTTCGTCTAGGTAGAAAAGGGAGACCTCGGCTTCATTTTCTACCGTCATCAAGTTGTATGCATGGTACAACCCGTCTGTTCTTTTGTTGGCCCGGATGGTATGGTCCAGGTACCTGAGACAAAGGTTGCAAAACTCGCCCAATGCTTGTTTGGTCAAAGGCTTTTTTGATCCGGTAAAGGATTGCCCGTATATCTGCTCTCGGTAGTTGCTTCCGGCCTGTCCCAAGCCGTCGAGTATTTTTTTTCTAACCAAGTCGGAAACCGGACCATCCAGATGGTCTTGGTTCTGAAGGAGGGTTGTTTGGATGTTTTCAAAAAAGACGACTAATTCCTCGGATACACTGAACTCCTTATGCTCACCGCTTTCAAGGATTTCATTCAAAAAGGTCATAAACCTTCGCAAATAATACAGCGTGACCATGGAGACTCCATTGCCTACCAGTGCATTGTTGGCATCGTTCCATTCTGGTCTTTGCGTATTCATCCAAATACCCCCCTCGGGAATAAAATTGGACAGCTTGGACAAGACCGTTGCAAGTATTTTTTCGACAAAATTTACCCGATGGATTGTTCCTTGCCTATTTTGAAGCAAGGCGGCGTCAGAACCTAGGGAAGCCCAGCGGTCTTGGATTTCCTGATCCAGTTGGTGGTCAAAATCTATGGTATCTTTTGGGTTTTTCAGGATATCCGCGTAGGGCCTGATTCGATAGGGAACGTTGGCGTAGACGAAGATATCCTCGTCGAAGAATGTACCCAGTCCTTCTGGGGCGTAGTTTTCTGAAAACTCCAGAAATTTCAACAGATAAACGATCTGATGGTCTCCCCAATATCCGATGTAAGACCAGGGATCGTCTGCTTCTATCTTTTCCCAATCGATCCCGTGTTTTGTGATCCTGTAGGGGTTATACCCATCAAAGGTGGAGCCATTTAAAAACTTTAAAATCATGCCGTCGATAAACGCTGGGTAGGCATAAGCCAACGCTTCCCAGTTCTGAAAAATGTCCCTCCAGTTGCCTGCATAATCCAGCACCTTTGTACCATCGTCTTCGTTGCGGGTATTGATCGAGAAATGGTTCCAAGGACGGCTAGGGTCGCCATGCCTCCGACTAAATTTGAGTGGCAGGTATTCAACCAACAGCCGCTTTAGGTCTTTGTCTTCGAGTTGCTGCGCCAGTTGTTTTAGTTCAGTGAGAGACATTTGGTGGGGCCAACCCTTGATGGTCTCTTTATGCCGCTCAAAGAGTTGGAAGTTCGCCTTGGCGAGGTAGTTTAAAAGGTCGGCTTTTTCGATCTGGTAGTTGTTGTCAAAAATTCCACCCCGCATGATGTTGAATAGGGTATTGGCAAAATGGCGGGTATCCTTCAGCGGATCGGAAGTCAACTGGAAGCCGTCCGTTGCCGCATTCAACCTCATAAGCTGTTGTGTCCCGGCTTCAATATCCTGTTTGACCTTGTCCATCAGGTGGGGATCCTGGAGGATGGATTTGGTCCGGGCGATGATCTGGGAGGCGTTTTGGTTGATATCTGCGGCCAACACCCATTCTTTCTTCTCTTTGGCCGCTAGTTTTAGTTCCTTTTGGATAAAGTAGGCCCCTTTTTCCGCTTTGATATCGGATTCTTGGCTCACATTTTCGCCGTTTCTGAAAGCCTTCAGCTGAATGGAAGAGAGGAGATGCTGTGCATTTTCCAGCCCCAAGCACCAGGCCACCGTGGCCTTTAGCGCCTCACTGGGTTCTGGTTTGTCTACGATAATGGCACTTAGGGCAAAAATGCCCAAGCCACTTTCCTTCTCAAGTTCGCTTCTTTTATAGGCATCGACCAGATTGCTTCGCTGGTTTTGCAAGGCACTGCCCACGCCATAGGGCATTATGTTTTGGATTCCGTCTATGAGTGAAACGAAAGTTTCGGTTGGTTCTTCGTTGATTAGCCTGCTGGTCTTTACAAAGCCATAGCGATCGCTGGTACACCATTGGTATTGGAAGGTGAGGCCTAAATCGTGGTTAATTTCTTCAAAAAGAATTTTGTTGCCGAAGGCGTTTTTATACAGGTTACGCGTGAGGTAAAAGTGGTCTGCAAAATGGATGGAGTAAGGTTCCCATACATGCACTTTACCATTCTTTTGTACCCTCAAAATGGTTTTTGAACCTGTTATCTCAGCAGATTCAATAATTTTATCATCCGTGTAATAGGGGAATAGGGCATTATCAGGGTCCTTTCTTCCGGCACTCAAACCACCGTTGCTACCGATGAACAGCCAATGGTTGGAGTTGCTGATGATACTCATAAAAAATGGCCGCATTTTATCAATGTTGGAAATCTGGTAATAGACTTCACCGTTGAGGTGTGTTTGGCTTAATTGAGGGCTTTCGTTTTTCATGTGTCTATAATTGTTTTTCAGCGGTCACAACTTGTCCCGGTTTATCGGGATGGAATCCCTGCCTACCGGCTGGCAGGTCGCATGGTTTCCCCGAGCTATCGGGGCATCCCAGTATGTGACGGCTAAGTCATGCTCGATTTCAACTGGAACTATGTTTGAATTCCTTGATTGATTGACCTGCATTTAATTACCACTCTCTAGGTTTTTGTAAAGGACTTGCAGGCAGTTGAAACCGAATTTCAAGATGAGGCCATTGTGCGGTAAATGAAAAAAAACCATTACATCAATTATTTCCTTACGCTACTACAAAACCTCAACTACTGGAACATAGACCGTTAAAAACAGCCCCGAAAGGCGGTTATTGGTACTGTTTGATTTAAAAATTAATTTCACCCTATTTTGCGGGTCTTGATATGTGATGGATCGAATGAAAGAATGCTCCATCTGGTATTCACAAACTCCAATTTAAGTGTAAGGTGCGTTTTCCTTTCGTTGTTATCTTAGTTTTACAATCAGGTGGCTGTAGCCGGTAGGTTTCCCCTGATACGGATTAGTAAGATTATTTCTGTTTATTTCTATGGAGATTCCGGTGGTGGAATTCTTATGGCAATATCGCCAAAACACGCCTGTTCGATAGGTTACAGGATTAGTCATTAGCAGCTTCTGTCTCATCAAAATGGACAAACAAAAGCCCGTGCTTACCTGTTTTTTTAATATATTTGCAGCTTGAAAAATCAGGATGGAGCCAAAACCCAACGTTTCTTTTGAAAATACGTCCGTAGCCTTTGCACATAGGTCGGACGCGACACTGAAAAAGATGCGGCTGCTCTTCAAGCTCATGCATTACCCTTTCTGGCTGCACATGGGCATCAAGTTGGCCAACGGGGGGCTCAAGTGGGGACTTCCTATCCAAGGGCTGATCAAAAGCACGGTATTTGAACAGTTCTGTGGGGGAGAGGATATCGCCTCTTGCCGCCCCCGTATACAGGAACTGGCCAGCTATGGAGTAGGGACCATTTTGGACTACTCGGTAGAGGGAAAGAAAGAATTATCCAGCTTTGAGGCGACCAAGGCGCAAATCTTGCAGACTATCCGCGAAGGAAGTGGGAATCCACACCTGCCCTTTGCGGTATTTAAGGTGTCGGGAATCGCTAACGTGGATGTGCTTACCAAGGTGCAGGCAGGAGAGGTATTGGATCAGGCAGAAACGGAAGCCCTGCAGCGTGCGGAGAAGCGCATTGGCGAAATCTTTGCCGCGGCTGCCGAAGCCGGCGTACGGATCATGGTAGATGGTGAAGAGAGCTGGTTTCAGGATGTGATCGATCGGTGGGTGTTGTCGGCGATGGCGACGTATAACCGGGAGACTGCCATCGTGTACAATACCTTTCAGCTATACCGGCACGATATGTTGCGGCGGTTGAAAGACGCTCACCACGATGCGGTAGCAAAGGGATATTTCCTGGGGGCTAAGCTAGTGCGGGGAGCCTACATGGAAAAGGAGCGGGAACGTGCCAAGGAGAAAGGTTATCCATCTCCTATACAGCCGGACAAGGAGGCCACTGACCGGGACTACGACCGTGCCCTACAGTTTTGCATCAATAACAAACAGCGCATCTTTCTGGTGAGTGGCACCCACAACGAACTCAGCAATCAGGTGCTCTCCGAATTGGTGGATCTGCACGGCATGAAACGCAACGATCCACGCGTGTACGCTGCCCAGCTTTACGGAATGAGTGACGCCATTTCCTTTAATCTGGCGAAGGCAGGTTACAATACGGCCAAGTACCTTCCCTATGGACCGGTAGCGGAAGTGCTGCCCTACCTTAGCCGCAGGGTGGAAGAAAATTCGGGCATGGCGGGACAGCGAAGCAGGGAATACAAACAGATAAAGCAGGAGTTGGCTCGGCGGAAAAAGGCCCGATCCAGCTTCCCAACCATTGGTAAAAATTAATCCAGCGATATGCAATTATTAAGCGAACAAGAAATAGAGCGCCGCAAAGACCGCGAAGCGTTGATGCAGATGGGCATAGACCCCTATCCGGCCATCTCCTTTCCGGTAAACGTGACGGCAGCAGATATCCATCAGAACTACGAAAACCGTAAAAACGATTACAAAAGCATCAGCATCGCAGGTAGGCTGATGAGCCGTAGGATCATGGGTTCGGCGTCCTTTGGGGAGATTCAAGATGCTACTGGCAGGCTTCAGATATACCTCAGACGGGATGACCTTTGTCCCGGGGAAGACAAGAGTTTTTACAATACCGTGTTTAAGAAGCTGTTGGGAATCGGAGACTTTATCGGTGTTAAGGGGTACATATTTACCACGCAGACCGGGGAGATTTCCCTGCACGTAACAGAACTTACACTCCTGTCAAAATCCATCAAGCCATTGCCGGTAGTCAAGCGGGACGACGAGGGAAATGTGTACGATGGATTTACAGATCCAGAGCTTCGGTACCGACAGCGCTATGTGGACCTGGTAGTAAATCCGGAGGTAAAGCAGACCTTCATCACTCGGTCCCGTGTCATCTCTGCGATGAGGCGGTACTTCGATGATCGGGGTTGGTTGGAAGTGGAGACACCTATTTTACAACAGGTACACGGAGGGGCAGCAGCCAAGCCTTTTGATACGCACCACAATGCGCTGGACATTCCGTTGTTTCTGCGAATTGCCAACGAGCTATACCTGAAGCGCCTGATCGTAGGAGGCTTTGAGGGGGTCTACGAAATAGGCAAGATGTTCCGAAACGAGGGTATGGACCGAACCCACAATCCAGAGTTTACCTCCATGGAAATCTACGTGGCCTACAAGGACTACCACTGGATGATGGAAATGGTAGAGGACCTGTTGGGTAAGATCGCCGAGTCGGTATTGGGCACAACACAGGTGCAAGTAGGAGAAAACCTGATTGAATTTGCAGGACCCTACCGCCGACTGACCATGTTTGAATCTATCCAAGAATATGCCAGCGTGGATGTGAGCGCCATGGATGAAACCCAACTACGCACCGTATGTGCAGATTTTGGCATAGAGGTAGACGGTAGTATGGGTAAGGGCAAGCTGATCGACGAGATCTTTGGCGAAAAAGTGGAGGCCCACCTCGTTCAGCCTACCTACATCACCGACTATCCCATCGAAATGACGCCATTGGCAAAGAAGCACAGGGACAAGCCGGGCCTGGTAGAGCGATTTGAGTTATTTGTAAACGGAAAAGAAATTGCCAATGCGTATACCGAGCTAAACGATCCCATCGATCAGCGTGAGCGCTTTGAGGATCAGTTGAAGCTGGCCGAGCGGGGAGACGATGAGGCGATGGCCATGGACGAAGATTTCTTGCGGGCACTCGAATACGGTATGCCACCTACCTCGGGATTGGGGATAGGTATAGACCGATTGTGCATGCTGATGACCAATAAGCACACGATTCAGGAAGTTTTGTTTTTTCCACAAATGAAGCCTGAGAAGAAAGTCAAAATTGCAACGGATGAAGATTTTGTGGCGCTCGGGGTAGATGCCGGGCTGATTCCGGCCCTGCGGGATCTGAACATCCACACCATTGAGCAGCTAAAATCCCAAGATGCCAATAAGCTGTTTAACGATGTTTGTGGGCGGCGTAAGAAACTGAAGCTCGACGCCGCAAACCCCACGAAAGAGGAAGTGGAGGCTTGGATCAACGCCTAGTTGTCGACCATTTTCCCTTAAATGACACCACCACCTTGGGAGATTTTAACCCCCAAGGTGGTTTTTTTTTGATTCCTATCTGATTGCCACAGAGTTGCGGTGTTTTTTTTCTAGCTTAACCCATTCCAGATCGGATGGAGTGTTTTTGTTTTGCTCTTAACCGGCTGGTATAGGTCGTCAATTCGTTAAACCCAACAGAAAAATGTGTAAAAACCACGGAGTAGCTTACGTACGTCCCGGAGAAGTAGAGGTGCGTGAAATTGATTATCCCAAGCTCGCCTTGGGCAACCGAAAGTGTGATCATGGGGTCATATTAAAGATTGTTTCCACCAATATTTGCGGCAGTGATCAGCACATGGTCCGCGGCAGGACCACCGCCCCCGAGGGTCTTATTTTGGGCCATGAGATCACCGGGCTGGTGATTGAGGCCGGCCGAGATGTAGAATTTATCAAAGTAGGGGACCTGGTCTCGGTACCCTTCAACATTGCCTGCGGAAGGTGCCGTAATTGCAAGGAAGGAAAAACAGGCATCTGTCTGAATGTAAACCCTGCCCGTCCCGGTGCAGCCTACGGGTATGTGGACATGGGTGGCTGGGTCGGTGGTCAGGCAGAATACGTGATGGTACCTTATGCCGATTTTAACCTGTTGAAGTTTCCGGATGCCGATCAGGCAATGGAGAAAATCCGCGACCTCACCCTCCTTTCAGATATTTTTCCTACTGGATTTCATGGGGCAGTGACTGCCGGCGTGGGTCCGGGTACCATCGTGTATGTAGCGGGTGCCGGGCCGGTTGGTTTGGCCTGTGCAGTTTCCTGTCATTTGCTGGGTGCAGCGGTAGTGATCGTGGGGGATATGATTCCCGAGCGACTGGAGCAGGCGCGCAGCTTTGGCTGTGAAACCATTGACCTACGTCAGGAAACGCCGCTGGATGAAGCGATCGCACAGATCGTGGGCGTGCCTGAGGTGGACTGTGCAGTGGATTGTGTGGGTTTTGAGGCTCGGGGCCACGGTGCGGATGCCAGCAAAGAAATGCCAGCTACCGTGTTAAACTCCGTGATGGACATTACCCGTGCAGGAGGCAGTATCGGTATTCCCGGATTGTATGTCACCGGAGATCCCGGTGCGGTGGATGAGGCGGCGAAAATTGGAAGCTTAAGTATACGACTGGGGTTAGGTTGGGCGAAGTCCCATAGCTTGCATACAGGGCAGTGTCCGGTGATGAAGTACCACCGTCAGCTAATGAACGCGATTCTCTACGACAAAGTGCAAATTGCCAAGGCAGTCAATGTTCAGATTATTTCGCTGCAGCAATCGGTGCAGGGATACAAGGATTTTGATGGGGGCGCTGCCAAGAAGTTTGTGATCGACCCACATGGAATGATCCCGAATTGATCTGGTCTTGGTTAAGAAGTCTGAATTCAGCGTAATCCTGGTTAATAGTCAGGAACAATACCGAAAAGGAACCGCAGCATTATTGTGCATCGGTTCCTTTTTGATTTTAGAAGAATCCGAATTTGTCTTGTTTTTCCCTGGGATAGAGATCTCTTGGCTGGATTAAGCGGATAAATAAATAGTCAGTGCTTTATAGGTAAATAGATGTTAAAATATAAGCTGTCTTCGCTTCATTTCAGAGCTCGGTTTGCAAAATAATAATTGTTTTTATTGATAAAAAATAGAATATTAAGAGCGTTTTATGTTTGAATTAATCGTATATCTTAAATATTTCTGCTTATGAAAAGAAGAAAATTTATAAAGTTGGGGGCTATGGGTGCGGCTGCCATGGCCACTGGGATCGTATCTTCGGTCAATGCTTTTGAGGCCTCGGACCTCAAAATCCGTAGAATCCGCTATTACGCTGCACCGGGGTATAACAAACCTTTGTTTAATCAAGCCCGTGGAATTGTAGAAATAGAAACAGATTCCGGCTTGATCGGTGTGGGTGAAGGGGGCAGTAACGACATGATCCGGCAAATCGCGGAAATGATCATCGGAGAGGATCCATTCCGTGTAGAGCATATTTGGCAGCACGCCTACCGCAGTATGTTTTACCCTCCAGGCCGGGAAAAGCTGCATGCACTGGGAGCCATTGAGATGGCGCTGTGGGACCTAAAAGGCAAAGCATTGGGCGTACCGGTCTATGACCTACTGGGAGGTCAAACGAGGGATTTTGTCGAGTGCTACGCGACGGGATTTCGAAACTCCACGGCCACGACCATGGAGGGGCGTGCTTTGGACTGTCTGGCGGCTGGTTTGCGGTGTTACCGCATTGGTCCCACAGGTGGCAACGGCGAGGAACGATTCGATTTTTATGAGCATGCCAAAAAGACCATCGATCAATGCGAGCGTCTCGACAAAGCCGTAGGCGGTAGCGGCAATTGGGCCGTGGACCTGCATACCCGCTTTGACACACCCGAGGCCATCAAAATTTGCGATGCCCTCGAAAAGTTGGAGCCATACTTTGTGGAGGATATCATCCGGTCCGAAAATCCCGAGGTTTATCGAACGATACGGCGCATGACCAAGGTACCCATTGCCGTAGGGGAGCAGTTTGGAGATCGGTGGGATACCAATGTGTTGATTGAAAATCACCTGATCGATTACAGCCGGGTGACTCTGCCCAACACAGGAGGTATCGGTGAACTGAAGAAGATCCTGGCTATTGCTGAGACGCATTATGTCGGTATCATTCCGCATTTTACGGGACCCCTATCGACGGCCGCTCTAGTCCATGTCTTGGGTTCATCTAGCCCTACACGGTGTATGATAGAGCTTGCAGGCGGGGAACCGGAACAACCCGCGTACTTTAATTCAGACTTCTTAAACTTCCGGGAGGGAAAGATGTACCTGAATCCCCAACCGGGGCTAGGGGTTGTTTTTGATCCCGCAAAGGCCGACTTTCAATTTGAGGTCACCGAAAACACCAAATACCCCCACCCTTTTCTATTGGCTCCAGATGGGTCTATACACAATTGGTAAGATATATTTTTTGGCAGGAATTTGCCTTGAGCAGATTCCTGCCCCAGTGTAAAATATGTTTAGAGTAAAAAGTCAAAAAATATTAAAAAATCAATATTTTTGCTTTTTGAAAAACGTTTAAATATAGGTATTTTTATCCAATAATATAAAATCAAATAGCTTAATAGTTTGTAGTATTCGATAAATGCAGTAGAAAAAACTGATAATAATTTGAAAATAAAAATATAAGTTTTATATTGGTTAAACGATTAAGCAATTTTGGTATGCAATGACAATCAGGTGATTTTAACAGTGACCTCAGTTCACTGCACAGGTATGTATGGTGTTTAGTGACTAGTTGCTTAATCGATTAAATTATGAATCGATACCAAGAAAATGGCTTTTTAGTATTTAGATATTAAAAAAGTATAATAATTATCAATAACCCAAATAAAAATTATTATGAAAATCAGTTTGTTACTTATTGCTCTGATCCCATTTGTGTGCGGGTATGGATTTGCACAGGAAATAAATGTATCAGGCCAAGTGGTGGACACCAATGGACAGTCTATACCAGGTGTCAGTATAGTCGTTGGGGGTACCTCAAAGGGTACTATAACGGATTTGGAGGGCAGGTATTCGATCGGCACAGATCCAAGTGCAAGTCTGATGTTTTCTTATATCGGATATCAAAGCCAAACGGTCCAAGTAGGTAATCGGAGTATAATCAATGTTACCTTAACAAGCAGTGATATCGGCCTAGATGAAGTCATCGTTACAGCGTTAGGTATCAAAAGAGAGGCGAAGACGCTTGGGTTTGCAACTACCACGTTAGATGGTGCGTCGATTAATGAGAATAGAACACCAAATTTTGCAGATGCTTTGCAGGGAAAGATCGCAGGAGTTAATATTTCCTCGATGTCAACTGGGCCTGGCGGTACCAGTAAAATTCGAATCAGAGGGCAATCATCCTTTAGTGGTCAGAATAATCCGTTGATTGTAATTAACGGCGTTCCCATGGATAACTCAAACTATTCTTTGGGAGGCAATTTTGGGAATCGTCAGATGAATAACTCAGATGGTGGTGATGGGCTATTAAGTATCAACCCAGATGATATAGAAACACTAACCGTCTTGAAAGGGGCAACGGCGGGTGCTTTGTACGGATCTAGGGCAAAAGACGGTGTGATAATGATAACAACCAAGTCAAAAAACAGTGTGAAGGGGTTGGGTGTAGAATTTAATTCGAATTTCACTACCGACACACCACTAGACTTTACCGATTTTCAATATGAGTATGGGCAGGGAGAAGGAGGTGTAAGGCCCACGAGTCCATTTCCGACTTCTGGTGTTTGGAGTTTTGGTGAACGTTTTCAGCCCGGAATGACTCAAGTTTTGTTTGATAACGAAGTATGGCCCTACGAGCCGGTTTTTAATCGTATTCGACAGTTTTATAACGTCGGTACCAATTGGACCAATACATTGACAGTATCTAATAGCGGTGATAATGGAGGCTTTAGTTTATCGTTTGCAAATATTGACAACAAAGCGATCGTACCAAATTCGAAGCTGAACAGACAGACGATCAATTTGGGGTTTTCACAAAACATAACTTCCAAACTGGTTGCAGCAGGTAACGCTAATTATTCGTACGAAAGAAACCAAAATCCCCCTCAGGTTAATGCTCAGGATTTTTCTACTGCAACTGTCGTTATGACACTCGCTAATTCTATGCCTTTTGAAGCATTGAGGAACAATATAACCTATCCGGACGGACGAGAGATAGTAATGTCCAGGTTCTTGGTTCGAAACAATCCTTATTATTCCACCACCAAGCGCTTTGATAACGTGAAACGAGATCGTTTGATAAGCAATCTCTCCCTTACTTACAATTTAACTCCTTGGCTCTATGCCATGGGGCGCCTGTCTATGGATTTTTATGTGAGAGATAACGATTACAATACACCAAATGGTTATGCACCCATCCCCGCGGCTCCTGCTGGTTTCGTAAATGGCACTTTCGCACAGGATACCCGTCGGTTTCGGGAGACAAACCATGATTTTTTGATTGGGGCGAATAGGGAATTTGGAGATTTTAAAGTCGACATGTCTTTTGGAGGAAACCAACGGTTCGTACGCATGGAATACAATAGTGTAGCAGTTAGGGATTTTGTAATCCCAAATTTGTATACCGTGATGAACGGCCGGGTGAAAGATCCACTTTACAGCCTTTCAGAAAGGAAAATCAACTCACTGTATGGACTGGGAGAAGTTTCGTATAAAGAGTTTTTATTTCTTAACCTGACAGCCAGAAACGATTGGTTTTCAACATTGGCTCCGCAAAACCGGAGTATCATGTACCCTTCGGTATCGACCAGTTTCGTGTTTAGCCAAGCTTTCAACAGCCTTCCCGAATGGCTGTATTTTGGTAAGCTTAGAGCAGCTTATGCAGAAGTTGGCGATGACAACGTGGCTCCTTATTCCAATGCATTGTTTTATGCGGTCGATAATAACCTTTTTCCAAATCCCGATGGTTTACCATCTCCGATAGGTAGGGTTAATGCTTCTACGGTGCCAAATACAAACCTTAGACCGCTTCGGGTGCAGGAGATGGAGTTTGGGTTGGAATTAAGGCTTTTTGACGAAAAGATTACCACTGATTTTGCCTACTACAGAAAAATTACCAACGATCAGATATTGGCTACACAAATATCTGATGCCTCCAGTTTCACTAATCAGTTGGTGAATATTGGACAAAGTATGAATCAGGGTATAGAGATGCTGGTTTCCGGTTCTCCTATTAAAACGAAATCTTTTGTTTGGGATGCCAGTGTAAATCTTACCTATAATACATCTGAAGTCCTTAAGCTTGGATTGACAGATGCCGACACCATGATAACGGTTAGCGATGGAGGCGGCCGCATACTGAGACAGGTAGTGGGTCGCCCTATAGGACAACTGTACACCTTTACCTACTTGCGGGATAGCCAGGGCAGGATGGTTTTCGACGCCAACAGTGGCAGACCTATGCGGAACGATCAACCTCAAAACGTAGGATCGGTCCTCCCTCGGTATTTTGGTGGGATAACCAATACCTTTACATGGAAGGGATTAAGTCTGTTTACGCTAGTTGATTTTAAGCTCGGACACAAAATGATCGCAGGAAGAAACCAAAACTATCTCAGACATGGCCTGCATAAAAATACACTAGATGGAAGGGCAGAAGGCTTCGTCATTGGAGGTGGAGTTAATCCAAATGGAGAAATCAACACTACCCGGTCTTTGATCCAACCTTTTTACGAAACAACCAATGTACTGGGAATAAATGAGGATTGGGTGAGTAACGCCGGGTTTTGGAAGCTGCGTCAGATATCACTTAGCTATGACTTAAGCAAGCACCTACCCCAAAACCTCTTTATAAAACGACTCAGACTAAGTGGTGTGGCAAATAATGTCGCAATAATAAAGAAGTGGACCGAAAACATGGATCCTGAGAATGTATCTGTGACATCTGATAATGCCAACGGCCTCGATTTTTGGCCGGCATTGCCTCCTACCAGAAGTATCGGATTTAATTTAAATGCAAAATTCTGAAATCATGAAAAAGCTATTTAACTATACATTGATTACCGTTGTCACACTACTTACCCTAGCCTGCGACCAGGACTTTGACGATATAAATACTAACAGGGTCGACCCGACGTCGTTGAGTCCGTTGTTCTTGTTGAATCAAGGAATCCTTGATATGCGATACCGGGAAGGCACGCAGACACTTCAGGACCTTTCTTATAACTTTGGGATCGTTCAGCAGATCATCACTCCGTTTGGTAGTTCGTTGGCCGGAGCAAATTATAACCAATTGAATCTTTCAAATTCACAGATTATTTGGCAGAATACTTACCGAAACGCATTAAAGAACATTGTTGATGCGGTTGAAAAAAGTAGGGAGGATCCATTATTTGCTAATTTGCACCAATCAGCCCGGATTTGGAAAGCATATGCGTTTATGGTATTAACCGATAATTACGGTGACGTACCGTATTTTCAAGGAGGTCGTGGCTTTATTGATCAGATTGTAGATCCTGTTTACGACACACAAGAAGCCATATATGCCGACATACTAAAAGAATTAGAAGAAGCTACAGCGGCACTCAACCCATCGAATCCAACAGCAAGCAGTGAAATTCTATATGGAGGAAGTGTTGAAAAATGGCGTAAGTTTGGTTATTCATTGATGCTACGAGCGGCTATGAGGCTTACTAAGGTCGATCCAGCGAGGGCGCAGCTTTTTGTGACCAAGGCAGTTGCCGGCGGTTTGATTAGCGCAAACAGTGAGAATGCCGTTTTGAGAAATACCTCTGTTTTTAATAATCATATCGGTGTCCACTTGGGTGCTAGGGAAAAGGCAAACTATTATTTGACAGCACCTTTTGTAAATCACCTCAAAGACAGCAACGATCCCCGACTACGATCGATTTCAATACGGCACGTCGGTGCAACGAATGGTACTACACAAACGGTCAACCGAATCACCAGAGATCCTGCCCTACAAATAGGAATGCCGATGGGACATGATGATGTGTCGATTAACACTGTTCTAGCGGCAAACGGAGTCGTTAGTTTATGGGATTTTTCCCAAGCAAATATCTATACAGTACTGAAAATCGATGCACCGCAGTTTTTCGTCACATTTGCCCAAACGCAGTTATTACTCGCTGAGGCCGCTGTACGCGGGTGGGTTCAGGGCAATCCGAGTATCTATTTTGCCACAGCTATCCGGGCCAATATGGAACAAATGGCTCAATACGACAGCGATGCGTCCGTTTCAGAAGCGGATATCGTTTCATATATAGCAAATAATCCGTTGATGACTGGGAGAGAACTAGAGCAAATAAATACCGAATACTGGATTGCTTCTTTCTTAGACGGAACAGAGTTGTTTGCAAATTTTAGGAGGAGCGGCTATCCCCTTTTGCAAAAAAATCCTTACGCGGGTGCGGAAATAACGGGGGATTTTATTAGAAGTATGCCGTATCCCGACAGTGAAAGAGTGGTAAACAACGCAAATCTTCAGTCCGCGCTTTCGAGGCAGGGCCCCAATAATTTGGATAGAAGGGTGTGGTGGGATAGGCCATAGGCTGATATCCTTCTAAAAATGCTGGTTTAGGTTCCCGGCATTTGAATAGTCAAATGCCGGGATTACCAGAAGTACTATTCATTTCGGAGACATATTCAAATTGGTTTTGAGAGACGCTGTGCAAATGAGATACTTTCAGAGATAGCAGTTTTATGTGATGCAATATGAGATTGGATTTGTTGGTAAGTAGTTTAGTTTTTAAAAATTTGTGTCATATATTGATTTCTCATGTGATGTTAGAAAACTATATGGCAAGAAGAAAAAAGGTATCACTAAAAGATATTGCCGAGAAGGCCGGTGTATCGACGGCCCTTGTTTCCTATGTTTTAAACGGAAAAGAGAAGGAAAGTAGAGTTGGAGCCGAAACTGCACTGAAAATCAAAGAGCTAGCGAAGCAGTTTAACTATACTCCCAATTTTGTAGCGAAGAGTCTCCGAAGTGGAAAAACCTTCACAATTGGGCTGATTATCGCTGACATCGCCAACCCATTTTTTGCTTCTATTGCGAGAGAAATAGAAAATGAGGCTAAAGACTCAGGTTATACAGTTATCATTGGAAGTTCTGATGAGCGTTCCGATAAATTTCGAGACCTTTTGAGTGTGTTTATTGATAGGCAATTAGATGGATTGATCATTGTTTCAACAGAGGGTTCGGCCGATCAAATTAAGTCTTTGCAAAGACGTAAAATTCCTTTCGTCCTATTGGATCGTTACTTTCCTGAAATTGATACAGACTTTGTTTCTATTGATAGTTACCAGGCATCGTTCAGTGCAGCCCAGCACTTACTGCAGAATGGATTCAAGCGTATTGGATTTATAGGTTATGAATCAAAGCTCTTTCACATGAAGGAGCGTAAAAGAGGTGTATGGGACGCCATGAGGCAAGCAGGTATTAAAGTAAGTCCAGGATGGACCAGAGATTTGAAATTTGACGAAGTCGAGACCAGTATGTATGAAACGATCAAAAGCATGCTTGATGATTCGCAATCGATCGATTCAATTATTTTTGGAACCTATCGACTAGCAATAAATGGGTTAAAGGCAATACGTTTATTAAAGGTGAAGATACCTAGTGAACTAGCTATTGTAAGTTATGGCCAGGCCGAGAGCTTCGAACTCTACGAGTGTCCAATTACTTACCTAGAACAGCCTTTGACCGCATTAGGCAAAAAAGCTGTAGAAATATTATTAGACAGAATCGAAAACAATAAAGAGGAGAAAATCAAATTATTGATGAAGGCTCAGCTGAAAATCGGGGAGTCTTCCAACTACTCGGGAAAAGTAAAAGACCATTCCATATTAAACTAAGAAAACCCAAAGATCACAATGAAGCCCAAAAAATCAAAACCGTCAATGCAATCTTCCCGCCGAGCGGCCATTCAGTCTGTTTTGGGATTGGCGGGCACAGGCCTGCTGTTGCCATTGTCCTCCTATGCCGAGGCACCAGCACCTACATCTGCCAAATTCGGTGAGGTAAGGATTACTCGTTTGGAAACCTTTCTCGTAAAGCCTCGATGGATTTTTCTAAAGATCCATACCGATGCGGGCGTAGTGGGTTTGGGCGAACCCCTGCTGGAAGGCAGAGCCCTGACGATCCAAACCGCCATTCAGGAGATAGAACCCTACCTCATTGGGAAAGATCCACGTCAGGTGGTCCACCATTGGCAGGCCATTTACCGGCATGCTTTCTACCGGGGAGGCCCCATACTGACCTCAGCACTTAGCGGTATCGATCAGGCACTTTGGGACATCAAAGGCAAACTTTTGGGTGTGCCGGTATACGAGCTTTTCGGGGGACCTACACGAGACCGTGTCCGTATTTACGGGCGCGCCAGCAATGCCGAAGACATGAAAAAGCGAAAGGCAGAAGGATATACCGTTATAAAAACGGGGGTGGCAAAACGACAGCCTGCAGGAATCGTAGAGAACCCGGCCTTTATCCGATATGCGGTAGATAACTTTGCCTCCCTGCGTGAGGCAGGAGGTCCTGAAATGGATATTGGGATAGATTTTCACGGAGCGATTTCCCCACAGACTGCCAAGCTACTGATCCGTGAACTGGAGCCATACCAGCCCATGTTTATCGAAGAGCCCTGCCAAGCGCAAAACGTAGATGTAATGGTCGATATTGCCCGTGGCACCCACTTGCCCATTGCCACTGGTGAGCGGATTTTTACCAAATGGGGGTTTCGGGAGATTCTGGAAAAGGGAGCTGCAAGTATTCTTCAGCCGGATATTTGCCATGCGGGCGGCCTCACCGAGTGCCGCCTGATCGCCGGTATGGCTGAAGCCTACTATGCAGCCATCGCCCCACACAATCCCATGGGACCGATTTCGCTGGCTTGCGGCCTGCACCTAGCAGCTAGTATTCCCAATTTTCTAGTACAAGAGCAGGTATCTCTAGGGGATGGGTATCTGAAGAGTCCCTTTAAGCTTCAGTCTGATGGCAGCGTGTTGATACCTCGGGGCCCGGGCTTGGGCGTAGAGCTGGATGAGGATGCCTTACAGGATAAAATCGGCCATGACTGGAAAAACCCGGAGACGTATCATCCCTTTGATGGCTCGGTGGTGGACTGGTAGCGCCTGTCCCTTTTTCGGTTCTCCGGTCTTGATGCACGAATAGCTATCTTTCCAAGTAATAACGTAAACCTAAAAATCCATTAGAATGAATACACCAAAACAAGCTACCCGCAGAAAGTTGCTGAAAGGCCTTGGACTGGGATCTATGGCCGGCATGCTGGGCCTATACCCTGGTCAGCAGGCCCATGCCAAAGAAGAAAGAGAAACACCCTCCTACCTGCGGGGATTGCCCCCGCTGAAGATTACCAACGTCAAGGCAATCGGCACTGCTCCCAGCGGATCGAATTTGATAGTGGTAAAGGTAGAGACCTCCGAACCGGGCCTATATGGGCTGGGATGTGCTACGTTCACACAGCGCGCCTTTGCAGTAATCACAGCGATTGAAAAGTACCTTCAGGAATTTTGTGTAGGCAAAGACGTAGATAATATCGAGGACATGTGGCAAGCGGCCTTTGTAAGTTCCTACTGGAGAAATGGACCCGTCTTGAACAACGCCATCAGCGGACTGGACCAAGCCCTTTGGGACATCAAGGGAAAACGTGCCAATATGCCGGTTTATCAACTGCTAGGGGGGAAATGCCGTTTTGCCATCCCGTGCTATACCCACGCAAGTGGAAGCACGCCCGAAGAAGCGGCAGACAACGTGACTAAGTTTATGGAGGAAGGCTACCGATACGTACGCATCCAGCAGGGAGGCTATGGGGGTACTGGCCTTACGCAGGAACCGGATTTCAAGAAAGCAGGCTTTGGTAGGGAGTCGGACCAGTATATGGATCAGGGCAAATACATCCGCTCGGTTCCCAAGTTGTTTGAGACCGTTCGAAAGCAATGTGGCGAGGAGGTTGAGCTCTTGCACGATATCCACGAAAGATTAGACCCCATAGATGCCATTCGCGTGGTCAAGAGTACGGAACCCTATCATCCTTTCTTTATCGAAGACCCGTTCTCTCCCGAGCAGATGGAATGGTTTAAGGAATTGCGAAATGCGACCTCTGTGCCGCTATCTATGGGTGAGTTGTTCAATAACATCAACGAATTCAAAGAACCCATGGTAAACCGTTTGTTCGATTATATACGTATCCACATTTCCCAAATCGGAGGTATTTCCCCTGCCATGAAGGTGGCCCGATTGGGAGAGTTTTATGGTATCAAAACCGCCTGGCACGGACCCGGAGATGTTTCTCCTGTTGGTCATGCTGCCAACGCGCACATAGACTTTGCTGTTTGGAATTTTGGTATTCAGGAGGCGGCACGGATATCGGATCTGTCGCGGGAGATTTTCCCAGGGTCGCCCACCATGAAGGACGGTTACATGTATGTGAATGAGGTGCCCGGTCTGGGGGTAGACATAGACGAAAAGCTAGCCGCCAAATACCCCATGCACACCCGCTCCAACTGGACAGTAAGGAAGTTTGACGGGACTATTATCCGGCCCTAGCGACAAATTTCCGAAAGCGAATCCCCCGAACACAATTAGTACGGGGGATTTTCTTTTTTAGTACAAATTTGAAGAGGGCGATTGGATTATAGGCAATCTAACCTGAACGGTGTTTGGAAATTGGCGGTAAACGTATTAGGCGGTCTATTCTTGTTTATTACCTTTTTGTTAATATATTTGTAGAACATTTTTTATTATATTAACGGCGATTGTTTGTGTATTAATTTGAAATTCACTTCCATGAAGATTTTCACCTATGTTTTTACTTTAGCAAGAATCCTCTTAGTTGGATTTCCAATATTTTCTTCGAATGCACAGTCAATCGCAATTAACGAAATAATGGCAGTCAATTCTTCTGTTATAGCGGATGAGGATGGGGACTATAGTGATTGGATAGAATTGTTTAATTATGGCTCTGAGGAAATAGACTTGACCGGATTCGGACTTTCGGATAATGCATCGTCACCCTTTAAATGGACGTTTCCGGCGACAATCGTTCAGCCAAAAAGCTACATGTTGGTTTGGGCATCCGGAAAGGATAAGATTCAACCAGGGGAGCCGCTCCACGCAGGTTTTAGCATAAACTCAGCAGGGGAAGATATTTTGTTGACCGATAGCCAGGGTCAGTTAATTGATTTGATTCCGGCCGTTGCAATTCCCGCTAACCTTTCCTATGGTCGACAACCAGATGGAACCGGGAATCTACAGTTTTTTACAGAGCCTACACCAAACGCTCCCAATGCATCGCAGGGGATCGGAGAACTATTGTCCCCACCTGTTTTTTCACATCCCTCCGGATACTATAATGAGCCCTTTACACTGACCATTTCATCCGAGGTGGCCGATGCTACCATTATCTACACAGTCGATGGTTCAGAGCCGGATATCGATAACCTCTCCGGCACATCCTACCAATATGTCAATCAGTATCCCCAAAATCCAGGACAAACGCTGGGGCCATTTTTGACTCAAACCTTTACTTCCCACACGTTTACTGGACCGTTGGAGATTGTGGATAGGACTTCCGAGCCAAATAAGCTTTCCGCGATCTCTACTACCTACAACAATTCCACTTGGTACCTACCCTCTTCGTTGAATAAAAAGGCAAATGTCGTTAGAGCGAAGGTATATAAGAATGGCTTTTCAAGTAAGACGGCTACCTTCACCTATTTTGTCTCGCAGACCAGCTCTTTTGATCACTCGTTGCCGGTAGTATCGATCAATTTAAATGAAGATGGGTTGTTTGATTATTACAAGGGAATTATGGTAGCTGGTGAGGATTTTGTAAAATGGAGGGAGCAGAACCCAACCTTAACTGCCCATGGAGGCAGACCAGCAAACTACGCCAGAGGTGGAGAGGAGACGGAACAACGGGCAAGTTTTCAGCTTTTCGTTGATAAAGATTTAGCACTTTATCAGAATATTGGATTGCGGCTCCATGGTGGATTTAGCAGGCAGCCTGCAAATAAATCGTTACGCTTATATGCAAGATCGGAATACGACGAAAAAAACACATTTGACTATCCAATATTTGAAAATTCGATCCATAATAGCTTCAAGAGATTGGTCCTGAGGAATTCTGGCAATGACCGAAATCTGACATTTTTTAGAGATGCTTTTATGCACGCTTCCGTAAGGCACCTGAGCTTTGATACCCATGATTATCGTCCAGCAGTTGTGTATATAAACGGGGAATATTGGGGTTTGGCTAACTTTCGGGAACGTTATGATAAGCATTACTTGGAAAGAGTTTATGGAATTGGGGAAGGAGATTTGGACCTCTTGGAAAACAATGCATTTGTCGAAGAAGGCGACAGCTCCCATTTTCTAGCCATGAGGGAGTATATTTCTTCCGCTGATTTGTCCATACAAGAGAACTACGACTATTTGAGTACGTTGATGGACATAGATAATTTTTTGGAATATAATGTGGCTCAGATTTACTTTAATAACGACGATTGGCCCCATAATAACGTAAGAATATTCCGAAAGCGAACCTCCCAATACATTCCAGAGGCACCTCCAGGGCAAGATGGAAGGTGGAGATGGTTAATGTACGACACAGATCACGGATTCGGATTGAACGGGGACTTTACATCGAACACCTTGCGACATGCAACGAACCCTGGAGGGGCAAATCCTTGGAGTACGTTAATCCTTAGAAGACTCTTGCTTTCAGAATCGTTCAAAATTGCATTTATCAATAAATTTGCTGATTTGATCAACACGGCTATGGTTCCCGAGAGGCTACATGCTATGATTGATGAAATGTCGTCTCGGATAGCGTCAGAGGTTCCTGCCCATAGGGTGAGGTGGAGTTCCTTGACCCAATGGGAGGAGAGCATTGAGGTCATGAAGGCGTTTGCAGTAAATAGGCCACAGCAGCAGGTAGGTCATTTGATGGAGTATTTTGATATTGCGGGCACGCACCAGGTTAATCTCGATGTTGCTAACCACGAAGAGGGCGTCATAAGGATTAACAACACTGTAATCGATTCGGAGACACCCGGTGTAAACGATGTCCCTTATCCTTGGTCAGGTACATATTTTGAGGGAATTCCCCTTTCCCTGACAGCAATTCCCAGACCTGGATTCCAGTTTAGTCATTGGTCGGGTGATATGGAAAGCATGGATTCAACCTTGTCGATTGCTCCTACCTCGACAGTAAGTCTAAAAGCACATTTTGTCCCCGAAGACACGATAGAAGATGACCATGAGGTACTGTATTTCTGGTTGATTGACAACAATGTACCCAATGACACCCCTTTGGAAAGTATTCAATCAACCTTTAGTCATTCTGATACGCCAGCTCTACTGCATTTTGAATCTGCTCTATCGGGATATCCTTTTGAAAACGGACATCCAAATTGGCGAAAATCATCCATGGAGAGAAGAAATTCACCAACTCCTGTAAACTATTATCCGGAAGCTAACCAGGACCAGCCTTTCGGGTCAGTTAGTATGCGTGGTATACAGGTAAAGCAAGCCTTTCGGACAGAAGATGGTGAAAATTTGCTCAATTTTACGGTTCCAACCACAGGATTTGACCGTATTAAGTTTTCTTTTGCTGCCGTGGATGAAGGCGCCGCGGACCATGTAGTTTTGGAGTATTGGGACAGCGTATCAGGGGCATTTAGTTCTGAGGGAATTACCAACGAAGGAACGAAGCTTCTTGACGTATATAAAAAGTTTGAGTTTGATCTTTCTGAGGTATCTGTGATTTCCAATAGCCCAAGCGCAGTCTTCCGAATCCGGTTTGAGGGGCCGGATATGCAGGCAGATGACGGTGCTAGAGTAACGTTCAATAATTTTGCGGTTACGGGAATTGCAATGGACCCGGATACTACTGAACCACCGTCGCCTATTCATACGGCCGTTTTCATTAATACAGGGAGTTCATCCTCGGCCATTTTTGACAATCAGGAGTTTCAGTCGGATTTCCAAATGGAGTATTTTGACTCGGGTTCTAAGGTTAATCAAAGCAGTTCTGCCAGCACACTCGAGTTGTTTCAAAGTCAAAGATTTGGGGAAAAGGTTGTTTATAGAATTCCTGTCCAAAACGGAACGTATACCGTCGCAACCTATCATAAAGAGACTGAAACGGTAGGTGGTGATGCGGTAGCACTAAGAGGAAGGCGAGTGTTTTCTATCGCAATACAAGGGTTTACCGTGAAAGAAGACTTGGACCTCTTCCTCGAAAACAACAACAAGGAAACTATATTGACATTTGAAGATATTCGGGTTGAAAACGGTCAAATCGAAATCAACCTTACTGCTTCCTCCGGTGATGTAACTATCTCAGGATTGGCTATTGTGCAAAAGGATTTGGAAACACACCTTCCAACTCTTTCACATCCTTCTTTTGGCTTTTCATATTTTGTAAATGCCGGGGGATCGCAAGTGGTTTACGAAAATAATCTTTTCGAGTCCGATTTGGGAAGTGGCTATTTCAGTGAATCCAAATCGTCCCGCTTTGATGATCCAGGAGTGCATGAGTTATTTAAAACGCATCGGTTTGGTATCCGGGTAAATTATGAAATACCGGTTCCTGATGGAACATACAGGGTATTTACTTTTCACAACGAACTAACCTATAGTAAACGAATTACAACCTCGGGTTTTCGTAGGCGCGTGTTTGACGTATTTATCCAGGGAGAAAAGGTGAAAGATCAGTTAGATATGTTTTCTGAGTCAGGCAACGGCCCGTTAGTTCTTCAATTCAATGACATAGAAGTATCGGGAGGAATGATTGATTTAGAATTCAGAGCGTCTATAGATAGCGCTTCGATTTCCGGCATTGGAATAGTCAAGCAAAGCGACAGTACCGTTGACCTCTTTGCAAGTATTCCTCCTAGGTCGATCAATGACCAACTAGGAGTTATTTTATCCAATGAAATAGTTTCGGCAGAGCAACACAAGGCATCGCAACTTTTTCCGAATCCAGCTTCTGAGGAAGCTGTTTTGAGAGTGAATAATAAGCAAAGCAAGTTTAGCGTTAACATATTCTCCATCAATGGTAACTTGGTAGACGTACTATTGCCAGAATGGGAAACCTCGGGGCTCAACGAATATGTTATTTCAGTGAAGGAATTGGGGCCGGGATATTACTTGGTTGTACTTATCTTCGAAAATGGAATAGTCGAAAGGCACAAATTGATGATACAGCGTTGACCAGCGATCTAGGTGAGGACTTTCCTGAGAAAACATCAATGGATAATGTCCTCAATATACAATTTGCATCTAGACTGACTCTGGGATCCTATAAACGTGTAGGCAGAGAATTGTTTGGAAATGCCTAACTCCAATTTACGGTATAGCTATTGGATTGTTTTTTACTATATTGTCCCAGGATATTTTTTTAGTTTTGCGCCATGTTGACACGCCCTTTTTCTTATTTAATAGGAATTCAGTACCTGGGACTCCGCTACCACGGGTGGCAGGTGCAGAAGGGGGTAAAGACCATTCAAGGTACGCTTGAGCGCGTCTTTCGGTATGTGCTGGGTCATGAAGACTTCACGATACTGGGTTCCAGCCGCACAGATAGCGGTGTTTCTTGCCTACAGGGTGCCTTTGTCATATACCTCAGGGAAGCAGCTGATTGGGATGAGCTACTCAAGTATTCCAATGAACACCTACCGGCAGACATACGCCTGCTGTATGTGAAGGCAGTGGACCGGAGTTTCAATGTGATTCAACATGTTGCCAAAAAACGCTACGGCTATTACTTTTCTTTGGGGGAGAAACCCCACCCCTTCCAAAGTGGGGCGTTGGCCTATGCCGGAAGGGGCTTGGATATCGCCCTCATGCGAGAGGCTGCAGCGCTATTCGTTGGGCGCCACGATTTTCGTCGTTTTTGTACCCATGGCAAGCAATTGGATGATTTTGTGCGGGAGATTTATGTTTCCGAACTCTTGCCCTTGGACGGGAAAGTTGCCTTTTGGCCCAGGGAAGATGCCTATGTCTTTCGGGTGGACGGCAATGGTTTTTTGATGCATCAGGTACGAAGGATGGTAGCAGCCTTGTTTATGGTAGGGCGTGGGGAGTTGAGTGTGCAGTCTCTGGCGGCAGCATTCGTTGATCCTACGCCCAGCCCTGTAAGTCCAAAAGCTGCCCCACAAGGCCTAGTGCTCGAGGAAGTTTTTTTTAACGGAATTTAACCTGTATTTGGCTTGGGTTTTGCGTTAGCATTCCTAATCGTTAAACAAATAGAAAATGAAAAAGCTCCTATTGACCGCCCTGCTTGTTGGGGGTGTATTTTTGGGTTATGCCCAACAGATTTTGGTAGAAGGAAAAAGTGAGTTGAAGGCCTTGCCTGATGAGGCGGTGCTGCTGCTTACACTTACGGAGACTGCCATGACAACTTCTGACGTGACCAATGCCCTTAACAAGAAATCTAAAGCAGTGAGTGATGCGTTAAAGAAGTCAGGTGCTAAGGATTATACCTTTACAGCAGACAACTATTATGTAAATGTGAATCGTATCTACACCAAAGGCACTTCCAAAGACAGCGGCTACGTAGCGTCCCAGCAATTACGGGTGGTGGTAACGGATACTGGAGATCACTTGGTAAAGGCCATGGAGGCTGTGCAACAGGCGGTAGATCTTAGCTTTCAGCTTCAGTTTCGTGTGTCAGAGGACAAACGCAAAGGATACGAAACGGAATTGCTGAAGTTGGCGTTGGAAGACGCCAAGCGGCAGGCGCAGGTAATTGCGGAGACCATGGGTATCACTGAGTTCAGGGTGCATCAGGTGGACTATACCTCTGGTACTACTTTTCCGCCTGTTCTGTACCGGGCAGAGGCCATGATGATGAAGATGGCAGATGATCGGGTAGGGCCTACGTTGCAGGCGGAAGAACAGACTATTTCGGACAATGTCCGCGTAACCTTTCGTTTTGAGACACCTTGATCGTAGAAACTAGTTGAGGATTTGGCATTGGGGCAAAAAAAATAGCGAGTCTATTCAGACTCGCTATTTTCGTTTGCTACTAAAACTTCAATGGTATCTCCTGAGTCACTCAGAAAATGGTACTCCGTCACCGGTAGGGAAGAGTCTTTGATCAATTGAACCCATTTGAAATATTTAAAAAACCATTTTACCCGCTTGGAAATGATCCCTTGGGTAAAGTAGGCATGCAAATAAGGATGCAGGCCGATTTTTATTTTTGAGGTGTTTTGGTTTACGGCGATGTGATCCAGGTCTTTTTCCAATTTATCCGCCACTAAAATGGAAGCTTGTATTTTTCCTGTTCCGTTGCAAGAGGGACAGGTTTCTTTGGTGATAATATTCATTTCCGGTCTAACCCGCTGCCGAGTGATCTGCATGAGACCAAACTTTGTAAGTGGCAAGACGGTATTTTTTGACCGATCACCTTTCATTTCCTCTTTCATGGCATCGAAGATTGCGCGCTTGTTGTCGGCTTTCTTCATATCGATAAAATCGATAACGATGATTCCGCCCATATCTCGTAGGCGCAGTTGCCTCGCGATTTCCTTCGCAGCCACCAAATTGGTCTTTAATGCTGTGTTTTCCTGATCACTTTCCTGATTGGATTTGTTTCCGCTGTTTACGTCTACCACGTGCAGGGCTTCGGTATGCTCGATGATGAGATACCCACCTTGCGGTAGACTGACGGCCTGTCCAAAGAGGCTTTTAATCTGTTTTTCAATACCAAAACTTTCAAAGAGCTTGGCTTTTCCGTTGTAAAGCCGAACAATTTTTTCTTTCTCTGGGGCAATGGATCGGATATAGGCTTTTATTTGCTCGTATACCTCTTCCTCTTCTACTGTGATTGCATCAAATGATTCGTTGAGCAGGTCCCTGATGATGGAGGACGCCATGCCCATTTCTCCTATTACCTTGTCTCTGGTTTTGGCCTTGACGAGTTTCTTCATCCCTTCTTCCCATGTCTGCACCAGATTTCTCAGATCTTTGTCGAGTTCGGTTACAGACTGCCCTTCTGCCACTGTTCGGATGATTACTCCAAAGTTGGCGGGTTTGATGGAAGTGATAAGACGGGAAAGCCGTTTACGTTCGTCGGCGCTTCGGATTTTTTTCGAAACGCTTACCGCATCGGTAAAGGGGACCAATACCAGAAATCTTCCGGCTAAGGAGAGCTCACAGGATAGTCGGGGGCCTTTTGTAGAAATAGGCTCTTTCACCACCTGAACCAAGACTTGGTTATTCTTCGATAACACTTGGGAAATCTTCCCTAGTTTATCGATCTCAGGTGCTTTCTCAAAGCCCTTTAGGTTTTGGCCGGAGTATCCATTATTTTTGATCTGCTTTATAAGCTTGCTTAGGCTGTTGATGTTCGGACCTAAATCCTGATAATGCAGGAAAGCATCCTTTTCATAACCTACGTCTATAAAGGCTGCATTCAGCCCATTGACAATCTTTTTGACCGATCCTAAATAAATGTCTCCAACTTTAAACTTGCTGTCCTCCTCTTCAACGTGGAGTTCCACCAAGCTTTTATTCCTTAAAAGGGCTATTCGACTACCGTTTTGAGAAGAATCAATTACTAATTCCGTGCTCAAATCGTGTCTCCTTTGTTTAAAATGTTAAAGAACTTGTTTTTGTTTAATTCAAAAAAGAAGAAGCGTATCACTTCTTCTTGTGTCTGTTTTTCCTAAGTCTCTTCTTTCGCTTGTGTGTAGCGATTTTATGTCTCTTTCTTTTTTTACCACAAGGCATAATCTAACTATTTATGGGTTAACAATACTTTAAATTACATTCGTTCTAAGTAGTTGGAAACGGCTGCCAATATTTGCTCGTCATCTGTGAGTTCCTTCACCGCCTCCAGTTGCCTGCGCGCTTTGTTTTTTTGATCGGACTCGAAATAACTCACGCCCAAGTAAAACTGGCCCTGCACATTTCCAGGATGATGTTTTACCAAATCCTCAAAACGCTCGGCCGCCCGCTTATACTGACCGGACTGCATGGACAGAATGCCCATATTGTAGAGCGCTGATTCATTCGTAGGGTCCTGCTCCAAAATATCCCTCAGCATGGTTATTCCCTGCATGGGATTAGAAGTGGACACGTAGGTCATCGCGACCTTTGTTTTCAGATCCAGCCTTTCCGGATTTGATTCCAATACCTTATTCAGGTATAGCCGGGTCTTTCCTGCCAAAGCGGTCGTTTTCGCTTCATCCATGGCAAACGTGAAAGCCTCGTAATAGGCGCTTCCCGCTTTTTCCATTTTCTCTACCGTGGGTACATTGTCGGCAGCTAACCCGTAAAAGTAAGCCGCACTGTCCAATTTTCCGCGGTCCGCATAGATGGATGCAGTGGAATCCGCGAATATAGCGAATTTTTCCTTATCTTCCTCTATTTCCATTTCCCCCTTCAGCTTTTCAATCAATGACTGGGCCTCAGGGGTAAGGGAGGAGTTGTGCTGATTGTCGAAACTAAATGAATTTCCCAGATCAGCTTCCTCGTCCACCACGCCTTCGTTTTGGTTGTCTACCACTACCATGGGAAGGGAATACAACACGACGATCAGTACGATGCCGAACAATAGGAAAATGATCTGGGATTTTTTCATGGGCTCAATTGGAAATTACCGTCCACTTAGTCCTGTGGAGCCAGTTCTTTTACCTTCTTGCTGTTCTTGATCTTATCAATAAACGTCTTGGAAGGTTTAAAGGCAGGAACATAATGTTCATCAATAACAATAGCAGTGTTTTTGGAGATATTCCTAGCGATTTTCTTGGCTCTCTTCTTATTGATAAAGCTGCCAAATCCTCTGACATAAATGTTCTCTCCCTCTGCCATGGAGTCCTTTACTACTTTGAAGAATGCCTCAACGGTCTGAGTAACGTCGTCCTTCTGAATACCGGTTTTCTCCGAAATCTTTGTGATTACCTCTGCTTTAGTCACTGTTTTTAAAATTTATGTTTGCTTTAAACCAGGCATAATTGCCTATTAACCAACTAATTTTGGGAGTGCAAATTTACACCTTCCAAATCAATTAAAAAATATATTGCTCAAAATTAGTTTGTTTTGTCTTTTATTAGGGCATTCATCAAAAACCGAAAATTTTGAATATCAGTCTCTTTACGAATCAACTGTTGAAGTGGTATCCGGATAACCGACGGGACCTGCCATGGCGAAAAACCAAAGAGCCGTATTTCATTTGGCTATCCGAAATCATTCTTCAGCAGACCCGTGTAGCCCAGGGGTTGCCATATTTTGAGGTTTTTACGCAGCGTTTCCCCACCGTTCAGGATCTGGCGGCTGCCCCGGAGGAAGAGGTGCTCCGCTGCTGGCAGGGTCTGGGATACTACAGCCGCGCCCGCAACCTGCATGCCTGCGCCAAAGAGATAGTCAGTCAGCGTGGGGGGAGATTCCCTGAGACCTACCGGGAGCTTCTCCAGCTGAAAGGCGTAGGGCCCTACACGGCTGCGGCTATCGCCTCTTTTGCATTTCAGGAACCGGTGGCGGTGGTAGATGGGAATGTCTACCGGGTCCTGGCAAGGTACTTTGGCATAGCTGCCGATATCAGCAGCGGTCCCGGCAAGCGGGAATTTGATAGGCTGGCAAACGAACTCATTCCCCGACAGACACCGGATATCTACAATCAGGCGATTATGGAGTTTGGCGCCTTGCAGTGTACTCCTCAAAAGCCAGACTGTCACTCCTGTCCCCTGGTCGGCGCTTGCTATGCCTTCCGACACGAAGAAGTAAAAGAACTGCCTGTAAAGCTGGGCCGTACGAAAGTAAGTAACAGGTACCTCCATTACTATCATATTACCTGCGGTGAAAAAACCGTTGTTAATAGGCGCAGAGGGAACGATATATGGAAAGGCCTCGTTGACTTTCCCCATGAGCAACCGGAATTGGACAGACGCCCCGATCCCGATCAAAGCGTATTGCTGGAGGAAATAAAATCCCTAAAGCCGATCGTGGCCTTTTTGGATGTACCTCCTTTCAAGCACCTTTTGAGCCATCAGAAGATAAAGGCGGATTTTGTACGCGTACGTGTTTCAGTCGAAAAGGAGACGGAATTGGCCAAGTGGGCTGAGCAGTATGGGTATAGCCTGGTAGGCCCCGCTAAATTGGAAGAAATGGGAAAACCAAAACTGATCCTAAGGTATTTGACTGAACAGAAATAATTTGATAAATTTAAACGGGAAATTTTTATTCAACCGTTAAACCAACAAAAAAATGGCTGGAGTAAACAAAGTAATTTTAGTAGGCAACCTGGGAAAAGATCCCGAGGTGAGACATTTGGAAAGCGGGAGTGTGGTGGCAAATCTGACATTGGCCACTACTGAAACCTACAAGGACCGAAATGGAAATCGAGTGGAAAACACCGAATGGCACGACTTGGAGCTATGGGAAGGGCAAGCAAAAATAGCGGAGCAGTACCTACGCAAAGGAAGTCAGATTTATGTAGAAGGAAAAATCAAAACAGATACCTGGCAGGATGAGCAGGGAAACAACCGGAAAAAGGTTAGAATCCGTGTGCAGAGTTTTACCATGCTTGGATCTAGAGCTGCCGGGGGCGAAAGTGATTCCGGGGGAGCGCCGTCTTCAGGCATGGAGCGAAAGCCGGTCCCTGCTGCGCCTGACACCAGTATGGATGAAGAAATGGACGACTTGCCCTTTTAACAGAAGTGTCCTGGCAGTGAGGTGAGTTATCGATAGATAGGAGACAGGAAAAACGCATTAGGAATCCTTTCCAACGGGTTGGCCTGTCTCTACTTCCAATATTATTGCCTAATTTTACGTAAAAAGAACCTTTAATGGACGACCCTTACCCGAGTTTGTTATCCCTGGTGGAATTTCAGGCAGTATCTACCGGCTATTTGCTCAGCAATTTGGTTTTGTTTGTAGTGCTGTTGGTTTGTTCAGCGCTGGTTTCCGGCTCCGAAGTCGCTTTTTTTTCCTTAGACCACAAAAACCTCAGAGACCTTGAAGAGGAGAATTCTCCCGCTTCCCGTCAAGTATTGAAAATGGTACGCGAACCGCAGCTACTTTTAAGCACCATCTTGATCCTCAATAACCTGATCAATATCAGCATCGTAACTCTGACGACTTTTCTGACTTGGTCCCTTTTTGGAGCCGATGCAAAGGGTGTGCTCATCATCATTTTTCAGACGGTAGGTGTCACGTTTCTGATTGTTTTTGTCGGAGAGATAGTACCTAAAGTCTATGCAAATAACGCCAGACTAGCTTTTTCTAAGTCCATGGTGGGGTATATTCGGTTTTTTTCAACCATTTTGTTCCCTTTCTCTAAATTGCTGATGGCTATTAGCAACGTCATCGAAAAACGGATAGAAGTAAAGGGATATGCCCTTTCGGTAAACGAGTTGCACCAAGCCTTGGAGATTACCGCAGACGATTCCAGCATCGGGGAAAAGGATATCCTGAAAGGGATCTTTAATTTTGGAACACTGTCGGTAAAACAGGTGATGCGCTCCAGGATGGATATCACGGCGGTAGATGTAGAAATGGATTTTCATGAGTTGATGGATAAGATCAACAAAAGTGGTTATTCACGCATCCCGGTGTACGAAGAAACGATCGACCACATCAAGGGAATTCTCTATATCAAGGATGTCCTAGGCTATATTGATCAGGACGAACATTTTGAATGGCAGAAGTTGATCCGTAAGGGGCTCTTCGTGCCGGAGTATAAAAAGGTAGACTCCTTGCTGGCAGATTTCAAGGGCAAAAGAGTCCACATGGCAATCGTGGTGGACGAGTATGGTGGAACTTCGGGCCTGGTTACCTTAGAGGATTTGATCGAGGAGATTATCGGGGAGATAAATGATGAGTTTGACGATATTGAAGATATCAACTATAAGAAGCTGGATGAATACACTTACGTGTTTGAGGGGAAAGTATCCCTAAACGATTTTTGCAAGAAATTGGACTTGGATATACAGCTTTTTGACGAGGTAAAAGGAGACAGCGAATCCTTGGGCGGGCTATTATTGGAGTTAAACGCCAACTTTCCGAAGAACGGTACCAAGATCAGGTACCGGAATTTTGAGTTTTTGGTTTTGGCGGTAGATACGCGCAAAATTAAGAAGGTAAAAGTGACCATTGATCCTCAAGGAGAAACCAACGCCAATCATTCCTAAATCAGTCTCTTGTGAATGCTTTATGCATCGGGGGGTTAGCGTAATCCAAGGGGATAAAAATTATTTTTTCTGAATTTTTTTCATATATTTAAAGTTCGGGAATTTCATGGATCTCTCTGGGAAATTTGGAACAAATTCACAGAAAGTCGGTTTTAAAATTAACCGTATTTTTCATTTTAATCATAAAAAACCCAAAAATTGGTTAGATTTTTAACCTGATTACCAATTCCGATTATCATAATTTTTTCGGTTGATATCGGTTATTCTTTCATTTTTGTGTTACCTTTAATGCCTAGATTTTAAAAAAAGAAAAATTTATTGTAAATTATTCAAGTTGATTGGAGACCTGTTTATAAAAATAAAAATATAATGATTCAAGGATTATATCGTTCGCATTTTGAACACGACTCTTGTGGTATAGGTGGCGTTGTTAACGTGAAAGGCTTGAAAAGTCACGAAACGATAAGCGATGCGCTGCTCATGCTGAGTAATATGGAGCATAGAGGAGGTAGAGGAAGTGATCCTAAAACCGGAGACGGTGCCGGTATACTCATTCAATTGCCTCATTCCTTCTTGAAGGAAGTTACCCACCGGCTTGGTTTTTCCCTGCCGGAGGAGGGCAGTTATGGGGTTGGGATGGTCTTTTTCCCCCGAAACAGGCAGCTGTATAAGAAATCAAAGGAGCATTTCAATAAGATAATCAACGACCTTAATTTTGAGCTGATCGGATACCGAGAAGTACCCACGGATGAAACCGTGCCCGGTTCGGGTGCCTTGGAGGTGATGCCTAACATCGAGCAGGTGTTCGTACGCCACAGGGATGGTCTAGTGGATCTTGACTTGGAACGGAAGCTCTATGTGCTGCGCAACTACGCCACACGAGAGATTAACCTGGGTATTCCAGGAGTAAATGATGCCTTTTATATTGCTAGCTTCAGTAGTAGAACGCTCATCTATAAAGGACAACTCCGCACGGATCAAGTGCTGCCCTTTTATAAAGACCTACAGAATAACAAGCTGACCTCAGCAATCGCAGTGGTTCACTCTCGTTTTTCTACCAATACGTTTCCCAATTGGCGTTTAGCACAGCCTTTTCGCTACCTGTCGCATAACGGGGAGATCAATACCATTCGAGGCAACCTCAACAAGATGCGCTCCAAGGAGACCTTGATGAAGTCGGTACATTTTTCCGATGAGGAGCTGCAGATGCTGATGCCGATCACCAATGCTAAAAACTCCGATTCAGCCAACTTGGATGCGATGGTGGAATTGCTTGCCTTGAGTGGCAGAAGCTTGCCCCATGTGATGATGATGCTGGTGCCGGAAGCTTGGCAGGACAACGAAACAATGGACCGAAGCCGCAAGGCATTCTATAAGTTTCACGCGTCACTTATGGAACCTTGGGATGGTCCAGCAGCATTGTTGTTTACCGATGGCAAGTCATTGGGCGCTACTTTGGACCGAAATGGTCTTCGCCCACTACGCTATTTTATTACCTCAGACGATCGACTTATCCTCTCTTCGGAAGCGGGGGCCCTGCCCATCAGAGAGTCTACCATCACCAAGAAAGGAAGGGTTAGTCCGGGAAGAATGCTCCTGGCGGATACAGAAAAAGGTAAGGTTTCCTTTGACGAGGAAGTCAAAAAAGAAGTGTGTGAAAACAAACCATACGAAGGCTGGATCAGAAAGCAGCGTCTTAAATTGCGGCTTATTCCTGCTCCGAAAGAGCTGAATTTTCCTTACACCACAGAACATATCAAAAAGCGTCAAACCATCTTTGGGTATACCTCTGAGGACCTAAAGGTGATTTTAGCCCCGATGGGCGATACAGGCTACGAGGCTGTTGGGTCTATGGGTGCCGATACCCCGTTGGCAGTGCTGTCAAAACAAAGTCAGCACATATCCAATTATTTCAAGCAACTGTTTGCCCAAGTAAGTAACCCACCGATCGATCCCATTCGTGAGCGCTTGGTGATGTCCCTGTTTACCCGTATAGGCGAAAGCCACAATATACTAGACGAAAGCCCCAAACATACCAAGCAAATACATATCTCCCAGCCCGTGTTGCTGAACGAAGATTTGGAGAAACTTCGTAACTTGGAGGAGAAGGGGTACCATGCCCATACACTTCAGGCACACTTCGTCGCGGATGGAAAGCCTGGCAGGCTTTTGGAAGCACTGGATAAAATTTGCAACGAAGCTGAAGAGGCGATCAAAAACGGAAAGAATATCCTGATCATTTCGGACCGTGAATGCTGTACGGACACTGCTCCAATTCCTTCTTTGCTGGCTGTGGGGGCCGTGCACCATCACCTGGTAAACCAGAAGATCAGAACAAAGGCAGGCATCGTAGCAGAGGCGGGAGATATTCGAGAGACCCACCATTTTGCCACAGTCATCGGTTACGGTGCGAGTGCGATCAACCCATACCTGGCCCTCGAATCCCTAGTGGCCATGAACGAGGAAGAGCTGCTTTCCAAAAAGCTGCCTCAGAAGAAATTGTTCGAAAACTACAAAACAGCCATTGGTAAAGGGTTGCTCAAGGTGCTTTCCAAGATGGGAATCAGCACCCTACAATCGTATCAAAGCGCCCAGATATTTGAAGCAATCGGACTTGGTCCCGAGGTAATCCAACGATGTTTCAAAGGAACGGTAAGCCGAATAAGCGGTATTTCCTTTGACGAGTTGGCGGAAGAAGTGCTCCTAAGACACCGTGCGGCATACAAGACCGATAGTCCCATACTGGAAACAGGCGGGGTGTATCAGTGGAAGCGCCGCGGAGAGAAGCACCTCTTCAATCCAGAGACCATACACTTGTTGCAAAAGTCTACCCGCAACAACGATTACCAACTCTACAAGAAGTTTGCCGAGAAGATCAACAACCAAACCCGTGATGCGCTGACGTTACGCGGATTGTTTGAGTTTAAAAAGCGTATATCGGTGCCTTTGGATGAGGTGGAACCTGCTGAGAAAATCATGAAGCGGTTTGCCACCGGTGCCATGTCCTTTGGTTCCATTTCGCACGAGGCGCATAGCACCTTGGCGATCGCCATGAACCGAATAGGGGCCAAAAGTAACAGCGGCGAGGGTGGAGAAGATGAAATTCGTTTTGAAGTGAAAGAAAACGGTGACTGGGAACGGTCTGCTATCAAGCAGGTTGCTTCTGGTAGGTTTGGAGTTACCAGCAACTACCTGACCAACGCCGCCGAACTACAGATAAAAATGGCCCAAGGCGCTAAGCCGGGCGAAGGTGGTCAGCTTCCAGGCCACAAGGTAGATGATTGGATAGGTAGGGTAAGACACTCTACTCCAGGTGTGGGGTTGATATCGCCCCCTCCCCATCACGACATATACTCCATCGAGGATCTGGCACAGTTGATCTATGATTTGAAAAATGCCAACCGAAAGGCACGTATCAACGTGAAGTTGGTGTCCCAGGCAGGTGTGGGTACCGTGGCAGCGGGTGTTGCCAAGGCTCAGTCTGACGTGATCCTGATCTCCGGAGCGGATGGCGGTACAGGGGCCTCGCCATTAAGTTCCATACGCCACGCAGGTCTGCCTTGGGAACTCGGACTCTCCGAGGCCCATCAGACCTTGGTAAAAAATAACCTAAGAAGCCGAGTGGTGCTGCAGACCGATGGTCAGCTACGAACCGGAAGGGATATCGCCATCGCTACCCTGCTAGGGGCAGAAGAGTGGGGAATCTCCACAGGCGCGCTGGTGGTAGAGGGCTGTATCATGATGCGTAAGTGTCACCTGAATACTTGTCCCGTAGGTATTGCTACCCAGAACCCAGAGCTGAGAAAGTTGTTTACGGGCCGTCCGGAGGACGTGGTGAACTTTTTCCGATTCCTAGCAGAGGACCTACGGGAAATCATGTCATCCTTGGGCTTCCGGACTATCGACGAGATGGTGGGACAGAGCGATGTGCTCAAGGCTACCGGTTACCTGAATCACTGGAAATGGGATAAGCTGGATCTTAGCCCCATTTTCCACAAAGTGGAGGTGCCAGACCATGTGGGTATCTACAAGCAAATCGATCAAGATTTTAAGTTGAAGCGTGTATTGGATAGGAAATTGATCAAGGAGGCGCTACCTGCCTTGGAGCAAGCCAATCCCGTTACCGGAAAATTTGAAATCAAGAATGTGGATCGTACGGTAGGTGCCATGCTATCCAATGAGGTTTCCAAGATCTTTGGCAGTGTAGGTTTACCGGAAGATACCATCAAATACAAATTTATGGGGTCTGCCGGACAAACTTTCGGAGGCTTCTTGGCCAAGGGTATTTCCTTTGAACTGGAAGGGGAAGCTAACGACTATTTTGGCAAGGGACTTTCCGGTGGTAAGTTGATCGTATACCCCAGCCGAAACGCACAGTTCGTAGCAGAGGAAAACATCATTATAGGAAACGTCGCTTTTTACGGAGCTACTTCCGGACAGGCATTCATTCGGGGCAAAGCAGGTGAGCGTTTCTGCGTACGGAATTCGGGCGTGGAAGCAGTGGTAGAAGGTATCGGAGACCACGGTTGCGAGTACATGACCGGTGGTATGGCGCTGATCTTAGGGGAAATAGGCCGTAACTTTGCCGCTGGTATGAGCGGAGGTTTGGCGTATATCTTTAAAGAGAATATGGAGAATATCAACCAAGAAATGGTGGATCTGGATCCCCTGAACGAAGATGACTTTGCCACGATCAAGCAAGCGCTGAAGAGCCACCAGCAGTTTACCGCTAGCCAGGTTGCGGATCAGCTATTGGAAAACTGGGATGAGACCAAGGAACGGTTTATCAAGGTGATTCCAAGAGACTACAAAGAAGTATTGAGAAAAAGAGCGTTAGAACAATCAAAAACATTAGTGTAATATGGCGGATAAAGAAGGTTTCTTGAAATACAAGAGGGAATTGCCTAAGTCCCGGCCACCTCAAGATCGCGTAAACGACTACAAAGAAATATACCAGCCACTGGATCCCAAAACGTTAAACCAGCAGGCTGCCAGGTGCATGGACTGTGGTATTCCATTTTGCCACAATGGCTGTCCTCTAGGCAATGTGATCCCAGAGTTTAATGATGCGGTATACCACAACGAGTGGGAGGAGGCGTACCATATCCTCAAAAGTACGAACAACTTTCCGGAGTTTACCGGCAGGATCTGTCCGGCGCCCTGTGAGGCAAGCTGTGTGCTAGGGATCAATAAAGATCCGGTAGCCATCGAGCTGATCGAGAAGAATATAGCGGAAAAGGCCTACGAATTGGGCATTGCAAAGCCCCGTATTCCGGAAGAGAGATCCGGTAAGAAGGTGGCCGTGATAGGCTCTGGCCCGGCGGGTTTGGCCGCTGCGGATCAACTAAATCAAGCAGGTCATGAGGTGACCGTCTTCGAAAAAGACAAGGAAGTAGGTGGCCTGCTGCGTTATGGTATCCCGGATTTTAAGCTTGAGAAGTGGGTGATCGACCGCAGGGTAGACATCATGAATGAGGAAGGCGTTATCTTTAGCAAAGACACCGAGGTAGGTTTCAATATCAAAGCCGATAACATTCTTGCCAACTATGACGCAGTAGTGTTAGCTACGGGTGCTCAAATGCCAAGGGACCTACCGATCGAAGGCAGAGACGCCAAAGGAGTCTATTTTGCGATGGAATTCCTTGGACGTCAAAACCAGGTGATCGCTGGTGAGATACCCGAAAATCCGATCAATGCCAAGGGGAAACACGTCATCGTAATTGGTGGAGGTGATACGGGTTCCGATTGTATCGGTACATCCAACCGACACGGTGCTGCTTCCATTACCCAATTGGAGCTGTTGCCCAAGCCACCTTCCGCCAGAACGGAGCTAAATCCATGGCCGGAGTGGCCCATGACCATCCGTACATCCAGTTCGCATGAGGAGGGGGCTGAAAGATACTGGTCGGTACTTACCAAAGAATTTACCAAAAACGACCAGGGTGAGGTGACCGGCCTCAAGATCGTTGAGATCGAGTGGAAAGAGGAAAATGGTAGGATGAAGTTCGTGGAAATCCCCGGGACCGAAGAGATCCTACCCTGTGATTTGGCATTTTTGGCCATTGGGTACTTGGGACCTAAAACCGGACTATTGGAAGCCTTTGAAGTGGATCTTCAGGATAACTCCTTACCCAAATCGAATAAATATAAGAGTAATGTGCCTGGAGTTTACCTGGCGGGAGATATGCGCAGGGGCCAGTCTTTGGTCGTGTGGGCTATTGCGGAGGGCAGAGAATGTGCCGTGGAGGTGGATAAATTCCTAAACGGGGGTGTATCTTCTCTTCCTAGACGAGATCAATCGTTCTTTTCGTACGAGAGCGATGCGGAGATGTCCGTTTGATCCTCGTATAGATATCAAAGCAAGAGAGAGGCTGCCCGAAGAGGGCAGCCTTTTTTAATGCCTTCATTTTCACTACACATTGGCCTTGCTAAAGGGGGGTGGGTGCACGGACCTCCGGTAGGAGGCACCTGCTAGCCGCCGTTCTGTATTGGTTTTTAGGTAGCTAATAGGTATTGAAATGAAAAAGCTAGTTGGGTAAAGGCGGATTTTTGCTATCTTTAGAAGCACTCGGTACTCGGTACATAGGGCAGCTAACCGCAAGCGGTTGCGGTTAGCCAGTAGTTAGGCACAATTATAACAGACAGGAATGACTAAAGCACAAATTATTCAGATTGTAGTAGAAGTTATACTTTTTTTAGTTGCTTCATACTTCCTATTTTACAAAGCGTGGCTTGCTGAACTTGGAAAAGAAATTGCGAAATTATCGACAGCTGAAGAATTAACACGTCTTACTGAGAACGTAAAAAAGGACTTTCAAGAAAAAATTGAGCTATATAAAAGTAAATTGAGTGAAGAACTAACTTTGAAAATTGAACCTATAAAATCTGAACTTGCAAAAGCCAATATAACACATCAAATTCAATTTGGTTTTCTGCATCAAGAACGGGCAAAAGTTATTCTTGAATTGTATAAAAAACTTGTTGAATTGAATTCGGCTATGGTTGATTGGACAAACTTCATGCACCCAGTAATTGAAGACGGTGAGAAAGAAAGTCAAGAAAGAACTAAAAGAGCAAATTTAGCTTTGCATGATTTCAGGAATTTTTATCTATTGAATAAACTATTTTTTCCAAAGTCACTTTGCGCTTACATTGAAGATGTGTTTAAGGAATATTGGGACAAAGGATGGGATTTTGGCTATAGGCAAGAAAGACTTAGGAGTGGACAGCTAACTGATGATTATTATAAAGAATATTTAGAAGATATGTCCAGAATTTCAAAAGAATTAAAGACTAATTTGCCTCAAAAAATAGACGAACTTGAGACGAAATTCAGAAAATTACTGAATGTTGAAGAAGAATAACCCACAACCATGAAGTTTTACCTTACCATATTATTTTTATCCTTTTCACAGCTGACAATTGGTCAACAAGTGGACAGAGGAATTTTTGATGCAACTCTTGGTACAGAAAAAGCACACACATATTCGATGCTTGAAGGGTCATTTGAGCAGTTTTTAATTTTAAATTATCCGAACGAAAAATCAATATCCAAGAAGATAAAGAGTTACCTAATGGATATTCAAGACCAAAATTTTAATTGGACTTTTGATAGTAATCTAAGTTCAATAACTCTTCAACAATTGGAATCCTCAGGTTTACGGAAGGATATTATGCTTTATAAAAATGAAACATACAAAGAAAAATTTCCATTTGAGTACTACATAAAAGAAAAAAAAACAAGTACAGAAGAAAGTGAAGAAGTTGAAATAAATGAAGATTTTGAAGACATTATTGAAATTCCACTGATCAGTATAAAGGAAGAAAAAAGGTTAAGAAAGGAAGGAATTAAGCGTCAAAAGATTCGAGACAAATTTCCTCAACCGAATAAAGATGGACTATTTTATTATGCTCTAGCAAAAGCTAATAAAGAAAATGAAGATATTTTAGCCTATGTTTCAGGTATCACCAGATATGAAAATAGACCAAGCCCATCATTGATAGCTTACGGTTTTATAGAAAATTTAACAGAAGAAGAATTCATTGAGTGGGAAAATAAGCTCTTAGTAATTGTTGAAATTTATTTAAGTAGTTTGATACATAATGATATAATGAAAAAATAACATGTGCCTAACAGCACCTAAGAAAACATGGGGCGGTCAGTGGAGTTCGAAAGGTTTGTTCCTCGAAATAACATTATCTAAGGCCAACGCACAAAATGCCCCCCTGGAGGAAAACAACACACAACATGTCACTTCCATCAAAGCGGGGCCAACCGCGCCTTGGCAACTTTGTGGATTTTAAGTACCTTCATTGCATCACAAAGATTTCCGCCATAAATTCCGCTCAGATGGAAGCGACATACCGTTATAGGCAATATCTCCAGACCGCATAATAATGAATCACTTATTAATTATCCTCACTTTTTTCTTAACTGCTTTTGGCTGTGCATCAACCAAGAAATTATCAACTCCGCTGGATTTCAACACTGAAAATGGATTGAACAACATCATGAGGGGAACAGCCGAAGAAACAATTCTTCGAACACTTGGCAACCCTGAATTTATTGATAGAGAGTGGGAACAGTCTGAAAACCTGAAATACTTTAATTATTACAGTAAAGGCGTCCAAATTTCGGTCAAGGACAACAAAGCTCTTTGTGTGTTTCTCTTTTACAAGTCGAAGAGATTCAAAAAGTACTCTGGATCGAACAACATTTCACAATATATCCAAACAATAGATGGAGTCAAGTCAACTTTTGGCGAACCAGATTACTTTTCTCAATCAACTAAAAAAGAATACGGTGAATTTCCAGGACAAGAGGAGACTTACATTTCGTACGAACAATCTGGAATTTCTTTCACTTTCTGGAACGGTGAACTTGGTGATATCAGATTCATTAAAGAGATAGGCTTATGAATGTGTATCTCGATTTGAACATTTTTGACCGAATAGAAAAAAAGGACAAACTAAGCGAAATAGAAAAAGAGCTTTACAGTGAATTGTATAATTTAATAACTGAAGGAAAGATTGCTGTACCATATTCAAATGCCCATCTCAATGATTTATTTCGCGGATTCCAAAAGAATCCAAACTATATTGAAGGTCATATAGAGAACATTGAAAGGCTTACCAGAAATTTATGTATCTGCCAATATTGGGGGAGGAAAGAAATAACTTGGCATTTTCGAGAGATACGAGAGTTCTTCAATGAAAAACAAAGTGAATGGGAATTTGAAGCATCTTCTTTTCTAGATTTAATTAATTTTGAAGATTTTGGTGACCTCAATCCATTGGAGATGTTCAAATTAATTCCTCTACCCATTGAATGGAAACTAGCATATAGCCAAGACCCTATGTTCGGGATCATGTATCCAAAATCAAGAACTGAGAATAATTACCTTGCTCTGATGGAAGATATTTATGATTTTCAGTCCAAGTTGAAATCAGATTACAGCTTGTATAAAACATTTAAGGCTTATTTAATACGAAGTATGAGCAAGCTCCAAAGCAACAAGGAAATGTTAAAAACGATCCAGTCAAACTTTAAGGATTTGCCTAAGCATTTAGACATTTTCGAAATTTCAAATTTATATGAGCCAAAATCAAGTGAAAACCCAATTTATCAGAAGGTGGTTGAGACTTTCTACAAGTATGATCTAAAAGGGTATAAGTCCGATGGAAATTTCAACAATATGTTTGATGACTCTCTCCATACTTTTTATGCGGCTCATTGTGAATTCTTTATAACTAACGATGATCGATGCAAATACAAAGCTGAAAAAACATATGAAAGACTGGGGTTAGAGACAGTTGTAATAAAGGCCGACCAATTGGATATACTAAAGAAAAGCCTATAACATTCAGTATGAAATCATGGCGCGTCAGTGCCAGACGATACTTTTGTACTTTCTGGAGAGTCCGCCAAATCTGCGATTTGGCCGATGTGTCGAACAAAATTTGGTTGGCCAAATCACTGATTTGGCTATCTTGCACTTGAAACTAAAACGCTATTAAACCGCCACGATTCATACTGTGGCGCTATGGTGCATTTTAAAAAGATGACCGTGAAACAACTAACATTCATTTTGATCTTTATTGTTTCGACAATTTGTTCAGATTATGTATGTGGACAAGCTAGTCCTTTTGAGAAACATAAAAAGTACGATGAAAAAGGTAATTTAATTAAATACGTTGGATTAACGCCTGATAGTGAAATTGCAGAAATATACTATAGTGAATATGACTCGCTAAATAGGGTAATCAAAAGCTATAAAACAGATGCAAAAGCTACAATGAAAGAATGGATAAATACTTATGAGTATAATGACAAAAATCAATTGATAAGAAGGAATTGGTATCCAAGTGAAAAAATGCTCCTTTATCACTATGAGACCTATAAATATGATAATTGAATTAGGCATCTAATAAATAAACTCTTTATAGGGGTATGGAGGCTTTCCCAGCATCCTGACGATTAAATTCTCAAATATCCCTTCCTTCATCTTTTGTCGGTTGAACCGGTAGGTATATTCGTTTATATAGGGTTGC
>NZ_JAFIEU010000027.1 GCF_020832325.1 Lunatimonas sp.
GCAACCCTATATAAACGAATATACCTACCGGTTCAACCGACAAAAGATGAAGGAAGGGATATTTGAGAATTTAATCGTCAGGATGCTGGGAAAGCCTCCATACCCCTATAAAGAGTTTATTTATTAGATGCCTAATTCAATAATCTTAAATTAACATTCGAAAGAGATGAAAACGAAAGTAAACAAAATCGCAAAAACTATTGCCGTGGGGATATTCTTTATGGCGTTACTATTTAATGTGAAATTGAGCTTGCAGGATCCATTTATCAAGATAGACAATGCGGGTTTTGCTCAGACTAGCTCCAGTGGAGGAGGCGACGGAGTTAAATGTTATAGTATTTTACAGGGGTCTCAAGGGCAATCTGTAGCATGCTCACCATGCATACTTAAGGATGGTATTCCCCCTTGGTATCACTTTGGAGATAGATGTAATCCCAATCCTTAAACAATGAATCAAATCCCCTGTGTTACCTCTATTGACTTGGGGGATTTTCAACACTATGCCCAGAATAACCAAACCTCAAATACACCTATTAGATATGAACGTTATTAATAAGGGAATAATATTACTTTTATTGCTATTCGCTAGCTGTCAAAACGAATACAGTCCGGTATTTATGGGCGAAAATCCTACTTATGTCAAATTTAAAAAATCCTATGAACTAACAGGAGAAATAACATCAATAGAAAATTTAGGTACAGAGATTTTTATATTAGACACATTTCTTATTTTTTCCAATCCTGGTCTTGATACACTTTACCATGCATACTCCTCTATTGATCTGAATTGGCTAGGAAGTTTTATTAAAAAAGGTGAGGGTCCCAATGAGCTAGAATCCCCTCTGAGGCCTCTTTCAGGGGAGAGAAAAGGAAATGATTTTTTTATTTCCTTTTACAATAGAGCAAGACTTGGTATTTTCCATTTCAACCTTACAAAATCTTTGATTCAGGGTGCTGATATATTCCAAGATACAATTTCATTAGGGAATTATACGGATGTATACCGAGCGTATCAACTGAATCAAGATGAGATTTTTGTTGATAATTTGGATTTTATCAACCTAAACCAACAGTATTCAATCTATCGATTAGTTGACCAGAAAATTACTAAAGTTAACAATGCTGTGTGTTCAGGTCTCCAGGATCAAAGTGATATTTTCTTAATGGCTGCTTGTACAATTTTCAACCCTAAACAACAAAAATATGCAGGAGGAATGATGTTCTTAGACCAAATAAATATTTATGACATATACAATCCAGAAAACTCCAAGGCCATAACAGTCAACTCAAAAATCACGTCTTTGATAGAAGCTTCCCGAATGATAATGCCTTTTAAAAAAGAGTATTATGTTGATTTGAGAGATTCTGGGGAATTTTTGTTTGGGTTGTATGCCAACCAAACGAGGCAAGAATGGGCAACTGGCGATCGTCCAGGTGAAATTCACGTAATTAATTGGGATGGACAACCAATCTGTAAACTTTCTACAAAAGAAAAACTGGTTAATTTTGATATTGATCGAATTCACAATTTACTCTATGCAATCACTGAAAATGATGAGATATATAAGTATGACCTGGGAAAAATTCCAGAATTGGGAAGGTGAACCATGAATTTCTGATAAATTTATTTATCTGCTTTATGTTGAAGATAAAACAGAAAGAAAGAATACTTCAAGTACTGTTTTAATATTAGATCTTGAAGGCAATCCAGTAAGAAAGGTACTATTGGACAGGGAAATTTTCCGGTTGGCGGTATACGAAGACCGGTATATATATGGAATAATTCAAGATGAAGGCAGATCAGATTTTTCGCTAGTTAAATTCCCTATTGAATAGAAGCCCTTTGGTCGAGTGGTGGTTGCAGCGTTTTTTAAAAACCCCCGACTAAGTTTGGGTTTCACTACACCCTACTAATTCTAATATTTTTAGTGGGTGTAAACCGTTTCATTCCAATTGCAATGGTCTAATAAAGCGTTTATTAATGAATAGATACCGTGCATTTTGCGAACTTTCTGACTGAGATTTGAAGAAGGCTCCAATAAAATCACTCGCCCATTTATAGACTGCTATATTCATTTGTAATTTACGTACGGATATACTATCCCCACCTATGGGCCAAGCTTGAAAAGTTTGGAAAATGCAACTAAATATAGTTGCTTTGAATTTATGTCCCTGAAGGAAAAACTTCTCGCAAGGTTTTTGGAAATGCCGTTCGACTTTCATTAGGACGAGATGGTGAAACTGCTTGGATACGTTGGTTTTGAGGAAGTAAAGAATCTACCTGATTGTTTTCTGAAGGAATGGGCATCGGCGCCGAAAGGAGATTTAGGGTATCTACAGCGCGTCCACAGGTTAAGCGGCGTTCGTCATCCCTATCCGGCAAAAAGCCACGCTGGCTAGGTGCCTTAGCCTTCACCAATCAGTTTGAAAAACAGGCTGTTCATGCCTTTCGCGCTTCCCCCGCCGCCTCACGGCTGTTCCCACCTTATTTATGGATCGAATGAGGCTGCCCTATTCGGACAGCCTCAGCAGGGGCATCCTTTGGGTCGGTGTTGCGGACGGAGTTCCTTCGGTCCATGGGTTTCGGTTTTACCGCATAATTTCCATTTTAGTTATTTTGAGCTGTCTGGTTTTTCAGATAAGTGCATTCTATTGGGGGAATTGGTTGCTGTTCGGTTTGATATTTCAATAATATGTGCAAATTTTGACCTTTGAACCGACTTTCACTTCGTAACAGCCAAACTACATGAACCAATACATCGATCTCATTAAGCAAACCTTTGATTTCCCTACTAAAGAATTTAGCGTAGAAAACGATCAGTTGAAATTTAATGGGGTGGATCTGATGGAGATTATTCAGCAATATGGCACACCGTTGAAGTTGACTTACCTCCCTAAGATTTCCGAAAACATCCAAAACGCCAAGACCTACTTCAACAACGCCATTCAGGCGCACGATTACAAGGGGTCTTATACTTACTGTTACTGCACCAAGTCTTCCCATTTTAGCTTTGTCGTACACGAAGCGCTGAAGAATGACATACACATTGAAACCAGTTCCACCTTTGACATACCCTTGGTCCGAAGCCTGTATGAGGAGGGGAAAATCACCAAGCAGACCTATATTGTCTGCAACGGGTTCAAGAGAGATCTGTACAAGCAGTATATTGCCGAACTTCTCAACGATGGCTTTGTCAATTGCGTACCGGTTTTGGACAACCTGTCCGAAATTGACTACTACCTTGAGCATGTAAACGTTCCCTTCCAAGTGGGCATTCGGATCGCTGCCGATGAGGAACCCAAGTTTGGCTTTTATACCTCCCGGTTGGGCGTAAGGTACAACGACATCCTGCGCCTCTACGAGGAAAAGATCAAGGATAACCCGAAGGTATCGCTTAAGCTGTTGCATTTTTTCATCAATTCCGGCATACGTGACACCGCCTATTATTGGTCCGAACTCACGCGCTTTATCCAGAAATACGTGGAGTTGAAAAAGATCGCTCCGGAATTGGACACCATGGATGTGGGCGGCGGTTGGCCCATCAAGACCAACGTCTTTTTCGATTACGATTACCAGTACATGGCAGACCAAATCGTCAAGAACATCAAATGGATGTGTGCGAAAAACAACACGGTAGAGCCCCATATTTTTACGGAATTTGGCAGCTATACCGTCGGAGAAAGCGGTGCGGTGCTTTACAGTGTACTGGCGGAAAAACTCCAAAATGACAAGGAACTCTGGTACATGATCGACGGATCCTTCATCACGCAGCTACCGGACAGCTGGGGGCTCAACCAGAAATACATCATGCTGGCCGTCAACAATTGGAACGAGGAATACCACAATATCAACCTGGGTGGTCTGACCTGTGACAGCATGGACTACTACAACTCCGAAGCCCATCAATTCAATATTTACCTTCCCAAGGTGGAAGAAGGGAAGAAGCAATACATTGGGTTTTTTCATACAGGGGCCTATCAGGAGTCCTTGGGCGGATACGGGGGCATTCAGCATTGTTTGATTCCTGCTCCCAAGCACGTCATAATCGACCGGGATACGGATGGAAGCGTGAAGCACTGGCTTTTTGCACCCGAACAAAGCCATGAAAGCATGATGAAGACCTTGGGGTATACCAGTTCTTCCCAAAAATAACCTTTAGGAGAAGCCGTGTTGCCCATTATCTGTGTGCAGCACGGCGTTTTTTGTTCGGATTTGGGTGTTTTTTGTGAAAGATTATGTGTGCCCGACTTGTTATCCCTCAGATGTCATCAATCACTTAAGGCTTTCTAAGAAATATTTTTGAAATTAGAACTAGGAAAGATATCTTTGGTTTTTAGTCTATTTTAGATTTCCAAGATAGTTGCATGGGGCTCTACTAACTGGGAAAATCCATCGTCCCCACATTTGTTTTATATGAGAGTACTTTTGGTGAACAATTATTCAATGGAGCGGGCCTATGATCTTTGGAAGAATGGGATCAGCGGAAGTCACCATGTGTGGGGCAAAATTGAAATTGAAAAAAAGGGAGAGATTGAGGTGATCGTTTTTCCACATGTAAAATATAGATGGATTAACAAAATTGGGGCAGTATTTGGGGTAACACATTTGGATCAGCAGGTTAGAATTCTATTTCAACTGAAATCATTTGATATACTTTATGCTCCCTATTCGAAGGCAAATTTGAAATTTCTTCTTTTATTAAAAGTTTTGGGGTGGTTTCGAAAGCCAATAGTAGTTACGATACATCAGCCATTCTTGCTCAAGAGATCTACTGCAATTTCAAGATACATTTCCAAGCTTGTACTGGCTCAATATGAAGCGGCTGTTTTTCTTAGCGAGCCATTGATGCAAAGGACCATTGAGTTTTTAGGACTTGAAGAGGAACAGTTTAAAGAAAAGTTTTCCACAGCTCAATGGGGACCGGATATATCTTATTACGACAAATATTGTGTGACTAGGATTCCTTTTGAATCCTGTGAGTACTTTATAAGCGCGGGCCACACCGATCGTGATTTTGAGACTTTAATTGAAGCGTTTAGAGGGCTGCCTTTTAAGTTGAAAATTTTTTGTACACCAACATCTATTCCAAAGACAACGGATATTCCATCAAATGTAGAGGTTGACTGGGCGGTAACATTCTCTAAGGACTTAATACCATTTTACCAGAAGTCTATCGCAATTTTGATACCGCTCAAGTTTCCCGATTACAAGGAGGGTTGTCAAGGGATGACCAGTATACAAGATGTGTTAACATTTGGAAAGCCCTCGATAATCACGCGAAATCGCTGTTTGAATATCAGTGTGGAAGGTGAGGGACTTGGTTATGAAGTTAGCATGTATGATGTGGCCGGTTGGAGAGAGAAGCTTGAGGTTTTAGCAACACAAAAGCAAAAGTGGGAGTATTTCAGTGAGAACGCTGATAGGGTTTTTAGGTCCAAGGTTAATTCCCAGCTCTTTGGCGACCATATGGGACAAGTGTTTAAAAAAGTGTATGAAAAATATGTAACAAATAAAATACTATGAAGGCAGTAATTCTTGCGGGAGGGTTTGGTACGCGAATAAGTGAAGAAAGTGCGGTAAGGCCAAAGCCTATGGTACACATAGGTTCCCAGCCTATATTATGGCATATAATGAAGATTTATTCGCATCATGGAATTAACGAGTTCGTAATTTGTTGTGGTTATAAAGGCCAATCAATTAAAGAGTATTTTTTAAACTTCTCTCAATTGAATTCAGATTTCACGATAGATTTGGTAAACAATGACGTTGTGGTACACAAACCTCAGCCAGAGCCGTGGAAAATAACACTTGTTGATACCGGACAGGACACTATGACCGGTGGTCGGCTAAAGCGTGTTCAGGAATATATTGGTAATGAAAGCTTTTGTATGACATACGGTGACGGTGTATCTGACGTTGATGTGAGAGCTTGTATTGATTTTCATAGACGAGAAAAATGTCCTGCAACACTTACAGCCGTACAGCAGCCTGGTCGGTTTGGAGCGTTTATTCTTGGTGGAGAAAGAAACCGGGTTGGAAACTTTCGGGAGAAGCCACAGGGGGACGGTAATGAGTTGGCGATGATTAATGGAGGTTTTTTTGTACTCGAGCCAGAGGTTTTTGATCTAATTGACGACGATAGTACGATTTGGGAACGAGGGCCGATGGAGCATTTGGCGGCAAACGATCTTCTGGCTGCGTATGTCCATATGGGATTTTGGCAGGCAATGGACTCACTTCGGGATAAGAATTATTTGGAGGAGCTTTGGGCAAGCGGAAACGCACCCTGGAAGGTTTGGTAATTTGATTTTGACATTTAATTGAAGACAGTATGAGAGTTTTGATCACGGGAAACATGGGGTATATAGGTCCGGTATTGGTCCGGCATTTAAGAAATGTATTTCCTCAGATTGAGATTATTGGATACGATATTGGATATTTTGCAGACTGTCTTACGGGCACAGGTTATTTTCCTGAGGTATTGGTAGATAGGCAGGTTTTTGGTGATGTAAGGAAGTTTCCCGCACAGTTGTTGGATGGAGTAGATACGGTAATCAATTTGGCGGCTATTTCAAATGATCCTATGGGGAAGAAATTCGAGGAAGTAACCATGGACGTTAACTACCGCGCATGTGTGGAAATAGCTACAATGGCAAAAAGTGCTGGTGTTCGTTCGTTTGTTTTTGCTTCGAGTTGTAGCATGTATGGGGCGGCAGATGATTACCCAAAAACTGAAGAGAGTGCCTTCAGTCCACTAACTGCCTATGCTAAGTCGAAGGTATATGCAGAACGAGATCTTAGGCAATTGGCGGATTCATCTTTTGTTATTACCTCATTGAGATTTTCTACCGCCTGCGGATTTAGTCAAAGGTTGAGGTTGGATTTGGTATTAAATGATTTTGTAGCTGGTGCGGTTGCAGACCAAAAGCTCGAGATTTTGAGCGATGGGACACCTTGGAGAGCAATGGTGCATGTAAAAGATATGTCAAGAGCAATTGAATGGGCCACTGTAAGAGAGACCTCCTGTGGTGGAGATTTTCTTGCGGTAAATATTGGGTCCAATTCATGGAATTTTCAAATTAAAACAATGGCGGAGGCCGTAACAGAAATAATCCCTGGAGTCTCTTTGAGTCTAAATAAGAACGCACCCGCCGATAAACGATCCTATAAAGTAAATTTTGATTTATTTTCGAGATTAGCGCCAAATCATCAACCTATATATGATCTACCGATGACCGTCAGAGAATTGGAGGCAGGCCTTCGTACTATGAAGTTCTCTGATAGAAATTTCAGAAACTCCGATTTGATTCGACTAAGGGTGCTAAATCGACTTCAGGAGGAATCTTTACTCAATGATTCCTTGGCTTGGCAGATCATATAGTCGATAGGTTTTTTTAGAACCTTTTTCTCGGTGGTTTTAGACAGTTCGGTTTACCGAGAGTGAAAGTGTGCAACTTGCTCTTCTCTAAGCTTGTCTACTGTTCTTCCTGGTGGCAAAATTACATCGTCGTACGTTAGCACTTGATCTTTTGCCACATCTCGTTTTAAGATGCATCCTTCTGCCAACCCCAATGGCAGTAGGTTTTCTTTAAGCGAAATGTCTGTGTTTTCGCACAATCCATACGTCATATAATGTCCAATTCCATCTATAACAGACCCTTTCGTTAAATCAATTTTTGCTGCTGCTACCACATCAACGAGGTGTTCTTCCGGAGCAATCGCTGCGTCATTGAAAAGAACAGCTCTCGCCACGGTGATAGGGACTTCGAAATGACATAGGTGATATGGATTGTAAAAACAATAAAGAGGGCCTTCACCAACCTTATAAAGGTTTAGATAGTGTTTTTGTGTCGGGTTTTCCATTGTACCAACTACAAAAACTCCAGGCCCAGGACTAGCACCTACAATATAATCTACAATTCCAGGCCCTTCCAATAGATCCTCGATTGGATATTCATCGAGACATTCTCTAACATGCTTGCCCATTTCCACGGTAGGCCCATGCATTCCACGTTTAGCCACACGCATACCGGTAGCATTTGCTGTGATAGCTTGTTCAAACGAGATTTTACTTCCATCAGCAAAAGAGGTTACCATTGCAGGGTTTTGTTTCCATTTCTTCGCAAATCCCTCTTGGGTAGTTGGGTTTCTATAGGGATCATGGAGTCCCTTGATATTCCCACACATGACAGGTTTAAGTCCAATTTGCTTTACAAAGCGAAATAAATTAAGTGTTACACCCGGTTGGTCACCGTCTGCATTTGTAAAGACGACGCCTTGGCGATCTGCATATACCTTTAAGATAGGTCCTACAGTGCCGTCAGTTTCAGCATTCATCATGACGATATGCTTGCTGTTTTTTATGGCACTCATCGCTATTTGGCTGCCTAATTCTACAGCCCCAGTCACCTCAATAATCACATCCAACCCATCGGCTTCGCAAAGCAAAAACGGATTATCCGTTATTGCTTTATTACCAAACCGAATAGATTGATTAAGGGATTGAAGTGTATCTACATTTACAATGTTTTTGGCATTGGCAAGTTCGAATACCTCTTTAGCCTTCGAAAGCGTTCTGTTGGAAATCGCCGCCAATTCCATCCCTGCGGTAAATAACTCTATTTGAACAGCAATCCCTTGGGCCATAAAACCTGCACCAATCATGCCTACTCGTATTGGGTTACCATCTTTCTCCCGCTGGGCTAATGCTTTGTCTACAATTATCATAATTAATTCGGGTTACAGCTCAAAATAAGCATGGGAAAGGTCTTTTTCTGAAATTACAGAAATAGGAATGGGTAATTGTATCCCAAATTGAGGATCGTCCCACTTGATTCCTCTTTCTGATGTGGGAGAGTAAAACTCAGAAACCAAGTAACTTACCAATGTATCATCCTCTAGTGTAATAAAACCGTGAGCGAAACCTTTCGGTACATAAAGCATCGTGCCGTTTATCGCACTTAGCTCGGTTCCGTACCATTTTTTAAAGGTCGGAGACTCGGTTCGCAGGTCAATAATTATGTCAAAGATGGACCCTTGAATACACTGCACAAGTTTTGTCTCTTGATGGGGTGCAACCTGATAGTGGAAACCACGGAATGTGCCCGATTTTTTGGAAAATGAAAGGTTTCCCTGAGCAACGTTAGCAGTCAATCCATGTTCTTGGAATTCGCGTTGGCAAAAGGTTCGTGTAAAAAATCCGCGCTCATCTCCTATTTTATTGTATTTAATTTGGTAGGCTCCTTTAAGGATGGTTTCTTCAAAATGCATGTGTAATTAGTTTGATTTAATAATGTAAAAATTTTATCCTAAACCAAAAACGCGTAAGCGTGGGTTTTTGATATGGTGCAAAGCTTTCTCAGCTTCTTTTTGGTTTCGTGCTGAATATTACAAACCTTTTGGCGAACCTCAAATAGGTTTTTGTCAAATTTTTTCTCAGACAACTTTTTTGAAGGGTATGGTAGCAAAGCCTATATACCTTTTGACAGCTTAACTTTTTTACGTGGTGTTTACGGGGTAGGCAGCAAAAAATTGCTGTTCCAACTAAATATCAGCATCATAAAAAAAAACATAGCATAGGAATTCAAAATCTTCTTATTAAATTTAGCCTCGTTACATTTACGTGGAATAGTACCATATTACTAGAGCCTAACTACAAAGAATTAGAAATTTTTGGAAGTAAATGAATTCTCAAGGTTGACTTTACCGTCAGAACAAGGTTTTTGGATGAATCATAAGATGATGTTGGTATATGAGGGATGATATATTTAGTTTGATTTGGGAGGCTTCGGCAGAATCCGATACGCAGAGCGGATATGAGGAGTTGGTCACATTGACGCAGAAACTGGTAAATACGTACGAAAGCCAAGGAAGGATAGTAGAAGACCCTTTATTGCCCTCTAGAAACCGGATTCTAAGTTTGCCTTTGGATGAAGTGGGTGATATTGTTCGTGGAAAGATATGCTTGGTAACCGGAGGATTAGGTTGTGTGGGATCAAAGTTGGTTCGAGAGCTATTGGTATTTCAACCTAAGCGTATTGTCATATGTGATATACGCAGTGAGAATGATAGTTTTTTTCCGATCCCAAAAGATGATCGGATTCAGCTTGAGACTTGTTCGATTCTAGACCAAGAGGGTTTGATGGAGGTTTTTGATAGGTATAGCCCTCAGCTTGTATTTCATACGGCAGCACAGAGAAATCCAGGACTTGCAGAAAAGAAGATTTCAAACACATTGGACCTCAATATAAAAGGAACTTGGAACCTATTGAATGTATGTGAAACGTCTGTAAGTGTAGAAAGAGTTGTATTTTCTTCTACAGGAAAAGCAAGTCGATATTATACTGAGGAGGTTTATTCTGCTTCCAAAAAGGTTTGTGAAATGTTAATGGACTATTTTTCAAGAAGAAATCCGGAAAAATTGTTTGCGATGGTAAGATTTACCCATATAGTGGACAATAGTCTAATGAATGATGAATTACGACGCTGCGCATACGAGTCCGATAGAATTAATATTCATTCTCCCGGTAAGTTTGTTACCGCCCAAAATGTTGAAGAAGCTGCTTTTCTGATGTTGAATGGCTTGGTATATTCAGAAAGTGGACAGTGTAACTTTCTGCTTGTGAAAAACCTAGAGTGGCCTGTAGAAAGTCTTGAGGTCGCTCTCTATCATATTAAGATGTCCGGTAGAAGGATTCCGATCGTTTTTGTAGGTAATCCGCTAGGCTATGGTGAGAAATTTTTCAGGGGGCAGTTGGATTGGAGCCAATCCCTTGAATTGAACCTTTTGATTAATGTTTATGAAAATAGGGTTAGAAAAATAAATTCTTCCAAGGATATCATTATCAGTACATTGATCCCCTACGATGAATCGGAGTTAATAGACTTTGTCAATCGATTGGATCCACAGCTTTGTGAAGTGGAAGCAAAGAATTTGTTGATCGCCAGTATGAGAAAGATATTTGCATATTCTCTTTCCAAAGTAGATCCAGGCATTACGTACGAAATTCTGAAATGGGGAATATCACCGAAATTCTTAGCGGCTGATAACATTAAAGTGTCCGATTTTGGCGTTATGGTACCTTTGATGATCGAGTCATTGAATGGTACTGAACGGATAGACGAACTAATGATGCATTTGGAAGGTGAAAATTAATTATTGAAAATTGCCTACATCGTTTTGTAGCTGGTAAATACATATGTTGAAAATTTCTACTGGGCTTATGAATCGCCTTATCGGCCATACAGAGAATGTAGCAGAGGAATTATGTGGATTATTGCTGGGTAGACTGTTGGATGAAGAGACAGGAGAAGTAAGCGATTTCGTACGTGTTTCAAACAGTGAAACGAAAGATAGACAACATTTCTATCTTATTAGCACCGATGACTATTTGAGGGCGGAGAGAATCGCGTTAGAATCGAATTTGGAGATATTAGGCGTTTATCATACTCACCTAAATTATCCCCCTATTCCATCTGAAACAGATAAAAGGTTTGCTTTTCCCGGCTTTTTTTATCTTATTTTGTCCATGATTGATTACAAATACCTACATGCTAGGTGTTGGAGAATGACGGAAATGGCAGTGTTTATGGAAGAAGAAATTAGATTTTATAGTTAAATAATTATGGCAAAAGTTATTATACCGACTCCGCTTAGAAAATTTACAGGCAATGCATCCGAGGTGCAAGTTGAGGGTGGCACAATCAAGGAAATAGTAGAAAATTTGGTGCTGCAATACCCTGGGGTGAAGAATTATCTCAGTACTTCCGAGGGCAAAATTCCGTCTTTTATAAACATATTTATAGACGAGGATGACATAAGAAGCCTGAATGGAGAGAATTCAGTTGTAGACAGAAAGGCTGTTATCAGTATTGTTCCAGCTATTGCCGGAGGTTCATTGGACGATGAACTTCGGTTTTCCAAAGAGGAGCTTGCAAGATACAATAGGCATATTATTATCCCAGAATTTGGCATGGAGGGGCAAATATGTCTCAAGAAGGCTAAAGTTTTAGTTATAGGTTCTGGGGGCTTGGGCAGCCCGCTGTTACTTTATCTGGCTGCCGCGGGTGTAGGTAACATTGGGATTATTGATTTCGATACCGTTGATGACAGTAATTTACACCGGCAGGTGCTTTTTGGTGTATCTGAGGTGGGTAAGCCCAAAGTAGAGGCTGCAAAAGAAAGGTTGGAAGCAATCAACCCCTACATCAATATAGAGGTGTTTAATGAGCAATTTTGTTCCAAGAATGCATTGGAGTTGGTTAGTAGATATGATGTCGTGGCAGACGGAACGGACAATTTTCCTACTCGTTATCTAGTCAACGATGCTTGTGTACTTGCGGGAAAAACAAATGTGTATGCTTCAATTTTTCAGTTTGAGGGGCAGGTCACCGTATTTAACTATCGGGATAAGAATGGTGTTCTAGGTCCGAACTATAGAGACCTATATGATTCCCCCCCGCCTCCGGGATTGGTTCCCAATTGTGCCGAAGGTGGAGTTCTTGGTGTGTTACCAGGAATAATTGGTAGTCTACAGGCTTTGGAAGTTATCAAAGTGATTACGGGAGTTGGAGAACCGCTAAGTGGTAAATTGTTTACTTTCGATGCGTTGTCATTTACATCTAGATTATTTAAAATCACAAGAAAAGACACCAATCCGTTAAATGGAAAGACACCGACCCAATTTAAACTGATCGATTATGAACAATTTTGTGGAGTAAGTGCAGTTGAAAGAAAGGTGAAGGAGATTGACGTTGAGCAATTTATAGAGTGGAGGGCTTCAGGTGAGGATTTTCAATTAATTGACGTAAGGGAAATAGAGGAATTTGAGGACGTAAATATGGGTGGGGAGTTGATTCCATTGCAAACCATTCTTGATAATACCAATAGAATTTCACGGGAAAAAAAGGTGGTAATTCACTGTAAAATGGGAGGTAGAAGTGCAAAGGCAATTCGAGAACTTGAGGATAAATTTTCGTACACAAACCTCTATAATCTCAAGGGTGGAATCATTGAATTCCTGCAATATGAAGAAGATCATTTGGGAGTGGATTGATGGAGCGAATTGGCTAAACACTGAAATAATTAGGATTGTTTTTTGTATTTGGAAGTTTATTGAACCGATTAGAACAGGTAGATACGGTACATCGATGTTGCTTACGAGATTTCTTTTAATTCAAGCCAGGTGTATATGTTGCATGATGGAAAGTTGGCGATTGTTAGACTTTCGGTTCAAATTGGTTGCAAACCAAAAATGAGGTTTTGATGAAAGTTCGGCCTTCGGTAATACCCGAGGAAATTCACGTTATGTTTTATAACTCGGTGAATTGATCGGAGGCCCCTCATATTCGATGGTACGCTTTATGCTTAGGTGCTAGCTTGACATCGGAGCTATACTTTTCATTGATATACACTGACTTTTTGCGGACGATATGTGGTTTTCCATCGATGAAAATCCCCCTCAGAAATTGCTTTCTAAGGGGGATTGAGTAAAACATTCCCGTTTTGCGGGTTAAAAGTTTGGTCTTTTAGGTCCGACATAGGGTTTTGCCCCTTGTTCTGTCATCCAAGATGCATCGACACGGATGAGGTCAGTTTCTGTAGCCTCTGGCGCTTGTATAAAGCCATAATACCTGCCCATCCAATAGTCCCTGAGGAAGCCGACAGGTTCCATGATTCGCTTGCCGTTTACCCCTCCATCGAGTACGATAGCCCTTCTAGCACCTCGCATGACACTTTTTTCCCGAGGCGAAATGGCCTTGAGACCACCCTCATAGGAGGTGTAGCCTGGCGCGACAAAGAGGTCGTCTCGATGGGAGTTTTGGTAGTTGTGTTCGATGCAATCCAGGGTCCACTCTCTCAGATGCTGTACAGCTTCATCCAATTCCGCATCGTTTCCGGTAAAGGCGGCATAGCTGAAATTGAACCAGGGAATTTGCTCCATACGCTTGATCTCGTAGGTTCGCTCCAGGCTACGGAGATAGACGGACCTACGTGCCGGATCCTTTTCGTAGCGTAGTAAGGTATTGTAGGCTTCAAAGGCCAAGTTGTCATCCCATGGGGCAATTTCTGAGGGGGGAAATGTTTTTTTCTGCCGAATGGTATTTTGGGCATATCCCCAGTCTATGAGTTGTTGGTAGCCTTGTTTAAATCTTTCTTCCCCGGTGAGTGCGTACGTGGCGTAGGAAAAGGCCAATGCTTCCAATCCGTTTACGCCACGGTCTTCCCAGCCATAGGGGCGAAGAAGGTATTCGGGATTCCATCTACCCCAACGGGTAGGTTGTCCGTCGTAGTCGATCAGCACCCAGCCGTTGTCCATGATATATCCTGCAATCCGGCGCATGTGTTCTTTGGCCAGTTCCTTTTCGCGGGCATCCGCAGCCAGGTCGTGAAACAGTGATACCGAATAAAAGTGCGCGATGATTTCATCGCTAGAGGCATCCCCTTTCCAATACCAAAGACTGTCTGCAGTAGCGTTCCATTTGGCGGGTAATCCACCGGAACCTCTCTTGCCCATTCTGCCCTTGTCTCCCTGCCTGGACCAAATGGATCGAGCTATCAGGCCATCGATGGGGGTGATACGCTCCAGCCACAGCATGGCCTCGAAAGCCTCAGAGGCCTCTTTTCTCGCCGTTTCATCGCCTGTGACCGCATATTTGTAGCTCATACCGGTAAGGTAAGATGCAGTGTGAGACCCGTCGTTGTCGCTGATTTCCCGTACCCATTCTCCCTCGTAGTCGTAGAGGGTATGAATAAATCCTAGTCGCTTATGACCCCAGTGATCCAGCCATTTCTCGTAGTGGTCAGCTTTTTTCAGCAGCGTGTAGGGTTCGTACGAAATCACCCCAAGCCCTTTATCTGTGGCGATATAGACGGCATGGTCACCGACCGCGATCCCATTGACTTGATTATCTGGAAGCCAATGATCTGCTCCAAAGTAATGCCAGTCCTTTCCTACCATGCGTATTGCACCTCGTGGAGTCCCGATCCATACATCCCCCGCAAAGCCCCGAACAAGCTGTTGGGTGTTTTCAACGGGTAGCCCGTCTGCTCCTTTGATACCACTCATGGAGGCACCCCGCAGGACGCCCAATCCGCGGTCGGTGCTAATCAACAAGCGACTTCCCACAGACAGCATTTCTTGGGTATTGTTGGAGGGTAGGTTTCCCCAGTCAATCAAGTGTTCGTTTACGATGGCTCCGGCGAGTTGGACCAACTTGCCGGGTCGCAAGATGTGGAGGGTGCCTGCATAGCTTTCTATCGCTGTAATAGGGCCAAGCTTCACCGGATCCGCAAGGAGTTGCGTACCATCTTCCATCACCATGGTAATATCACTGGACAGGTACCCGCCTTCTGGCATGATATTTACTAACTTGTCGTTTTCAAGAACAAATATGTCGTCTTTGGTGGCAGCGTGCGGTTTGGACAGGTGCATGCACACGTCAACGATGGGTTTGTTGTCTAGTTTTCGCCAGCTACTACCTTCTAATCTGTAAAGCCCTCCTGGCCCAAAAGCAACTAGCTGATCTCCTAAAGTTTTTAGTTTGGCCAGCCCGCTTGGTGATTGAGGGATGGGCTCAAATATTTTGTCGGTCAGTTGGCAGATACGATTATCGATCAACGCAAATATCTTGTTTTCGTGGATCGCGACTTGCTGCACTGGTCGTGTGGTAGGTATAACTGTAGATTTTTCTTGGAGGTAAACCTTGTCTTCCACTGCCCGCCAAAGCTTTGTTTCTTGGGCATTTGAGGCGTTGCTGTATAGCGCGAACACAAGGAAAAACAATTTCCATTTTTTTGACATGAGCGAATAGTTAATTGGTGATTGAAACTGAATTTACTGGATATACTCGCAAAAAAGCCAAAACTACCCCTCTTTGGGAGAAATTCGTAATCTTGCGACACTTTTGCTGAGAGCAAGAGATATTTGCCGGTAATTATTTGCCAACATGATCGTGGTTGATCAATTTTTGGTTAATTTTAGCATTTACCCAACTAGCGTAGGAGAAATGGTTACCAAGGGAGAAGGAATGACGTTAGAATTCGATTTGGATATTTTTTTTCAGCAATCACCGGATTTGTTATGCATAGCCGGTTTTGATGGGTATTTTCGGAAGCTAAATCCCTCGTGGACCCGGTTGATGGGGTATTCAGAGCATGAACTTCTTGAAAATCCAATTGATTCCTTTGTTTTTCAGGAAGATAGTGTTGCAACCGTATTGAGCAGAGATCACGTCCGCTATGGTAAGCCTCTCGTCAATTTCGAAAATCGATACCTCACAAAAACGGGAAGGGTTGTTTGGTTGTCTTGGACTTCTTTTCCTGTCCCAGAGAAAAGGTTGATCTATGCCATTGCCAAGGACATATCTTTAAAGAAACAGCAGGAAACCGATCGGAATATCATCATCGAGAAACTTGGAAATGTAATTGAGGAAATGAAGCAGGCGAATTACACTGCTTCCCATGACCTCCGTTCTCCGGTGAACAATATGCTTTCGATATTTGAACTTTTGGATCAATCAAAAGTCCGTGATGAGGAAACGGAAGAATTTTTGGAGATGATGCGGTTGAGTACAACCAAATTAAAAGAAACGCTTGACCATTATCTCACCGCTTTTGGACAGGGCGATAGGCTTAAAGTACAAGAGGAAACGGTGTATTTGCCGCAAATCGTTGAAGAAGTAGTCATGTCTGTTGAGTCCTTGATCAGTTCCTCCGGTGCCGCGATAGCCATGGATTTCTCTGCATGGGAAGCTGTTTCATTTAATAGGCTCTTCATGTACAGTATCTTGCTGAACTTGCTGACAAACGCCGTTAAGTACAGAAAGGTGGATGAGGATCTTCGGATATCCATTTCCACGAGGCTCCAGGAGGGGAAAAAGGAGCTGGTTATCCGGGACAATGGGATTGGATTTGATATGGAAGTGATACAGGGCAGGCTATTTGGCTTTCGTCAAAAATTTTCAGATCATCCTGACAGTAATGGCATTGGCTTATACCTTGTGTATAATCATGTCACCGCTCTTGGCGGTAAGATCAGGCTAAATAGCCGCCTGGACGAGGGCGCTGAATTTATCATCACCTTTCGATAAATTAGATTTTCCCTCAATAATGCCTTATTTTTGTAGGGTTTTGCTTCAAACCCCGAATAGAGACAATGACTGCTCCTTATCCACCAAATGAACTTGAACGACTCCTTGATCTAAGCAGTTATGGGTTGGATTATGCTGAATTGGAGGACCACTTTAAGGATCTAACCGAATTGGCTGCCAAAATCGCTGAAACAGAATTTTCTCTGATCAACATCATTGATGCGTACACACAGTGGAGCGTCGCCGCGACTGGCATAGAAACGGGTCAGGTATCCAGAGAACAGACGATCTGTCAGTTTACCATTGTCGATGACAAGCCTTTTGAGGTTAGAAATATCTTGGAAGACACTCAATTCAAAGATCAAGGCTTCGCCATAGACCAAAAAGAGTTGAAGTACTATTGGGGAATCCCACTTAGGACAGAAGAGGGAAATAACTTGGGAGCCCTGTGTGTGCTGGACACCGAGCCAAAAAGACTTGATGAAACCAAAGTAGCGATGTTGCAAATCATCGCCAATGAAGTGGTCAAACGTTTGGGTATGATGAGGACGTTGCATCATATGGAGGAGGAGATGAGCAAAGCGAAAGAGGCATCAAAGAAAGTAGCACATGATATCCGCGGACCATTGGGAGGCATATTGGGTTTATCGCAGTTGATAAAAGACAAGGGTGAAAATGGTAATTTACCCGAAACCTTGCAGGCGGTGGAATATATATTTAATAGTAGTCAAGCCCTGTTGGATTTGACCGATCAAATACTTATCGAGGCATTAAGTCCGAGTAAGGCCTTTCGGGAATTGAGTGAGGACGAATATACCCTCTCAGTGTTTCAGAAAAAATTGCAAAGCCTATACGGCGTGCAGGCAAGTCAAAAGGAAGTCAACCTAGAAGTAAGGGTAGAGGGAGCGCACAGCGATATACCCTTTGCGAAGGGTAAGCTGCTACAAATTGCGGGAAACCTGCTATCCAACGCGATTAAGTTCACCCCCAAAGGAAAAGACGTTCAAGTCACCCTTTCGTTGGAACTGAATGACATGTCAAAGAAGATAACCCTACAGGTAAAGGACAACGGAATTGGGATGTCTCCAGATAAAATCGTAGAAATTCTTAACGGGCAAGTGGAATCGACCAAGGGAACTGAAGGTGAACGTGGATTTGGTTTTGGATTACCCGTGGTCAGGAAACTTGTGGCAGATCTAGGTGGAAAGATGACAATCGATTCGGTTGAACATGAATTCACCGTATTCAGTGTTTGGCTACCTTGTTAGCAGGGAGCAGTTCCTTTACGATTTATGGAAGTAGGATTTTTGTCAACCATCAAAACGAATCAACCATCAAAATTTTATCATGATGAAGACTAGTATTACACTGCCACATTCCGATATCGAAATTTCCCGTATTATCTTCGGTTGTTGGGCAATCGTGGGGGGATTCAATTGGGGCCCCCAGGAGGAAAGGGATTCGTATGCTGCACTAAGGGCAGCATACGATAGTGGAGTTAATTGCTTTGACACAGCCGAGGCATACGGTGGAGGACATTCGGAAAACCTGCTGGCCAAAGCGCTAAAGGGAGAAAGGCACCGGATTGTCATAGCTTCCAAGGTTGGTCCCCAGGATTTTGCCGGTGGAGATGTCATCAAGGCATGTGAACGTGGCCTTAGAAATCTTCAGACGGACTACATAGATCTCTACCAGTTGCATTGGCCAAATCCGGAAATTCCTTTAGAAGAGACATTGGGTGCGCTTCAGCAACTGAAGGATGCTGGAAAAATACGTGCATACGGAGTTTCAAATTTTGGAAAAAAGAGTTTAGATGAATGCAGGCAATCGGGGTTTTCTATCAGCAGCAATCAAATGGCATATAACCTACTATTCCGAGCCATTGAATATGAAGTTTTACCTCTTTCTATCGAAGACGGTGTACCCGTGCTTTGTTATTCCCCCATTATGCAAGGCCTCCTGACGGGGAAGTTTTCTAATTGGACAGAGGTACCCGACGACCGGGCGAGAACCCGGCATTTTACCAAAGATCGGCCTTTGTCTAGACACCAGGAAGAAGGTCGCGAGGAATTGACTTTTCAGACAATCTCGCTGATCAAGCGGATTTCCGATGAACAAGGACTGGACATGAGTGCCTTAAGTTTAGCTTGGTTGTTGAATCAGCAAGGCGTTGGTGGCGTGATCGTGGGGGGTAGAAATGCGGATCAAGCACGAAGGAACGTCCGTGCGTACGACATACCGAGTGACCCTGCCCTTTTTGAGGAATTGACCAGCATAACCACTCCCCTCAAGGAACATTTGGGAGCGAATGCCGACCTTTGGCAGACAGATTCTCGTGTGATTTAATTTTTTTTTTTTTTCGCTGATTTGTAGCGTTTTGCAGCTGGTTTCCGTCTCGGGGATAAATAGGGCTGAAGTGCAGGTAGGTTGGGAGATCGAGCATTAGCGACTAACTCTTCATCGGGGTGGTTGGGCTACACGCAAGAAACCACCTCAATTTCATTCGGGTTACAAGTAATTTTCCGTGACGAACAAGCGTATACCTATGAATAGATGGTGGATATTATGTTTACTATTGGCAGGATGTCAGGTAGGGGAGACGCCTTTTCAGTCGAATCCGGAAGGGCTAGAGGGAACATGGAAGTTGGTAGCCGCTGCTTCCAGTAGCGGTGGCATGCCTGTAGAATCTAGGGTTCACGATGGTCTGCAAATTTCATTTCTATCCAACCGTACCTTTGTGATGCAACCGGCCGAGGATTGTGGAAGTGGTTTTTTCTATTATGAGGAAGGAGAGCTTATCATGGATGTATTTTGCAGTGGAAGCGAAGAGACGACTCAAACCTTGACCTACCAAGTGGATTTTATCGGTGACCGGATGAGATGGATTCCACTCGAACCCCGCTGCATCGAGGGATGTTGGTATGATTACAAAAAATTAAAAGACTGAGCTGAAGGTACCCTATGGAACCCTCAGCCCAGTTTTTTTCGATTAGATTTTTGGACCTGCTGCCCGGATTTCGGGACTAACTTTGGATTCAAACTTTGTGAAATTGTCAACAAATAATTGAACCAACTTGTCCTTTATTTTTCTGAATTTAGCCTTGTCTGCCCAGGTGTTTTCTGGAATAAGGATTTCAGAGGGCACTCCCGGACAGATGCTGGGAATAGCGAGACCGAAGTTTTCTTCTTCATGCGTTGCAACACCGTCAAAATCCCCGTGGTGGATAGCATCCAAGATAGCCCGGGTGTATTTGAGTTTTATTCGGGATCCAGTGCCGTAATCTCCTCCTATCCATCCGGTATTTACCAGCCATGCTTGGGTTTGATGTTCTTTCATTTTTTTAGCCAAAAGCTTGGCATATTCATTGGGATGCCACATCATAAAGGCGGCCCCAAAGCAGGCGCTGAAGGTTGCTGAAGGTTCTTGTACCCCCATTTCTGTACCGGCAACTTTTGCGGTATATCCGGAAATAAAATGATAGCTGGCCTGTTCGGGAGTAAGTTTTGCAACGGGCGGAAGCACCCCAAAAGCGTCACAGGTCAAAAAGATGATGTGTTTGGGATGCCCTGCAATGCAGGGTATCTGGGTGTTTTCGATAAATCCAATAGGATACGAGGCACGCGTATTTTGGGTAATGGTGGTATCGGTGTAATCCACCACCCGGGTTTGCGGGTCAAATACCACATTTTCCAGTACGGTGCCATACCTAATAGCTCGGAAGATATCGGGTTCGTGTTCTTCGCTTAGGTCAATGGCTTTGGCGTAGCAGCCACCTTCGATGTTGAAAATGCCATCACCTGTCCAGCAATGTTCGTCGTCGCCTATGAGTTTTCGCTTGGGGTCGGCGCTCAATGTGGTCTTTCCTGTCCCAGAGAGACCAAACAGTACGGTTACGTCACCTGTTTCACCGACATTGGCAGAACAGTGCATGGGTAGTACGTTTTCCAATGGCATGAGGTAGTTCATAATGGAAAAAATACCCTTCTTCATTTCTCCCGCATACTCGGTACCCAGTATGACCATTTCTTTTCGCTCTAAGCTAAGGCCAATGCTGGTTTTTGACGTCATGGTAGTGGTGAAGGAGTTGGCTGGAAAACTACCACCGTTAAAGACGATATAGTCAGGTTCACCAAAAGAAGCTAACTCTTCTGGGATAGGCATGATCAGCATATTTTCCATGAAAAGCGCGTGGTAGGCCCGCGTACAGATGATCCGGATTTTAAGGCGGTATTTTGGGTCCCATCCGGCAAAGGCATCCACCACGTAGAGATTATTTCGAGTGTTGAAATAATCGATTGCTCTTTCGCGGTTCACCATAAAGGTATGTTCGTCCATCTCAAAGTTTACCGCTCCCCAGTCAATATTCATTTCCGATTTTTTGTGGCGGACAATTCGCTTATCTTTTGGACTTCTGCCGGTTCGTTTTCCGGAATAGCACATCAAAGCACCGCTGCTGGAAATCGCTGAACCCTGTTCCAATCGTATGGCCGACTCGTAGAGAACCGAACGTTCTCCATTTCGGAGAATATTTTCTACTTCAATACCATATTGTTTTAGATTAAAATCCATAGCTATTTTTAACGTGTGATGAATATTTCATGAAAGTATCGAAATTTTAAAGAAAAGTCTAGTCGAAGCCGCATTATTACGTGGATAGGAGGGATAAAATTAAAGTCCCTCCTATGCTTGTTTGCTAGGAGGGACCTGTAATTAAGTGGAAAAATGGAAAAAAGACTGTGTTACATTTTGCCGCGTAACATTTGGTTCCAGTAGAGATAAGGCAAGCCGTATTTTTTCAGTATCCACATCGCATATTGCTCTTTGCTGGTATCCATCAGCTTAGAGAGGAAGGGGTCACTGTCTCTGACGTTGTCGTATTTAAATTCTGCTAGTACCATTTTTCCATATCCAGTCACAAGCGGACAGGAAGAATAGCCTTCATATCTCTTGGATGAAAGGGCATTGCGCTTGATCATGGCCAGCAGGTTTTCCGCAACCACAGGTGCTTGCTTTCGTATCGCTGCACCTGTTTTGGCAGTGGGGAGGGCGGCCACATCGCCTAGCGCAAAGATGTTGGGGAAGTCGTGGTGTTGAAGTGTGTTGATATTTACATTTACCCAACCCTTGGAAGGACCGCTTTGGTGAGCCAAGGGTGATTTTGATATAAAATCAGGCGCTTTTTGAGGAGGTGCCAAATGAAGCATGTCGTAGGGAATGATTATTTCAGTATCCCCGATTACCTCCTCCTGAATCCTGCTATCTTCTGTTCCCACGCAGCTATTGATACCGGTCTTGTTGAAGACAAAGTGAATAACTTTTTTGGCAGGATCTATTTTTACTGGAGTGTAGTAGGGTTTAAATATGATGTCACGCTCCTGAATGATTCGGTTGAGGGTATTGGCAAAATCCTTTACCCCAAAAATAACGGTTCCCGGAGTGGCAAACACCACGTTTGTTTTTTCTCGTAAGCCGTTTTTCCTAAAGTAATCCTCGGCCAGGTACATGATTTTCTGTGGGGCACCTCCGCATTTGATGGGTGTGGCCGGTTGGGTAAAAACAGCATTTCCACCTTTGAAATTCTTTAAAACTTCAAAAGTGTATTCTGGGTCGGTATAATTGGAACATACTCCGTCTTTGCCAAGGCTTTCCCTGAGTCCCGGTATTCCGTCTAGGTCCATGACAAGTCCAGGAGCTACTACCAAGTAGTCGTAGGAAAAGGCTCCGGAACGTCGGGTGCCCACCTGACGGCTTTCCGGGTCAATCGATTCCGCATAGTCCTGAATCCAATCTACTCCCTTCGGAATGTAATCGGCTTCCCTACGGACGGTGTCTTTCATCTCGTAGGTTCCGGCTCCCACCAAGGTCCAGGCAGGCTGATAGTAATGTTCTTCGGAGGGCTCTATGAGGCCTATCGAAAGGTTTTTGTCGGCCCTTTTTAGCCTGGCAGCTACCATGATGCCGGCTGTTCCGCCCCCTACGATCAGTATTTGGTAATGCTTCATACGGTTATTTTTTGGTTTTGGATGTAGCTATTTGTTTGTCTGAAGGCTTGTGCAGAACACTTGTCATTCATTCTTTTTTTGATGTTTTGGCTTCAGTTGAGTCAAATATATCTTTTCTTTCAGATAGGCCATGTAATTTTTGTCACATTAGATAAAATGACTGTTCAGCATGTTTTTGAGATAAAAATGCCCTTAAAAGATAAATTTTTCTAATTTCGTTCTCGGCTAAAAGGCTGCAATTAGAAAAATGAAGGAAAAGAAAAACATCGGATGGTTGGCCGAGCGGATCAGCACCTTGCTGCTTTTTATCAAAGAGCGGTTTGATCTGCACGAGGGCAAGGAGGATGAACTCGAAACCATTGACTACATCAAGAAAAACGTAGAGTTTAAAGGGGCCAACCTATGGATTCTGATATTTGCCATTTTTGTGGCTTCGGTTGGGTTAAACGTAAATTCTACCGCCGTAATTATCGGAGCGATGTTAATTTCTCCCCTGATGGGCCCAATTATGGGGATTGGCATGGCGGCCGGCATCAACGATTTTGAATTGCTCCAAAAGTCCCTCAAGAATTTGGGTATCGCCATCATTATCAGTATTCTTACGTCTACGATTTATTTTTCATTTACCCCTTTGGATGATGCCCAGTCGGAGTTGTTAGCCAGGACTGAACCAACGATTTGGGATGTATTGATTGCCCTTTTTGGGGGGCTGGCTGGTATTGTGGCGGGATCCAGAAAGGAGAAAAGTAATGCTATTCCCGGTGTCGCCATCGCCACCGCACTGATGCCGCCGCTGTGTACGGCTGGATACGGATTGGCTACTGGCAATCTCTATTATTTCCTCGGAGCATTCTATCTCTTTTTTATCAATTCGGTATTTATCAGTTTATCTACCTATTTGATTGTGCGGTTTATGGGTTTTCCCAAAAAGGAGTTTTTGGACGAAAAGAGAGAAAAGACGGTAAGGAACTATATCACCATTTTCACTATATTGACTATAGTTCCCAGCGTTTATTTGGCCTACAATATTGTAAAGCGTACCATTTGGGAAAAAGCGGCCAACTCGTTCGTGTCTGCCGAATTTGACTTTCCAAGAACTCAAATTATCAATGCAGAGTTTACGTACAGTCCCGATAGTAGCGTCATTGAGATAGCACTGGTAGGGGAGCGAATTGATGGGCCTACGCTAGAAGCCTTGCAGCGGAGGACTGAAACTTCCAATCTAAAGAATACCTACCTTCATATCAAACAAAGTGGAGACTCAGGGGCTGATATGAACGTCCTAAGATCGGATATTTTAAAGGACCTATACGAAAGGAATGAAATTCTTTTGCAGAACAAAGATCAGCAAATCCGTTTTTTGGAGGGAGAGATTACCAAATACACCGAAACCTCCAATATGACGATGGATCTGGCAAACGAAGCAAAAGTCAATCATCAGAACTTGTGGGCTTTTGCTGTGAACCGATCGGTGATTGCCAATTTAGATAGCGACCGATTGGACACCGTCTTGATAGCCTATGCGACCTTTACCGTGAAGCCAGAAATGCAGGAGCGCAAGAAACTCCTAGACTGGTTGAAAATCAGAACCAAAGCAGATTCAGTATCTTTGGTGATGGATTAAATGAAGTGTTAGGCGACCGGGCTAGTTTACATTGAAACTAAACAGGGATGACTGGACCAATTAACGATTTAAGTAACGTGCCATCTGCAGAGAGCCGAAATGGTGTCCCTTGCCTGATGTGGTGCTACTGGTCGGAGGGCCCACTGAGCGAGGTGCGGAAGCTAAGCTTAGAGTATTTGGTCAAGCATGTAGGTGTGCCGGTTTTTTTGGTAACGAAGGAGAGTTTTTATCATTTAGAAAAAGCAGGGTCTCCGATACATCCAGCTTTCAGGTACCTGAGTGCGGTACATCAATCAGACTATGTACGTTCCTATTTGTGGCATCACTATGGCGGTGCTTGGCATGATGTCAAGGCTACCGAGGTTAATTTCTTGCCTACTTGGGAGGAGTTTTTAGACCCCTCCGTCTACTTGGTTGGTCGCCCAGAGGCAAAAGGCGGGGCGGCAAAAATCGCTGATCCCGAAGGCAGGTGGATGCCTAAGCTTTGGAAAGATTTGGTTTCGGTAATCGCTTGGATTGGGCGACCTCATACGTCTTTTTCGTTTGAAATGATGGAAAATTTAAATCATTACCTGGATCAACAATTGGAAGCGCTCGCAAATGCACCGGCACTACACCCTAGAGAGAAAAAGATAGAGACAAAAAACTTCTTGATTAAAGAGCTGAAGCAAAAATATTACCGGCTTTCAGGCAGGAGCCCGGGGTATCCCTTGCCTTGGACGCTGTTTGGTAATATTTTTCATCCATTGAACTACAAATACAAGGAGCATGTCAGTATCAAGCTGCCGCAAGATCAAAGAAAAAATGCCGGGATTTATCACCGGTAGATGTTAGGAAGTTACCGCCTGGTTTACAGCCTTTACATGAGATAGCGATTTTGGCAGCAGCAACTAGTGGTCAAAATTAATATCCAAAACCCAATCCCGAAGTCAATAATTTTGACTAATTTTGCATCCCATAAGAATATAAACAAAACTTCATCCTTCCATTCTTATGGGCAATTCAACCAAGCACATTTTTATCACTGGAGGTGTTACCTCTTCTCTGGGCAAAGGCATCATTGCTGCCTCACTGGCAAAGCTATTGCAGTCCAGAGGGTTTTCCGTGACGATTCAGAAATTCGACCCCTACCTAAACATCGATCCCGGTACGCTCAATCCATACGAGCATGGAGAGTGCTATGTGACCGAGGATGGTGCAGAAACCGACTTGGATTTGGGCCACTACGAGCGCTTTTTGAATACACCCACTTCTCAGGGAAATAATGTTACTACTGGAAGGATCTACAACAATGTGATCACCAAGGAACGGAAGGGAGAGTATTTGGGGAAGACGGTCCAGGTAATACCTCACATTACTGATGAAATCAAGCGTAATTTTTACAAGCTTGGGGTGGAGGGAAAATACGATGTGATTATTACCGAAATTGGTGGTTGCGTAGGAGATATTGAGTCGCTTCCGTTTATCGAGGCAGTGCGCCAAATCCGCTGGGATTTGGGCCCAAACAATTTTTTGGTTATTCATTTGACACTGATACCTTACCTGGCAGCTGCGAAGGAACTCAAAACGAAACCTACCCAACACTCTGTAAAGCAACTTTTAGAAGCCGGTGTGCAGCCGGATATCTTGGTTTGCCGGACTGAACATCACCTCCCGGTGGACGTTAAGAAGAAGATCGCCCTGTTTTGCAACGTACAGTTGAATTGTGTGATCGAGGCAATGGACGCAGATACTATCTACGATGTGCCGTTGTTGATGAAGAAGGAAAAACTGGACGAGCGCGTTATTGCCAAGTTGAAGTTGACCGGACGGACAAACACCGATTTGGAGCAGTGGAAGGAATTTCTGGGTCGACTTAAAAATCCCACCCAAGAGGTCAAAATTGGCCTGGTAGGTAAATATGTTTCGCTTCCGGATGCCTATAAATCGATAATTGAGTCTTTTATCCATGCGGGAGCATCGCTGGAATGTAAGGTTAATCTATCGTTGATCTCTTCGGAGGAGATAAATCCTGACAATGTAGAAAAGAAGCTAGGCGAATTGGACGGCATTTTGGTAGCCCCAGGATTTGGTGAGCGCGGGTTGGTTGGTAAGATTGAAGCGGTTAAATTTGCGCGGGAAAATAAGGTACCGTTCTTCGGTATATGTCTTGGTATGCAGATCGCTGTAATTGAGTTTGCCAAGAATGTGCTAGGGTTAGCAGATGCGTGTTCTACAGAAATGAGGCCAGATACGGGAGACCCGGTTATCTTTCTGATGGAAGAACAGAAGGGCATCACGCAGATGGGAGGAACCATGCGTTTAGGTGCATACCCTTGTGATCTGATAAAAGGCACCAAGTCTGCCATTGCCTATGGAAAGGGAAAGGTTAGTGAACGACACCGTCACCGCTATGAATTCAATAACAAGTACTTAGAGCTATTTGAGCGAAATGGGATGGTCGCAGCAGGTAAGAATCCGGATAGTGGTCTGGTTGAGATCATGGAGGTACAAGATCACCCATGGTTTGTTGGCACACAGTTTCACCCGGAATATAAGAGTACCGTACTTTCGCCACATCCGTTGTTCATCCGATTCGTACAGGCGGCAATAGATAAAAAGCAACAGGTTTAGGTTTCAAGAGAATCACGCTCCAAAAATCCGCTATCCTAGCGGGAGGCTGGAAAAAATAAAATGTTATGGATAAAAATCAAGCGACAGGTCTTCTACTTTTCGCAGGAGTACTGTTAATATACTCCCTCTTTTTTGCAAGCGGACCGGAGTCATTGCCACAGGAAGAAGCGGTGGAACAGATCGTTCAGAACACTCCTGATGTACAACCGCAGCGCGGGGTACCCGAAGTTGAAGGAGATAGCCTTTCACAGGTCAAACTTCAGCAGCAGTTTGGGGTATTTGCTTCGGCAGCGCAAGGGGAAGAGCGAATTGTGGTGTTAGAAAACGAAGATATCGTGGTCACTTTTTCCTCCAAAGGTGGAGAGATTCAGCGGGTTCAATTAAAAGAGTTTAAAACATGGGAAATGGAGCCCCTATACCTGATCGAGGAAGGGTTCACTTCGTTTTCATACCAACTCCCCGGTAAGAATGGCCCTGTGGATCTCAATGACCTGTATTTCTCCGTTGAAGAAGGTGCTGGCAGTGTAGTATTTATTGCCCGTACAGGCGCAGGAAGTGTTAGACGTACCTACACCCTGGGGGCCTCGGGATTTGAGCTTCAGCACAATATACAAGTGCAAAACCTTGCGGGAGAGTTAACCGGTCAGTCCATTCAACTGGAGTGGGATGCCCGCCTTAAGAGACTGGAGGAAGACCTGGAGGAATCCAGGCGGAAGACCTACATGAATTACTATACCTCAGATGGCAGCTATGATTACCTTACTACCGGAAATTCAGAGGATGAAGCGCAGGTGTCGAAGCCCTTACATTGGGTAGCATTTAAGCAGCGATTTTTTACCGCTGGAGTAATTGCCGATGAATCATTTGCCGGTGGCACTCTCACCCAATCAACCGATGAGACAGATACAAATTTGGAAAAAAGCATGTCGGCTTCCCTGTCGCTGCCACTGCAAGGTGGAGCGGCCAGCCTTCGGTATTACTTTGGTCCAAACAACTACAATATTTTGCGTAAGGTGGCTCCGGATTTTGACAAGAATGTCGATATGGGGTACTTCTTCGTAAGCTGGGTCAATAAATATATCATCGTAAACCTTTTCCATTTCCTGGAAAAGTACTTTGCCAACTACGGTGTCATTATCATTTTGATTGTTTTTATTATCAAGCTGTTCTTGCTGCCGCTGACCTATAAATCTTACATAGGTATGGCTAAGATGCGCGTTATCAAGCCGGAGATTGATGAGCTAAAGGAAAAGTATGGGGAGGATCCTGCCAAAATGCAGCAGGAGCAAATGAAGTTATTTGGACAACTAGGGGTGAGCCCTATTTCCGGATGCTTGCCCATGGTGCTTCAAATGCCCTTTTTGTTGGCGATGTTCTTCTTTTTTCCTAATTCCATTGAATTGAGGCAAGAGTCGTTCTTGTGGGCGCATGACCTTTCGACCTACGATACCTTCATCAAGCTACCATTCACCATACCTTTTTATGGAGCACACGTCAGTTTGTTTACGTTGTTGATGACGATATCCCAAATTGCCTACACCCATTTCAATAATCAGTTGACCACAGCCCAAGGGCCTATGAAGAACATAGGTTACATTATGCCGGTGGTGTTTATGTTTGTGCTGAACTCGTTTCCGGCGGCATTGAGTTTTTATTATTTCGTTTCCAACATGGTTACTTTCGGACAACAAGCGCTGATCAAGCAGTTTGTAGACGATGACAAGATTCGTGAAAAAGTGGAGGAGACCAAACTCAAAAATGCCAACAAGAAAAAGTCAAAGTTTCAGTTGAAGTTGGAAGAGGCTATGAAGAACGCCGATGCAAAGAAAAAGAAGAAATAATCAGGAAGAAAGAGGCTGTTTCGAAGGGAGAGACAGCCTCTTTTTTGTTACTGGCTGAAGGGTTTTGAAATGGTAGTTCTCGAGAGAATATGCCCTTTTCGTGGAAGTGCAATGGCGGTTTCCACACCCTCGTGTGGAAAACTATATTTACGTGGTTTAGAATTAAATGATATATTTGTAAATATTTGAAAACGTAAAAACCAGGCAGCATGATTGAAGTTACCTTTTATGGTCATTCAGCGTTTTTGATTACTATTGACGGTAAGAAGGTTCTATTTGACCCATTCATAACCCCCAATGACGGGGCTAAATCCATAGATATATCGAAAATTTCACCAGATTATATCTTGGTTTCCCATGGGCATGCAGACCACGTGGCTGATGTAGAGGAGATCGCCAAGCAGAGTGGGGCCATGTTAGTGTCCAATTTTGAGATTGTCAGTTGGTTTCAGAAAAAGGGAATTGAAAATGTACATCCAATGAATCATGGGGGTTCGAAGGTATTCGATTTTGGAAAAGTCAAATATGTGAACGCTATTCATAGTAGTACCCTTCCCGACGACAGTCCAGGTGGAAATCCAGGAGGTTTTGTAGTCGAAACCAAACACGGGTCCTTTTATTATGCGGGAGATACCGCATTGACCTACGACATGAAATTAATCGGAGAGGAATTTTCGATAGATTTTGCACTATTGCCGATAGGGGATAACTTCACCATGGGAATCGAAGACGCCCTAAAGGCGGCAGATTTTGTCGGAACAGATAGAGTCATCGGTATGCATTATGACACCTTTCCCTATATACTGTTGGACAAGGAACAAGCACAGCGGAAAGCATTGGAAGCCCATAAAGAACTTATTTTGCTAGAAATCGGAGAAAAAATTATCCTTGGAAATAATTAAATGGGAAAAGTAATTGCAATTGCCAACCAAAAAGGTGGTGTGGGTAAGACCACCACTGCCATGAACCTCGCGGCCAGTCTTGCTGTTTTGGAATACAAATCCCTTGTAATCGATGCAGATCCCCAAGCGAACACTACGTCAGGCTTAGGTTTTGATCCTTCCGGAATCACCGATAGTATATACGAGTGTATGGTTGATGAAAGTGATATCAAGGATATCATTACTCAGACCGAAATAGAGAATCTGTACCTCGTACCCTCCCATATTAATTTAGTGGGTGCTGAGGTCGAAATGGTGAATCTGGAAAACCGCGAAGAAAAAATGCGGGAAGTGATCGCTGAAATAAAGGATGATTTCGACTTTATTATCATCGACTGTTCGCCGTCACTTGGACTAATTACGATCAACGCACTCACGGCTGCTGATTCGGTAATTATTCCGGTGCAATGTGAGTATTTCGCACTTGAAGGCTTGGGTAAGTTGTTGAACACCATAAAGATTATTCAAACCCGTTTGAATCAAAACTTGGAAATTGAAGGAATCCTACTGACCATGTACGATGTGCGATTGAGGCTTTCAAACCAAGTGGTGGAAGAGGTGCGGATGCACTTCAAGAATATGACCTTTGAAACGATCATTCCGAGAAACATTAAATTGAGCGAATCCCCTAGTTTTGGATTGCCCGTTGTTGCGTTCGATGCTACGGGTAAGGGGGCTGTGGCTTATCTGAACCTTGCCAATGAAATTGCTACCAAGAATGGCATGGCTAAGGTTAACTAATCATAGATTATGGCAGAAAACAAACCCGTAAAGAAAAGAAATGCGTTGGGCAGGGGGTTGGGCGCCCTTCTCAAGGATACACCACAAACCACCAAATTGGAGACGGAGGGAAAGGTGAATCCTGTAGCGGGTATTTTTGAAATTCCTCTTGGGGAGATACAAGTCAATCCCTATCAACCAAGGGTCCATTTTGATAAAACAGCATTAGAGGAACTATCCGAATCCATTAAAGTTCAGGGTATCATTCAGCCCATAACGGTACGACGTTTGGGAGAAAAGGAATACCAGTTAATTTCCGGAGAAAGAAGGTATCAGGCTTCCAAACTTGCCGGCCTGGAAAAGGTGCCCGCTTATGTAAGAACAGCCAATGATCAGCAGATGCTGGAAATGGCGCTCATCGAAAATATACAACGGGAAAATCTAAATGCATTGGAGATAGCCCATTCCTATCAGCGTCTTCTTACCGAGTGTGATCTCAAGCAGGAGCAGTTAGGCGATCGTGTGGGGAAAAACCGTACCACGGTGAACAACTATCTTAGATTGCTAAAACTACCCCCCGATATTCAGGCTGGGATACGGGATCAACGAATCAGTATGGGCCATGCGCGTGCACTCATTAATATCGAAGATATTGATAAGCAACTGGCCATTTTCCACAGGATCCTTTCGGACGAACTGAGTGTAAGAAAGGTAGAAGCGCTCGTCAAGGAGCTGAATAGTCCCAAAGACGTTAAGGAAAGGGAGGACAAGCCTTCAATCGATCCGACGAAAAAGTATGAGATTACCAAGATCCAGCAAAAGTTGGCCTCGCATTTTGGCACGAAGGTAGCGCTAAAGACGGATGAAAAAGATAAGGGCGAAATTAAGATCCCTTTCCACTCTGCAGATGATCTAAACCGGATATTGGAAATTCTTGATTTAATCTAATCAGCCAACCGCAACGAGGTTTATGGGCAGTATTGAGGTAGATTTAGGAAGAATCATAGGGTCCTTCCTCCTGCTTTTGAGTGTTTGCCTTTGGGCTTCTAAAGACCTGTATGCGCAAGATGCTGATCTGGATAGTTTGGTTTTCGACACGGTAGAGCCTGAAATTCAAAAAGATGATCTGTCCGACGAGGCGCGTATACCAGGCTATAAAGACCCTAAAAAGGCTACCTTTTATGCCTTGCTCTTTCCCGGCGGCGGTCAGATTTACAACGAAAAAGTATGGAAGGTTCCCCTCATCTACGGAGGGATTTTGACTTCCATTTACTTTTTTGAGTTTAATAATCGAAGGTACAAAAACTTTGTCAGGGCGCTAGAGATCGTAAGAGATCCTAACTCACCACCAGAGCTGAATCCGTTCCCCAACTTAAATCAGGATGGGATTATTCGGAATGTAAACTACTGGCGAAGGAACAGGGATTCCATGTACCTAGTGTTTGGTGGTATTTACGCATTAGGGTTCGTGGATGCATTTGTGGATGCCCACTTGTCCGGATTTGACATCAGTGATGACCTGACACTAAAAATTGAGCCGTCGTTGGAGCCGCTATTGGCGAGTCAGTCGGCTGTTGGAGTATCGTTTAAAATTAAGTTTTGATTGTATGAATATTTTGATCCTGGGATACGGAAAGATGGGCAAGATCATAGGCGAAATCGCCGAAGAACGCGGCCACCGTATAGTTGCAAAAATAAATATCGAAAATATCGCTGATTTAGACCGATTGGATCCGGCTTCCGTTGATGTCGCCATTGAGTTTAGTCAGCCTGAATCGGCCTATGCCAATATCCTGTGGTGTGTAGATAGGGCGATCCCTGTGCTAAGTGGTACCACCGGCTGGCTGGATAAGAAACCCGCAGTGGAGGCAAGGTGCAAGGAAATGGATGGAACCTTCTTTTATGCTTCAAACTACAGTGTGGGGGTAAATATTTTCTTTCGCGTCAACCGTTTTTTAAGTAATTTGATGAAAGGGCAGCAAGACTACCACGTTTCAATGGTAGAGATTCATCATACCGAAAAGAAAGATGCCCCTAGTGGAACCGCCATTTCGCTCGCTGAAGGTGTGCTCGAACATATTACAAGGCTTTCTGGGTGGAGACTGGTAGATGATCAGACACAGTCAACAGACTATCTGCCCATTGCTGCCAAGCGGATAGATCCCGCACCAGGCACGCATATTGTTACGTATTCGTCCGAGATAGACGATATCGAAATCAAACATACCGCCCACAGCAGGAGAGGTTTTGCGCAGGGGGCTGTATTGGTTGCCGAATGGATTAAAGACAAAAAAGGAATATTATCTATGGAGGATTTCCTGAACCTCTAAGCAAAGAAAAAAGATGAGTACAACACCAAAAAAGAAGTCAGCTTTTAGAGAATGGGCAGATGCCCTACTCTTTGCGGTTATCGCCGCCAGTTTAATCAGGTGGTTGCTGCTGGAACCTTTTACCATTCCGACCGCTTCCATGGAGAAGTCGCTGCTTGTAGGGGATTTTTTGTTTGTAAGCAAAATGCATTATGGTACACGAATCCCAAGAACGATTTTGCAGGTTCCTCTGACTCATCAGAAGGTATGGGGTACCGATATTCCGTCCTATTCGGATGCGGTTCAGTTGCCGTACTTTAGACTGCCTGGTTTTACTTCGATCAAGCGAAACGATGTGGTGGTGTTCAATTATCCGGAAGAACACGAGTATCCCACAGACCTGAAGACCAACTACATCAAGCGTGCAGTTGCGGTGCCTGGAGACGTTTTGGAGATCAAAGACACTCAGATTTACATTAACGGACAGCCAAGCGAAAACCCGGAGGAGATGCAATACTCCTACGATGTGCTCACTAACCGAACGCTAAATATGGAATTTTTTGATCAGTTTGGGATTAATCCGGACAGTTTTTATCCGTTTTCGGACAACTCCGGATATTTGGTATTTGCAACAGCCTCAATGGTTGAAAAATTAAGCACTTCTCCTGTGGTTACTTCCGTTAAGAAGCGTACCAGTAGGTCAGGTCAGGGAGATGGCAACATTTTCCCGGATGGGGCTTATTTTGGATGGAACAAAGATCATTACGGTCCTTTGGAAGTCCCTGCGAAAGGCTGGACGATTGCCTTGGACGAGGATAACGTAAGGAAGTATGCGTATACCATCGAAAAATACGAGGGGCACAAAAACATCTCCATCGATGCAAACCAAGTTTACATTGATGGACAAAAGGTAGATTCGTATACCTTTAAGCAGGATTATTACTTCATGATGGGGGACAACCGGCACGATTCCCTTGATTCGCGTTTTTGGGGCTTCGTACCGGAGGATCACGTCGTCGGTAAAGCCTGGTTCTTATGGCTATCTTTGGAAAAGCATAAAAATTTCCTCAACAAAATCCGCTGGAACAGATTTTTCAAATCTATTCACTGATGAAATCGAGCATGACGCGACCGTCACACACTGGGATGACTGTCAGCCATGCAACCTGCCTGCCGGTAGGCAGGGATTCCATCTGACCGTTAAAGAACAAATTATAAACAGATGAAATGCTTATAAGACAAGCGCTCCCTTCGCTGATGAAGGGAGCGCTTGTTTTACCAGATTATTTCCTTTTTTCCGGACCGTTTCAGGAATTCGTTTGCTTGACTGAAGTGGCGGCAACCCAAAAATCCCCGGTGTGCGGAAAGCGGACTGGGATGGGGGGCTAGGAGTTTAAGGTGTTTATCAGAAGATATGAAAGCTCCCTTCTTCTGAGCGTAAGCTCCCCAAAGCATGAATACAAGGTCTGTTTTCTGCGATGCCAGCAATTGGATAACAGCGTCTGTGAACGTTTCCCAGCCTTGGTTTTGATGACTACCGGCCTTGTTGGCCTCTACTGTCAGCGTGGCGTTAAGGAGTAAAACCCCCTGATTGGCCCAGCGTTCCAAATTTCCATTAGCTGGAATGGGGATTTCCAAATCCGCTTTTAATTCTTTGAAGATATTGAGCAAAGAAGGAGGGAACGGCACACCGTCCTGTACGGAGAAAGATAGTCCATGCGCTTGATTTGGGCCGTGATAGGGGTCTTGGCCCAATATTACTACTTTGACCTGGTCAAATGGGCATTTCCAAAATGCATTGAATATTTCAGCGCCCTTTGGGTATACGGTTTTGGTTTTGTATTCCACTTTGACAAATTCGGTAAGTTGCCGAAAATACGGCTTACTGAATTCATCGATAAGTACCTTCTTCCAGCTGTTTTCTATTTTGACATCCATTCGAATAATTCTGATTGATAATTTAAATTTAATCGGCTAATTTCGAATAAGTTTTTTTAGATACAAAAAAATGGTAACTGCGATCACAGAAGGTATTAAGGTCTCCGTACAAGTGAACTATCAGGCGGACTATTCCAGTCCGCACCAACACCACTTTGTATTTGTATACAAGGTTTTGATAGAAAATAATAGTAGCAGCACCGTACAGTTGTTGAGCAGAAGGTGGGAAATCTTCGATGCCGGTGAGTCTAGAAAGATCGTTGAGGGCGAAGGGGTGGTTGGTCAACAGCCCGTAATGGAAAGTGGGAAATTCCATCAGTATGTCTCCGGATGTAACCTACGCTCTGGACTCGGAAAGATGAAGGGCAGCTATTTCATGGAACGGATACAAGACGGTAAGATCATTGAGGTTACCATTCCCGAATTTCAACTCATTGCGGACATTTTCGATAATTGACCGGATCTTGGCCCTCTGGTTCATCGGCCTGAGCTATATTAGGTATTTTTTGATCCGAATAGATCATTACAGCATACAAAGCCCCGAGGCCTATCGCATTTACCAATTTTTACGGGAACATCGCCGCACGAATTCTCAAGGAATCCCTGTCATAGAGGAAGTAAGAAGAAAGCATCTTGGCGACAACCATTTTCTTGAGATCGTTGATTATGGCGCAGGCTCCAAGCGAATGGTTTCCAACTCCCGCAGGGTAGGTCAGGTAGCGCGTGTTTCATCCAGCCGATTGTCCTACAACCTGCTGTATCAGGGTTTATGTTCCCTTACACCGGCAAATACCGTTATTGAGCTTGGCACCTGTTTAGGTATCACTACAGCGTATTTGGCACAGGTCACCTCGGGTCGGGTTTTCAGCTTTGAGGCATCGGATGCTCTTCTGCAGATTGCCAGGCGCACAGTGGCAGCCTATCCAAATGTTACACTAGTGCCAGGCAATGCAGATTTCACTTTGCCAGAGGCGCTGGGTTCTTTTTCCTCCGTAGATTTCTGTTTATTGGATGCAAATCACACCTATGACGCTACTGTCCGATACGCCGAGGCGGTGTGGCCCTTATTGCACGAGCAGTCTGTGCTGGTGATTGGTGATATACATTGGTCAAAGGAAATGAATAAGGCGTGGAATGAGATTCGACGGTTGCCCGGAGTGACTTTGACCATGGATTTTTTTGAATGCGGTGTTTTGTTTTTCAGCAAAGGACTGAGCGGTGAAAATCTCGTGTTGTACTATCCCGGCTAACAAATCGAAGAACAGCCTATGTCCTTTAGCCAGTAATTGAAAAAGCCCTGGCTAATTGTGATATATTGCAGTGTATTTTCTAATTTTGACAAACCGTGTGACCGACTGAATTATTCTCAAAAAGGTTCGTATATCCTCTTTGGCAGGAAAATTGGTCTTTATTTGAATCCGTCAGCATGGTTAGTAACATCAAATTTGACAAAAAGTATGGGGATAGTTTTACCTATTAAATGGGGAGCATTAGGCACACCGAAAGCTCTTTTCTTTTTATTTTTTGGGATTATCACAGGTTTTTCCAGTTTTGGCCAAACGATCCCTGCGGGCTACCCGTTACTTGACGATTATTTGAGAAGGCTACAGTTAAATGGGGAGATTGATTCGGTTCCATCCTTAATGATCAGACCACTTAGCCCTAGAAATATAGCCGGCTTGAACCATTCTTATGATTTGATGGATTTTGGTAACGGAGAAAATACCACTGAAACCGGAAAGCGGCTGGCATATTTAGGAGATAAGGGCAGGTTGGAGTTGTTGCCGTTTATGAATTATACTGAATGGAACTCCCGATTTCCCTACCCACAGACTGGCCCCATGATTCCTAACCGCGGTTTACAGACGTTTTCCAGCATCGGAGTGTATGGGGAGTTGGGGCTATTGAGCATTCAGCTCCAGCCCGAGGTGATTTGGGCCCAAAATAAGTATTACGATCCGGGAATTCTCAAAAGCACCCAAACTGAGTTCCTTGAGCGTTTTGGGGATACGTCTTATGGTCGCGTACTTCCCGGCCAAAGCAATGTAATGCTAAATATTGGGGCTTTCTCAGCGGGGGTTTCGACGGAGAACCTCTGGTGGGGGCCTGGACAGTTCAACGCGCTGATTTTTTCAAACAATGCTTTTGGTTTTGAGCATGTAACGCTGAAGACTCGAAGGCCGGCCAAAACGTTTTTGGGAGCCTTTGAAGGACAGATAATCTCAGGGTATTTGAAAGGAGCTGAGTTTGAAAACTTCATTAGCACCCGATTAAGGTATAGAGACGAAAGAAGGTACCTAAATGGGATGATACTTACCTACCAACCAAAGTGGATATCCGGATTGTCAGTTGGGTTGGCGAGGACCTTTCAGCAGTATGAGTCATATAGGGGAACAGGTTTCAACGAGTATTTTCCGATTTTCGCACCTTTCCAAAAGGCCGCAGCTGGGTTTGATATTGATTTGGACGGGCGGGATCAACAGGCCACTGTGTTTGTCAGATGGGTGATTCCAGAAGCCAAGTCCGAGGTTTACTTTGAATACGGGCGCCGAGACCATGAAGCTACATGGAGAGGCATGTGGTTGAACCCAGAACATGCTCGGGCGTACCTCATTGGTTTTTCCAAGCTATTTGATTTGGTAGAGAATTCACAAATTCAGGTTCGTTTTGAAATGTTTCAACAACAGGAGTCAATCAATATTTTGGCTCGATACGATGGTTTTACGGGTGGAGCAAATTGGGGTGGACATTCCCGCGCGGCCAACGGCTTTACGCACAGGGGGCAAATGCTGGCAACCGGTTTGGGTCCTTCAAGTAATTTGCAAACGTTGGAAACAGCATGGGTGCAGCGAATTAACCGGATAGGCGTTCGTCTGGATCGGCTGAACCGCCATCAGGATATTTTCGTCAAACGTTTCAACGATGATACCGACGAGCAGCGGTGGGTAGACTTGGCACTGTCTCCATTTGGAGAATGGCGCTTTCAGGATTTCCTGGTGGGAGTGAAGCTGAATTTCATAAGATCACTAAACTATCAATGGGGGGTGGAACCTGGAGATGGATTGATTAACCCCGGAGGAAGAGACGTTTTTAACTTTCAGGGAAACGTTTCATTTATTTATCCTTTTTAACCCAAGTGAATCTAACCTATAGCCTCAACGATGCAAAATAGTAATATAAAGCCGAAAGGAAAAAAGGAAATAAAGCAGCTGATATCTCTGCACGTATTGCGGTGTGCCTTTACATGCTGCTTATTGATAGTTGCTGCTTTTCAATCGTTTGCCCAGTCTTTGCCCTTGGCCACGCCGATTGTGGATGAGTACCTCCGCAGACAACAGATGCAGGGACATTTTCCTGAGGGTATTTCCTTTATGGTAAAACCCATTCCTTTAAATACCGTTGCGGGTTCCGAAACCCTGCACCTCGATGAGCAGATAGGTAAACTTTTTGCTCAGAAGGAGTCGATAGATGAACTCACGGTTACAAAACTCCCCCTTCAGACACATTATCAGTTAAACTCCGCCTATCCATTTGGACAAAACAACGGAGCGATGATTCCAAATAGGGGAAGCCAATTTTTGATTACCGGGGGGCTTTTGGCACGTTATGGCAACTTTAGCCTTCAGTTGCAGCCAGAAATTCACTTTGCTCAAAATAAGGAGTTTAGAGGAATGCCTAGTACACACAGCACCAACTGGAGGGACTATTATGAATTTTTGAACCGAATCGATCGGCCGGAGCGCTTTGGTGAAAATAGTCACAGCACCATGCTCTTGGGGAACAGTAGTATTCGGTATACATTGCCCAATGGTATTTCTGTTGGTATTTCCAACGAATATTTATGGTGGGGCCCTGGCTATAGAAACTCGATTATGCTGAGTAATAACGCGCCTGGATTTATGCATTTTACGGCAAATACGGCCAAACCGATTGAAACTGCGCTCGGAAGTTTCGAGGGTCAGTTGATTGCGGGAAGACTTCAAAATTCTGGTTTTCTTCCACCAAATCACGAAATGGTGGTCAGTAGAACTCCGCTGTATGACCCGAAACGGGACGAAGACTCGAGGTATTTGGCAGGATTGGTAGTTTCTTTTCAGCCCAAGATAGTCCCAGGATTGTTTTTAGGGTATAGTAGTACTTCCCAGGTATATACCAATGAATTGAACGAACTGGGAGATTATCTTCCCATTTTTAATGGGCGAAAGCGATTTTCCGATATAGATGATCCCGTGATTGCGAGACGACAACAACAAAGTGCTGGTTTTTTACGCTGGCTTTCTACCGAAGGACTATTTGAGATTTATGGTGAGTATGGCACCAATGGAAACAGCAAAACCACCCGGGAAGCGATGGTCAACCCAGATCTATACAGGGCATTCACACTCGGTTTTAACAAGCTGATTCGGTTAAGAAAAGAGGATGAGTTTATCCAGTTGAACTTTGAGCAAACCCAAACAGGACAGACCGTTAGAAAAGCAATCCGTGAGAGTAGGACTTGGTATACGCACGATCACGTCCGTCATGGTTATACACACAGAGGCCAAACGCTCGGCTTTGGACACGGGTCAGGGAGCAATTCCTTGTTTTTAGAGGTTAGTTGGGTGAGGCAAATGGATAAAATAGGTGTGCAGTTTGAGCGTATAGTGAATAATAACGATGCCTTTTACCTGCATTTTGAGCACATCAATGGATGGGATCGCTATTGGGTAGATTTGGTGCCCTCGTTTGTACTAGACCGAAAGGTAGGCAGCCTTCTTATTTCGTCCAGATTACAGTACGTAAACACACTAAACTATTATTGGGTGCTAGAGAGGGACCCAAACGCCACGCTGTACAGGCTACAAAAGGGAGATGATCGAAAAAATATCGTTGCCCATATACGAGTCGCGTATTTGTTTTGAAAGGCATATATTCTCTCACGCGAGAGGCCCCTCTCTTATTTTTTTATTAGTTTATGTGATTCAAGCTGGTTTTTACCCATCATATGGATCAAATAAAGTCCCGGAGGGAATGCATCCAATTGCAGCGTTATCTGATCTGTTACGAATTCCGTACTTTTCCAAACTTCCGCACCGGTAGCATCTAGAATTTGTATCTGGTTTAGGTCTCTTAGTTTGGCTGCTGAAAGTTGGATGTGCAATACGCCTGTTGTAGGATTCGGATATATGTTGTCTGCAAATGGATAACGGGTTTCGCTGGGAATTAGAGGTATTCCGGTGATTAGATCTGAACCCAGAAGTGGAAAGGCTCGCAACGCTACGTTGTTGAAACGAACATTGCCGGAGGTATTTTCGGTGTTTTCGAAGAAATCGATTCGTAGCTGAAGAGAGGCATTGTGCGTTGTGCCCGGTCCGGACTCAAAACTAACCTCAATCAGTGAATACTCGGTTGACAATTCAAATTCGGTTTGACTCAATGCTTCCTGCCTCCAATCTTCGGATTCGTCAGAACGGTAGGAAAGTACGATTTTTCCCGGTCCGTTTGCCGTGCGTGATACCGCAGCTGAAAATATTGGCTCTTTATGTCCGGTCGTAGGCAGGTCTAGAATCAGGTACCCTTTTGCACCGGCAATTTCCAAGGGATTCCGGACACGGATACCCCGCATGGTAGATTCTTCTAGTCCCAGCTCGTCCAACAGGTCTTTTTGGATGTTCAGTTGGGTAGGGTCATTGACCCGGTCCATAATTCCCGGGATGAGCGATGATTCCGCATTTTCTGGAGCGGGTATATAGCGTATAGCGCCTGGTAATTCGGTGGCTGAATAGGTAGCAGAGATTTCCGATAGTGGAGTGTCGTTTTCTATGCTGGTGTCAAAGTGCCAATAGTGAACAGTCGTCAACCGTTCTTCAGGGTCTTTGGAGAAAAATGCCTGTACGTGTGTGTCTTTTTCCACTGTGAGCACCAATGAATGCTCATTTAACTGCTGCCCATCCACCTGCCAATAGTCAAAGAGAAATCCTTTTGTGGGCTGGGCGGTAAGCGTTATTGGAACTCCTTGAAAATAGACACCTTTCCATGGATAGGCTTCTGCCCTCACGCCTGGGGTTGTGGGATGGATAGGGGTTTGGTTTAGTTGGATAAATCCTGCAAGAGGGTCATTAACGTTCAATGTCAGTTCTGTCTCTTGGTTGATTTGAAAATGTTCGCGAAGATGCCCTCGTACGGCAGTTTGCCTTTCTTTGACAAACCGTTCCATATGGGCCACGTTGTCCCTCCAAACGGAAAGTGAACTGGGCTGTCGCCATCTTTTTATGTGCTCTTCCATTTCGGGGGCAATTTTATCCCGGAGGTCTGCTAAGAGGGCCGTAGTTCTGTCTGGATGCAGTGCGGTGTTCAGTTGGTCTAGAAACCGTACCAGAAAGCGCTCCTTGTATTCCGGGTGCTCCAAGAGTTTTCTGAATACGAAATTTGGCCACTCCTGTCCTCCTTGGCCTGTCCTGGCGGTTACCCACTTTACGGTATTATGGTCAGCATTGTTGACATGACCTAGTCCAAAATCTGTGTCATACAAAATCCAACGGAACCTGCCATCCCTACCCTTCGGGAGGCCTGGCGCATACGTTACACGTTCCCGCCAAAAATCAATGTTGTTATGCGGCCAATCGGTATTTGCCACATAGATTTGGGTAATCATATAGTCGATATGGCTATCCAGATCTATGTAGGTGTCTATTTCCTCAAGGCTTGAAGCATCATTGGGGTTTAGCTGCGCAAGTCTTGCCAATACGAAGTCATATTTCTTCGCATCGCCTTCCTGAACTGTATTTCTTCGGGTTAGCAGATCGACATTGTCCGGGTCTACACCAAATAGGTTTTGCAGATAGTATTTGTCCTGCCGTTCCCGAATATTGTGAATGCCCCAATATTCTCCATTTACAAAAAGGATGGAAGGCTCGTACGCTTGGTAGTCTACATCGAGATGACGGACCAACTGCTGGGCATATGCATCACGAAAATAGGTGTCTCCATAATCATTGCCTGAGCCTCTAAGGATAAACCTTCTGGCATCAACGTACGACCTTTCATTGAAAAGCGGGTAGTTCAGGCTGCTATTGCCATAGGAAGATCTTAGGTATATCCGTAATGCCTTTAGCGGAAAATGCCTGGTAACGCCTCCATGTATCCGAATGCCGACATCTTCCTGAAATCCAATTTGCCCATTTTTACCAAAGTAGGTAATATTTGCCGGTCGCTCCCACTCATCACCGCGTTGGAAGTAGTTTCCGGTGTAATGGGGAGAAGGATTACTTGCATCGTAAGTGTTTCCGGGTACAAAGAGTCCTGTTTCGTTAGAAAACAGGTTTTCTTCGTCTGTCACCAGCGAAAGTACAGGGAGGGAATAGTGGTTGTTGCCTCTTGGAAAAACGAAGTAGGTGAAGGTCTGTTCCACCGGTTCGTGACCGGTTTTAACAGCCAAGGTCCGAACCACGGTACCTTTATTTACCTTACCGTCCGGCGACCTATATCCACGTTCGCCTCCATGATTCGTCGTCCGTATCATCGAAAAGTAATTGTTTGCAGACGACCGGTCCGAGAGTGTTCGACTGCCTTGCCATTGTGGACTTGATGGAGTAGGTTTGGATCCATCCAAGGTGTAGTGTATTTTGGTCCCGCTATCTGCGGCTGTAAAGTCAACAGTCACCTCGCCGGTATAAAATCCCGGGGGAGTAGTAGCACTGATGGGCGGAGTGACCCCCTGCGTGATGGCACCTCCTGCGTTGGGAGATCCGGGGGTTGCAGCTGAAAAGAAGGCAAATTCGTTCGATCCATCCGTTTTTCTTCCGTACGAGATATCTGTAGGGATTGCAATGGCTTCTATTTGATCGATTACTTCACCTTGGGGGTTGGAGAGGATCAGCGGTTCTCCCGACGCGGAGATGCTGAAATTTGTGTGTATTTCCGACCCTGTCTGTGTGTCTTTGCCAGATGCCCAGACGATCAAGAGGCTTTTAGCCGGGACAGATATCGAAGGGAAAATCCACTTTTCAGGATTGGAGAGATTGTCTGAGAGTCTGAATCCTTGCAGATTTACAGGAGTATCGTGTTGGTTATAGATCTCGATCCAATCGCTATAATCCCCGTCTCTATCTGCCACGGTAGTGGCGTTCGAAGACATGATCTCGTTTATGAAAAGCTGTTGGGTAAATCCTTTTGCCCTGGGTAACAGCGTTAGACTGACAATCAATAATACATAAAAAACCCAACTTCTCATTTCACTTCTCACTTGAGCCATTATAGGTTAATTTTCATCAAAGAATAGGTTTACGTTTGAAACGCCCCCTAGAGCTTTTAAATCCGAGACCATCGCTGGACCCAGTTCTTCGGATTTTAAACGGATATAAAAAGAGGCCTCGATGGCACTACCTACATCTTCCTCGACCGCTTTCAGATTGACTAGTTTATTTTTTGAGCAGTATTTCTTCAAAGTTGTTTGAAAAGGATTTTCTCCAATTACCTCGTCAAGATAGAGAATTTGCAGCAAAAATTCACGTTTGGGTGGACTGGCATAGTTTAGTTTGCTTGTAATGAAAATCGCGGCACCGATCAAAACGGTACTTGCTAGGGTCACTGCGTAGAGTCCAACTCCTGCCGACAATCCAATTCCTAATGCGAAAAAGATAAACATGATATCTTGACTTTCTTTCACAGCTGTTCTGAACCGAATAATCGACATCGCTCCCACCAGTCCAAATGCCCGTGCTACGTTGTTTCCGATGACCATGATCACCAGGGCAGTGATCATAGTCAGCATAATGATTGAGTTGGTGAAACTGGACGAATAGCTAACTCCGCGGTAGGTGATTCGGTAAAGAATCGCAATGGCTATCCCACAAACAAACGCAATGAGGATGTTGGCAATTGCTTCCCGTACGGTTAACGAAAAAGTAAATAGTTGCTGAAAATTTTCTTCCATTGTTCAGTTTTTTCTAAAAGAATAGGGAGTGTTCTACGCTGTTGGTATATTTAGATAGTGCTTCAGGTTTTAGCCGAAATTCCCCGACGATTGACTTGGCCCAGCTGGGCATCTCCGGTTCAAAATATTTGACCTCCAAGATAAAACTTTCTTTCCAAACCTGCCGCAATCCTTTGTTCGAAAACAAGCTACTGAGTTTGTCGGTTTTTTTCTGACGTATTCGTTTGTCAAACGTTACCCTGACTCCTGGGTTAAATCGCCCTTGGTAGGCCTCTCGATCGTATACAATCAGGTTCTTAGGAGCAAGGTTATACCTTTTTATGTTGAATAAAAAGCGGGACAGGTTGTCATCTACTGTTTTGGATTGAGAAGCTAGACGGTTCAATCTTGAATGGAGTACTATTTCCTCTAATTCTTGATAGGGAATGAATACACGATTTTTATGAATTCGATCTGTGAGTTTGCGTTTGATTTCCAATACTACTTTTGTTTCGGGCGTGACCGTTCCATATCCTCTAACCCTCATCTTCTTTCGTTCACTCAGCCCCTCTATTTTTTCGTAAAATGATTTTGAATCTTTTGAATCGAAGTAAATACTCCTTACCGTGTATTCAGGTATACCACCTTTCATTTGAGTAAATCCATCCGGTTCTAGAAACGGCATAAATCTACGTCTTAGCCCCTCCAAGTCACCGTTGCGCACCAGATACTTTTTTTCGTAGCGGTAACGAATCATCGGGAAATAGTTTTGTTTATAATCCGATGAACATATTCTTTGAGCGAAATCTCTTCACCCAATATTTTGACTTCGACCAACTCCCCCAACGTTTCCAATGAGATGTTCTCATCGACTTCCGCAGTTGCGAATACCACCTGTTTGTTATTCGATTGTTGAACTAAATTATTTATCGAAGTGATTTTACCGGTCAAATAGGTCTTTTCTGACAGGCTATAGAATGAAATTTCGTTACCGAGTTTTATAAACTTTTTTTCGAAAACCTCAATGGGTATTACGACAGCTAAGCGGGAAGTGTCCCATACTGTTAGTTGCATGCGGTCTGGTAGCAGGTCAATGTTTTTCTTTAGGATACCGTCAATCGGAGAAATCACCGTGAAGTAGCTTAACCTTTCACTGATCTTTTCCAACTGGTTTGTAGTTTGAATAATCTTGGACCGGATCAACAACTCCTGTTCAGGTTTGTCCCCTGTGATGGCAGACGTGTACTCAGCGGATCTTATTTGCAATTCAGCTTCCTTTAACTTAAGCGTATTTTCAAATATTTCGTGTTCCCGCTTACTAATGACCGAATCTTCATAGAGTACCTGATTACGTTGAAAAAGCAACGTTTCTGTCTTCAGATCTTGCTCTGCTAATTTCAGTTTTTCCCAACTTACCTCAATATCTTCTGGTTTTTGCCCTGTTGTATAAAAAAGCAATTCGGCTTGAAGAACTTCTAATTCATCCTGTAATTGCCGATACCTTCTTTGCTCTTCGTTGGAGTTAATATATCCAAGCGTATCTCCTTGTCTGATCCACGGATTTTCTTCCGCGTTGTGTAGAAGGCGAAATTCTACCACGTCGCCACGAGAAAACTCGGTAACATTGAATCTATCGGTGATGCCCTTGAAATTGTCCTTGAGTAACGTTATGAAATTTCCGTCTGCAAAGCGTTGGAGTTCCCATGCTTTACCAGGCAACACCATGCCACGTGAGTGTATAGTGTACACTGTGCTTATATTAACCGTGGCATAATACATGCCGCTAAGCACGATTAATGATCCTATAATCAGTAGAATGAACCTTATATTACTTTTTTTCACAATTCGACTCAGTATCCATTTATTGCCAGTAAAAATTTTGATTTACCCGGAAACCTCTAGGCATACCGATTATGGTTCCGTATTTTTGAAAATTCTATGATCATTTGGTGACCCCTCAGATTACAAATTTAATCTAAAAGATAAGATGTGATTAAAAATTTAACAAAAACATAATATTTTAATAACAAATAGATTGACCTACAGGATGTTGGACGTTTGCAACTAATTGATGTCAAACTTGAAATAACAATTTAGATGACAGTTTAACAAAAGAATCGCTAAAACGCAATCCTTTTTTTGTAGTAATTCGCATAAAAAATATTACGAAACGGAAAAATAGTGAAAAAGCCTTTTGAAATCTGTTGGTAGTTCATCCAGATTGTGGTTGTAATTTTGGAAATGTGTTTAATTTGGTTTAATAATTGCTAAGGTATCGAATTTAAAGTGAATCTTTAAAGACCCCGTTTCGTTTGGAATATCAAAAGCGGACCGTGAATAGGTTTTAAATAGTTACCAAATTACCTTATTTAATAATGGAAGAATCCGGAAAAAAATCTTCAAGCCAAGAGAAGGGAAAGAATATTTTGATCATTGTTTTGGTCATCTTGGTTGTGTTGAGTGGCATTAGGCTTTTTGCAGATCATAAGGAAAAGCAGCAAAAAACAGAAGAAATTCTTTTGTTGTCCGAAGAAAATACTGATCTCAACCTGCGCCTTGACTCAATCACTTTTCAACTTGACCTAAGAATTCAGGAGATTCAGCGTTTGGGGGGAGACATTGATTCCCTCTTGGTAATTAAAGATCAACTGCTGAAGGCAAGGAGTGATGATAAGAACAGGACCATTGAAGATATTGATCGCCTAAATCGGGAGATTGATCGGTACAGGAGGGTATTGGTTGCCAAGGATAACGACATAGCTGAGCTGAAGCGGGTGAATGAGCAACTGTTTTCAGAGAACAAGGACCTTAAGTCGGCTAATGCCGAGATAGAAGACGAAGTAGTCAAACTGAACATCAAAACCCAAGAGTTGGAGGACAAAGTTACCGTAGCAGGAAGACTGCGGGCTGAAAATATCGTCATAGCGGCTGTTAACGCACGAGGGCGTGAACGTGAAGGTGAATTCAGAAACCGGCAGTTGGAAAAATTGAAGATCACCTTTACGCTAGCTGAAAATGAACTAGCCCCTTTGGGCACCAAAGATATCTATCTTCAAATTCTGTCTCCAAACAGTCAGGTGATTTTTGATGTAGCCAAGGGCTCTGGCACCTTTAGCATTGATGGGAGAGAGGAGTTCTTTACAGCTCGGCAGGATATCCTGTTTGATAACAGTAAACAGCGACTGACCTATTTTTACGAAAAAGGATCCGACTATGCAAAAGGAAGGCATCAGATTCGGTTGTTTGCTGACGGTGTAGAAATTGGCTTCCAAAGCTTTGAAGTCAAATAATACCTAATCTATGTTGGTATTTTGGTCAGATTCAGTTAATTTTGCCGACTGATTTAAATATCACACATTTAAAAAAACAAAAATGTTCCAAAAAAATTACGAGACGGTATTCATACTTACTCCCGTTTTGTCTGATGTTCAGATGAAGGATACCGTAGACAAGTTTGTAAACTTGTTAAAAGATGAGGGAGCAGACATTATCAATGTGGAAAATTGGGGGCTGAAAAAAATGGCCTACCCCATCCAAAAGAAGAGTACTGGGTTCTACGTTTTGGTAGAGTTTAAGGCAGATCCTACTTTGATCAAGAAATTGGAGATCGAGTATCGCAGGGATGAGAAAATCTTACGTTTCCTTACTACGGTATTGGATAAGCACGCCATCGCTTACGCGGAAAGAAGAAGAAAAGGAGAGTTTAACAAAAAAGCCGAAGCTAAGGAGGAAGCTGCCAAATGACACTTAGAAACGAACCCATAAACAGAGAGCAGGTTAAGAAGAAATACTGCCGATTTAAGAAGCTTGGTATCAAGTACATCGATTACAAAGATCCCAACTTTTTGTTGAAATTTGTAAACGAGCAAGGAAAGATCCTTCCTAGAAGACTTACAGGGAATTCAGCCAAATATCAGCGAAAGGTAGCAAATGCGATTAAAAAGGCCAGGTTGTTGGCGCTTTTACCTTACGTTACTGACGGATTGAAGTAGTATCCGGAGTTCCATTCCTATCAAATTTGACAAAAGATGAACGTAATATTAAAAACAGATATAAAAGGGCTAGGGTACAAAAATGACTTGGTAGACGTAAAGCCAGGTTATGGTCGTAATTACCTGATTCCCCAAGGTTTTGCCGTATTGGCGACACCTTCTAACAAGCGAATTCTCGAAGAGAACATCAAGCAAGCTGCGCACAAGGCAGAAAAAATCAAAACGGAAGCAGAAAATCTTGCCACTAAAATTGAGCAGACTGTGCTTGAAATCAAAGCGAAAATCGGTGAGTCCGGTAAGATCTTTGGTAAAGTTACTACGCTTCAAATCTCTGATGCCCTAGCAGAAAAAGGGATAGACGTAGATCGGAAAAAGATTGCAATCAGCCAAAGCGTGTCTACCGCAGGTGAGTTTGAAGCTGAAATCGATCTTCACCGTGAGGTAAAAACTTCCGTTAAGTTCAACGTAGTAGCGGAATAAGCTAGTTACAGATACAAAGAAGAAGAGGGACATTGTAACATGTCCCTCTTTGTTTTTATAAGGCTTCCAAGCTTTCGATCAATTTCTTGTTTATTGATCTGGGCTTTTTTTCCTTTTCGATTTTTAGCAGATACAGTGCCTCCTTGCATTTCTCTACAAGTCCCGTAGGGACGCCGTCGAATTGATAACTACCCAAGCACCATTCCAAGTCCTTTACCAAGCCTTCATCCAAGTCTAAGCTTTTGATTTTATCCAAAGCCATTTCCGCTGTTTTTACCAAAATATCCTTTTTCATGTTTTAATGTTGTTAATGGTTGATGATTGTTTTTTGGCAATAATCTATAATATTTCTTAAAATCACAAATACATTGATTGGTAATTATTTAAATGATATAAAAAATACTTAATATATATCATTAATTTTTTATTTTAAACTGATTCTGAACGAAGCTATTTGGTAGTCATTGATTAGTTTAACAAATAATATGTTGAATCTACGGTTAAATAAATTGGATTTGTATGGTGGTGATACCTTTTGATTTAGGGCGTTCCGGGTGTATTGAGTAGGTTTTTTCTATCTTTGCCCGTATGGATTTTCGTACGGCATTCCCTAGTCCTCACTACTCGCATAAGCTTTCCTATGAGAAAGCAGTCTTTTCGATGGGATCCTGTTTTGCTGGCTTGCTAGGGGATAGGCTTTCCGCTGGCAAGTTCAATGTACTTGCAAATCCGTTTGGTATTATTTACAATCCTCTTTCGTTGGTAAAACTTTTGTCAAGTTGTATGCTTGGAGAGGCGTTGGACAAGCAGGGTGTATTGACCTATCAGTCTCGGTATTTCCACTACAGGCTTCATTCCTCCTTTCATGCGCCATCCGAGGAGCTGTTGCATGAGCAGTTTTCAGCGACGAGCCAGCAGGTAATGGATCATTTGACCAGATGTAGTCATGTTTTTCTTACCTGGGGCACAGCATATAGTTATGAGCATACGGAATGGAAGATTCCTGTTGCCAATTGCCACAAGCAGCCCACTGCGTTTTTTTCAAAACGGTTGTTACATACAAGTGAAATGGAAGAAGCCTTTAGGGGGTTCCAAGAGCTACTGTTGCGTATCAATCCGGATGTTCGAGTGGTGGTTACAGTGAGTCCCGTACGTCATATCAAGGACGGTATTCCGGAAAACCAGCTAAGTAAAAGTACCTTGCGGGTTTTGTGCCATCAGCTGGAGACTACGTATGGTTTTGTAGATTATTTTCCAAGTTATGAATGGATGATGGATGACCTCAGAGACTATCGGTTTTACAAAGCAGATATGATTCACCCGTCGGAGGTTGCCGAAGATTATATTTGGACTAAATTTTCGGATTCCTTCATGGAGCCTGCGGTTCGTAAGAAATATGAACGGGTGATTAAAATGCGGAGGTCTATGTCACATAGACCGTTTTATCCGGGAAGTAACGAACATCAACGGTTTTTGGCGAAATTGATCCAGGAAATGGAGGACCTTCAGCCGGAAATAGACTTTTCATCGGAGATTGCCGCTATCCAGTCAAAGATGCTCGACTGCGGAGGGGATGCGTAATTATGCAATTTGTTTAGCGTGTTCATTACACAAGCAGGATGTGGCGGCGATATCCCTCAACGGGTAGAAGCAAGCGGTGGAATTGTTTGATTAATTAGAAAAAAAAGATATCGAGTTGATAGATTTGTTCGGAAATACCAGTGAAGTGCAGGCGGAAGTTTGGTATGCAGATGTCATCATTCCTGTACCCATTCCTAGGATGTTTACGTATCGGGTACCTCGAAACTTGGCGGGAGTACTCGGCATCGGGTTCAGGGTCATCGTTCCGTTTGGTTCCAAAAAGATTTTAACGGGAGTTGTTGGTAGGATTCACCAGAAGGCACCGACTGCATACGACGCCAAACAGATTTTGGATTTGTTAGACAACGAGGCTGTAGTAAATGCGCTGCAAATAAAGTTTTGGGATTGGATGGCCACCTATTATTGCTGTAACCTAGGTGAGGTGATGAATGCTGCCCTACCTAGCGGCTTGAAAATAAGCAGTGAGAGCCGTATACAGCTTCATCCGGATTTCGACTTGGCATCCCCTGGAATCGCTTTAGACAAACGCGAACTGGTGATTTTGGAGGCATTGGAGGAAAAAAAAGAACTCGACATGGAGGCATGCAGCACGCTATTAGGGGTTAAGTCTGTCCATCCCATTATTAAGAGTTTGGTAGCCAAGGATGCGATCTTGTTGTTCGAAAAGCTGAAGGAGAAATATACGCCTAAAAAGGAAAGCCGCGTTAGGTTGCATCCTACGTACGCTTCCGACAAAAAGGAGCTAGAAGCCCTCTTTTCTGAGCTCCAAGGGCAAACGAAACAGGAACAGGTCCTGTTAAAATATTTGCAGCATATCCCCGTTTACCAACAGCCGGAAATCAACCGAAAGGGGATGTTAAAGCGAGCGTTCAAGGAGTCAGGCTTGTCTACTAGCTCCCTTGCTACACTGGTGAAAAACGGTGTTTTCGAGGAGTTTCAGGTGGTTGTGAGTCGATTTGAGGAAGTGGTTCCGGTCGGAAAAGAGTTTACCTTAACCTCGACCCAAGAGCGTGCACAGGAGGATATTAAGAGACACTTTGAAGAAAAGCAAACGGTACTCCTGCATGGAGTTACGGGCAGTGGCAAGACCGAGATTTATATCCGATTGATTTCTGAGGCCCTACAGAGTGGCTCGCAGGTTCTGCTGCTGTTGCCTGAGATAGCATTAACGACACACATGGTTAGTCGGTTATTGGGTGTGTTTGGTTCCAAGATGGGTGTGTATCATTCAAAATACTCTGATAATGAGCGGGTGGAAGTTTGGCAGGGAGTTTTGTCTGGTAGATACGACTTTGTAGTTGGCGTGCGTTCCTCGGTGTTTCTACCGTTCTCCAGTTTGGGGTTGATCATCGTGGACGAAGAACACGAAAGTTCGTACAAGCAGTATGACCCGGCACCTAGGTTTCAAGCAAGGGATTCGGCGATTATGCTGGCTTGGCTTCATCAGGCGAAGGTATTGCTGGGTAGCGCAACCCCGTCTTTTGAATCTTATCAAAATGCGCTAAGTGGAAAATACGGCCTGGTGCAAATGGATGAGCGGTTCGGTAAGGCCGGTCTGCCCCAATACTTACTGGCAAACATCAATCAGGATAAAAAGAAAAACCTATTGAAACTGGATATGACCCGGCTACTCCGGGAAAAGATTCAGGAAGCGTTAAACCGGCAGGAGCAAGTGTTGTTGTTCCAAAACCGGCGAGGTTACTCGCCATTTCTCTCCTGTGATGAATGCGGATGGACGCCTACTTGCGAGCGCTGTGATGTCAGTCTTACCTATCACCAGTATGCAGAGGAATTGAGGTGTCATTATTGTGGATTTAAGGACCAGCCTCCGCAGGTTTGTGGTGCATGTGGGAATCCGAAGATTTCTGCGGTGGGACTAGGTACCGAGCGGATTGAAGAGAATATTGCGTTGCTATTCCCTGAAGCCCGGGTAGCCCGTATGGACTTAGATACCACCAGAAGCAAGCACGGCTATCAGCGTATTTTGGAGGATTTTGCCGCGCGGAATATCGATATATTGGTGGGCACCCAAATGATCTCCAAAGGACTGGACTTTGACGGTGTTACTGTGGTTGGTGTACTAGATGCGGATAGAATGCTGTTTTTTCCTGATTTTCGATCAGGTGAGCGGGCCTTCCAGATGATTACCCAAGTAGCAGGTAGGGCTGGCAGGAGAGAAAAGACAGGTACGGTGATTTTGCAAACCAGAAAACCTGATCATCCGTTGTTCGATTTTGTACTAAGAGGAGACTACGTAGGTTTTTTTCAGTTGGAAATGGCTGATCGGAAGCGGTTTTTTTATCCACCTTGGGTGAAAAATATCCGGATTACGGTTAAGCACAAGGATAACAAGGTTTCCGAAAAAGCGGCAAAATTCCTTGCGGGATTACTCAAAGAGATAACTGTAAAAAATATTGTTTTAGGACCGGAGAAAGGTTTGATTGGAAAAATAAAAAATCAGTATATCTTCGAAATTCTTGTTAAATTAGACCGGCATGGGACTGCTCAAACGGTATTCAAACGAATGCTAGAGGAAAAAATCCATGAGGTATACCAGGAAAGGGAATTTAGGTCTATACGAGTAATCGTTGATGTGGATCCAGCCTAAAGTTGGGTGCACTCGGATAGTTTTAGATTTTTTCTAAAGCCAAAATCGAGTATTTTGTTGAATAGGGTTTGGATCAAGAAGAGATATGCAGTTAGTCGGTATGTGAATGTATGAAAGTCAAAATCTAAACTATGAATAACGTGTCTGTGGTACTCAAAATTGGATTGGTGTTTACTCTCTTTTGCTTTTCGATGAATAGTGCATCCGCACAACTTGAGAGAAAGAGTGGTTGGTCTGCTGGACCCATTTTATCGTCTAGCTTTTTTTCGACAATTGATGTGATCGGACAACGGGTAGAGCCTGTTCCTCAAGCAGGCCTGTTTGCTAGCTACGCCAAAAATCTGAACACATTTTTCGATTTGAAATATTCAGGTAGTCTTTTGGCCGGGTTTTCACCAAATAATGTGATAAATGTTAATGAAGGCAGGCAAAAGATCGCGGAGATAAGTGGTCAGCGTTCTATTGCGTTTGATCTTACGCCAGTCTATTATACCAATCCTGACAGAGTAGGTTATTTACCTGCTAAATATTTGTTTTATGTAGGTTTAGGTGTCGGGTTTTCATTTCATTCGCTTTCTATGGGTATGCTGGAGAGCACCTCTTTTGGAGGGGGGGAGTATGGAAATGAGGTAATTGTAATCGAAGCTAGCGAATCCCGATTCAGTGTCCTAGGGGGACACGTGCCTGTAGTAGTTGGTACCAAGCAAAATAAGCGGGTTGGTAGAAATTTCGGTATTGAAGTGAGAAGTAACCTGTCTTTTTCCAGCCGAATGGATGACCCAGGGCAGAATACAAGGTTAGCTTCTTGGTTGGAGGGTCGATTTTTTGTCGACTTGTAGTGTTAATTCCTCCCGTGGACTCATAATGGGAACCCGATGGCAAAACCTTGAACACCGAATCCTATGAGAATGCTGTTTTTCCTCCTGATCTTGGTGCATGGTATGATCCATGTGCTCGGTTTTGTTAAAGGCTTTGGGTTCAAAGAGGTAAAGGGACTGACGATGCCTATTACAAAGTCCAAAGGGCTGCTTTGGCTGTTGGCAGCCCTGTTGATCTTGGTATTTGCCTGGTTGTATGGGGCTAATGCCAAGTTTGCTTGGATTGTAGGATTCGTGGCTATGGGTTTGTCTCAAGTATTGGTATTTGTCTATTGGCGCGATGCGAAATTTGGAACTCTGCCGAATGTAGCCATTTTATTGGTATCCATCACAATGGCTGCGTCTTACTGGTTTCAGGCCCGAATCGCGCAGGAGACCCTTCAATTGACCAACCACCATCAACCTCTGGAAACCTCCTATGTCACCGAGGAAGCGATTGGCCATCTTCCTGAATCGGTGCAGCGTTGGCTTCGGCACTCCGGTATGTTGGGTAAGCCCTTTATCCATATAGGGAAAGTCACCCAGCGCGCAAATATGAAGTTAAAGCCGGAGCAGAACGCCTGGATGAGCGCCCATGCAGTGCAGTTTACCACTGCGGACCCGCCTTCCTTTATATGGAGCGTGGACGTACGCATGAATAGCTTGTTGGGATTTCAGGGTCGGGATAAGTTTGAGGATGGTAAGGGGGAGATACTGATCAAGGTCAATTCGCTGCTTACCGTGGTCAATGAGGCCGGAGAGAAGTTGGATGAAGGAACGCTACAACGCTACTTGGGGGAAGTGGTTTGGTTTCCTTCCATGGCCTTGAGTCCCTACATCACCTGGGAAGCTCTGAGCGATTCTAGTGTCAGGGCAACTATGGAATACAAAGGTACCCGGGGCAGCGGGGTTTTTCATTTCAGTCCAGAGGGTGATTTGGTGTTGTTTTCAGCCATGCGGTTCCGGGGCAATGAGTCCGATGCAGGCCGAAGGGAATGGATTCTTCAGGTGGAGGATCACAAGGTGTTTGAGGGGATTCGGGTGCCCTCCAAGATGACGGCCACCTGGGGGCTGGAGACTGGGGAATGGACATGGCTGAAGCTGGAAATCGTAGATCTTACGTATAATCAGCCCTTTACCCCCTGATTTTTTTGGCTTATATTTAGGGTATGAACGCAAAAAAACTTACAATGAACCTTCAGCAATCGCTGCAGGACATGGTAGACCAAAAGCGGATTTTCAGTGTGGCCATGAAGGTTGAACGCGGCGACGGCAGTATTTTATGGTCCGGATCCGCAGGGGACATGCGGGTAGAAGATCCGTATTTTATTGCGTCTGTCACTAAGATGTACATCACTGTGATCATGATGAAACTTATCGAAGATGGAAAGGTCAGCCTGGATGATAAAATCAGCAGGCATTTACCCGATAGCTTCTGCGATGGCCTTCACATATTCAAAGGGGTGGATTATTCCCGCCAACTTACGATTCGGCACCTTATCAGCAATACCTCGGGAATTCCCGATTACTTTTTTCACAAACAGGAAAACGGAAGGACAGCAGCCGATGAACTCTTGGAAGGTAAGGACGAAGCATGGCCATTAGACAGGACCATCTCATTGGTTAAGAAGCTGGAATCGAATTTTATACCAGGAAAAAAGGCCGCCTATTCCGATTCCAACTACCAGCTATTGGGCAAAGTTATAGAGGAAGTGACCGGCCTACCTCTGAGCGAAGTGCTGAAAGCCTGTATTTTTGATCCCCTGAATCTGAAACACACCTATTTGTACGAGGATCCGAAGGATACTAGACCGGTTCCATTCTACTACGGGACCAAGAAATTGTGGCTGCCGACATATATGGCTTCAATTGGGCCGGAGGGTGGTATCGTTTCCACCATTGAGGAGGTAATGGTGTTTGTAAAAGGCTTTTTTTCGGGCGTCTTTTTTCCAACGTCACGCATTGCATCCATGAAACAGTGGAAGACGATATTCCCTCCTCCCGGGCTGTTTCTTTTTGGGGTAGGATTGGAGAAACTATGGATTCCATGGATATTTTCTCCAATTAAGTACCCTGGAGAGATCTTGGGATTTTGGGGGCAGACCGGCAGCTTTGCCTTTTACAATCCGAAAACGGACCTGTATTTCTGCGGGACCACCAACCAAATCGATGGAAGAGGCCATCGAAAAGCAACCAGCTTGATGGTAACGACTATCAAAAGCTTGCTATGATGGGTGGATTTGCCTACCATTCCGGATGAAACCAGAAGAATAGTTTACCAACGATTCTAAGCGCAAATGGGGGAGGAGCTGCAAATACCGACCTACAGAGAGTTCAACGACTATTACAAAGCCGCCAATACGCCCATGCGGTCCATGAACGACGCATTCCATGTCTTTCGCTTCAGAGACTTGGGTGATGATATCGTACAGGAAATGGGACCGTATAGCATCAGCTATTTCCAAATTGCCATTGGGAGTGAAATTAAAGCAAAGGTGGATGTCTTTGACCTGCGCGAAGAAACCGAAGCTTATACTATGGTGGTTTTTCTGCCCGGTCAAATCCTGTCTTGGAAAAAAACGGGCAATTGGGACGGATATTTGGTGAATTTCAAGGAATCATTTTTGAACTTGGGACGCATAGGTCATCAGAAGGAAAGCTTTGCATTTCTTCATCACGTGAACCCGTTGATCCTGTCGCTCTCCAAAAAGGAGTACCGGCTGTTGAGGGGCGTTTTTAAGTTGATGCTTCGAGAAAGTCGTGCGTTTGGGGAGGAACAGACCATGGTGACACGCAACTTGCTACAGGTTTTGGTAGTCTATGTAAACCGAATTGTGTCCGATAGGGATCAATCCGGTATATTTGTGGTTTCTCCATACCAGCAGGTAGCAACCAGGTTTAAAAGTTTGGTTCTTGAGCACTACTTGAAGGAAAAATCGGTGACATGCTATGCCCGAATGCTGGGTATAAGCTCCGCTTACCTAGCGGATGCAGTAAAAAAGGTTTTTCAAACCACGCCTAAGTGTTTGATCAATGAGATGACCTATTTGTACGCGAAAACCCTGCTAAGCTCAACGGATATGGGCATCAAGGAACTGGCTTGGACCTTAAACTTTGATGACTACAGTCATTTTGTAAAATTTTTCAAAAAAATGAGCGGATTGACCCCTGCTGCTTTCCGAAAGGGACTGGAAAAGAAGGACTGAGAATTCCAATATAGCAATGGATCTGAGAATACGGTCATTCTAAACTGATTTTTGTACCAAATTTCCACTGGTTTTTTCCCTAAGAACGGGGTTTTTTTTGGTGAATTTTACGGTAAATCAACAAGTTATCTTACCAAAATTCCAATACAATGAAAGTCCAGACAATACACAACACAGCCGCAAAAAACGATTCCCACCAGGTGTCCAAAGACAATAAACCCCTTGTCGGAAGAATGAGGTTTTATTACAAAAATCCGATCGTAGATGCCTACTTTTCCTATCTCCTTGCATTTGGAGCAAGAGGAGGAGCCGATGTGGGCGAAGCCTTTGCTGCCGTCAGGAATGTTGGACAGTATGATACCCAAGCATGGGTACGTGAACTCACCAAAATAGCAGATTTATTAGAAATTCAAGCGCAAAAAAGCCTTTCCCGTGGACATGCCATAACAGCCAGAGAAACTTTCTTACGTGTATACTACTTAAATAGGGCTGCTCTGTTGAATCTGAGTCCTGTGAAAGAAACCCAGCGCTATAATGAAATCAGAAAGCATTCTGTAGAAAATATCAGGAAAGCTGCGGCATTATTTAACCCACCCATTGAAGCCATTGAAATTGAATTTGAAGGGAAGAAACTACCTGGTTATTTTATCAAACCAGATAACAGCAATGTCAAAAGGCCGACGATATACAATGTAGGTGGAGGAGAATCCTTTTGTGAGGACATGTGTATGATATTTGGCATAGGTGACCAGGAACGTGGTTACAATATGATCACTGTGGACCTTCCCGGAATGGGAAATACCGCGGCAGAGGGCATGAAAATGGAACCTGCCATGGAAAAACCTATAGGAAAAGTAATCGATTACCTGGAAAGCAGACCGGATGTGGATATGGAGAGGTTGGCGGTTTTTGGTCCCAGTTTGGGAGGTTACACAGTGGCCAGGGCAGCATCCAAAGACAAGCGTATCAAAGCCATGATCGCAAACAGCATCATTTTGAACCAGTATGACTATCTGGTGCAGGCAAAAGAGTTGAAGATTTTGGCCAAATACGAAAACTTCCCCTTGTTCAAAATGCTCACCAGGCTGTTTGGGTCTTGGTTGGGCGGTTTGTTCAATGTGATGGATGTTTACAAATGGAGATGGAAAGTGAATACCATACAGGAATGGCTAGATGCCTGTAAGGAGTTTAAAGCAGACCCTTCCGCTATCCAATGCCCCAGC
>NZ_JAFIEU010000052.1 GCF_020832325.1 Lunatimonas sp.
AATCGAGTAGGAAGATAGGGATTAGTTCCCTATCTGTCCTCTCACACCACCCTGCGTACCGTTCGGTACAGGGCGGTTCTTTAAGTTTTGACTCTAACCTTTTGGTAGTAATCTGATAAGAACACATATCCTGCTTGCCTAAGTCTGTCCGTGGTTATAGTGGTATTCAGGATAAAACTATTGGCTATGTGCCAATAACCCTTCCTAGTGTTTGCCCACTCCCAAGCCTTGGCTTTCTTCACCCCAAGCCTGACAAGATTCGTCAATTTGGTCCTTATCCGTTTCCATTGTTTCCAGATGACCATCCTGATTCTTCTCCTATACCATTCATCTGTTCTTAGTAGCAGGTTTTGCATATCTGCCAGTTTGAAGTAATTCACCCAGCCAATAATGTATTGCCGAAGGGACTCCTTCCTGCGGTCGTTGCCCCAGCCATTGCTGCGTGATGTCAGCTCTTTTAACTTCGCCTTCATCTTTGATACACTTTTGGGGTGTATCCGCAGCCTGCCCTCCCCTTTCGGATTGTAAAACGAATAACCAAGGAATTTCACCTTGGATATAGGAGCGACTTGGCTTTTCTCTCTGTTCACTTTCAAAAACAACTTACCCTCAATAAAGTGGATAATCGAACCCATTACACGCTCTGCGCTTCGCTTGCTCTTACACAAGATGACCATGTCATCTGCGTACCGTACAAACTTGTGCCCTCTGCGTTCTAACTCCTTGTCCAGTTCATCGAGCATGATGTTGCTCAGGAGTGGGCTTAATGGCCCTCCTTGGGGAACACCCATCCCACTGGCCTCAAAGTTACAACCTACCTGCACTCCGGCATTGAGGTATTTGTGTATCAGGGATACTACCCGGCCGTCCTCAACTGTGCGGGAAAGTACTTCTATCAGCTTACTATGGTTTACTTTGTCGAAGAACTTCTCCAAGTCCAAGTCGACTGCATAACCATGACCTTCCGTGATGTAGTCTCTGCATTTCTTGAGTGCCTGGTGGGCATTACGCTTTGGCCTGAACCCGTAGCTATGTTCGCTAAACTGAGGTTCATATAGAGGTGTGAGTATTTGGGCAATGGCTTGTTGTACTACCCTGTCTACTACTGTGGGAAACACCCTTCTTAACTGCACTCCTTCACAGACAGGAGTTGGGATCTGTGAAAATAACCCATCCTTTCCATCCGCAGTACAACCAAGAATTCCAGATCCTGAAAATCAGGAAATGCGCCGGAAAACTGACCCTGTCACTCCGGGGAACTGACTGTGGCAGCTTCGGCATACAGGCAGACTGGACAGATTATTTCTTGTCAGAGCCTCCCCCATTAAGTGGCCCGGGAGAATTTATCTCTCTCAAGGCTCTCTCGGCTCTTTGCGATATGGTAAAAAAAACTGATCAATAATTTCTTTTCCGATATTTAATAGCTATTTTCGGACTACTTAAATAAGTAACCCGATTTATAATGACAATACCAACCAGTGAGCTCAGAAAAAACAGGCAGGATCTGATCGGACAGCTTGCGGCCCTTGACGGAAAAATCCTCCGGGGCTCCCTCATAGAGAGCTATAAAAAATGCGGAAAGCCCGGATGTAAATGTGCCACGGGAAGGGGCCACGGGCCCAAGCACTCCATGACGGTCAATTTTCCCAAGCGAAAACCGGAGAATGACTATATCCCACTTGAATATGTGGCACAGATAAAGGAATACGTCTCCAACTACCAACGGCTCAAGGAAATCCTCGAGCAGATCTGCATGATAAACCGGGAGATACTAAAACGGAGGGAGGAACTGTAAAGGGGAAAAGATGGATCTGCCGGTCATTGACATATCGGATAAAATAGAAGAACTGGGAATACTATTCGCAAACCTGTTACAGGATTGTTGCCTGCATACAGATATCCAATTTCAATATGACTTAAACATCAATGACCATGAACAGCAAGATCCAATCACACCACCTACAGAAAACAGCCTTTGTGTACCTGCGCCAATCGACCATGCACCAGGTGATGCACCACAGGGAGAGCACCGAGCGCCAGTATGCGCTGCGGCAGAAAGCCACCGACTATGGATGGAACCCGTCCATGGTCCGGACCCTGGACGGGGACCTTGGCCGTTCGGGCAGCAATACCGCGGGACGGGAAGACTTCAAAACAATAGTGGCGGAAGTATCCATGGACAAAGTGGGGGCGATATTTGTACTGGAGGCCTCCCGGCTGTCCAGAAGTTCCGCCGACTGGAACCGCTTGTTGGAACTTTGCTCCCTTACCAAAACCCTGATAATCGATCAGGACGGCTGCTACGACCCATCGGAATTCAACGACCAGCTCCTGCTAGGGCTGAAGGGCACCATGTCACAGGCGGAACTTCATCTAATAAGGGCCCGCCTGTACGGGGCAAAGATCAACAAGGCAAAGAAAGGTGAACTCCGCTTCCCCTTACCCGTAGGATATGCGCACGACCCGGACGGCAATATCACTTTCGATCCGGATGCACAGGTGTGCCATGTTATCCAGATGATATTCGATCTGTACCGCGAAAAGCAAAGTGCCTATGCCGTAATTCAGCATTTTGGCAGGAACAACATCGCGTTCCCAAAAAGAGCTTACGGCGGCGGATGGAAAGGAAAACTGGTCTGGGGGAAAGTAACCTATGAAAGGATAATCTCCGTTCTTGGCAATCCGTTTTATGCGGGGGTATATGCATGGGGCAGGCACAAAAGCTTCAAGTCCATCAACGGGCACGGGGAGATTGTTACCAAGCAGCGTCTGATCCCCATGGAAGAATGGCCGGTGATGATCAAAGACCACCATTGCGGCTACATTTCCTTTCAGGACTTTGAAAACAACAGGGCACAGGCCCGGATGAACAAAACAAAAAACCCCGACAACATCCTTGGCGGCCCTCCGCGGGAAGGAATGACCCTGTTGCAGGGCCTGGTTTACTGTGGCGTTTGTGGCCGGAGAATGACTGTCCGTTACACCATGAACGGCAAATGTACGCCCACCTACGAATGCAACTGGAGAAAGCGGCAGGGGGTTACCCACAGTCCCTGCTTCAGCTTTAAAGCTTCCCTTGCCGACCCGGTTGTCGGGAAGATGGTTGTCGGTGTGCTTACGCCCGCCAACCTATCCATTGCCATCAATGCTTTAAACCAGATTGAAAAGCGCAATACCACGCTAAACAGACAGGGGGAGATGAACATCCAGCGTTGTCAATACCGGGCTGATCTTGCGCGGAGAAGGTTTGAACAGGTAGATCCCGCCAACAGGCTTGTTGCCGCTTCATTGGAAAAGAGCTGGAACATCGAACTGGAAAAACTCGCTGATGCCGAAAAGGAACACGGGGAATATATGGCCAAACAGGAGAGGGAGTTCCCCGCTTCCAGAAAAAAAGAAATAACTGATCTCGCCTCCCGTATTCCCGATCTCTGGAAAAAAACTTCCAATGTAAAGGATAAAAAGCGTATAGTAAGGCTCCTGGTCAGCGACATTACCGTAACAAGGGATGCCGAAGCCAAAACATTGGCATTCAACCTCCGCTGGCAGACAGGCCAGCTACAGCAGTTTACCGTACCGCTTCCCCAAAATGTATTTGACAACATCCGCTATCCCGAAGCGATGGTAGACCGGGTCCGCAAACTCACCCTACTTCACGGGGATGACTGTAAAACGGTTGACATACTCAACAGTGAAGGTAAATTAAGTGCTACAGGCAAACCTTTTACCAAGGATATGGTCGAATGGATCAGATTCAAACACAAGATAGACAGGCCGCTGATCCGGGATGAATATGAGTTCACGGTTGCCGAAACAATGAAAATATTCAGCGTATCAAAACACATGGTCTACTACTGGGTAAACAGAAAATATGTCCAGTCCAGAAAACTTAAAAACCAAATACTGGTTGAAATACCGCCAACCAAAGCAGCTGAACTGCGTCAGATGATCGAAAACTCCTACAAAGCAAGTTCAAGGATGTCGCCGGCATAGGGCTGTAATTATTGGCTTTTGGCAATAAGTCACTAAACTTCCAGGGGACAGGCATTTATTCTGTTTAAACACCCCATCAATCAGGACGGAATATGGAATCCATCCTTATATTTGTTATAGCAAAAACATACCGACAACTAACTGTAATAAAGTAGTATGAAAGCAACTTCGGTATGCCCAATTGCCGGTTCTGACCGTTGTCCTTGGGTATCTCTACCCTGCGAACAGGATTGGGGCGGTACTCGCCCCGCAATATGGTTGTTATTAGTTCATCCTTATGGGAAACAAGATAGTCCTTAAGAGATTCGACT
>NZ_JAFIEU010000044.1 GCF_020832325.1 Lunatimonas sp.
ATACTTATAGCATTCCCTGTCCGAGGGAAACTTCTCCTGAAATTCGAATATGGAGAGACTCTTATACCTTTTTTCCATGAAAACCGTGTTTCAGAGCAATGTAGGTAGATTTTAGCCATTTTCAAAATGCCTAATTCAATACCGTAAATTCCGATGCGGAGTTCGAAATAGATTATCAGATCTTTTATGTGCAAACGGTTTTTACATTTTCCCATGCTTAAAATGTTAAAATATATAAAAATGTCTTTTGATTAAAATAAATTTTATTTATGAATTCAAAGAATAGGTTAGAAGATGTGGAGTCTTATGGACTTTTTGACACTTTTCCAGAAAAGGAACTTGACGATATTGCAGAATTGGCTTCATTAATTTGCGGTACACCGATTGCGTTAATTACTGTACTAGACGATAAGAGGCAGTGGTTTAAGTCTAAGAAAGGGGTCGATGTGAGTGAAACAAAAGTCGAAGATTCATTCTGTCAACATACTTTGCATTCGCCCCATGAGGTACTTGTAGTTAATGATGCGTTAAAAGATAAACGTTTTAGGCAAAATAAGTTGGTGCTTGGTTATCCTGAAATTCGCTTTTATGCCGATGCTCCTTTGGTTACAAGAAATAATAATGTCTTGGGGACCTTATGTGTTATTGATAAAATGGCCAGAAGTATCAGTAAAGATCAAGAAAAAGCTCTTCGAATTCTTGCAAGAAAGGCTATGGATTTTTTAGAAAATCAAAAGATTCTTAGAAGTTTGAATTCAAATGTAAAATTAAGTACGGAGAGGTTGGTTAGGATAACAGAAAATATTCCCGCTGGTATTTTTGAAGTCAAGGTTGATAATCGTGCTGAGGAAGTAAAGCTTTTATTTTTGAGTGCAGGAGCCAAAATGATTAATCCAAACCTTCGCGTAAGAGAACTGCTTAGAGATTCAAGAATATTCTTTTCCTTGTTGCACCCTGATGATATTATGCCTTTAAGAAAAGTTCTGGTAGATTCAATAGAAAAAGATGCACTTCTATACCATGAATACAGGGTAAAGATCAATGATAGTTATAAATGGCATGCCATTCGAGGAAAGATCTATAAAAATAGTTTTGGTGAGATTTTTCTATATGGTTCAATTTCAGATATAACACACCATCATGAATATAGAGCGATTTTAGAACAAATTTCATTTGACATTTCCCATGTTTTGCGAAGACCTGTGACCTCTTTACTGGGGATAATTGATTTAATAAACTCTGAACAGGAAGTATCAAGTGAGAAACTTTTAGAATACTATGGGTATATCAAAACAGTAGCTGATGAATTGGAGGCTTATACGCGAAGACTTAATGAAGTATACTCTGATAAAAAGAAGAAAATTGTGAGGTATAATAATTAAGTGTTTATTAATGAGTGGTTTTTTAGAAAATTGCAGTTAAAAAATACGATGAACCCTCATATTTTTCCTATGCCTTGTGCTAAATTGGTGGAGGATACTTATGGGATACCTTTGCCTGACACCCTCGTTGGTACGGTCAAAAAGCATGAGATGTCCGGCTTGTTTACATCATGGGTGCAGATCGCCGCGGTTCTCTTCGAAATAGAGATCTTGGAAATGTAATTTCTAACCGATAATCTGCCTATTCGAGCGGATTTCGTAGAGTTAAGCCTTATTTCACGGCCTCTATTGGGCTAGGTGCCGTTTATTACTCACTTGTCGTACCTTTTGGGTACATGGGTATACTATATTGTCCATCTGCGGTCGCAGTTTCCGGTCTCAGGGGGTGGATGTTTTCGGTTTAGACTTCCACTCTCTAAAACTCCCCCTCAGCATCTTTGGATACAGGTACACTCCGGTCTTCTTTGCGGAGATAGTACGTGCGGGTGCCTTCGCTGTCAACCACATAGTGCGGTTTGGCTTGGCTTTCGGGAATGTGCAGCAGTAAGATGTACTTTTCCTCTTCCAGCTTTTCATCCTTCCAAAAGGCTATTTCGTAGGTTTCAAAGCGATGGGTGATAGGCGGCGTGCAGTAATTTGCGATGGCCTCGCCTAGCATGAACTTTTCTTCCTCCGGGTCAATACCGGTAATTTGTCCTTGATCCGAGACTCCTACTACGATCGTTCCTCCAAAGGTATTGGCGAAGGCAACAATGCTTTTCGCAATTTTTTGCTGATTACTAATGCTTTGCTTAAAGTCCAGATTTATTCCTTCGGGCTGGGAAATTATTTTTTTTACAAAATCGTTGTCTTTTTTTGGTGATTCCATTTCATGAAATTATAAAAGTTACTATATTAATGAGCAATATGGCTGAATTAAGCTTAAAATTTGTTACTTCACCAAATTCAGTGCCCTTTTCTTTTAGCTAAACGAAACCCCAGCATGCAAGCAGTAAACAAAGGATTTGACCCGGAAACCATCGCAGTCCTTAAAGAAGAACTAACATCCTCAGGTAAGAACTTCAAGATAGTTCCCAGTGAAGATAACTCGGATGAGTTTGTAAACTTTTATTTCGTGGGTCTTTACGAAGGAAAGGAAGTCATATACGATGCAGCGCTCTATACCTTGAGGCTACACCACTCCAGCGAATTGTACGAGATAGCCGAGCACGAAGCGGCGAAGAAGTTCCCTAATTTCAAAGGCATCCACTACGAGGAGGATGAAAATGGCAACCTGAAGCCCCTAAAAAGTGACGAAGAGGAAATCGGCTGGTTTATTACCGAGATGATCATGGAGATGGAAGAGGAGGAGACCGTGAAAGTACAGGAATTCATCGACTTGGACACCCACCACGATTTTGGCATTGGCCTGGATGCGGCACTGAATGTGGATGTGATCGACGAGGCAATCATTGCAGGATTTGTAAGGGATTTCAACAACGATACACTTACCCTTGACGACACCTTTTATTCGTTCCAGTCAGAAGAGGAAGAAGAAGCCGAGGAGGATTAACCCGGCCATTTTTCGCAACAATTATAGATAACTCCAGTTTGCTTTTTAAAAAACCGTCTCCATGCTAAAAATAGCTTGGTCAGAATGCTATGCGCATCCCTTACCCAAAGGACACCGCTTTCCCATGGAAAAATACGAGCTACTTCCCGAGCAGCTTGTATACGAAGGGACGGTAGTTCCAGCTAATTTTTTTCAACCGGGAAAATTGGACAAAGAATGGGTGTTGACCACCCACGATACCGATTACGTAGATCGCCTCCTTGCACTTCAGCTTTCCAAGTCGGAGATCCGAAGGACTGGTTTCCCACTAAGCAAGGAGCTGGTGGAGCGAGAAATCCATATCATGGATGGTTCCGTGCAGGCTGCCTTGTTTGCCTTGGACCATGGCATAGGGATGAATATTGCCGGAGGTACCCATCACGCATTTACGGATAGAGGCGAGGGTTTCTGCTTGCTTAACGACATAGCGATCGCTGCAAACTACCTATTGCGATCAAAGTTGGTCTCACGGGTTTTAGTGGTCGATTTGGATGTTCATCAGGGAAATGGTACCGCCGAAATCTTTCGCGGCATGGAGGAAGTGTTTACATTTAGCATGCACGGTGCATCCAATTACCCCATGCACAAGGAAACGTCGGATTTGGATATAGCCCTGCCGGATGGGACAGGCGACACCGATTATCTGAACGCACTAGGGCGATCGCTGTTTCCACTGGTTGATCGTTTTCAGCCAGAGTTTATCATCTATCAGAGTGGGGTAGACGTGCTGAAGACAGATAAGCTAGGGCGTCTGGGCTTGTCCCTTCAGGGTTGTATGGAACGAGACCGAACGGTCCTAGCACTTGCCAAAGCAAATCATATCCCCATTATGTGCTGCATGGGGGGTGGTTATTCAGAGCGAATTCGGGATATCGTAGAAGCTCACGCCAATACCTTTCGCCTGGCGCAGGAGCTTTTTTTTTAGCAGTATAGTAAACCGTACGGATCGGATTAAAGGTGTCCCAAGGGGTACATATGGGGTATGTCTCAGGTATTTTAATAGTTTATCGCGTATTTTAAATTTGTAGATAGCCAAGATTGTTTATATTTGCCCCGAATCGTAAAAAAGTTAAAGCAAGTGAAAAGAATTATTAACGCAGTGGGGATCTTATCCCTGGCAGGTCTTTTATTCGGAGCCTGCAATTCAAATGCTCCTTCTGGCCCTGCCGCCGAAGGATCCACCGGAGAAATAAACATGACGGATTTGAAAATCGCCTATGTTCACACAGACAGCGTGATCAACAAGTTTGACTTCTTTATAAATAAGTCCAAAGAAATTTCCGATAAGGGCCGCAAGTTTGAGGAAGAGCTAGCCTCGAGAGCCAGAGGCTTTGAGCGTGAAGTGACCAATTTTCAGCAGTCTGCCAATACCATGACCATCAACCAAGCGCGGGCGAAAGAGGAGGAGTTGGTTACCAAAGAACGAAATCTGGTTACTTTTCGGGACAACCTGATGCAGGAGCTGTCTGCCGATGAAACCAGACTGTACAATGAAGTGTATGATCTGATCCAGGAATATTTGGCGAAATATGCGGCGCAGAACGACTTGGAAATGATCCTTTCCTACACCCGGGGAGGAGGCGTTTGGTATGCAGACAAGGCGTTGGATGTAACCGAGTCCGTGATCAAAGGAATCAATGACGACTTTAAGAATAAGTCTGGCGCGGCATCTACTACCCCTGCACCAGCGGCCCCACAACCTGCCCCTGCCGAGACGGAAGGCAATTAATGGCCCAAACATCAGCATTAAGCCCGGGAAATCCGGGTTTTTTTGTTTGTGCCAGCCTGTGTATTTTTGTGACATAAATTGAAACAACTAGAGAGACCATGGAGATTACATCGTTTTTGAAGCATCATTACAGACATTTCAACGCTGCCGCGCTCATCGACGCCGCAGAAGGATACCGCGCACACTTGGACAACAACGGGAAAATGATGATAACCCTCGCTGGAGCCATGTCTACGGCTGAACTGGGCATTTCACTGGCAGAAATGATCCGCGAGGACAAGGTGCAGATTATCACCTGTACAGGTGCCAATTTGGAAGAAGATGTGTTTAACCTCGTGGCTCACGATTATTACGAGCGGATTCCGGGATATCGGGATTTGTCTCCAGAACAGGAGCAGGCTCTACTAGAGCGGCACATGAACCGGGTAACGGATACTTGTATCCCTGAGATGGAAGCCATGCGGCGTATTGAGCACGTGATTTTGGAAGAGTGGCAAAGAGCGGATAAGGCAGGAGAGCGCTTTTTTCCGCACGAATTTTTTTATAAGATTCTCCTTTCCGGAAAGTTAGACGCATCCTTCCAGATAGATCCAAAAAATAGCTGGCTGCTGGAAGCTGCGAAAAAAAATCTCCCCATCATTGTACCCGGTTGGGAGGATTCCACGTTGGGAAATATGTATGCGGGCCATTGTATCTCCAAGGACATTCAAAATGTTCATACCGTACGGAGTGGCATTGAATACATGATGTTTTTGGCAGAGTGGTATACCGAAAATGCGCAGGAGGATAGTACCATCGGTTTTTTCCAAATCGGCGGAGGCATTGCAGGGGATTTTCCTATCTGCGTCGTCCCCATGCTACATCAGGATCTTCAGCGGGATAACGTGCCGCTTTGGGGATATTTCTGTCAAATTTCGGATTCTACCACTTCGTATGGTTCCTACTCAGGTGCTGTTCCCAACGAAAAAATTACGTGGGGAAAACTCGGGTTGGAAACCCCCAAATACATCATTGAGTCCGATGCAACTATTGTGGCCCCTTTGATCTTTGCGATAATTTTAGGAAAATAAATGATTGTATTCGTACAGCTGACTGCAAAAAAAGCAAAACTAGCGATAGTCTTTGCTTTTTTTGCATTCACCCAATCCTCGGCGCAGGCATTGATCCCAATTTCCGCTGCCAATTCTCCCTTTGACGAGATGCATCCCGCGCTCTCTCCCGAGGGGGATTTATATTTTACACGGGCATTTCATCCAGAAAACACGGCCGGATCAGCGAATTTAGGTGACATATGGATGAGTAAAGCGCTACCCTCGGGAGAATATCAAACAGCTATTCGCGTAGCCGACCTTTCTTCTGATGGCTTGGACGTGGTGTTGGGTTTTTCGGGGGAGGATAGGCTTTACGTGTACCACAGCATTCACCACCAATCCCAAGGTATTTACCGCTATCGCCGGAGTGAAGGTGGATGGGTGGATGGAGAAAAGCTGGAGATACCTGGATTTAGGCCTACAGGGCCGCAAGTCAGTGGGCGCCTGAGTAAAGACAGCAATACCATTGTCCTTTCTATGGCCTCATTTGATGCGTATGGAAACGAAGATTTGTACATCACCCGCAAATCCGAAAATGGCGCATGGTCCCGGCTACTGCATCTCGGACCTGAGATCAATACAACCTACCAAGAGCTAACTCCATTTTTGAGTGCTGACGAGCAAGTTCTTTATTTCTCCTCCAATGGGCATGGGGATCAAAGCCTCCAAAAGATCTATTTTTCCCTTCGACTGGACGATTCCTTCCTGCGTTGGACTACCCCATTGCCCGTTTCCATTTTACAGACGTTCGGGATCACACTGTCCTTTTTCACGGATTTTCGGCAGGATAAAACCTACCTAACCAGTACTACAAGTAGCGAGGGCTATGGTGATATCTTCTTGATCGGCGACGGGCTAATACCATCGCTACAGAGCGAGCTACAGGCAAGTCAACGTCTGGCCGCCGTTGAGAGGGTGGAAAACATCCCGGAACCTGAACAGGAGGTACCCTTGGCAAAAGATCTTTTGGTGAAAAATATACCACGTGATTCCGTGATCATGGAGCCACTGGAGGCAGCGGAAGAGGATACTCAAGTGAAAGTGTCTTGGAAAGATCGCTTGACCGAGCGCTATTCAGATTTTCAACTGATACTCCTCGAAAATGACGGCATCCATACCCTCAGTTCTGAGAGTGCTGAGGAGGCGTTTGAGAGAGACCTGAGTCACGCTGTTTTGGTAGTTGCGGGCTACCTTCCGGTAAATCTTCGGGGTACGGGTACCGATTGGGAAATTCCCGCACTCATTCCGGCCCGACCCGGTGAACGACTGACTCTAGACAATATCCGGTTTCAACGAGGGGATATACAATTTTTAGACGCGGATTCAGCAGGCGAACTACGCATGTTAGCGCTGTTTTTAGATCAAAATCCCACGTTAAAAATTTCATTGGAGGGGCATACGGATAGTTATGGCAATGTAGAACTCAATAAAAAACTTTCCTTGGACCGGGCAAATGCCATTCGGGAGCACCTTGTATCTCAAGGGATCGCCTTTGAGCGCATTCGTGTGAGTGGATTTGGTGGTAGCAGACCGGTGGCAGATAATCAAAGCGAAGCAGGCCGTATTTTGAATAGAAGAGTGGAAATGGTAATTTTGGAAGAATAGATACCAAATCCTTCATCCTTTCCATGCCAAATCGCAATTGTTTCAATTTTCTTTGCTGTTTACAATCCCGAATCGGGCTTTTCCTTCTGATAGGGACTTTTAGTGTGTTTTTGAGCTGCTCGGGTTCAAAAGAAGATCATTCAGATGTTGAATTAGGTGATTGGCAGCTTGGCCCCTTTGTAAAAGTAGACAGTCTCAACCCTATCTTATTGCCGGGTGATTTGACCTTTGAATGTCCGGTCTTGGGCCAAAACGTCTCCTGGGAGGAGAAGGATGTATTCAATCCGGCAGCAGTAGTGATGCACGGTCAGGTAAATTTACTGTTCCGGGCAGAGGACTTGATCGGGTCAAACAACGGCACTTCCCGGATAGGGTTGGCTACAAGCAGTGATGGCATGCGCTTTGAAAAGTTACCTGAACCGGTATTTTATCCCGAAAATGATAGTTTAAAGCACTTGGAGTGGGATGGGGGTGTGGAAGACCCGCGCGTAGTAAAAGGCCCCGACGGACACTATGTCATGACCTACACTTCTTACGATGGACAGACGGCGAGACTAATGCTGGCCTTGTCCAAGGACCTAAAGAAATGGGATAAATACGGACGCGTTCTCACTGGCGAATTTTCCGATACGTGGAGTAAATCCGGTGCCATTGTGGCGAGACAGGCCGGCGAAGAAATCATTGCTGAAAAAATAAACGGCTATTACTGGATGTATTTTGGGGATACGGACCTGTTTTTGGCAAGGTCAACCAACCTGATTGACTGGGAGCCCTTGGTGGAGAATGGAGGATTGAAATCTGTATTAAAACCACGTCCGGGATACTTTGATAGCCGCTTGGTGGAACCCGGCCCATTTGCACTGGTTCGGGAAGCCGGGATTTTGATGCTGTACAATGGTATGAATTTAGATGAGGGTGGCGACCCAAGTCTGGCCCCTGGTACCTATTCTGCTGGGCAGGTATTGTTTGACTTGGAAGATCCTAGTGTGGTTCTGGCCCGTAGCGAAGAGTATTTTCTCACTCCCGAGAAAGATTACGAAATTGAGGGTCAGATTAACCGGGTTTGTTTTATCGAAGGATTGGTACCTTTTCAGGGCCGTTGGTTTCTGTATTATGGAACTGCCGATTCCAAAATCGCCGTAGCCGTAGCGGAAGATTCTGGTAGGTGAACTTGTAGGAAAATAGGCCCACAGAAGTAGGCCTAGAGGGATTAAGTTCCTACTAGGTTTTTATTTGTATTTAAATAGACTATTTTTAGGAATTGGTTGAGTAGTTGCCGATAATGAAGATAGACCCAAAATTGACCGTAAACCTGGGAAATGAAGCGTTCTCAGAGACCCCATTTCCCGATAGCGTGGATGATGCGGTGCTTTGGCGTAGGTTTAAATCGGGTAGTGAATCGGCTTTTATTGAGATATATAGAAAGTTTTTTGATGGATTGTTCGTGTACGGATGCCAATTCACCAAACGGGAGGAACTGGTAGAAGATGCGGTGCAGGATCTTTTTTTGGACCTTAGGAGGCGTAGGGAAAAGTTGGGAGATACAGACAATATACGGTTCTATTTATTTGTTAGTCTAAAGAGACGGCTTGTTCGGGAGCTTTCCAAATGGTACAACCGTTGGGAGGGTTTTTCCGGTGAAATCGTTTTTCAGGCCAGTCTTCCGCATGAGCAATTTTTGATTCAGCAGCAATTGGATGAGCAAACCGCCAAGAATCTTAGCAAGGCAGTAAGCAGGTTGCCGGCAAAGAAGCGGGAGATTTTATACTACTTTTATTATGAGAATCTTACCTACGAGCAAATCAGGGAGATCATGGATTTTCGCAAAGTAAAGTCTGTCCGGAATCTGCTTTACGAGACCATCGGGATACTCCGATCGACCTTTCCCAAATAGCCTGTTTTGATCATCTTAAAAAAAAGCTGCTTTTTTTTCAGGTCATTTCGGGTGTTTCTGTCTTTTAAGGTTGAATAGACAAAAAAACAGGAAGTCGAGTCTGCCTATAAGATACGTGCAGCCGAGACGCAAGCGACACACAGTTGAATGACGATGCTACACCCTATCCCGATGGATTGGGACAGGGATTCCAGTCAGATATACCGGGACAAGTTGTGACCGCTGAAAAACAATTATAGACACATGAAATCGAGCACGACGCAAGCGACACACGGAGGAACGATTGTAATACGTGCGAGATTCCATCTGACCGTTAAAGAACAAATTATTAACACATGAAAAAGCGGCAGGACCACTTGGCATTTTTATTGGCGAGCTCCGAATTTGTTCGGTGGGTAAAGCATCCGGACAGGCATTTGGATGATTTTTGGAATCAGTGGCTGGACCTGCATCCTGAGGCCTACCCGGATATGCTCAAAGCAAAGTCTATTTTACTGGGTATCAACTTGGAGCACATTCCTGAAACGAGCGATCGTAAAATCCGGATTTTGGGAGCAATCATCAAAGAGAACAGTTCTCAACTAACAGGAACGAGGCGTTCAAGACGAAATACAGTTTTTCATTGGTTTGCCTGGGAACAACTGGGGCAATGGAGCAAGGTAGCAGCAATCTTGACATTGGTATTTCTGGTTGCCGGCTTATACAGGATGGGCGTAGCACCGGAGGTCGGTGAAGAGCTCGTTGCAGAAGCGGAAACGGTTTGGATTATTAAGCAAACCGCCCCTGGAGAGAAATTGAGCTTTACACTGGCAGATGGATCTACTATTTGGTTAAACTCTGCTACCGAATTCCGTTTTCCTGAACGCTTCGACAGCAGCAACCGGACCGTAGTGCTACGGGGTGAGGCTTTCTTTGACGTGGCACCAGATTCCCTGCGGCCCTTTTATGTAGAGACCGGAGATCTCAGAACCAAGGTGCTGGGTACTTCCTTTAACATTAACCTGATGCACCCCGATCAACATAAGATCAGTTTGATTTCGGGAAAAATAGCGGTTGTAAATAAAATTACCGAAGAAGAAATATCCCTAGTTCCAGGGCAGCAGCTAAACTATGCCACCAAGTCTGGGCGAACGGTACTCGGTAAATTTAACGCTGAGGAAGTGACCGGTTGGAAAGATGGTAAGCTAATTTTTAGGCAAACCTCCTTCTGGGAGGTGGTACGGACGCTGGAAAGTTGGTATGGTGTCCGTTTTAAGGTAGTTGGCTTACCAAAGGATGGCTGGAGACTTACAGGGGAATACCACAATCAAACCTTGGACATGGTCCTAGGCCGAATGGCCTATATCGAGGATTTTACCTATTCCATACATCAAAAAACAATAAACCTAACATTTAAAAACGATGAATAGCTCATAGAAAAAACAACCAAAAAAAGGTGGTCCAGGGTGTGATACATTGGGGAATGAGAACACCCTGAACCCAGCTTATTATGTAAAACAATAAACCAGTTAAAGTTATGTATTTAAAATTACAAAAGACAATATATATGTTGTCCAGGTTTTTCCTATCCGGGTTTTTGCTACAGCTCTTTATTCTCAATGTGGTGTTGGCAGTAAACGTAAATGCCCAATTTGAGCGAATTGACGAGGTAAAGGTGACACTAAGCCAAACGGACCTTTCACTCAGACAGTTCTTTCGAGCAGTGGAATCCAAGTCAGGATTCAAGTTTTCCTACGACAATCGGCAGATAGATCTGTCCGTACAGGTACGAATTACTGCTACCGAGGGTACCATCGAGGAAATGCTGAAGGAAGTCGCTTCACAGGCATCCTTAGGGTTTCGCCAGGTAAACGATCAAATCGATGTTCGCAAGGTCAATACACCGGTTGTAGAGCAGGTAACCTTGGAAGATGTGACGATCCGCGGGATAGTACGGGACGAAAACGGTGATCCGCTTCCCGGTGCGACCATTTCGGTTCAGGGTTCTACCATTGGAACCGTAACCGACTTGGATGGATCCTATTCTATTACAGTACCTGACAATGCGGTGTTGGTGTTTTCGTACATCGGCTACGAAAGTACCCGTATTGAGATCGGAAACCGCACAGAGATAGACGTAACTATGCGGATGGACGCGTCATCGTTGGAAGAAGTGGTGGTGATAGGGTATGGTACAACGAAGCGAAGTGATCTAACCGGGGCAGTATCTTCGGTCAAATCCGAGCAATTGACGGCCTATCCGGCTATTGATGCGGTGCAGGCACTTCAGGGACGTGCTGCTGGTGTGCAGATTCAAGCTACGAACGGCGCTCCCGGTGCTGCAATGAAAGTACGGGTGAGAGGCGGTACCTCTATCAATGCCAGCAGTGATCCCATTTTTGTAGTAGATGGGTTCATTGGTGCTGCAATGCCTCCTCCAGAGGATATTCAGTCTGTGGAGGTGCTAAAAGATGCCTCAGCTACCGCCATCTACGGGTCTCGCGGTGCAAACGGTGTGATCATGATCACTACCAAACGAGGATCAAAAGGGAAGCCTAGAATTGAGTTTAATTCATCCTATTCCATGCAAAATGAAATCAACCGCTTGGATTTATTGGATGCCGATCAATTTATTGACTATATCCAAGAGGCGCGACCAAATATCCAGTCGGCCGGTGGAAATACCGACTGGCAGGATCAGATCTTCCGTACGGGAGGAATTCAAAACTACCAACTTTCTGTTTCTGGAGGCAACGATGGTGTGAATTATTATGTTTCAGGTGCCTACTTTGACCAAAAAGGGGTAATCATTAATTCCAATTTCAACCGTTTTTCTATCACCAGCAATCTGGATATTCAAGCCACCGAGAAGCTGAAGATCGGATTAAACATCTTCGCTCAGCGAAGTGAAAGTGACGGCGTACGTACCCAAGAGGGGTCGGGGGGATTGACACCTGGAGTAGTAGCTTCGGCGTTTAAATTTGAACCAGATCAGCCAATACGCAGACCGGATGGTACGTTTACCGTAGCCAGGCTAAACGACCCGCACGACAACCCCTATGCGGTTGCTACCTCACTGGTAAACCAAAATGTAAATGACCGTTTTCAAGGTAACTTCTTTGCCGAGTACGACATCGCTGAAAACTTGAAATTCAGAACCACTTTTGGAGCAACTACGAATTCTGGCAGGAATGGACTTCATTCACCAACCACGGTGACAGAAGGCAGAAATGTAGGCGGCGATGCGAGTATCAATGCATCGAGAAGTACCCTGTTGCTGAATGAAAACTACCTGACCTACACGAAGACACTCGGCGAAACCCACAACTTGTCCTTTATGGGAGGATATTCCTATCAGTCGTCTGAAAATGAAAGTTGGGGTGCCCGAGGGCAGAATTTCATCACGGACGCCTTTTCCTACTGGAATCTGGGGTCAGCGGCGGTATGGCAAACCCCCAATTCAAACCTCAGCGACTGGAGAATATCTTCATTCTATGGTAGGGCCAATTATTCCATTAGCGACAAGTATCTGTTTACGTTTAACGCACGATACGACGGTTCGTCCACCTTTAGCCGGAACAATAAATGGGCGTTTTTCCCCTCCGGTGCAGTGGCATGGAATATGAAGAACGAGCGATTCTTGGAGACCTCTGATTTGGTAAGCTTCTGGAAGTGGAGAGGAAGCTATGGCATCACCGGTAATCAAGCCATCTCACCGTTCCAGACATTGGCGAGGTTCTCTCCCGTATTTACCATATTGAACAATGTGCCCGTTAACGCAGTAAGACCCACGACCGTTGCAAACAACAACCTTACCTGGGAAACCACCGCACAGTTGAATATCGGTACGGACATTGGTCTATGGGATGACCGGGTGACTCTTTCGGCGGAGTATTACCGCATGGTTACCTCTGACTTGTTGTTCTCTGTTCCGCTTCCGAGGTATTCAGGGTACACCACCCAGCTTCAAAACATCGGCAAGGTAGAAAACAAGGGATTGGAAATGACGTTGACTACCCGAAATTTGGTGGGGCCGTTTCAATGGAATATGGACTTAAACGTATCCAGAAATGTCAATAAAGTACTGACCTTACCGGAGGGTACCGATATTCGATATGGATCGGGACCTGGCCACATGGTAGGACTGGGTGACACCCAAGTACTACGCGAGGGGTATCCTGTAGGAAGTTTTTATGGATGGATCTATGAGGGAGTATACCAGCAAGGAGACGACTTTATCCCAGGCGGCGGATTTGAGCAGGTTCTTGGTGGAGAGAAGTTTCGGGATATCAATGGCGATGGGGTATTGAATGCGTCTGATAGAGATATCATTGGTAATCCCCACCCGGATTTTATTTGGGGCTGGAATAATGACTTCCGTTGGAAAAACTTCGACTTGAACATTTTCTTTCAAGGCTCCTATGGAAACGACATCCTCAGCTACACCCTGATGGAATTGGACTTACTGTCTGGCATCAACAATGCCACCACGGCGGCACTGAACCGATGGACGCCCACCAATACCAATACAGATGTGCCTAGGGCGGCGCTTGGAAGAACCCGCAGAGTATCTACCCGATGGATCTACGACGGTACCTTCACCCGACTGAAGAACCTTTCACTCGGATATAACTTCCCACAGTCGATCACCAGTAGGCTAAAAGTAAGTAAGTTGAGGGTGTACGCCAGCGCCCAGAATATATTGACCTTCACCTCTTACCGAGGGTATGATCCGGAGGTAAATTACCAGTCTGGAGGAGCTACGAATGGCAACCGTAATCTTGGATTGGACTACGGAAGCTATCCAAATGCGAAAAATTACACGTTTGGTCTGAATGTAGGCTTTTAATTCCCACTTTAAAGCTAGAAACACATGAACAATACAATCATAAAATCACTTGCCCTGGTACTGACAGCGGCATGTATAGGATGTACCGATTTGGAGGAACGGCCTGTGGGGTTATTGGCTCCCGAAAGCCTCTTTAACACCTCACGGGATGTGGAAATTGCCATTTTTGGTGCCTATGGATGGATTGCATCCGAGCGCCTGTATGGAAGGCAGTTTGTTACAGCGATCATGCTTCGCAGTGACATGGTAGATATTGGAGATAGAGGAACCCCGGCTGAGAGGCAGCAGGTGAATGACTTCAATATGGATGATAACAACGGCATGGTCAATCAGTTTTGGCCTTATTGGTATCAGGTTATCAGTGCGGCCAATGCGGGAATCGCGGGCGCAGAAATAGTGGACATGGATGCGGATATGAAAAACCGCTTGGTGGCTGAGGCTCGCTTTATCCGGGGATTCAGCTATTTTCACCTAGTCAGGAATTTTGGAGACATTCCCTATATCGACTATTTTATCGATGACCCACAATCTGTAAAGGATATTTCAAAGACACCGACAGCACAGGTTTATGCGGGTATTTTGGCGGACTTGGAATTTGCCAAGCAATACCTGCCCGATCAGCAACCGAATAATATCCGTTCTAGACCCACAAAAGGCACGGCAGCGTCGTACTTGGCCACAGTGCACCTAACCCTGCAGGATTATGCAAAAGCCCACGAGGAGGCTAAATGGGTTATTGACAACCGGGGCCGATTTGGTTACGAGCTGGAAAATGATTTCCAGGATCTATTCAGGGCTGAACTTGCGAATAATATGCGGGAGCACATCTTTGCGGTGGAGTTTCTGGGGCAGCAATCCGGTGGCGGCGGCGCCAACGATGACTTAATGGCAGCCATGACTGGCATACGCGGAGCTGATGAGCTTGGTTGGAGTGTATGTGTGCCGTCTATGAACGTGTTCAACACCTGGGATGATCGAGATTACCGCAAAGCGGTTAGCTTCGCCCATGAGGCCCCTGTTGGGGGGGTGATGGCGCCTTATACCCAATTTCAGAATACTCAGCGGCCTCACATCGCCAAGTACAGACGTTATCCCGGTAACAGCAATGCGGAGGGTAGATATTCAGATCACAATTATGCGGCTATGCGATTTGCGGAAGTTCTCTTGACAGCTGCAGAAGCGGCGGCAGAAGTGAACAATGGGCCTACGGCTGAAGCCATCGGATACGTGAATGAGGTGAGAGCACGGGCCAGAAATGCTGCGGGCGTTCAGGGAACGTTTCCCGAAGATGTGCCTACCGGACTAAGCAAGGAGGATTTTATCAACTTGGTGTTGGATGAACGTAGACTTGAACTCGCCTTTGAATACAAGAGGTGGTATGATATTCAGCGTAGAAATCTAGGTGACGTAGTATTCAAGGGTGCGAATTCCTTGGAACCCCATGCAAACTTCGATGCAAACAGGGATTACCTCATGCCGTTGCCTCGCATAGAATTGGACGTAAACCCCAATTTGCTGCCGCAAAATCCGGGGTACTAAGGAATCTAGTATTTCTTTTTGAGGGATGTATAGTGGATGAATGTGGAAGACCAGTGTGGCTGGTCTTCCTTTTTTTTTAAATTGACTGCGTTTTAGACAGCAATAGGGGCACCAAAGCTGGAGGGACGTCTGTCGTCCCTCTTTCCCTTGCACCACAGGTCAAAAAAACAGTGATTCCATAGACTAATTTGGAGGAGTTAGTTAAATTGGAAACCGAAACCTAAAAATATACATGCGAATGACCGTTAACAAAGGTTTCCTGTGCTGCCTTGCCTGTTGGGTATGGGTAGCATGTGGAAGCGAGAAAAGTGAATCGAGTGAAGTGCTAGGCGAGGATCTCACCTCCTGCCATGACAATATACCGGACCGATTTTCTGCAACCCAGTCCCAATCGGCTTCAGACGCCGATATAGCTCCTGCTAAGGAGCTCAGCCACGAAGGGATGATTTGGATAGAGGGAGGAGAATACCTGATGGGTGCCCACGATGGACGGGGCAGGAAAGACGAGCTGCCCGCCCACAAGGTGAAAGTAGACGGATTTTGGATGGATGTGACCGAAGTGACCAATCGACAGTTTGCCGAGTTTGTCACTGCTACCGGATATGTTACCATTGCAGAGCAAAAGCCTGACTGGGAAGAAATCAAAAAGCAACTCCCTCCGGGTACCCCCAAACCACCCGAAGAGGTATTGGTGGCCGCGTCCTTGACGTTTAACCCTCCCAACCAACGGGTATCTATGAATAATGCTGCCCAATGGTGGGCATGGACGGAGGGCGCCAATTGGAGACATCCCCAAGGCCCAGGCAGTACTATTGTCGGTAAGGAAGATTATCCAGTGGTCCACATTGCTTGGGATGACGCCGTGGCCTACGCCAAATGGGCAGGAAAGCGACTGCCGACAGAAGCAGAATGGGAATTTGCTGCGAGAGGGGGGTTGAAAAACGAGTCGTTCCCTTGGGGTGGAGCTCCGGTTGAAAGTGAGGGATTTCGCGCCAATATCTGGCAGGGTGAATTTCCCCTTAAGGATACAGGAGACGACGGGTTTCTAGGTCTAGCGCCAGTGAAATCCTTTGAACCCAATCCCTATGGATTGTACGATATGGCGGGCAATGTGTGGGAATGGACGGCCGATTGGTATCACGAAAACTACTATGCCAGTATACAGGATCCCTTGACAATAAACCCGCAGGGACCAAAAAGCAGCTTTGATCCGATGGAACCTACCGTGCCCAAGCGGGTAGTTAAGGGTGGCTCCTTTCTGTGTAATGTTTCCTATTGCGAGGGGTATAGGGTGAGTGCTAAGATGAAATCCTCTCCCGATACCGGCCTGGAGCATACGGGATTTCGTTGCGTTTCCAGCAATTGATTTATTGGTACACCCAAGAAAACCACAACGTGAAAAACAAGAGACTGCATTCCATAGTTCTAGCCGGAATCGCTGCCATTTTGCTGATGTCTTGTACCGATCGGCAAGAAGTGGACGAGGATTTGGTGCCAAATTTTCTATTTGCAATCGCAGATGACGCCTCTTTCCCTCACATGGGCGCCTACGGAACGGAGTGGGTGATAACGCCTGCGTTTGATCGAGTGGCTAAAGATGGGATTTTATTTACTAGGGCTTATACACCGAATGCAAAATGCGCTCCCTCTCGGTCGGCTATTCTTACCGGTAGGAATTCTTGGCAGTTAGAGGAAGCCGCTAACCACGTGCCTTTCTTTCCAGACAAATTCGGCTCATTTATCGAAGTACTTGGTGACCAAGGATACCATACGGGATTTACCGGAAAGGGGTGGGCACCCGGCAATCCGGGTACCCGGGACGGCAACCCTCGTCTACTGACTGGCAAAGGCTATCAGGCCAAGACCCTGGAGCCACCCACTTCGTTTATCAGTAAAAATGATTACACAGCTAATTTTGAGGATTTTTTAAATGACAGAGAGCCTGACAAGCCGTTTTTCTTTTGGTACGGATCCACGGAACCCCACAGGGCCTATGAGTTTCAATCGGGTGTAAACAAGGGGGGAAAGGAGCTTACAGACTTGGAAAGGGTACCGGCATTTTGGCCGGATAGTGATACTGTTCGGCATGATATGCTCGATTACGCATTTGAAATAGAGTATTTTGACCAGCATTTGGGTCGAATGATCGCCTTATTGGAGGAAAAAGGTGAGCTTGACCGCACCGTCATCATCATCACCTCAGACAACGGCATGCCTTTTCCCAGAGTAAAGGGTAATCCGTACGAATGGTCCCATCACATGCCCTTGGCGATCATGTGGCCAAAAGGCTTAAAGAACCCCGGCCGGGTAGTCGATGATTTTATCAGCTTTATTGATTTCGCTCCAACAATCCTAGAATTGGCCGGAGTGGAACCAACAGAAGGCATGGCGCCCATTACCGGAAAAAGTTTTTCAGACATTCTTTTTTCAGATAAGGCGGGATTGGTTTCAAAAAACCGCGACAGGGTAGTCATTGGTCAGGAGCGCCACGATGTAGGAAGACCCCACGATCAGGGCTATCCCGTACGGGGCATTGTGACCGAACAATACCTGTACCTACACAACTTCGAAACCGAACGCTGGCCGGCAGGAAATCCAGAAACTGGCTATTTGAATACCGACGGGAGCCCCACCAAAACCGTGATCTTGCAGCGTATGCGGACCGATAGAGATCAGGAGTATTGGTACCAGTCCTTTGGAAAGCGCCCTCAAGAGGAGTTATACCTCAGGTCTGTCGATCCAGAATGTATGAACAATATTGCCGAACATCCCGAGTATCAGTCAGTGAAAGAAAATTTAAAAACGCAGTTGTTTGACCAATTGGGGGCCGAAGGTGATCCCAGAATGTTTGGGAAGGGGCACGTTTTTGATGCATACCCGTACGCAGAACCTGCTACTGCCAACTTTTTCGAAAGGTTTCAGCAGGGGGAAAAGCTGCGAGCACCCTGGGTGAATGAGTCTGATTTTGAACCAGTACCTATCGATTACTGACATGTCCCGGTGCATATTCTATATCCTGATCAGCCTGTGCGCAATGGGGTCCTTTTTGACTCCGTTGTTGGCTTCGGATCGACCGAATATCGTCCTGATAATCGCAGACGACATCGGTTGGAATGACTTGGGCTGCTACGGCCATCCCCAGGTTCAAAGCCCTACCATAAACCGCTTAGCCGAAGAGGGGCTGGTATTTGATCATTTTTATTTGACCACCAGTTCCTGTAGTCCCAGTCGGGCAAGCATCATATCCGGCAGGTACCCACACAATACCGGCGCGGCTGAGCTCCACACACCTCTTCCAAAAGAGATCATAACCTTTGCGCGTCGTTTGAAGGAAGCAGGCTATTACACCGCTCAAGCTGGAAAATGGCATCTTGGTGATGCGGCCAAAGCAGATTTTGATGTGATTCACGATAAGGGAAGCGAAATAGGCGATGGGGGTGAAGACATGTGGGTGCCCTCGTTAAGGGAGCGTCCGGTCAATCAGCCGTTTTTCATGTGGTTTGCGGCGCTGGATGCACACCGTCCATGGGGGCCGAATCCATTTTCCGGGACTCACAAGCCCGAGGAGGTTGTACCTCCGGTGTATCTGGCGGATACGCTGCCAACAAAGATAGATTTGGCCCGGTATTACGACGAGATCACCCGTTTTGACCATTACATTGGGGAGGTGGAAAAAGAGTTGAGTAGACAAGGTGTATTGGATCAAACAGTCATTATTATTATCTCGGATAACGGCAGGCCATTTCCAAGAAGTAAAACCAGGATGTATGACAGCGGCATCAAATCCCCGCTGATTATCAAATGGTCCAAAGGCATCGATCACGCCGGCAAGCGTTCGAAGGCGCTGATTAGTGCCATAGATATTGCGCCTACTATTTTGGACATTGCCGGAGTGGATATTGATGACAGTTTTCAGGGAAAGAGTTTTTTACCAGTTATTGTCTCACCGGAGAGAGAATTTAGAAACTACGCCTTTTCCGAGCATAATTGGCACGATCACGAGGCTTTGGAGCGTATGGTTCGTACGAAGGATCACGTATACGTGCTTAACCTTCGACCCAACAACAGCCAAAATGGTCCCGCGGATTCAAATTCCAGCGATTCTTACCGGGATTTGGTGCTTTTAAAGGAAACGGGCAGGCTGAATGCAGCCCAAGCAGACGTCTTTTTGGCGCCTAGACCTTACGAGGAACTTTTCTTTCCTGCTGACACAGAACAGTTACACAATGTAGCGGCCGATCCGAAAAATCGTGAAATACTTCGAATACTTCGATTAACTTTGTCCCAGTGGATTACTGAAACCGGGGATACCCACCCGTCTTCACTAACACCCGATTGGTACAATAAAGAAAACGGGAAGGCATTGGATATAAACAGAACCCGCGGAGAAATGCCCGGGGGGGTAGATGCCATCTTTGTGAATTCAAAAGGACCCTTTTAACCATATGATGCAAATTGGCCAACATCCGAGCACAGTGATAGCCCACTGGTTTGGGAAGAAACACTGGTTTCTTCGATCTCGTCAGTTTTTGGTTATTTTGGCAGGGGTTTGGGTATGTTTTGCCTGCGGAAATGACCCAATCACCTATGAGCGGCCATTGGACCCTTGGGCTTTTCGGTCAGTACTTGACCGGAAACCACGGATGCTGACCCTGGCGCTACACCCGGAGTGCTACGTAGCCTACGATCTGGCAAAAAGCTCTCTGTATAAAGTTTGGAAAGGTGGGGTGAGACTGGAAGGTACTGTCTACACCAATAAAAAAAATATTCAACCCACTAGTTGGGGAACAAGTTATTTTGGGGATGCTGAGTTGCCTCGTCGTTGGAGCCTCTATTCTTCAAGCGGTGACATCCTAGATTTTTCCATCGAACAAAAAGGGTATACATTTACCAATGGGCAGATTACGCTTCACTTTGAGCTCAGTACCTCCGAAGGGCTAAAGGTTCACCTAAATGAAACTCCGGAGTTTATTCCTGCTCAAGGCAAGTCGCCCCAGTTTGAGCGTACGTTTACCGTGCAAGGGTTAGAGCCAGGCATGAAGTTGGTGTTGTCTGGAGCTTCTGACGTATACGAGCTGTCTACGAATGGCAGGCACCAGGTTCGTACAGAGCTAGCGGTGTTGCCATCAACCGAAATGCCGCCATTAAAGGATCAATACGATCATCTTGGAATCCTTCGCATGGAAAATAGCGATTGTTATACCTGTCATGAGGAAAGAAATCAAATGGTGGGGCCTTCTTTTCAAGACATTGCGCTAAAATACGAGGGAAATAAGGGAGTTTACCCTTATTTGACGCAGAAGATTCGAGAAGGAGGGGCGGGTGTTTGGGGAGATACACCGATGAATCCTCATCCTCCACTTTCGGATGCGGATATTAGGCCTATGTTGGATTACATCATGACCTTCTCGCCACCGGATTCTAAAGCTACGTCTTCGCCCATGCGCAAGGTTAGTTTACAAACCGCTGCCGAAGCACCTGCAAAGCCGGGTTTTGGGGCTCCACTGGAAGGAGTACATCCCAGTTTTGATCTGACAACCTTGCACAGGGATGATTTTCAGCCTCGCGTCGCGGGCCTGGCCATTGCACCGGATGGTGGATTACTGGTTTCCACTTGGGACAGTGTAGGAGGGGTATACCATCTTTCCTGGGCGGATGGTGCAGATCCTCGAGAATACGCGTTAAAGCGGATTGCTGCCGGGCTTGCCGAGCCCTTGGGGCTAGAGGTGGTAGGCGACGACCTGTATGTTTTACAAAAACACGAATTAACCAGGCTGAGGGATTTGGATGGAGACGGCGTTATGGATGAGTACTATCCGATCTGCCATAGCTGGGGCGTCACAGATGATTTTCACGAGTTTGCTTTTGGCTTGGTCTATAGGGATGGCTATTTCTACGCGACCTTATCCATGGCGATGCGATTGGCTACAGGCGAACAGCAGGCGAAGGACCGGGGAAGGACCTTAAAAATTGCCATGGATGGCAATTACGAGCCCTTGGATTATGGTCTAAGAACGCCCAATGGTATCGGTGTCGGACCCGACGGGGAGTTGTTCGTTGCCGACAATCAAGGACAGTGGCTGCCAGCAAACAAACTCCTCCATGTGCAACTTGGAGCTTACAACGGGATGGCTTGGGGACTGTCTCCCGATTTGGCCACCGCACCAAAAATGGTTCCACCCGCCATTTGGCTGCCGGACAAGGAAATCGGGAATTCTCCTAGCGAGCCGATTTTGATGCGGCACGGTCCCTACAGTGGTCAGTTGGTGCATGGGGACGTAACCCATGGTGGCATCAAACGGGACTTCTTGGAAAAAATCAACGGCTCCTATCAGGGGGCGGTATTTCGTTTCTCACAAGGTTTTCATGCCGGAGTAAATAGACTTGTATGGGGTCCGGATGAGGCTTTATTTGTAGGGGAAGTGGGTATGGTAGGTGGCTGGAGCTGGAAGGAACGTCAATACGGCTTAGAAAAACTGACCTACAACGGAAAGCCTACCTTTGAGATGTTGGCGATCCGGGCCAAGCCGAAAGGATTTGAGATTGAATTTACAGAACCTTTGAAAGTATCCCATTTTGATCCGACGCTAATTAAGCTACAGCAATGGTGGTACCTGCCAACGGAGTCCTATGGAGGACCAAAAATGGACTTGCAGGAACTGAAGCCTACTGTATGGGAAGTATCCGCAGATAGAAAACGCCTGTACCTAGAAATTCCCGGTTTGATCCCCGAAAGAGTTGTTTATTTCTCAATAGACGCTGGTTTGGAGAGCGAGTCGGGTAGGCCGCTTTGGTCCGGTGAAGCATGGTATACCCTAAATTCCATCCCAGATAAGTAATCAATCACCAACCCATGAATAGCAATAAACCAACAGGAATGAATAGAAGAGCATTTATTGGAAAAACTGGGGCAGCCCTTGCGCTCGGTACCACCGGAATACCCGCTTTTTCATTTTCAACAGCAGGAACCATGAAGCAAACACCAAAAAATATCCAAATCGCTGAAGTAAACTCGAATTTTGAACGGGAACTGCTTACCCCGTATCGATTTAAAGGCAGTGCAATTTCAGAGGCTTGGCAAGTGCTCTCCTATATTAAGTCGGGGAGTGGTTTGCATAAGATAGGTATTGGGACCCAGGGTACTCTTTGGTCTGATCAGCGGGTATTCTTTTCACATTCCGTGAATGGGGGAAATGCGCTGATGTATGCTATGACCGAGCGTGCATTGCAACTTCTCAAGGGGAACAGCTTTACAGATCCCATCACGGTATTGGATGAAATTTTCCCAGAGGTTTATGCGTATGGGCAGAAGATTACCGGTAGACCGGATTTGAAAAAAACCTTTGCATTAAACGCGTTGGTAAGCGTCGATAACGCTTTATGGATGTTGTATGCGGCGGAAAATGGCATGCGGAATTTTGATGAGATGATACCGGAGGCCTATCGTCCGGGCTTATCACATAAGCACGACAAGGTGGCCAGTATACCATCTTTTAGCGTAGGGGCAAAGGTTGAAGATGTAAAAGCGGCCGCTGAACGTGGGCATTTTATCATGAAATTAAAGACAGGATCTGCAGGTACACAGAAAGAAATGTTGGAAAAGGATATCGCATTTTTGACAGGTGTGCACAAGGCCATTGGCCATTTTGAGACACCGCATACGAGTAACGGGAAAATTCCTTATTACTTTGACGCCAATGAACGGTACGAGTCTAAAGATACCTTGGAGCGGTTTTTAGACCATGCGAAGAAGATTGGTGCTTTTGAGCAAATTGCTGTGATTGAGGAGCCTTTTGGCGAAGACAACGAAACTTATGTGGGAGACCTTGGTGTTCGTGTAGCTGCTGACGAAAGTGCCCACACGGTAGAAGATGCCTTGGCGAGAATTGAGCAGGGGTATTCCGCAATTGCCGTAAAAGCCATTGCAAAAACACTTAGTATGACCATGAAAATCGCGCAGGCGGCCTATGAAAAAGGTGTGCCTTGTTTTTGCGCGGATTTAACAGTCAATCCCATTTTAGTAGATTGGAATAAGAACGTCGCCGCCAGGTTGGCGCCTTTTCCGGAGATGAATCTAGGTCTACAGGAAACCAATGGACACCAATATTATAAAAATTGGGATAGAATGCTCAGCTATCATCCGATGGCGGACGGTTCTTGGGTTAAAACCCATCAAGGGGTGTATCCGACCGATGCAAGCTTTTACGCACACAGTGGGGGAATACTGATTAATTCTCCGCACTATGAATCGGTATTTGACGAAATTGTATAAGTATCTACGTTTTCGGTTTATTCCGTGTGTTGCCTATTCACACTACAGAAGTAAAAGAACTCGAGCTCATTTATTAGGATCAATCACATACAAATTTAAACTTTAAAAAGAATCTAAACATGTAAGCTAAAAAAAGTTCAACGAACGTTTTTTTATTTCAAAAGTTGATTTACATTTGAAAAAATGTATTTTAAATATACAAAAATGTTGGTTAAAATTTAACCAGTACAGGATTCAAAAGAATAAAGAACGCGTGCAAGGCTAAATTTCTCCTTTTAAAACGTTTAGAGCTGTGAAGATATTGTTGATTGATGATGATCCTATTGTGATTCTGTTGCAACGGAAGCTGATGGAAAAAGCGGGGTATATAGGTGAAATTCAAGCTTTCAGTGACGGGGAGCACGCGCTTGGATTTTTAAAGGATAGCAACTCAGCCGATCAGCGGTTTCTGATTTTCTTAGACATCAATATGCCCGGTATGTCCGGCTGGGAGTTTTTGGATCAATTAAACCTATTGAAACTGCCGGTCGACTTTTCTGTTGTGATCATCACTTCGTCTATAGAGCAAGCTGAGCAAGACAAATCCGAAGAGTACGAGCAGATCATCGATTTTTGGATCAAACCTTTCAGTGTGGAGAGTTTTCAAAAGCTGAAGCAGAAGAGGGAGTTGGATGGTTTTTACCACTAGATTTTTTGGGGTAAAAAATAGGTTCCTTGTAGTCATGCACCGGTAATTTGAGTAATTTTGGATTACTCACTTATTTAAAAGGTTGGATGTCTATTAACAATTTGCCCAAGAGAATCTGGTTGGTCTTTCTGCTAGTCGCTGCTTTTTCACGACCCACTTATGGTCAGGATACTGGTTTGAATGGCTCCATGTTTACAGGATACAAAGGAATTTGGTTTACGTTAGGCCAGTTTTCAGAGTACGGGGACAAGTACTCCGGTGGATTGGGAACCTACACGGCTAAACACATTCCATTGGCTATTTACTCGTCAGAGGCTGAAAAGACATTTTTTGTGTATGGAGGGACGCGTTCGGAGGACGAAAAGTACCTACTTTGCATGATTGGTAGCTACGACCATCGAACCAAAAAGGTATCCCGTCCGATCGTTGTCCATGACAAGGAGGGAGTTGACGACCCTCACGATAACCCCAGTTTGGCGATGGATGACAAGGGATACATTTGGGTGTTTGTCAGTGGAAGAGGCAGAAGAAGGATGGGATTTAAGTACCGCAGTACAAAACCTTACGAGATTGATTCCTTTGAACTCATTACGGAGGAAGAAATGACCTATCCGCAACCTAAATTTATAGAGGGGAAGGGATTTCTTAACCTCTTCACAAAATATACAGGTTTGAGGGAGTTGTATTACGAGACTAGCAGGGATGGAGTAACTTGGACGGAGGACCAAAAACTGGTAGGTATTAAGCGACCTGAAGACAAGCAGGGGGGGCATTATCAGATTTCGGGTCAACTCGGTGAAAAGGTAGTGTTTTTTTTCAACTGGCATCCGGATGGAAACGTGGATAAGCGAACCAATATTTACTATTTACAGACGACCGACTTTGGAAGCACCTGGACTACCATTACGGGTGAAACTTTGAATGTTCCGGTATCAGACCTCAGCACGCCTGCGCTCGCCGCGGAGTTTTTCAGTAAAGAGGTAAATGTATATATCAAAGATGTCAATTTCGATGAAAACGGCAATCCGGTGGCTTTATTCGTTTCTGGGCCTGGTCATCAGCCCGGACCGGAGAATGGGCCAAGGTCTTGGAGCGTCATTCACTGGACAGGGGAATCTTGGGCAATCCACAAAATCACTGAATCTGACCAGAATTACGACAGCGGGAGTCTTTGGATAGAGGGAAATGAGTGGACGGTCATTGGGCCTACCGAAAACAGTCCTCAGATCTGGGGTGCAGGGGGTGAGTTGGTGATGTGGAAATCTACAGACAAAGGAAAAACATGGAACAGGGTAAAGCAAATAACCCGAAAGAGCGCCAGAAACCATAATTACGCGAGAAGGGTGGCTAACGGCACAGATCCATTCCTGTATTTTTGGGCAGACGGAAATCCCAATGAGTTTAGTAAATCTAAGTTGTATTTTGGCGACAGCAAAGGTAGGGCCTGGTCCCTACCTTATGAAATGAAAAAAGACGAGCAAAGGCCAAAACGCGTCAGAAACTTTGGGAAATAATGTCCTGGTCAGGGAACTTGCTTGGTACCTATTTGTGATAGGGGCGTCCTTGGAAGTGGACTGAATTTTTGACCGTTTATTTGGGAAATGATAGGAATAAACCGGAAAAATCTGCTAATTTGTAAAATACTTCCTGAATGAAGCCTACCGACACTTCTTTCCCCCAGTGTCCGGCATTTCTCCATTTCAGTATTTATGGCTAATTCCGCAGCAAATGCGCTGCAAGATAAGGGAAAGCCTGTCATAGTTCCAAAGATCAATTAGAAACAAAATCACATTAATGGCAAAATCCAGAGAGACTTTTAACAAAAAGGAAAAAGAAAAGAAAAGACTTAAGAAGAAACAGGATAAAGAGGAAAAGAAAGAAGCGAGGAAAACGCATTCCAACAAAGGGGGAGAGCTTTCCGATATGATCGCTTATGTAGATGCAGAGGGAAATATTACCGATACTCCACCAGATCCCCAGAGAAAAATGGAAGAAGTGGAGTTGGAGAGTATCGAAATCAGCGTATCCAGAAAATCCGAATCAGAAGAAGACGAAGATGCAGTCCGCAAGGGGAAAATTTCGTTTTTCAATACCTCCAAAGGATATGGGTTTATCCGGGACCAGGTCACGCAAGAAAGTATATTTTTTCACGTGAATGGGTTGGTAGACCAAGTAGCCGAGGGAGATGTGGTTGTTTTTGACACCGAAAAAACTCCTAAAGGGCTGAGTGCGGTTGACGTCAAGTTAGCCCCCAAGGTATAAAAGTACTAGGCTAATCTGTCGGTTTCGGCAGATTAGTTTTTTTTGGTATTTTTTGGTATATTCATACGGTTTTATTTCGAAATACGTAAAAGAATCCGTATATGATGTATAAACTGTTGTTTTTCGTTTACGTGGTGGTTTTTCTTACGGCCTGTACTTCTGTCAACATACAGGTGGTCGACAGGAAAGAGGATTTTAGGCTAGAAGCCTATAAATCTTTTAATTTTTATCAGTCAGAAGCTTCCGGTGGCATAGGCGAATCCTATGAAGGAAACATAGCTTTTTTACAAGAGGAAATAGCAAAGCAAATGGCTTTTCGGGGCCTGTTGCGTGAAGATGACAACCCGGAAATCTTGGTTAATCTCGGCGTATGGGTGGAAGAACGCGTTCAGACCAGAGAGACCGGTCTGATCACAGATCCAGGCAGCTTTAATTATATTGGGCAACGGCGCTATACCTGGAAGTCAGAAACGGTTGAGGTCGGGACCTATCAAAAGGGCACGGTGACCTTACATTTAGTGGATGCATCTAAAAACTCCGCAGTATGGATAGCTACCGCTGAGGAGGTAATTTTACAAAACCCGAATCGCATGAGAGATCGGATCGTACGAGGTGTAGAAAAGCTATTTGATCAAATTCCTTGAGGCGACCTTTTCAGGTTACGACGAAATAAAGGAGGCCATCAATGCCTGCAACTCCCGGTTATGTTGTTCCATGTTCAGGTACTTTGAAATTATAGGCACCAACGTAGCGTTGGGTAGGTGGCTGTGGATCGTCTCTGCATAGGAGAAGGGGTGCAGTGGATCGTCGTTGCTACCAATTACCAGTACTGGCATGGAAAGTTGGGTTAGTTGGGTTAGGTCGTCTATTGGCCGGTCTTCTGGCAGGTATTTGAGCAGGGCATAGGAGGTGTCCGCTTGTGGTCGTGAGAAGTGTCCAAGCAGCGACTCGGCATAATTTGGAAATTTTTCTTTTACCTCGACAAAATCCGGTGACTCCGTGAAATATTCTCTTCCTGTGACAATACCGTATTTTTGGATTAGGTCATGCGCCAGTTTTAGGAGGTGAAAGTGATCCGGGTCGCGCTGATTGACCCAAGCAGGACGAACCAAGACGAGTTTTTTGATTTTTTCCGGATTAGCCAAGGCATATTTCATAGCCACGGCTGCACCAAGTGATAACCCTCCCAGAATACATTCGTGAATCCCCAGAAATTCCATCAGGTTGGAAAGGTCCTTGGCGAAAACCTCCATTTGAGCGTCTGAGGCGGTTACAAATCGTTTGGTTTTTCCATGCCCGCGGAAATCCATGGATACGATTCGATGGCCTTTTATTCGGGAGGTGATTTCTTTGGCCTGTTGTAAGGAAGCTCCTAGACCGTGCAAAAAAATAAGTGCGGGGCCCTTGCCTTTATCGGTGTAGTGGAAATGGATTTGATTGTGTTCAAAAGTATTGTCCATGCGCCTATTATTTACGGATGTCCTCCAATAAGGGATGAAGGTAGGTCAGGGATTCGGGGATCTGGTCCTCGGTAATTCCGTGGATTACCAAGGGACCGGAGAAATCTATTTCAGATAATTTTTTTAGAAAAAACGGGAAATCGATAATACCTTTTCCAAGGGAGGTATAAACACCGCTTTGTCCTTTGTCTTTCAGGTGCGCCACGCCTACTTGATCCCCAAGTAGATCCAAACCCTGATCGATTTTATCACGCACTTCTTCGGGCGATTTGGCTTTTTCGAACAGGTTTGCTGGATCAAAAATGATGCTTACCATTGGGCTTTGTAGTTCATCCAATAGCCTTTTGGCACTAGTAGCATCGTTCACTACGTTGCCAAATTCGGGTTCAATACCTAACTTAATCCCATGTTTTTCCGCCACAAGAATGCAGCGTTCCAGCATGGACAGCAGGTCAATCCAAGCTTCTTTGGATTGGTTATCAGGATGCCATTTCCAAATATCCTGTGGGTCACGTGTTCCAGTGCAAAGAGTTACCATCGTAATCTCCAATTCACTGGCAATCTTTGATAGCACCTCTAGCGAGGCAAAGCCAGCTTCTCTATCAGATTGGTCCGGATGAATCAGGTTGAATGTCGCGGAGAGACCCAATAGATCCAATGGATACCGCCCTTTTGCCAACAAAATTTCATCAACCTTGAACGGTGCAACCGCAGGAGGCAGGGCAGGAAGACCGGAACTGACCATATTATAATGCAGTCCATCAAATCCCAAAAGCTTCGCTTTCTGAAAGATGACGTCTGGACTTCCGGAAAACGTCTTTGAAAATATCCCTAAACCGATTGATTTCTCACCGTTCATGCTTTCCAAAGGTACTTTTTTTTTCTGTTTTTATAAAGTAGGGTTTTGGTTATCTTTGAATCCTAACAGACCATAACGTTTTTTCTGTATGAACTTACCAACCTTGGCCCAGCTGAAAAAGGAGTTGTCATCTTTGGACCACAAAACCTTGATCGGATTCCTTGGAGATTTAGCCAAATTAAATAAGGATAACAAAACCTACCTGTATTTCAAGCTACGTGAAAAGGATGAACCCGGTCTATTCTTACAGGAGTGCATCGAAGAGTTGGATGCCGAATTTGCAAGTGGCTACTACAGCAACAATTATCATACCGCGAAAAAATCTGCCCAAAAAATAAGGCGTACACTTAATAAGTTACTGTCTATAAACAAGGATAAAGCAGTACATGTGGAGCTCCTGATTTCTTTTTGCAAATCCATGGAGGAGTACGGTTACCTTGATTTTAGGCATCCAGTAATCGACAATTTGTATGCGCAACAGGTGAGGAAGCTGGAAAAAGCCCTGCAGTCCTTGCATGAAGACATTCAATACGACTACGAAGACACCCTAGATGAATTAAGGTCCCACATGCGGGCGTATTAGGCTGGCGTCTACGATCGATTCAATTGACAGCTGCTGTTAGCGTTTCTTTACACGGTGTCTATCTTCGGTATGGATGGGTCCTTCTTTGTCACGGAGAAACGAACCGTCTCCACCACTTAGGACGGTCTTAATTTCGCTAACTATAGAGAGGGCAATTTCCTCCGGTGCCTCCGCATGAATATTTAATCCGACAGGACCAAAAATACGTTTTCGGTCCTCCTCGGTGATTCTAATTCCTTTCTCGCGGAGGTTCTCATACATTTTTTCCAACTTTTTCTTTGGACCTAGCACGCCTAAATAGGCGATTTTAAGAGGAAGAAGCCCTTCCATCACCGCTAGGTCGTAGTTGAAGTTATGGGTCATCAATATCACCGCTGTTCTATGGTCTCTGGAGAATAGTGAGAGGGCGTCCTCCGGGGCAGGAACCACATGGATGTGATCAGCGGACGGAAAACGCCCCTTGGTAGCCTGCGCAGCCCTTCCGTCAATCAGGGTGATCTCCCAGCCAAGCACTTCAGCTAATCGCGTAAGGGGAATGGCATCATTTCCCGCGCCTACTACCACCAAGGAGAGGTGGGCAGGAACCCATTCGATAAAGGCATGTAACGGTGCATCCCTACCGTATTCTGCGATAAGTGAATGACCCTCCTCCCAGACAGACGCTATATCTTCGATTAGTTCAGGCAAATGGGGCAATTCGATACCTCCCAGGGCTACTGGACCTCCGCTGTATAGCAGACAGGTACCCAACTGGCGCTCCCGTTTATTCTCCAAGTCAAAAAACGTAACCAAAACATGGTCTTTGCGGTCCGCAACGAGTTTTTTCAGCAGATTAATAGGATGATTTTCCGAGGAAGAATCAATCGGCTCAATCAAAATATGTATGATACCGTTGCACCCCAACCCTACACCAAATTTTGCGTCATCGTCATCTGTTGTATCGTATGTCACCACCATAGATTGATTCCTGAACATGACCAACTGCGCTTTTTTCAGTGCGTCGCCTTCCAGGCACCCGCCGCTGATGGCACCGGTCAACATGCCACTTTCCGTCACCAGCATGCGTGCACCAGGTCTGCGATAGGATGATCCGTCCACCTTGACCACGGTTGCGAGGGCGGTCTGTTCGCCTGCTTCCTGAGCGAGATCAAATGCTTTGATGATTTCCTTGATTTCCTTCATGGTATACTTCGTATTTCAATAGCTGTATTTCCTCACCATACATTACTCCAACGGGTAAGGGGAAACATTTGACCTTTGCTAAACGTGTCTGTATCCGGTGGTAGACTGACAAACCCATCGGCAGCACCAAGATGTATCAGGTCGCCTGAGCCCGAATTGGCGACGGGGCTAGCAATTACACGTTGGCCCTCGTGGCGAATAGACACCAGCAGGTGATAGGTAAGGGGTTTTTTAAAGACGATATCAGCGTCCAATTCCGCTACCATCGAATCAACAGCCGATCCCTGCTGTGTTGCTAGCCACGGAGTAAAAAATGTGTGAAAACAAATTAGCGTGGATGCCGGATTTCCCGGAAATCCAAATACGATGGAATGATCGAACGCGCCAAACAGAAATGGTTTTCCCGGCCGTTGGGCCACTCCGTGAATGAGGCTATTCATACCCAACTCCTGCAAGACCTCCGGAAGGTAGTCGAATTTGCCTTTGGATACAGCGCCCGAAAACATCCAGATATCGTAGGATTCTTTGAGCTTTGCCAGGCTTTCTGACAGGGCGCTTTTCTCGTCGGGGAGATGTATCGAATCTGCTCGGATGCCCCAATGATTCAATGCAGCCTGCAACATGGAGGCGTTAGAGTTTCTGATTTGGTGGGGAAGTGGCTCCTTTTCAATGGGTATCAGTTCGTCCCCGGTAGAGCAGACAATTACCTTGGGCAGGCACGCTACGGTTGCCTTCGATACCCCTACCGCGGCCATCACACCAATTTTGCCTGCACTCAGTCGACTGCCTTTGGGGATGAGAGTATTCCCCATTATTGTGTCCATGCCTTTTCTATGAATGTTCAAATAGGGTGCCACAGCGTCTATTTGAAGCGTGGCGTATCCGTCCCGGATAGTTACTTGCTCGTAGGGAATCACACAATCGGCGCCCATGGGTAACATAGCACCTGTCATCACCTCAAGACAATGGGAGGGGTCTTTGATAGATTGTGGCACACCTCCGGCCGCTTGTGTACCGGCTATCTGGTAGGCAAATCCTGGCTTGAAATGTGCAGCCTGAATAGCGACTCCATCCATAGTTACCCGGTCAAATGGGGGAGCATCCCGATCGGCCAAAACATCTACCGCAAGTATCCTGCCTACCGCCAAGTGGATGGGAATTTCTTCAAACCCCAGGGGTAGCGGTTGATTATTGATAATTTCCAGTGCTTGCTTTACCGATATCATGCTATTCATTTAGGTGTAAATTACCCATCTCCAAACACCATTGCGCTAGTCCCCCCTCTAGGTTGATCAATTTGGCGTTTGGAAATCGACTTTTTAAAATCTGGATGGCCTTTTTGCTTCTACTCCCCAGTTGACACATGACCACCCAAGGTTGATGTGTGGAGCAGGGGATGGTCTGGTTATAGATTTCGGAAAGAGGAACGGACACCGCCTGTTCCAACCTTTCTGCTTCAAATTCAGAGGTTTCCCGTACATCAAGTAATGCAAACTCCTTATCCGCCAAAAGCCATTTGGCGAGTTCCTCCACACTTATTTCATCCTCTATCGCACAGGAATCCAAGGCGTAGGACGATTGTAACGCCTTTATTTGCCTGCTTAAGGGATTGGTGCGGATGTTGATAGCGTAGTGATGATGGTCTTTGAAGTCGAGAACCAACAATTTGCCACTTAATGGCTCTGCGCACTCTGTCAAGACCTTTACCGCTTCCAAAGCTTGATAGGAGCCAATGATTCCCGGAATGATACCCAATACGCCCGCCTGATTGCAATCGGGGATTTGGCCGGCATCTGGAGGAATAGGGTATAGGCATCGGTAGGTTGGTCCCGATTGGTAGTTGAAAACACTCACCTGGCCCTCGTAACCCTGCAATGCTCCGTATACAAAGGGTTTTTCAAGCAGGACGCATGCATCGTTGATCAGGTAACGCGCTTCAAAATTATCCGTGGCGTCAATAACCAGATCATAGGAAGCAATGGTAGCTAGGGCATTTGATACCGAAAGGAATTCTGCATAGGTTTGAAGGATTATATCGGGGTTTTGTTTTTCGACCCACTCCCGGCATGCGGTAACCTTGTCCATACCTGCTTGACTACTTTGGTAAATTACCTGTCGGTGCAGGTTGCTGATATCAATGGAGTCGGCATCCATGATTCCCAGATGTCCCACGCCCATTGCAGATAGGTATTGGATAACAGGGACGCCCAGTCCTCCCGCACCAATCACCAAGACGCTGGATCGGGCAAGTTTTTCCTGCCCATCCTTCCCAAATCCGGGTAACTGTATTTGCCGAATGTACCTGTTGCTGTCACGCATCGATTAACCTCCTAAAAACGACATGGACTTTTTGGGTGTTTGCGCTTGGATGGCTTCCGCCTCAAAACCGTCTTTTTCTTTTTTGGCTACTGCTAGGATCAGTTCACGTACCACCTCATCCCTGCTTGCACCCGACCGAAGGAGGTCTCGAAGGTTTAACGCTGGGGCGCCATAAAGGCAGGTTCTAAGCTCGCCGGTGGCAGACAAACGAAGACGGTTACAGGTCCCACAAAATGTTCGGCTGTAGGAGGCAATGATGCCGAATGTGCCCTGATATCCCGGAATCTGATAGTTTACCGAGGTGCTGCTTTTTTCGCTTGTCAAACGCTGCATGGTGGGATAATGATTCAGGATATGTCCCTTGATGACCACGTGGTTCCAGGTCGGAACCTCGAACGTGCCGGTACCATTAAATGGCATCTCCTCCAAAAACCGGACTGACACCGGGTGGTGTTTGGTCAGTTCGATAAACGGCAGGATGTCTTGGGTATTTTTACCGTCTGCTATCACCGCATTGAGCTTGACTTCAAAGCCCTTACCTATCATATACATGATAGATGCATATACTTCGTCAAATTTATCTCTTCGAGTGATTTCAAAAAACCGCTTCTTATCCAACGAATCCAAGCTAATGTTGATGCTGCGGATGCCCATGTCAGCCAGTGCGTCAATCTGGGCAAACGAAAGAGATCCATTGCTGGTGATGGCTATTTCTGACAGTCCTTTCAGTTGGCTGATACGACTCAAAAAATCCACCAGTCCGCGCCTTACAAAAGGCTCGCCCCCGGTAATCCGCACTTTATTCACTCCGTATTCCGCGAACACATCGAGCAAAAATTCCAATTCCTCGTAGGAGAGGAGTTGCTTGCGGTCCACGAAGTTGACCCCTTCCTCCGGCATGCAATAATAGCATCTAAAATTGCATCTATCCGTAACAGAAAGGCGAAGGTAACTTAAGACGCGACCATATGGGTCTATAAATTGCTTTGGCATGGGGTTCAGTTTAAGGATGGGCATTTACCCATACAGATTGGTCCTGAAAGTATTCTTTTTTCCAGATCGGCACCGTCTTTTTGAGTTCATCGATCAGAAATTTACAGGACTCGAAGGCTGCATCGCGGTGTGCAGTGGCCGTGCCAACAACCACTACGGGTTCTCCGATATTTTTCATACCGAGGGCATGGATCATCACCAACCTCTTTATAGGCCACAATACCTTGGCTCGCTCGGCTATAGCCGACATTTCCTTCAGCGCCATGGGTTCGTACCCTTCAAAGTCCAGTTGGATAACGCCTTTTCCATGGGCATGGTTTCTTACAGAGCCCACGAAAATCGCCATTCCCCCGGCTTCCGGATGGTGTAGGGAGAGATAGGATTCGTTGAGATCTATATGTGTTACAAGTTTGATCATAGGTTCAGCCTCCGCTTACTGGCGGTATAAGAGCGATTTCTGCATTCTGGTCCAATGGTGAATGGTCATCGGCGTATTCTTGGTTTACAGCTACCGCCAATGATTTAAGGCTCGCAAATTTCGGGTAATTTTCAAACAGCCACTCTTTGAATTCCTGCACGTTTTTCACTTCGACCTCGTCTGGAAGCTTTAATTCTGCGCTTCCTACTATTTCCCGCGCGATGCCAAATAGTTTGATTTTCATAATAAAGCATAATTCAGAAGACTAAAATTACTAAATATCCTTTGCAAGGCCATAAGCCGGGGGCGGATTTTATACGAGGAGATCTGTAGCACTTCGATATCTCTCTCTACTACCCCGTATTCAGGCTATTTCTCGCTTAAAAAAAATAAAAAAAGTTTTGTAAATCTGGTATCATTTGAAACAAACTGCTCTTTGTAAATATATAAATGAATGATTGACTCGTGACTAACCCAAATAGCCCCATTTTTATACAACTGATCTCGGACGAAGAGTTTGTCCGTTGGGTTCGTGAGCCTAATCGGGAAACCACATTTTTTTGGGATAACTGGCGTCAAAATCATACCATATACCGGTCCGATTTTGAGAAAGCGGTGGAATTTATAAAGCGATTGGATTTCGGAAATCAGCAATTGAGCGAATCCGAATGCAATGAGTTGCTGGGGTTGATTCTGAATGCCGAGACGAGCAGGACGCCTAGGAAACCACCTTCCGGCGGTCATGTCCGTGAGTGGTTTGCCAAACAATGGGTAAGGGTAGCTGCTATCTTGTTGGTAAGCTTTATGGGTGCCTTTGGTGCTGATCAGCTGCTCCCTACATCGGTTGAAGAACCGGCCGTCCATGCACCGACCATGGTGTCTGTGAATAACCCCAAGGGCCGAAAATCAATTCTCAAGTTACCTGATGGTACCCTTGTCCATCTGAGTTATGAGTCCTCGTTGGTTTTTCCCGAACACTTTACAGGTGCTATCCGAAGGGTGGAGCTAAGTGGGGAGGCTTTTTTTGATGTGGCCCATATAGATTCGCTGCCTTTCCAAGTGGTAGCCGATGGTATTCAACTCGATGTGTTGGGCACTAGCTTCAATGTAAAGGCGAGCAAAAAAGAGTTCAATACCCAAGTTTCTTTGGTATCTGGCAGCCTGAGGGTAAACTTAATGGATAATCGGTTGCAGCGCAAAAACCACTTGTTGGTACCCGGCGAGCAGCTTTCCTTGGACCGAAAATCGGGAACCTTTTCAGTGGGGTCTTTCAATGTGGAAGCTACCATTGCATGGAAAGATGGCGTGCTGCTGTTCAAAGACACAGGTATGTTGGAGTTTTTCGAAGTGTTGGAAAAATGGTATGGTGTCAATATTCAGCTATTTGGATCGCCTCAAAAAGAATGGCAGATGAACGGACGCTACGACAACGAGCTGCTCGAGGATATATTGGTGGGTTTACAGTTTGTTTACCCGATTGATTATCAGATAAAAGGAAGGAATGTAATAATAAAATTTATTGATTGACGAATGACCTAGAAACACTCACAAATCCAATTTACCAATTAACCTAAAATAACCATGGAAGATCATTTACCACCCAAATTAAACTGCGTACGGACAGTCCTACTTGGCCTTCTTATTTTTGTAAGCATGCCATTTGTCGTCTATTCGCAGGGAATTGCCTCTTTGGCGATAGCCCGAAACAATTCCCAAGAAACCGTTGATGTGCCTGCGATGGACCGGCAGGTGTCTATGTCCCTTCAGGATGTCACAGCTAGAGAACTCTTTCGAAGTCTAGAGGCAAAAACGAATCTGCGATTTGTGTTCGATCGGGGGGTTTTGCAGTCAGAGGAACGTTTTTCCATTGAGAGAAAGGATGTGTCCCTGTACGATTTACTTCATGAAATTTCACTTCAGTCTAGGTTGCGCTTTAAGTTGGTGAATCAAAATATCCATGTGCGCTTGGATATCCCTGTAGCAGTAGCAAACACCCCGCGGGAGGACATTACAGTGAGTGGAAAAGTTACCGACGGAAATGGCCTACCACTGCCCGGAGTGTCGGTATTGGTAGAGGGCACTACACAGGGTACGGTGACAGATTTGGATGGAAATTATACCATTACTGCACCCGACGCCGGTGTTTTGGTCTTTTCCTTTATCGGTTTTCGAAACCAACGAATTGTGATAGGTACTCAAACGCTTATTAATGTGACCATGCAGGAGGATCTTACCGGATTGGACGAAGTGGTGGTGACCGCTTTGGGTATTAAGCGCGAAGCCAAGAGCTTGGGTTATGCTACCAGTACCGTCAGTCAGGATGAAATGACCATTAACCGTACGCCAAACTTCATGAATGCCCTGCAGGGTAAAATGGCGGGGGTAAATATTACCTCACTGGGCACAGGTCCTTCCGGAACCAGTAAGATCAGAATCCGGGGTCAGTCCTCTTTTGGCGGAAACAACTCACCACTGATTGTTGTGGATGGCATTCCATTGGACAATACCAATTTCGGGGCAAGAGGAGATTTTTCAGATAGAGGTAGCAACCGAACCTCGGATGGTGGAGATGGCTTAAACAGTATCAATCCGGATAATATCGAATCCATGACGGTATTAAAAGGAGGGGCAGCCTCGGCCCTGTATGGATCCCGTGCAAAAGATGGTGTGATCATGATTACTACCAAAAACCGGGGTACCGGTCGTGGCGTTACGGTAGAATTTAACTCCAATTTTACCCACGATACACCCATGGATTTTCGAGACTATCAGTTCGAATATGGGCAAGGGGAAAACGGCGTTCGGCCAACTTCTCCCTTTCCAACCTCCGGTGTATGGAGTTTTGGCGAGCGGTTTCAGCCAGGCATGACCCATATCCTGTTTGATAACTTGGAGGTGCCCTATGAACCGCAGCGAAATCAGTTCAGGGAATTTTACCGAAATGGCTATACCTGGACCAACTCCTTTTCGGTGGCCTCATCCGGCGATAATGGTGGCTTCAACCTGATGATTTCCAACATGGATAATCAATTGATCATGCCCAATTCCGATTTTAACCGGAAGACTGCAAACTTCGGGTTTACACAAACCGTGGGGAAAAAGCTCAACATTTCAGGAAACATCAACTATTCAAAAGAATACAGAAGAAATCCGCCCAATATAGCGGAACAGGATTACAGCCCGGTGATCATTTATACATTGGCTAATTCCATGCCCATGCATGTGCTAAGGGATAATGCGGAAGATGCAAATGGCAATGAAAATGTGTGGTCTCGATTTACGAACCGAACCAACCCCTACTTTGCGCTTAAGCGCTTTGACTTGATCGACCGGGACCGAGTTTTTGGTAACATCACCGCCAAATACGATCTGGCAGATTGGTTATTTGTTCAAGGTAGGGTAGGGCAGGACTTCTTCGCAAGAGAGCAAGAATACAACCTGCCACATGGAACCCAACGTCAAGTACCGGCGCCTGCGGGTTTTGTGAACGGTCAATACGTACAGGATGCTACGAACGTACGGGAGGTCAATGCCGATTTTTTGATCAGTGCGAACAAAACCTTTGGAGACTTTGGGTTTTTGGTCAATGCGGGCGGAAATCAGATGTACAGAAGGTTCAGCAGGCACAATGTGTATGTGCAGGATTTCTTTTCGAGAGATCTCTATACGATCGGAAACAGCCGGTTAAGGGATCCCATTTACCAATTTTCGGAAAGACAGGTAAACTCCTTGTATGGTTCTGCTGAGATTTCGTTTAGAGAATTTCTATATATCAACGGCACCGTTCGCAACGACTGGTTTTCCACCCTGTCGCCTGCTAACCGTTCCATTCTCTACCCTTCCATCACAGGAAGTTTTGTCTTTTCGCAGGCGTTTGGTTCTTCACTTCCTGAGTGGATCACCTTTGGTAAGATCCGCGCAGGCTATTCAGAAGTTGGTAGTGATACGGATGTGCAGCCATATTCCAACAATCTCTTTTTTAACATCAATGCGCAGCAGTTTCCCAACTCGAACGGAGTACCGCAACCACTCGGCAGCATCGCCGGTTCCGTGGTACCCAACCCAAATCTAAGACCTATGACAGTTCAGGAAAGGGAATTTGGCTTAGAAATGCAATTGTTTGACAACCGGGTTGGCTTTGAGGTGACCTATTACCACAAGCTGTCAAAGGATCAGATTTTGCAAGCGCAGCTTTCGGATGCCACCGGATTTTTGAGTCAGTTGATCAATGTCGGAGAAAGCAAAAACGAAGGCGTAGAGATGTTGCTTAATATAAACCCCATTGTGACCCAAAACTTTCGATGGAATGCCAGTTTCAACGCGGCCTACAACATCACCGAAGTGTTGGATCTCGGGCCGGATGTAAGCGACAACAGCATCACCGTAGGTACGGCGGACTTTCACGGGGAGCTTCGCCACGTAGTTGGAAGACCTATGGCCCAGTTGTATGGTTTTGGACTTATGAGGGATGCGCAGGGGAGGATCGTTCACGATCCCGGTAACGGCCGTCCACTTCGAAATCCGGAACAGATGGAGTTTGGCAGCGCCATACCGACTTGGGTGGGTGGTTTTACCAATGGATTTGACTACAAAGGGGTCAACATGTCCTTCTTGATTGACTTTAAGCTAGGCCATAAAATGATATCTGGTACACATATCAATGCATACCGCCATGGCCTCGATAAAGCTACACTTCCCGGAAGAGATGTAGGCTATGTGGTGGGCGATGGAGTTAATCCAAATGGAGAAATCAATACTACACAGACACCCGTGCAGCTTTACTACGAATCAGTTCGCAGCTTATTACTTTCCGAGCTTTCAGTGTTTAACGCAGGGTCATGGCAATTAAGACAAATTACCCTGGGATATGACTTTAGTAAGTTGCTACCTTCCAATTTTCCAGTTAGGGGTGTGAGATTAAATGCCGTTGCCAACAATGTGGCAGTCATTAAGCAATGGGTTCCCCATATCCATCCCGACCAATTTGGGTTTCCATCGGACAACATGATGGGCTTGGAGGCTACGGGCCTTCCAGTAAGTCGCAGCATCGGCTTTAATTTAAACTTGAAGTTTTAACTTGTTAAAATTCAGATCTCATGAAATTAGTCAATAAATATATCATTCTGGTCTGCCTCCTTGTGGGGGCCGCTTGCGACAACGGATTTGATGAAATGAATATCAATCCCAATGCACTTACCTCTGTAGAGCCGGTGTTTATGTTGAATACCGCGATGGTAGCCTCCGCTCCCCAATATGGAAACCTTAGCTACGAGACGACCATTGTGAAGCAAATGATAACACCGTTCAGCGGTGTAGGTGCTGCGGCCAATTTCAATCAGGACAACCGAAATGTGGCCGCCGGAAACTGGCAAAGAGGATACCGGGAAGGTATCAAAAACCTTGTATCTGCGCTGCATGCCACCGAAGGAAGGCCGCAGTATGATAATTTACGGCAAATCCTACGTATTTGGAAAGCTTACACCTTCATGATAATAACAGATACCTATGGAGATGTACCGTATTTCGAGGCAGGTAGGGTGTTTTTAGACGGGATCACGAGTCCGGTATACGATAGGCAGGAAGATGTGTATGACGATATTCTGAAAGAACTGGATAATGCCTCCGCATCTATCAATCTATCGGGACCGGCTGTTGCATCGGAGATCCTGTATTCCGGAGATTTGGCCAAGTGGAAACGCTTCGGCTACTCCCTATTGCTCCGAGCAGCGATGAGGCATTCAAAAGTCAATCCTACCAAGGCCGCTGAGTATGTAACCAAAGCGGTGAACGGTGGATTGATGCAGTCAAATGCTGATAACGCCATCATACGGCACACAGCAAACTTCACCAACAATATTGGTGCACAGCTCAACGGTGGTCAGTCAGCGTTTTTCTATTTAGCAGAGGATTTTGTATCCTTTCTTAAAGACAATAACGACCCAAGGCTGGCTTCAATAGCCGTTAGGTATGTGGGCGCCGCTAGTGGTGCGGGTCAGGTAGCAGCGAATGCAAACAGAAACCCGGATGTTCAAATAGGCATGCCGCTAGGGTATGACAATACCACCATCAGTGCGGCTGTGCAGGCAAGTGGACTAGTCAGTCTATGGGATTATTCCCAACTGGATCGTACGCGTATGGCCGCGATTCAAGCTCCCAGCTTTTTAATCACCTACAGCCAAACCTTGCTGCTATTGGCAGAGGCTGCACATAGGGGTTGGACTGGTGGCAACGTGGCTGACCTATACGCGAGAGGTATTGAGGCGCATATGCAGCAATTGGCCACCTACGGTGCAAGCACAGCTGTGGATGCGGCGGCTATCCAGCAGTACATCCAGTCCCATCCATTAGAAGCAGGCAAAGAATTGGAGCAGATCAATACGCAGTATTGGGTCTCCACCTTTCTATTGGGGCCGGAGTCTTGGGCAAATTTCCGCAGGTCCGGATATCCACAGCTTAGTCCCAATTTATTTCCGGGAAGCGACTTACAAACAGAGCCTTTTATCCGAAGGCTGAGCTACACGGATGCGGAGCTTAACGTGAATGCAGGAAACGTGGAAGCCGCAATCGCCCGTCAGGGACCAAATATCATGGATACGAGGGTTTGGTGGGATGTGAAGTAGTATTATTTGCCATTAATTACTACTTTATAAAGCAAAAGACCAAAGGCCTTAAACCCAAACTATGAAAGGATTAAAAAGAAGATTGAAAGCAGGGGAAACGCTCAGCGGATGCTGGCTGAACCTAGGGAGTTCTGTCACGGCAGAGATTGTAGGATTGGCCGGATTTGATTGGGTTTTGATCGATTTGGAGCATGGGGCAGGGGAACCGAAGGACCTGCTCCATCAGCTTCAAGCACTGGAACATACCGGGGCGGCACCTGTGGTGCGTGTGGAGAGTGTTGCCAAACAGCGAATCCACCGGGTGTTGGATGTGGGGGCAGAAGGCGTGATGTGTCCTCAGATCAAGTCGGTCGAAGATGCTCAAACAGCAGTGATGGGAATTCACTATCCACCCATCGGACATAGGGGAGTAGCCAAAATGGTGAGAGCCACCGCATTTGGAAAGCAATTTGATGCCTACCGCCACCATACAGAAGACAATCTGGTGGGAATCATCCAAATAGAGACACGAGAAGCGGTTGAGCAAGTAGAGGAGATTGCAGGCATTGAGGGGGTGGATGTACTCTTTATTGGTCCGGCGGATCTCTCCATGTCCCTTGGGATTTTTGGCCAACTAGATCATCCCACGTTTACTGCCGCTGTGGATAGAATCGTCGCTGCTGCAAAGCGTGCCGGAAAAGCTACGGGGATACTCCTGTTTGATCCGGCAGAATTCACCAAGTACCAGCAAATGGGAATTCAATTGATTGCCTGCGGATCTGACGCCACCTTCGTTGCCAATGGCGCTGCGGAGTTGGCCAAAAAATTAAACCAACTGAAAAAGAGTACCAGCTCGACTTGACGGATATGTTACAGGATCCTTTGGTTATTTTGTTGGTAGGGATGGTATTGGTGGTGGGAGGAATCATTGCTTTCCGCCTCAATCCCTTCTTGGCGTTGCTGTTGGCAGCCTTGGTGGTGGCTTGGATGACACCGGCAGAATCCATCGTGGGCTACGGACTGAGCAGAGGCATGAGCCAAGCGGCTGCGGAAGCCTTGGCAGCCCGGCCCATCGGCGATCGTATTGCCACGGCGTTTGGTACTACTACAGGACAGATCGGTATACTGATAGCGATGGCAGCCATCATCGGAAAGTGTATGTTGGTCAGTGGTGCCGCGGAGCGGATTGTTCGATCCATTTTAGGCGTGACAGGGGAGAAGAAAGCGCCGGTTGCCTTTATCAGCGGTAGCTTCTTTTTGGGTATTCCCGTGTTTTTTGACACGGTATTCTACCTGATGATTCCCTTGGCCAAAGCGATGGCGATGAAACTGAAAGGCAATTACCTGTTGCTCGTGCTCTGTGTGACCGCAGGTGCAGCCATGGCCAATTCCTTGGTGCCACCAACGCCAGGTCCGTTGTTTTTGATTGCGGAGATGAATATCCCTATTGGGATGATGATGGTGGGTGGATTTCTGGTCGGATTAGTTACCATTGCTGTGGGATACCTGTTTGCCGTTTGGGCAAACCGGCGGTGGGAAATCCCGCTGAGGGATTCGCTGGAAGCACCCTTATCCGAAATCAAAGCACTATCGGAAAAAAACACTTCGAACTTGCCAGGCATACTGAGTTCGTTGGGACCGATCATCATCCCCCTGGGATTGATCAGTGCGAAAGCAGGGGTGGAGACTTTTTTCACCCCCGAGGCTATCGAGCAAACGACCGGAGTAGGACAATGGGTCATTGCTACCGTACTCTTTTTTGGAGAGAAAAACCTTGCCTTGATACTGGGCGCCCTTGCAGCCTTGATTACCGTAATCCGTATCAAACGGGGTGAACGGGATCAGGTAGTCAGCTCGGTACAGGCTGCATTGACGAGTGCGGGCGTAATCATCCTGATTACAGCTGCCGGCGGTGCGTTCGGTGCGATGCTTCAACAAACTGGTATCAGTAGCCGGATTGCAGACCTCACAGCAAACTATCAGATGGCCTTGATTCCACTTGCTTTCTTTATTACGGCCCTGGTGCGGACTGCCCAAGGTTCGGCTACGGTAGCGATGATTACGGCTTCGGGGATCTTGGCAGGTATGGCGACTACTGCACTGGAGTATCACCAACTGTACCTGGGGCTTTCCATTGCTTGCGGTTCCAAGTTGGTTCCCTGGATGAATGATAGTGGGTTCTGGATTGTCTGCAAAATGAGCAATCTCACCGAAAAGGAGGCCCTTAAGACCTTTTCGCCGCTACTTACGATCATGGGATTCGCTGGACTGATTGTGATTATGCTGGCGGCGAAGCTATTTCCACTTAGTTAAAATCAAAGATACATTTAACCCAAACAGATATGAAAACCCAAAATTCATCCGAGAAAAAATCCGGAACCGTTCAACGAAGAGACTTTGTAAAGCTCCTTTCTGCGGGTTCTGTAGGTGCCATCACACTGGGGCAGACCCTTTCGAGCTGCGCGCCGCCCGAGGAAACCGGCTTGGCTTCTGCACAAGCCACCAAACCAAAAAAAGTGCTGATGAAGCTTGGGTGTCAGTCCGGCGGGACGACAGAGGAAAACCTGGCTTTCAAAGCGCGGCATGGCGTATTTCATCTGGATGGAGGAATGCCTGCCTTTGTAGAGGGTAAAGGATGGGATTTAGAGGATTCCTTCCGGAAGCGCGAAGCTTGCGAAAAATACGGAATCAACTTAGATGCCTATCACCTTCCGCTGACCTCGGCAGGGATTGATCGTGTCATTATCCCGAATATTATGCTCGGCAAGAGTCCCCAGCGGGATAAAGAGATTGAAATGGTGCAGCAAATGATAGAGGTGTCTGCAAAGACGGGCATCAAGGTGTTGAACTACAATACTACGATCTTGCCGGTATTGCGCACGGAAAGAACCATTGACCCCAAAAGAGGTTTTGCCAGCTACAGCACCTGGAATTATGAAGAAGCCTTAAAAACCGAACAGCCGCTGACGGTTGCTGGCACAGTGGATATAGACGAAATGTTTGAGCGGATCACCTATTTTCTGGATCGAGTGCTACCTGTGGCAGAAGAATACAAGGTAAAACTAGCCAACCACATTGCTGACCCACCGGTAGCTGCCGGATTTAGGGGGATTACTCGATGGAACAGTCCCGACGTATTTGAGGGTATAAAGCGTTTTGCGCAACTTTACGACAGTCCATACCATGGTTTTAACTTCTGCATCGGATCCATTGCAGAAGGGTTAAAAGACCCTGCCACAGAGATTTTTCCCATTATCGAGTGGGCAGGAAAACGAAAGCAAATTTTCAATGTACACTTGCGTAATATCAAAGGAGGGTGGAATAACTTTCAGGAAGTTTACCCAGATAATGGCGACATGAACTTCTTCCACGTGGTCCGGGCCCTGCGGGACGTAGAATTTGATGGGATGGTCATGCCTGACCACGTGCCTTATTCCGACGCACCTGGTGCCAATCTGCAGGCTTTCTCCTTTGCCTATGGCCATATCAGTGCCTTGCTTCTCGCCGCAGATACAGAAGCGTGACCAAATCCAATTCAATACGGTGACTATGTTTTGCCGTTTACGTTGGGTTTAGTAACTTGGTTTGCCTTCGGGTAGAAAAAGCCCGAGTAGGTGGTAAATATTGTGTAACCGAAAGCATCATGATGAAGAAAATAGGATTTATTGGTTTGGGAATCATGGGGAAGCCCATGGCATTGAATTTAATTAAAGCGGGCTATGCGCTCAATGTGCTAAAAAGTAGCAAAGCCTCCAGCGAATTGGAAAAGGAGGGAGCAACTACTTTTGAGAGTAGCAAGGTACTTGCGGAGAAATCCGATGTGGTCATTACCATGTTGCCGGATTCTCCCGAGGTAAAAAACGTGGTGTTTGGCGCCGATGGGGTTTTTGAGGGCATTTCGCAGGGAACCATCTTCGTAGATATGTCTACCATAGCACCCTCTACCGCTCGTGAGATCTATGCCAAGTTGCAGGAAAAAGGGGTAGAAGCTTTGGATGCACCTGTTTCCGGCGGGCAGGTGGGCGCCGAAACCGGCAACCTATCGATCATGTGCGGGGGCAGCCAAGCGGCGTTTGATGCCGTGATGCCGTTGTTTCAGGTAATGGGGAAAAGTGCAGTGCTGATCGGAGATGCAGGTGCAGGTCAAATGACCAAAGCCTGCAATCAAATGATTGTTGGTATGACTATACAAGCCGTATCGGAATCATTTACGCTGGCAAAGAAAGCGGGAGTTGACTTGGCAAAAATGCGGGAAGCCTTACTGGGAGGATTTGCGCAAAGCAGGATACTGGACTTACACGGACAACGGATCATCGACCGAAATTTTGATCCCGGGTTTAAGATCAAGCTCCATCGGAAAGATATGAATATCGCGTTGGAAGCGGGGAAGGAATTTTCTGTCCCTTTGTACGGCTCTGCGCTGGTAGCCAGTCACATGGACGCCCTTTTGGCACTCGGAAACGGTGAAAAGGACCATAGCTCCATCGCCTTACTTATGGAAAAGCTATCCGGGCTTGAATAATGTTTAAAAGATTCAAATTTAATTTAACTAGCTAAATACTGTGGTTACATCTTCAGGTGCGAAGATCTGTGATATGGTAATCACGCCGATAGCCATCACGGATCCCCCATTATTGAATGCAGCAGGCGTACATGCTCCATTTGCGTTGCGCACAGTATTGGAATTGGTGACTGAAAGCGGGATAATCGGCATCAGCGAAATCCCTGGCAATGTCCAAACCAATCAGTCATTGGAGTCGGCAAGGTCCCTGGTACTCGGCATGGATCCCTTTCATCTCAATGCGCTCCAGCATCGACTTTCCGGTTATTTTGGCAAGGAGAGCGCTTCTTCCAGGGGGAATACGCCGTGGGATCAGCGCAAGCTGGTGCATGTATTCAGTGCATTGGAAGTAGCCTGTTTGGATATTCAGGGAAAGATATTAGGAAGGCCTGTGGTGGATCTGTTGGGCGGAAAGATGCGGGACAGTGTGCCTTTTGCCGCTTACCTTTTTTACAAATACGAAGGTGCAGGCGGACACCTCGGAAAATCATTGGACCCTAATGCTACAGGTTGGGCGGCGGCCCGGCAACGGAAGGCTGTGGATCCAGAAGGGATTGTTTATCAAGCCAAAGCGATGTGTGATGCATTTGGATTCCAATCCATAAAACTAAAAGGAGGGGCATTTGAGCCCAGACTGGAAACCGATTCCATGTTCGCGTTGTACGATGCCTTTGGGAAAGACGTCCCTCTCCGCTTTGATCCCAATGCCATTTGGAAACCAGAAACGGCTCTAACCTATGGAAAGGAGCTAGAGCCGATTTTGGAATATCTGGAAGACCCGGTGCGAAGCCAAAAGCATATGGCAGATTTGAGGAAACAACTGAAAACTCCACTAGCCACGAATATGTGTACTACCTCCTTTGAAGATATTCCCGAGAGTGTGCATCTTGGGTCAGAGGACATCATACTAAGCGATCACCATTTTTGGGGTGGACTAAAAGCCTCCATGGAACTGGCGAGGGTGTGTAAAACATTCGGTAGGGACCTTTCTATGCATTCAAATAGCCATTTGGGCATTTCAATGGCTGCAATGACACACCTGGGAGCAGCCCTTCCGGAAGTACCCTACGCACTGGACACACACTACCCTTGGCAATCAGAGGATGTCCTAGTCGGAGGTAAGCTACCCATTGTTGATGGCGCCGTGGCAGTGCCCTCTGGTCCGGGGCTGGGAGTGGAGTTGGACAGGGACATGCTGGCCAAGTTGCATGCTGATTACTTAGCGTGTGGACTGACCCACAGAGACGATGAAACGGAGATGCAAAAGTACCATCCCGGGTGGAAATTCGAGACCGTTAGGTGGTAAGCAGCGATGCTATTGATCTGTTCAAGGTATACAGCGGTGGCCGTTTGTGCCCCATCGAAGAGGACTGGCCTGCAAATTTAGATGGGGTAGGGTATTCAAGGGAGGTCTTTTGCTAAGGAAAAGGCCTCCCTAAATTATTGAAATATTTGATCTTTTCGTTAAGCTGTTTAAAATCCAGGTTTCCCTTTGATTCTACCAGGTGGCTGCTGATGGCCAACGCCTTATTCAACCTACTTTGGGAATTTTTGACTTTTGAAACCAGGTAAATGAGTGCGCGTTGTTTGCCCATGGTCAGCGCATGGAAATAGGCATGGGCAGCTTCGTCCTGGTGCAGAATCTCTTGGAGCTCAACCGGCATCTCATGCCCATAGGTGGATCGGTCCTTTTCCATACGAACTTGGAGAGTCTGTCCTTCACGAATGGAAAGCGAGGTAACCAAGGCTTTGTTAATCAACACAAACCAATAGTCACTGTGCTTCATCAGTGCCAGATGTAACTTGGGCGAATTTTCCACCCAAACCAGTACCCGGCGGTTGTCCCCTTCCATATAGGAATTGGCAATTGGATCAGGTACAGGTATATGAAATCTCCACAGTGTACTGTGAAAATCCATGAGAGAAGAAGAGAAGGTTATCGTTTCCAAAGGTCCTGTTTGCGTATTTGGTATGGGTTTCCTCTATTGACTTCTTGATACTAGGGGTACCGATCAAACAATCATGTCCTACACTTTTTCAATACAATACCTCCTTGCTAAAGGCTTGCTTTTCCACCTGAGACCTGGCGTATGGTACAGGGAAAAACTGATCCTGCCACCAAAGCTCAAATAGGTTTTTGTAAAATGGGCTGTCAAATCGACCGGACTGACCTGGGTTATTGGCACCCAACGTCTTTTCAAAATCACCGGTATCCACCACGATGCGGAAAGATGCTCCCGTGGTATTGTTGTCGCCATAGGCATTGGCGCCAGGCGTAAAACTGTACCCACCACGTGGAACCGGCCCTACTTCTAACTTCTTCTGCCACTCTTCCGACACCACCGTTCCCAACGGATGTCGGATCAGCGCATGTTTGTAGTCTTTTTGTCCATAATTCCATGCATTCCATTCTTTTCCAAAGCGTCTTTCCAATTCTTCCAACGCTGCCACCAGAGAAGTCGTAAGTAAATCCGATGTAGTCATCCGTTCGGTAAGTGTAGGGCTTTGCTCTTTGATCCAAGTCAGGGTTTTGGTCATCGGCAGTTCAGATAGGTAAGGTTTAACCTCTCCGGGGATTAACAAATCCGCTACTTTGGTTCTGATTTTTCGCTCCCACATCACATACACCCCTGCGGCGACAGACTCTGGGGATAGCACACAATCCCAATCGGTCAACAGTTGTTTTGCCCGAATTAACGAGGCATCCTCCAGTTTCATGGTGTCAAGGATCGGTACCAAGACGCTTGCCGGGAGCGAAAGGTAATCGTTCTGCAGGGCTCCCATGTCCTCTGGAGTGAATTTTCTCCCACTCCCCAATACCTCACGGATACGGTCCCCTCTGAATGCGTCCGCCCAGGTATAACCAAGGGCCTCAGGGTACGGATAGGTATCATCCACTTGGTTTTCATTTGCGGTGGCAATAAAGCCACTAGCTGGATTCTCTTTGTGGGGCCTTTCCAGCATGGGTAAAAAACCTTCCCAGTCGGCCATTCCATTTCCAAGGCTAACGACCAATCCCGAGTGGGTGGTTCGAATCGGAGCAATTCCGGTTGCCTGCCAGCCAATGGTACCATTCTTGTCGGCCCAGACCATGTTTTCAGCAGGTACGTGGTTATAGGTGCAGGCGTCTCTGAATTCTTCCCAGGTTTGTGCCTGGGCCATCCTCAGGCTGGCAAGGTAAGGAGCCCCACCTGTGTGCAGCCAGGCGCATTCTACTGCCACGGCCTTTTGGAGTGTTTCATCGATAAATGTCACCGGGCCATGGACAGTATAGTAATGGTGCACCACCGTATCTTTTTGGTTTTTGATCCGAAGGGTATCGGTGACCCGCTCCATGGCCATCCACTGGTTTTGGTAGCGGTAGGTATAGGGGTTTTTGGGGTCAATATCGTATACGCGCAGATCTTCCATATCGGTTTGAAAGATGGTAAGTCCCCAAGCACCCACGCCATTGTGTCCGATCGAGACACCTGGAATTTCCGGTTCTCCACCTCCCACCACATCCCAGCCGGGCGCGTGAAGTCCTACCCAATACCGCAGTGAGGGGACTGCCTGTGCCCGATGGGGGTCGTTGGCCATGATAGGAAATCCACTGTCCGATAGCGTTCCATCGACTACCCAATTGTTGCTGCCTAGGGAAGCTGCATCGGCAGATTCCAGTACCAGTTGCTCCAGGTCGAATGCGGCAGAAGCTAGCGTATCTTCAGGGTGATCCAAGCGGTAAGGGGGGGCTATATCTTCCCGACGGAATTTAACCGGACTTCTAAATGCCGTGTAGGGGGCAATGAGGTCCTTAAACAATAGTTCCTGTGGTATGGTAGGAGGAATGCTCAGGTCGGGATCGAAGGGGTGAAAGTGAAATAGTTCTTTGGTTTTTTCAGGTCCAATGAGACTCACGATTCGGGAGTAGTTAAGTTCCTGCTGCACATTCTGCAATAGACCCTGGTGCCTGGAAATGACTACCTCCCAGGTCCATTTTTCGGGTTTGATTCCCAACATGGTAAACTCCACAGGCAAGTCCTCTGGATCTTGCAAGGCTTCCTCGATGTACGTATTGATACCCTGTACAAAGGCATCCACTATTTCTTCGCCACGGGGATGGTAGTGGTTTAGTTCCAGCTGTTTGTCGCCTCTAAACCGAAACAGACGTACACCGATGTCACGTGCTAGCTCTCGTTCGCCAAATACTTCTGCCAGGGTACCGGTGGCCTGTCGTCTCCATAATTCAAACTGAAACAGTCGGTCTTTGGCCGCTAGATAGCCCTGTGCAAAAAACAGATCCTGTTCGTTTTCGGCATAAATATGGTTTATTCCCTGCTGATCGCGAATGACCGTTACTTTATCTGCCAGCTCAGGATACTTCCGTTCTTCTGTGCAGGAAGAAATAGCAAACAGGTTGGTTATAAGTAAGATACCTAGGGGAGATATCAGTTGCTTGAAATTTGTGGACATACGACAAGGCTGGTTTGGGATGGATTCCCCAGCTAGGGAGTTCCATTGGATTGGTTAATAACCTGAATTTATTTTAAAAACCCGTAAAATCCTTTTTCTTTGTGCAAAAAACCATTCATTATCGAATCCTGGATCAAGCAAATCAAAGAATTGGGTACAGTCTCTCTCCTTATTTCAGGGGGCAATATCCTATGCCTTAGTAAGTTGAGTGCCGTGAAGGCGCCCGTTTCCGAAAATGCTGTATTTTTATTGTACGACCTCTTCCAATTGAGGACAATAGCGAAGCCTTTTTCTGAGGTTTCCTTAGACATTGTGGAGTGGGCAGAAGACCCGGTGATTTTTCATACCGACGTAAACCGCCTAGTCATGAAAGACTCCTTTTCAGGTGAAATCATTAAATTTGCTGTACTGAAAGATCCCTTTTGGAAGAATAGTTTACGGTCAATAGGTGAAATAGTGGTATGTTTGCCTGATCTAAGCGAAGGCAAGGTTTGGGAGTTGCCCCATCCTTTGCCGCTATTCGGCAAGTCGGTGAAGCAACTGTACCTATCCGCAGAGGGACAGGTAAAATGGATTTGAGCTAAATGAATTATAAAGACAGACTACAGGGGTTGGAGATTTTTAACCGAGTAGGCCAATGTGCGGACTCGCTGGGATTGGAAACCTATGTGGTTGGGGGGTATGTACGGGATTTGATTCTCGAAAGGCCTTGCAAAGATATTGATTTCGTCTGTATAGGTGACGGCATCTCCCTTGCCAAAAAGGTTGCCAAAACCTATGGAGATCAGGTACCCGTAACGGTCTTCAAGAATTTTGGTACGGCGATGATCAAAGTGGAAGATTGGGAGGTAGAGTTTGTTGGAGCCCGTAAGGAGTCCTACCGGTCTGATTCACGCAAGCCGGTGGTGGAAGCCGGTACTTTGCAGGAGGATCAGGAGCGCCGTGACCTGACCATCAATGCCCTGGCCATAAGCGTAAACGAAAAGACGTTCGGGACACTTATTGACCCCTTTGATGGGTTGAGAGACATGAAGCGAAAAATTATCCGTACCCCCACGGATCCAAACATCACTTTTTCAGACGATCCACTCCGCATGATGCGAGCGGTGAGATTTGCTACGCAGCTTACCTACGACATAGAACCGGATACTTTTGACGGGATCATGCACAACGCTCATAGGCTATCGATTATATCTGGAGAGCGGATTATCGATGAGTTGAATAAGATCATCCTGACGCCAAAGCCCTCCTACGGTTTCAAATTGCTGTTTGTCAGTGGGCTCTTGCAGGAGTTTTTTCCGGAAATGGTGGAACTTCAGGGAGTGGATTCCGTCGGAGATAAATCCCATAAAGATAACTTTTACCATACCCTACAGGTTTTGGACAATGTAGCTGCTGTTTCCGATAACCTTTGGTTACGCTGGGCAGCGATTATGCACGATATTGCCAAGCCCGCTACCAAACGCTTTAACAAAAAGGTGGGTTGGACGTTTCATGGACACGAAGATAAGGGGGCAAGGATGACTCCCGGTATCTTCCGCAGGCTGAAGCTACCCATGGACGATCGGATGAAATACGTGCAAAAGCTCGTCCGACTTCATCTCAGGCCTATAGCCTTGGTGAAGGATGAAGTAACGGATTCTGCTCTGCGGCGCGTGCTGTTTGAAGCAGGAGAGGACATTGACGATCTGATGAAACTATGTAGGGCGGATGTTACGTCCAAAAACAATACCAAGGTAAAGCGTTTTCTGGCCAACTTTGACAAAGTAGAATCCAAGCTTGCCGAGGTAGAAGAAAAGGATCAATTAAGAAATTTTCAGCCACCTGTTTCAGGTGATGAAATTATGTCTATTTTTGGTCTTCGACCCTCCAAGGTAGTAGGAGAGATCAAGGAGGAAATCAAGGAGGCTATTCTTGACGGTAAGATTCAAAACAATAAAAACCAAGCATTGGAGTTAATGTACCAATTGGCAGAGGCCAAGGGATTAAAACGAGCTGAAAATAACTAATCGTAATCATGAGAAAAAGCGTTCTGATTTTAGTTGTACAATTAATCATTACAGGCGGAGTTTGGGCACAGGAGACCTCTGCCACAGCGCCTGCTGAAGTATCTGAGAGTAACCGACTTAGAAACCAAGCAGACGAGAAGATTTACCAGATGGCGCTACGATACAACGATATCAACGTAGCCAAAGTGAAGCTGTATGAACTGATGGAACGAAATCCCAGGAACCTTCGGTATCCTGAGACGCTAGCGTCCCTGTACTTTGAAATGGAGCAATACAGTTCATCCGCGTTGGTGGCCATGGACATGCTTGAGCGCGATAGTAAAAACATCTCGGCGTTGGAGATTGCCGCCTACTCATTGGAGCAGGTAGGTGCTTTGGAGCGAGCCCTGCCGCATTTCGAGAGCCTACACTTGCTATCCGGAGACCTGTTCAGCCTGTACAAGACTTCCTACTTACAGTATACGTTGAAGAAGTACGACGAGGCGATGAATTCTGTCAATATGCTTATCAAGAATAACAAGGCCGGGGAGCAGAATCTCACCTTTCCTACGGAGAATAATCAATCCCAGGAAGTAAGTATGATTGCGGCTGCATTAAACTTAAAAGGGTTGATTTACAAAGATCAAGGCAGTAATAACGAAGCGAAGGTAGCCTTCGAGGAAGCCTTACAGAAAAGTCCTGATTTTGAGCTGGCAAAGACGAATTTGGCTTCCTTATAATAAAGCAATTGTTATCCGCTCTTCCGAGGAGGCTGTTTCAGGTGATGAAACAGCCTCTTTTAGTTAATAATCAGACTGGTGGGTAACAATAGTATGCTTGGATTCCAATAATCCACGGCTATCAGACTGCCTAATCTAGCATAGGTTATCCGCGTAGCATGTACAAATTGAATAATAGGACTGTATTTTGTTGACGGATTTTTGGTTAGCCTGCCTTTTCGAACCTAATCCAGATGGATATAGAAATTGCTGGTCTTCGTCTACTAAGACGTTTTTTAGTAAGCCATTGAAAAAGGGATTACGACTGCACAGGAGGTTAGGAATAAAAGGGTGTAGCCGATTCTACAGCCAGTCGGGGGCTCTCACCCAACAGTAAGCGGTGAGATCTTTCGGGTTTCGGGCGTATTCGGGTAGAGTTCATTTCTTGTTTTTCCAGACTCTGGGATTCCTATTGGTATGCGTGACCGCAAAAACAATGATCGATTTATCCAATTCCTCTATCCGGAAATGTACCTGGTATGGAAATTGTCTACCAATATGTTTCTTACATCCAGATAGCCAACCTGACAATGCATTGGATACTTTCGGATATAATTAAGCCTTGATTTCAAAGATTCAAAAAACCGTTTGCCCAATCCCCGCTTTTCTTCATTATACCATGCTATGATTTCCTTGATATCCAAACGAGCCTCGTGGAGAAGCTTTATTTTGTAGCTCATAGCTCCTTTTCAAGATCTTTCATTACATCATCCAAGTCCAATACGCTGTCCGGATCCTTTTGATAGAAAGCTATCCGCTCATCCAACAATGCTTTGTGGGCATCGCTTATGCCTTCCTCTTGCCGATTTTTGAAAGCCTGCAACTGTTCCAGTATTGTTCGGTCCTGCAGCTCCGTGAGCCAGTGGATAAGGTCGACTTTGATTGATTGGATATCCATTCTGATTTTCTATTTGTTTCCTAAAGTTAACGATTTTTATGTTTAGTTAAGTTACGTTTACCCCAGCGGATGGTGTTTCTGTTGCGCAGGCTTCAGTTCCTCCGATCTTGTCGGCCTGTACCTCTACGTCAAGCTGGTGCTGGGAAAGTGTCTGGATTACCCGGGCTTCTTCGTCGTAGAAGATGGCGGTGGTGTAGGACTCTATGTTAGGTACCGCCTAGAAAAACAAGGTGTTAGATTTCTAAGTCGTTCTTTAGTAGGCCATTGCAAATGGCATTGAACGGATTGAGACTGCAAAGGAGCTTAGGAATATCAGGGTGTATAGGATTCTACACCCAGTTGGGGCAGTAAGGGGTTTTGGCGGGAACTGGTTGGCGGTATTGACAGGGTAGCGGCCAAAATATGCTTACGGGGCTTCGTTGTCAAGCCACGGGTTGAAACCCTCGGGCTAGGTGTAGTTTGCAACTACACCCTTCTATTAATTCCAATTTGCAATTGGAAAAGCACGGAATTACCAATAATCGACGGCTATCAAACCAATAACCCAGCATAATTCCTTGCGCTTGAACATATATAGTCTTCAGGTATTTCCACTATTCCTGCCCTTTCCGGATTCTCGTGAATATAATTCATTCTAGTTTCAATCATTTCAGTGCGGTAAAGTTCAATCGCGTGGTTTTAATCTGTTAATATTTATTTTTAAAGGCCAGATTGAATCTCGCTAAATCAATCATCTCCGCGGGGGACGATTTCCTCGTGCTCGATTTCCTGATCTCCCCCGATAGCTCGGGGTTGGTAAGCCTCTCCCATAGCTGAAAATAGTTTATTTGCATACAAATCACCAATGAAAAAAATGACCTTAATTTGTTAACGGATGTTTGGTTAGCATGCCTTTGCAAAACTAAGCCAGACGGAGTTCAAAATGGCGGACTTTTGTTTACTAAGACGTTCTTTAGTAAGCCATTGCAAATGGCAAATAAGGGATTTCGACTTTAAAGGAACTTAGAAATAGGAGGGTGTAGAGGATTCTACACCCAGTCGGAGCTGCATCGGCCACGGCCGTAAGCTGGTTGCCGGTGTAGGTATAGGTATTCACCGTCTTCTCCACCTCTCCGGAGAAGGCGTACAGGGAGGATGTCTTTACGGTGCCCGTCAGCTGATGGGTGGAGATGGTCTGTATGGGCTGGTAGTAGTTGTCATAATAGGTCACGCTGTTGATCCACTCGGTACTGTTGCCCTGCCTCCGTGATTTGGATCCCGTGGCCAGGCCTTTACACCAATTCTAGCGGCTAAAGCTTATTTTAAATTAGTAAAATCTTACTCTTTCCATACTAAACTATCATATATTAAAACCAAAAGTGGCACCCTATAAATATTCTTCTTTTCAAAATCACTGTCATTTACTGCTTCTAAATATGCTTTGAAAAGATCTGGCTCGATTACATTTGAAAGAAGCATCTGTTCTAAAACTGGGTGTAGTTTACTTATGGTAGAACGTTCAAGTTCATTGCCATTTTGTAACTTCAGAACTTCATCGAAAATATACCAACCTCTACTCAGGTTAGAGGGATAAGTCATGCTTATAAATATATTATTATTTTTGTATATTTCCTTCATATCTATATAATAATCTCCTACCACGTATTTTAAATAAAACTCATAATAAGATTCCTTTGATACAGAATCAAGATATTTCCTTTCAATTAAAATTTCTTCAAATTCCGACGTAAGATCTATTAAAGAAGCGACCTTTCCATTTTCTCCGATAAGTTGATAGTCTTTCATAGCGTCAAAAATCAACTTTTCCTCATCATTTAATTCTGTTTTACTCGAACAAAAACAGAGGATAAATACCATTAGCATAAATATAATTGCTCTCATCTTCCAAAAATCCAGTTACTCATAAATTTAGTTTGGTTCCTAAAATTCAAAAATAAACCACTCGGTCCACCCCACCTTATTCCCCAATTTCCATTTTCGAATGTCTTAGTTTGATAATTGTGGTGTGGAAAAACCAACCCTTTGATTGACCCATGAAATGGGATTTCATACAACATCTTTACGTTTCTATCACCAATTGAAAAAGATGCAAACTGGTCACCGCTTGGCCCAAAAAATGAATTTACAGCACCTTGATTTACCCTAGACAATAGATGTGTCCCTCCAATTCCCAAACATTCTGAACTTAAGCAGTCAAATAATCCATTAAGATCTATATCTGTTCCATTAACCATATGATGTTTTATACCTTTTAATAAATGAACAGCAACTTTATTTCTTCCGGCATTTTTCAAGTTTAGGACTCCGGGATGTTCTATTCCATCGTACCGTTCAAAAAGGTACCTTTTATAGGACGTATGCAAGTGATTCAACCCAGCCACAGTCGCCCCAACAGCTGCACCTCTCCAAAAATCTCCCCCGGACATTTTTGATGCAACCCCTCCCGCCAGGGCTGACCCCCCAATTTGACCAAACGGACCAGCATTATGCAATGCCGATCCCGTTAATGAACCGAAGGCCCCTGCTGCATACATTGAAAGTGAAGGACTTTGACCAAAGGCGGTCCCAACCATCAAATTTGCTTGTCCATGAAGCATTGCCCTTCCTACTTCATTAAGTACCTTGCCTCCAAAAGAGCCCGCGGTTCCCCCAAATCCTCCAACAGCTGATCCAATTCCAGCGGTTGCTGCGCCGGATACTGCACCTATTGCAAGGGATTTGCCAAACTGCCCCCAATTCCAGTTTTCAAACCCACCTTTACTAAAGCCTACACTGGCCGTATATCCTGCCCCACCTAGGGCTGCGCCGATTGCAATGGCAGCCAGAAATGCTATCTCCCCGTCCGGATCCATCATCACCGGCCTGCCCCGCAGGCTAGCTCCTCACTAAATCTCGTCACTGGAGGGATTTTTTAACGTTCTGCCCTCCATGGCTAAATATGGCGAGGCAAACTGATCCTGCGGATCAACCCCAAAACAACTCCACGCTAAAATCATCAAAAGCTTGTCCCGATCTTTTCTTAGGAAACGCTTCCGACGGTGCCGGACTCTCGGTACCGGGATAAAATAATATCCGGGCTCTTCTGCTACTACTTCCTAGTATAACTTTTCATGTCCTTGCGAGTGCAATTATTATCAATTCGCTACTCTTCGATATATATAACTGTCTCCTGATATGCTCAATGAAAGCTTATGTCGGGTCAACTCTATGATCTCAAACCATAAAGGCTCTTGGGCAGGTGTTTTCTCCAACAGTAAGACCATAGTGTTTTTGCTTAGCTTCAAAAATCCATTTTCACTACTTTCTTTATTAGTACAGACGTGTTTTAAAACAAAAGGAAGAGATTCTTTTTCGGACCTAATAGATATAGACAATGGAGGTCTGGAATAAATAACTGAAGGTTTATAATTCTGCAGTTCCCAATCCCCTACCAACAACCTCTCTTTTTCATACTTTTTGGGAATGTCCCAGTTCTCTTTTTCAAAGATCACACTTTCTAATTTTCCAGAATTAACCATCATTCCTTTTATAAAACTTTCGTTCCATTCTACTAACAGTATTTTATATTCCATCACCATATGGATATTCAAAAAGTAAAAACCTGAGAATTCCTCTAATTGCCACCGTATTCTCTGATTAAGTACATCACTATCATTTTCATAACTGAAGTTTCCCAGCCCGTTGTCCATGAAATCAAAGTAGCTGTCTACCCTGAACCTGGTGCGGTCGACCCAACAGGATTCTGTCAAATCTCCCATCAAGAAGGAATAACTTTTATCGATATTGCTGATAGAATCGGTGTTTGCCATTGTTATGGATTGTTCCGCCATTTGCAACTGTAGAAAATCATTTTCAATCTTATACTGTAATTTCCATATTTCACCTTCTTCATTCGTAATTATTAAGGATTTATTGGATTTGACTTCCCATCTGATTTTTGTTTTTTCCTCCCTGGATACAAAGTAGGACTCGTCTTCACGCAAATCAAGTATAACAATACTTTCGCAATCTAAAGGGTTTAGGTTTATCCATCTTTTTTGTAACAGATCATTTGAAAACCCTTCAAGAAATGGAACGCAGAGCAATATACAATGTATCAAATACTTATAGAGTCTCATTTTCATTTTATTTGCCACCAAACCTATTAACAAATTCATTATACCTTCTAAAAAACCTATTATCGTAGTGCTTTATGAAGAAGTTGTCCCTAGCTTGGATACTTTTGAAGCTAGCAAAAAAATAGTCTAGCGTTCCCTGCCTTAGAGCGATGGTCTGGCTACCTTTCCAGAATCTGTTTAACCCAAAGTCCACCAAGTTATTATATTTGTCATAACTATCTAAGTTTACATCATTTTTTAGTAAAAACAAATGAATTTCTTCCCCATCGTACAAGCCACTTTCAAAGCTCCTTGACTTAAGGCCCCTTCCTTTCAGACTATAACCTTTGAAATATTTCTCCTTTATTTGATCTGCTATGTGTGCGTTATTTTCTCTGTACTTGCTTTCTGCATCCAAATCTGCAACACCATGTAGTCCTCTGACATAGTGCTTTAATAACAATGATTCTACTGCATGGTTTGCCATATGATTCAACCCTGCTACCGTCGCCCCAGCTGCCGCCAAAATTCGCCCCTGGACATATGGTGCGGCAAACCCCGTAGGGGTGTACACATTCGTTGACGATATCAGGTGCCTAATGTTGGTGAAGCCAAAGCCATTCTTTGCGGAATCCCTTTCTATTGTCCGGATAGCTTTGCGCAAACCCCCTACCAAGTATGCACGTATCCATTTGATGCTACGACCCACAAGGAAAAACCTAGTTTTAGCACATACTTATCTGGCATTCCAAATTTTTAGGTATTCATACGGAGTCAAAACTGGTATTTCAGATTCTTTAAAATCTTTTCCATTTCTTGTAATTAATATGCTACAGTCCGAATTTACAGCACAATAGTATTGCAAGGAATCTTCAAAATCTCCAAACTTAGATAACAATCCTTTATCAATCACTTTACTCGTCAGGTCCGAAGTCTCAGCAATTACCTTGAATTTTCGGATTTTCTGTTTAACAACTTCTTTATCTTCAAATCTTGACAGCAAATAAAAAACCGTTGAATAGGTTAGCGCAGAAACGACTAAGTGTATTTCTCCTTTGTCTGCAAGTGTTGCTATTTTAGCTACCGATTCATAAAAGGGTTCGCGTTCACCTAATAAATCGACAACCACATTTGTGTCAAGAAATAGTTTGTCTTTCATTTATATTTCTCCCCTAAATAATCGCCATACGCCTTTTTATAATCATAGTCATTAGGAATCTTCACACCTGTTCTTAGACTTTTGACAAATGGTGAGATTTCAATGTCTGAACCGGATGGAACGTCTTCCTGGGAAATCAATGTTCTAAGGTAAGACTCAATCATGCCTGACAAACTCCTTTTGTGTGATGCAGCATACGCTTTTGCTCTGTCAATCACGTATTTGTCGAGTTTCAATGTTAATTTCGTATCCATAATGTATAGTTATACGTACAAATTTATAAAATCCGTCCGTATAAGTCAAGCCTAATTTGCGCTTCACAACGGCGTTTACATACATGCTTCGCTTTAAAGCAGCACTGCCTTCCCCGCCAAAGCCCGATTCAGGCTGAATCTGCCTTGTCTCCAAGTTCGGGTAGTTTCTTGGCCAAGGCACGGATGTCTGCCCAAGCTGCAGGAGGTTTTGGCGGGAACTGGTGGGCGGTATCGCCATGGTAGCGGCCAAAACGTGCCCACAGGACTTCATCGTCATGCCACGGGTCGAAACCCCTAGTTACCAAAAACCAAACGGTATCAAACAAACCTCCTATAGAGCCCAATCTTGGCCTATCTGGAATTTGGTCGTTTTCGAGTCCAACAGCCGGCCGTTTTCACATTTGAGAATTCGGTATGGATACTTCTTTAGCAGTTCGTAATTATGGGTCGCCATTAGGATTGCGGTACCCCGTTTATTGATCTCCTGAAAAAGTTTAAATATCCCATCCGACACTTCCGGATCCAAATTACCGGTAGGCTCATCGGCCAATAGGATGGCAGGCTCGTTCAATAAGGCCCTGGCTATTACCACACGCTGTTGTTCCCCTCCTGATAGCTGATGGGGAAATTTGGAGGAAGCACCGCCAAGACCTACACCCATCAGCACCTCGATCATGCGGCTTTTCATTTTGGTCTTGTCTTTCCATCCAGTAGCCCGCATGACAAAATGCAGGTTGTCCGATACAGTCCGATCTGGGAACAATTGAAAATCTTGAAATACAATCCCCAGTTTTCTTCGGAGGAAGGGGATGTTCTTGGTTTTGATACCATTGAGTGGATAGCCGGCCACAGTTCCCTCTCCCATGATGAGGGGTAGGTCGGCATAGAGCGTTTTTAGCAGGGAGCTTTTTCCACTCCCTGTACGGCCAATTAAAAAAACAAACTCTCCCTTTTCGATCGAAAAATTCAAATCTGTAAGTACCGTGTTGATTCCCTGAAATACACTGGCATTGGAGACGTTTACAACGGGTTCACTGGAAAAAACCATGCGATTTAGAGGGCTAATTTCTGGAGTTTTCCGAATGGGAGGTCTTTTATGAGCGATTCCAGCTCTGCTTCTTTGCCTTCCCAGCCGAATTTTTCAATGTTTTTAAGTGGTCGGTCCGCCCGAAAGTAGGCGACTAACACAAAGTTTTCGTCCCTGATCTGAATGTAATCAGGTATTTTCGCCTTTCCTTTCACTTTGATGATGTACATGACCCTTTCTTTCAAATGACTATGTTGCAAATAACGAAAATCGGACCGAAAAGATCCGATTAGCTGATTCGATTTAGTATCTGTAACACAAAAAAGGGTAAAGCTGTTGACTTTACCCTCTACGCTGGACTCATTTTTTGTTTACCTTGGCGTGATCGGCCAGGAATTGGGCCAACCCTTTGTCCGTTAAAGGGTGGTTCAACAATCCGGTAATGACTTTTAGTGGACAGGTAACCACGTCTGCGCCTATTTCTGCGCACTTGATCAAGTGCATGGTATGCCTTACGGAAGCAGCGAGAATTTGCGTTTCGAAATCATAGTTTTGGTAGATGTGCGCTATTTGCTCGATCAACTCCAGTCCATCGAACGAAATGTCATCCAGTCGTCCTATGAAAGGGGAGAGGTAGGTAGCTCCGGCTTTTGCCGCCAAAATGGCCTGTCCAGCCGAGAAGACCAACGTACAGTTCGTCCGAATTCCTTCGCTGTGAAAATATTTAATTGCCTTGATACCATCTTTGATCATGGGGATCTTTACGACAATCTTATCATCGATTTTGGCCAATTCCTTGCCTTCTTTGATCATTCCCTCAAATGCGGTGGAAATTACTTCGGCACTTACTTTATCGTCGACAATATCGCAAATGGCCTTGTAATGTGCCGTGACGTTTTCGTCTCCACTAATACCTTCTTTGGCCATGAGGGAGGGGTTGGTGGTGACGCCATCCAATACACCCAGATCGTAGGCTTCCCTAATTTCGTCTAGGTTAGCCGTGTCAATAAAGAATTTCATGCTAGTTATGGTTTATTTGGTTGATAATTCTATGGTTAAAACGCGTCAGTGTTTACCGGAACGTGGAAAAAAAAGAAAAAAATAAGCGGCATCGCACCGCTACAACCGCCTACCCTTGCTTCCTTCCGGACCTGGGGGATTCAGCAGGAGCTGGTCGTGCCGCTCGATACAAAGGTACATAATTTACCCTTTCCTGCAAGCCGATCCCACGGATTTCAGCGGAAAAAGGTGTAAAAAACTCATTCTCAAATCCAAAATATTTTTGGATTTGGCGTTTTCTTGGTAGGCTGGTTGATGGTCATAGCAAAGGCCCCATCCGCGCTTTCGGGCATTTTGGCACATACGTTCTTTTGCGGCACCATAATTGATACTGAATAGGACGGCTAGCGGAGCGTCTTTTGTATCGCTTATTTTTCCGTAGAAGCTACGGATCTCAGGGTATAGAAATGTTTCGAAAGCTGGATTACGATTAGATTGTTCATAAACCGAAAAAAATGATGCGTATAGTGAGAGGATTCCTTGTGTTGTCTTTTGTATTGCTAATGGGTGCTTGTACCATCTTTCAGCCCCGGATTCCTTACCAATTAGGGATGTCGGAATCCAAATTCCTCCGTCAAAACCGGAGTGCGGTCATCAGTCAGTTGGGTGACGGACGAAAAGTATACCGGGTCAATACCGATGAGCGTTTCTATTTGTTGGTGACTTTTGAGGAGGGGGTTCTTACCCAATTGGAGGAAAAGGAATTGCTACCTGTTTGGCAACAGCAGCGCATGATGGAGGAAAATCCGGCTGCACCTCCCCGCCAATAGGGCAATTAATTGGGTTAAATAAAAATGACAATTGTTTTTTTAATTAATCGTGGTTTCTATATTTGTCACAGATTATGAAAAAGGCATTCTACATTCAAAATTGGTGGTGGTTTTACTTCAAATGATGGAAGTTCAGCTACCTATTGCCCTTTTTTGAAACAACATACAAAGGCTCGCTGGACTACCAGTGAGCCTTTTTTAATGCATTTCGTCATCATTAACGGTTCAGACTTCCGAAGACAGAAAGATAAGTCGGTAGCGGCATACAAAGGGCTCGCTATTGATCATCCGAAATTCAAGCTAACCATTGAAAAGAAATTACAAAGCGATGCATACATTCAACATAAAAACCCGATTTAAGCGCCTTTTGGCAGATACATTGACCCCAGTTAGTGTATACTTGCAGGTCAGGGACCGATACGCCAATCCCATTCTATTGGAAAGCTCGGACTATCATGGCAGCGAAAACAGCTACTCCTATATTTGCTGCGATCCCATTGCAACGTTTTCTTTGGTTAACGGAAAGATCCGGGAAACCTTGCCTGATGGATCTTCCACTTCTTACGCCCTGGAAAAGGGAGACCGGTTAATGGATGCCTTGCAGGCCTTCTCTCATCGGTTTCACGAAGAGAAATTGGAGTTTAAATTCATCACCTCAGGTCTCTTTGGGTATACCCAGTACGATACCGTTTCTTATTTTGAAGACATCCAGTTGAAAATGCCAAAGGAATCGAGTATTCCAATGATGCATTACGCTGTGTACAGAAATATGATCGTGGTGGATCATTTCAAAAATGAGCTTTACATCATTGAACACTACCTGGACGGAGAAAAGGGGGAATCGGGTATTCCGAAGATCGAAATGATCCTTAATAACAAGAATATCCCCAGTTATTCCTTCCAAATGGATGGTGAGGAAACGTCTAATTATACCGATTTAGCGTTTTTGGATATTTTGAGCAAGGGGAGGGATCACTGCTTCAAAGGCGATGTGTTTCAGATCGTCTTATCCCGTTCTTTTTCGTCGGGATTCAAGGGGGATGAGTTTAACGTATACAGAGCCCTCCGGTCTATCAATCCATCTCCATACCTATTTTATTTCGACTACGGTTCTTATAAAATTTTCGGCAGTTCTCCCGAGGCACAGATAGTCATCAAGGGAAATAAGGCTACCATTTATCCGATTGCAGGAACCTTCAAGCGTACAGGGAATGATCAGGCAGATGCCGAGTTGGCCCGAAAGCTTTACGACGATCCAAAAGAGAATTCCGAGCACGTGATGTTGGTGGATTTGGCTAGAAATGACTTAAGTAGATCTTCTGAAAAGGTTGAAGTTGAGGTGTTTAAGGAAATACAATACTACTCGCACGTGATTCACCTGGTGTCCAAGGTAACCGGGGTGTTGCCCGATGGATCTAACCCGCTACAGCTGGTAGCAGACACCTTTCCGGCAGGTACCCTGTCCGGCGCGCCAAAATACAGGGCCATGGAGTTGATAGACGACCTGGAAAACACCGCGCGGGGCTTTTACGGTGGGGCGATCGGCTACTTGGGTTTTAACGGAGACTTTAACCATGCGATCCTGATCCGGTCTTTTGTATCCGAAAACAATCTCCTGAGGTTTCAGGCAGGGGCAGGGGTTGTGGCCAAATCGTCCATCGAGTCAGAATTGCAGGAGGTAAGCAACAAGTTGGCGGCGTTACGGGCAGCATTGTTGCGAGCAGAAGAGATTTAAATGACACTGATAAAAAATATGAAAATACTTGTTCTGGACAATTACGATTCCTTTACATACAACCTCGTGTATATCATCCGAGACCTTGGCTACGCCAATCAGTTAGATATCTATCGAAACGACAAGTTGTCATTGGAGGATGTGGCCATCTACGATAAGATTCTTCTATCTCCGGGACCGGGTGTTCCGGCGGATGCTGGAATCATGCCGCAGCTTCTCAAAAGGTATGGCAGTTCCAAGGATATATTGGGTGTATGTCTGGGGCATCAGGCAATCGGAGAAGCGTACGGTTCAGGACTGATCAACCTGACGGAGGTTGTACACGGTGTCGCTTCGAAGATTAAAGTACGGCCAGATCTTTTGTTTGAAGGAATTCCGGAATCCTTTACGGTAGGCAGGTACCACAGCTGGGTGATTGACGAAAGCACACTCCCGGATGAGTTGGAGGTAATTGCTAAAACCCCGGATGGACAGATCATGGCGGTACGCCATCGGGAGCATCGAGTGCGGGGCGTACAGTTTCATCCAGAGAGCATCCTCACCGAGCATGGGGTGGCCATGATGCAAAATTGGCTAGAAGGATAATGGGAGTTTTTTTGCGGAAATAAAACAATGAACTGATGAAGGAAATACTAAACCATTTGATTGAGCATAAAACCCTGTCTAAGGAACAGGCAAAGGAGGTACTTAAAGGAGTTACCTCAGGGGCTTACAATCAAAGTCAAATGGCGGCATTTATGACCGTTTTTTTGATGCGTAGTGTTCGTGTTGAAGAGTTGATGGGCTTTCGGGAGGCCATGTTGGAGATGTGCATTCCCGTGGAAATAGAGGAATACGATGCGATTGATCTCTGCGGTACAGGTGGTGATGGAAAGGATACCTTCAACATATCCACACTGGCATCTTTCATCGTTGCCGGGGCTGGGCAGCATGTAGCTAAGCACGGGAATGTAGGGGTGTCCTCCATTTGTGGATCTTCTAATTTGTTGGCGCATTTTGGCTATGAGTTTACCAATGACCTGGACAAGATCCGCAGGAGTTTGGACGAAGCGAAAATATGTTTCCTACATGCACCGCTGTTTCATCCAGCCATGAAAAATGTAGGCCCTATACGGAGGGAACTTGGCGTCAAGACGTTCTTTAACATGCTTGGTCCCATGGTAAATCCCAGTTTTCCACGTAAGCAGCTCGTTGGTGTCTTTAGCTTGGAATTAGCCCGGATGTATGCGTACCTTTATCAAAATAGTAACACCCAATTTAGCATCATCCATTCTATCGACGGATACGACGAGATATCCCTGACGGGGAATTTCAAAATGATCTCCAACCACGGCGAGAAACTACTCTCACCCGAAAGCTTGGGATTAAGTCCGTTGTCTGCAGAAGAAATCAAGGGTGGAGCGACCGTAGCAGAATCGGCAGACCTGTTTTTATCGATTTTAAAAGGAAAGGGGACCACTGCACAGGAAGAAGTAGTCATCGCCAATGCGGCTGCCGCTCTTGCAACCGCCGATCTAACGTTGGGCATGCAGGAGGCAGTTTTCAAAGCGCGGGAATCACTAAAGAGTGGGCAAGCCTTAAAGGTGTTTCATGCGTTGATTGATCCAAAGAAGAAAGTAGCTGTAAGTTGAAAGTAGAAATGAAATCGAGTACGACGCAAACGACACACGGAGGAACGATTGTAATACGTGCGAGATTCCATCTGACCGCTTAAAGACAAATTATAAACAGATGAATATATTGGATAAGATTGTAGCGCACAAGCTACAAGAAGTTGCTGAAAATAAGGCTTTGGTGCCGCTGAAGAGATTGGAAAAGAGTCCTTTTTTCGATGGGCACACGGTATCCATGCGGAAATACCTTCTGAATCCCGAAAAAACAGGCATTATCGCGGAGTTTAAGCGAAAATCACCCTCTAAAGGTTGGATAAACGCAACCGCCAAGGTAGAGAAAACGACCATCGGGTACATGCAGGCTGGCGCATCGGCTTTATCTGTTTTGACCGACAGGGAGTTCTTTGGAGGGAGCAATGAAGATTTGATCACAGCCAGAAAGTTTAATTTCTGCCCCATCCTTCGAAAAGATTTCATGATTGACGAATACCAGTTTGTCGAAGCCAAATCGATCGGAGCGGATTGTATCTTGTTGATTGCCGCCATTTTGGAGCCAAAAAGGCTAGAGGAATTGGCTAAGTTCGCGAAAAGTCTTGGCTTGGAGGTCTTGATGGAGGTGCACGATGAAACGGAACTGGAGAGGTCCTTAAATCCTTACTTGGATGTCGTCGGGGTTAATAACCGTAACCTAAAGACATTTGATGTCAGCGTAGAAACATCGCTGACATTGGTAGATAAGATTCCAAACGAATTTGTCAAGATTTCCGAGAGTGGTATTTCCGATCCGGGTACTTTGGTGACCTTGCAGGATGCCGGATACCAGGGATTCCTGATCGGGGAAAACTTCATGAGAAATATTCGACCGCATCAGGCAGCTTACAACTTCATGAATAGCTACCGGGAGCTTCTCGCGCTCAAATCTACGGAGTCGTTGCCATGATCATCAAGGTCTGTGGCATGCGGGATCCCGAAAATATCCGGCAATTGATAGAAGCACCTAAACCCGATCTTATGGGGCTTATCTTTTACCCTAAGTCTTCCCGCTATGTGGCGGAATTAGCCGAAGATCGTGGTTTTTACCGTTCACTGGATATTCCCAAAGTAGGAGTGTTCGTAAACGCCCATATCGGTGAGTTGGTGGATGCCGTGAGGGAATATGGTCTGGAATACGTGCAGTTACACGGTGATGAGGACCTGACATATATAGCCTCTTTGCGGGTGGTTCTTCCAGTGAAAATTATCAAGGTGTTCCGGATTGACACTACTTGGGAGTGGAAATACGCAGAGCCCTTTGTCAATCAGGTGGATTGGTTCCTATTTGATACCCAAACACCTCAATATGGTGGTTCTGGGCATGCTTTCTCTTGGGATATTCTACGTAGCTACCCCTTCGATCAGCCGTTTTTACTAAGCGGGGGTATCACGGAGAGCCACTCGGAGGAAATCAAAGCGCTCATGGGAGCTATTCCTGCTATGCATGGGGTAGACATCAATTCCCGGTTTGAACTGTCTCCTGGAGTGAAGGATATCGCAATGGTCAAAACATTTATGCAAAAACTAAGATTAACCTACTAACCCCGGTTGGTTGCAAAGCGAATACGATATGATCAAAGTTGACGAAAACGGTTTTTATGGAAGGTTCGGTGGGGCCTTTATTCCCGAGATGCTGTATCCAAACATCGAGGAGCTGAGGGAAAACTTCCTCCCGATCATTGAGACCGAGGAGTTTCAAAATGAGTTCCGCTATCTGTTGCGGGATTACGTGGGCAGGCCCACCCCGTTGTTTTTGGCAGCGCGGTTGTCCGAAAAGTACAAGGCAAAAATCTACCTGAAACGGGAGGATCTTTGTCACACGGGTGCACACAAGGTAAACAATACCATAGGCCAGATTATTTTGGCTCGGAAGCTCGGCAAAAAACGTATCATCGCTGAGACAGGTGCCGGGCAGCACGGCGTGGCTACAGCCACAGTCTGTGCCCTTATGGGAATGGACTGTACCGTGTACATGGGATCGGTGGATATGGAACGGCAAAAGCCCAACGTAGAACGCATGCGGATACTGGGGGCGAAGGTGGTACCCGCAACTTCGGGAAGCAGAACGCTAAAAGACGCCACCAACGAGGCCATGAGGCAGTGGATCAATAATCCGGTGGACACCCATTATATCATCGGTTCGGTGGTAGGTCCGCACCCTTATCCCGAGATGGTGGCCCGGTTTCAGTCGGTAATCAGCGAAGAAATGCGGGTACAGCTCTTGGAAAAGGAAGGTAGGGAAACCCCCGATATGGTTATCGCCTGTGTAGGCGGAGGAAGCAATGCGGCAGGAGCATTCTACCACTACTACAATGAACCTTCCGTTCGTTTGGTAGCTGCCGAGGCGGCTGGATTGGGTGTTTCCTCGGGCAAGTCTGCGGCAACCACGGCCCTGGGAAAGATAGGCATCCTGCACGGCAGTCAGACCCTGCTGATGCAGACCGAAGATGGGCAGATCGTGGAGCCACATTCCATTTCCGCTGGATTGGACTATCCAGGAATAGGGCCGGTTCATGCGCATCTCTTCGAAAGCGGTAGGGGTGAGTTTGTAGCCGTAGAAGATGAGGACGCCATGGTAGCCGGCATTGAGTTAAGTCGACTAGAGGGTATCATTCCTGCGATCGAAAGCGCTCACGCCCTTTCTGCGCTTAATCAACTAACCTATAATCCTGACGATGTGATTGTCATCAATCTATCTGGAAGGGGAGACAAAGATCTGGAAACCTATATCAAATGGGGCAACTACTAAGCACGAATCAAATGAACCGTATCGATAAACTTTTTCGGGATAAGTCCGAAAATATCCTGTCTATATATTTTACCGCAGGGTATCCTTCCTTGGAAGATACCCTTCCCATTATGAAATCCATTGAAGCTGCCGGGGCCGATATCATCGAAATTGGGATTCCCTATTCCGATCCCATCGCTGATGGCCCTACTATTCAGGAAAGCAACATGGTCGCACTAGCCAACGGGATGAGTATGAAGAAACTCTTCGCGCAGCTGGAGAAAATGCGAGATGAAGTCAGCATTCCAGTGATCCTTATGGGATACTTGAATCCGGTGGTGCAATACGGAGTGGAGAAATTTTGTCAAAAATGCCAAGAAGTAGGCGTGGATGGCGTGATTTTGCCCGATCTGCCTATGCTGCAGTACCTTCGGGAATACAAAGCCATTTTTGATCAATACGGCCTTAGAAACACGTTCCTTATTTCGCCACAAACCAGCGAAGAACGTATCCGCGAAATTGACGAGCATTCGGATGGATTTATCTACATGGTATCATCGGCAAGTATAACCGGCGCCAAAAAGGGTATTACGGAAGAGCAGATTACTTATTTTGAAAGAATCCGAAACATGGGCCTTTCCAATCCCCGGTTAATCGGCTTTGGAATTTCCGACAGAACAGGATTTCAGACTGCCGCAAACTATGCACATGGAGCAATTATTGGAAGTGCCTTTATCCATGTGCTAAGCAATTCGAAAGACTTGGAGCGGGAAATTAAAGATTATATTCAGAGCGTAATAAGAGACCAAGCATGATCATTCAACTCTCTAAACATACCGATGCATCAGAACGGGAAGTCCTGAAGGAAAAAATCGGTGCTTTTGGTATCAAAGTGACCGAGGTTAGCACGCAAATGGGGGATTACCTCATCGGTATAGGCAACAAAGATTTTGACATTCGTAAAATCGGACACCTGAAAGGTATACAGGACATTCACATCGTTTCGGACGATTATAAGCTGGTGTCCAAAAAGTGGAAGGTGAAGCCTACCAGTATCGATTTGGGTGACGGCATCCGGGTGGAAGACGGTGCCATGGCGGTAATCGCTGGTCCCTGTTCCATTGAGTCAGAGGAGCAAATCGCCCGCGTAATTGAACACCTCAAAGCCTGCAATATTTCCATGATGCGAGGGGGTGTTTTTAAGCCCCGAAGCAGTCCCTATGCCTTTCGTGGGTTGGGCTTGGAGGGACTAAAACTCTGGTATGCCCATGCGAAGGCAGCTGGCATTAAAATCGTGACAGAGGTCATGCAGGTTTCGCAAATAGATGAGATGCTTGACTATGTGGATGTGTTCCAGGTTGGTGCCAGAAATACGCAAAATTTCAATTTGCTTGATGAATTGGGAAAGGTGGATAAAGCCGTGATGATCAAAAGGGGCATTTCCGGTACCATCGAAGAACTGCTGCAATCGGCAGAATATGTGTTTTCCGGAGGTAATGAAAAAATCATTCTTTGTGAAAGAGGTATCCGGACCTATGAACGGGCCAGCAGAAATACCTTGGACTTAAATGCCGTACCGATTTTAAAATCTAAATCCCACCTACCGGTCGTCGTGGACCCTTCCCATGGGATTGGTATCCGGGAATTTGTACCCCAAATGGCACTTGCGGGGGTGATGTCCGGTGCGGATGGCATTATTTACGAAGCCCATGAAAACCCCGACAAGGCGTATTCCGATGGGCAGCAAACCCTTAATTTCCAGCAAAGTGCCCTATTGGCAGATCAGATCAAGAAGACCTTTGCACTTCGAAAAACGTTTCAGTTGTTATAAATCAGAGCGGGATAAATACCCGCTCTTAGTTTTCTGCAGGCTCCACGATTAGGTAGTATCCTACGTTTTGGACCAAGTCAACAGGTATTCCCTCCAGTATTTCTGCTCCAGACATTTTTCGGGTTTTGCCGTCATTTACGAAGTGGACCAGATAGGAGGAGTCTTTCGTGATGACAAACCACTCCGGAAACTGGTTAATTCTGGGGTAGTCCAAGGGTAGGTTAAAATGGACGCTATGACGCGGAAAATCAAACTGCAATTTACCGGAGTAGTGCTCCTCTGCTAGCAGCGAAATTTCCAACTCATCTCCGTCCAGCTTGGCTCCCAGAAATACATTTTTACGCCAAGGGTCCAACGTGGTACCCTGTGTTTTCCACAGGCAATACATGATTGTGGTGCGTGCAAAATTACCATCTCCGTGCCAACCCTCTATGATACCGGTTCCTTTAAATTCTTCCGTTTGGGTCCGATGGGCAGAGTCCTGCATGGACCACATAACCTGCATTTGGGAGTCTATCCAGCGTTCGGCCTTTGGACTTGGCTCCCGATTAAGCAAGTTTAGGGCACTTTCTATCGCATCCGCATACCCGTCGGCGCTGCCTCTTTCCCAATCAAAATATTCGTAGTGATTTAGGTTTCGGAAGACCTCCAGCACAGGCTCTCTATAGGCCTGATGGCTATCTACCAAAAACACGGAATAGTAGGCGTTTAAGGTATACCCCCATGTATCAGCAATTCCTGCGTCCAGAATTTCTCCGGTAATGGGGTTTACCTGATTGTAAAAAAGACCGTGTTCGTTTCTGCCCACCTCGAGAATTCGATCCAACATTTCATACAGATGGGGTTGGTATCGCGCTTTTTTTTCTGGATCGGTGTAGGCTAAGCTGACATATAATTCGGTCAGTCCAGAGACTATTTCACAGCCGTGATCCCGGAGCCGAATTAGCGACAAATCCCGCGTGGGATGCTGATTCCCTAATAGGTAGTAGTCGCCCAGCCGGATAGCCCATTCAAGATACTTTGGGTCATTGGTCATCCAATACACCCGGGAAAGCGCCTGGAGCAATTCTCCATTAACCTCCACGTTGGTAGAGGGTATTTTGCCAAATGGCGTATCGTAAACAGCGTGCTTCCAAATGTCATCCAGCATGCCAATCATGCGGTCTGACCAAGGGCTTTCTCCAAGATACTCGGTAAGCGGGAGCAATCCATCCTTGATGTATTCAGAACTTCCGAATATAATACCGTCCATATTGATTTCATCCTTTCGAAATCCCTGTCGGCTAAATGAAAAATCATCAGGGAGCCGATCGACCCGGTTTGTCAATTCTTTTTCTTTGGCTAAAATGGATTTCATCTTACCTTCAAACAGTTCCTTGTCCAGCAAATAGGTGGTAAGGACCATGAAAGGATAGTTGTCGGCAGCGGCGTCTTCTGCATTCCAAAAGTCCTTTGACACCGTTAAGTTTCGGGGAATAAGTCCGGTTGCGGGATCGGCATACACCAACCAGTCTTCTACGAACCGCAACGATCGCACAAATCCTTCGTGGGCTAAGTAGCCGTTATCCAACGCCTCCTGAAATCTAGGATCTAAAGGCGTATCAGAATGGCAGGCAAAGAAAACTATCCAAGAAAAGGCAAGGTATCGCAGGGCCTGCATCATAATCAAAGTAAGTGGGTTATGCGGAAAGTTGATTGGTTAAAAGTATTTATTTTTATCCGTAATTACGAAGGACAAGATGTTAATTTTCAAATTTTAGATAGAAAATTTGGCCGGCTAATTTCAATCGTGCGCTTGACGAATCCTTTTTGCTGCCGTAGGGGGGTGGTTATCGGATTATTTGGGATAAAAAGCGCGAGAAGAAGGATGAACTTTTGATAACTGGTAAAAAACGAATATCTTTAAGAGAGGTGTATAGGGATAGATGAAACGACAACACCAATAGATATTATCTATGGAATTTTTATTTAGTTGCGGGTTTTTATAAGTAACTTAGTAGTTGAAATTTGAACACAACAATAAATCAATAACTCATGGAAAAACACAGTAATGGAGAGGCAAAAATGGCGGATATGAACACATCTGCCGGTAAGTGTCCATTTTTAAACGGGGCGTTGAACCAAGTAGCCGGAGGAGGAACCGGAAATAACGATTGGTGGCCTAATCAGTTGAAGCTGAATATTTTGCGTCAGCATTCATCGTTATCCAACCCCATGGATGAAGGGTTCAATTATGCAGAGGCGTTCAAAGCACTTGATTTGGCGCAGGTTAAAAAAGATATAGAGGAAGTATTGACTACTTCTCAGGATTGGTGGCCTGCCGATTACGGACACTACGGTCCTTTCATGATCCGTATGGCTTGGCATAGCGCTGGTACTTACCGTATCCATGACGGCCGTGGTGGTGCAGGGAACGGTACGCAGCGTTTTGCACCGCTGAACAGCTGGCCGGATAACGTAAACTTGGACAAGGCAAGGCTGTTATTGTGGCCTGTAAAAAAGAAATATGGCAAAGCGCTTTCTTGGGCTGACTTGATGGTGTTGACCGGCAATGTGGCCCTTGAGTCTATGGGCTTAAAAACCTTTGGATTCGGAGGCGGTAGAGAAGATGTTTGGGAGCCTGAGCAAGATGTGTATTGGGGTTCAGAGACCGAATGGTTGGGAGATAAACGGTATACTGGTGATCGCGAGTTGGAGAACCCACTCGGCGCGGTACAGATGGGTTTGATATATGTCAATCCAGAAGGACCTAACGGAAATCCCGATCCCATTGCCGCAGCTAGAGACATCCGGGAGACTTTTGGCCGTATGGCGATGAATGATTACGAAACAGTAGCGCTGATCGCAGGAGGCCACACCTTTGGTAAGGCTCATGGCGCTGCAGACCCAGGTGAGTACGTTGGTAGAGAACCTGCCGCAGCTGGTATCGAAGAGCAAAGCATGGGCTGGATGAATTCCTATGGTAGCGGAAATGCGGAATATACCATCACTAGTGGATTGGAAGGAGCATGGACTACCACGCCAACGAAGTGGAGCAACAACTACCTGTGGAACCTTTTTGGGTACGATTGGGAATTGACCAAGAGTCCTGCTGGTGCGAATCAGTGGATACCAAAGCATGGTATGGGAGCACGTACTGTGCCGGATGCGCATGATAAATCCAAGCGTCATACGCCTATCATGTTTACCACAGACATTGCATTGAAAATGGATCCGGCTTATGAAGAGGTGGCTAGGCATTTCTTGGACAATCCGGATGAGTTTGCGGACGCTTTTGCAAAAGCGTGGTTTAAGCTTACGCACCGGGATATGGGGCCAAAATCCAGGTATTTAGGACCAGAAGTTCCGGCCGAGGACCTTATTTGGCAAGACCCCGTACCGGCCGTTACGCACGAGTTGGTCGATGATGCTGACATCGAAGGTTTGAAGGTGAAAATTCTTTCCTCAGGACTTTCTGTTTCAGAGTTAGTTTACACCGCTTGGTCTTCTGCTGCTACCTTCCGAGGTTCGGATAAGCGAGGAGGAGCAGACGGGGCCCGGATTCGACTGGCCCCTCAGAAGGATTGGGAAGTCAACGAGCCTGCACAATTAGGCAAAGTGCTAGAGGTACTTGAGGGTATCCAAAAGGAATTCAATGCACAAGGTGCTAAGCAGGTATCCATGGCAGACCTTATCGTATTGGGAGGTGCTGCTGCTATTGAGAAATCGGCTAAAGATGCAGGACATGTAATTTCTGTACCATTTACTCCCGGCAGGGGTGACACGACCCAAGAGCTTACCGATGTGGAATCTTTTGCCGTGCTAGAGCCGATTGCAGATGCTTTCCGCAATTATACTAAGTCGGGGCTTGCCGTAAAGCCGGAAGAGTTGATGATTGATAAAGCACAACTGATGACGCTTACCGCTCCCGAGATGACCGTGTTGATAGGTGGCCTACGTTCGCTGAATGCAAACTTTGGTCAATCTGCTCACGGGGTATTTACCGATACACCAGGTGTGTTGAGCAATGATTTCTTTGTAAACCTGTTGGATCTGGGTGTTACTTGGAAAGCAACTTCCGATGCAAAGGATGTGTTCGAGGGCAAAGACCGTAAGACCGGAGAGGTAAGATGGACAGGTACCCGAGTGGACCTCATCTTTGGTTCCAATTCAGAGTTGCGAGCTATAGCCGAAGTGTATGCTACCGATGATGCGAAGGAAAAATTCCTACATGATTTCGTAGCTGCATGGACAAAAGTGATGAACCTAGACCGCTTTTAATTTCGGTTCCTGAGGAATTTCCAATTTAAATATGAATCGTGGCCCCTAAAAAAGGCCACGATTTTTTTATTGGTAGGATATTGGTTACGAGTTCTCTTTAACCACGCCTTCCATCAATCCTCGCATATATCCCATGGCGAAGAGCGTACCAATGGTGCTGTAGCCCGGTTTATCGTTACTGTCGCCCTCCATGGTAGGAACATTTTCAGAAAATCTCTGCGATTTCTTGCCATGATCGGTTAGCTATTTTTGATACAACTTATCCGCAAAATCTAAGAAGTTTGACCAATCCAATGCCGTGAGATTGTGGGCACCTTCCCGCATATGATATCCTAATGGACCCATATGAATGGATTCTCCGACTTTTGGCTGTTCCTGCGGCAAATTGGCGGGGATTTGATAGATGGCTTGGTGTATCCTAGATCCCAGCCTAAGCGATAAATATTCCCCCTTCTGATCTGCCCATTGATCCTCCGCCGCGCTCGCCACATACACCGCTCTGGGTGCGATGGCCGCCACCAACATATGCTGATCTACAGGCAAGGCATCTTCGTTGTCGTTGTATTGGTCAAAATTGTCTGTAAACCAGTATGGGAAATTGGTGTTTATCCGCGTCACGGTTTCGCCAAAACGACGGCGGGAAATAGCAGCACCGCCGCAACCCGATTCATTGGAGACGGTGATGGCCCAGCGGGTATCCTGTGCGCCTGTCCAGAGAGCGGCCTTTCCTCCTCTAGAGTGGCCTACCACGCCCGCGCGCTTTGCATCTATGTCGGGATCATTCTCAAAATAGTCCATGGCCCGCATGGCTCCCCAAGCCCAAGCGCCCAGTCCACGCATGCCATTCGACATGGTTAACTGCTCGGGATAGAGCGTGGTTAGGATATCCTCTTTAAATGTTTCTTTGTTGTCGTCTGACACGTCCTGCACATGAAAGGCCGCAGCTGCATATCCCCGGCTAATCAGCATTTCAGCAGGCCAGAAATCAGATTTTTCTTGGCGGGTGGGATCGATATTCTCAGGCGCTCGATGGGTAATCAGCAGAAAAACAGGTGCCTCATCCCCCTGTTGCTGCTTTGGGATAAATATCGTAAGCCGCATGGTAATGGATTTTCCATTCCGTTGGGCTGCGATGTCCACCTCTTTCAAGATGGCTTGGCCATCCATGGCTTGTTCATCCCGGTTTACGAGCGTAAAACCAATCCCATCTAGATCACGGGGAAGCTTACCGTACACATGATCCTCAAAAAGCGAAATAATCTCTGGTCGGCGAATGAATGTCCAATCAGCGATGGAGGTAATCTCTCTCCCAGTAGTGCTCACAAAAGGATCAGGCAAGGAGTAGGAGGGGACGTTGGATTCGTCGTAGTTGAAGCCAGCTTGCTGGGCTGTCGATAGGTGCGTAGCCCCCAATAGGAGTAGAATGCTGAAAAAGTACGGTGAAAATGGCGTTTTCATCTTTTTATGGTTGACTTTATGCTTGAATAATCTGGTATTTACATCAATTAGCGACTTAAGTTAACAGGTTTTGCTGGGATGTCAAAGGGAATAAATGCGGATCGATCGCAGCAGTGGTAAACCATTGGGACACTCACGAGATTTCGACTCTTCTCCCGGAAATAAAAAAGAGCAAGTCAAGGTGGGTTGATCGCAGCGATAGTCAGGAAAAAGAAAGCGGAACCAAGGCAAAAAAATAGGGCCACCCTTGAAATCATCTGTAAAGGGTGGCCGTGAAATGAAGGCTATTTTTTGGTGGTAATGATAACCACCCCGTTTTTAGCCGCATCTCCGTACAGGTTGATGGCTTTTGCATCCCGAATGACACTGATTGATTCGATGTCTACTGGATCTAAGACATCGATCGAACCTATAACGGTTCCATCCAAAACATACAGCGGTTGATTGGGTTTTGCATTGGGAATATCATTGATCGGTTCACTGCCTTGATGACTCGAAAATGTGTAGAGAACTCGGTTGATATCGTTTTGTCTCAAAGCTGCTTGAACGTCCTGAATGGTTCCCATTTTCACCTCAGGTTCGGCCTCAAAGCGTGCGGTAATCTGCTTTGGATCCAGCTCGTATTGCTTTAGCAACGAAGCGATTGACTTGGATAACCCCCCATCGATCGTTAGGATCTCGCCGCCTAAGTTGACGATTTTTTCATTTACTACCCGAATCGTCATCACTTCTCCTTGTGCAATTTTTCCCGATTTTAGGCTGGAAACTGTGCCATAACCAACGACCACCACGCCGGAACCCAGAAGCTTTTCGTAGTGTTGATCATGGGATTCTTTGCCTGCCAATTTAAATTTTATGGGATAGATTACCTGGTAGCTGCCACGTGAATCGTTGACCTGCCAGTTTGGAGCATTCTTGAGGTACCGAATAGCCTCTTCGTTCAACTCTTCCGAGATCCCTTTTACCACTTCATAATCGGTGATTTTACCGCTTTTATCGAATACCAATTTCGTGAGTACCGTTCCGGTAGTGTTGGTTTGCCTAGCTACGCTGGGGTATTTAAGGTTTTTCTGCAGATGTTTGTTAAATTCATCGGTTGGGGCTATTCGTTCCAATTGCCTGTCTTGATTTAGAGCGACTAGTTCGTCAAAGGATGCATTCGTACCTAGGTTTTCTGGTAGTTTAAAACGGATGGGTAACCGCATCTTGACATCGACCTGTTGGCCATGTTGCATACCGGGTGTCCATTTAGGAGAGTTTTTGACTATCCTGATTGCTTCTTCGTCACAGCCGGCACCGATGCCCCTCAAGATCTCTGGATTGGTAACATTGCCCTCTCGGTCTACGACAAATACCACGTACACAGTACCCTGCACATTGCCTAATTTGGCACGTTCTGGGTATTCTAGGTTTTCGCTTAAGTAGGAATTCCAGCCTTCCATACCTCCTAGAGGAAAGGGCATGGATTCCACCACGTCAAAGACTTCTCCATTATTGGTAGCAGAAGGGATCGGTTGACGTACCGTGCTGGAAGGGAGAGGGAAAAACGAAGCTATCCGTTGATTGTCCTTGTTAAAATTAAAGCCTATCGGATAGTTCATCACCACGGCCACTGCCTTTTGGTTATTCTTGCCGGGCTCCCACTTAGGAGCATCCGGATGGGACAATGCGCTCAGGAGCTGCTCGTCGATCCCTGCACCAAAACTCCTTCGGATCACGGGGTACTCAATTCTTCCTTCTTGATTCACCACAAATTCCAGATCCACCACACCACTGAGACCCAGCTCCTGAACTTTCTCAGGGACAATAACCTGTGATCGAAGGAAATCCTCAAACTCCCTCCAACCTGCTTCAGGTTTTGGTGAGGATTCTACCGCGGTGCGCTGATAGGCATTTTCATAGGACTTTTGCGTCTGTGAGTTGGCCCGCAAGATTTGGATCAGCTCTCTCACCTTCAGGTATTCGTCATCGGAGGAGATGCCGGAGAAAACATACTCCAACTCTCCGATTTGGGCTTTCAAGGTGCCATTTTCCAAGATGCCTATCTTCTCATAATGTACCGGCTGTTTCAAGGTGCGTACGCTTATGCCAATGTCCAATGAATCCTTCAAACCCAACACCTGTTGCTTGATGGCATTGGGTGCCAAGGTATGGTACTTGGTAAGAAATACCAGCCCCTTTTCAGTTTTCATGCTGACCAGCCCAAAGAGCATTGCTGTCAGTGGAATGACCATCAGTAACTTAAACCGGTTAATTTTAGCGGATTTTTTCATCATGACAATTCGTTTTAAGGTAGTAGATCGGATAAAGTAATTACCGATAGGAAGATCCAGTCCCTTAAAAGCCATTTTGGCGATCAGTTTGGGATAGCTGGATTTATCTTCCACCTTGCCCAAAACCTTTTCATCTGCTAAATACTCGTGTAGGTCTACCAGCGCCAACCGCATAAGGTGTATGACTGGGTTAAACCAAAACAGGATGCTAAGCACCTGGTAGTACATCACATCCCAGGAGTGCTTTTGATGGATATGCTCCAGTTCATGCGCTATGATATGTGATTCCTCTTGCGGGGTAAGCTGCTGGGTATCGTCCCAAAACAGCTTATTAAAGTAGGAGAACACCGGTGCGAGCCCGAAGGTGGGAATCAGGAAATACGCACCTTTCAGCTTGTATTTGGTTTGATACCACCCTTTCATCTCAAGTTGTCTCAGCAAAAGGTACTGCCAAAACAACTTGAACGCCAGAAACAGCACCACGGTCAGGTAGCCTGCCAACAAGTAATCCCGTATCTCCCACAGAATGGGAAGTTTGGTGTCGGTAACTGTTACCTCCGGCAATCCAAATGTGCCGATGGTTTCCGCTTCTACCTGGTCTCGAAGAGATTTGATCAATAAGGTATTTTCCAGGGAAATGCTGGGTTTATCAAAACTTACGGGAATCTCCACTAAGGGAAACAGCAGTGCGAGTGCAGGAGTGATCAATAGGTAAAAACGATTAAACCGAAAGGTTTTTTCATTCCGCAGGAACACCCAATACACCCCAAAAAAGAAGCATAAACAAAAAAAGCTTTGCCAGAAGTAATTGATAAACTCAGCCATCAGCCTGTTACTTTACATCCTTTTTCACTTCCTCCATAATGCGCTCTATTTCTTTTACATCCAAATTTTCCTCCTTGGCAAAAAAACTTGCCATCTTGGTAAAGGATCCTCCAAAGTAACCTGATAGCAATCGACGTATCGAGAAGCTGCGGTACTCGTCTTTGGTCACGATTGGATAATATTGGTGTGATTTGCCGATCGGACGGTGTTTTACAAAACCCTTTGTCTCAAGTATACGGATAAAGGTAGATACCGTATTGTAGGCAGGTTTTGGGTCGTCCATGCGCTCCAATACATCTTTTACATATGCTTCCTTGAGATCCCACAGGATCTGCATGATCTGCTCTTCTGCTTTCGTTAATGCTTTCATGTTTTTTTCTTACAACTTAATCACTTAGTTTTTAGTATGCAACTTTTTTGGAAACTAAATCTTTCTATCGGTACCATAAATATACTATTAAATAATTAGTAAAACCTAATTTATTAGGATTAATTTTTTAGGTTTATGCTGCTTTTTTGGCCGAATACGGTAAATAAGGGCTGATAGTTGACTTCTTGATTGCTAGAAAATCCTTTGCGCATTGTCAAATGGTCTCAGATCCATAAACTAAATTTTGCACATGCATCAACTATTTAAATGTTTGTTATTATCTTACTATACAGAAAGCGATTCGTCAGATGGACGTGACGAAAGGCAAGTAGGATACTTTTTGTTGAACTTGGAAAAGACCACTAGAACCTATGCGGGGATGTTTTATAGATTTCGAATTACCTTTTAAAGCCAACGCCGGCATCATTCCGGCTAGAGACCAGGTACGAAGAATTCTCGCAAAAGCAAAGGAAACCCTGGAGCTAGGGTACGTGGGAGTAGCAATTACCTATTCAGCGAACTTTCAGCAACGGAATAAGATCAGGGAGACCTATGCCAGTGGGGATTGGCAAACGTTCACACAGGGAGCTAACCAAGCAGCAGTGATGCGAGAGTTGGAAGGGTTTTTGGATACGATGGAATTTGAACCCATCCGAAACAAGGTACGTATTGCTCCGATTACGACGCTAACTTATAGCGATTTCGGTGGAAAAACTCAGGAAGAGATTGTGAAAGAAGACCTAGGCTACATAGCGAATTTATTACATAACGGATGGGCCGTACTAGGTTGGATCAATGAACCATCCTCCGGAAGGTATGCGGTAGGGGGAGGTATCGTGAAATTGCCCGATCAGTTGGAAAAAACAATACAGGAGGGCCTAGCGGAATTTGCAAGGAGATTTAAGGAAAGCTAGTAATCAAACAAAACATACCGTATCATGTAACAAATAAACCATCGGATACATCATGAAGATCGCCATCATTGGTACGGGCAACGTAGGAGGAGCGTTGGCCACCGCTTGGGCCCAAAAGGGGCACGAAATTAACTTGGGAGTTCGGGATATGGAGCGTTTCAAGGGGACGGAGTTGCTCGCAAATCCCCGTACATCCGTATCTCCGATTGCAGATGCGGTATCGAAGAGCGACGTGATCCTGATGGCAACCCCTGCCACCAATGCGGTGGAGATCACCCAGTCGCTGGGAGATACTACCGGCAAAGTAATCTTGGATGCAGGCAATATCATATTGGGGAGGGGACCACAAGGTTTTAATACGGTCTCGGAGGCGATCTTGGCCCATACCAACACCAGGGATGTGGTAAAATGTTTTAACACTACAGGCTACAACAACATGGCCAATCCTCTGTACGGAGAACTAACGCTGGATATGTTTATGGCTGGAGATAGTTTGGAAGGTAAGTTGGTGGCTCGCCAATTGGCCAAGGATGCGGGATTTGCGGAGTGCTACGACATAGGCGGTAACGACCGCTTTGGTCTTTTAGAACAACTAGCCTGGTTTTGGATTAACTTGGCGATGGTGCAGGGACATGGAAGAGATATCGGAATCAAAATCCTAAAACGATAGCCATAAAAAAAAAGGCACCTCAACGTACGTTAAGCGTGCCTTTTTTCAGATGTACACCCGGAAGGATTCGAACCCTCAACCCTCGGAGCCGAAATCCGATATTCTATCCAGTTGAACTACGGGTGCAATTCGAGCGCAAAGATAGGATTTTCTTTGCGCTTTCAAAAATGTTAGTTAAGCATTTTGCAATACTTGTTGCACTTTTTCCGCAGCTTCTTTCAGCGTGATGGCAGAAGTTACTTTGAGACCAGATTCATCGATGATTTTTGCTCCCTCTTCAGCATTGGTGCCCTGAAGCCTCACGATGATTGGCACCCGAATGTCTCCGATGGATTTATAAGCTTCTACCACGCCACTTGCAATTCGGTCACAACGCACGATACCTCCAAATACGTTAATCAAAATAGCTTTTACCTTGGGATCTTTCAATATGATGCGGAATCCCGACTCCACTGTCTGCGCATTGGCCCCTCCGCCTACATCCAAGAAGTTAGCAGGCTCGCCACCTGAAAGTTTGATCATATCCATGGTAGCCATGGCCAAGCCGGCACCGTTTACCATACAGCCAACATTGCCGTCTAGTTTTACGTAATTCAGTCCTGACTCACCGGCTTCTACTTCCAAGGGATCTTCTTCATCCAAGTCCCTCATTTCAGCCAGTTTCTTGTTTCTATACAACGCATTGTCGTCCAAGTTCACTTTTGCATCTACCGCCAAAATCTGATTATCAGATGTTTTGAGGACTGGATTGATTTCCACCTGGGACGCATCGGTATTTTCATAAGCCTGATACAAGGAGAGGATGAATTTAACCATCTCCTTAAAGGCATTCCCCTCCAGCCCCAATTTAAAGGCTACTTTACGGGCTTGGTAACCCTGTATGCCGATCTGTGGATCGATCCATTCTTTGATTATTTTTTCCGGAGAATGCTCCGCTACCTCTTCGATATCCATTCCACCTTCTACAGAGGCCATGATCACATTGCTGCCTGTGGCACGGTCCAAAAGGATGGACAGGTAATATTCCTTAGGCTCAGAATCACCCGGATAGTACACATCTTGAGCGACCAAGATTTTCTTTACTTTCTTTCCTTCTTCTCCGGTTTGGATGGTGACCAAGGTGCCACCAAGGATGTTTTTCGCAATTTCAGGAACCTGATCCAACGACTTGGCCAAAACCACACCCCTCGATCCTGTTTCTTTAATTGTTCCCTTACCACGTCCACCCGCGTGAATCTGCGCTTTCAGAACATACCAAGAAGTACCGGTTTCTGCATGTAGCTTTTTGGCTGCTTCCAACGCTTCCTCTGGGCTTGATGCGACCATACCTTCCTGAATTTTTACGCCGTATGATTTGAGAACTTCCTTCGCCTGATATTCGTGTATATTCATCCTTGTAAAATTTTTGCTCGAAGTTAATGGCTAAACTCCGATAATTCAAGGTTTCCTTTCCTGTTTTTGTGAATTGTTAGCTAAATTAACCGTCTTGGATTCTCAGACCTCTCCTTATCTGTTTATCAGTCAAGCCGATATAATTAAAATACTGTAATGACTGTCTTGGATTGAGAATTTAGCCGAAAAACCGTTACTTTTAAAGTTTGGGGGGGATCCCCGTAGGCCGGATTTTGATCATCAAGTAAAAGCAAGTATTCCAAATGTTAGTAGTTGCAAAGGACATACACAAGTATTATGGAGATCTCCACGTGTTGAAAGGCGTTGATGTGGAAATCAAAAAGGGGGAGATTGTGTCGATTGTGGGGGCATCGGGGGCGGGAAAGAGTACCCTGCTTCACATCCTGGGCACTCTGGATGAAGCCGATCAAGGCTCCCTTTTGGTAGATAACATAGACCTGTCCGGCCTCAAGGGAGACAAATTGGCGGCATTTAGAAACGCCAAAATCGGTTTTATTTTTCAGTTTCATAACCTACTACCGGAGTTTACCGCCGAGGAAAATATTATTATCCCGGGATTGATTGCCGGGGGAAAGGAGAACTCGTTAAAAGTCCGGGCTGCGGAATTGGCCGATCTGCTCGGCATAGGCCCTAGATTGCAACATAAGCCTTCTGAACTATCGGGAGGGGAACAACAGCGCGTGGCGGTGGCCCGTGCGTTAATAAATAATCCGACGGTCATCTTTGCGGACGAACCTAGTGGAAACCTGGATACGCATTCCTCCCAATCCCTGCACGAACTTTTTTTCAGGCTTAGGGATGAGTTTGGCCAATCGTTCGTTATTGTGACGCACAACCAAAGCCTGGCTCAGATGTCAGACCGAATGTTGACTATGAAAGATGGCAAGATCCTTCTGCAATAAGCTAAGATCCCGATTTCCTATAGCATGCTACATTTCATATGGTGCACTAGGGTAGTTGTCAGCTGCCTAGGGGACAGGTAGGTAGTAGAAATAGCCGTCTTCCGCACCGATGACCAAATAGCGCTTGTCCTCCCATTGGGCAATGGTAGGAGTAGTGGAATGGGCTGCTAACAGATGATGGTGCACGGGACCGTTGTCTTTAAACCGCCACATCCCCTCAGAATCCTTTCCAAGTCCTTTTAATACATTCACATTGGTGGCGCTGTTGACCAAAATATCCAACATGCCATCGCCGTCCCAATCAAAAAAAGTAAAGGTTCGTCTACCACTTCCTCCTGCATCGCGTTGATTCATCCGCAACAGTCCCGAAGTTTCGTTTTGGGGCCGTCCGCTTCCATCGTATGCTGAAACTCCCTCGCCCCAAAAAACGCGCTGTGGCGGTGCCAAGCCTAGAGACCCATCCGCATTTCGTGTTCTTTCAAATAGTGCCAAAAATCCTTCCTGGTCCAACATAACCAAGTCCATCAGGCCATCTTCATTCCAGTCTATCAGGTGAGGTGTAGTGCGCCATTGGGTGACCAATTCTTTTCCCTTAGGCTTCCACCATGTCCAAGCTGGGGTAGGGGTGACACCCGCGTAGTCTACTTCCAATGGGATAGCAGAAGCCAGCCTAGGGTTTGTCCTAGTGCCTATATTTTTGTAAAAAAGCACCTTACCCCAAATCCCATTGGTTACGATGTCCGGCAGTCCGTCTCCGTCCCAATCTCCTACGGAAGGATTGGTATATCCCCACTTGGCTTCCGCAGGTCCCTGAATAGAGCCGTTTGGGCCGGCTTGTTCGCGAATAACGCCATTTTGGTCTGCCAGGTACACCGGTGGTGCCCAGTGCGGGGGATTTCCTCCCAGGTTTTTGATAAAACCCAGGTATCCCGCTGTATTTCCCACGATCAAATCTTCCAGACCGTCTCCATCCCAATCCACACTCACCGGTGCGGCGAGTGCTCCAAACTTTACCCGATCAGCCTGTTGCTTAAAATACTTAGGGGGTAGAAACTGCGGCAAACCGTCAACAACGGCGCCCGTTCCTTCAATCAGGGCCACCCGTCCATCTTCGTCACCTACGACCAAATCGACAATGCCATTGCCTGTAAAATCCACGGCCGTTGGGGTAATCATGCAAAGTTCCATTCGAAGCGGTACTCCGGCAACTGAAAGTTTCCTTCCGGGTCCATATTTCGGATCTTCACGGGTTCCTACGTTTTCAAAATAGGTAAAGCCATCCAGAAACTCCCCACACAGTAAGTCTAAATCTCCATCTCCGTCAAAATCCGCAAAATTTGGAGAAGGCATCCCGTACACGTCAACGGCCTCACCGGCAGTTGTGTAAATTTTCCTGGGTTTTGCGTAGTCGGGTTGCTCATCGGTGCCACGGTTTTCCAATAGGTACGTGTATCCTCTCAGGGGACCGTTTTTCCACTTGCCGTTTGCATCCCACGCATCATCCCAGCCGTATTCCCCCCAAAAGCCAATACCAACAACCAAGTCCAGTACCCCATTTCCCGTAAAGTCGACAAACTTCCATTGATTTGCCCGTATACGGCCCTCCCCTAAATGGATTTGATCGGGATCGCCGAGTACTTGGGGATATTCAAACCCGGAGTTTTTAAAATCGGGGTAGTAGGCACCGGACGTGGTTACCCGCCACTCGTTATTCACGTAGGAAATTTGCGGTGACCTTCCTGCGGGTCCCATGCGGAAGCTGGGTTCAAAGATGGGCAGCAAGGTAGCGGGGTCTGTTTTTCCGCTGTGCAGGAACACATGAACGCCGTTAGAAGGGCGATCGGTACAGGCAACGACGAGGTCCATTAAGCCGTCGCCGTTCCAATCCATGGGTAATGGCCAAGCCCATAGACCCACACCTAGGTCAACCATTAATGAAGGATTTTGGTAGGTAAGCGTAGAAATTTGCCCAGTAGTGTCAGTTTCGGTGTTCGAAAATGGTTCAACCGGATGGGTTTTTTGCCGCTCAGAGGACTCGGCGGAAAGAAGGAGGGCAGCAAAAAAGACTACCGGAAATGTAGCTGTGACTACGTGAAATCGATGCGTCATGGTGATTTTGGGTTGGTTAATCAAAGACTACTGCTGCCTACCATAAATATACGCCATAATCTCATATTAGGCCAATTGATGCTTGGGCCTGTATAATCACGGGTAAAAGGTACGATTTAGGCTTGTCCCTTCTTCTCCTTCAGATTGGGGAGCAGCCAAGTGATCAGGCCCAACAGTGGTAAGAAGGAGCAAACCAAAAACACAAATTGGATATCCGTCTGATCGGCAAGCTTGCCCAAAAGGGCAGAACCCAATCCCCCCATCCCGAAGGCAAAGCCAAAGAACAGTCCGGAGATCATGCCTACGCGGCCGGGCAAGAGCTCCTGGGCATAGACCAAAATAGCGGAAAAGGCAGAAGCCAATACCACCCCAATCACTACGGCAAGGATGATCACCCATGCCAAGCCAACATGGGGTAGGAGTAGGGTAAAAGGAGCGGATCCAAGTATGGAAATCCAAATAATGTATTTTCTCCCGTATTTGTCTCCCATAGGCCCACCTAAATAGGTACCCGCCGCTATCGCCGCGAGAAATACGAACAGGTAGACCTGGGACGTGGCTACGCTGACCTGAAACTTTTCAATGAGAAAAAAGGTGAAATAGCTGGTCATACAAGCCATGTAAAAGTACTTGGAAAAAATCAGTACCAGCAAGATTGCAACCGAAGTTTTGACCTTTCCGATGGACAGTCCATGATGGGAAATCGTAAAGGATTTTCCCACCGAGGCCTTTCGCGCGGCTATATTAGCCCGGTACCAATGACCTACTTTATACAATGCCAAAATCGCCAACATGGCCCCTAGGGCAAACCAGCGAACATTTCCCTGTCCGTAGGGCATAACTACCAAGGCCACCAATAAGGGACCAATGGCGGAGCCAGCATTGCCGCCAATCTGAAATACTGACTGCGCAAAACCCCGTCTGCCGCCCGATGCCAAATAAGCCACACGGGAAGATTCGGGATGAAAAACCGAGGATCCCATGCCTACCAAAGCAACCGCGCACAAAATCACCCAGTACGAAGCTGCGGAAGCCAAGAGCAGCAAACCCAGCAAGGAAAAGCCCATGCCGATAGCCAGGGAGAAAGGTTGGGGCCTTTTGTCGGTAAAGTATCCGACAAAAGGCTGGAGTAGGGAGGCAGTGGCCTGAAAGGTGAGAGTAATCAACCCAATCTGGGTAAAACTCAATACGTAGTTATCCTTGAGCAGGGGATAAATAGCCGGAATAACCGACTGCACCAAATCATTTAACAGGTGTGCAAAGCTGATCGTGAACAGGATGGGATATACCGTGGATTCACTAGTGGCAGTGGCCGATACCTTTACATTTCCCACGGTTTTAGTTTGTTTTCATTAGATCCATGGAGTTTGCGATGCGCTGTGACAACTTTTTTATGGCTTCGGTGTAAGTGCGGTCCCACTTTTCCATGGAGGAGACGTCTTTTAACTCTATGGAATACTGAATTGCGGGGAGTACCCAGGAAGCATAACCGCTAAAAGGATCAATCGATCCATACAAGGATTGATACCAGCCACCGAAGGGCATACCTTCTTTCATCAGAAAGCTTTTTTCCCATTCGAGTAATTTCTTGTTCAGTTGTATCAACTGCTTGTTAGACAGTGTATTATTATCTAATGCACTTTCAAGTGCCTGCTCAAACCTTTCAGCCGTAGATGCCAAGTCTGAGATGGCCGCTTTTGAACGGGAAAACCCTGAGAAGTTTGCGGAAAATGCATGGATTTGTTTCTCTGCTTGTTCGAAATGGGTGACTAGGTCCTGAGCATAGCGACTAGGTTTGTAGGGTATTACATCTGCATTTGCCGCGCGAAGGGCCATGATTCCTACCCATTGCTCCACGGTTCCACCCATCTGAAATGTGGGGTCTGCAAATTTCTCGTAAAAGTGAAGGTTATCGTAGTTCGTGTGGTAAAGCGTGGGGCCACCTGCACCGCCACTTAGCGAAGGGATTCCGGCAAACATGTAAAATGCGATGTGATCTGAGCCTCCACCCAAGGCCCCCATCGTCGGTTCTGCGTTATTTCCTGCCCAAGAATCAAAAATGGTTTGATCTGAGTCGGGGAGAGTAACCGCGTGCGTAGCTCCTGCCATGAGATGTTTTAGACTGGGGGAGGAGGATCCTCGGACATTTCTTCCGGCCACGCCTGCATCAAAATTCATGTAGGCAACTGTTTTGGCCTGTAGTTCCTCTTTCAGTTGCTCTACCCACTCAGCAGAACCGATCACCCCATGCTCCTCGCCATCCCAATGGGCAATGAGAATAGATCTTTTGGGCCTTTGGCCACTGTTGGCCATTTTTCCAAGTGATTCACTGAGCGCCAATAACATGGAGGTTCCACTGTTGGGATCGGTGGCACCGAAGGACCATGCGTCGTAGTGACACCCAAGGATAACCCATTCGTCGGGAAACGTACTTCCCTCTAACATTCCTACCACGTTATTGATCCGAACAAATTCCCGTTTTTGTTCGACTTTCAACCGAACGGTAAGTGCATCTCCACCCTCTACCCGATAGGTGAAAGGCAATCCTCCCTGCCACCCTGTAGGCACCGGCTTGCCTTTCATAGCTCCAATAATTTCCTGTGCAGACCCGTAGGGAATGGCAGTAACAGGAATTTTGGGCAGCTCCGTGTCTTCTGGCTTTTTTCGAGTTACCTGTTTCTTTCCGTCAAGGGGCAACGCAGGCTCAAAAGGTGTCAAGGGATCCCCTGTGAAGGGCACCGTCAATAGGGATCCCCGCTGTACCGAACTTTCGTTGTAGTATATTCCATCCGGATACACCAACCCCTTGGCATAGCCACTGTCACCTGGATCGGTGAAAATAAGCAGGCCCACGGCCCCGTATTCTTCGGCAAACTTTGCCTTATAGCCTCTGAAGTTACCACCGTACCTGGCAATGACAATTTTTCCCTCTACCGAGACACCGAGCGTCTTTAATTGTTCGAAATCGGCTTTTGTACCGTAATTGGCATACACTACCTCAGCCGTTACATCGCCACTGCCTGAATAGGCATTCCATCCCTTCTTTAGTTCGGGATGGTTGGAGTATGGATCATCCGGTAAGACATATTCCTGCTGATTGAGTGGCTTCCTTATTGGCGTAATGATTTCTACGAGTGATTCGCCTGGTTCTGGCGCCAGATAGACATCATAGGGATAAAAATCGACCTTCCATCCGGCAGCTTTCATGGTTTCGCCTAGATACCTTCCGACTTTGTGGTTTGCTTCACTGCCCGCCACATGTGGCTCGGAACTGATGGTCTCGAGATGTACTCTAAAACGGGAGAAATCAACCGTTTCAAGGAACTTTGCCTCCAGTTGCTTTTGGGTTGCCAGGTTATCTTTGGTAAAACCGTAATGCAGCTCCTGTGCTTCTACCTGAAAGAAAGCAAGGGTAAGTAGAAAAATGGCAAAGGATTTTTTCATTATAGTTTGTTATTGCGTGTTAGTGGAATGATTTGAATGTACATTGTTTCGCAGCTATTGGATTAGGCTATTTACTTTCCAAAGGTTATTTCCAGTAGTATTGCGGATTCTCTTCGTACGTAGATACCTGTTTAACTCGTATTCGTCATAGTTTTCATCATTGGGATCAAAACTACTGATTCTCACCCTTCCCCGTGAATGGATGAAAGATTGGTCTCCAATCCACATACCTACGTGCACTACCCGTTCAGGCGAATTATCTGTAGCAGGCACTCCGAAAAAGAGTAAATCGCCGACCTCTAAGTCATCCCAGTTCTTGGACGTATCCACTTCTTGCCCTTCATGTACTTGTTGGGAGGCGTCGCGGGGAATAATCATGCCGTTCAGGAAGAAAATGGTCTTGGTAAACCCACTACAGTCCAATCCTTTGGGTGAGGTACCGCCCCATAAATAAGGAACACCCATCATGCGCTTTGCCGTTCCGATTAGGTTTTCGTCCGACAATTCCCTGGAAGCTAGCCAAGATACATAGAGCAGAGTTTCTTCTTTGGGCACAAATCCCCTTCTGCCATCCGGCAATTCAACCGAGTAAAAACCACCTTCGTCACCGAGGTTCTTCAGAATATTGCCGGCTGTTAGGTCTGAAACGGGCAATTGGTAGCTGTCCGGTTTGGAAAATACCGTACCCAGCATTTCAGTATATACCAGTTTCTCTGCTTCGGACCAAAGGGCCATTTCCCGCGCGGATTTCAGTGCAATTCCCGCTGCATCCACCCAGGAAATATACCCTTCTGGGGTCTGTACTAGGTACCAGCTGTCTTCTTTCTTTAATACATTTAAAGGAGTGCCCAATAGCGCTTGGGTGGCCAATTCGGCAGAATGCTTCGGTTGGCTGCGAATGTTTGCCACGGAGATGGTAACTAGGGCTTGGGTCTGCTCGCCTAGTTCCTTATCGGGTAGTAGATTTACCTGGTTTTGGTAAGATACGCCACTTTCATCAATCCGTCTAACTAGCTCCATCAGCGCATCAGGTAGGTTGGTTTCTCCTTTGAGTAAGCCATCCTCAAAAGTGATCTCCCAGAGTGCCACTCGTTTGTCAGGAGCATAGTCCGATTTAATGGAGGAAATGATTTCAACTATAGTCGCTTCGTGGCTAGGCTCGCTGCAGGAGGCCCAAAAAACCGAAATGGCGCACAAAATGAGGTAAGTGGCTTTCTTCATTCTACGGGTAGTTGTCATTGGTCAAGGCAACAAACTAAGACTCTAAAGGCCGAAAAGCCGACAACCCAGTTTGCATTAGGCAAATATACCGGTCATTCGGAAAAAACAGACAGTCTTTGCATACTAATGTGTGCAATCACTTCGCTAAGCCGGGACTTCTGTCCATGAATTCTTGATAAAGTCGAATTTGCCGGTTGGTGAGCGGAATTTTATATCCCTGTATAAAAACATGGTGGATTTGGGTCCTCGGCTCAAAGGGGTCTCCGTCCGACACAAATAGGTTGGCTAATTTACCTTCTTCCAATGATCCGATTTCTTTATCCAATCCAAATATCTGGGCGGGATTGATCGTGATGGCTTTTAGCGCTTCTTCTTGCCCCATGCCGTAGGCTGCGGCAAAGCCCGCATGAAAAGGGAGGTTTCTCACATTCTCCGCTTCATTGGTCCGGAGAGCAACTTTTACCCCAGCCTTGGTCATCAACCCAGCATTGGCATAGGCGATATCGTATCGGTCTGACTGCCGTGAAGGAATTGCGAGTACGGGTCCGGTAATAACTGGAATTCCCGCATCAGCCAGGTGTTCGGCTACCCGCCAACCTTCCGAAACCCCACTAAAAATAATCTGTATATCCTTTTCTTTAACCCAAGCCAGGGCACTCAAGATATCACTAGCGGCATTCACTTCGATGATAAGTGGTAATTCTTTTCGCAGGACTTTTGCCAATTGGGCCATTTCAGGGTAATAACCCAAAGACGCTCCCGCTGCCTGCAACGTGTGATAGTCCACTGCATTTTTCCATACCTCATCCAATTTTTGGATGGCTTCTTTTGCCTCTTTAGCGACGGTTTCTTCGCTGCGGGTGTCATTGGGTCCTGTTCTCCCCGTGTGGGGAAACGCCAGTACGATTCCTTTGAATCCGGCATACATTTGCTCCGGGGTGTATCCGTTCAGGTGGATCAATGCGGAAGTCCCGGGGAAAAGCCCACCGGAGGGCAAGGACAGCGTGGTAGTAACTCCGCTAACACGTGTCACGGGAATGGCTACAGCGTTGGGATTTATGGCCACTAGCGTCTGCATATTGGGAGTGACGTGGCCGATTTCCTGGTAATCTCTAGTCTCCTCCAAAGAATTCACCTCAACCAAGCCAAGTCGGGTCCCCGAATCTATGAGGCCAGGATAGACAGATTTACCCCTGCAATCTATAATTTGCGCTTCGTCTCCAGAGAGCATTTTACCAATTTGCTTGATTTTTCCGTCTGCGATGAGCAGGTCGGTATCCGAAAGGATTCCATGGGTTACAGTAACCAATGTACCACCCTTCAGTAAAAATGTTCCCTTTTCTGCTTTCAGCACGGTGCCTTCCTCCTGTGCGAACAGACAGCAAATGGACGCTACGAAGGCTGCTAGGGTGAGGAAGTATTTTGCGGAAAATATCATGTGCGTAATTAAGTGTCTATTAGCGGTCATTACTTGTCCTTGGAGCTGTTTGTAACCTGCATTTTCGAATTAGTGTCGGTGCTCAAAGAGATTTCGGCCAAAGTTGCTGAAATAAAACTCCACGTCCTGCATGCAACTATGGTCTTGGGAAAACAGGTAAATTGGTTCCACGATTTCGGTTGGGCTTACTTTAAGTCGCTGATCCGAGTCATCCTCTTTCCGGTCAAAATACTTGATGCCATCTACGAATGTCATTTGCGGTATCGCGTAAATCGATAGGGGATGCTTGTCAAAGAGAACCAAATCGGCTTGCTTGCCTACTTCAATAGATCCAACCAAATCATCTATACCGAGTTGCTTGGCCGGGTTGATGGTGATCATGGCTAAGGCCTCTTGATCACTGAGTCCTCCATATCGCTGCGTTTTGGCCGCCTCGTGATATAGGTGGCGGATCACTTCTCCTGAATCGGAATTGATGGAGGTTATCACGCCATTTTTCGCCAATACGGCAGCATTGTAGGCAGTAGAGTAATACACCTCAAATTTATAGGCCCACCAGTCGGAAAAGATCGAAGCACCCATGGTGTATTTGGCTAGTTCCGGGGCTACTTTGAAACCTTCGTTGACATGCGAAAAAACAATCTTATCAATTCCGTATTCCTTACAAAGCTCGATCAGCATGTAAATCTCATCTGCACGGTAGGAGTGGCAGTGGATGATGATTTTCCCCTCCAAGATATCGCTAATGGTCTGTAGGCGGGCGTTAAATTTTGGAGGTGCTTCGGTACTGTTTTTCTGGCTACTGGCATTCCGGTAGGTTTCCCAGGCCTTTTTGTACTGAATGGCTTCCTCAAATCCGTTGCGAATGACGGCCTCTACGCCCATTCGGCTTCTGGGCTGCAATCCCTTACCCCGGCCATGTACCCTTGTGGGGTTTTCCCCGAGTGCAAATTTGATGGTTCGGGGTGCATCCTCCATTACCAAGGCATAAGGGTCTTTGGTACCGTACCGGTGTTTGAGAGTAACATTTTGCCCTCCTATGGCGTTGGCAGATCCGTGCATGGCATGGGAAATGGTCACCCCACCGGCCAATGCCCGATAGATCCCTACGTCAAAGGGGTTGATGACATCCCGCATACTTACCTCTGAAGTGATGGGGCTGGTAGGTTCATTGACGGCCTCCAACCCGATGTGTGAATGGGCATCGATAATTCCCGGCATTAAGAACAGGCCACTGGCATCAATTTCAACGGATGCGTTCGATCCGCGAAGGCCTTTTCCGATTTGGCGAATTTTGCCATCGGATACCCAGACATCGGTATCTTCCATGATACCCTTGGTAATGGTCAGTACCGTCGCGTTTTTGATCAGGTAATTGTTAGCCGCTGTTTCTTGCCCTAGCAGGAAATTGGGAAAGGAGGCCAATGCGGCAAGAGTCATCAATAATTTAACACGTTGCATGTGCGTCTAATTGCTTTTTGATGAGGTAGATTATCCCGATTTACTGAGGACGGTCTACTTCGAATTTCTTTTAAGAGGGAATTTCGAGTACAACTCGGTCATCCCATAGTGAGTCGTATTTGGCAGGTACTGCGTCACGTAGTGGGTTTTTCCGTCCTTTTGGCTTTGAATGGAAATCTTTCCGTACCCATTACATCCAATGTTCCGTTAAAGCTAGCTCCTGTCACATCGCCATGCACGGACAGCTTTATTTTCCGATCTCTCGAATCCAAGCTAAACCCAAAACTCAACATGGTAGCCGATTTTTTAATATCCTCCAGTGGGATGGTTTTTTGACCTGGCTTTTCGGGATCATCGATGGTGATTTCACCTTTCCATTTTCCGGATTCACGCCAGATCGCGAGATTCCCAGATGACTCGCCAGCGGGAGTACTGGCATGGTAATTCCAATATTCCACACCATTCGTTGCTTCCAGGGCATCGCTTTTTTGGATATCGAACTCGTATACGTGGCCATTCACAATCATGTATTTGATCTGCGCCTCGCGGTCGAAGATCGGATTGGTGGATAGTACGAAATTCGCCAGCTTGCCTACTCGGATATCTCCTGCGGTCCGTTCTATGCCGAGTATTTTAGCCGGATTGACCGTCAGTGCGGCGAGTGCCGCTTGCTCAGAAAGTCCATGTTCGATCAGTAGGCGAAGGTTGGTAAATAATTTTTCTTTGGAGAGCTGCTTTGTAGTGAAAGCAAAAGAAATTCCAGCCTTTTCGTATTTAGCGGCTAATGCTAACCGGCTTTCGTATGCTTCGGAAACCCTACTAGAAAGGATTTGGGTCGCTTCGCTCTGCGTGGAGTCGGCCTTTTGCTTGGGTTCCTCTGGCAGGTTCAGGCTTAATACTGCCGCTATCTGACGGGCCTGTATAGTAGAAATGTAATCTTCACCTTCGGTTACCCCACCCAAAATTAACTTAAACCCGTATTCTTCCTGCAAACGTAAGGCTCGACCTATATCTAGTTCCGTGTTTGTTTCAAAATAAAGTGCTTTTTTTCTATCTGTAGCCGGAATCAGACTCTCCAGCACAGGGTTTTTTTCAGGAATTCGTACGCCCGTTTGGGACGCATATTGGGTCTGATGAATATCCAACAACTTGGCGTTTTCAAACAGATCCCTAAACTTGGCCATTACCCCTAAGTTATTTGCCGGATACATCCCACCAACCGTACTAAATCGAGCATAGACAGCTGCATCGTCCATCAACACCATCGGTTCATGGGGCTGGGTGTACCCGAGAACCGCTGTCTTGCCGGGTAATAAGCCCATTCCCATCGGGATTTTGTGTGCCATCGCAAACCCCAACTTACGCCATTCCGCCTGCTGGGGGTGTTGGGTATCCAAATGATCGAGCACACTGATCTGAGGATGAATACCAGCCAAGTAGTTGTCTGGATTGGAGCTATCAAAATCTTTGGGCTTTTCTATCGTGGGCGGGTTGGAAACTCCCACCTTACTGGCCATATCAATGAACCCAGGGTATACAAACAGCGAATCACCTACTATTATTGCTGCTTCCGGGGGAGCACTAAGGTTTTTCCCCAGGGATGTAATGATCCCGTCTTTGAATAGAATATCCTGCCGCTCCTGTACAACTCCCGGCTCGGAAATGACCGTTGCATTTCGAATCAAGTAGGTTTGGGTGACAGGCTTTTTTCCGGAAGGGTCACTTTGTGCAAATCCAAAAGAAAAAGAAGCAAAAATGCCTAAAATGAAAATTAAGCCGAAACGTTTGTTACAGGACATACAGGAACATCAACAATGAGCTTTCAAATTTAACCGGCCGGTTTACATATAAAAATAGTTTTATTCAGAAATAGGTATCTTTTGGAAGAGTGGTGCCTGCTTCCTACAAAGCATGTATTTAAACGGTAAGTAAGTCGGCTAAACGCTCCTGATATAGGTAATATTCCCCTGCAGTATAGATGTCAGATTTCCTTTAACTATATTTGTCCCTATTCAAAAAACAATCACACAAGGAATATGGGAAGAGGATCTCTCTTTAAAGAGCTTTTTGTTAACATAAAAACCACCGGAGCGGTGACTTTTAGTTCCAAATCATTGGTCAATAAGATGCTTTCATTTGCCGATTTTAAAGATGCGCGCCTCATCGTGGAGTTAGGTGGCGGTGACGGCAGTATCACACAGGGTATTGTCGAAAGAATGCATCCCGAGGCGCAACTTTTTGTGTTTGAGATCAACGAACATTTTTGCGTTAATTTGAAAAAGCAGTTCAAGCAGCCAAACATCCAAGTGATCTGTGATTCGGCAGAAAACCTTGATGAGTATCTAAAAGGGCAAAAAGCAGACCTGATTTTATCATCGCTGCCATTTTCACTGATACCCAAGGATTCCCGGGTGGCCATTTACGAAAAATCAAGTTCTGGATTAAAAAATGGCGGGGCATTTATCCAAATTTGTTATTCCTATTTACTAAAGTTTCAGTTTGCTCCCTATTTTAAAAGTATCAAAACAACTTTCACCCTAAAGAATTTCCCTCCTACGCTGATCATGATTTGCAAGCCCTGATTGCGTGGAGTTGATTGTGTGTTTGGTTCAAAAGTATTAAATTGGCCCAAATGAACCGTCACCTAACCAAAGGCCGAGGAGCTGGGTATTCTCCACCCAATAAATTCCAACAAAGTGAGTTGGTTCAGGAATTTATAGAGGGATTGGATGAAGAAATCCTGACGGAAAAACCTGCTACTAAATTTATTGAAGTACAGGTGAAGAATCCCTTAAGCAAAAACGACAGCCCCGATTTGCTGTTAAATTACTCGGTAAATCCTTATCAGGGTTGTGAGCACGGTTGCATTTATTGTTACGCAAGGAATAGCCATCAATACTGGGGCTACGATAGTGGTTTGGGATTTGAAACAACCATCTTGGTAAAGAAGGACATCGTCCAAACCTTAAAGAAAACCTTTGAATGTATATCCTATAAACCGCAAGTCATTCTGCTTTCCGGCAATACGGACTGTTATCAGCCGGCAGAGCGTACCTATCGACTTACGAGGGGAATATTGGAAGCCTGTCTTGCCTACAGGCATCCGGTAAGCATTATCACCAAAAATGTATTGATAAAACGTGATATGGATTTACTCGTTGAGTTGGCTAAACATCGCCTTGTTCATGTGTACTTTTCCATCAACCACTTAGATCCTTCACTTAAATCCATGTTGGAGCCCAGAACAGCCTCAGCAGCAAAGAAATTGACATTGCTCGCCGATTTTTCAGCACATGGGATTCCCTGCGGTATCATGGTGGCCCCGATTATCCCGGGGATAAACCTGCAAGACATGACCTCCATCGTACAACAAAGTGCAGATGCCGGCGCCCTAAAAGCAGGCTACACGGTGGTTCGACTCAACGGTCAATTGGGTGATCTGTTTCGGGATTGGTTGGAGAGGTATTTCCCTGACCGTGCGTCCAAAGTATTGAATCAGATTCAATCGTTACACGGGGGTTCCCTAAATGATGCCAATTGGGGTAGACGGATGAAAGGGGAGGGCACGATGGCCGAACTCATTCGGCAGATGTTTCAAGCAGCTAGCACCAAATACCTATCCAACCGAACCATGCCAGACTATGATTTTTCAGCATTCAGAGGGAACGGCCAACTTAGTTTATTTCCATCATGAGCCTAGCTATTTTGGAGATCGCTATATTGGAGATGTGTAGAATGCGTGGGATGGCTAGTTTTTGTCCATCAGAAGTAGTACGTTGGATGTACCCAAATGCTTGGCGGCATTTCATGCCAGACGTCCACCATGCGATGATGAAGCTGTACCGGGACAACTTAATTTCGGTAACCCAGGCAGGAATTGAGGTGGACAAAAACTTTTTACCAAAGGGGCCTGTTAGAATTCAACCAATCAAAAAAACAAACCAGTCATGACAACATTGCCAACAACAGCGGTGAACACACCGGAGGGTATGGAAGTAGCCACATTAGGGGCTGGGTGCTTTTGGTGCACCGAAGCGGTTTTTCAGAAATTAAAGGGTGTTGTTCAGGTCAGATCGGGGTTTTCGGGTGGCCATGTGACTGATCCAAGCTACAAATTGCTGGTAACCGGAACCACAGGCCACGCTGAAGTGGTGCAGGTGCATTTTGATCCGAAAGTGGTGAGCTTTGAGGATCTATTGGCGGTCTTTTTCGTCATACATGACCCCACTACCCTTAACCGACAGGGAGCAGATGTAGGTCCTCAGTACAGGTCAGCGATCTTCTACCATACTCTGGAACAACAACAGATCGCACAGCGACTAATCGATCGATTGCAGCAAGAGCGGGCATTTGAGGAACCAATTGTAACTGAAGTGACCGCTTTTGCGAATTTTTATCCAGCCGAAGATTATCATACCAATTATTTTGAGCTGAACGGAACACAGCCCTATTGCCAATTTGTGGTACGACCGAAGGTGGAGAAGTTTAAAAAAATGTTTGGTGACCAACTTAAATAGTCCCGTGACCGAAGGATTTCGGCTATCTTTGCAGGCTAGGGATCCAGTCAGGTGCATGCACGATCCAATCAAATAAACCGGGTTTATCGGAGTTTTTTTCGAACTGAAATACGCCTGTTTACTGAAGGTCAACCGGTTATGCCGATAAGAGATACGACACTATTGAAGCAAAAATGAGTTACCTATGAAGCGAACCAAAGCCCAACAATCCAGATCCGCCATTGAACGTCTATACATCACGATGCGGCACCTTTTTACGAGAGGTACCTACAAGCCAACCGGCGTTTCTGGGGAATCCCTGATTGACTCCTTGTTGATTTTGAGTCCGGAGATTTATGGCTCGGTGACAGACCCCGAAAAAATCGAATTGGATGGGTTGCTTTATGTGATGGAGCGGCTTCCAAGAGGTATAGAAGAATGCCGGTATATCAGGCTTATCAGTAGGGAGGGATATGAAAAATCCGGATTTACCCCCATTGTTCCCGCCAAACGCCGCCGAAACTGCTACCGGGTTGACGAGGATCAGATGTACGTGGAAATGACCCGTGGAAAAAGTGACATTTATGATATTCTTACCCATCTGACTTTTTTGTTTATCGAATCCAAAAAGATTGCCCGAAACAGTATGGAGCCCAAGGGTGCTACCAATTTAAACTGGGAGATGCTGGAGCAAATTGTGGAGAAGGAAGAAAGAGACGAGGATTTCAGTAGGGAGGCAGCCTGTTCCTACCTTAGCCATATCACCGGCAGAACCTTCGAAGAAACCCATCAGGCGGTCGAAAAATTTGAATCTTCCAACCACACCAATAGCCTTTTCTCAATTGTTTATCACTTGGGTAAGTTATCGATGATGGAGTTAAAAGATGAGAAGGACCGACAAATCAGCTTTTCGGCAACGCTGAGAGAGCGGGTGGGGCACCACGTCTATGGCGAACTTTGGGCAGAGAGGATCAAGCAGGTGCTCGACGAGGAAGCACTTATCAACCGTCCAATTCACATTATCAGCGCGAACCTTCATAGCTTTTTAAACACCATTTATGGTCATCAAGCACTTGGCTTGGATTCCTTTGAGGCCATTGAAAAAGAGGCGCTTGAGATTGGGACGGCCGGAAAAAACAGCAAAGCTCGAGAGATTGAGGCTTATGCGAAACAACATGGACTAATCCAACTTCCCGATGTAAGCGGTACCAATATCGGTGTTCAACTTATTGATACGAGTAAAATGGTATCTAAGACCTTGATACCGAATGTGGTCCTTCCAACGGATGAAAAAAAGAAGCCGGTACTGATCGTGATGGATTATGCTTTTGGAGAACAGGCCTACGAGTGTTTTGACGAACTCCTTAAGCCCTTTGAAAAAAATGGTAAAAAGATTCCCTTGGACATCATCTCTGCCTCTATCATGGGTAAGGCGGGCATCCTAAAAGGCAATAAGGGAGATATAATGATTCCAAGTAGTCATGTCTTCGAGGGTACAGCGGACAATTATCCGTTTAAAAACGAGCTAAAATCTGTAGATTTTGAAGGGTATGGATTGCAGGTATTTGAGGGACCCATGATATCGGTACTCGGTACATCCCTGCAAAACAGAGATGTACTTCAATACTTTATGGAATCCTCCTGGAAAGCCATCGGATTGGAAATGGAGGGGGCACACTATCAAAAGGCGATACAGTCCTCCAGTAAAATCCGAAATAGTATCCGAAAAAATGTGAAAGTCCTCTATGCCTATTATGCCTCCGATAATCCCCTGGAAACTGGCAGCACATTGGCTTCGGGTGCCCTGGGGATGGAAGGAATTCGACCCACCTACTTGATTACCTATAAGATCTTAGAAAAGGTAGGAGAAACCTTTTAGTCCAAAGGGACAAACCAGGAAGCTCCTGATCGCTAATTAATTCTGCTTTTCTCACACGGAGGCTCGTTTGGCAGCCTATTCCAGTGTGCTAGGACTGTTGTGGCCATTCGGAACCTTTGAAGTACGCTTTATTAGTAAAAAGTTATATGAAATTTTTTTGGATATATAATATTTTTAATAAATACAGTAGCTGTTTATAAAGCTTTTTTTTTGTAAAAGGAAAAATTTCGAAAGTCAGAAAATATCTTTTTTCCGATTAGGATTTACGAATTAATAATACCAAATTTGAGTAGTTCGGTAATTAATTTTGTCGTTTGCGAAAAACTCAGATAAAAGGTTATCATAGCTATCGACATTTTTATGGGGTTGGTTACTGATTTTGTGAAGAAACGTTTAGTTTATCGTAATAAAAAGCCTAATATCCTAATTAGCCACAATGAATGTTCTATGTCGGACTACTAATGAAATTTGGTCATTTGTATGATTTTCGAAATTTTTCAAATACTGACCGAGCAGGTAAACCGCTACTTTCGAGAAGTCGGTTTAGACGATTCTGAAGTAGTTTTGGATAATATTGCTTTTGTGGATGGCCCAACCGATATGGCAGAAGCTATGCGGGATAAGGTAGTGATGAGCATGGTTAATTTTCAGGAAGAGCCCGCACTCAAAAATTTCCCCAATCATCTAAAAGGCGATAGTCAAACGGTCTATCGAAACCCGATTGTAAATATTCATGTATTTGCACTTTTCAGTGCAAACAGAACGCAGTATGCGCAAGCACTAAAGGACGTTTCTGTAGTGATGGAATATTTTCAGTCCAAGAAGGTGTTTACACAGGCTAACACTTCCTACGACCGGGAAGTAAGTTCCATGGCATCCGTTGGTCCCTTCCGGTTTACGGTAGATTTATTTAGTCCTTCCTTTGAGGAGTTGAACTTTATATGGGGAACGCTCGGAGGCAGGCAATTGCCTTCGGTTCTATATAAAATATGCCTCTTGCCTATACAGTCTGGAAAAGCATCGGGAACAGGTCCATTAATAGAGACCGTAGAAAATTCACTCAAACACCGGGAGTCATGACTGTCCTTGCATACCATACGCTCTTTTCTGTTCGGATTTTTCACCGGTTCTTTTTAGACTTGGGAGCAAGCAGCTTTGAGCAGTTGGACGATCGAGCCAGAGATCGGCAATTGGAACGGTATGATTGGCGGCAATTTTTTTCCTGGATGCCTGTAGGAAATACGGCTCGGTTGCTAAAGGGCCACCAAATAGTCGTCAAATCCAGCCCTACACGCTGGGATGCATTGATTCGAAGGGATTCAGAAAATATGCAGGAATCATTTATTCCTGTTTCCCCAGACCTTACGTTGGTTTTTGGGTTGTATTATAAAGACCCGTTTTTCGAGCACTACACCGAGATGCCTTTTCTTAGCGATGAGGCGATGGTTTGGTGCAATAATCTGGAGCGCTTTCCGCTTGGCGATGCGCATAATCCGATTGCGGTGGAAGAGGATATATTTTTTAACGAGGGAATAATTGCTGATGCCAGTGTCAAAAGGTCACTTTGCGAACAGTTGGGGATCACTCTTTCCTCAGACTGCAAAGGCCTTTTGATTTTAACGATGCAAGGGCAGAGTGGTGCTTATAATATTCTGAATGGAAATGGTACCCTAAAGCAGACTCCGACTGACTTTTACCTAAACTTCGCCAATAGAGCTACCTATTGGAGGTACGTAAAACCGGAAGCCGCATTTTCTGTAGAAACTACGGACGTAAAGCCCCTGACACGGGATGGCTTTGTACCCATCGATTTGGAGTCGGATTTTTCCGGTAGCCCGCAATGGCCCAGTGAACACCCCTTCCCGAATCCCGATATTCAATTCCTTAAACGAGAAGGAGACAAGCTCATATCTGAAATCTATTTATAATTCTAGGAATCATGGCAACTAACTACAGAACCCCCGGCGTGTACATAGAGGAAATATCCAAATTTCCTCCTTCTGTTGCACAAGTAGAAACAGCGATCCCGGCATTTATCGGCTATACCGAAAAGGCCAAGGCTCAGGAGGAGGACTCGTCCCATACCCTGATCAATATTCCGACCAGAATCGTATCCATGCTCGAGTACGAGGGGTATTTTGGTGGTCCGGAAGCGGAAATCGGTATTCAGGTTACAGTGCGTGAGCAGAGTGGCGACAGAAGTATCTTGGTAGAAGCCCCTGATTCGGATGATAAATCGCCCTTTCTGATGTACTATTCGATGCAGGCCTACTTTGCCAACGGAGGAGGACCTTGCTATATAGTTTCCGTGGGAGTATATGAGGATGCACCGGATGTGGACCCTGTTACGCGTGCGGCCTTGGTTACGGGTTTAGAGGCGCTGGAAAAGGAAGATGAGCCTACGCTCATTTTGTTTCCCGATGCTACCTCCTTACCCGATTCAGCCGATTTTTATGCGGTGTACAACAGTGCACTTACTCAGTGCCGCAAGCTAGGTGACCGATTTGCCATTATCGATACCTATACCGATCACCTTGCTACAGAGATAGGAGCTCCGGAAGGAGTCCGGGATATGATTACGTCGGAAATTGAATACAGAAAGTATGGGGCTGTATATTATCCGTATCTGGAAACCATCCTAAACTATGCCTACGATCCCGAAGAAATTACAATTAGCCATACCGTGGTGGATTCCACCCCGGTGACAGATATCTTGGATGAAGTGGACGATATTATGTCGGAAGGCGACGGCATAATAGCTGGTATACCTGCCCAGGTAGCGGCGATTACCGATGCAAATACAGCATTGCAGGCGCTTGATGACGCCGATGCCTTCACTAACCGGAATTCCGTTGTAGATTCCTTGGGTGAATTAGCTACCATGCTTTCAGAATATAGCGATCTGATGCAGGAGATCGTCGACAACGCCAACAACGTAGCAGCCATGGCTGTTTCTGATGCGGATCTTGCAGATGCGGCGGCAGATGCGGCTTCGGCTGTTGCCGCTGAATTGGAATCAGATGCAGATCTGGGCACACTCATTCAAACACTCACGGATCAACAGGCGAGTATTACCGGCGCTGCGGATGGGGCCGAGGTAAAAACAGCCTCCGCCGATGCTTTGGCAGCCATCAACGCCGCCAATGTAGCCACTTTGCTCCAGGGCATCATGGATTTGGTTGACCCTGCATTGGTAGATGCACTTTTGGATATTGAAGACATGGATATGGAGTCTGATGGTGTATTAGACGGAATGTCGATGAGTGAAATAGAAGAAGTGGATAGTGCGACCTACAACAAAATAAAATCGGGGATCAATAAACTGAAGGTAGTACTGCCGCCCTCGGCAATTGTGGCAGGTGTATACGCAAGGGTTGATGGAACTCGGGGAGTCTGGCAGGCCCCTGCAAATGTGTCCCTCAATTATGTGGTTAAGCCAACTGTAAAGGTAACCAACGAAATGCAGGACAGGCTCAATGTGGATACTACCTCTGGCAAGTCCATCAACGCGATAAGGTCATTTACCGGCAAAGGTACACTTATTTGGGGTGCCCGTACCTTGGCTGGAAACGATAATGAGTGGCGTTATGTGCCGGTTAGGAGATTCTTTAACATGGTGGAAGAGTCGGTAAAAAAAGCAACCGAACAATTTGTCTTTGAACCCAACGATGCCAATACCTGGGTGAAGGTGCGGGCGATGATTGAGAATTTTTTGGTATTGCAGTGGCGGGCCGGAGCATTGGCAGGAGCCAAGCCGGAGCATGCATTTTATGTTCGGGTAGGCCTGGGACAAACGATGACGGCACTTGACATTCTGGAGGGCCGCATGAACGTAGAAATCGGCATGGCAGCCGTCCGACCAGCTGAATTTATCATTTTGAAATTTTCGCATAAAATGCAGGAGTCATAAGAGGTTTCACTATAAATCATTTCAATCATGAGTTATCCATTGTCAAAGTTTCATTTCTCCGTTGATTGGGGAGGAACAAAAATTGGTTTTACGGAAGTGTCCGGACTGGATGTGGAAACCGAGGTCATCGAATACCGTCATGGGGCTAGTCCCGAGTACAGCAAAGTCAAAATGCCAGGTCTTCAGAAGTTCAGCAACATTACGCTAAAGCGAGGCACATTTAAGAGCGATAACGAATTCTATGCGTGGTGGAATTCTGTATCACTTAACCAAATCGAACGAAGAGATATCACCATCAACCTGCTAAACGAAGAGCACGAGCCGGTAGTGAGTTGGAAGGTTAAAAATGCGTGGCCTACAAAAGTACAATCGACGGACTTAAAGGCAGACGGTAACGAAGTAGCCATCGAGTCAATGGAGTTGGTTCACGAAGGGCTAAGCATTCAAAACGACTGATCATGACGAATAACTATCCTCCTGTAGGCTTTCATTTCAGTGTCGAGTTCACCGGCATGGATGGGGAGACGGCAGATTCTCAGTTTCAGTCCGTTTCTGGGCTTTCCGTGAGTATCGACACCGAGGAAATAGCAGAGGGAGGAGAAAACCGGTTTAAATACAAATTGCCCGTGCGAACGAAACACGCCAATCTGGTGCTAAAGAGAGGACTTCGGGTAAATTCTAAGTTAATCGACTGGTGCATGGACAGCTTTGAGAACTTTGAGTTCGAGCTGCGGGATTTGACCATCAAGCTTTTAAACGAAGAACATGAACCTCTAATGACATGGAATGTGGTCCATGCGTTTCCGATAAAGTGGGAAGTGGATGAGTTTAACGCGCAGGAAAGCAAGCTTGTAGTCGAAACCATTGAATTGGCTTACCAATACTGTAAAACCCTGTCCTGATGCCCATAGAAATTAAAGAGCTCACGATTCGTATCCATGTCGCCGACGGTGGGGAAGGTCAGCGTCCCAATCGGCCCGGGGGTACTCAGGAAGACGGAAATAAAAAAAAGGCTGAACTGATGGAGGATTTGATGGAAGTTTTGAGACTTCAAAAAGAACGGTAAAGTCATGTCGGAAGGCAAGTTGGAAAAACTAAGAGTGGTCGCATACAGTGATCCTAAGTTCAACAATAAAGTGGGGGACGGAGAGTTTTCTACATTGTTGAACCCGGAAAAGTACGTGTATACCTACAAAATCGAACAGGATGCACAGCAAGCAACCGGCACTAGCGCAGCTTCTCCGCGCTTTAACAAGAAGCTTCCCGAGGAATTGCAGATAGATTTTGTGTTTGACCGAACAGGTATTATTCCAGAACGTCCACGGACAGCCGATGGAATCATCGATGATCTGGAGAAATTCAAAAAGGTAGTATTGGATTACAACGGGGACCAACACAAACCCAATTATGTGATGATCTCCTGGGGCAGCCTCCTGTTCAAAGGATCGCTCACCGAGATGAACGTGGAATTTAAACTCTTTCGGTCTGACGGAACCCCCCTGCGTGCGGTTGCCAAAGCCAAATTCAAGGGGTTCGTCGAGGATGACCTGAGGGTTGCCAAGGAAAATAACCAATCTCCTGATCTGACCCATTACCGGGTGGTTCGCGCGGGCGAATCCTTGCCGCTAATGGCCTTTCAGATCTACGGGGATGCTTCTTATTACTTGGAAGTGGTCAAAGCAAACAAGCTGTTGGATTTTAGAAACCTTCAGCCAGGTCAGGAAATTTACTTTCCTCCCATTAAAAAGTAATAGGTATGAGTTCTGGAAGATTGTTGTCGGCAGCAGAAAGCATGGATCTTGTATCCCATACGATCAAGGTGGATGGTACCGAACTGCCGGCATCCATACAGGTTCTAGCTGTCGTGATCCATAAGGAGCTAAATCGTGTACCCTATGCCAAGCTTACGATATTGGACGGAGATCCATCCTTATCCGATTTTCCGGTTAGCAACGAATCCCTTTTTCTTCCGGGAGCAGAAGTCTCGGTTTTTTTAGGATACCATGGTGCCACGGATCGGATATTTCAGGGAATTGTTATTTCCCAGCGAGTTCGTATTCGAGAGGGGGGAAGCCAACTCATGGTGGAGTGCCGAGATGCCGCTACCAAGATGACATCGACCCGTCGTAGTGGATACTTTTACGATAATAAGGACAGTGAGGTGATGGAATCGCTTATCACTCGGAATGGATTGTCTGCGACGATTGAAGATACCGCTTATGCTCATCCAGAATTGATACAATACCATTGTTCAGACTGGGATTTTATGGTCACTCGAGCCCAAGCCAATGGGATGGTTTGTGCGGTGGACGGAGGGGAGATTTCGATCAAAAAGCCCAATTTGGATCAAGAGAGTACCGGTACAGCAAGTTTCGGAAGTAACATCTTGGAATTCGATGCCGAGATGGATGGGCGAAATCAATACCCCGAGGTCAATGCCCAGGGATGGAGTTTGACCGATCAAAGAATAGTACATGTAGAAGGAGCTGACCCTAGTTTGGCACTGAATGGTAATCTATCTGTGGCAACGTTGGCTGAATCTATGAAGCACGAAACGCTGGAGTTGAAACACGGTGGAAAGCTAGGCGACGTGCAGCTGCAGGAGTGGGCAAACGCCAAATGGCTGTTCCAACAGCTTGCCAAAACACGGGGACGTGTCCGAGTACAGGGTGTGTCACAGGTGATTCCGGGAGGTCTGATCACCCTGGAGGGTGTGGGAGATCGTTTCAGTGGGGATGTCTTTGTAAGTGGCGTATTTCACCAATTCGCCGAAGGAAACTGGACCGTAGACATTCAGTTTGGCATGAATCCGGAGTGGTTTTCGGAATCTCATAACATTCACGCTGCGCCAGCATCAGGGTTGTACGCTGCGATCCGGGGTTTGCAAACCGGAGTGGTTACTCAGCTACAGGATGACCCCGAGGCAGAAGAACGAATCATGGTGCGGATTCCCATAATCAATGAGCAAGAACAGGGAATTTGGTGTCGATGGAGCAGCTTGGATGCAGGTTCAGAAAGGGGCATGGTATTCAGGCCGGAGATTGGGGATGAGGTGATCGTAGGGTTTATAAACGAAGACCCCAATCAGGCGGTAGTTTTGGGGATGCTTCCTAGCAGTGCACATCCTACACCTATTGCTGCAACGGACGACAATCATGAAAAGGGATATGTTAGCAGAAGTGGTCTGCAATTGCTGTTTGACGACGAGAAAAAATCCGTCAAACTGGAAACGCCAAATGGAAAGCAAATTACAATTAGCGAACAAGACGATGTCCTTACCCTGAAGGATGATCACGGTCATCAAATTACACTTTCGGAGGATGGCATTGCCCTAGAAAGCAGTAAAGATATTACGCTTAAAAGTACAGGCGATATTGTATTGGAAGGCAACAACGTGACGCTTATGGCCCAAGCACAATTTAAAGCCGAAGGAAATAGCGGTGCGGAAGTTACAACCTCCGGGGCAGCGGTGTTGAAGGGGTCCATCGTTCAAATTAATTAAATCTAAGTCAATAGAAATGGGAAGCCCCGCTGCAAGAATCACCGATATGCATGTATGCCCGATGACAACCGGGACCGTGCCGCATGTGGGAGGACCGATATTGCCTCCAGGAGAACCAACAGTTTTGATAGGGGGGATGCCTGCTGCGCGGGTGGGAGATATGGCTACCTGTACCGGGCCTCCCGATAGTATCGTGGCTGGATCTGCTACGGTCTTGATAGGAGGGATGCCTGCCGCACGGATGGGCGACAGTACGGCGCACGGGGGAACAATCCTTGCCGGGGAGCCTACGGTGTTAATCGGATAAGTAATTGAGAGGACTATGGAAAATGAACAGGCGTTTTTGGGTAGGGGATGGAGTTTTCCTCCATCATTTGACTACAACTTGGGTGAAGTAAGCCTGCTTAACGGTGAAGCAGATATCGAGAGCAGCTTGGAAATTTTACTTTCTACCAAGTTAGGAGAACGGATCATGCAGCCATCCTTTGGGTGCCAATTGGATGAACTACAGTTCAGTCCGCTAAATCGGACTACCATCACCTACGTGGCAGACTTGATCGAGACGGCAATTCTCTATCACGAACCTCGGATCGGTGTAGAAAAAATCAACATGTCCGAAGCGCCCGGTCAGGTGGGTATCATCCTTATCGAATTGCACTATATCATCCGAGCGACGAATTCCCGCAAGAACATGGTGTACCCTTTTTATAAACTAGAAGCAAACGCAAGGTAACCCAGTTATGGCTATTGAGAAATTGGAAAAAATAAAGCCACTATGGAGATCCGGCACTACACAGGCTGCCCGACTTCTTCCCGAGCTGGATCCTAGCCATGTCAGGCTGATGGATTTGGAAGCGGAAGACTGGTTGGTCTTTGCACGTAACTTTGCTGAGTACATTCCGTTTTTTGATACAAAATACCCAGAGCAAGTTATTGGAGACTGGACAAGATTTTTTGATTCGTTGGTAACCTGGCAAGCGGTACCCACCAAGGGTACAGATGCCTATCAGCGGTTAATACGCCAAATTAAATCCCAAATTAAGTTGATGGAATCAGAGGCAAACCTCGCGCCTCATTTGAGTTTATTTTATGCGTTTTTGAAATTGATGGATTGGCCTTCCAAGTCCATGAACATGTTGACGAAGCGCCACTTGGATTTTTACTACCGGGATATTCTGCGCCTTGAAAAAAAAGCGGCACAGGGTGACCGGGCTTTTTTAATCCTAGAATTGGCGAAAATCAACCAGGTGCATATCCCGGAGGGGACTGTATTTGAGGGAGGGAAGGATAGGCTTGGAAAGAAGTTGTTTTACAGGACCATGCACGGTTTTTCAGCCAATCAAGCAAAGGTAGTCGCCATCAAAAACCGATGTAACGACCCGATAAGGAAACGGGTTTATTTCAGTCAGCAGGCCGATTCACTGGATGGAAAGGGATCCGAATTTCCAGATAAATTTCCCAGGTGGTGGCCCTTTGGTCACCCGGGTTTGGAGCTGGCGAGATTTGGTTTCATCTTATCAAATACGCATTTTAGGAGTCCGGAAGGAGCCACGCGGCAGTTTTCAGTTACCTTTACCTTTAGAGATCCTTTGGCGTCTCCCTTAAATCCCGGAGAAATAACCGCACTAATGACCGCGGATTGGACAATGGCCAAAGGTTGGATGCGCGTAAATCCAGTCATAAATGCCGGCGCCTTTCACAGTAGATGCCAGGGAAATACCCTCCAGCTTGCCTTTTTGCTCAGTGAAGCGTTGCCAAGTGTGGTGAATGCAGATTTAAAGGTTCACGAAGGCTTTGAATCCGGCGCCGACCCGTTGGTGCGTATTGGCTTTCCGGTTACTACTTCTAGAATGTACGACTTTCTGCTTGGCCTTTCCTCCAACCCATGCACCTCCATTCTAGTGCGGTCTTCTGTCCAAGGCATCCGCCTTCCTCAGATTGAAAGCGATATGGGAGTCCTCCAGGCAGCAAAGCCCTTCATGCCATTTTCTTCTTATCCCAAACAGGGAAGCAGCTTCTACGTTCAGGAACCGTCTTGGGAAAATAAGCGGGTTACCAACGTATCCCTGGAAATCAAATGGGCTAACACATCCGAAGACTTTAGAACACTGTATTTTGGATATAGGAACCTTACCAACCAAAATTTCAGTAAAGAAGCCTATGTGGCCCAGCACTTCGTTGCAAATCATGCTTCTATCACCAACCTAAAGCATCTGATTTTGACGCCTTTGGCACTCCACACGGCGCTGAAGGAATCCAAGGTGCAGGTGAATGCAGCCCCGACCAACCTGTTGGTACCGGGCGATGGATATTTTACCTATGACCTGCACACACGAGAGGGTTTGAATTGGATCAAAGCAGAGCCAGGTCAGCGAACCTTGTTTTCCAAAGAAGGAGGAGTATATAAAACCAAGTTAAACCTAAGCTCCGCTGCAAAGCTCCCTGTTGACAAGGGCATAAAGCTATCCTTAAACCAATCTTTTTTGCATGAGCTATTTCCGCGATTTTACGCCATGGCCATGGCCAGTGAGCATCCGGAAACTTTGATTCCCAATGAACCCTACACGCCTTTGGCGGAGGAAATCACCTTGGGATACGAAACATCGGAGAACTTTCCCATGCAACAGGCAAGTGGACTAAGACTATTTCTGTTCGACGATTTTGGGTATTTTGAGGAAAGTGTAGCCCAAAAAACACACCTCCCCCAATCGGAGCGACGGGTGTTTTTAGCTTCTTTTCCCAGACTGGCAAGGGGAGAGCTTTTTATTCAAATACGGGATTTGGCCCCCAATCAGCAACTTTCGTTGCTTTTTCAAGTGGTGGATGGAAGTGAAAACCCATTGAACACTCCCGCTGCGACCCAAAACAGGACAAGATGGCAAGTGTTGATCAGGAATCACTGGATTTCATTAAGTAGCCAGCAAATCATTGCGGACGGGACCGACAATTTGCTCAAGTCCGGAATCATCCGTTTTCAGTTGCCGGAAACAGCTTTTGATTTAAGTAGCCGAATGGGTCAGGCAGGAATTTGGCTTAGGGCCGTATCAACCAATGCGTTCGATGCCTCCTGTCAGTTGATGAACATCTTGCCACAGGCGCTGGAGGTTCAATTTGAAAATAGAGGTAACAGCTTAGAGCATTTGGCCCAAGGATTACCTGCAAACAGCATTGCGAAAATGACCGAACGGCTGGCCGGCGTAAAATCAGTACTTCAGCCCTACAATTCATTTGGAGGTAGACCAGAGGAAGCGGACACAGCCTTTTATATACGGGTGAGTGAACGGCTTCGGCATAAAAACCGTGCAGTTAGTTTGTGGGACTACGAGCACCTGATCCTGGAGGCGTTTCCGGATGTCTATAAGGCAAAATGTCTAAACCATACTAGCCCGTCCAGCTTTATGGCACCGGGAGAGACGACCCTATTGGTAATACCCGACACGGTTGACAAAAATGTGTTTGATCGATTTCAACCGCGTTTTAGCACGGGAAGGCTGAATGAGATGCGAACTTTTTTGATCTCAAAAATATCTCCTGCTAGTAACCTGTACCTAGACAATCCTGTCTACGAGGAAGTTCGGATACAAATAGCGGTAAAGTTTCGGCAGGGTTTTGATCCTGCATTGCATCGGAATCTGCTAGAGCAGGCCATCATTGGGTACCTGTCACCTTGGGCAATTAGGAGGGAAAATTCAATTGAATTTGGTGTTTCCCTGCATGAAAGCCCCTTTATTTATTACTTGGAAAACCTTGCTTATGTAGCTTATATCAGTGATTTGGTATGGATGAAAAACGGTATTTCTGTCCAAAAACAGGTGATGCCTTCCAGCCCCAGACATATTTTGGTATCTGCAAAAAGCCATAGCATTACGATCATTTCCTAGGTAGCAGTCATGGCAGCAAATCCCGAACATAGCTCAATTCCCAAAAATATCCGCAGAAATGACGGACAAGATTTCCATTTTTTGCGGGAACTGGGTATGCAGTACATCGAGTCTCTTTCCTCCCGTCTATGGACAGACTACAATACCCATGATCCCGGCATTACTATTCTGGAGGCCGTCTGTTATGCCATTACCGACTTGGAATACCGGCTTTCGCTTCCTATGCATCAATTGTTGGCCGGAGATCGTCGACGTGGCTGGGGGGACCAATTTCATTTGGCAGAAGATATCTTTCCGATAAGAGCCTTTACCGAACTGGATTACCGGATGTTATTTATCGACTGCAAAGGCGTCCGCAATGCGTGGCTAGTGCCCTTTTCCAAGCGGGTTTATGTGGATTGTAAACGAGGTCAAATGTCCTATGACGCTGGCCTGTGGGAAGGACTGGACCCTAAGCACCAAAAAACTTTTGAGCTAAAGGGGCTCCACAGGGTGCTTTTGGATCTGGATGGAAGCATGCCACTGGAACAGGTGAGAAGGGAAATTTTCCAACGATACCACAAGAACCGCAACCTTTGCGAGGACTTGGTAGATGTCATCGAGATAGGCAGGCATCCCATGCGCGTTTGTGCATTAATCGAGATTCAGCCCACGGCTGACGAAGAATTGATCCATGCGCAGATTGAAAACGTACTTTCACGCTATTTTTCCCCGCCTGTTAGAAGCTACACGTTTGCCGAGATGGTCGAAAAGGGATTATCGACAGATCAAATCCTTGAGGGACCCAGTCTGCGTCACGGGTTTTTAGACCCCGGTGAAGTGATAGCTGCGCGACTTCGGACGGAAGTCAGGCTTTCTGACATTGTCAAGCGAATCATGGATATTCCAGGAGTTCAGCTAATCAAAGATATTCAGCTGGGGGATTGTGATCAGCCGTCTGATGAAAACAGGTGGGTAGTGCCTGTTAGGGAGGGATGCAAGCCGTACTTATGCGACAGGAGTAAGTTCAATTTCAGCAAAGGCTTGCTACCGCTGAACGTGGATTTGGATAAGGTGAATAGCTACAAAGCGCAAATGAACCTTGCAGCCTTGGAGGAGCGGTATACCCTGGAATCGGGCACTTTTCCGCTACCCTCGGTGAGCTCTACAGCCATAGACAGGTACTTCAGCATCCGAAATGATTTTCCAGAGAACTACGGCATTGGTAAAACCGGTCTTTCAGAGAATGTAAGCACTTTACGTAAGGCGCAGGCGAAGCAATTGAAAGGCTACTTGCAGTTTTTTGACCAGGTTCTGGCGACGTATTTTAAGCACCTTTCCCACGTAAAGGATCTGCTTTCGGTTCATGGCAATCAACGGAAAACCCTTTTTACACAAGCAGTGCTCGATATGGCTGATTCCCGTCAATTCTTGGGGGAATGGTATGAAAATACGGAGCTGACCGATATGTTAATGAGATTTTTGGATCAACCTGTGGAAAGACGTAGGATGCTGCTGGATCACCTGATTGCTCGATTTGGAGAACAGTTCAGCGAATATGCCTTTGTGATGAAAAAAAGATATGGAGATGCTGCTCAAGACCAAGTATTGGCAGCACAAAGCTATTTTTTACGTGAGTATGGGGCGATCAGTGGAGAGTCTGGAAATGCGTTTGATTACTTTCGAAAGCGCCCTGAACAGGTTTGGGATAGTCCAAATGTTTCCGGGTTTGAAAAGCGGCTTTCCTTGTTGGCGGGTTTTAAGACCTATTTGAGAAGACACCTTTCTAACTCCTTTGTGCAGCTCTATCAGTTTACCAGTGCCAGAGGTGAGCGGGTGTTTCGCTGGCGGATGTTGGATACCAATAGAAGTATTCTGCTTTCCGCCACCGAAAACTATCGAAATCCCAACCAAGCCTATGAGGAAATCTATCTCGTGATGCAGCTAGTCTCTCAGATGACACCGGAACAGATTGATGATCATTTCTTACAAACGGAGGAATCTGGTTACGAAACCGAGGATGTGGGATGCTTCCGGATCACCAAATCGCCTTCTGGCCGGTACTCGTTCAGTATTATTAATCCGGCCATACAGCGACCCAGAGATTCGAGGAGAATCATAGCCAGTCAGTATCGCTATTATTCGAGGCAAAACATCAAAGCTGCGATTTTGCGATTTATGCAGTTTGTGTCAGACCAGACACTTGATGAAGGGATCTTTCTGGTGGAACATATACTCTTAAGACCTTCCTTTGAGCCCTCCGAGGCAGATAACTGGCGTTTTATGCCATTCTGCGCTGAGGACTGCCAGGCAGACGGCATCTTGGATCCCTATTCATTCAGGGTAACGGTAGTGCTTCCAAGCAATAGTTTTCGATTAGCGGATTTGGTATTTAGGGATTACCTGGAAAATCTGATCAGAGAGGAACTGCCTAGCCATGTACTGGCGAAGATCTGTTGGATTGGGTCTTCCAATCCGGAAATACCAGATGATCAACATCCCTTGGTGCAGTTTGAAAATGCATTCAGAGCCTTCCTGGAACATCTAGGTAGAGGTAGCAAGGCCGCAGATGCGGCATTTATTGAGGTGCTTTCCAACTTGAAGTCGGTCTACCCACAGGGCAGTCTATTTGATTGCGCCTCGGAAGATGATCGGGATTGGGAGGAAAAAATCATATTAGGCAGAACGAATTTAGGTACCCTTTAACAGTTTACGGCCATGACTAACAAGTTATCCAGCATACTTACCCATTATCGGCAATATCAGGCAGATCAGGTATTGACACATACGCAGTTAAATGAGAGCATAGCTTATTTTGAGGATCAGGATAGACTCACCCGCATCGGATTGATAGGCGTAGGTATCGTGAACGGGCTGAAGGTAACGGTAGCAGAAGATGCAGGGGTGCGACAAATTCAAGTAGGGCAAGGGTATGGCATCACTACAGATGGAGACCTGCTCACCTTAAAGACCAACATTCCCGGCAGTCCACGGAATCAAACATCTATCGACATTGATCAGCTCACATTCACACATTACCGATCCTTTGAAGATGATAAAGCTGAATACCCCTTGTTTCACGAGGAGGGCACGCAGGTGGTTTCGCTTTGGGAGCTATGTGATGGAGATGCCGATGGCGCACTGCCACTTTCCGGGCTTACTAACCTAGCTCAATGGGTGCTGGTGCTTTATTTGGAAAGTTACTCCCGAGACCAGGACATCTGTGGAGACATAAACTGCGACAACCAAGGCCTGGAGCAGGTTGCGATCCTACGGTGCCTACTGGTTGAAGCAGATGCAATGGATGCATTGGTGGCTTCCGACACCATTTTTCAGCGGTTCGATCAACTTCGAAATGCAGTATCCGGGCTTTCTTATATCCACCCATTAAAAGTAGTTTTGAATGAAACCAACGCGCAAACTCCGGTGCAGTTAGATCGGCTATACCGTGATGCCATTGTACAAGGAAACAGCATAGAAGAGTTTACTGATGGATTGTCAACTATTTTAACCCATGTTCAATTTCTTTGGGAGGGGGATATAGCTTTGGCCAGTTTTAGCGAGGAGCTTGAAACCCTTTTGAGCCAACATTTTAATTTCCCCGCCAACGTTCCGTATCAGTACAATCAGTATAGGTACCGCTTACTGAGCGATTTGTTGGATGTTTACCGCCGGTTACTTTCCGAGGTTGCGACTTTTTCCGGACTGGAAAACCCCTCCATTCGGGCTTTTCCGAAGCACCTTTTACTAGGTACACTGGTGGGGACGGGATATCGGCATGATTTTTACCCTTCACCGGCCAATTCCGAGTATCAGCAAAGGAAGCAGCGCATCCTTAGTTACCTTCGAAAACTCTATTTTATGATGCGTGCATTCGGCGTACAGGAAGCAACCGAAGTGCGGCTTATTCCGAGCGGTGATCAACCGGCAAGTGGGGTGGTAGGCAGTATCCCTTTTTATTACCGAGATCAGCCTGGCTTGCTTGAAAATTGGTCCATTCAACCTAAGGTTACGCCAATTTCCTACCGGTACAATTTGGGAGAAAATCCGCTGCTGAATGAAAGTGAGTACAGCAATTTTTACTACCTAGGAGGTCATCTACGCGGAAATGGCGAAAATGTCTTTCAGACAATCACCAATATTCAACGGCAATTTGGCCTGGATTTTAGTCTATTTCACTTTGATTATCAGCAATATGAGAGGCTGAGAAGTTTCGTACAGACTCACAGATCCTGCCGCCATATGGCGGGGGTGCCCCGATCGGGTACGCTGATTTTGTTAAGTAACAACAATGAAGTGATCGGGGACTTGGCATTGGATTATCGGGTTTCCGTGGTTGAAGAGACCCAAGCCGTAAGTCATATCAAGGTTGCGGAATCCAGGTACCCTTGGATAAGCACGCTGAGTTACCTAAACAATTTAGCTAGAAGCTTGCGGGGAACACCCCGAAGAGTGGGGGTAATGCCTAGGGTATACCGGCTGGTAGTGCGGGAATACACCATCAATGGCGTGTCTCAGGTTGCCGGAAGCACCGAAGTGCTGGTACCTTTGGAACAAATCTTGATGCGCCGCATGCATGCCATTACCGAAGCACTCAACCAACGCTTTCCCAATGGGTTGGTTTTTGATTTCAACGAGGAACTGAAGCGTTTTGTAATCATTCGGGCATACGATGATCAGTTTCGAGTAACTTTTGCGGACACCACGCTTTCTTTAAATGCTCCTGCGTTTACCTATACCGAAGACGGTATGTTCCGTTCTGATAGACTTTTCAGACTGAACGCGATCCGAAGCGAAGAACGAAGAAGGTATCGCGATAGCACCTATAGGCAACTTCAAAGCGAATTTGCTCCCATAAACAAAGATGATGACTATGGCAAGTACCAAGGAAAATGGGCGGAGTGGTACCGCTTGATCGATCAATTGTCCCGAACCGGAAATTCCTTGGTGAATCCTAGGTTCATCACCCGCCAAAACCAGTTACCTCTTTCCGTGCGAAATATCATCATGGGTGTGTTCAATAGATTGAATGCGACCGGTAGACCCTTTGAGCTTTACTTAACGGGAGATTGGCTGGACGGAAGCTGGGTCAGTATCGAAATGATCAACCGGTACGGGGGAAGTTCCAATACAAATGACCCCATTGTTAGGTTTTTGCGACTAAGGCAAAACCTTCACCACAAAACGCAGGCGACAAAAGCTTCGTTGTTTCTGGTGTTAGGGAGGGAGTCGGACAGGCGATTCTTTGAAAATTTGATTACGACCCTAGGTGAGGCGGTAGATATTTACCTAGATGGTCCAAGAGTAGGCCGTCGGAATTTGATAATTGATGGAATGGAGCGAATCCGAATAAGTGCGACGGGAGGGACAATAGCAGGGCCCTCTAACATAGTATCAAGATGAAAGGGGCCATTCAGCTAGTTTCCGGATAGTGAATGACCCCTCATGGGCATGCTTCCTTGTACTTCTGCCTGTTATCGTCACATTATTACCTGAAGTCAGAAGCTTAACGACTGAAACTCTGCTCAACGTTTGTACCAAAAACCCAGATTGTGAACATACCGACCTTTTCCATCTCCGCCTTACATTGCCAGTAAAATCGACTGTCGCCGTGGTATAAATGTAGAAAAAAAAGGGAACAAAACAAATAATATGTCTACGATTAGCGAGGAAATATTCATTCAAAAAGTAACCGTTGAAGTAACCACGGCATCTACCGAGACCGCTAAATCTGTGGAAAGCAATATCCATACTTTTTTGGAAAATCGAGTATTTCCCCAAATCGAAAAATGGCTATCAGAGAATGTTCAGCTTCCCCCACATTACCATCTTCAACTTTCGGATCTCTCTCTTTCCATTGCATGGGATCCTCGGCAACTGGACTCCGAAGATTCCGGAAACGCGCTTTCGCAGGTGCTAACGGAGCAGTTAATGGATCAAATGCAAGGGCTACTCACCGATTCGGCTTCCTCAATTGAGAAGACCGATGCATCGGCAATCTATAGCGTACAGTCTCCATGGGGGAGAGATCCACATCCCATAAAAGACTTAAATAATGAGTACCTATCTAATTTAAATTCAGGTAAATATAGGATCATAAATGATATTCAAAAAGGCTTTTATGCTTGGCTTTACTTTCTTCAGTTCGGCTCCAAGCCGTGGTTTGCGATTGGGATGGAGCCCAAGCATATAACCTATGCAGCATGTGGCAAGCAATGGGTTTTACTGAAAGAATTCAAGGAGTTGACTGGTAAGGTGTTGGTTTTGCCACAGGCCCTGCACAGGCTCGTTTTACAGCACGGAGAAGAAGAGATAGTCCATTTAATGGGCCATATAATGGACTTGCCTACCAATTTGGATGAGTTTCACCGGTTGAATAAATCCTTTGATCGCACCATACAGCACATAAACCGCGTATGGTTTCTGACAAGTTGGTTGGAGATACGGATGAGAAAAGAATTTGGTGCAAAATCTGCAGATTCATCCAAACACATTCTGGCACTGTTTGATGACTTCTCCGTACCGGATAGAGCATGGGCTGTTTTTTGGAAGCAGGTGAGTACGATTTATGGTTTTCAGCCTCCAGCCGATGCGATTTCATCACTAGTCATGTCGGACAAGTCTCATTTAAATATAAAATCTGGCGCGAAAAGGTTACATGCAGAAGCATTTCAGGAGCAAACGCTTTCCTCGAAATCTGCTATAGTTAATCAGGACACAGCCCTTTCCGATTTGGATAGGAGTCTCCCGGTATTGCATGCCGGGCTAATCCTTATCCATCCGTTTCTGCGCGCTTTTTTTCAAGATGTGGGGGTCCTAGGAGATGAAAAAAAGATAGTAAGGCCGGTTTTGGGTATGCATCTGCTGCATTATGTGGCTACAGGCAGGCTAAAGCCCTTTGAATTTGAGCTTGGATTTGAGAAGTTTTTAGTGGGTTGGGATGGATTGATACCCTTTAAAAAGCAGGTCGAGCTCACCGTTGAGCAACTCGATAAATGCGACCTTCTGCTAGAATCGCTGATGGAAAACTGGAAGAAGCTGAAGAACACAGGTAAGGAAACGGTACGAAACGGTTTTCTCCAGCGAGAGGGCACGTTATTGGAAGAAGCCGATGGCTACCGCCTTGTCGTAGAGCGAAAAGCACAAGATGTGCTGTTGAACGGTCTGCCCTTTACCCTAGGGGTAGTAAAGCTGCCTTGGCAGAAAAAACTTGTATTTGTAGAATGGTGATAATTCAATAAAACCATGGAAAAGGCCAACCCCCAATCTAAACCAAAAGGGCATAGCTACTTCAGAAAAGGAGGAAGTGCTGATTTTTTCCTTCCTCAAGCTAAAATGGAGGTCAATCAGCCCGATGATACCTTTGAGCAAGAGGCAGACGCAGCGGCTGACCAGGTGGTCGCACGGAAGCCAGGTGACGCTTCTTTTTTTACTGGGAACTCCTTGATGCGATCAGAAGAGAAAGAGGAGCCTGTCCAAGCGAAAGCCGAAGAGGACACCGTACACAAAATGGGGGAGGAATACGAGGAGGAGGCTTCTGTTCAGGCAGCTCTTGAGGAAGATGTTACCGATTCGGATGTACAGCAGCAGCCCCTAGAGGCTGAGGATGTTGTTCAGCCGAAAGAAGAAGAAATAGCCCAAAAATCCACCGATGAGGAGGCGCAGAGGCAGGAGGAAGAAGAGGTACAGGCCCGCGGTTCTTCCGGTGGACGGCTTCACCCCGCCGTGGAGCATGGGATTAGTTCTTCCAAAGGCATGGGATCCCCCTTGGGTACCAGCGAGCGGAAACATATGGAAAGTGGCTTTGGGGCCGACTTTAGTGGTGTAAACATCCATACCGACAGCCATGCAGTGCAATTAAGCCGCGAATTGGGGGCGCAGGCATTTACGCATGGCAACGATATCTTCTTTAACGAAGGCAAATACAATCCCGGTTCAAAAGATGGCCAGCACCTATTGGCCCATGAGCTTACCCATACGTTGCAGCAGGGGGCCAGCAAACCAAATGTGCAGCGACAGGCTTCCAATCCGGCACCTGCCGTCAGTGTGGACGATATTCCCGCTTCCCCCCATGGGAAAATTTCCGAAGAAGGTGGCTCCTATAAAATGGAACTGAACAACTTCAAGGTGAAACGCAACCTGAGTGCAATGTGGGACGGCCCAGACTACAAACTTCCCAAATCCGGAGAACGCAGTACCCGACAAATATCGGTTTGGAACCGGAGTGTTAGAGAAGATGTACGACAGATTATAGAAAGCAAAATAACTGGTCTTTCTGCTCCAGATAACAAGTATACGTTGGTATTAAAAAATAATCCAACCGTCACATTCGGAGGCACCCTAACTCAACTCGTAAACGAAGTATTAATCCCCAAATGGGACAATGGCGGCAATGCTACTACCTATCAAGTAGAACACATTGTCGATTGGCAAGTTGCGGGAGGGGATAAAAACGTAGACGACATTCGCAACCTAATTTTGCTGGAAGGTGGGGTAAACAACGACCTTGGTCAGCGGGTAAGGACCTTAAAAAATCAGCACATCGAACGAGTATTAAACCATTATAGAAACGCTGGAGTGACCCAAGATCCCAATCAGGCCGTGCAGAACTACAATATTTACGTAAAGTCGGTCTCTCCGGAAATAGATGTAGCGGGTTCGACCATTGTTCAATCCCAAATTACGAACCCAACGGCGGTCCAGAACCCACTGAAAGAGGCTTTAATTGACATACGCAATTTTGAAGTACCGGAGGGTCATTTCTTTTTAAAAACGTCGCAGCGGGGGGGAGGCTATGTGGTGCCATATAGTGCAAACGGTTACCAATCCGGAAGTTTCCGTATCACAGTCGACGGTGACGCAGCAGCCCATCAGATCAACTCAATTACGATGATTCCATTGGTTGATGAGGAAAACGTCGAAGTATCGGAATCTCATCCCTATGACGTAGAACAACAAGAGACTGACGTCTTTTTGGTCTCCGGTTTAAGAAACCGCCTGCGTAACTTTTTTGAATTAAAAAAAATGAGTCCCGTTGAGCTGGATGAAGAGTCAATTGACATCGTGGGGGGAATGAACCTGTATGCCATCGGCAAAGTGCACCCGTCGATTCCTCTCATAAGCGAAGCGGATATAGACGTCGTTTTTGAAGGGCAGCAAGTACGCCTTCGAAAACTGTTTGATTTTGGAGAACTGGATGTTCCTGCCCCATTTGAGATCAATTCATCTTCGCTGGAAGTGTTTTTGGGCAGTTCAGGTTTTGGCGTTGCCGGCAATATTGATTTTGGTATTCAGCGGGTAGGAGAAGGCTCTATTGGTGCCTCTGCCTCTACCTCCGGAGTTTTTGAACTGGCCGGTAAGTTCAATTTTGACTCACAACTTTTTGATCCTGCTGAAATCAATGTGGAGTATAAAGACAACGTATGGACAATCGGTGGTACCATCGGTATACCGGCTGGGAAAGTGAACGGCGTCAAATCTGCCACGATAACTGCTACCTACAGCGAAAACACCTTCAGCGCAGAAGGGGAAGCTGAGCTGGATATACCCGGTATCGAAAAGGGATCTATGAGTGTTACCTATGGAGAGGACGGATTTTCGATCGGAGGAAACTTCGCCATCAGCGGTGATGTGCCCGGCATTCGTGGCGGGAACGTAGAGGCCAGGGTATCCAAAAGCAATGAAGAAGAAGGCTACAGCGTATTTGTCTCCGGCACGGCCCAACCCGATATTCCCGGCATCAACTCGACCTTATCCGTGACCTATGAAAATGGGGCACTGACCATCATGGGCAACGCTGCCTATTCCCGGGGTATGCTTAGCGGATCCTTGGAAGTCGGTGCGACCAATCGAACCATCGGCGAAGATGGGCAACCCTCGGGAGATCCTGACGATACCATACGGGTATTTGGCGGTGGCACGCTCACCCTTCAGCTTACCCCTTGGCTTGCCGCTACTGCCGGGGTAAAGTTTCTTCCCAACGGAGAAATGGAGGTTACCGCGCGACTGGCAACCGATACATATGACGTTTTTCCAAGAAAGGAATATACCAAAAACCTATTTCGGGCACCTACGATAGAGATACCTCTCTTTGCGATTCCACTGGGGCCACGTAGTTTGGGCTTGGTGGCTCAGATAAGTGGCGGACTGGATTTCAAAGCAGGTTTTGGTCCAGGCCAACTTCGAAATTTATCGGCTGAGATTACTTACAATCCAGATCACGAAGAAGAAACCAGCGTACGGGGTAGCGGAAGCTTCGTGATCCCCGCAGATGCTGGCCTAACGCTCCGTGGAGACCTTGGTCTGGGAGTTAGCGTGGCTATTGCCAGCCTTTCTGGTGGAATAGAAATAGCCGGAACCTTGGGACTGGAGGGAGAAGCGGCAGCGGGAGTAGAAATCAACTGGACACCTCAGGAAGGACTGATCCTTGATGCGAGAGGCAGTATTATAGTAAATCCCAAATTTACCTTCGACATCAATGCGTTTGCCCGAGCCTCCTTGGGTATTGGCTGGTTTTCTATTTCGGAAACCTGGAGGCATAACCTGGCTTCATTCAATTGGGGGCCCGACATTCAATTTGGGATTGTCTTTCCCATTCACTACGAGGAAGGAGAACCGTTTGATATGTCGCTCGATGACATTGAAGTTATATACCCGGATATTCAAGTGGTAGATACAGCGGTAGGACTTGCTCGATCCATTAAAAATGACTTATTTGGTTAGATGAGAGAAGAAGCGATTAACTGGAACAATCAAGGAGTAGCGCATTTCTTCAAGCAGGAGTGGGAAAAGGCCAGAGAATGTTATGAAAGGGCGCTTGAATTGGATGAACAGAACCCAGCAGTGTGGAATAACCTAGGCCTTCTGGCGCATCAGCAAAAGAATTTCCCGCAGGCATGCGCGCACTTTCGGCGGGCCTTTGAACTAGAACCCAAATCCAACTACTTGGTAAATGAGGCCAATGCGCTGGCCATGCAGGGAGATCTAAATGGGGCTGAGGCCAACTACCTCAAGGCGTTGGACCTTCAGGATGATTATGTCCCTGCCTTTGCATCACTCGCAAAGCTGTACACCCATCAAGGCAGATCGAACGAGGCCATAGCTGCATACCAACGATTGACAGAGATCAGCCAGGAACAGGAGTATCCCTTCCAGCTTGCCCTGCTTCAAATCCAGCAAGGCGAATTTGATACCGCACTACAGCTTCTTTACAAACTGGCAAGGAATCGGGAATCCACGGAAATTTGGTTTCAGGTAGGAAGGGCTGAGTTTTTAGCCAAGAATTACGGAAGGGCAGAGAGTGCATTTAAACGAGCCCTGGCAGAAAACCCAGACGATAAAGCTTCGCGAAATTTTTTAGCGGTAAACCTCTTAGCGATGGGAAGGAGGGAGGAAGCGCTAAAACAGTACCTCTTCTTACTGAAGTTTTTTCCCGATGACACAGATTTACTGACGGATACCGCTGTTGTTTTATGTGGGATGGAACGATTTGAGGAAGCCACTACCTATCTGGACCGCGCACTGACCATTCAGTCGGACCACCAAAAGGCATTGATTTATAAAGACCGGATCAAACAAATCCAACAAAGCTAGGATGGAGGGCATACTAAGCTACCTGGATGCTGTACTGACAGCTCGTTTAGATCGGGAATTTGGGCGATCAGACAAACTGATAAAGCCAAAGGCAAACGTCGTCCTAGATCAAAAGGACCCCGTGGCGGACCTGATTAATCGCCTTCAGCTCGAAAACAAAGACCTTTTGGTGTTGTTTTTGACACTTTTGCCTTATCTGGCGCCTCAGTTCTTGTCCCAAAAAATGGCAGAGTACATTCCCAAAGGGGGAGAATTTCCGGAGTTTGGAGGGCTCAGGACCAAAAATCATCGGGGTATCATTCCGACTGGGGAAACGCTCCTGTATCTACTGGCAGGTACGGATGTGCATGTTCGAAGAAAATACCTGCCGCTTTTTAAAGATTCCATCCTTTTCAGAAAGGGGATTATCAGGTTAGGATCAGCAGGAGAGGAGGAGCCATTCTATTCAGGAGCCTTGTTGATGGATGAGGAATACCTCGAGAAATTGCTTTTTGGAGGACTCCGTAAGCCCGCCTTCAGCAGTCAGTTTCCTGCCCAACACATCGAAACTGAACTGGATTGGGAGGATTTGGTTCTTCCAACAAAAACGTTGGAGCAAATCCGTGAAATCGAACATTGGCTTCAATACCACGAGCGCTTGATGGACGAATGGGGCTTGGGTCGGGCTGTGAAACCAGGATATCGGGTCATGTTTTTTGGTCCTCCTGGTACCGGTAAAACGCTCACCGCGGGCTTATTGGGCAAGCATACTGGAAGGGATGTGTTCCGAATTGATTTGTCTTTGGTTGTCTCCAAATACATCGGAGAAACCGAAAAGCAACTTTCCCAATTATTCGACAAGGCGGCCCATAAGGACTGGATCCTTTTTTTCGATGAAGCCGACGCGTTATTTGGCAAGCGAACGGCCGTGCGGGATGCCCACGACAAATACGCCAATCAAGAAGTGTCCTACCTCTTGCAGCGAGTAGAAAGTCATCCGGGGTTGGTTATTCTGGCCTCCAACTTTAAATCAAATATAGATACAGCCTTTTTACGGCGGTTTCAGACCGTAGTGGATTTTGAAATGCCTAGCTACAAAGAGCGCTATACCCTTTGGAAAAATAACCTGCCCGACTCCGTGCCATGGGAAGATGGGCTAGCTATCGAAGAACTCGCACGGAGGTTTACCCTTAGCGGCGCGAATATCGTGAACATTGTACAGCAGGTGGGGCTAAAAACTTTGGCCAACGGAGGAAAAACGATTCAAAAAGAACTGCTTTTTCAAGCCATTAAAAACGAGCTCAGCAAAGAGGGCAAAATGCATTAACCTGCCTATTGCAAATTTTCGATACTGAAATAGTTTTTCAGTGATGAGACGTATTTTTGTAAGCGACAAACAGTACAACAAATGATCACTGATTTGCGTCGATTGGTGCAAAAAAGGGATACTCCTAGACTTAAAGGATAGGGATTGCTTATTTTTCCAGTTTTGCCTTATTTTCCAATATCACCGGATACAGATCGTAAGTCGGGTAAAACTCCGTAGAAAAGGCACCCCAAACACTTCGTTCTACCGATATATTCAGATTTCGAAGCTCTGATGCCGGAATTTTGACAGTGACCACCTGTCCGATACCCATCATGACATACCAAGACATGACCCTTGCCGATGCAGGTGGAAAGTTTTCGGTAAATCCATTTCGTTCCCGTATTTCGGTTAGCTCATCGATATTCTTATCCTGGTGGTGCTTCATGAAGATGGTGATCATGATGGAATCGTTTTTCACCGGTTCTTGGGCATGTACCCTTTGAATAGCAAAGAAAAGACCTAGGCAAATAATCAGTCGTACTAGCATAATAGGTAGGTTTTTTTGGTTCTAATTAATCGGTTTGTTTCAGAAAACGTTTTTTTTTGCTGCGAAAGCTACTTTCAATGATGACAAATCCACGGTTGTCCGATGTGAAAGTATATAACTAACCCGATTTAAAAAAATGAAAAGATCGACTATTACCCGACACATCCTAGTAGCATTTTTTTTCAGTGCGTCCATGCTACTTTCCTCATGCATCAACGACGACGATCCTGAAGAAGGGGTAGAGCAATTTGTGGGGATATGGTCCGGTACCTATTCAGGAAATGTTGACAACGGAACCTGGCAGGTGACGATCATCGAAGATGGTACCATTTCTGGTACTGCGACCTCTACGCCCATGTCTGAAACCTATGGAGTCACAGGGACCGTATCTCCGGATGGCGATTTCCAAGCTACAGCAGGATCCGCAACTACCGGAACCACGTTCACCGGTACGTTGACAACCCATAGTGTACAAGGCACCTGGGAAAACACCGCAAACGGCTTAAATGGTACTTGGTCTGGGACAAAGCAATAGGTAGAGATGGGTAACCTTTAGCAGCGGGCTTACGTTTAACTAAACTTACCCATATATCATTCGGATGACCACACCTAGAAGAAAACGCATTCTGGTGGCCTGCAATCATCTCGCAACGGTGGGAGGATCGGAGCTTTATACCTTTTACCTGATCAAGGCGCTAAAAAAACTCAGAAAGTACGAAATCTCGTATTTTACCCATGTCAGAGGTGCGATCTCTGAACGTATCGAGGATGAATTGGGTGTACCGTTTAAATCAGGCCGCCAATTTGAGCTGATTATCGCGAGCCACAATACTACCGTCAATTTCCTTTTTGGGCAGGGTCCAATTTTGCAGGTTTGTCATGGCCCGATTCCGGAAATGGAACAGCCCTCGCCCTTGGCGGATTATCACATAGCGGTTTCGGAGGAAGTAAGAGCCCATTTGGGATCTTTGGGGTTTCCATCTACAGTAGTACTGAACGGTATAGATTTGGAGACCTTTGCTCCGGAAATACCCATCTCGGAAAAACCTCGAAAAATTCTCTCACTCTGCCAAAGCAAGGAAGCAAACGAATGGCTGTCCGAAATCTGTGAAGAGGAAAACCTGCGGTTCAGCGCCATCGATAAGCACCGAAACCCCAGTTTTCGGGTAAACAAGGAAATAAATAACGCCGATTTAGTCATTGGCATCGGACGATCTGTGTATGATGCCATGGCATGTGGCCGGCCCTGTATTCTTTTTGACAAGCGCTCCTACAATGGAAACCTTGGGGACGGCTACCTAAAGCCAGATACCTTTGCGGCGTTTGTACGGTATAATTGTTCCGGTCGCTATTCCAAACGGAAGTTTTCGAAATCAGAAATGAAACGGGAGATTGGCAAATACCGCAAGCAAGACGGTTTGGAGCTGCGAAAAATAGCCCAAGAGCGGCTGAATTTAAAGGCAAACACCGATGCATTGTTGCAAATAGGCTTCGGTATTCAGCAAATTGCTCATTTGCGGCACCGTTTGGGCGTATTATTTCGTTGGGGCCAATATCGGAAACTCTTTGCATTCCAAAAACGGCAGGTTCGAGCGCGAATGCAGGCGAAATTCATGGAAGGTAGCTCTCTCTTTGAAATTCAGGAGATGATTGCAAAAGAGCGGTTTGTGTTACCGCTTAGGGTTTCCCTCTATGCTTATTGGCTCAAGCTATGGCTAAAAGGTTCCGAACAATCCAATTAATGGAGCGTCCTTCTCTTTCTACATGTAAGATATCGGTTTGAACAAAACTGACCGTTGTTTAATTATTCTAATCAACAGTCAGTTTTGTTATTTATCTTTCATTCATCGCGTTTACCGTGCAAAAATCGTTAATTTTTTCATGGCCCAGGGATGCTCCCCGTTCTTCTTGGATTGAATGCGTACCGCTTTCACAGGTGCTTCTTGGTTCCAAGCGAGGAAGTTTAGCCCTTTAGATCCAGCTGCCTCAGCAACCTCTTGCCAGGATTGCCCATCCGAAGATACGGCCACACTGTATGCCACAGGGAACTGATCTCCATCCGTATCAAATTGGATTTCCGTTACGGTAGTTGCAGAAGGCAGGCTGACCTGATACCACATGCCCTCCTGTTGGGGCCCGTCTGTTTTCCATCCTTTATAGGTAAATGCATAGGAGGGATCTCTCGTAGAACCTACCCCCTGCAAAGCCGTGCTACTAGCCGTCACCCGCCAGTTATCCTGGGGAAAAAGGGCTTTGGGAACTTCCTGAATCAGCTCATCGTAGCGATAGTTTTCCTTTCGGTCACCGGTGTGTTTTCTGATTTCAGCCACGAAATCAGGATACACAAAACTCCCTTTGTTACCAAAGTCGTTTCGTATGTAGGAAACCACGGATGCGATCCATTTATCATCATTTTCGGCCATGGGAATCATCACCCCTTCGTATTCTTTTCCTTCTATAGCACCTGTAAGCCCATGTAGGAGGGCTTTAACTGCATATTCCGGATGCCCCATAATCCGGGGAGAACCTGAAAATCCCGGAGCGATCAGTTCTCCTCCAGCGCCACCCGTCGGCGTTCCTAGTCCTTTCGGACCATGGCAAGTAGCACAATAGCTATCAAAGATAGATTTTCCATGGTCAAACAGCGATCGTTCCTCGGCAGTGTATTGAGTAGCTGCCAATTTTTGCGCTTCTTCCATGCGCTCTGCTAACTGCGTGGCGACCAACTGGGGTCCTTTCGCTTTGACAGTCTGTTGGGTTGATTTCAGCAACTCCTCCAGCCCGTCAATTTTCAGCACATAGGCACTCTGAATAGCCTGAATGGCAACTTCTGGATCGCTATCACGGGCCAACTCTTTGAAAGACTGTTCTAAACTCTTTTCACCAAATTTATACAGTGTTTCCGCAGCCCGAAGAGCCTGAACCCGCATCTTAGCACTAGGATCTGTGAAAAGGGACTTAACCAGTTGCACATTCAAAACACCCAGGCCTTCCAGCGTCCAAAGCGCATGGATTCTAGCCAATTCGTTGTCTGAGGTTTTTAGCAGTTTTTCCAACTCCTTAGCAACCGATTTATCCTGATTTAAGATGATGGTCTGCTGGGCCATGTCACGCCACCAGCCGTTGGGGTGGGAGAGATGCCTCAGCAGTTGGGCAGAGGTTTCCTCGTACATTCGGGGTTTTTCCTTACTTCGAGGCATTCCGTCGTAGGTGACACGCCAGATACGCCCGTTTTCGATGATATCATCCATCTGATACTGAAGTAGCTTTGTCCGCAGGTAACTTCCTTCCTGCGTCCAATTTCCTTCTTGTATGATCCCTCGATACATGTCTACAATGTACATGGTACCGTCAGGTGCCGTAGCGATATCTACCGGTCTGAAAAGCGGGTCTATGGATTGGATAAATTCCGATTCCGACTCTATGTATTCGTTTTGGATATACGTAAGACCTTCTTTTTTGTCCGAACGTACCTGACGAATGATCCGTCCTACAGGCTCTCCGTAAAAATACTGGTTAACCAATTCCTTGGGCAAGCGGTCTCCTCGGAATACATCGTTTCCAGCGGCTCCGGTTACGTTGTTCAGCGATCCATCGGGCTTGGTTTCCCGCATACCTGGTTCGAAGTCAGCGAGCTTCACCAAACTGTACGGAACACGGAAGCCTTCTTGAAATTGGCCTTCAACCCGATAATTACCGTATACGAGGGGAAACTGGAAGTTTTGAGGAACTCCACCGGCTCCATCCTGAAACCATACCTGCCCATAATTATCCTGTGTCACACCCCATTGCCCCCAAGGGTTCCCGGTAGGTTCTTGTAGTACTCCATCGGGGGTCCAACGGATTCGTTTTGCATTGTAGGTACTGTACATCCAATTGTCCATCGCCCAGGTCAGGAAGCTGGTTTGGTGTTCTACATTCCCTGATCTTCCCAAACCGGTGGCAAACAGCTCCTTCTTATCAGCTCGTCCGTCATTGTTCGTATCGGTGTATTTATACACATGGTCTTCGTTTGATTCCATGGTCAGGATGGTATTTGGGCCAAAAGGAACCACAAACCTTGGAAATACCAGGCTGTCCAAAAAAACAACGCCCGTCTCGTAATAGCCATCATTATCCTTATCCTCCCAGCGGGAAATTCGGGAGATAGGTAACAGTTCACCGGTAGCATCGATGTCCTGCATATAGCTGCGTAGCTCCAACACGTACATGCGTCCGTTGCCGTCAAATTGTATGGCTGCCGGTTCCTTAATTTGTGGCTCGGTTAGGATTGGATCAATGCGATAACCAGGTTTCAGTATAAAAGTCTCTTTTTGCTGGGAGGCAGAAAGCGGCATTACTGGGGGGACAGGGGACAGGTCTATCCCCTGCCATCGGGGCGATTCTAAGTCAACTCCTTCGGGAAGATTAATTTGTGGATAAGGTGCTTCTGCCCGTTTTGGATCCAGTCTATCCAAAGGCGATTCCTCCGCCGGGCGGGTAGTCTGATTACATCCTACGCTAAACCATAGCGCAAAAAAGGCGCCACACAGCGCAAATCTCGTGTATTTCATTAAATTTGAAGAGAGTTTTCGATTCAATATTACTTCAATGAGACAAGGCCACTTGGGAACACTGGGCTCAGGTGGCTAAATTAAGGGAATTTTGAGAAAAATTTTATCCCGTTCGGATAAAAATCGGCTAGGATCCGAACAATAAATATTCGCAGTTAAATAAAAAACAGATTGATTTAGCGTCGTAAAATCGGGATTACTTGTAAAAATGTTGCTGAGCGCCAAAGCCATTCCAGAGGTCCGAAACGAAATATTGACATCCATACCCATGCAAATGTTAGCTGTATTAGAAAAAAACCAGTGGTCACTGCCATGACGCCAACAAGTCCAAAATCTAGAATTTCAGCAGGATCTTTCGCATACAACCAAATAAGGAAGAAAGATTGGGTTACATATACCGTAAGACCCATTTTGCCGACTGGTATCAACATGTCGAAAAATCGTTTGAGAATTTTAAACCGGTACAAATACACTAGTAGCGAAACGTAGAAAATCGATTGTGTCATGCGCTCTATTGAAAACACCGCCTCAACGTATTTGCCAGGGACTTCGAAGGTATGTTTCAAATAGAGGTAAATGCCCCCAACAACTAGGGTTGTGCCAAAACTCCAATACATCAGCTTGGTAAAAAAAACACTGTTTTCTGGATTCTTATTAAACAAACCTCTTTTACCCGCATATAATCCTAGAATGAAAAGCGAGAAAACCGTAAATAAACGGCCAGAAAGCACCAAATAATCTAGTTTCGAAAGCCCCAAAAACTGGACAACAATAAATTCCCGGGTTTTTGATGCAAGATGGACTACCTCTTTTTCTATATCCGCATTGAAAAAACTAATGCCAATACTCAAACCAAATAGAATCAAAGAAAGCCACAATAGTCGGCTGGGGCTTAGATCTTTTACTAAAATCAATGCCATACCCAATAATGCGTATAACTGAAGAATATCTCTAGGGAAGAAGAGGCTGTGCACATACCCAATCATTAGTAAAACAGTCAACCTCCACAAAAATCTACCCGAAAATGATTGCCCCTTTGAAATAGCACTGTTCATTTGGATTGCAAAACTCAATCCGAATAGAAAGGAAAAGATACTGTAGAGTACTTTTGAAAATAAGTTGGATATGGCAATGTCGAGAATCCGATCCTGAGGGCTTAACAACGAAGCATCCATGGACTCCTCTCGGATGGTGGTGAAATCATTAAACGAGTGGATAACCAATATACCAAATAATGTTAGGCCGCGAAGAACATCCAAAACATAAATCCTTTCCAAATCATTGTTTTTTGATTTATGGCGCTTTGGAGTAATTTGAGTAATGTTTGTCATTCCTATCAAAAGGTAAGTGAAATAAGAAAAAATACACAAGATTCATATTGTTGCTACGGCATATCAAAAAAGAAGCCAAAGCCCATTAACCCTCAGGTAATTTATTTGCAACACCTGCAAATATAGTCTTGACGCTCTATTTTTGGAACCACCCGCAAAAAATATTTCAGAAATAGGTGCTTCTTGCGGTCAATCCGATTGGAATTTTCTTTTGTAATAGCGTTTCATTTGATATATTTAAGTACAATTCACCCCAAAACTTATTTGTCGTGACTATCAGAAAGAACGGAATCTTCTTGCTTCTATTTGTTATTTTGATTTCGTGTGAAACAAATGGGACATTTTATCGGATAGAGGATTATTCCAAGGTTAAAAAGGCAGATGTGCACGTGCATCTGGAAACTGAGCGCTCTCTGTTTGTGGAATTAGCCAAGGAACATAACTTCCGACTGGTAAATGTCTCATTGGAATATACGAAGGGATGGGAAGACGTGTACGGCAAGTACTCGTTCGGGCTGACGCAACATCGGGCAGCACCGGCATGGGTGGATATGGTCACTGCTTTTGCGGTGTCGGATTGGGATGACCCTGCATGGGAGTCGAAAACCTTGGCTTGGCTGAATTCTTGCTTTGATGCAGGCGCGGTAGGGGTGAAGGTGTGGAAAAATATCGGCATGGTATCCCGAGACACAGCGGGAAACCTGATTCAGATCGACGACCCGAAGTTTGATCCTATATTTAGCCATATTCAGAAGAGGGACAAAGTGCTGATGGGGCACTTGGCCGAACCCAAAAACTGCTGGTTGCCGCTTGAAGAGATGACTACCAACAATGACCGACGGTATTATGGGCGGCATCCGGAGTATCACATGTATTTGCACCCCGACATGCCTTCCCACGAAGAGCTGATTGCACGTAGGGATAGGGTATTAGAACGATACCCGGATCTGAAGTTTGTGGGTGCCCACTTGGGCAGTCTGGAATATGACGTGGATGAACTGGCCAAGCGCCTCGATCGGTTCCCCACTATGGCGGTGGACCTGGCCGCTAGGATGGGGCAGGTGTTTTACCAAACAGCGGAGAATAGGGATAAAGTACGTAATTTTTTTATTCAGTATCAGGACCGCATCCTGTACGGAACAGACTTGGCAGATAACGGTGAACGAACCCGGGAACAACTCAATCAGGCCATGGAAGATAACTGGAAAAGGGATTGGGAGTTTTTTGTCACTTCGAATACGATGGAGAGTTCGCTGATAGATACGCCTTTTCAAGGGCTGGCTTTGCCCAGGGAAGTGGTAGATAAGGTTTTCTACCAAAATGCGGTGAAGTGGTTTGGGCTTGTGGATTAAAATGAGAAATGCTTTGCAAACTACGTAGAAATATCAGTATTTGCTACACCCAATAACCCGAATTGCCCATATCAGGAGGGAAGCACCTGCCGTGGGTGTCTTTTGGGTTTGAAGGAATTGGGAAGACTCGCGTTCTTCCCAATTCGTCGTTTGCACCAAATTAATGGGATGATTTTTGGCTATTAATAATTTGAGTTCAACCACAATTCTATGGTGCCCTCTTTCGTAGTACTCTTAAATGCTGGTATAAATTTCACAACAGTTGTAATATCATCTGCGTCCAGTAAAGATTTTAGCGTGTTGGCAAAGATCGCATCGGCCTCCCAGAAATACCGAATTTCATGTATCGCTAAACCCTTGGCACTTTCCACAACTTCCACCCCAGGTGCCTGCATTCCGGTTGTTGCGATCTTTGCCCTTAGCATATTAGCCTTACTTCGACCGGCATTATCTCCAATTTGTATGTAGACAACTGGCTGCACTTTTGGCTTATCGGGTAGAATCAGCGGTTGCGCCATTATTCTATTGCTTTCGATAATTCGTTCTTCCAGTTCCTGTAGTTCATTCTTTGTCGTTGGATCAAGCAAAGCTTTCGAATCAGCCTTTAGCTGCGCTATTCTAACCCTATCAAGGGAATCCTGATACATAAACGCTTGATATTCCTTATCCACTTGATTATAATAGTCCAGCCAACCCTGCTTCAGCTTTTCAGAGGGAGTGACCGTGGAGAAATATTGCGCCAACATCCGTTTTTTGACGGGGTCGTGGTTTAGGATTATGAGTTCCGTTGCATATTTATCGTATTCCTTTATTTCACTTAATCCAGCCGCACGATCCCGGAATCCCCATTCGATAACCATGGAAACGATCACCAACGTCACGCTGCCAATAAACCATTTTACCAACTCAACCTTGTACTTGAATTTTTCAAATTCCAATCCCTTGTTATTTTCGGGATAAACACTTCTTTGTGGATCTTCTTTCATGGGACAATATGCTAGATGAACTTAAAAACATAGGATATATATATGGGACTTAGTATATCTAATAGGTTAGCGTCCTATCAAATATAGCTAGATATTGCTATAAATACTTTAGTATTTTCTGCAAAAAATAGTCGATCGATTAGCAATATTCAATTTCCATTACCGGACATTAATTTAGATTTTTAACAACGTTTAAGACAGGGATAGGACGACAACGGAATTGGCCTAATCCGAGTAGATCAACGTGTTGACGTAGTATACCATGGAAAATAACCTCGAAATTGACTTCATCCGAAAGCTTGCCGGCGTATTTCCGAGACATCCTTTGCAGGTAAATGGTCTGATGGAAGCTGATGCGGAGATCATTCGGTGCAACGGGGAGTATCTGGTGCTAAAGACGGATGGCATACACGAGGAGATTACCCTCGGGCTGTATACGGATCCTTTTCTGATCGGCTGGATGACAGTTATCGCCCCCCTAAGTGATATGGCTGCCGTGGGTGCAGTCCCATGGGGACTGTTACTTTCCTTGCAGGCAACCAAACACCGGCAGGAATGCTGGGAGACAGCGCTTCAAAAGGGAATCAGCGCGGCCTGCAGCTTCTATGGCGTCTACGTGCTGGGTGGAGACACAAGCTTTGCCGATGGGTTTTCGATCAGCGCAACAGCAATTGGCCATATCAAAACGGGCAGGCCTTTGATGCGCAGTGGATTGGCTCCCGATGACCATGTCTATACCACATCGCTTGCAGGAGCGGGCAATGCATTTGCGTATGCCCGTTTTTTTGATGCATCTGTCGATTTGCGCTATCAGCCGTTTGCCAGACTAAAGGAAAGCAAGACCATTCGGGGTTTTGCAAGTGCCTGCATGGACAGCAGCGATGGGTTGCTTCCTGCGCTGGCAGTATTATGTGAAATTAACCACATCGGTTGTCGCTTGGAGGTGCCGGTGATCGACTTGCTGATAGATGAGGCATTGACTGTACAAAGGCATGCCGATCTTCCCGAATGGATCCTGTTGGCCGGGCCCCACGGAGACTATGAATTGGTATTTACCGTCTCGGAAGCTTTGAATGCGCCGTTTTTGAAGGCCTGTGTGATTGATGAATGGGCCCCGGTATATCTGGGAAGGATAACTGCGGAGCCATACCTCTCATTTGATACAGACGGCCTACGGGTGCAATGCCAGCCAGCCACTATTCCTAACTTATATGCTGGAGCAGAGGGCAACCTTTCCAATTACCTAGAACGATTGTACGCGCAGCATACCTCCTGGTGCTCACAAAAATGAACTTAGCCATGACAAACACTACCTTTGCCAACCTAAAAACAATGCACCTACAGACTAGGCGGAAAAAACTACCGGAAAGGGTCGATGAATTTTCACGGTTTATGGCGGTCCTGCAACATACCTATAGGCGAACCGTCTGCAGTGCTTCAGAAAGGGAGGTTGAGGTGGTTGATCCCCTGACCCGTTTGCCCCGTAGGATGCTCATGTTTGCATCCAACAATTACCTCGGCCTCGCCAACCATCCCTACGTCATTCAACAAGTGAAGAAAGCGATGGACAGGTACGGCGCTGGAATTGGCGGGCCTCCGTTGCTCAATGGCTACATTAAGCTCATAGAAGAGACAGAGGAACGCGTGGCCGCATTCAAGCAGCAAGAATCTGCTATACTGTTTTCTTCTGGATTTATGACCAATTTGGGCATTTTGGGAGCCTTGACGGAGCACGGGGATACCATAATCTACGATGAATTAAGCCATGCTTCTTTCTACGATGGCCTGATGACTACCAAAGCAAAATCGCATGCATTTAGGCACAACGATGTAAGCCATCTAAGCCACCTGCTGGAGAGCTACGGCGCCGACACGGAAGGCTCGGTTTACGTTTGTGTAGAGGGCGTTTACTCCATGGATGGAGACATGGCCCCGCTAGGTGAAATCGCAGCGTTGTGCCTGCAACATGGTGCTGCATTGATCGTCGATGATGCCCATGGTACAGGGGTTTTGGGTGAAGGAGGTAGAGGTACAGCTTCCCAATTGAACTGCGAAAAAGAAATAGCCCTCTCTATGGGGACATTCAGCAAAGTTTTCGCTACCTGTGGTGGATTCGTCGCAGCATCCAAGCCTCTGGCGGAATACATGCGGTACTACGCCCGACCGTACATGTTTTCAGCCTCTATTCCACCACCGGTTGCAGCCACTGTATTGGCTGGATTGGAAGTGATGGAGCGAGAACCGTGGCTACGTTTTGAGTTACTTCAGAATATGGCCTATGCGGTGGGCAAACTAAGACACTTGGGATTGTACGCAGAGCCACAGGCTGCGATCCTAACCTTAGCTATACCGGCTGGAATGGATATTCGAAAAGCAGCTTGGTTGTTGCACCAAAAGGGAATATTTGTCAACTCCGTTGAATATCCCGCCGTGCCGGCCAATAAGCAACGCTTCCGGGTCAGCCTGATGGCCACTCATACCAAGGAAGATATCGATGGGCTCGCTACCGCGCTCGATGAAGTCTGGAACGACCCAACCGCTTACGCACTATGACTAGGTTGTTTTATACCCACGTAAACGAGGATAATCGGGTGGAAAAGGCCTTGCTTGCGGAGACATCCTGCAAAACCCTGGTCGCTGTAACCGGTAGCGGGGAACGGGTCATTGCCTTGTTGGACAAGAAGGGGCTTCAGACCGTCCATGCTGTAGATGTAAATGCGGCAGCGCTTTTCCTATTGGAATTAAAAATTTGCGCACTGAAGATGCTAAGTGTAGACGACTATCTACGTTTTTGTGGGCACAGTCCCGCCGCGGCCTCCATCCGAATAAAATGGTTTGAAGAACTGAAAGCGGGTCTTTCCCTTTCATGTATAGCCTACTGGGAAGAAGAAAAAAGGCTGATTAAAAGAGGAGTTATCCATGCAGGACATGTTGAACGGTTCTTGGGCCGCCTGAGGCCCTGGGTGATCAAATATCTTGGAAAGGGCTTTCGGGATGCATTCCACCGAGGAACTTCATTCGAAGGATTACTTAGGATAAGATGGAACCTGTTGCTTAACCTGTTTTCCTTCAGGGCCATTTACCGCATAGCCGGCAACAAAGACATGGCATTTGTCAGCAAAGATGCACAAGTGAATTATATCGCTGAAGGGCTGAAGCAACTGAGCAACCCCAATAAGATGCAGCGCTGCTTTATGGCTCATCTGATTTTCAAGGGAAACCTACATAACATGGACGATACGGATCTGCCGCCTTCTATGCGTCAAGCCGTGCTTTCCGAGGTTAAATCCAACCTATTACGAACATCAATCACCATCCAATACCACCACGTTGATGTATTACGATTTATAACCCAAAACACCTGGGGGCTTACTGAACCGGTGTTTTATTCCTTGTCAGATATCTTGAGTTTTGAGGACACGGATTACCTGTATCAATTGATCGATAAATTAACCAACCAAGAACATGTTTTGGTGTGGCGCACCTTTCTACGTAACCGAATGGTTGGTTGTTGGCAGGACAGGCTTCCAGGCAATAACTCCGTAAGGGATCATACCTCTGATGAAAGTACAGGGATGTATCAGGTGTTTTCTTATGTAAATAGTCTATGAGCCCGTCTAACTACGAAATAATTCCCTATCGGGAAGATTATGACGAGGAACTTTTGAAGTTTGAAAGCTCCATCGTCCAAGGCACAAACATCCAATTGCAAATGGTAAAAACACATTTTCTGAGTAGAGCGTTGCTTTTTGAAGAGCATTATGCCGGAATGGCTATTGATGTGCATGGCGACATCCTGGGAACGGCCATCGCTGCAAGGACCACGATTCAGATTAACGGCACTACGATGCCTGTAGGGTTTGGTTTGGATGCAAAGGTTGCTACTAGCGCCAGGAATAGGGGTGTGGGTAAACATATGGCAAAAGAAATGTACAGGCGTTTTTTTTCTCTCCATGGATTGACAAAAAATTTCATTACAGCCAAATTGTCCAATGCCCCTGTCATCCGGATGACGGCAGGAATTCTTTCTCGTATCTGCTTGTATGATTTTGTCTACCTGACCATTCCCACGAAGGCCAGAATCAATGGAATACCCCATATGAAGGCGGGAAAGGAGCTTTTTGGCGTACGCTTGTTCGATGCGGAAAAGATACCTGATAGGTACTACACTGCCTATAGGAGTGGCCTGGGGTGCTTTCATATGCATCATGTATATACCTTGAAAATCAGAAAGATACAGGGTATAATCAAATGGGGTATGGGAATTCTTAAAAGGCTCTATCCGAGCAAATACAAGGATGTCCCAAACGAAGGAGGTATCCTGTCCTTTTCCATCCTTTACAATCAGTCGGCAAGCAACATAGCTCACTTGAATCTTGTATTGGAGGATCTTGAACAATCCGGAATTACCCATCTGCTCGTATGCTGCCGCAAAGGGGACATGGTCTATCGGTCAATCCGCCACCTAGCGATCAATCGGTACAGGTATTACTTGGTAACTGATTTTCCGCTGCGGTCGAGCGACGCTGTGCAACTTGATGTACGATGTCTTTAGTTTAAAACAGCATTTAACCACAGACATGCATAAGCCCGTATTTGTGTTCGTCAATCCTTATTGTCACGGAGGAGAGGGATGGAAAAGATGGAAAGCTATTCGTGATGAGGTGGGAAAGCGACTTCCCGGCGCAACGGAAATTATTACGGAAAGTGTAAGTGAAATGGCCAATCGGGTAGGGGAGATCCTTGCCACGATTCATCAGGGCACGTTCGTTTCTGCGGGTGGCGATGGTAGCATGCACCAACTCGCCAATGTGCTTTTGCGATCAGGCCGGGCCAGCAACATAGGTTTGGGCGCTGTGGGCCTCGGATCGAGCAATGATTTTCTAAAACCTTTTCAAGCATGTATAGGAAAAGTTCCCGTCCGTATTAATGTGGTGAAGGATACCCTTCAAGATGTAGGAGAAGTCTCGTACCAAGACAGTTTTCGGACACCACAGCAGAAATATTTCCTGATAAACGCCAGCATAGGGGTGACCGCGGAGGGAAACCGACGCTTCAATCATCCAGGGTTTTTCATCAAATGGCTTAAGAAAAGAAGCACCGATGCGGCGATACCATTAACCGCATTATCGACCATTCTGACCCACCGAAATAGAAGGCTGCGCATCAGATACAACGACGTTGACTCGGACATGCAGGTATCCAATATCCATCTCCTGAGGTCCCGCTTTGTATCAGGAAACCTGCGTTATCCTCAAGGCCCGCAATCAGAAGCAGGGTTATTGTGCCTGCATATCTGTAGGAGCATGAGCAAATGGCAGCTGATCCAAACGTTGATTCAACTGGGAAAAGGTAATTTTAAGCCCAGCGAATACCGGCTGTCAACCCTTACAGACAGATTAGAGATACTTTGCAGTAACCCTCTTGTTTTTGAATGTGACGGGGAAACAGCCGAAGGGAGCATGCTAAAGTTTTCGGTAAAAAACCAAGCAATCAAACTACTAGGTACCGACTAGCCTATGAAAACACCAACTACCGTTTTTACCGCTTTCGAATGGCCTTTTTGGAAGGCTTATGGGGTTCAAATGCGCCCTTATCTGCTTTTTGTATCCGGAGCGGCAGGGGCAACGGGTATCGCTATGGGCAGTCAGGGCGATGAGGCTGTGTGGAAGTGGTGTCTGGCATTTGTCCCTTTTTTCTTGGGATATGGCTTTGGTCAGGCGCTAACCGATTGTTTTCAAACCGATACAGATAAGCTATCGGCTCCTTATAGGCCTTTGTCTCAAGAAATCATCTCCATACGTTCGGTTTTGATTACCAGTGTGTTGGGGCTTTTTCTATCTGGCTTGATCCTTTTTTGGCTACATCCACTGAGTTTCATTTTCAGTTTGACGGCGGTGGTGGGATTATCCACCTATTCCTATGTCAAGAGGCATTTTTGGTTCGGAGGGCCGTTTTACAACGGTTGGATCGTTGCTTTACTTCCTATGATGGGTTATTTTGGTGTCCGCGTGCCCACTGACTGGGAATTTCCTTCCGCCTGCTATGGATATATATTCCTAACCCTGATCAGCTATGCCAATTTTGTGCTGATCGGTTACCTGAAAGACATTGAGGCCGATAGAGCCACCAATTACCGGACTTTTCCGGTGGTATATGGTTGGAACAAAACGGTTTGGGTAGGAGATCTTTTTGTGTTGCTAGCGCTCTTTTTATTTTGGCTACAACCGCTAGGGGAACGTTGGTTTTGGTTTTTTGGTGTTACCGGAACTACGGTGATGGTCTTTGGCCAAGTGGCTGCCCATTTGACCAGCGAAAAAAACGAGGTAGGAGCGTTGATCCCAATCAAATCCACGGTAAGAGGATTTATTCTCTTGCATCTCGCGGTTATTGTTCAATTTCAGCCGGATTGGTATTGGATTGCCTTGGTTTTTTATGCGTTGTTTGAATGGGCGCTTTATAAGCGTCCGTCTACCTACCAGGTCTGATTACTAGCCTTTTCCGAAAAACGTCGTTGTGAGACCTACATAATTTTGTCCTCAGTAATTTGTACGGTCTTCTTTTTTTTTCCAATTCTGAAAGGGTTTTTCGGATGTTGGAATTCGGAAAGGTATAAACGGTATTTTGCGATCAGCGGGAGCCCGTTCCAGTTCCTTATAAATAAAGGCGTCGTCAAAACCGGCCGCAGCGGCTTCTTGCTTGGTACAGGCATAGAATACACGGGCCGGTCGCGCCCAATAGATGGCTCCCAAGCACATGGGACAGGGCTCGCAGGAGGTATATAGGTCGCAACCGGTCAGCTGAAAGGAGTCCAAGTTTTGGCACGCATTGCGTATAGCTACGATTTCGGCGTGCGCAGTCGGATCGTTGGTGGCAAGAACTGAATTGAAGCCTTTTCCGATTACTAGGCCATTTTTGACGACGACACAGCCGAACGGCCCGCCTTGGCCATGCATCATCCCTTGGTTAGCTAATTCAATGGCTTGTTTCATCCATTTTTTATCGTTTTCGGTTAATTCAGTCATATTATTGTTAAATATTTAGTTAAACAAGGGGATAAAAAACCTTTCAGGCTCAATGATACAAAAAACCAGTTTAACTTTTTTGTTCTGGGAAGTCGTTTTGGGAAATCTTCATTTGTTACATAATTTATATTATGTTAAATATAAATAAGACCTTCACTACTCACCCCAGATTTTCTGTAACCCATTTGCCATAACCAACCTAATTTAACCCTCCCTACATTCGAAATGTCACGAAAAGCACCGCCGAACCTATAAAGTGGATATTCCGGACTAAGCTGACCCCCCGATCCGGAGACATAAAAATAGTGAAAAAGTAGCTGCCAATCCGGCAGATGCTGACCCCTTCGTTTTGAATAATCCGGAGCATGTTGACCCCCCAGGTCTATAATCCGGAGTA
>NZ_JAFIEU010000005.1 GCF_020832325.1 Lunatimonas sp.
ATAGGCGGCCTAGCGCAGGGGTCCCACCTCTTCCCATCCCGAACAGAGAAGTTAAGCCCTGCCGCGCCGATGGTACTGGGGTTACACCCGGGAGAGTAGGTCGCCGCCACATTATAACAGGGCCCTTGGAGCAATCCAGGGGCTTTTGTGTTTTTAGGGGGTATAGGGGGATGGATAGATATATGCCTTCGGCGATATAAGGTTGATATATGCTTCGCGATATAAAGTTGAGATATGCCTTCGGCGATATATTTTAGACCTGTTAATGGACATTCAGTCCCTCCTCTTCCCATCCCTATCCGCCTGGGCGGATAAGCCCTGCCACGCCGATGGTACTGGTACGCCTAGGCGTACGGGAGAGTAGAGCCTGTCCCGAGTATCGGGATCGCCGCCACTTTATAAGAACCCTAAGGAGAACTCTAGGGGGTTTTGTGTTTTTAGTCCCTCCTCTTCCCATCCCGATCCGCCTGGGCGGATAAGCCCTGCCATATTATAACAGAGCCCTTGGAGCAATCCATGGGTTTTTCGTTAGATGGAAATATGAGATTTTTAGATTGGAGATTGTGAGAAAGATGTAAGAAAAGGTGCAAAAACACCCATGTACGCACTTGGTGTAGCTTTCAACTATACTCCACTATCCCAGGCAATCTGCAATTGAAACAATAAGCGCTATTTCCAGGGTATTTCAACGGTAACACCTTTTAGTAAAAAGCTTCAAAGAGTATAATCTAAAGCCTGCCAAATGTTTATCCGAACGCAAAGCATCCTACCGGCCGCAGGCAGTATTATATGCCCTCTGTGTGTCGTTTGCGGCATCATCGATCTCTACAGGTCGTATTCTGACAGGGTGAACTTATGTTTTTCTGTGTTCAAAGCAGCGCTGAGGGCCCGAGCGTTTTCATAAATTCTTCTAGTTGATCCACAAACCAACCTCCAAATCCCATGGTGTACTAGTCCACCTGAAAACCCGTCAAGTGGCCACCTTCGTGTTGGATAATTTCGCAATGGGCACCAAGTTGGCGCTGAAGGTTCACCGCCGAACCGTGCGTGGTCTACGTATCATCCGAAGCGGTTAAAATTATAAGTGGTATTTTTTCGGCAACCGTTTCCGCCACAGCTTCCAGATCCCAAGCAAACTCCGTGTAGTACAGATATTCCCGTTGAATCTCAAAAAACCCTTAGCCGATCAAATTAGAGAGTCAGTAATATAAAAGTATTTTAGTTAAACCTATTTAGTTAGGTGTAAATTAGTAACTTCATGGAGCCTTTGTGAATCCAGAAATTGCAGTTGCAATCTATTCAGGGATAGGCAGACTTGAAGGGAGATTATTATGGCTTATTCAAATCACGTCAATAACAGGAAAATACGGAGATCGAGAGGTTGTCTACTGAACTTTTATAGAATATACCTTCAACTAGGCAGGAGCATGAACAACAATTGTAGGGTGACCGGATGTGTGTCAGGTTTTGGTGTGTTGGCACCGCTGTTTCATCTTCTTTTGCTCTCTTCGGTTTTTTCCTGCGGAAGCGAATCTTCCAAATCTGCGGCGTCAGCGAATGTTCTTGAAAATGTAACTTTCACGGTGGATACGGTTCTGGTGGATTCGGGAGATGAGCTATTCATCCTTAGCGCTGGTCTGGGAGCCATCGCTCTTAACCAAGAGAAGAACAAATTGCTGTTCTTTGAAAATGAACCCTTAAATCTAGTTGAGGTGGATTTGAATAGCCTCAAATTGGTTCGTAAAACGCCCTTTCAGAAAGAAGGGCCGAATGGAGTCGGGCCATACGGAATTCATTTTCAGTTGGGCACCAATGAGGATTTATTTATCAAGGGCTATCATACACAGGGAATATTTAATACGCGAGGAATGCTGGTTGAAAGTTTGCAAGTGGTGCCGGCAGGAATTGATCCTGCACTGGCCAATAGTCCACATCAGTTGTATGAGAATGCTGTTTTTGATTTTGAGAATAATCGCGTGATTTCACAGCCATCGAGTGAGGTACTGAAAAAGCACGAGTTGTATATCTTTGACCCGGTAAGCAAGCAGCTTCGCATTGAACCGATACCTGAAATGCAAGCCGTGAAGGAATTTGTCGGGACGATGGTCGTAGATGGTATGATAGACTTTTTTTGGGTCGATAGTCATATGTATATCGAGAATGGTCAGCTTTTGCTCACCGCAGGTTGTATGAGCGCGATTTATCGTTTAGATCTGACACTGGACAGCTTGGAATTTGTCGATATTCAGCACAAAAAGTTTCCAAACCGGATGAATTTCTCGGTAAATAATTTTCCTGTGGAGGAATCGGAATTTATAGAGGATCGGAAGAAGGTTTTCGAGCATTTGAATTATATGGAGCCACGCTGGGACGAGACAAGGAAAATGTATTTACGCCTGGGTCGAAAAACCTTTCTGGGTGAAAAACGCGGCGACCCACTTACTTTTGAGGTTTTTCTTTTTGTGTATGACCGAGATTTTCATGTTTTGGGAGAAACCAAAATCGAAGGCTTAAACCAAGTGCCCGTGAGTTATTTTTGGAAAGACGGCAAGCTTTGGTCCTACGTCAATATCGAAGATGAGTTGGGTTTTGCGGTGATAGACTTTACGTTTTCAGGCCGGTGAAGATGGCATAGGTAAAGCCAATTAGAGCGGATAAAAAGATGTTAGGGCAACAGGCATCGACACTAATTTCGCTATATCGAACCGTAAGTTGCGACAATTTATTGTCACGAATGCGTTTTTGCGACATTTAATCGTTATGATTGTCGCAAAACGGATAATGTATCGTTTATAGATGTGCTGGAGGAAAGCTATGTCAAAGGCATGCTTGGCATTTATGAATGTAGATCCAAAACCTTTTGTCGTTACGTTGGTTCTGAAACAAGGTGTTTCTGACATTGAAAAACGTCACACAAATTACCATGATTAAAATTCTTAAAACCCTATTTTTTTTTACAATCCTCTTTTCGATAAGTCAAATTGCTACTGCTCAGGTGTATCTGGGAGGAGGTAGAACGATTACTCAATTTAGCCCATCTTCATTGGAAGAATATAGGGGCTTTGGAGCCGTTGTGCAGAGACAGGTCTACCTTAACGACAGCAAGTTTTCATTGACACCTACCTTGCAAGGGTCTTTGTTGACGGACAAACTATACTTGGAGTTTATGCCTGAGTTTTATGCTACGTTGGCGCTTGCGACCCATCTAAATGTGGATATTGTTTCTAGCAAAAAGGTTAGAATTTCGCCCTTTGCAGGTCCATCCTTTATTTGGGCTACAGGACTACGAACAGGAGGGGTGGTTTATAACGATGGGCCGATTAATTTCTATCGGATCGGACTTGAAGGAGGATTGGCATTGACATATATCCAATCAGAAAAATTCAGTGTCAAGCTCATTCCGCTTACGTATACTTTTGGGTCGAGAGATTTTGTTCAGGGCAATGTGCTGAGCTTGCTTTTTCAGATTATGTAAATCTATACATAGGATATTAATGGAGATCGATTTAATATGCCCATTCACGAGGGGTAAATGAACGAACACGATTGGTATTCCAGCTGTATGGCTCAAATTGCTTGCGTAGGCTTCATCTATAGATGCCAGGCTTATTGGCGACCTCCATGCAAAGCTTTCAAACTATTGTAAGCTTAATTTACTTTTCCAGAACTGTAGCCTTGGATTAGAAAGTTTCCATATAGAGTGATAGTGAGTACCTAAATCGTACCTACCCGTTGTATAGTTAGTCAGTTAGTTAGTTGCGTTTGGTGCAAATATGCTGTGATATTACATCATCCTAAAATTAACGAAACGCCATGGCGAGACAAAGTATTACTTTTACCAAACCGAATGAGGAGTGGCTAAAAGAGCAGGTCGATAGTGAAGAATATTCCAGTAAAAGTGAGGTTGTCAACGACTTGATCCGACAAGCTCGTAAACAGCAAAAGCAATTAGATTGGCTTCGAGCCAAGCTAATCAAAGCGGAACAAAGTGGCTTTACAAATATGCGTCCTGAAGAAATCCTCACACAATCAAAACAAGAAATCGGTAACAGATAATGGGGCGTTATAGGATTGCCGAGGATGCTAAGGCGGATCTGATTCGAATCCATCAATATTTAGCCAGGCATTTTGGATTGTTGCTCGGTGAAAACGGATATAAGCTCTTTGGAAAGCATTAAAAAAAGGATACCGTTTCCAGTATCCTTCGTAGTAGCGGGGATTGGACTCGAACCAAAGTCCGCCTAGGCGGATATGACCCCGTCGAGCTAGCACCTGCTGCTCCGGTCGGGTCAAAAAAA
>NZ_JAFIEU010000017.1 GCF_020832325.1 Lunatimonas sp.
AAAGTTTTGCTACAAATCCTCGTACCATTTTTCCTCAAAGGTGTAGGCACTTTGGACGTCGGCCCTCAGCACGCGGTATACCATCCAAAGTACAAGTATAGGGCTGGCGGAGAACATAAATAGGATAATAGCTGTGTTTAAGTTAACGAATACGGCAGTAAGGTAGATCAGCAAAAAACCGGTGACGGCATATACTGGGAATAGGAAGGAATTCATGGTGTTTTTTTAGTCATATAAACCCTAAACAGGTGGAAATGTTTCCTTTATCCATCTCTTTTTGTCTACCTTTGCGTTCCGTCCGGAAGGGTCATATAGGATAAATTTTAGCGTAGAAAGAGGAGTATGGTTAGTAAGAACTGGGTGTTGTTTGGGAATAGTTTTTTGTTGGCCTTGTTTTGTGTATGTTTTCAGGTACATGCATTTCAACAATCGGACCTTTTTCTATTGAGTAGCGAGGTTGTTGCCAGTTCCGTCCACCAAGCGGCTATCCCCGAATTGGCAACGGACGGAAACCTTAATACAAATTGGACTTCTGATAATCCATTGCCGGACAAGTATCTTTCGCAGTCGCACCAGAATATTTTACTGGGGAAAACCTTGGCCTCTACCGCTTCGGTAAACTTGACTGCCGCAACCGATGGAAACCTACAAACAGCGACTGCACCCATACCGTTGGTAGATGGTGTGGCACGGGTTAGTCTAAGCTTCTCTGCACCGGTTTCGGTACATACATTGGGTATTCGTTTGGGTGGTCTACAGCAGCCAGTGACCTTTCGGCTACAGTTAGCAGATGGGGGTGTTCACGATATGATCTATCCCCAGAGTGCGAATTACCAGCACCTTCGCTTTTCTCCCGACATACCTCAGATTATCGGCTTGGAGTTAAGCAGCCCTGCTGGGTTCTTTATTTATGAATTGGGTATGACACAAGCTCCCTTTCGCGAGTTTTTGACATTTGATCTCCAGGAAGCCCACTGGGTGAAGGAAATCCATACCAAGCACTGGGCGGGCTCTGGCAATGCGGAAAAAACTAGCTTATACGCGGGAACCCATCCCGATAGTTTGATCTGGGTGGCCGATTTGAATCCGGAGTCATTGATTCTTACGAAAACCGTATTGGAGGAATCTGTTTGGGCCAGGTACCTTCGTTTGGAGCACACCTTGGTTCCCCAAAATTTCCGAAAGGTGTCGGTATTTGAATTGATAGCCTTTGGGGAAGAAAAGGAAGTACAGGTTCCCATTCAGCCAGTGACCTGGGATCCCGATGCGGGTATTTATGCACCGCTTTCTAAAGGTGCAATTGCACGTGCGAGTTCTTCGGTAACGAATCCAGCTCATCAGCCGGAAGCGGTGTTGGATAATAATTTTGCCACATCGTGGGTATCTGATAATCCCTTACCAGACAGGTATCTTGCAAATCCGGACCAAAATATCCTTTTGGGCAAGGTGGGAGTAGCCTCCAACGGTGTTTCTGTGGTGCAGGCCACCGATGGCGTGCTGGGGAATTTCACCCCGGTAATTCAGGTGAGTGCTGGCGAACCTGCATTCTATCGCTTGGATTTGGATCCAATTGCAATCAGACGCTTAAGCCTACGCGTTGGTTCTGGGGTGTCATCTCCTCTCGCTATCCGTATAGGGAATGCCAACGGGGAAGTGTTGGAATTGGAGCATCCTGCCTGGACAAATGCCAACCGGCGGTATGTGGTGGAAATGGATTCAGTGACAGAGATCTTGGTGACTGGAGAGGTGGCCTTTGCCATTCAGGAAATAGGAGCCTATTCAAAGCCGCTTACAGAGCACGTAACGGTGGATTTGGGAGAAGTTCGGGAGGTTTCCTGGATCCGAACCAGGCACTGGAACGGAAGCGATAACTCCGTTGCTGCAAGGCTTTTGGCAGGACCCTCTCTCGAAGATCTTGCTATGGTAGAGGAACTGGATCCCAGTCGCCTGGATCAACAGCAAATCCAACTGGGTGATCCCGTGTCGGCCCGGTATATCCGGATAGAACACGATTTGGTGGATCAGGATTTTAAGAAAGCCACTGTGCAAGAGATTACCGTATACGATCAGTTTGGAACCTACGGGCCGCCGCCGCCGCCAAAACCCCAGCAAAGAAGTTTTGGGGAGTTGTTCGGGTTAAATACGGTTTGGGCCTGGGGTACCAATAAGATACCGAGTTTACAAGGACCCGACGAGGGAGCGCAGAAGTTTAATCGTGCGGCCTCACAGGCCCGAAACTACCACAATATTCACTGGGACACTACCGACCCGGATGTCACTCCTTCCTACGACCCAGGTAACCTGAATGTCCATATGCAATGGACCCAATGGCATCGGGAATACCAAGACTGGCAAAGCAAGGGATTTGAAGTGGACGTAACCTACACCTTCGATCGGTTTGCTGAGTCGGACTGGACTACACCCTATGAGTCCGCAATGGCGTTGGGGCAGGCCTTCGGAGCGGTCTATGGTCCCCGTAACTTGGATCTGGTAAGGTCGGTAGAGATCGGTAACGAGCCTTGGAATTACAACGATTCTACCTACGTGAGGATATTGGAGGGGATGGCCAAGGGGTTAAAAGAAACCGATCCCGACCTGCTCGTACTTCCTGCGGCGCTGCAGGCGTCAGGGTGGGAGGCAGGCAACACCGGGGTAGGCAAAAATTACATGGGTTATAAATTGAGCGAGGCAGCTGCTCCCTACCTAGATGGGGTGAATTTGCATCTGTATTCGTATGCCCGCAATGAGGCGGGCACGCGAATCGCTGTACATCCAGAACATCCAGAATCTTCTATGCAGGCCGTATTTGCGGGCATGCGGTTTCGGGACCATAACATGCCAGGCAAAGAGGTGCATGTTACCGAATGGGGTTGGGATGCTACCAGTGCCAACGAGCAGGCAGTAAATTCAGAAGCAGTAAGCGAGATGTCCCAAGCAATATATGCGCTTAGGGGCTTGTTTTGGCTTAGCCGCATGGGGGTGGATAGGGCGCACTGGTATTTTTATGCCAATGTCGATGTGGCTCCGGGCAGAACACCCCTCAATTACGACCGTTCCGGATTGACAGAGTCAAGGCTCTTTAACTTTAGGGAAAAGCGGGCATTTACGGCAGTGGAATCTATGCAGAATTTAATGGGGGATCTGTATTTTGATGGGGTAATTCAAGAGGATGAACATGCGTATATCTACGCGCTGCGGAATGCTCAGGGAGCGCGATCCCATCTGATTGCCTGGAGGCCCGTAGCGGGAGAAGATTCCATGGCGGTACATGTACCATTGCCCTATTTCGGTACGGTTTCACAGGCTTGGTACCTTTCCGGATTGGATGCCGGAGGCGAAAGGGTAACCATTCAGGAGGAAAACGGGCAATGGATGCTGCCACTTTCTTCCATACCCCTTTTGGTTAGTTTGGGCGAGGATGAAGTATTTGGCGTTTCTAGTGTCAATGCGCTCAATCTTGGTGTAGAGGTTTTATCCGACGAGGTGGAGTTGACACTTTCCGCAGAGAGCCCACTGGAGGATGGAAGATTGTTGCAACTCTTCGTCGGTCCCGGGAAAAGTTATCGTAAAGTGGATTGGATTCAGACCGATGTTTCGGTGTGGAAGGCCCGTATTCGGGAAATGGCACCCGGCAGGTATGTGTTCAGCGTTTCTGCCGGAGCCGGACTGGAGTCCAATGTGGTAGCCGCGTCGGTACGGCCTTGGTTCAGTTTGCATCCGAATCCGGCTTCTGAAAAGACCGTATTGAAGCTTTCCCATCCGTTTGCAGAGGTCAGCACCGTCACCATCATAGGACCTGATGGGCAGGTATACAGGGAGTTTGCGATGCCTGCCTTTAGTCAGGAGCTGGAACTTCGCTTGCCTCGCCTGAAGGACGGTTTTTACATGGTCAAGCTGGTCAATGGAACCTACAATGGGCAGGCTAAATTGTTGAAGAGATGATTGTCACAAGTTCCTATTCGCGTTAACTGTAAAAAATCGTGAGATACACCCATTGTCTTTTTAACCTTGTGGTTGCTTTCTGCCTTTTTAAACAAGCTGAAAACCTATACAGACTGAACAGTAAATTTGTTTTCAATAAAAGAGTTCGCAATCCTTTACTTATATCCTTGGTTAATGGGTATTCTGTCAATTATCCCATAAAGACAATTTTCCCGCCTTGAAAACATTAAAACTCAACGAAATAAAAAGCACATTAGCTTGGTAGTTTTCAAAAGGCCGGAAAGAAGTACCGGTATCCGGATCGGTAGCGGTAAAATTCCTGTTAAAGAACTCTGTTGGGTAATACTTTACCTTAATGCTTGTGCCTCCCGGGAGTGTCATCCCTGCGAAAACCGAGCTTTGCCATAAATTGACCCGGTCACTAAACCAAACATTGAATCGGTCAATTCTCCTCTCGTCTCTAAAAGTTCGTTCCCGATAGTTAAATGCCCATTCCAATTCATACCCCGCAAAGAAAAATTGCCGATTGAGGTCTCCGATTTTGATACCAATAGGAATCCCGAGGTTATAACTCCTGACTTTTTTTCTTATGGACGAAGATTCATCAAAAATGAATCCCACATTTCTTAGATTGGTACCGGTAAACCAGCCAAAGTTTTTGCTTTGATCAAAATTTAGAAAGTTCTGTAGGTTGATAACCGGGGCCCATCGAACCACGTTGTTATAACCATCTACCGTACCACCTGAGAATATCCATTCCCCCCCGGAACTCCAATACGTTTTGGGAAATACACTGACTTCTTTCTGCGCCTGTACAAGGAAGGAATATTGAATCATGAAAGCGATCAGGAGTAGTTTTCTTTTCATAATGTAACACTATAAATCTTGAAGTAAGACTAAGTTACAAAAACACAACCCTACTCAAAACCCTAAAGTTTGAATTTAATTAAAAACTAATTTTTTATGTAATTCTGTGCGCCACGAGGGAAGCGTTTTTTTAATCTGAAAATTAAGGAACACTAGTATACGTCCTAGCATGCAGCCATCATCTAAAATATTATTAGCCATACAGCTACTGTTGTTTCCTTATGCGAAGGTGATAAAAACGTGGGGGCATAACAACCATTTCTGCCCAAGCGTCAAGTGTATCCCTACCTTAGTTTTTGGTAAGGCTTTGTATGCAGGAAAATCTATCCGAGAGATACTATTCGAAAGGCCTTTTGATACTAATCCTTTTTGATTACCTCAACGGGGGCTAAGCCGGGTATACCGTGTTGATTTTGGTATACATCGTATCCCCCCGATTGATTAGGTTTCAATGTCTGGCTTGGAGAAATGGAGGGAATGCCATGCTGATTGTCAAACACGTCAAATCTGCCTGAAAAACCCGGTTTGATGGTCTTGGTGGGTGAGATGGAAGGGATTCCGTTTTGGGTATCATAGATGTCGAAACCTCCATTTCGGGTAGGTTTGATGATTTGATACGGCGTAATTTCCGGAATACCGTTTTGGGTATTGTAAATTTCCTTTTCACCGCTGGGCCGGATTTTTATCACCTGTGATGGGGCAACATCAGGAATACCTTGGTTGTTTTGATACAGGTTTAGGGTATTAGGGCTGTTTGCTGGCTTGATGGTAGTAGCAGGAAAAATCGAGGGAATGCCATTTTCCGTGGAATACGTTTGGATGGTCTGTGCAGAGAGTGGACCAAAGTAACAAATGATTAGAACGATTGGAAAGAGGACAAAATGAAGTATTCTAGGCCGATAAATGATAGTTGTGGGATGGTAGCTTTTCATGGTTATGGAGAGATTGTTAATAAGTTAGGATACGAGAAAAATGGTTTTTTGGCTTAAAATTCAAGGTCAAATTAAGGGTTTGAAGTGAATTTGTCTAATTTAGCCACCATTGGATTTTTAAACAACCTCTAAAAACGGGCATCAACCATGACCAAACTACAAAAACGCAATTTAATCGTTTGCGGCAATGCGGCAATGTGCGTTTTGGAAACCTGCGCGGATTGGGACTCTCTTCCTTATGACCATATTATCTTTGTCAATCACCGGGATGTGAGGCATAAGGAGGTTAGTTACACGTGGGTGCCCTTTCAAGCGCCCGCGGAGCACTACGGGTATATCGAAGCCATCGGCGTTTATACCAGTCGGAAGCAGATTTACCCCGTTCCTTTGCCATTGGGCTTACAGTCGGCCATATTGAAAGGAGACGGACTCTGGACAGTTTTTGCTTGTTTGGGTGGAGCTGGTGGGTGCACGCTTTACCTGTCTTTGGCGCTATACTTGGCCGGAAAGGACTTGGGTGCGCGGTTTATCGGTAGCGTACCGTTCAGGTTTGAGGGCAAGAAAAAGATAAGCCGGGTACAGGATATTATAGATAAAGTAGCTGATATCCATTCTCAGGAGGTGGTCCAGCTGGATCGGGTTAGAGAGCATGGTAGGTTGTTGTCAGTTGCTAAGTATTTTCAGCACGCTGATCAGGAGTTGCTACAGGTCCTTAGAGGGTAAGTGAATGCAGTGGTCAGTGGATAGCCTGAGCAATAATCATTGGTAGTTGAGTGTTTGAGTTTTTGGTGTCAATGACATATAAAGTGTCACCAGTGTAAAATAATCTAGAATAATATTTTATAAATGAATTCAAAAGAAGAATATTAGGTTTGTTCTTTAATTTATGCCTAGGCTGTTTATTTCTTGGTACTGCAAAAAAATTTAAAAAAAGTAGAGGTTTTCTAGGACAAAATTGGCAGGTTATCCGTATTGGTTGTAGATTTGAATTTGAAACTGATCCAATTACCTTATTACCATGAAAAGGCTTTTCCTGTTTCTTCCAGATATTTTTTTTGTAATGCTGATTGTCTTTAGCTGCGAGCGGGCCGACCTGTCAGAATGGCGGCAGCCCAGGGATTATTTTTTATCCGAAAATCCAATGGCTCTCAATAACTTGGATATGGAAATGTCTTTTTCAGAACGGGAGCGGTGGGTTGATCTCATGGAAGAATATCGAGGTAAGGCCGTGTCTTTTCTGCATCATTGGAAAGGGAGGGTTTCGGATAGCCTGTGATATAAAAGAATAATGCTATTTGTGTTTTTTTGCTTCTTTTTTCCCATAACAAAAAAAGGGATAAAGACCTTCGCCTTTATCCCCCGACTCAATAGGTTTGATAATGAATGCGTTACTTTTTTAACGTGAATTCGGGCAATGGAATAATCTCTCCTCCTTTCATGGCAGATTCATGGGCCAAAATACCCACACAAGTGATATTGGCCGACTGCCGTGCATCGGGGTAGGGAGCACGTCCCTCATGGAGTGCAGTCAAAAACTCGTGCACCAGGTGGGGGTGGGAACCGCCGTGACCTGCACCTTGAATAAAGGAAAGGTGCTGATTGTCGTCGGAATCGTATACACCTGCTGTGGTAAAGGAAGAAATTTCTTCGGGCAGCAGGTGAGCGTAGTCGGGTATTTTCACACGGGAGGGTTCTTCACCTGTGTGGATCACGCTATCCTCGTGCTCGATCAGGGTCCATTCAAACGATTTTTTGGAGCCGTACACATCAAAGCTCTCCCGGTACTGCCGGGCCGTGTTAAAAAGGGAACGGGTAACCTCGGCAGAAAGGTCCGAATCCTTCAGTTTGATATGACAGGTTTCGATGGCAAAGGGTGAGCCATATTTTTCGATCAGGTTTTCGTCGATACGGCCGGAACCGAAGCATGACACGTATTCTGCTTGGGCCTTTGGTAGTGCCAATACCGGACCTACGCAGTGGGTGGCGTAGTGCATAGGAGGTAGCCCTTCCCAGTAACCAGGCCATCCGGCCATTTCCTGTTGGTGGCTAGCACGCAGAAATTGGATCTTACCCAGTTCCCCTTTCTCCAGCATCTCCTTTACGAAGAGAAATTCACGGCTGTAGATGACCGTTTCCATCATCATATAGGTGAGACCGGTTCGTTCGGTTTCTTCCACGATCTGTCTGCATTCCTCTACGGTGGTAGCCATGGGTACGGTACATGCCACATGCTTTCCTGCCCGCAGTGCCTTCAGCGATTGTTCTGCATGGGCTTGTATGGGTGTGTTGATGTGTACCGCGTCGATATTGGGATCTTTAAGCAGTTCATCGTAGTCGGTATACCGCTTTTCTACGCCGAAGGCGTCACCGATTTCGTGTAGTTTCTCTTCGTTTCGCTGGCAGATGGCATACATGTTAGCCAAGGGATGCTTTTGGTATATGGGGATAAATTCGGCCCCAAAACCCAATCCGATAATGGCAATGTTTATTTTCTTATCACTCATGTTAAAAATAGTTTTATGTTGATGGGTTGTTGAATTAACTTAGGAAGCCCAGGATTTTAGAAATTTCAGTCCCTCAGAGGCAAAGGCGTCCTGGGATTCTGCCAATGGCCTCCAGATACAAACAGCGCCGGCGAGTTCCTTGATCTCGGGAGTGAAGCTTTCGATGGATACCACGCCTTGGTAGCCTACGAGTTCCAAACCTTTGCGGTAGTCTTCCCAGCGTGTTTGACCGGTTCCGGGTGTTCCCCGGTAGTTTTCGGACACCTGCACGTGTATCAGCTTATCGCCCACTCGGGAGATGGCATCGACAATATTCCTTTCTTCGATATTCATATGGAACCCGTCCAGCAGCACTTTGGCAGCGGGATGGTTGATGTCATCGATCAATTGCATCAGGTCCTCCGTATTGTTGATCAAGTCAGTTTCAAACCGGTTTAAGGGTTCAAGGGCAATTTCCTGCCCATATTCGGTTGCCATTACACACACTTTGTGCAGGTTGTTTACCGCTAGGTCCCATTCCATTTTTTTCTTGTCTGGAGGAAGCAGCCTGGCTTTGCCTACGGCGGAATACATGGGGCCGGCCACAAAGCGGGCACCTACTTCTGCACTGATCTGAAAGCATCGGCGGATATAATCCAGACTGGTCTTATGGTAGGAGGGATCCTCGTGGGTTAGGTCTCTGCTGGGACCAAACGCGCCGCAGATGACAGGCTTGAGATCCTGTTCTTCCAAGGCATGCTTTACTTTTTGGGCGTCTATCAATGCAGGATCCTCCACCGGGATTTCCACCGCATCAAATCCCATCTCTTTTATCTTTGAAAAGAGCGAGGTGGTTTCGGTAGTGAATGGTGAAGTCCACAGCCAGGTGGTCGTGGCAAAGGTTACATTTAAGCTCATGTTTGGTTGGTTTAGGACGTCCGGGGATAAGATCTCCCCGGACGTTCAAATGTGCAAAAGGTCCGTCGGGTTACTCGACAATCATAATTCCGTTCATGATTCTCCAGTGGCCGGGCACCGTACAGATGTATACGTACTCTCCGGGTTCGGAAGGAGCTCTGAAAACCAAGGACTCGCTGGTTTCCGGATCCACCAACCGGGTGGAAGCGATGACCTCTGGGATCTTGGGCACGTAGTTCATATCTGCACCTTTGGGGTCACGGGCTAGTTCGTCCGCGGCCTTGCCCACCGTTTCCAAGGTGCCAGGTTTCGCAATGACCAGGTTGTGCTGCATGAAGTCGTTGTTTTCAAAATCGATGGTAACCTGCGCATTTGCCTTTACGGTAAAGGAAGGTTTGTCGTATTTCATTTCATGTTGGATCACTCCCAACTTCACCGTGACAGTACCTGAGGCAGGCGAATCCTGCGTGGCAGCACCACTTGCAGCAGTTGATGCGGCATCTGCGTTAGGCTGTATTAGTTTTAGTACCGATGCTCTTGGGTTCATCCTTCCCCGGAACCAAAAGGGTCTTGGGTAGTCTCCTACTTGGTTGTCGCCCATGTTGTCATTTCCGATGCGCACGCGTTCTTGGGACAATGCCGCTGCGAAAAGCCCGTTGGCTTTGCCCGAGGCAACCTCAGAATCGTTTATCAGAAGCTTCATCTGGCCGCCTTCGAGCAAGTTAGCCTGTACGGTAAATTGCTCGGAGGGTAGGGAACCCCGTGTATTCAGTTTGTACGTTCTACCATCCTGCTTCACTAGCCAGTGAATCGCGTTATTTTGGATGTAAAGAGAATATCCGTTTTGGTTGTTGCCCTGAGCAATGATCACCCCTTCCAAGGGATCATCGCTCTTGCTGATGGTGGCTTGGATATGAATTTCCTTTCCCTCCACACTGGGAGGAAAGGGAATACCGGATCGACGGTCTAGATTGTACTGTTCCTCTACCAAGCTTTTGGCCACGCGTTCCGTTAGGGTAAGCAGCGAGTCGGGTTTGTTTATCGCGCCAATTTGGTTTACCTGCTCATCAAAGGACCGGGGGTGGGAGAGCGCCGCGGCAAAGATCGCCTGTGGCAGGTAATTGTCCGCGTTGTTTTCTTCTCGCAAGCTGGCATCCAGAATGGCTTTCCCTACTGCCGTAGAGGTCGGCATGTCTGCCAGCGCCAGGAAGGCGGTTTTGCGAACGTTGAGGTCGCTGTCATTGGCCAGGTTGGCATCTAAAATAGCTTGGGCTGTAGCTTCATTTCTGGGCAGCACCATGAGTGCATTCTTTCGTACACCAGCCGCCGGATGTTTCAGGGCTTTTACCACGATACGGATCGCCGCATCGTTGGATCCGTTCAGTTCACCCAAGCCATGCAACGCCCAAAGCGCGTGAACTGCCGGACTGTTCAGTCCGATCTCGTCTACTTCGGTGTTGTCGATGATTTTCAGCAGGTCGTTTACGATGCCGTTGTTTTGGGTTTCAACGATAAGGCGCTGTGCCGTTCTTCTCCAAAACATGTTGTCACTTTTAATACCTGCGATTAGGTCTTTGTTGCTCGATGGATCGATACTTAGCACTTTTCCTTCGGGTGCTCCTTTGTACACCAACCGATAAATTCGACCGTGTTGAGTATCCCGAAGGGGGTTGATATAGGCGTTACCCGGTCCATTTTCAAAGCCTTTGGGTGTAGGGTTATGCTGAATGATAAAATTATACCAATCGGCGATCCAAAGCGCTCCGTCAGGACCTACTTCAGCATGCACAGGGGAGAACCACTCGTCGGAACTGGCGAGGATGTTAAAGCCGTTTCGCTCCCGGAAACCTGACCCTTCCACTTCCAGGATGGCATTGTGCAATACCCTTCCGGTAGGTTCGGCCACAAAAGCTACCCGGTTCCAATAGGACTTGGGAAACTGCCTGGCGGTATAGAGATGGTGCCCTGCGGCAGCCGTATAGCTACCATGCCAATCCACCTGCCGCAAAAACGGGGTGAGATGAGGCATGTCGTAGTGGGTGTCAATTCCGTGAACGGCATTGACCGATCCTCCGCGAACGGGACGTCTCACAAAGCGACTAGGCATGGCTAGGTAGGCACTGTGCTGACCGTTTGCCGTTGAGATGAATACGTTGAATTCTTCGGAAAAACCAAGCCCCCAAGTATTGTTGCTGGTGTTACCCAGAAATTCGAAATCGGTTCCATTGGGATTGAAGCGGTATACGCCTTGGCTGAAGTTAAACTGTTTGCCGTCTATGGTGCCATTGAAGCCAGAATAGCCCAATACCCCCCAAACTTTGTTGTCAAAACCGTACATCAGATTAGAAGGTCCAGCGTGTGTATCGCTTTTGCCCCATCCTGTAATGACGGTTTCACGCAGATCCGCTTTTCCGTCTCCGTTGGTGTCTTTGAAAAATACAAAGTCCGGTGCCATGGAAACTAGTAGGCCTCCGTTTACAAAGACCATGCTGGTCGGTATATTTAGGTTATCGGCAAATACGGTGATTTTGTCGGCTTTGCCATCTCCATTGGTATCTTCGAAGATCTTGATGCGGTCGTTTCCTCCCTCGCTTCGTACCTCGTTGGGATAATCTTCCGTTTCGATCACGTATAATCTTCCTTTGTCATCCCAAGTCATTGCCATGGGATTCACGATATCCGGTTCAGAAGCAAATAGTTGCAATTCAAATCCCACGGGGACTTGAACGAGTTTCATAGACTCTTCTGGAGATAAGGGGTGCTGATACTGTGGTGGAGGATCCCTTCTTTCGTAGTTGGGTATATCGGCATCGGTAAATACAGGGGTGGGTATCTGATAATCGGCTACCTGCTTGGCCAATTTTTCCCCTACTGCCCACATGACACCATTGGCCACCAGCTGATGAAACTCCGGCTTGGACCAGGTACGTTCATCGTGTCCATAAGCGGTGTAGAATACACGTCCTTTGCCTTGCTCACGTACCCAAGTCCATGGTTCCCGATGATCTCCCTCTACACGCTCCATCAAAACGGTCATGTCCGGGTTCAGCTGGCTATGTACATACGTTTCATCCCAAGTTTCAAATTCAGAAACGCCGTTCATCACCGGGTGGCTAGCATCGATGATGTCAACGGTAAAATCACCTACGCCGTGTGATTTAAATTGTCCTCCAACGGCCTTGACAAACCAATCGGAGTTTCTGAAACAAAAAGAGGCACTGTGCAATGGAATCAGCGCTCTGCCGCCTTCCACAAATTCACGTAAGGCTTTTTCCTGCGCGGGCGTGATCTCGTCGTGGTTGGCATAGATCATGACACCGTCAAAATAGGAAAGGTAGTCGGCATTTAAGTCGTCGGGATCCGACGTGTAGGTTAGGTTGATGCCTTTTCGGAAAAGCGGATTGGCCAGCATGGGCATCAGCTTTTCAGAGTGGTGGTGCTGACTGTCATGTCCCAAAAAGAGTATTTCCACTCTCCTGGGCCCGTCAGATCTCCGGTCTTTGGTGGTGCTTTCCCCACAGGCAAACAATAGCAGGCAGGAAAGAAATAGCAAACCGATCTGTCTCATTTTAAGCAGTTTATTTGGGTGTATATTTTACAAGTAATCTAAGGGTAAAGATGGAAAAAAAATATCGACGATTCTCACTGTATTTTACCCGATTCTGACTTTATTTTAACATTATTATCGATAATTTGGTTTATTTTGTGCATATATTGGTAAGAAGAGGGGGTTAGGTAGTCCGAATACACCGAAGGAGGGAAGCGAATACTTTCCCGCCATATTTCCTTTTCCCCGCCTTTAAAATAGGTGATTTCAGGGACTGAGAAAGCGATTATTCCAAAAGAATCTCTTATAAATTAGACAGATGCAACGACCTTTTCAAAAATCGAGGATACCGGAGAGCAGGGCCTTTGTGGTGAAGGAACTGATCGCTCCCCATTTTGATAAAAACTGGCATTTCCACCCGGAATACCAACTCTTTTTGGTCTTGGAGGGTCGGGGTACTCGTTTTGTGGGGGACCACATGAAAGCCTTTCGGGAATACGATTTGGTGTTTACCGGTCCAAATCTACCCCACCTCTGGCGTAACGATCAAAGCTATTTCGAGAAAGGGAGTGACAAACAAACACACGGAATCGTGGTGTATTTCCCAGAAGATTTTATCGGTAGGTCCCTGTTGGAAAAGGAAGAGTTTGAGGGATTGCGCCACCTGTTGACCAAGGCAGACCGGGGCTTGGAGATTTCCGGGGAGACGAACGTGCAGCTTAGGCAGCTGATGAAAGAACTGGTGCATCTGAAAGGACTAGACAGCATCATCGCTCTCTTTGACATGTTGCGCCTGATGGCTCGATCCAAGGACTGTCATCCCATCGTGCAGGCCGGTTACACCAACCTAAACAAGGCATCGGAGGAGGACCGTATGAGTCAGGTGTACGAATATGTGATGGATCGTTTTTCTCAGGGCATCAAGCTGGAAGAGGTGGCTGGCCTCACCAATATGACGGCCAGTTCCTTCAGTCGTTATTTTAAATCCCGTATGAACAAATCTTTTTCGGATTTTCTATCGGATGTTCGGATTAGTCATGCCTGCAAGCTGCTGCATGAGGATGCGCTAAACGTCAGTGAGATTTGCTACGAATCTGGTTTTAACACCCTTTCCAATTTTAACCGACAGTTCAAAGACCGGATGGGTATGACACCCATGGCCTATCGAAGGGACTTTCAGCAACGCTTTGAATGAGGCTTAGTCGTCTATTTTATCCCACTCATCTGTGTGGTCTATGTCCAGGGTATCCGAATTGAACGAGGGATCCAGACCTTTGGCTTTTTGTTCTCGGTAGTCCTTTAGGGCCGCTAAGGCGGGTTTGCGAAGAAGGATGATGGCGATAATGTTCAGCCAGGCCATGATACCTACTCCGATGTCACCCAGGGTCCAAGCCAATTCGGCAGTTCGGATGGTGCCATAGAAAGTAGCTACGAGGATGAGTCCTCTCAATACCATCACGGGCCATCGTCTTTTTCCGTCTTTTTGTAGGTAGCTTAGGTTGGTTTCAGCGATATAATAATACGCCATGATTGTGGTGAAAGCGAAAAAAACCAAGGAGAGCGCTACGAACCCCGATCCAATTCTGGGGAAATGCTCACTGATGGCGAATTGGGTGAATTCCGGGCCTATTGAAACCCCGGGTAGGTTCTCGACAATATAACCACCTTCGGGATCAATGACATTGTACTGTCCCGTAAACAGGATCATAAAGGCGGTAGCCGTGCAAATGAAGAGCGTATCCACGTATACAGAAAACGCCTGGACCAATCCCTGTTTCACAGGGTGGGATACTTCGGCGGCCGCCGCCGCATGCGGAGCGGTACCTTGGCCTGCTTCGTTGCTGTAAATTCCCCGCTTGATTCCCCATGCCAAGGCCATGCCAAATACTCCCGAGAAGGTTGCTTCCAAATTAAACGCGGAACGTATGATCAGTAGGATTGTCCCCGGGATTTCGGTGATATTAATGACCATGATGATGACAGCCATAATGATATAAGCCGCGGCCATAAAAGGTACCACAAACTGAGCCACCTTTCCGATACGTTTCACCCCGCCAAAGATCACCAAACCCAAAAAGAGGCAGATGACAACACCTGTTATTTCTACAGGGACGTTGAACGCATTTTCTACGCTAAGTGCGATGCTGTTGCTTTGCACCCCTGGCAGGAAAAAGGCGGTGCTGAGGATGGTTGCAAAGGCAAAGAGCATGGCATACCACTTGATGCCCAACCCTTTTTCAATATAAAATGCCGGACCGCCCCGGTATTGTCCACCTTTGATTTCCTTGAATATCTGCCCGAGTGTAGCTTCGATAAATGCCGACGAGGAGCCGAGGAATGCGATCATCCACATCCAAAATACCGCTCCAGGACCGCCCATGGCAATGGCCGTAGCCACTCCGGCTATGTTGCCGGTGCCCACCCTTCCGGATATGGCGATGGCGAATGCCTGAAAAGAACTCACGCCGCGCTCGGAGGATTTTCCACCAAAGAGCAGGCGGACCATTTCCCTAAAATAAGTGAGCTGCAAAAAACGGGTGACGATCGAAAAATAAATCCCTGCGCCCAAACACAAAACAATCAACGCATTGCTCCAGACAATATCGTTTAATCCGTATATAAAATTTTCCATGCAGCGTGGTTAAGTCTTTTTTCAGGAGCGCAATTAAGGATAAAATCGTCAAAAAATACACGTGTTTGTTGAAATAAATGATATTTTTCCAGTTTTCAACCTTAACGAATACAATCGTTTTGGCATAGCTTGGGCAACTTCGGTGAATTTGGGGTTCAAAAGAGGGGAGAGACATTTTTTTTGTACCTTTACCCCTTTATATATTTTAAGCAATTTCATGGAAGAATTAGGAATTCTATCTACGCTTCCCATCGCCCGGTTTACGGATAATGGCGCCTACCTCACACTTAGTGACGGGGCAGAGGTGCTGCTACCAAAGGGATACCTTCAGGGAGATGAGCGGGAGGGAGACGAGCAAGAGGTATTTATATATACCGATAGCGAAGACAGGCCGGTTGCGGTTAAAGAGCGTCCAGTAGCTCTGCTCGATGAGTTTGCGGTGATGGAGGCGAAGGAGGTGACGAAAATAGGAGCATTTATGGACTGGGGTCTGTTGAAGGACCTGTTTGTACCAAACGCGGAAATGCTAAGTCCCATGGAAAAAGGGAAGAAGTATTTGGTGCGGGTATGTGTAGATTACCGTACCAATCGGTTGATAGGTGTCTCCAAATACCGGGATTTTTTGATCGAAGACACCCGTGGCTACGAGCAGGGACAGGAAGTGAAGGCCCTGATTTTTGAAGAGACTGATCTGGGATTTAAGGCCTTGATCGAGGACCGTTTTGAGGGTCTTTTTTACCGAAACGAGGTGTTTACTTCGCTTGAAATCGGTGATCAAGTGAGGGCGTTTATAAAAAAAGTGAGGGAAGATGGCAAATTGGACTTGCAGTTGACACCTACTGGGAGGCAAAAGTATGACGAGGGATGCGAGCGGATACTTCAGGAGCTTGGTAAAAGTGGGTTTCTTCCCCTTCACGACAAGTCAGACCCGGAAGACGTACGTGCCGTGCTGGGAATGAGCAAAAAGCACTTTAAGCAATCTATCGGTCAACTGTACAAACAGAACCGAATCATGATCCAGGAGAACGGAATTGCGTTGGTTCGGGAAGATTAATTGGCGAATTGTGAAAAATGAATTCATCTCTTTAGTATTTTAGCAAATTAAACAGAGCAATCGAGACATGACAGATACACAGTCTAATTACTTTTTGGGAATCGACGTTGGCGGTACCTACGTAAAAATCGGGTTGGTCAAAACCAACGGTGAGATTGTTGAATTTTATAAAGAGGATACCAGCCTACTTAGGGCAGACCCTAAAGGTTTTAACGAGGCCTTCGTGGAAGTCGTGGGAAAATACCTGACGAAATACCCCAACGTGGACCATGTGGGCATAGGTCTGCCTGGTTTGGTAAGCAAGGACCGCAACACTACCTTGGAAATTCCAGCGATTGGTGAACTGAACGGTTTTGGATTGGGCTATGCGCTGAAGGAGAAATATCCCTCCATCGTTTTTCACCTAGAAAATGATGCCAGCGCGGCTGCCGTGGGCGAATATCACTTTGGAAGTGAAAAGACCTCAGGTAATTACCTTTTTATAACGCTGGGAACAGGGATAGGTAGTGCACTCATCATGGATGGGGAAGTTTTCAAAGGCGTACGTGGCAATGCGATGGAAATGGGACATATGCTTTCCCGGGATAATAATCGGCTAGAGGTGCTGATCGGCCGGAAGGGCATTCTGAAAATCATCAAGCGCAAAATGAAGGAAATGCCGGACCAGGTGGGTGACCTGGGTAAGGAAGAGTTGGGCATGCACTTGCTCGTGCGCACAGCCAACGATGGCAATGCGGTTTCTATGGCGGTTTTTCAGGAAGTAGGAGAGATCTTGGGAGAGGCCATAGTGTCTACCGTAAGGGTGCTAGACGTCACGGAAGTATACTTCGGTGGTGGTATATCGGCAGGGCTTACCCACATCCTGCCATCGCTTCAAGAAACCGTACACAAATACCTATCGCCTTATTATCTGGATAACTTTATCATGAAGCGGGCCACTCTGGAAAACAATGCCGGGATATTGGGCGCAGCGGCACTTTGTTTCATGGATTGAGGGTAGTGACCGTTACTTCACTGACCTTATTAATGGCATTCATTCGAAAAAGAACCTTTAGGGGTTCTTTTTTTGTGTCCTCCCCGCATTCTTCGGCGGGTTCTAGAAAGTAAATAAAGAAACTTTGACTTCTGTCGGCAAGCTCCACGCGGTCGGGCCTTCCGAAGGTCTTAAGTAGCTCCTGATTTGTTGCGGCCAGAAAGGTGTTTTTGATTTCTCTCAGTTCGTCCACGTGTTGTAGACGGAGTCCTTTACAGGCAAAGCGGTCGCTCTTCCAAGCGTCTAAGTCGATGGAGCCTGCGTCCAGTACTTGCCCGCATGCAACGGTTAGTATTAGGAACAGGATGAATATTGAATTTCGTTTCAAACGCAGGGTGATCCCCATTGGATACTTCTTCATGGTGATTAGAACCCAAAATTAGAACGAAAGGTTGAATAACCCGTGCACAAATGACGCAAGTTTTCAACCTTTTTTATCGAATGACAGGTGTCAGCGATTGACGAATGGGTTTGGCGGTGTCCGGAGAGGTATAAACTAGTTCTTCACATGGTTTTGTATCCGTTTATAGAGATCTCCGAAAATCCGATCTCTATTCAGGTGAGTAGCCACCCGGTAAAAATGCCTGCGGTGATCAAAGCTATAGGTCATCTGATCCGTTAATATGGGGCTGTGCCGAATTTCCGTCTGAAACCATCCTGGGTTAATGACATAGGCGATCGCTGAGATGTCCCAGATGACCTTCGACCAGGCAAAGGGATCTCCTTGGTGGTAATCCTTGAATATTTCCACTAGGTAGTCCCCAATGGGACCCTGACCCTTGAGGTAGGCTTCTACTTCTGGAATGCTGGTCAGCAAGTGAGAGGTAACCGGCTCCGTAGGTAGCTGAATCAACGGTACCCCGGAGTCAAACAGTACTTTGGATGCCTTCAAATCCTGCATCAGGTTAAACTCGGTAGCTACTGGCCAATTGAGTCCCTTGCCTCCCAGCCAAACGACCACGATGTGGTGAATAATCGAGGGGTCCATGAGTATGGCAGAGGCCACGTTTGTGGGAGCACCTAAGGTTAATACATAAAGGGGCTCCTCGGAGGATTTGGCTCGTTTGATGAGGTCCAAAGCAGCGGCACTTTTCAGGGGTTCTTCGTAACTGGTCAGAAAGGCCTCCGATCCTTTCAATATTGCTTCCGGCCCATCCATCCCTAGTTTGTCCAGTAGGCGCAGGATTTCTTCGTAGCTTTTTTCCATGCCATCCAACGGGCTGGTGGAGCGGCTGTTTAGGTAAGGGGCGGCATATATGGCTTCTAACTGGATTTTTTCAGGGGCCAATAAGGCATATACCACGGCGAACTGATCATCGATTTCATTGTAGGTATCGGTGTCTACCACCGCGCGGATTTTGCCAGGGGCCGGTTTGAGCTTTTCCAAAAGCTGTTCTGCTGGAATTTTTTCATACTGCTGGGCAAAAGCCGTGATGCTACAAAAGATGATCAGGATCAAAGTACCTAACGAAGTGTTCATCATAGAGGTGTTTTGGGATAGGATTGGGTTAATCATTGTTTTACAAAGGTAATCATTCCAACCATACGGGTTTATAGGCTGAAAGGGAATAATGCCTCCCCTGCACGATTGCGCCTACAGGACGGTCACTTTCGATCGCCGTGATTCTGCCCGATCGATGCTGAACCACGAATTGGCAATCGAGGTCAAAGATCACATCGAAGATCCCGTTTCCGTTTAGGTCCAAAGTTCTGCCCTCGCCGCCTGCTGCGTGGGAACCAATGTAGGTGTTTCCAGCTACTGTACCCAGTAGGGATTCGAAGCCCTCTGAGGTCCAGCGGAAGCTTTGGGCTACGGCACTGGCATCGGGTTCGTTTGGCTTTTGGGGATAAATCAAAAGATCCACACTCCCTGATGTGCTTTCCAGTCTAAGGGGTTTCAACCACCCGTAACTGCTTTTCAGAGAAAGCGAAGAGCCGTCAAAATGGCTATCTCGATTCAGTGCGATAAAATGCTGGCTATCTCTGCTTCCTGAAAACTGGGTTTTAGCCAGCTGATCTGAGACTTGCACGTCGAGGCTTCGTCCATCATTTTCTAACAGCGGTACCGTCAGTCCAAAAGGAACCGCTTGCAAGGCATTCAACCGGGTAACTACCGCATCAGGAGTCACTACAAATTCTTGCGTGAAATAGGGGCCGCCACGGCCGGTGACATAGGTGTAGTGCAATGAAAACCGGACCAAAAGGGGATGGACAAAATGCACCTCTGGGATGGCTTGGTAGTTGGCAGGCAAATCGGAAATTCGTACCCAATGGTCCCGCTCCATCCACTCCGGGCCCAAAGTTACGCCACTCTGATACCGATAGCTGTCCAGGATTTCTCCGGTTGCTGTTTTCAAGAGAAAGGGTGTCCCAGCTTCTAGGTCCTGAACCCCGTCGGAAGGTCCCAACCTACCATCCCAGCCGGACTTGGTGATGCGTGTTACACCCAGCGGGGTCCAACTTTGATTGTATTTAGGGATGCTGGCACCACGGAGGTTGGCCACTACCTGTAGACCGCCGGCATTGGCTACGAGTGTGCCAAATTTCGGGTCGGTTTCCAGGACGTATCCACCGATCTCTGTCGGTGCGGGCTGTTCAGCAACGGTTTGATTCCGGATATGCCACGCCTCGGCCAAGTGATACACGATCGCTCCCGTGTAGTTACCCCATTGACTGGCTGGTTGGTAGCCGATTCGATCCGCTGGGTCAAAGAAATTTTTGGTGATGTAAAAGGAACCTTTCCAGGGTGCATCCGTTCGTTGCCAGCGCAGCAGGCTTATAAAAGCCAGACTAGCTGCTCGCTTGTATTGACCGGCAAGGGCAGTTTGACCATTCGCTTGGCTGGCCGAGGCCATTGCCTCAAAACCGAGAAAATACAATACGTCGTTGAAGACATGATTATCTGTCCGTCCATTGGTTGGAGCCTGACCGTCCGCTGCCTGCAAAAACAGGGTAGTGTGGGTTCCTGCGAATATGGCCGAAGCCATTTCCTCTGCAGAGGGACCATCGTATCCCTCCAATACCAATCCTAATAAATTACCTCTTCCTACTGCTTCTACTGCTAAAGACTGGGGGTCTGAGCTCCAATCTTGGTACAGGAAATGGCGATCCTGCAGGATGCGGGCCCGTTGGGTTTGTACCAGCCAGGCTTTTTCGATAAAGGTTACCGCTTCCTCTCGGTCGGCCAGTCCAAGTTTCACTCTATCCCACTCACCTTTCATAGCGTAGGTTCGCCAATTATTGATCCGCCCCTCCTGGTTCTGCATGATTTTCGAGAGGGGAGTTTTTACTTGTTCGATCCATTTGGCATAGCGCTCTTTATCAACATGCGGTTGGTAAAGGGCAAGTGCTTTTGCAAGTGGGCTGATGAAAAACTCCCCATGTTCATCGGGGATGCTTTTACTGCCCTGGGCGAGGCATTTCAGGCTGTGTTCCATGGCAAGCAGGCCTGCCTCTTTCAGCGATTCTCCAGCACCTGCCTTAAGTAAGGTGCCTACAGCATAAGCGAAATACGGTGTGGCATATTGATGTTCGCGTCCAAGGAATGGGTCTACGATAGCTCCCAGATCGTTTTGAAACGTGGCGGCCACCGCGCAGGTAGCTTCGATGACTTCTAATAGTTGTGCTTGGGATATCTCCTGCGGCTCCCAGGGATTGGCAGTAAGGTGAAAAGTCGGGGATGATTGGGTAAACCCTGCTATAGGCAAAAGCGTAGCCAACAGGCACAGCAAGTAGGTTAGAAAACTGTTAGGCATGGGCTCTCAGCAGGTTTGTCGATACAATTTAATGGATTTTGGGCAATTTGAAGGTACATCGGTTGATTTACGGTGTTGGCCGGCGTATGGAGAGGTACTCACACACAGGGCAGGTATGATTAAAAATATTATTTTCTTAATTTTAAAAGGTTGAATTTTAGTTACCTGATTTTTTTACTGTAGTTTTTTACCCCTTTAAATTGGTATACTTTTTAAAATGCGTAACTTAATACCTCGAAACCGGAACGGTAGGTCAGAGTTAATGATTTCATAAACGGACTAATATAGCTAGCTTTTCGATTTGCCACTATCTTGTCAACGAATAATCATCACCATACATGCTTGAGTCGGATAGGGAGCTACTTTCTTTGATCGCGTCAGACGATGTTCAGGCTTTTCAGAAGCTGTATCATCGCTACTGGGACCAATTGATCAAACATGCCTATGTACGGTTAGGAGATGTGTCCACTTGTGAGGACCTGGTGCAGGATATTTTTGTGGATATTTGGAACAAGCGAAAAGCAATTGTGGTGCACAGCAATGTGAAGGCCTATTTGCTCACAGCGGTGAAGTACCAAGTCTACCGCGTGATAGATCGCCGGCAGCAGTCCTGTGACCTCGAGAGCTCAGGACTTGCAGAACACATGCAAGATGAAAGCGACCTATTGTCCTTTGAGGAGCTTTACCACCGCATAGAGGTAGTGGTTGAAAAACTACCTCCCCGTCAAAGGGAGATTTTTAAGCTCAGCCGTTTTGGCAATTTGAGTACTCAGGAGATTGCAGAAAAACTCCAGCTTGCCCCCCAGACGGTTCACAACAAGATTCACCAAAGCTTGACTTTCATCAAAGCCGAACTGAAACACTTTATTTTTTGGTGGGGAAGTACGTTGATTTTTTACGTTTTGTAGGCAGTGAAATAACCAATTAGCCTCGTATTACCAAAAGGTTAACTTTCCCACGGAAGGCATAATTTTTTTTTAACGTGGGCGAAGGGTAGTATGGCCTTCTTTTTTGCACTTACTAGTATAAACAGCATCTAATGAAGGTACCCGATCGAATAGCAAAATTGATTGGAAAGGAGCTACGTGGTAATCTTTCCTCAGCCGAGCGCGAGGAACTGGACCATTGGTATTCGAAACAGGAGGAGAAATTCCCTCAACTTGGTTCCGAAGAATTCCCTGCGGCAAGGTTCTCCGTATTGAAACGGAGGTTGGGTCTGCGGGGAGAGAGGCGGAAACTCATTCAAGCGGTCGGGTGGGCTGCTGTCGCTGCGATGCTCCTGGTTGGCTGGTTTGGGGGGATTTTGCGCCCGTCTACGGTGGATCAGCAGGAGCAAGTGTCCATGGAACAGCCGTTTGAGCGGTTGGAGAACCCATACGGTGTCCGCAGGGCCATCACCCTAGCGGATGGATCCACGGTATTCCTGAATGGCGGTAGCACATTGGCCATTCACCGTCAGTTTTCGGAAAACCGCATCATCCATTTGGAGGGAGAGGCCTATTTCGAGGTAAAGCCAGACAGCGTACATCCTTTTGTTGTACACACGGCTGGTTTAGAAACCAAGGTATTGGGCACCTCATTTTCTATCCGTGCTTTCGAGGGTGAACCCCAGTACATCGCAGTGAGGTCTGGTAGGGTTTCGGTGATAGATGCGCAGGAGTCGAAAATGCAGCAGGAGCTTCGAGTCAACGAGGCACTGGAGGTTGCTGCCACGCAGGAATTTGGCAAGGTACGTCTGATAAACCCGGCAGAAGCCTTTGCTTGGGTGGAAGGAACCATCATCTTCAAGCAACAACCGATAAAGGAGGTGTTTTACGCGCTACAGCGATGGTATGGACTGGAGTACTTGGACATCCAAGAGTTAAATGGGCGTTGCCAAATCACTGGAACGTATTCGCAGATGTCCCTGAAGGAAATATTGGAATCAATAACCTATGCAACTGGAATAAACTATGAACTAACCGGAAAAAGATTAACAGCAAAAGACGGAAACTGCTAAGGGAGTGACGCTACTGGCATAGCGCCACCCCAGCGGTTAGCAGTATTCCAAAACGGAAATCAACAACACACTAACCATGACAAAACTATGAAAAAAAAGTTACTCGTCCTTTTTATGAGGATAACGCTACACATGTGTTTGATCGGAATCCTATTTTATGTGGGTTCGGGCGTAGTTTGGGCCATTCATTCGGATGCCCAGATAATGAAGGACACCAAGATTACTTTGGTGAAGGATTCGGATACCCTTATCGGGATTTTCCGGACTATTGAACGGCAGAGCAAGTTCAAGTTTGTGTTTGAAGGCAAATTAGACACGGGGCAGCGTATCGAAATGGCTTCTTTGGAAAGTAACTTAGAGGAGGTCTTACAAGAGATCGGGCAACAGGCGCAACTTAGCTTTAAACAGATTGGCGAAACCATCACTGTTAAAAAGTTAGTAACGTTAGCTTTGTCCGAACCGGCAGTAACCACAGCAATTAGAGAAGTGGTGGTGACCGGTAGGGTGACCGACGCTGCCTCCAACGAATCACTGCCCGGTGCTACGGTAATCGTAAAAAATACGGCCCGGGGAACCTCCACCGATATCGACGGCCGTTACAGCATCACAGTCAACGCGGGTGAGGTACTTCAGTTTTCCTTTATCGGATACAATGTCCAGGAGGTTGTGGTAGGCAATCAGTCGGTGATTAACGTTGCTTTGACATTGGACAGCCGCAGTTTGGATGAAGTAGTGGTGGTAGGATATGGTACCCAAAGTAAAAAGGACATCACCAGTGCAATTGGTTCCCTCTCTGTCGGAGATAAGAAGTTGGCTGACCTGCCGATTACTGGTCCCGAGCAGCTACTACAGGGTAGGGTGAGCGGTGTCAACGTAACACAGAATTCGGGCACGCCAGGCGGTAGGTCTACTGTTCGGATCCGAGGGGCAAGCTCCATTACCGGTGGAAATGACCCGTTGTACGTGGTGGATGGTATTCCTATCAATACGGGCAATTACAGCGGTGCGGCGGCAGGATCCGTACAGCAAAACCCGCTTGCCAACATCAGCCCCAACGACATTGCGTCCATTGAAGTGTTGAAAGATGCCTCCGCTGCTGCGATTTATGGGTCCAGAGCATCAAACGGTGTGATCATTATCACCACCAAACGTGGTGCAGCAGAATCTACACGCATCAGCTACAATACCTATTACGGATTTCAGGAGGTAGCCAAGCGCATCCCGCTATTGGATGGTCCTGAATGGGGTGAGCTGATCAACGAGGCCAACCGGAATGTGGGTAGGACCGAGCCCATTGCGGATCCATCTGCGCTCCCGACTACCGACTGGCAGGATGAAATCTTTCGTTCATCGCCCATTCAAAACCATGAGTTATCCCTGTCTGGGGGTACCCAGCGTTCGCAATATTTCTTGTCAGGAAGCTATCTAGACCAACAGGGAGTGGTGATAGGAAGTGGATTCAAAAGGGGGAATTTTCGTTTCAACTTTGACCAACATATCAATGACCGTTTGAAAGCCGGAGTGAGCCTTAGCCTCAACCGCTCCAAGACCGATCGGGTAAGTACCAGTGATCGGCAAGGTATCGTAGCTGTAGCTATTGTAAAGTCCCCAGCTGTGCCTGCACGCCTACCAGATGGAAGCCTTAATCCAAATGATCCCTATATCAGCAATATTGACAATCCCTTGCTGATTGCCGATCAGGTTACCAACGAGGCCTTTAACAATCGGGTATTGGGCAATACGTACATTGATTTTGAGATATTGGAAGGACTAACGGTGCGCAGTACCTTTGGAGTCGATTACTTGAGCCTGGAGGAGATTTATTTTGTACCACCCAATAACCTGACCGTGCTGGGAAGAACTACCAACGGTACGGGAACGAACAGCCATACCCAGGACATCGGTTGGATCAATGAAAACACGTTGAACTTTACCCGCGAGATTGGTGCAGACCACCGGATCAGCGCCCTGTTGGGATATTCGAATCAGGAGTCGGTGTTTAGTCGGACGATTGCTTCCGGTTCAAACTTCGCGCTGGAGAGTATTCCCACCCTGGGGTCTGCTTCCATCAAAAATTCTTCATCAACAGGTAGTAGTTGGGGATTGGTATCTTACTTCAGCCGGTTCAATTACGGCTACAAAGACAAGTTTAACTTCGCGGCGAGTTACCGAGTAGACGGGTCCTCCCGATTTAGCGAAAACAACAAATACGGTACCTTTCCTTCGGTTTCTGCTTCCTATCGATTAGGTCAAGAGGCCTTCCTTCAAGATAAAACCTGGGTAGAGGACCTGAAGGTAAGGGCTAGCTGGGGTCGTACAGGGAATCAGGAAATTGGGAACTTTACGTCGCGAGGTCTTTCCGGCGGTGGGTTTAATTACATCGGTCAGAGTGGTCTGGCACCTACCCAGTTGGCCAATCCCGATTTGACATGGGAAACTACCGAGCAAACGAATATTGGTGTGGATTTCAATCTACTAAAAAATCGGGTAAACCTGACAGTGGATGCCTACCTGAAGAAAACTTCGGGGCTTCTTCTCGAGGTTTTGCTGCCCCGAACTTCCGGATTTGTTAGCTCCCTTCAAAATGTGGGTAATGTCGAAAACCGTGGCATTGAAATGCTTTTGAACACAGTGAATGTGGAAAGGGAGCATTTTCGCTGGACCACCGATTTTAACATCGCGTTTAACCGGAACAGGGTAACGCGCCTGCCCGGTGGACCCAGGCCTTTGGGTTTCAACGGATACGCCAGTATTGTAAAAGAAGGGTACCCACTGGGTACTTTCTATGGATGGAAGATCTTAGGGGTAAATCCGGAAACGGGAGATTATATTTTTGAGGACCTAAACGGAGACGACAACATCCCTTTTGCCTCTACTACCGAGGATGTGCAGGTAATTGGCAGTGCACAACCCAAGTTTATCGGCGGTTTGACGAACTCCTTTGTGTTCAAGAACTTTGACGCCTCCGTATTTCTACACTTTGTGTATGGCAACGAGATTTTCAACCAAGCGGAGTATTCTTACGGCAGGCTGCATACCTGGTTTAACTCTTCTACCCTCGCAAGAGAGAGATGGCGCCAACCGGGAGACATAGCCACGCTACACCGAGCTGCTTGGGGCGACCCCTACCGAAATGGATCTGTATCTGATAGGGTGTTGCAGGATGGATCTTTCTTGCGTATCAAGAACATATCCCTCGGGTATAATTTCCAAGGAGAGGCATTGAGCAAGTTGGGAGTAAGCAACCTCCGCATTTATTTTGCAGGCCAAAACCTCTTTACCTTCACTCAGTACCGAGGATATGATCCGGAGGTGAATGCGTATGAGGACGATTCCAGGTTGGGCTTCGACCTCAGTTCCTATCCACAGGCCAGATCCTATACCATGGGTCTTAACCTGACATTCTAAAAAAAATACGGTAGTGAAGTTGCCCGCAGCAGGTATGACGTAATTGTAACGCGATGGAATGAATATCCTACATGCGATACTTCACAGATCCTTTGAAACTTAAAATCGAATCAAATGAAGAAACTAATCTATCAACTAATTCTTTTCCTGGTCGTCGGTGTAAGCTGTAATGTGATCGACCAGGAGCCGTTGGACGCTGTTTCCAATGAGCAGTTGTTTGTACGGCCGTCTGATGCGGAGGCAGCCATCATTGGAGTTTACCGACAGCTCGCCGAATTGGGATTTAACTATGTGGTTTTTCCCGAATTGCCAACCAAAAACACCCTGGGGACTGCGCTAAACAGGCAGTTTGAGCAAATGAACAACTTGTTGTTTTTGGACGACAATCCTTGGTACGAAACCTACTGGAATCAGCATTTTGTGCTGATTAACCGGGCCAATGTGGTCATTGCCCGCGTACCGGAAATACCAGGTATGGATGAGCAAAAGAAGAATGAAGTGCTGGGAGAAGCCCGTTTTCTGAGGGCCTTTGTCTACTTTAATTTAGTTAGAAACTACGGAGATGTGCCGCTGATCACCACGCCGACCACCAGCCCGGACATTCCCTCTCTTCAAATAGCGAGAAATCCTACAGCCCAAGTATATAGCCAGATTTTTGAGGACCTGAATTTTGCAAAAGCCAACCTTCCCGAGTCATTTTCGACGGCGTTGGCCACCAAAGCCAGGGCCACAAAGAATGCGGCGTATGCCTTGGGAACACGGATCTATCTGTTTAGAAAAGAATATGCCCAAGCCATTCAGGATGCAAATCGGGTAATTGGTTCCAAAGGAAGTAGTTTGACCGTGGCCTACGAGGCACTGTTCAGTAACAAGAACTCGGAGGAGTCGATTTTGGAAATTAATTACGACCCTCAGGTACAAAACAATCTAGCGACCAATTTCCTACCCGGATCGCTGGGCGGAAACCGAGTGATCGAAGTGAATCCGGACATCTACAATGCATACGAAGTTGGGGATTCACGCAAGGATGCTACCTTTGGTTTTGCCAATAACGGAAACTACATGCGTAAGTATTTCCGAACAAGCAGCAGAGATGACAATGTGATCGTGTTTAGATTGGCGGAGGTCCTTCTCAGCAAAGCCGAGGCCTTGGCAGAAACGGCTTTCCCCAATTCGGAGGCGGTCGACCTGCTAAACGAAGTGAGGCGTAGGGCAGGGCTAGGCCCTATTGCTCCACCCACAATCGCGGCTTTCAGAGAAGCATTGTATAAAGAACGTCGTTTGGAGCTCTGCTATGAAGGTCACGAGTGGTTTGACTTGGTGCGTACCGACCGACTGGCATCCGTGATGGGAATTACAGATCGAAACAAAGCGATCCTCCCTGTTCCAGCGGGTGAAATTTTAAGAAACCCAAATTTACTACCACAAAACCCCGGATATTAGCCCGATATGAGCTAATACCGAAGCAAGGTGTACCGAGTTAGTTGTTTTCTAAGGCGGTACGCCTTGCTTTTTTCTTTTTAGCGGATGGTATCACGTGGGATTACGTGTACTGAGTCGCATGTCCAGTCACCTGCAGGTGTTGGTTGAAGGAGAGTATTTTAACAGACCTGTGGGACAGCGGGTATCCCAAACCAATGGGATGACCATCGAAACCCGAGACGGTAGGTACTCCAATGATTTTGGTAATTATGCGCTTGGATTACGGTATAGCCGGAAAAGTGGGAAAACCGGGTTTTATTTTCAGCCTTCTGTAGGTTTTGCCTTAAACAGAGAAGCTCCTGGTTTTTTTGGTCCCAGTAACCCGCCGCAAGCTTCTTTGATGAGAACCAGCCTAAGTGGTCGGTTGGAGCTGGGTGTACGCAGGGATATAGGAAAGAATTACCTGATTTTTGGTGTGCGTCATCACCAAGGATTTCAGGAGCTTGACGGAAGGCGGGAGGTTTTTTCGGCGCAGGATCTGACGGTTGATTTCCAAAGCAGTGCATCTTACAGTGCGGTTTTTCTTGGTTTCGGTATACCTACACGTTGGTTTGCGAAGTGAGTGAATTGAACCCTTTCAGCGGGCAGGAATTCTTTAAGATCAATACTTCTTGAAATAGTAAATTGATACCTAGCACACAATATCCCATTCCTAGTATTCTTTTCTGTCACTTTATACCTTGCTGTTTACTTTTTGTTAACTTGGCCTACCAATTAAAACCCAAGGACTCGTTTTTATAGGGCAGCTACCGTACCGGTTTGAGTTTACCTCGTAATGTCAATGATTTTACCTCGTTTTAACAACTAGATAAAATCGAGCATTGGGTCATATGGGAAAGATGCAAATCGGAATAGCTTTAGAATATGGTTTCACGGAGATATGATGACGATTTTTGATTATTTTGACAGTGTCAACCGACTGGACACCACTTCGAAGGATGCTTTGGCGGAAGTGATCGAAGAGAAACTATATGCTAGAAACGAGGTGATTCAGGAGATAGGCAGCAGGTGTAGGACTGTTTATGTGGTAAAGGATGGGTGTGCCCGTATTTTCTACTATAAGGATGGAAATGATATTACAGAGCATTTTGCCTTTCAAAATGAACTTATCGTCCGGGCCGAAAGCCTTTTTACCGGAAGACCTACCTCAAAGGGTATCCAAGCCATTGACAAGACTACCATTATCAGTATTGATTCCGATTCACTTTTTAAACTCTACGATCGGCACCACGATATAGAACGTTTGTTTAGGCTGCTCTTTGAAAGGGAATACGTCAACACCGTAAAGCGTATTGAAAGTTTTCAGTTTAAATCCGCAAAAGAACGGTATTTGGAGCTTTTGGAAACCACCGACTATGTCCAGAAAATCCCCTTGAAATATATCTCCACGTATCTAGGGATCACCCAGGTTTCGCTCAGTAGAATAAGGTCCGAAGTTCGCTGATTAGTTATCATTTGTAAAGTGTGGTGTCGCAGATCTTTGAGAACTTTGTATTTCAAAAGAAACTGAATCAGATGAACACGGAAAATATACGACTCGGCCTGAGGGAGAACTGGAAGCAGTTCACCCTCTTGGTGATCATAAATGCCTTTGTAGGAGGTATGGTAGGTATGGAGCGGACCATTATTCCGCAATTTGCCGATGTAGCGTTTGGTATCGAATCAAAAACGGCTATACTTTCATTTATCACCGCATTTGGTATTACCAAAGCAATCGCAAATTATTTTACCGGAAGGCTGGCCAATAGATTTGGAAGGAAGAATATGCTGCTGTTTGGTTGGCTTGTGGCGATCCCCATTCCTTTTATATTGATGCACGCACCCAGCTGGACGTTTGTGATCTTTGCCAACGTGTTGTTGGGAATAAGTCAGGGCTTTGCCTGGAGCAGCACGGTAGTGATGAAAATAGACTTAGTGGGTGAAAAAGATCGCGGATTGGCGATGGGCTTAAATGAGTTTGCAGGCTACCTAGCTGTGGGTCTTGTAGCCTTTTTTACCGGTTTTATTGCAAACACCTACGGCATTACACCCTATCCGTTCTACATCGGTATTTTTTTATCGCTCGTTGGATTTGTCATGACGGCACTTTGGGTTAAAGATACGAGCCCTTTTGTCCGAAAGGAGAGTATAGGTGATACCACCGCCCAACTTGATAACGTGTTTTTGCAAACGACTTTTTTAAATAAGACCCTGAGCGCCGTAACACAAGCTGGACTCGTAAACAATCTCAACGACGGAATGATCTGGGGGCTGCTTCCGATTGTTTTATTTGGCCTCAACTTTGACAATGCCCACATCGGTATTATCACAGCGATTTACCCAACAGTATGGGGCATTGGACAACTATTTACCGGCAAAATGTCAGATCATTTTTCAAAAAAACGCATGCTCTTTTGGGGAATGCTCGTTCAGGGCTTGGCGATATTGCTGATTCCGTTAAGCAGCGGCTTTTATGCCCTTACCTTCCTATCGGCATTTTTGGGACTGGGAACAGCCTTGGTATATCCGACTTTCTTATCCACCATTGCGCAGGCCACAAGCCCAAGGCAACGGGCAGAAAGCATTGGTACTTTCAGACTTTGGAGAGATCTGGGGTATGCCTTCGGTGCTGTTATCTCTGGCGTGACGGCAGACTTATTTGGAGTGGAGTACGCTATTTACCTGATTGGAGGTTTGACCATTCTTTCATCCATGATCATAAAATTTCGCATGCCTAACAATATAACAACTCAGGTTTCTAGGGCTGTATGAGCTAGCATACATGCTGCAAACCCATAAAAAAATCCCAATTATGGATATGCGATGCAAAGCAGCATTCGATTGAGCCCATATCCCAAATGCGCCAAAGCACAGCCATAGTTGCCCGTTGTGTCCCTGGATATTTATCCGCTTAAAAAAGATGTCTCTTTTGAACATACTTTTTGAAGAAAGGACTGGGATGTATCAGTCACTTTTGGCTAAATTTTCGGACCTTCACGGAAAAGAATGATGAAATCGAGCATGACGTAGCCGTCACTCACTGGGATGACTGTCAACCATGCGAGATTCCATGTGACCTTTGAAAAACAAATATAGACACATGAACAATAAGCGCGTATTTTTCACCGGTGGATCGGGTAAGGCAGGCAAACATGTGATTCCTTACCTTTTGGGCAAGGGATACCGTGTCCTGAATGTAGACTTAAAACCCCTCGATTATCCTGGGGTGGACAACCTGATCGCCGATATCACCGATTCCGGTCAAATGTTTAATGCCATGAGTTCCTACGCTGGGTTGGATGAGTTGGAATACGGCAATGGGGTACCCCAATTTGACGCGGTGGTGCATTTTGCTGCTGTACCCCGAATCTTGATCAACCCGGACAATGAAACCTTTCGCGTAAACACGGTAGGAACCTACAACGTGATTGAAGCGGCAGTGAAGCTAGGCATCAAAAAAGTGATTATCGCATCTTCGGAGACCACTTATGGGATCTGTTTTTCAGATGGAAAAACCGATCCCAAGTCCTTGCCTTTGGAGGAGGATTACGACGTGGATCCGATGGACAGCTATGGCCTGTCAAAGGTGGTAAATGAACAGACCGCCCGTGCCTTTCAGCGTCGTTCTGGCGTGGATATGTATGCCCTTCGAATTGGGAATGTGATTGAGCCTCATGAATATGAAGCTTTGTTTCCTCATTACTTCAAAAACCCCGAGGTGAGGAGGCGGAATGCCTTCTGCTACATCGATGCGCGTGACTTGGGGCAGATAGTAGATTTATGTATTAAGAAAGACGGCCTAGGATATCAGGTGTTCAATGCTGGCAATGATCATAACGGAGCAATTCTTCCGAACAAGATGTTATTGGAGCGTTTTTTCCCTGGTGTGCCGGTTACTCGGGACTTGGAGGAGAACGAAGCCTTGTTTTCCAACCGTAAGATCCGAGAGGTATTGGGTTTCAAGGAACAGCACAATTGGCGAAATTACGTGAAAGGCGAATAGAACGTATCGGGTATACTGCGATAGCAAGTTGGATTCGTACCGTATTTGTCCAATCTATGTATTTTTTTTAATCCTCCGGATTCTAATGAAATTCTAATTTTTTTCTAACAGGTTCTTAAAGCGATCTACCACCTGAACCGACTACTTTTGTGATGTAATGTAAACGACATCATGGACTACAGTTCCCAAAAATCGTCGATCAGGCAGTGAGGTAGTCGGTACCACTTGGTATTGGCTACACGCTAGGCCATACAGGAGGAGGTGCACTATGACAATCTTTGAATTTGTAATCAGGCTAGGACTTGCCTTTCTACTGGGTGCTGCTATCGGTTTTGAAAGGCAGTACCGGCAGAAAAGCGCTGGGTTAAGAACCAACACTTTGGTATCCTTGGGAGCGGCAGCATTTATTTTGCTGTCGGTTTCGCTTACCGGTGACAGCGGTGACCCTTCTCGGGTAGCAGGTCAGATTGTAACCGGCATTGGGTTTTTAGGAGCTGGTGTCATTATGAAGGATGGTCTTAACGTACAGGGCCTAAATACCGCGGCTACCATCTGGTGTTCTGCATCGGTAGGTTCACTTTCTGGGGTAGGTCTATATACCGAAGCGGCGATCACAGCCGGAGCGGTGATGCTTGCCCACCTGCTACTTCGACCCATAGGAAGGAAGGTAAACGCGCTTCCGGATACTCCTGAGGACACCCATACAGGTACTTTTTTCTACGTTTTCCGGATTAAATGCCTAGACAAGGTCGAGAATCACCTGAGGGTCCTCCTGCTGGATACGATAAAGGCAGGCGGACATCTTCGTCTCCAGTCACTGAAGAGCTTTGATAACGGAAACCCGAATTTCGCCTATGTGGAGGCACGGATTGTTTCAAACGGCAACAGCGACCGAATCATGGAAACATTGGCAGGAAAACTGCTTTTGGAGTATGGAGTGATGGAGGTGACCTGGGAGATTGAAGGGGAACAGCACGAACATTAAGGGAGGAATAAGGATGAAGGAAAAATGGATAGTTATGTCTCAGAAGCAAAAAGTTAGAGAACTGATTCCAACGTTTCATAAAATGCCTTCGGTAGAAGTAGCGGAAGTGCTGGGATCTTTGGAGGAGGGCAGTATACTGGAGGCTTTTGAGTCTTTCGACGTGCAGGTGCAGGCAAAGGTTTTCTCGCATTTTGAAATCACCCGGCAGCTTAGTTTCTTCCAAAAGACCAGCAAAAAGCGCTTTGCGCCCATTTTTGAGAATATGGCCTCTGACGACCGATGTGACTTGTACCAGCACATGTCTCAGGAGGAGCAGGCTTCGATTCTTCCGTATTTGAGTAAGGCCGCTCGGGAGGATGTTATCAAGCTAAGTTCCTATCCGCCGGATACGGCCGGAGGAATCATGAGTACCGATTTTGCCACCATACAGGCCAGTATGACGGTAGATTCCGCCATGGCAAAAGTAAGGCGGGACTCTCCTTCGAAAAAGATGATTTATTATATCTACGTGGTGGATCATCGGATGAAAATGGTCGGCTTTGTTTCGCTTAAGGACCTTATCATGGCCTCCCCCAACCAATTGATTTCGGAGGTTCTCCACGAAAAGTTTGTCTTTACCACGGTAGATGAGGACAGGGAACTGGTGGCCAAGAAGATTGAGGATTATGACTTATTGGCTATTCCGGTATTGAACCATGTGGGACAACTAGCGGGTATTGTAACTCAAGACGATGCCATTGAGGTCATTCGGGCAGAGCATACCGAAGACATGGAGAAGTTCATGGGTATCATGACCGAAAGCTCCGAAAATGACTACATCCATACGTCGAGTATGCAGCATTTCCGAAAGCGGGTGGTTTGGATTGTTTCACTCGCAGCGGTAGGAATTATCTCGGGGATGATCATACATTGCTTCGAATCCACCTTGGAGGCCTTGATCATTTTGGCGCTCTACATGCCAATGGTGGCAGATACCGGAGGGAATTCTGGTTCTCAGGCTGCGACAGTCATCGTGAGAGCCTTAGCATTGGGCCAGATTAGTCCGAAGCAATGGTTAAAAATCGTTTTTAAAGAGTTTAAGATTTCCACCATGCTCGCTGTTTGTTTGGGAGTGTTGGCCTTTCTAAAGGTTCTTTTTCTGAGCTGGGAGACGAGTATTCCCGCAGAGTATACACTTATTCAATTGGCCTTTGTGATCAGTACAGCGCTCTCACTTCAGGTAGTATCTGCCACTTGTATTGGTGCGGGGCTACCATTGCTGGTCAAACGCTTTGGAGGTGATCCAGCTGTTGCTGCCTCACCCGCTATTACAACCGTAGTAGATATTACCGGATTGCTTATCTACTTCACGGTAACAGTAACATTACTAGGACTTTAATAAACCAACTAAAATATTTTACCGATGAAAAAGCTTCAAACACTCATTTTATTCATTTTGTCCATTGCCGGGTTTGCTCAGCAAGCACCGCTGACCAATACAGAGATTTTGCAGCACAAGAATGCCGATCGTCTGATCATTAAAGATACGATCAGCCAGCCATTCTTTGTGGCCGATGAAAAAAAGCTTTCTAAAGAGGATATTCTGAACAAGAAGGAAGGGTTTTTTGTCACCGGACTACCGAGATTTGAGTTTGACCCCATTCGGGGATTTGGTGTGGGTGGAAATGTGTTTTTCTTCCAGAATAAAACCAAGGAAGACCCTTTCTTCTACTACACACCTTATCGGTACAGCATCAATACCGAACTCTTTGTCTTCGAAAATGGGCGTATCAAAGCTGCTGTAAACTTGGACGTGCCCTATATATTTAATTCCAAGTGGCGACTGCGGGCAGATGCCGTCGTCTGGGAGGATCCGAATGCGCAATACTGGGGTATTGGAAGGCAATCATTGAACAACCTGAGTTTTCAGGATAAGTCTACCGGAGCCGAGGGCGGTGTGCGACAGTTTAATCGTGTTTCCGATTATGAAGAAAACCTGAAGATCGCCGTACCTGGAAATGGGGGACGCTTGCAGACAGATACCCACTACAATCAGTTTATACAGCGGGAGTTGTTGTTCAATGCCCTAGGAGAGCGAGTTGAAATGGGAGGGAAGTTGCGGTTGATGTTTGGTTACGAGGCTTTGTTTACCTCCTTTGAAGATTATACAGGAAGAATTGCAGAAGAGGCTTTTCTGGCAAATGGTGCCTCCGTGGACGCGGAGCAGCGTCAGACCCTGGTCAATAGACAGATCAATGACGGGACTTGGGACCGGTTTAACCTTTCCGGCTTTTCCGATAGGTATAAGTTTACCTCTATGCTGGCAGGAGCACTTATTTACGATACCAGGGACTTGGAGCCCGATCCGTCTAAGGGTGTATTTCTCCAGTATTCCCATGAGTACTCGGCACCATGGCTGGGGTCAGATTTTAACTTCAATAAGTTTATGGTACAGGGCCAGTTTATCCACACGTTTCACCGATGGAACAACGACCGGAACAGATTGACCTTTGCAGGACTTGCTGCCTTTGGGCATATTTTCGGATCCAACATCAATTTTATTGAGATGTGGGACCTTTCGTCCCAAGCGGAAGCCGGGGGTATTTTGGTACTTGGCGGTGGGCGGTCCCTTCGGGGCTTTCGGGAAGCTCGATTTTTAGCCCCGACGGTAGGTCTAGTCAATCTGGAAATGCGGGCAAAGCTGCACGACTTCAATGCGTTCAACCAACATTTTGCGTTGGGGGTGACTCCGTTCTACGATTTTGGGACCGTTTGGGAAGGGCTAAGTGATGTACAGCTTAATAGCTTTCGTGGTGCTCCCGGAATAGGAGGCAGGATCGCCTGGAATCAGTCGACCATCCTGCGGCTAGACTATGCGCAGAGTAGGGAAGGAGGACAATTCTTCTTTGGCTTTGGACATATATTTTAACGAGTAAGCGTCAGGAGATTTTGAAACCGTTCTTGAATCAACTAATTTTCGTTCTGCTAGGTAAAATTAGCAGGTCTTTTTATGATACATCGGATAGGCAAGCATTTTGTTTTGGTTCTTTTGCTATGTGGGTCGTGCATAGGGCAAAAGGTGATTCCTTCACCCACACCCTTCCAGGCAGAATGTTTACAGGGTCTTGATTTTCAACCCAGTGAAGATGGTTTCTTGGCCGACTCGTTGTCCATTTCAGAAGATGTTCGGCGAGCTTATGATACCAAGACAATCGACATGATCTTGGCGTTGAATCTGATGAGTGATCTACAGTACTTCCAACAGGAGGATTTGGAACCATTGGATCGTCTCACTCTTCAGACTGAAATATCCCGAAAGATCTTAAAAATGAATCTTGAACTCCAATCGCTGATGTCAGCGATCGACTGCGAGGAAGAAAAGGCGGAGCAGATCGCCTCGTTTTTGGATAAGGAGTTGCGTCGAAAAGAGCGGAACCTAACCGTAACGGCGATCATCACCGGGGCGGTCGTGGGTGTAGGAACGGGCTTTATGTTAGCGTCGAACAATTCCCAAAACGATTTACCGGAGTACTTAGGTATTGCGGGCGGATTGACGGAAGTTTTGCTGGGTCTCAGTATTCTGAGGCTGGAAAAGAAAGTTTCGATCCATCATCCGAAAAATATCCTTCGGGACGTATACGAAGCCAAAGAAAGACCACCCTATTTCCCCCCTGCGACCTGGTATTACTTCAACAGCAAAAACCAAAATGACCGAGGGATATCCTTGCGACAGCAGCTAATTGAGCGTTGGGAGGCCTACCATATGGATGAAGACGGTATTTCTGTGCTGCTTTCAGAAGGGGGTGACTATTCCTCGGACCTGTTAAAGATCAGGTCTGAGATGCTCGATCAGTTGGAGTCGCAGATTTCATTGATCAACAAAGACCTGCTAAACTTCTTAAATCAAATCCGGTAAATTGCAATCCTCACGATTCTCAACACCGGGCCGACCTCCCATTAGTATATTCAGATTTCAAAATCTACGATGTATATTTACGCTATGATGCTAACAGATACCGTCAAAAGAATGATTTTTGTGTGGTGCTTTTTGGTGATAGCTGCACCGTTTACCTTTGCGCAGACCCACCATATCCTCTCCCAGAGGGAACAAGCTGAGGTGATGGATCTATGGTTGGAGGAGCGTATACAGACTCTACTGCCCCAATTGATGGACCGGGCTGGAATAGACCTCTGGGTAGTGATATCCAGGGAGTACAACGAGGATCCTGTGATCCGTACGTTCTTACCGGCCACTTGGCACGCAGCGAGGAGGCGAACCATGCTGCTGATGTTCAAGCCAGCGGGTGGCCAGGAAGTGGAGGCGCTAGCTGTGGCCCGATACGATGTAGGCAAGTCTTTTCAGAAGGCCTGGGACCCAGAGTCCCAGCCAGATCAGTGGAAACAATTGACCGATCTGATTGTAGCTCGAAAACCCCAAAAGATAGGAGTGAATATTTCCGATGATTTTGGCCATGCGGATGGGCTTACTTCCACCGAACACGAACTGTTATTGCAATATCTGCCGAAGAGCTTTCATTCAAAGATTACTTCTGCCCAGGACCTTGCAGTCGGCTGGCTGGAAACCCGCACACCTTCTGAGATGGCTACTTACCGGCAAATCCAATCCATTGCACATCAGATCATTCAAGAGGGGCTTTCTGAGCAGGTCATCACTCCCGGGGTAACGACCACAGAGGACGTGGTATGGTGGTACCGTGAGCGTATTAAGGAGTTGAAGCTGGATACTTGGTTTCATCCATCGGTGGATATTCAGCGTGCAGACCCTAACAATGAAGAACAAAACCGTTCATTTGCCGTCAGGGCCGAGTCACAGGTAATACAGCCTGGAGACCTGCTACACATGGATTTTGGGATCTCTTACCTTCGGCTCATGACCGATACTCAGCAGTTGGCTTATGTCCTGAAACCTGGGGAAACGGCGGTGCCTGATTTTTTGAACGAAGCCTTGAAAGTGGGCAACAGGTTGCAGGATATCCTCACCAGCCAGTTTGTGACCGGCCGTACAGGCAACCAAATTCTCCTAGAAACCCGAAAACAGATGGAAGTGGAGGGTATCCGAGGCAGTATCTATTCCCATCCCATGGGATACCACGGGCATGCTTCGGGCCCTACAATCGGCATGTGGGACAATCAGGGCGATACTCCCGGCGCTGGGGATTATCCCCTGTACCCGCACACTGTGTACACCATTGAATTGAATGCCTTGGTACACGTACCTGAATGGGGTAAGGATATCCGCATACTGCTGGAAGAAGGCGCATATTTTGACGGAGAAAGGGTCACTTATCTGAACGGAAGGCAAAAAGAATGGCTGACCATTCCCCGGGCAAGGCAGTATTTGGGAAATTGATCGATATGGATGGGCGACACTTTCGCTGGCGTTTCGCATAAGTCTATCGCTATCCGTATACAGCCTAGTTCGTCGTCTATATTTTCATAAACCCAAATTTTATCGTCCAGAAAAGAATGTTGGCGTGGATTTTTTTGATAGTTTTCGAAGTAGGTTTCTTTGAGCATATACTCATTTTGGTTACGGGTCGCCTTGCTGTTCCATTGAATCAGAAAGAGGGACCATAGAATTCTATGATAGTTTTTTAAACAAAAAAAAGGCTGCCCTTTTCGGACAGCCTTAAGCTTTGTGCAGGCAGTGAATAGCACCCTACTTGTCGTTTTCAAAAGGATTATCCTTTGGAAATCTCAAAGTTAACCGGCTTCCCCTTGATGGTGTTGCTATTCATTACGCTGATTATTTGGTTTACGTCCTTTTTTGGTACGTCAACAAACGAGAAGTTCTCGAAGATATCAATTCCACCAATGCTTCTTCCGGGTACACCGGTTTCACCGGCAATTGCACCTACGATATCGTTAGGACGGATTCGGTCTTTTTTCCCGAGGTTAAGGAACAGTCTGGCCATATTTGGCTCCCGCTCTTTCTTGCCTTTAGGTCCACGGTCGCTTCGCTCAGATCTACCTTTTCTATCAGGTCGTTCGAATCTAGACTCACGTCCGTCTCTTCGTCCTCTTGCATCCCCTTTGTCTTTTCTGCCAAGGTCCAAGCTGAAGTTAACTTCATTGAGCTCTTTAACAGCAGTTCTCATCTGTAATTTAATAAGCCCCAAGACAACTTCATCTAAGGTCAACCCTTCGTCCAACATCTTTTGTATGGTGTCCGAGTAGATCGTGTTATCCTCTTCTTTGGCAACCTTCCTTTTGACATCTACGATCAATTGGTCTTTTTTCATATCCAACATCTCTGCTGCGGATGGAGGACTCATTTTCTGAATGGATGTTTTGATAAAACGCTCCAAGTCACTAATTCTACCGAGATCTCTTCTTCCGGATACGAAGTTAATAGCAGTTCCAGACTTACCTGCCCTGCCAGTACGACCGATTCGGTGTACGTAGTTTTCTTCGTCTAGAGGAAGGTCATAATTAAATACCGCTTCCACGTTTTCGACATCTATTCCTCTGGCAGCTACATCGGTCGCTACTAAGACACTGCAATGTCCTTTGCGGAACTTATTCATGACTTTCGTGCGCTGCGCTTGAGAAAGGTCTCCATGTAGTGCTTCAGCCTGAATGCCTCGTGCGATCAATTCCTCCGTCACCTCGTCAGTAGCTCGCTTCGTGTTACAGAAGATCAAACTGAGTGTAAACTGATTTACGTGGATCAAGCGGGTTATCAAATCGATTTTTAGCGGACTTTTCACCTCGTAATAGTGCTGAGCGATGTTTTCTACCGTCAGTTCCTTACGCAACACTTTAACAATCTTAGGATCGTTTTGGTATTTTTTGGTAAGGTCCAAGATGGGCTTTGCCATAGTAGCCGAAAAGAAGACGGTCTGTCTTTCGTCGGGCATGGTTTTGAGGATGGTTTCGATATCCTCCCTAAATCCCATGTCCAACATTTCGTCGGCTTCATCCAATACAACGATTGCCACTTGCCTCAAGTCTAAAGTGCCTCGGTCCAGGTGGTCCATTACCCTGCCAGGAGTACCCACTACGATCTGAACGCCCTTCTTAAGCGCACGAATCTGACGATCTATTGGATCGCCGCCGTAGATACAGGTAGAAGACAGTCTCTTTTTGTATTTGGACAGCTTGGTGATTTCTCCCTCTACCTGAACAGCAAGTTCACGGGTTGGGCAAAGAATCAATGCCTGTGGCTTGTTGTTGTCCACATCCACCATATCAATGATAGGAATGCCAAACGACGCAGTTTTACCGGTTCCTGTTTGCGCTTGTCCGATCACATCGTGACCCTCTAGCAAATACGGAATGGTTTGCGCTTGGATGGGTGAGGGATGGGTAAAGCCCATATCCTCTACTGCACTCAAGATCTCTTCCGAGATCCCAAGATCTGAAAATAATACTGTTTGTTCCATGAAATGTTTCCTTACTTCTCTAGCCACGGTTTTCCGAATCCCACTAACTAGCAACAGTAAGGAAATCCACGGCAATGGAGAAAAATTGCGATTAATTAAGGTGCAAAGGTAGGGGGATTAATTCGGAAATGCAATATTTTGACCAGTAAATAAAAATATTATAGAAGGATATGTCCGTTCGTTTAAAAAATATTTGGGAAAACAAGAGGGGCCCTGATCCAGGGCCCCTCTTTGATGGATATATTACCGGTTGTTCATAGGAACAAAGGGTCTTTCCGTAGGACCTACATACACCTGACGTGGTCTTCCGATGGGTTCGTTGTTTTCCCGCATTTCCTTCCATTGCGCGATCCATCCGGGAAGTCTGCCCAAAGCAAACATGACAGTAAACATATCGGTAGGGATACCCAGTGCACGATAGATTATGCCTGAGTAAAAGTCCACGTTTGGATAGAGTTTTCTGTCCACAAAATACTGATCCTTCAATGCAGCTTCTTCCAGTTCTTTGGCTATGTTCAGCACAGGATCGTTGATACCTAGTTTGGTGAGTACTTCGTCTGCTGCTTTTTTAATGATTTTAGCCCGGGGGTCAAAGTTTTTGTATACCCTGTGACCAAATCCCATCAACCGGAAAGGATCATTTTTATCTTTGGCCTTGTCCAAGTATCGCTTGGTATCGCCTCCGTCCGCTTTGATCGCTTCGAGCATTTCGATCACCGACTGATTGGCTCCACCATGCAGCGGGCCCCAAAGCGCATTGATTCCCGCAGAAATGGACGCGTAGATGCTTGCCTGCGAAGATCCCACGATTCGTACGGTAGAAGTAGAGCAGTTTTGCTCATGATCTGCATGTAGGATTAACAATTTGTCCAATGCCTTGGAAATTACCGGGTCCGGTTCATACTTTTCTGCAGGCAGGGCAAACATCATCTTTAGAAAGTTGCTGCAATAGTCCAATCCATTATCTGGGTAATTAACCGGGTGGCCGACTTTGTTTTTGAAGGCCCAAGCAGCAAATGTTGGCAACTTTGCCATCAGCCTTACAATGCTTAGCTCGATTTCTTCTTGTGTATTATTCGGATCCAGTGAGTTTGGATAAAATGCTGTAAGCGAGCAAATCAAAGAAGAAAGAACGCCCATAGGATGTGCCACAGATGGAAATCCGTCTAGGATTTTCTTGATATCCTCATGGACCAAGGTATGGTTGGTAATCTTTTGCGCGAAACTGTCGTATTGTGTTTTGCTTGGAAGCTCTCCGTTGATCAGAAGGTAGGATACCTCCAAAAAGTTTGATTTTTCGGCCAATTCTTCGATGTTATATCCTCGGTATCTCAATATCCCTTGTTCTCCGTCCAAGAAAGTGATTGCACTTTGGGTAGAACCGGTATTTTTGTATCCGGGATCCAGGGTAATCAGTCCGGATTGGCCTCTCAGCTTGCCGATATCGATGGCTTCTTCGTTTTCTGACCCCTTTACTACAGGAAGTTCGAATTCTTTACCGTTAAAGGATAACTTAGCAATTTCAGACATATGTTTCTCGTTAATCTATTTAGGATATAAGCTCTATTTTGTTCAACATTTTAAATTCGCCCCAAGTTAATAAAAACACCGCAATTTTCTTTCAAAAATTACATCTAGGGCGCAGGTGGTTTAGTTTTTCTGGCAGGTAGTGTCCACCTACCCATTGCATGGAAAACGTGAAAAGGCGCACTTGGTTTAGTGAAATGCTATTTTTACCAAAAAAAGTACGACCGAAGTCAATGCCTTCGGTCGGTACCTTTTCGTCCACTAGCCCAAAAATGGAAAGCTGCCTTTCGAAGTTGGGTGCTTATTCGCAGAAATGGTCGAATACTTCCACCAGGTGGTCCCCGATCATTTTGGCATTACGACCTTCGATGTGGTGACGCTCTATAAAGTGGACCAGTTCGCCGTCTTTAAACAATGCCATAGCCGGAGAAGAAGGAGGGTAGGGAAGTACGTACTCCCGAACCTTTGCGACCGCGTCGCGGTCGTTGCCTGCAAAGACAGTCGCCAAGGTGGTAGGCTTCTTTGCAGATTGGTCCAGTGCATATCGAACCCCAGGTCGCGCTGCTCCTGCAGCACATCCGCACACAGAGTTTACCACGATCAGCGTGGTGCCCTTGTGTGATTTCAAGTGGGTGTCTACGTCTTCTGCGGTACGAAATTCCTGAAAACCCGCATCGGTTAATTCGGCACGCATGGGTGCTATCAATTCCTCTGGATACATAATTCTTAGTTGATTTTTTATAGAAAGCCTAATTCAAGTTTTGCTACCTCAGACATCATATCCTGAGAATACGGGGGTTCAAAGGTGAGCTCTACTTCTACATTGTTTACTCCTTCAATTTCCTGCACCCGCTCCTTCACTTCGGAAGGAATTGACTCGGCGGACGGACAGTTTGGAGAAGTGAGTGTCATCAATACATACACATTGTTTACGGGGTAAACGGTTATTTCATAGATCAGCCCGAGTTCATATACATCAACGGGTATTTCTGGGTCATATACCAGTTTGATCGCGTTGATAACCTTTTGCTTCATTTCGGCGGTGTCGCCAGTGCTCTCAGCCGTTTCCATTATAATGACCAGTGTTAAGATGCATTCATTTTAGATTGATAGGCTAACGCATAGCGCTTCATCTGCGTAATCATTGCCGCTAGGCCATTCGAACGTTGGGAACCAATAATGTTCCCCATGCCTATTTTTTCGATGAAATATAAATCTGCCTGCAAGATCTCCTCGGCCCTTCTACCCGATAAAACTCGGATTAAAAGACTGATAAGCCCTTTAGTAATATCCGTATTGGAGTCTGCTAGGAACAATACCCTGTCGCCTTCAGTGCGGGTGGTCAGCCAAACCTTGGATTGACACCCTTTGATGATGTTTTCGTCTACTTTTTCAGCATCTGGAAAATCAGGCAGTTTGTCGCCGAGTTCCATGATGTAGAATATGGTCGATTCTCTGTCATCTCCCAAAATACTGAATTCGTCTATTATCTCCTTTTGTACGGTATTAATATCGCTCATTTAATTCTTTCTTTTGGCAATGCGCTCCAGGGTCTCGGCCAGTCGGTCGATTTCCGATTTCGTGTTATAAACAGAAAACGACGCTCTGACGGTTCCTTCCAGGCCCAATCTTTTCATAAGAGGCTGAGTACAATGATGGCCCGTTCGTACGGCTATCCCCGAAGCATCTAACATCATCCCTACGTCAAAAGGATGCATCCGGTTAATTAGGAAGCTAAGTACACTCACCCGTTCCTTGGCAGTGCCGACCGGGATAAATCCCTTGATATGGGAAAGCTGTGAGATAGCGTATGCCAATAACTCGTCCTCGTGACTTCTGATCGCTTGCTTGCCCACTTCGGAGATGAAACTGATAGCCTCGTTAAATGCGATCACATCCCCGATATTGGGTGTGCCAGCTTCAAATTTAAACGGTATCTCGTTGTAGGTGGTCTTTTCAAAAGTTACCTCTTTAATCATTTCACCACCTCCTTGATAGGGCGGCATTGCTTCCAGCAGTTCCCGCTTCCCGTAAAGTACACCCACGCCCGTCGGCCCATAGAGCTTGTGTGCAGAACAGACCAGAAAATCGCAGTCAAGCTGTTGCACATCCACGTCGAGGTGAGAAGTTGATTGCGCTCCATCTATCAAGACCTTTGCACCCACAGCATGGGCTTTGGCAATAATGTCATCCACCGGATTGATGGTTCCCAAAGCATTGGAAACATGAATGACCGCAACCAATTTGGTTTTTTCCGACAATAGGTTATCGAATTCCTCCAACATAAGCTCCCCTGAATCCCTAATGGGAATCACGCGCAGCTTTGCGCCTTTTTCCTCACAGAGCATTTGCCAAGGGACAATATTGGAATGATGCTCCAACGTGGAGATGATGATTTCGTCCCCTTGCTGAATAAATTTTCTACCGTAGGTAGCAGCTACCAAGTTGATGCCTTCCGTGGTTCCCTTTGTGAATATGATCTCTTCTGCCTCCTTGGCATGGAGAAAGCGCTGCACTGTCTTTCGGGTTGTTTCGTAGAATTCGGTTGACCTCGCCGCCAATGTATGAGCACCCCGGTGTATATTGGCGTTGTCGGTTTCGTAATACTTCGTTAGAGCCTGAATAACCGCATCTGGCTTTTGGGTGGTAGCCGCATTATCCAAGTACACCAACGGTTTTCCGTTGACCTCCTGGTTAAGAACGGGAAACCGACGTCTAATTTGAGCTACATCCATGATCACCTGATCAGGAGGAGTAGTTACTTCCCAATCGGTCCTGGACGAGGTTGACACAATATTCCCTGAAATCATCATGATGGATATGGTCTAAGACTTCTCCTGCAAAGGCATACAACAAAAGGGCTTTGCCCGCCTCTTTTGAAATACCCCGGGCGCGGAGATAAAATAGGGCTTCTTCATCGAGCTGGCCGGTGGTGCATCCGTGGGAGCACTTTACATCATCCGCCCAGATTTCCAATTGTGGCTTGGTATTGATTACCGCATCTTCGGACAGCAGAATGTTGTTGTTTTGCTGGAAGGCGTTAGTCTTCTGTGCGTCCTGCCTGACAAAGATTTTCCCATTAAACACACCCCTAGACTTATCCGTGAGAATTCCCTTGTAGAGTTCGTTGGACTCGGCATGAGGCTTGATATGATCTACGTTGGTATGATTGTCCACGTGGGTACTGCCATTGAGCAGGTATAGCCCATACATGTTGCCTACTGTATTGGAGTCGAGCAAGTTTAGACTTAAATTATTCCGGATCATCTGTCCCTGTAGCGATAGGACTACGGACGTAAAGCTCGCATCCTGCGAAATGTTTGCTTCGGTATTGTTTACCTCTATGGCTTCTTTGCCTTCATCCTGAAGCTTGTAGTAGCGCACATGAGAATTGTTACCTAGCGAAAATTCACAGACACCGTTTAGCAGAAAAGGGCTATCCTGTAGCGGAACTATTTGCTCGATAAATGTAGCTTCGGTATGTTTACCCGTACGGATAAATACACGTGGATGCACGGTTTCACCAGATTCTGTAACAGAAACCAACTGCAAAAGAAAGATAGGTTTGGCGACTACTTGATTAGCCGGGATATCAATATACACCCCATCCTGAAAGGCCAGTTGATTTAATGCTGCAAATGGATCCTTCTCTGCTTTTGCGATCGTTCCCAACCCTTCGGGTACCTCCCCATCGGTAAATGTACCTACAGAAAATCCATCCTCCGTAAAAGAGGAAAGTGATCGGTCCAAAAAGCCATTGTTTAGCACCAGGAGATGGCAATCCACGCCTGGAATCAGGTGTTGGGCTACGGAGTCTTTGGTGAGATTTGTAGCAGGACTTGCATGGCTTAGGTTTTTTAACTTGGACTCGATACGTTTGGTAATGGAAGTAAACTTATACTCTTCGTTTTTGGGCGCAGGGAGTCCTTCCTGTTGTACGATTTCCGCAGCTTTCACTGCCAAATCTGCCCAAGAGGATATTGGTTTTTGACTATAAAAAGCCTCCAAAAATGAGGAGGCCAGTGTATCGGTTTTCTTTACAATAGCTGTCATTGGGATTGGTTTACAGGTTGAAAAAAAGGCAATCAGACGGCGGTACCAGCCACTTCTTCCTTGATCCAATCGTACCCCTTTTCTTCCAGTTCCAAGGCCAGATCTTTGGTGCCTGACTTTACAATCTGCCCTTTGTACAACACATGTACATAATCTGGCACAATGTAATCCAAAAGGCGCTGATAGTGGGTCACCACTATGGTAGCATTGTCTTTAGATTTCAGTTGGTTTACACCGTTGGATACGACCTTCAAGGCATCGATGTCCAATCCGGAGTCTGTCTCGTCCAATATGGATAGGGTGGGCTCTAAGATCGCCATTTGGAAGATTTCGTTCCGTTTTTTCTCACCGCCAGAGAATCCTTCGTTCAGCGAACGGCTCAATAATTTCTGGTCAATTTCCACCAGCTTCATTTTCTCCTTCATTAAAGAAAGAAACTTTACGGCATCTAAGGGCTCCTGCCCGCGGTACTCTCTGACCTGATTCACTGCCGTACGAAGAAAGTTTGTAGAGCTGACTCCGGGTATTTCTACCGGATATTGAAAAGCTAGGAATACTCCCTCCCTCGCTCTGTCTTCAGGGCTGAGATCCAGCAGGTCTTTACCTTTGAAAAGTACTTCTCCTTCTGTGACTTCGTATTCTTCCCTGCCTGCGAGAACGGAAGCCAAGGTTGATTTTCCGGAGCCATTCGGACCCATGATGGCATGTACTTCGCCTGGTTTTACTTCTAAATTTATACCCCTAAGAATGGGAGTGCCTTCGATAGAGGCATGTAAATTTTTAATGCTTAGCATGGTTAGTTTTCTGTTAGATTATCCTACACTTCCTTCCAGGGTAAGTGCTAATAATTTCTGGGCTTCCACGGCAAACTCCATGGGAAGTTGATTCAATACCTCTTTGGCATAACCGTTCACGATAAGAGCTACCGCATCCTCGGTGGCAATGCCCCGCTGATTGCAGTAGAATATTTGATCCTCACCAATCTTCGAGGTAGTGGCCTCGTGTTCTACTTTTGCACTACTATTGGAAATGTCAATGTAGGGGAAGGTGTGGGCGCCACAGTTCGAACCCATCAATAAAGAGTCACACTGCGAAAAATTTCGAGCATTGGTTGCCCGCTTCATTACCTGTACCTGTCCGCGGTATGAATTTTGAGAATGTCCTGCGGAAATCCCTTTCGAAACGATCCTAGACCGGGTGTTTTTCCCGATGTGGATCATCTTCGTTCCGGTGTCTGCTTGCTGATAGTTGTTCGTCACGGCCACGGAATAAAATTCCCCAACGCTATGATCGCCTTTCAGGATACAAGAAGGGTATTTCCAAGTAACCGCAGATCCCGTTTCTACCTGGGTCCATGAAATTTTGGAATGATCACCAGCGCAAATACCCCTTTTTGTTACGAAATTGTAGATACCACCTTTGCCGTCTTTGTCCCCTGGGAACCAGTTTTGTACGGTAGAATATTTAACTTCTGCATGCTTTTCTGCATAGATTTCCACCACCGCGGCATGAAGTTGATTTTCGTCTCGCTGAGGAGCAGTGCAGCCTTCTAGGTAGGATACATAGGATCCTTCTTCGGCCACGATAAGGGTTCTTTCGAACTGCCCCGTATTTGCAGCGTTGATTCGGAAGTAGGTAGAAAGTTCCATTGGACACCTCACACCTTTAGGTATATAGCAGAATGATCCATCTGAGAATACCGCTGAGTTGAGTGCCGCATAATAGTTATCGGAAATCGGTACGACAGAACCCAAATACTTTTTAACGAGTTCTGGATGTTCCTGTACGGCCTCTCCGAATGAGCAAAAGATAATACCGAGCTTTGAGAGAGTGTCTTTAAAAGTAGTTCCAACCGAAACAGAATCCAATACAGCGTCTACCGCTATGCCCTGAAGTCTTTTTTGTTCATTCAGGGAAATGCCAAGGCGCTCGTAGATTTTCAGTAACTCAGGGTCAATCTCATCCAGTGATTTGGTTTTTTTGGCCTGCTTTGGTGCAGAGTAGTACCTTAGTTTTTGCAGGTCAATCTTCGGGTAGGTCACATTGGCCCAAGTTGGCTCTTTCATATCCTCCCAGAGCTTAAAAGCCTTCAGCCTCCAATCTAGTAGCCATTGTGGCTCCTCTTTTTTAGCGGAAATCCAACGGATAATATCTTCATTTAACCCAACGGGCGCCTCATCCGCTTCGTAGTTCACAGACCAGCCGTGTTCGTACTCTTTTGAGGTGAATTCTTCTAATATTTCGTTGTCTTTTGACATTTTCTGAGTTATTTAGACTAATTACATTCTACTGGACAAATATACAACGAATATCTAATTTATATTGTTCAGTAGTCTGCTTATTTCCTCAGAATATTTGCATTTAATGGACTTATGTAGTTGAATATAAAGTTTTTATAAAATCAATTTTGAAATGCCACGCCCTTAGATAAACCTTTATAAGCTCAATTGTTTGTGCTAATAATACTATTTATTATTTATTTAGATTTAATCTAAATAACTAAATTAGCAACCTGTTTATTTGTTTGGATCAAACAACTGAATAGGCCTGTTGATGCTTTCCTCTAGTACAATGAGCGTCTCTGTTCGATCTATACCTTCTACTTGCTGTATCTTGTTGAGTACATCTCGCAGGTGGTTGGTATCCTTGCAAATGATCTTGGCGAAAATGCTATAGTTCCCGGTGGTGTAATAGGCGTTTATCACTTCTGCGATTTCCTTGAGCCGTTCGATCACGTTATCGTAGAGGGAACTTTTTTCAAGGTAGATGCCTAAAAACGCGGAAATGTCGTATCCAAGTTTTGAAAAATCAATATTTAACGTTGCACTTTTTACAATGCCCATATCCTCCAGTTTCCGCATACGTACGTGTACAGTACCCGATGATACGAAGACTTTTTTGGCGATTTCGGTATACGGAGTTTTGGCATCTTCATTGAGTAATGAGATGATTTTTAGGTCTATATTGTCAATGTCTAAAATTTTATCCATTTTTTTGAGTGTACGTTATCGGTTTCAAAATAAAGATGGGGTTAAATTACTGATTTGTCAAAAAAAACGCAATCTTTTTTTTTGATTCTCAACTTAATCGGCAGAATTTTTAAAATCGGGAAGAGGAAGGGTATCCAATTTCGCGACTGGGTTGACTAGTTTTTGAAATTAAATTTTGAGATTACTACTCATTACCTATTTTGTTGCCCAATAGCCACCCTATCGAGGTGGTGGTCGATCGTTGGTCGCAAATTTTGATAGCAGCGATATTCTCATCCCGCATTCTAGCCATTCACCCAAATTTGTTATTTCGGTAGCGCGGAACAAGCCGATTTTTTTTGCCAATTCGGCACAACGTGCTATCTTAGACCACAGTTTCCAATAAATCCAGCTATCATGCGATTGCTCCTTCCCCAAATGTTTCGATCTACACGACTTATTGTATCAACCTTTGGTTGGATCGCCCTACTCAGTACACTGAATGCCTGTGAGCAAAAAGGAGGGGAACGGGAGTTATCAGGAGACGGTGTGCTCAGTTATAATTTTCATGTTCGTCCGATCTTATCCGACAAGTGTTTTGCTTGTCACGGTCCAGATGCCAACAAGCGGGAGGCTGGCCTACGCCTGGATACTCCTGAAGGGGCTTACGCAGCATTGAAGGACCGTCCGGCGGCCCATGCGATCGTTCCGGGTAAGCCCTCGGATTCCGAATTGATTTTGCGGGTTTTTTCGTCCGATCCTTCTGAACAGATGCCTCCTCCTGAATCTAACCTTGTCCTGACAGAGTCAGAGAAAAACCTGCTGGTACGATGGGTCAAACAGGGCGCAAACTATGAACCTCACTGGGCCTTTTTAGCTCCAGAAAAGTCAGATGTTCCTGTAGACCCAAAAGATAGCTGGTCTAGAAACGAGATTGACCGGTTTTTGTGGGACCGGATGAAAAAGGCAGGCCTAAAGCCAAATGAAGAATCGGAAAAGAATTACCTGATGAAGCGTGTAGCGTTGGACTTGACTGGCCTGCCGCTTCCAGTGAATACTTTGCAGGCCTTTGCGGAACTGAGTACCGAGGAGGCGATCGATAGACTGATCGATTCCTTGTTGCAGACCCCTGCGCATGCAGAACGGCTAGCTGGTTTTTGGCTGGACGTTTCGCGCTATTCGGATTCTTTCGGGTATCAAAACGACAATTTTCGTACCCAATGGCCCTACAGGGATTGGGTTATTCATGCGTTTCGCAAAAATATGCCCTACAACGAGTTTATCACGTGGCAATTGGCTGGGGACCTATTACCCAATCCTACCAAGGAGCAGATTCTGGCCACCGGATTTAACCGAAACCATAAATATACCGAAGAGGAAGGAGTGATCGATGAGGAATATAGGGTAGAGTATGTGTTGGATAAGACCAATACGTTTTCAAAGGCTATCTTGGGGTTAACGGTTGAGTGCGCACAATGCCACGATCACAAGTATGATCCGATTTCTCAGGAAGACTATTTTAGTTTATATGCTTTTTTCAACAATACCCCAGAAAAGGGTTTTGAGGGAGGTGCGGGTTCTGCTGTTCGATCCAAAACGCCCTTGATGACCATCGAGCCGCAGGATCTGGAGGGTATCTTGAACTTTGTAAATCACAAAGACACCTCTGCCGTGGTAGTTTCGGTCATGGAGGAGTTCAGGGATACGCTTCGGACCACGTATGTGCTCTCTCGTGGTATCTACGATGCCCCGACAGATCAAGTGGTGTTTCCACGAACGCCCAAGTCGGTATTGGCCTTTGACAGCCGGTACGAACCAAACCGTTTGGGCCTTGCAGAGTGGACGTTTTCTGCCGAGAATCCACTGGCCTCCCGTGTTTTTGTCAATTTGATCTGGCAGGAGCTCTTCGGAAAGGGCATTGTGGCCTCTTCGGGAGATTTTGGATTGCAGGGTGATTTGCCTACACATCCAGAGTTGTTGGATTGGTTGGCAGTAGATTTCCGTGAAAGCGGCTGGGATATCCGGTACATACTAAAAAAAATCATGCAATCGGCCGCATATCGACAGTCTGGAAAGGTTACCAAAGAGAAGCTGGAAAGGGACCCGGACAACTTGTTTCTTGCGCGGTTTCCCCGCCTTCGGCTACCGGCGGAGCATATTCGGGATCTGGTTTTGGAAAGCAGTGGTTTGCTGGTTCACGAGTTGGGAGGTCCGAGCGTAAAGCCCTATCAGCCTCCGGGGCTTTGGGAAGCATCCTCTTCGGGAAGGGGTGAACTCTCTGTCTATCGAATGGATAGTGGCGACAAATTATACCGCAGAGGGATGTATACGTTTATAAAGCTCACCCTTCCCCCTCCTTCGTTGTTGATTTTTGACGGAAGCAATCGAGATATCTGTCAGATAAAACGAAACCGAACGAACACCCCCTTGCAGGCATTGGCGCTGCTCAATGACCCGATGGTTTTGGAGGCTTCGCGGGTATTGGCATCTCACTTGGTGAAACAGCATGCTTCTATAGAGAATGCTGTGGAGGAGGCCTACTTAAGGATTTTGGGAAGGCTCCCCAAGCCGGAGGAAAAGGTACTTATGGTGGACTTTTACCTACAAGAATATGAACGTTTTCAGAGTGAACCGGATAAGGCTATGAAAATCATGGAAGTAGGCAAGTACCCGCTTGATCCATCCAAGGATTCGCTGGCCGATGCGGCCATGATGCAAGTGATTGTGACATTATACAATTTAGAGGAGGCCACCACAAAAACCTGATTCAACCTAAGGTTGCTGCTTGAGTGCGTAGATGCGTTCGAGTATTTCCGTTTTGGGATTCCCCTGACGGTCAAAGAGTAGCGGGTAATTGGTCCTTCTTCTGATGGGCCAATTATTCAGCCAACTGTTTGCGTCTGTGACGCCCCAAAAGGTAATACGGTGAATCTTATCGCGTTCTTCGTAGAATACCCTAAAGATCTCTTCGTAACGGTCAGCAAGTCGTAGATAGACCTCCTCCGGCAATCCGTCCGGGTAGGGGTTGTATTTCATGTCTTCGTCAAATCGAACATCAATGTCCGCACCCGGCTTCTCCTGAGGGCGTGGAAGGACCTCGATATCCAATTCGGTTACCATTACCTTAAAGCCTGCTTCGTGTATGGCTAAAATGGAGGCACGAATCTGCTCAGGATCGGGGCTAACCATGCTGTAATGTCCCTGCATTCCAATTCCATCTACCCGAATTCCACTTTTCTGCAATTCTTGACATAGTTTAATAGCGGCATCTCTTTTTTCGGGTTTCCAAAGGTTGTAGTCATTATAATACAGTTCTGCATTTGGATCCACTCGCGCTGCAGTTTTAAATGCCATGGAGATGTAGTCGGTTCCCGTCACGGTATACCAGTTAGAAGTCCGAAAGGTGCCATCGTCATTCAATGCCTCGTTTAGTACATCCCATGCGTGTACCCGCCCCTTGTAGCGACCGACAACCTCTTCGATGTGCCGCTGCATCCTAGCTAGCAGCCTATCTTTGGAAATGAATCTGCCCTCGGCGTCTTCAAAAACGGTTTTAGGTATTTGTTGGTGCCATACCAGCGTGTGACCTACCATAAACGCATCCAATTCCTCACCCAGTTCGACGAAAGCATCTGCCGGGCCCCAATTGAAAACATCTTCTTCTGGATGGATATTGACCCATTTCATCAGATTTTCTGCCGTTAGGGTATTGAAATGCCGGGCTATGATGGGTTCCGCGATGCTGTCCCGTTTTTCTACTTGACGTAAATTGATGGCAGCGCCTATTAGGAAGTCTTCTGCAAAGGTACTTTTTAAGGTCGGTTCAGGAGTCTCGGTGGGCGAACCACATGCAAGCAACAGCACGGTACTAGCTGTGGCAACTAATGGGGTAACTCTTAGATTAAGGTTCAATAGGTTCATTTGCTTTTCTTTTGGATGATCCTCTTACGATCAGACCGGAGTCAAGTACCTTGATTTCTCTCGGAATTTCATCGGATCCGTTATTATTTTTTAATTGCATAATCAGGTTTTTCATAGCGGTTTCTCCCATTAAATAACCCGGATAGCTAACGGTAGTGAGGTTCGGTTCTACCATGCGGGAGATTGTATCGTTGTTAAATCCGACCAAGGCGATGTCCTCGGGAACCCGGATTCCCCTTTTCTTCAGTGCTACCAAGCAGGAGGCTGCGCAATAGTCGTTAGAAACCATCAGCCCGTCTGGCAGGGGTTTCCTCTTGATCAGCATTGAGACCACTGCTTCTCCTGCTTCTTCACTGAGGTCCGATACGATGACATCCGTGCCATCTGTGGGAATAGCCTCATCCGAAAGGGCCCGGCGATAGCCTGCAAGCCGGTCGGAATAAACGTTAATGTCTAAATTACCGACCACGTGTACTATTCGTCTACATCCCTGCTCCAGCAAGTGCGAGGTAGCTGTATAGGCTGCCTTTTCATTGTCTATGACCACCCCGGAGACGTTTGGCTGCTTGGGCACCCGGTCAAAAAATACGATGGGGATTTCCTTCTCTCGAAAAGACTGAAAATGTTCGGTTTGCTCCGTATGTCCAGCCAAGGAAACAATAAGGCCATCCACGCGGCTATTGAACATCGTTTTTACGTTTGCGATTTCTTTTTCCATGGATTCCAGTGACTGACTGATCACTAGGTTATATCCGGCCTCACTTGCTACTTTCTCCATGCCGGATAGTGCCGATGACTGAAAAGGGCTGTTGAGTCGGGGAACGATCACGCCGATAGTAAAGGTGTGTTTTCTGCGTAGGTTGGTAGCGAAAATATTGGATTGGTAGCCAAGTTTTTGGGCGGTTTCGAAGATTCTTTTTTTGGTTTTTTCTTTTACCCGGGGGTGGTTGCTTAGGGCGCGGCTAACCGTAGTAGGAGAGACCCCAATGTTTTCGGCAATGTCATAAATAGTTATATCTTTTTTCATTGGCTTTGGCTACTATCCGATCAATAAAACAGAAATATAGGCAATGAATCTTTGGAATGAAACCGATTGCATAATTTTTTTAAATTATATTGTATTCAAGCAAATATATCTCTATGTTTACAAGCAAGAAAATTTAAAGTCTTAAAAATCCCAAAATGATTCGTAATTTCCTTCTCGTTGTTTTTTGCGGACTGCTTTTGACGATAAGTCAACAAGTAAAAGCCCAACGGATTGCTACCCTTAAAATAGACCTAGAAGAGAACCCGGAATTTGCTTTTCCGGTCTCAGTGGATCTGGATGAGATCACCCATTTGGCCGACACGCTTTTACAATTGGTGGAGCTCAGTCAGGGGAACCCGCAGCCTATTGCTTACCAAATCCACCGGGATGAAGGCCGTAGGTTGTATTGGATGGTCGCGCCCAGCCAGTCCGGTGCAACGCAACGAACCTATGAACTTCAGCGCAAAAAGGATAGGGTACCTGCGTCGTCTCTATCAATCGCCATGGACGAAAAGGCTATTTACATCCGAAAGAAAGGGAATGACTTGTGGCAGTACAATCATGCCGTGAATCAGCCACCGGTTGGGGTTAATCCTGCTTACGCCCGAAGCGGATTCGTACACCCCATGTGGTCTCCAACAGGAAAGTCATTGACCAGAATACAACCTCCAGACCACTACCATCACTATGGGCTTTGGAACCCGTGGACCAGGGCGGAGTTTAGGGGACAGACCATTGATTTTTGGAATTTGGCAGATGAGCAGGGCACGGTCCGATACGCCAACACGATTTCCAGAATTCAGGGGCCGGTATTTGCAGGTTATGAAGTGCTGCATGAACACGTCGTTCTGAAGGACCAGCCCGAACCGTTGGTTGCCATGGTGGAACAGCAGGGTACACGTATTTACACCGTGGATGCCGACGACGATGTTTACTTGGCTGATATCCGCATTGCGCTACATACTGCCACCGATGAGCCGGTTATCTTAAAGGAATACCGGTATGGAAGTCTAGGATGGAGAACTACGGAAAAGTGGGATAGGTATAACAGCGAAGTAATTACCTCAGGGGGCAATACCAGGAAAGATGCCGACGGTACCTTAGCCACATGGTGCATTGTTCAGGGAGAAATAGACGACGATTATGCCGCTGTGATAATGATGTCGTCTCCGACTAACTACAACCACCCGGAGCCGTTGCGGATTTGGCCGGAAAACATGTATGATCGCGGAGATATGTATGCAAACTTCGCCCCTACCAAAAACATGGACTGGACCATTGATCCAGGAAAGCAAAATGTGTTGAATTACAGGTTTTTGGTTTCTGCCAAAAAACTCACTGCTGAGCAGGCAGAGCGAGCTTGGCGCAATTTTGCCAATCCGCCAAAACCTACTGTTACGGTTCACTAACGCACTGCAAACTTGCTTTCATTCTAAATCTTGACTAATTTATGAGTATGAACCATTATCGAATATTTCTGCTGACGTTGGTTACCCTCTTTTCATCGGTGATTTGCCTGCATGCGGAAAATGCCCTAAAGGGAAAAAAAGTGCTAGTATATACTAAAAACGGCGAAGGGTTTGTCCACGATAACATACCCTATGCTGTTGCATGTGTCAAGAGACTTGGAGAGGCCCATGGTTTCGAGGTAGAGGTATCCGATGATCCGGCGGTTTTTAACGAATCGTACCTAAAAGGTATCGATATGATGGTCTTTACCAGCACCAACAACGAGGTGTTTGATACCGATGAGCAACGGTTGGCTTTTCGGAGGTATATGCAGGCCGGCGGAGGACTGGTAGGTATACATTCGGTGGTCGGCACCGAAAGGAAATGGGATTGGTTTAAGATGATGATTGGAGGACGTTTTGTATGGCATCCGAGGTTTCAGAAGTTTCGAATTAATAAGCTAGACCATTCCCATGCTTCAATGGAGGGAGTGCCCAATGTGTGGGAAAAGGAAGACGAGTGCTACCTAATGCATGAGCTTTATCCGGGGATTCGGGTGATCATGGCCCACGACTTGGAATCACTAAATAAAGATCAGGAAGAGCGTGTCCGGGAGTTGGCCGGTAATTTTGGACGCTTTTATCCAGCCGTTTGGCATCAGGATTTCGATGGGGGTGTGGTTTGGGTTACTGCCTTGGGACACCACATCAAAGACTACGAGGATCCTGAGTTTGTAAACCACATTTACCAGGGGATGAACTATGTGGCAGGCAAAGTGGAACAGCGTGATTACAGTCATGCCTATGCTACGGACAGAGATACTCCCGTTCGTTTCTTATCCGAATGAGTAAGTTGAGACAATAACTAAATAACCAAACATTTCGATGAAAGAGGAAAATAAAAGCAAGCTTTCTAGAAGGGGCTTTATGAAATCAAGTACCAAAGGAGCCTTGGCTGCTACCTTTGCTGTAACCGGCTTTCCTACCATAGTGCCGGCTTCGGTGCTGGGTAAAAATGCACCGAGTAACAAGATAAATATTGGCCAGATTGGATTTGGTCGTATCGGCATGACCCATGACCTACCGGAGACCATGAAAAACGAAATTGCTAGGGTAATTGCCGTTGCCGATGTAGACAGCAGGCGGGCCCAGCTTGGCAAGGAATGGATAGAGAAGCAGTATGCCGACAAGTACAATAAGCCAAATTACGTAGATGTAAAGGTGTACGAGGATTACAAGGAGATGCTGCTTCGCAAGGACATCGATGCGGTGATCATCAGTACTCCCGATCACTGGCATGCGCAGCCCGCGATGGAAGCGGCTTTGTTAGGTAAAGACATCTACATGCAGAAACCAACCTCGCTGACCATATCGGAAGGACGTCTGATGAGTGACACCATCCATCGTACAGGAGCCATCTTCCAGATCGGTAGCCAACAACGCTCTGTGAAGCCTTGGCCTCAATTCAAGCGAGCCTGTGAATTGGTAAGGAATGGAAGAGTCGGTGAATTAAAACGCATTCTAGTAGGGCTGCCAGGAGATCCTCCGGGTGGAAACCCACAGGAAATGCCGATCCCTTCAAACCTAAACTACGACATGTGGCTGGGATCTACACCCATGGTGCCTTACACCTTGGACAGGGTGCACTCCCAAACCAACCTAAATGACCGTCCGGGATGGCTACGCTGCGAGCAATTTGGCGCAGGTATGATTACCGGCTGGGGTGCTCACCACTTGGACATTGCGCATTGGGGCATGGGTACCGAATATACTGGACCCATTGAAATCGAAGCGAATGCATCCTTCCCAACATCTGGTCTTTGGGATGTGCATGGTGACTTTGAAGTATCGGCCAAGTATGCGAACGGCGTAGAAATGTTGGTCAGCGGGGCCTACCCGAATGGGGTGCGTTTCGAAGGAACCGAAGGGTGGATCTTTGTAGCCCGGGGCAACGTGGGCGTTACGGAATCAGATCCCGTACCAGGTGGTAAGCCAAGCGATGCCTTTAAGGCCAGCGATCAAAAGATATTGACATCGGTTATCGGTCCGGATGAAATCCACCTATATGAAAGCGAGGAGCACCATAAAAATTGGTTGGATTGCATTGTGAGCCGTCAGCAGACCATCACACCTGCCGAAGTGGCCCAGCGTTCCAACAGCGCCTGTCTACTTTCTCATATAGCAATGAAGCTCCCCAGAAAGCTTTACTGGGATCCGGTGAGAGAGCGATTCAAAAACGACGACGAAGCCAACGCCATGCTTGCAAGGCCGCAGCGATATCCATACGGTGTAGATTACGTGCTTTAATCATTGATTTTAACGGAAAGCCATGGTTTTACCCGCTCAGGTCTCTCCAGAGAGCGCTTGGCAACGGTAAGGGCATGGTTTTTTTTTGCAATTATCTTGATACCTACCATTTTAACTTAATAAAAGCATGAGTTCACTAGTGGAGACCTGGCGTTGGTTTGGCCCCAATGACCCGGTTAGTTTATCAGATATCCGCCAAGCTGGAGCAAAGGGGGTGGTGTCCGCCCTGCACCACGTGCCGCACGGTGAAGTATGGAGCCTGGAGGAAATCCGGGAGCGAAAGCTCATCATTGAGCAGGCAGGCCTGAAATGGATGGTAGTAGAAAGTGTTCCAGTCCACGAAGCCATCAAAACCAGAGGTGCCGAATGCGAGAAATATCTGGAGAACTACCGAACGTCGCTACGAAACCTCGCTGCCTGTGGGTTGCGCTTGGTATGCTACAATTTTATGCCGGTACTGGACTGGACTAGGACGGATCTGGGCATCACTCTGCCCAACGGAGCAAAAGCACTTTATTTCGATTGGAGGGATTTGGCGGCTTTTGACATGTTCGTTTTGAAACGGCAAGGAGCAGAGCAGGATTATCGGCCTGAGGTATTGCGGCAGGTAGAAGCCCGATATGCAAACATGAACGAGGCAAGAAGAACGGAACTGTCGGATATTATCCTCATGGGTGTTCCTACCGAAAAGGGGATCAGTCTGGAGCAACTTCAAAGTAGCATCGATCGGTACGCTGTTATTGGAAAAGAGGGGTTGCGGGATAACTGGGCTTATTTCATGAAGGCCATTGGTCCTGTATGTGAAGAGGAAGGGATTACGATGACCATGCATCCAGATGATCCTCCCTACGCCATTTTAGGCCTACCCCGTATCGTATCTCATATCGAGGACTTGGAGTACTTGGTTCAAGCAGTGCCGGAATCGTACAACTCCATTTGTTTTTGCACCGGATCTCTCGGTGCCGGCCCTTTCAATGATCTTCCAGCCATGCTCGACCGCATCGGAGAGCGAGTGGAATTTGTCCACCTTCGGAACGTACGCAAGGATGAAATGGGGAATTTCTATGAATCAGATCATTTGGATGGAGATGTGAACATGGTACAGGTGATGGATAAGCTGCTTCAGCTAACTAGCCGAAGAAAATCACCTCTACCTTTCCGGCCAGACCATGGGCATCAGATGCTGGATGACCTCCACAAAACCACCAATCCCGGATACTCTGCAATTGGCCGATTGAAGGGATTGGGTGAGCTAAGAGGGCTGATCGCAGGACTCGCGACGCACTGAAACATAGCCATGGGTCCAACTGCCTAGGTAAGTACATCAAAGATGGACTGGCCCTTTTTATGTATATCGGTAGTAGGGATGGTTCTTACCAATTTCCATTCAGATTACATAGTAGCAGTCATTCGTTGATGATTTCAAGACGTTCTATCGGTGTTTTGCAGGTAGATGGAGGAAGAATGCAGAATATCTACACAAAGCGTAGAAAAGGAGGAAAATTAGGTATATTTCTTTCTAAATTGGAATTAAGTCGTAATTTAAAACTTTGAAAACAGCGCATTAACCCAAATAATTTCTATGACTAACCCAAAGACCATCGTTATCAGAGATCATCTAGTTGACACGTATCGGGATGTGTATACTACCGAGGTATTGGCTGCCCTGGAGTTTATGGCCCTGTTTAATCAGGAGGTCAAGGAGTTAATGAGCAAACGCTTAGAACGGCGAAATAGGCGGGCAAAAGCAGGGGATCGGATAGGGTTTTTGGGCGAGCACGAAACCATTGGTGGGACGTCGATTCGAGTTAAGGATGCCCGTGAGGGGAATTTTGAAGGAGCGGTGGTGCCTGCTGATCTGCAGCGTCAGTGGATTCAGGGTACCGGTCCGGGAGCGAAGCCCGGAGCCCCGTTGGAGAATAGTATCCGAAATGTAGCGTATGCCTTGTTATCAGGTGCAGATGGCTGGATGTTTGACGGTGAGGATGCGTTGGGTCAAACAGGAACCATGTCCCTGGACAATCAGCGTAACCTGAAGCTTGCCATCCATCAAGACCCACTTTTTCTTAAAGTCGCTGAGCGGGTAGCCCAACAGATGAACGATTGGTCACAATCTTTTTTTGGAGAGGCGAAAATTCAGGATTGGAAAAGTCAACTGGGGTTTACGACCAAAATTTTTCGGGCCCGAGGATTACATTTGGATGATCGGCATATCCGCGAGGCTGGCGGTAGATCCTTTTCCGCTTCCATCGCCGATCTTACCCTCTATGTCACCAATAACTACCGCATGCTGATACAGTCTGGTGCCTCTATCGTGCTTTATTTGCCTAAAATCCAAACAGCCGAGGAAGCTGGGCTTTGGAATCGGATGATTTCCGCACTAGAGCAGCACTTGGATTTGGAAGTGGGAACAGTGAAAACGTATGTTTTGGTGGAGCAATTGGAGGCTACCTATCAATTGATGGAGATTCGAGCGGCTTTGGGGAAGCATTTTGTTGGGTATAACACTGGCAGGTGGGATTACATCAACAGTGTTTCGGATGCGTTGGCCTGGAATAAGGACTTTATCAATCCAAATATTGAATCCATTGGGATGACATATGGGTATATGAGAAACTACGAAGACCGCGTACGCCGTGCGGTGAATACACCTGATAAAAACGGCAACTTTGCCCTTTGGCAGGGCGGAATGGAGCCGAATATCCCTGTAGGATCCAAGGAAGGAGTTGCGTCAAGTATGGAAAAAGCAGTGGCCGGAGCCGAGCGAGAACAACGAGAGGGAGCTAGTGGCAAGTGGGTGGCCCATTGGAAGATGGTACACATCGTACGTCCCGTATGGTCCGAGGTGGGCCAAGATAATCAAATGGGGCGTACTTTTCCACCGCTAACCTATACCCAAGCAGATGCAGATGGCCTGATCCTCCTTGAGCCGGCACCAAGAAATATTCGGGGTGCACGAAACCTAATTAGCGTGGCGGTGCAGTATGGCAACGCCTTTGGGCAGGGCATGCAGGCAGCGGCGTTGAAACCTGCTGATTTTTTTGGTAACGAGGATGTATTGTATCTGATGGAGGATATGGCCACCGGTGAAATTCGTCTGAGCATCCTTTGGGAATGGGTACACAAGCAGGCCCAACTAACTGAAGCTGATGAGGAGTCCGGTTTGAAATTGGGTACCGTATTTACCTTGGACTTGTACCGGAAATTGCTCGCCGAAGAGTACAATAAGCTGCTGAAAGCAGGAAATAAGGATGTACATGATTCTTCTAAGAAGACTACGTTGCCAATTGCACGTGAAATTGCAGAAAGGTATGTGGCGGAGCCTCAAAAGATCCCGTGGTTTATTGATTTGCTAAATATCAATCTCAACAATCTGGATTTGGACTTGGCAAGGGAGCGGATCGCTCTTTACCTGAAAACCTGGAAGGAAAAAAATGATCGCATCACAGAAAACCTGGATTTTCGGGTGTAGTGGGGGGAGCTCCGAAAACCTAGCATTATGTCACTGACAGGTTTGTTTTTACTGGGCACCCTGCCTATCGCTGTGGCGGCAGTCATGTTGGTTGGCTTCCGCGTATCTGCTAGGAAGACCATGCCGGTCACGTTTTTGTTCACAACCCTCATCGGTTGGTTTTTTTGGGAAATGTCTTGGATACAGGTGATCGCATCGGTGTTTCAAAGCTTCTTCATTACCTTTGACATCCTGTACATTGTTTTTGCCGCTATCTTGCTTCTGAATTTCCTGAAGCATTCCGGTGGTGTAGAGTCCATCCGGCGTGGATTTGCGGGCATTAGTCCCGATCGTCGGGTACAGGTCATACTCATTGTTTGGTTGTTTGGCTCCTTTATAGAGGGGGCCGCGGGATTTGGTACGCCGGCAGCCATCGTCGCTCCGCTGTTGGTGGCATTGGGTTTTCCGGCTTTGGCAGCAGTGATTTTGGGCATGATGGTGCAAAGCACTGCAGTCACCTTTGGAGCGGTAGGTACACCCGTGCTCGTAGGCATACGGGGAGGTCTCCAACACCCCGAACTGGATGCATTGCTTGCATCCGGTGGGTATACGTTTTCGGATGTGTTGCAGGCAGTAACTGTAAACGCAGCCATCACTCATGCACTGGTGGGTTCCTTGATGCCATTCTTGATGGTGCTTATGCTCACGAAGTATTTCGGGAAAAACCGATCTTGGAGGGAGGGAATGGAGATGTTTCCTTTTGCGTTGTTTGGCGGACTGGCTTTTACTGTGCCTTACTTGCTAACCGGCATATTTCTGGGGCCAGAGTTCCCCTCCCTGTTGGGGTCCCTGGTTGGGATGTCAATGGTCGTGCTCGCGGCGAAAAAGGGTTTTTTAGTCCCCAAACGGATTTGGGAATTGGAGGATAGGGATCAGTGGCCTACTGCTTGGCTGGGTACTCTTGAGTTCCGGCTGGCGGAAAATCAGAAAACCCTGTCGCTTGGAAGAGCTTGGATGCCCTATGTGCTACTGGCGCTCCTTTTGGTGCTCAGTAGGCTGCCAACGTTACCTGTAAAGGCATTCCTGACTTCTATTTCATTCAATTGGGATCGAGTGCTGGGAACCGGGATTTCTGCGAGTAGCACGCCCCTATACCTTCCCGGATCCATTATCTTGGTGGTATGTCTGATTACCTATTTTATCCATGATATGAGGGCAAATCAGGTCCGGCTTGCGTTTTCGGAGAGTGGAAGCATGATCTTCAAAGCCGGTTCGGTCCTCCTTTTCGCAGTTGCCATGGTAAGGGTCTATATCAATTCAGGTGAAAATGTATCGGAATTGGCATCAATGCCCATCGTGATGGCCGAGTGGGTAGCGTTGAAAGTGGGTGAGGTGTATCCTTTTTTTGCCCCGTTGATCGGCGCGCTTGGGGCATTTATTGCCGGTAGCAATACGGTCAGCAATTTGATGTTTAGTTTGTTTCAATACGGTGTGGCAGAAAGGCTAAACATGGCGCCAACTTGGATTATCGCGTTGCAAGCGGTGGGAGCAGCTGCCGGGAATATGGTTGCCATACACAATGTAGTAGCGGCCTCGGCAACGGTAGGGCTATTGGGAAAGGAAGGAATGGTATTACGTAAGACAGTTATTCCTACCGTTTATTACCTGGTGCTTACTGGTATCATTGGTCTATTAGTGATTGGGTTTTGGGATGTGGCTGATCTTTTGATGCAGGTGGATACGGGACGTTAGGTGTTTTAATGTTAGTTGTGATGAAATCGAGTATGACGTAGCCGTCACACACTGGGATGACTATCGACCATGCGAGATTCCATGTGACCTTTGAAAAATCAATTATAAACACATGAAAACGGTAATAACAGGGGAAATTATAGGTTTGGATGTCATGCAGCCGGGTAGTTGGTTGGATCAGCTTGGTGCGGTTTTAGCCCGTTGGGGCATTGATCCTAGCCGTTTTCAGGTGTTTCGGGGAAATGGCTTTCAGTTGTTGTTACAACCGGACCAAACGTGGGACGCATTGATATGGCTAAAAGCGGGGATTCGGGCCATTCCCGGTTTAGATTTGCGGATGGGTGTAGGAGTCGGAAAAGTATCGGAAACCGAAGGTATCAATGTGTCCGATGAGGAGGCTTATGTCTATTCGTTGGAGGCCTTTGAGCGATTGGCGCAGTTGCGTCAGTACATGGTGTTCAAGAGCCGTTGGCCTGACCTGGACGGGGAGGTTAATCTGACGTTTAAGATGATATTAACCATTATGAATACTTGGACACCTGTGTCCTGTGAAGCGATATTGGAGAAGTTGGAGTATGCGACCCTCTCTCAAAAGGAGTTAGGCGTTCGGTTGGGGATATCGCAGCACGCAATCAGTACGCGCTTCAGCCGTGCCCAGTTTGATTTGGTACAAGAATGGGCAGCATTCTACCGGGCTAAACTGTTGGGCGGAATATAAACTAGCTATCACCACAGCCAAAAATCCGGGAAATGCCCTACTTACTTAATTCACCTACGGCAAAGCGGGTAGATTAGGGCATGGGCGGTAGGTCCCAGCCAGTTCGGTAGGTGTGTTTGATGTATTCCGACGCCGTTTCCTTGGCGTTGAAATCAGCGTACTGGGTTTCAAACGATGGCTTTCCGTTTTTGATCAAAAACCGGTCTCGTACCATGACGCGGAGTTTATCCGTAGCACCGATATTGGTAAAGGCCATGGCATCACCGTCCCATTCCAAGGTTTTATGCAAGCTTTGTAAGCGGATAGCCAATACACCCAGAAGTACCATTTCGTTGAATGGTCCCGATACCCCAAAGTGGGATCCAGCTTCTGTCCTATTTGAAGGGGATTCTTTGCAGGCTCGGATCCAATCCTGTTCGTGGGGACCGTCTTTATAGCCTTTTGCTTCCGGGATTCGCCGGAGAGTGGGCGCTACCTTGGGTTCCCTTCCAGAAAGCGACCTGCGACCTACGCCGCCGCACCCACAATACAGTGTGTCTTTACTTCCAACGAAAATGCAGCCGCCCAAACGGTCTGCCATCATGTCTATGCCTGCCGGCAAAAGATCTGGACGGTAGGGAAGCAATCCACCGTCGTACCAGTACACGTCCACGGCAGGGAGATTCAATGTAGGCAGGGCGGTACGCGCTGGAAACCTAAATTTAACCTGTTCTGCTTGGGGTGCACTTTCGGTGTTTAACGGAGAGGAATTGCCTTCTATGTGGCTGGGGTATTTCAGGTTCAGTGCAGTATAAACGGGATCAAGTACATGGCATGCCATGTCACCAAAGGCTCCCGTGCCAAAATCCCACCATCCGCGCCAGTTCCAGGGCGTATAGATTTCGTGATAGGGTCGCATAGCCGCAGGACCAATAAAGAGATCCCAGTCCATGCTGTCCGGCACCGCCATACCTTGCTCGGGCCGCTCCAAACCCTGCGGCCAAATGGGTCGGTTAGTCCAAGCGTGTACTTCCTTCACTTCACCGATTTCACCGTTCCATATCCATTCGCAGACTTCTTTAGCATCAATCCCCGAATTGCCCTGATTTCCCATTTGGGTGGCAACCGGATATTGTTGGGCGAGACGGGTTAATAGGCGTGATTCATAAATGGAGTGGGTGAGGGGCTTCTGACAGTACACGTGTTTGCCCAAGGTCATGGCATGAGCCGCAACCACCGCATGGGTATGGTCTGCGGTAGCGACCATGACTGCATCGATGTCTTTGCCCATTTCATCCAGCATACGTCGCCAGTCGCGGTATTTACGGGCGTCCGGGAAGTCCGAAAAGCACCCTTTGGCGGTATTCCAATCCACGTCACACAATGCCACGATATTTTCACTTTTCATCGCGTTTAGGTTGGGTCGTCCTTTTCCTCCTACACCGACTCCTGCAATATGAAGCTTGTCACTGGGAGGGGTGTGGCCTAAGCCGCTCACTACGTGACTAGGCACAATGTAGAAGGATGCCAAGGCTGCGCTACTTGTTTTTAAAAAGTTTCTTCGCTCTTCGCGCTGTTTCTGGGGTGGGTTGTTTTGGGATTGCATAAAGCCAAATTAAGTGGAAAGCGTGGTATTTCCAATAGGGACGTGAAAAAGGCGGAAATTGCATAAATGGTAGACATCCTTCGTGGGTGAATGCCTACTTTTGGGATGAAATCGAGCACGACGTATCCGTCACACACTGGGATGCCCCGATAGCTATCGGGGTAACCATGCGAGATTCCATCTGACCACTGAAAAACAATTATAGACACATGAAATAGCTAGTATGATAGAAGCTTCCAATGTAACCCCACCTATTATTGATGTACTGATTCCGGCCTACAACGAAGAAGGTTCTATTGGCAAAGTAATCGCAGCTATTCCGTCTGTAGTTCGTCAAATAGTTGTCGTCAATAACGGTTCGGAAGATCGGACAGCTGAGGTTGCCACTGACTTTGGCGCTTTGGTGGTGGACGAGCCGGTAAAGGGATATGGCCAAGCTTGTTTAACGGGTATGGCGTTTCTGACAAGACAGGAGGTTACACCCCATATACTGGTTTTTTTGGATGGGGACTACAGTGATTTCCCGGAACAATTGGAAGAGGTTATTCGGCCTATTCTGGAGGACGGGATGGATATGGTGATCGGTTCCCGTGCACTGGGTACTAGGGAAATAGGCTCCATGACGCTTCCACAGGTATTTGGGAATTGGCTTTCCACCACGCTGATGCGTTGGATCTACGGTACGCATTACACGGATTTGGGTCCATTTCGCGCGATCCGATGGGAAGCTTTGTGGGATTTGGGTATGGAAGACAGGAACTATGGCTGGACGATTGAAATGCAGATAAAAGCAGCGAAAAAGGGCATGAAGACCACCGAGGTTCCGGTAAATTACCGGCGGCGGATTGGTGTTTCGAAAGTAAGTGGAACGGTAAGGGGAGTTATTGGTGCGGGTTACAAAATATTGTGGACTATTTGGAGGTATAGTTAAAAGTATTTGTAACATTATTCAAGAAATGTAAATGCGGTATAAAAAAACCCGGAGTATTGTGCTCCGGGTTTTTTACTATCTGCCAAAATCAGGTATCAGTTTCCTGGATCCTCAATCGTGGTCAAAGGCGGCACGTTGTCTTCGAAGCCCGAGTACCCTTTATTTTGGTTGATTTGCCCTCTGGTATTCGAATTGATTGCATTGGCCGGTACGGGCCAAAGCACGTGGTAAGGACTCATGGTGTAGGTATCGCCGTGGCGGGTAAATACGCCTTTGTTATAATAGTCCGTAACCGACATAATACGATCGTAGTAATAATTGTCCTCTGCGAAGCTGGCCATATTATACGTTTTGCCGTTGGGCGCCTGAATACCGGTTTTTGCATAGATAAAGGCAATTCGGGTGAGTTCTGTGTTCCGTGGCTCTTCGTAATACAACTCTCTGGCTCTTTCGTCCAAAACAGTTGCCATGGTTACCTGATCCGGTGTATAAGGTGCTGCACCTGCACGGGTTCTCACCGCATTTACATCCGCCGCAGCGGCAGCCGCATTGCCTTTCCACATATGGGCTTCAGCTCTTAGCAAGTAGGACTCAGCCAAGCGGAATATATACCAGTCACTATGACCACCAGCAGGTCGGATATTTTGCGGTTGGGGGACGAATACTTTGTAATGGGGCCAGGAAAACCAACTTCGGATGGTATCCACCACCAGCACTTGGCCTTGCGCATTTCTGAATTGTAGTGGTTTACCATAATATTCATCGGTACCTTGAATACCGGGGTTATTATAAACCAGGTCTTGCATGTTCATCCAGTTGCCTGGCGCATGGCGCAGGTCGTTTTCGTCGTCCCAGATCATGCTTTGATGGTACCAAGTACCTCTCATGCGTCCAATTCCCCTGCCATAATTGGTTACGTGGTCGAATTCGATCCCAGGCTGGTCAATGGTACCCCGGTTACCGTTTGGCGTATTGATATTTGTCAGCCAAAAAGGTACTGCTTGCCGCATGGAGGACATTCCTCCGGAATTTCCGTCGGTATCTATACGGTCCATTACCATTAATATAGCCTCCTTATTTGCGTTTAGGGACTTATTTTCCGGGCGGTGAAGATCCCAGATTACATTTTTGCCAGGATAGCTGGAAATAGCTCCGAACCGTTCGGTCATCAATGCGTACTGTCCACCGTCGATAAGCCTAGAGGCAGAGGCAATGGCGTCGTCAAATTCCCCCAATGCAAGATTTACCTTAGTCAAAAGGTGTTGAATAGCCCCTTTTTGTACCTGTCCCCTATCCATTACTTCCGGAACCCAAGGTTCTGCCCATTCCAGATCTGCTTTCATTTTTCGGAGAATCACTTCCCGATCGGTAGAATAGAAATCCAGTCTCGGTTCCAAAATTTCCTGAAGGATAAGAGGAACATCGCCAAACTGATGGGTCAACCGATAATACCTAAGCGCCCTGTGAAAGTAAGCTGTTCCCAAAATATGGTTTCTTTCCGCCTCGGAGGAATAGTCCGTAGGATCGTCTATCCTTGATATCACCGTATTGGCGTACTTTATTCCATTATATCCTTCGTACCAGTACCATCCGATTCGGTTGAAATCCGCACTGTTCAGGTTGGCATCGGGTGTAATCAATAGGTTGAGGTCCTGTGCCGGTCCGGACTTATCGGTGGTACCTTCAATAGCTACTTCCGAGAAGATATGTTCGGTGAGTATCGGAGGTCCGTCTCCAGTGTATTCGTGGCGCATATTTCGTTCGCAGGCCACTAAGGCACCCCAGAGTCCACTCGCAGAGTTGAAAGTGTTTTCAGGTGCGTAAAAAGACAATGGTCTCGGCGTCAGCCACTCATCGTCACAAGATGGGGCGATCACCAAGATGATCAGCCCTAGTATCCAATGAAGGGGCTTTTTATGATTGAGTTGATTTTTCATGATTCAGAAATTTTTTGTCCAACAATTACAGGGTGATATCCAATCCCAAGGTAAATAATCTGGGAGTAGGAGCGGCGGTCTCTGGATCCCAGAAGTTAAACTCCGGCGCAAAGAATCCCAGGTTCCGAATATTTCCATAGACCCGTAAATTCTGGATACTAAACTGATTTACGATGTTTTTTGGAATGGTGTAGGCCATGGAAACGTTTTCGAACCTGATAAAGGAACGCATTACGTACACGTTTAATGGGCTAGACCCACCTTGGCTGGAATACAACCTCGCCCATTCGTTGTTGGGGTTTTCTGCTGTCCAATAAGGCAGAATGTGGGAGTTTGACCGATCTAGGAAGCCTTGGCGGTTTTGACGCTGATTGAAGGTCCCCATGTGTCCCCAATACGCATACATCATAAAGGAAAGGTCAAAGTTGTTGAAAAGCTTGAATTCGTTTCGCAAGCTCCATCGGGACCTGGGTTCCGTGAATCCTAAAAACTGACGATCCGCGTTGGTAAACACTCCGTCGTTATTGACATCTTCTACCTTAAAATCACCGGGTCGTACGCCGTAGGCAGCAGCTTGGTCGGCCTCATCACTCTGCCAAATTCCCTGGGTTCTGTAGTCCCAGATTTCGTCTATTGCTCTTCCGATAAACCAGCGGTTTCCGATGTCATCCAGCTCTCTGCCGTCTTCATCTAGGTCACCATACAGACTGACAATACGGTTTCTGTTTAGTTGGAAGTTCAGGTTTGATCTCCACGTGACATTTGCCCGGTTAAGGTTCAGCGAGTTTAAAGTAAGTTCCACCCCACGGTTTCTAACCTCACCTAGGTTATCCCACACAAAATCAAATCCTAGGATATCAGGTAACCTTCGCTGCACCAACAGGTCGGTAGTGGACATGTCATATAACTCAAGTGTACCGTCCAATACACTATTAAACAGAGAGAAATCCAACCCCAAGTTAACAGAAGTGGTTCGTTCCCAACGTAGGTTTCGATTTTCCATCGAGTTCACATAGAGTTGACTGACAAAGTACAATTGGCCGTTTGGGCGTTGGTAAAAGTACTTGCCGGTTTGCAGGTTAGACAATGCTGCATATCTACCGATGTCCCGGTTTCCGTTGCTACCCCACGAAGCACGTATTTTACCGTAGTCTAGCCAAGGGATGTTGATAAAGTCCTCATCCGTAAACAACCACGCGAAGGCAGCAGATGTAAAAGTGGCTCTTGGATTACTTTGTCCAAAAGCAGAATAACCGTCCCTTCTGACTGATACGGTAGTAACGTATTTGTCGTTAAAAGAGTAAATCATACGTCCCATCAAGGCGTCCGCTGTATGGTATTGGTCGTTACTTGAAATGATCGGGTTGATACCTGCGCCGATGTTGTGGAAGCCCAAGCGGTCATGCGGCTCAAAACCGTTATTTGTCATGGTATTGTCCCAACTCTGGAATTTCTCGGCATTGGCAAGGAAGGTGAAGTCAAAGTTGTGGATGTCGTTGATACTTTTGTTCCAACTCAAGATATTATCCACTTGCCAGAAATACACCTTACGCTGCTGTCGACTAGCTCTTCCACCCATAGGGCCAAAATCTTGGTGCTGTGCAGATTCGTGGTTGTAGCGCTCATAGAACTCATATCTAGGAGTGAAGTTTGTGCGGAATTTAAAGCCCAAGGGTAATTCTAAGGCTGCGTAAAGCGTGGAGTTGATGGTGGTTTCCTTTTGCAGCCGGTCGGTGTATCCGGGAGTGTAGTAGGGGTGACGTCCACCACTGACCTCTTCGTTTGGCATAAATCGTAGGGAACCATCTTCCATAAATGGTTCCGCCCAAGGGGAGAGGTTTACCAGGTTGCCCCACGCTACGGGCACCTGACTTTCGTCTCTGTCTGCAAATTGGGTGTTCATACCGACTGTTAACCACTTATTTACTTTACCCTCTATATTAAACCGGCTTCGGATAGTGGTGAATTTATCGCCTACGATCAACCCGTCATTGTCCAAGTAGCCCATAGACCAGTAATATTGAAAATCCTCGCTTCTTCCAGCCAAGCTGACGGTGTGGTCTTGCCTTAGACCGTTTTGAAACATCATGCTGTACCAGTCGGTTTCCTGTCCACGCTTGAAGTTGGCGATTTCAAGAGGTTGCATGTTAAGCCGTTGAAGCCATACAGTCTCCGGGTCACCTTCGGAACCGTCGTAGCTCATCCAAGTATCTAGTGAGATATCCGATGGCAGCGTGTTGGGGTTGGAGAACCGGTAAGGTTCGTAACCACCCGCAAAGATGGATTTCATCACATCCTCTCGCCAGGAGATAAAGCCAGCACCATCATAAACGGGTTCATGCTTTGACATGCCTTGGGTACCCCAGTTGGTATTGATCTTGATGGTGGGTTTGCCCAACGTACCTCGTTTGGTGGTGATCAGGATTACCCCGTTGGCCGCCTTGGCTCCAAAAACCGCTGCAGAAGAGGCGTCTTTCAATACATCCAAGGTTTCGATGTCGTTGGGGTTGATATCCGCCAATTGACCGTAGTAGATGGCACCGTCCAAGACAATCAGCGGGCTTCCTCCTGCGTTTAACGACGTTCTACCTCGTACTTCCAGGTTTCCGCCACCTTTAGCAGATGTGTTAAGACCCACATTCAACCCGGCGGCATTTCCCCGAAGGATATCTTGCACCGAGTTAGGGTTTTCATTTTCCAGGCGAGTAGCAGTGACCGATGAAACGGCACCGGTGAGGTCTCTTTTCCGGGCAGTACCGTATCCGATGACCACCACTTCTTCGAGTGATGCCATGTCGGTCAGTAGGGTAATGTTCAGTTGGCTCTGATTGGTAATTTGGATTACTTGGGTAATGAATCCAACATAGGAAACGGTAATCTCCGAACCCTCTGGTACCGTCAAGCTGTACTTTCCGTCAATGTCTGTGACCGTTCCAACTCCTGTTCCGGCGATAAACAACGTAACACCTGGAATGGGTTCGCCACCTTCGTCTGTTACAATTCCAGTAACGGTGACATCTACTTCATTTGCCAACAAACTAGTGGTTAGTAGCTCGGTGTTACTGGTTGGTGTGGCTGCTTCAAGGCTTTGATGGAAGCCCGTAACAGCACCAATAGATAGGTAAATCAGACCTTTAGAGGCCCAATTTAGTCTGGGTATGATTTTTTTCATAAAGATTGAGTTTATTAATAAAATTGACTTTTTGAAATGATATTACAGGTGTCTATTCCTCATAGGCAGTTGAAAATAAGGTAAATAAGAAAGTTTTTGGATACATAATAGGTGTTAATAGGTTGCTAATATTAACCATACATACCTAAACATGCAACCGATTTCATAAAATTTAAATACTAAAAAATTAGAAAATAATGAATTAAATTTTTAATATTAACTAAAATAAGAAATATTGTATTATAGTTTGATTAGAATAATTAGTCTCTTGAAATAAAATTCCGAAAAAAAATATTTTTCAGTATAAAATACTTATTGTGCTCATCGTGAAAAAAATGAAGAGATTTTGATGGCTGATTGGAAAATGAGGAAATATTATTTGCTGCGATGGTTAATGAACAGCTATACAATTTCATCTTACTGTCAATCAGCTATTAATAACTTTATTGTTAGTTTTAACAATTAAATAATTTGCAGAAATTGATTTATTTTATTTTTTATTTTATATTTACACTACAAATTAAAATTTGATTTTACAACTCTCAATTTGTAAAATATATAATTTTATTCATGCTAAAAATTGTACGAATTTATGATGTTTAGCTTTTTTTCACCAATAAACCCAGATCTATGATAATATCCTTTGACACAGGGTAGCTTATTCAGACTACCAATCTTCGTTACCAAGTTATTTATTAAACCTTTCAACAAGTATCCCAAATAACTGATTTGTAAGTTTCTAAGGTGATTTTTCTACAACACCTATTCTTTTGAACCTACGCAAGCCAGCATTTTCGAAGGCTGTTGATACAAACACTACATCCATATGTTTACAATGTTACTATCACCCCCCAAGAGGTGGGGGGTATGCTTGTTGGCTTCCGCATGTTTGTTGGGAAGTCAGGCAATGCACGTGCAGGCGGCTTCGCCACACACGTCAACCGTGACCACGCTGGACGACGTCTTCTTTGATGTCACCGTTCGGGGTAAGATCACCGATGAAACGAATCAGCCCTTGCCAGGGGCGACTATTTCTGTACAGGGAACTTCCCGGGGTACGGTTTCAGACATCGATGGGGAGTTTTCTATCGTTGTGCCAGAAAATGCCACCTTGGTGATCTCTTTCATCGGGTATGAAACCCAGATGATTCGCATCACCAATCAAACTGTACTTAACATTAAGATGCAGCAAGATGCGTCCGCGATGGAGGAAGTCGTGGTGATTGGATACGGTACGCAGCGAAAATCTGACTTAACGGGTTCGGTAGGCTCGGTAGGTGCGCAGGAACTTAGTGAGCGCCCGGCCCCATCGCTTAACCAAGCCCTCGCAGGAAGGGTAGCAGGGGTGCAGGTAAACACCAATTCCGGTCGTCCGGGTGGCCGTACCAACGTACGTATCCGAGGATTCAGTTCTATCAACTCTTCCAATAACCCACTTTATGTGGTGGATGGCGTGATGTTACCCATGGGAACCATGGATCAAGCCAGTAACCCCATCGATTACATCAATCCCAACGACATTGTGTCGGTAGAAGTGTTAAAGGATGCTTCTTCCACGGCCATATACGGTTCCAGGGGTGCGAACGGTGTGATTCTGGTCACTACCAAAAAGGGCAAAGCCGGAGAGGGAACGGTCACCTACAACGTGGATTTCAGCGTGAATACCATTGGACCCAACCGACCGGAAGTATTAAATGCCCGCGAATACCTAGAGGTAGAAGATCTGGCATGGAGAAACATGGCCAAATACGATCCGGAAGGATGGGCAGCCGGTAGGTGGGCCTATTTGAATCCGGCCCTTAGAAGGACAGATCCCCGGATTTTTGATGCAAACGGAAACCCACTCCACGATACCAACTGGTTGAAAGAGACCACTCAAAATAAGATCTCCCAAAATCATCAGCTGGGCTTTACCGGAGGTAACGAGCGCACGACATACTCGCTATCCTTAGGCTACAGGGATGATCAGGGTCTGTTAAAAACCTCTTACCTCACCCGATATGCCACTCGGTTTACCATCGATGATCAGGTAAAGTCCTGGCTAAACATCGGCGGAACCATAAGCTACAACAGCCAGGAGGAAAACCTAGTGGACGTGTCGGATGCGGTTCCAAGACAGATAGTGGAGGATTTTCCTTTTATGCCGGTCCGGTACGAGGACGGAACCTTTGCCAACAACAGGGATTACCCCTTTGCCGAAGGTACCATGAGTTCCATGCACCGCCTGTATGGCAGAAGGTATGTTTTAAATACGCAAACTACCCTCGGAAGCGCATACACCAATATCACTTTTGCAAAGGGTCTGGAGATGCGCACGGTGCTAGGCGTGAATATCATGACCCAGGAAAACAGTCAATCCAGTACACGAACCCTGTCTATTGCGCAAAACGGCACTGCTTCCAAAAGCATGCGTAGAGACAGTTTTTGGTCGTTGGAAAACTACCTGACCTACAATAAAACCTTTGCGGAGCGACATGCTTTCACAGGTTTGTTGGGGATTTCTTGGCAGGAAAATACGCTCACTTCCATGAGTGCGAGCATTCAGAATTTCGCGACTGACTTCTTCACCTTTGACAACTTAGGTGCCGGATCTCAATTGCCTCGGGTAGGTTCCGGCGCTTCCCGTCATGCGTTGAGTTCTTACTTTGCACGGATCAACTATAGCCTAGATGGAAAGTATCTCTTCACTGCGACAGGTAGGGCAGATGGTGCGTCGAAGTTTGGTGAAAACAACAAATTTGCATTCTTCCCTTCCACCGCATTGGCGTGGAGGCTTTCCGAGGAGGGTTTCCTAAAAGGCAACGCCACCATTTCTAATTTAAAGCTGCGGGCCAGCTACGGATTGACCGGAAACTCAGAAATTCCACCGTATTCCTCGTTGGCCTTGTTGAGTTCGAACTATTCTGCGATCTACAACGAATCCCAAGTGGGCGGTACCGGTATCAACCGATTGGCTAACCCAAACCTAAGATGGGAAAAGACGGCACAGAGCGATATTGGCTTGGAATTGGGCTTGTTCCAAAATCGGATTACCATCGAAATGGACTATTATTACCGGAAAACTACCGACATGTTGCTTGACTCCCCGGTTCCAAGGACCAGTGGGTACGCCACGATTCGAAGCAATGTAGGTTCCATGCAAAACAAGGGTATCGAATTTACGCTGAATACCGTAAATGTGGAGAAGGCAGACTTTAGCTGGAATACTTCCTTTAATCTATCTGCCAACCGAAATAAAGTGTTGTCGCTAGCTACACCCGCAGATATCTTTGGTGTAGGAGGACCGAATTTTACCAATCAGACCAATATCATCCGTGTAGGTGAGCCTGTAGGATCTTTCTGGGGATTGGTGCGACTCGGTACTTGGAGTGAAGCCGAACGGGATGAAGCCGCCGAATTTGTCAGTTATCGGAATGGTCTTACCATTTTGCCAGGAGATATCAAGTACCTGGATGTAAACGGTGACAAAGCCATCAATGACTCTGACCGGATGATTATTGGAAACGGCAACCCAAATATGTGGGGAGCTATGAATAACAGCGTGCGCTACAGAAACTGGGACTTCACTCTGGAACTCCAATACATGTATGGCAACGACCTATTGGATATGAACCTCCACCCCAGTGAAGACCGACAGGCTCTAGCAAATAGCTATCGTACGGTATTGAATGCGTGGACACCCACAAACCAAAACACGCCGATCGCAGAGATTCGGGATACTCGGGCAGGGTACGTGACGAATGTGGACTCCCATTGGGTGAAAGATGCATCGTTCCTTCGCGGTAGAAACCTGCTGATTGGCTATACCTTCCCAGTTGATTTTGCCAATCGAATCAAGCTTAGTAGGCTCAGAGTCTATACCACAGCTCAGAATTTCTTCTTGGTAACCGGCAAAGACATCATCGGAGACCCCGAAGTGGCACCTATCCGAGGCGGGGATGGCAACAACGTGTTTTCGCAGGGCATGAACTGGCACGCGTATCCAAAGCCTACTACCTACATGCTGGGCCTACAGGTCACCCTTTAAATTTTTGAGGATTTACCCAAAACGATTAAAAAAATGAATTTAGATAGTATATATAAAGGCTGGACCTACCTGATTGTGGGAGTGGTCTTGGCAGGCACCTTGGGATGTTCCGACTTTCTCAAGGAGGAAGATCCCTCTAACTTGACGCCGGAATCGTTTTATACCATTCCAGACCATGCAGAGGCGGCACTAGCATCCGTTTACGCGGATATGCGGTTTTTTGGCAATGACGGAGGGATTTTCTCCTCTACTTGGCAGCTATTGGAAGCCCCAACGGGAACATCTACCACAGAAACAGCCCAGAATTCTGACTTGAACAACCTCTATGGGTTGATTTACGATGGACGTACCCAGCACGTGATCAACTGGTGGAACGGGCTTTATAAAGTGATAGCACAGGCTAATCTGGTGTTAGACCGAGTTCCGGCCATTACCCCAATGGATGAAGCACAAAAGCGAAAGATACTGGGAGAGGCGAGATTTCTCCGCGCGTGGGCCTATTTCTATGCGGTTAGGCTTTGGGGAAATATCCCCTTGATCACAGCGCCGCAGACAGCCAGTTCGGAGGATTTCCGACCTTCTCCGGCACCGCAGGAACAGGTGTACGATCTGATCGTTGAAGATTTGATTGCTGCGGAGGCAGCTGGTATGCCTTGGATGGATCATAGTGGCAGGGTATCCATGGCGGCTGTGAAATCACAGCTGGCCAAAGTATATCTGACCATGGCCGGTTTTCCCTTAAATAGGGGAAATCAGTACTACCAACTGGCTGCCAACAAATCGCTCGAAGTGATCGAGTATGCCAACGGCAATCCCGGTTCCATAAACCTGTATCCCAATTACGGTGACCTGCACAATGAGAACAACGGTAATCGCTTGGAACACCTGTTTATGATCCAATACAATGTCATTGTAGCGGGAAACCCGATGAACAACATGTTTCCAAACTTTAAGCCGGTGACCTTTCAGGGTCCATCAGGCACAGGAAGTACCGTTCCAACCATCGAGTTTTACAATTCGTATGAAGCCGGTGACCGCAGAACAGTAAACCAAGAGGGCTTTTTCTACACCAGCTATTACACCAATGGCAGCGGTGATCCCTTTGATCTAGGGGCTCCTTATATCTTCAAACACTTCAATCGTGCAGCCTTGGGAACTTTTGGAGTTCCTGGAAATCGCGCAAATAACCTCAATGTTCCGTTAATTCGCTTTGCAGAGGTGTTGCTGATGTATGCCGAAGCGCAAAACGAAGTGGGTGGACCCAATGCGTTGGCGCATGAAAGCCTCAAGCGGATAAGAGATAGGGCCCGGCTAGCCACTCCTTCGCTTGGCGAGTTTACTACAGACACTTTTCGAGAGGCCGTATGGAGAGAGCGGTGGCACGAACTCTGCTACGAGCAAATTACCTGGTTTGATATGATTCGACTCCGGAAGGTTTACAATGAGCTAACCAACGGATTCGATAATTTTGTGGGGCATGTGAACCTCAGTTCTAATCAGCCGCTACGTAACATGCATTTACTGATGCCTTTTCCGCTGCCGGAGATGCAAAACAATCCGAACCTGACTCCTCAGAATCCGGATTATCCATAAACAATACAGATCCTGTATTCAAAAAGCGGCTGATTTTCGGCCGCTTTTTTTATTAGTCTACATTCCTGATTCTCTCTTGGCGCCAACGATAAAAGTATACAAATTGCACTTTTTAACCCAGGTGCAACCTGGTTCCTACTAAAAAACCACTATTCCATTCATATAAAAAACTCCACCATGCCTTCAGTATTCCGTTAATTTCGTCTTTCTGTTCATCCATGCTTGTAAGATATTCTTTTTTATGTTGGTTTTTGTGTTGTGGCACCCTCCAGGGAGCAAATGCTCAGCAACCGGGAGAATTGGAAGCTTATCGCCTCACTGACGATGAAGCCCTGGAGCTGGACGGTCGGCTTGACGAAGCGTTTTGGTCCAAGGTGCAGGCGGCTACCGGATTTAGGCAGCAGGAACCCCTAGAGGGACAGTTGGCCTCTGAGCAAACCTCCGTTCAGATTGCATTTGACGATAAAAATCTCTACCTAGGCGTCAGGCTATACGATAGCGAGCCGGACAAAATCAAGGCTTTTCAGAAGAGAAGGGATGCGGTCTTGGATACCGACGATATGTTCGCTTTTATCTTGGATACCTACAACGATCAGCGGTCTGCATTTTATTTTGAGATTAATCCTCATGGACTGATGGGAGACGGTATCTTACGTACCGGGCAAGGGTCCCAGATAAACCGGGACTGGAATGGTATTTGGCGTGCGTGGGTCACTCGGGATGACAAAGGATGGTCTGCAGAGATCCGTATCCCGTTTATGACCCTAAACTTTGACCCTAGCAACAGCACTTGGGGCGTGAATTTTCTTAGGACGATACGACGAAAAAACGAAATTACCCTTTGGGAAGGCTTTAAGCGAAACCAAGGTATTCAGCGGCCACAAGATGCCGGTAAATTACTGGGCTTGAAAAGTATAAACCAAGGTATTGGCGTAGAGGCGATTCCGTACGTGATCAGTTCCCAAACCAGGGTTCGGTCAGACCCCGAAGCTCCCATGGATCCGGTTACCCGTTTCAATGCAGGTGGAGAGCTCAATTACAACATTACCCCCAATCTAAAAGCAGGTATTACGGTAAACACGGATTTTGCCGAAGCCGATGTAGATGATCGGCAGGTAAATCTAACGCGCTTCCCGATATTGCTGCCCGAACGACGTGATTTTTTCCTTCAGGGCGCCAATGTGTTTTTATTTGCACCTTCCAGCAATCCCAATCCGTACTTTAGTCGACGGGTGGGGCTTCAGGATGGTCGCCCGATTCCGATCCAGCATGGAGGGCGTCTGATCGGACGAATCAAAAACACTGACATTGGCTTTTTGCAGGTACGGACCGGGGAGTTGGGGGAGTTGCCGGGGGAGAATTTCACCGTGGGGAGGGTGCTCCAAAATATTTCCGCAGAAAGTACCATCGGGGCAATGTACACCCGGCGGGATACGGATGGAGACAGTTTGCCTGTCCGGGAGACCTTTGGTGCAGATCTTAGCTTGAATACGTCGCGTTTTTTCGGGAATAGAAACTTCCAATTTGAGACCTTTTTTGTGGGTCACACACCTTCCTTCTTCATGGATAGTAGCAGCTTATTGGACCGTTCTGTAAGGGGTTTCCGCTTTAACTTTCCCAATCAGCCGTGGAATGCGCATGTTTCATACAGGGAATTTGGGGTAAACTACGACCCGGCGGTTGGATTTGTACCAAGGGTGGGTTTTCGTAGGCTTCAGCCTTCTCTTTCCTATAACCCGCTTTTGGAAAGGAGTCCAGTGCTTCGGGAACTTAGCTGGCAGTATTATTTTGAGTACTTAATGTTGATGGATTGGAGACCAGCAACGGTAAATCATCGGGTGCGGGTTTTAGGGCTACGCTTTGAAACGGGTGATATTCTCAATTTCTCCCTGTTGCATAACTACGAATACCTTGATTTTACCTTTGATATTTTAAGGGATGGGGTCTATCTGATTCCAGAAGGGATTTACCAAAATAGGGGGTATTCGGTTGAGTTTTCCTCGGCACCATTTCGGAAAATTGGAGGGATCGCCACCCTGACAGAAATAGGATTCTGGACCGGGAAGCAATTACTTTTAGAGGCAGATGTGTTTATGCGGCCGTTTGTGGGGCTAAATATGACCGCCAGCTATATTCACAGCAACGTAAGCTTGGAGCAGGGAGCATTTCAGACCCACTTGGTCCGTTTGAATAGCAGCTATGACTTTTCCCCTTGGGTGTCGATCAATTTTAACATTCAATACGATAATGTCACGGAGCAAATAGGTACCAACAGCCGCTTTTCATGGGTTATTGATCCTGGTAATACCCTGTTTGTAGTTCATAACCACAATTGGCAACGCTTCTCCGATAGGTTTACGGTAATGGAAACCCAGTCCATCTTAAAACTAGCTTATACGCTACGGTTTTAGGGAGACATTATACCGAAAAACACCCCTAGATGCCTCAAAAAAGACCTCCAGGCTTTCGGGAGCGAGAGCCTGGAGGATCATCCTATTGGTTACCTAAAAGAATGTTGATCCATTGGGTTGAAGGACATACCGAAAGGTGTAATATGGGCTAGGAGTAGATAACCCATTTACTTCGGATAATGGTGGGTTATTCTCGTAGTAGGAAAGGATCTCAATTTTTGCATAGTTTCCTGCATTGGTCTTAATTAACAATACCCGGCCGGGAATGGGGCTTACAATATGTGTTTGGAAATTGTAGTTATACCAGCCGTTGCCCGATCCTGTAGGAATAGCTAGCCCCTCTGAACCATCACTGACAAAGGTAGCTGATGCAGGGATGGCATCCATTTCATCGAAAATGCCTGTGGCTACCGTACCTTGGGCACTGCCGGATCCGCTAACACCGCTATTGACAATTATCGTGGTGCCTTTGAATCCAATATCCCAATTTCCTCCCTGACTTTCGACCAACTGGTTGTTTTCAAGACTAAAGTATCTAAAGGGCCTTGCCTCGATGACCTCACCGGTACTCCGGTCGATCACATCGTTTGGTGCGTAGATATTTTCTACCATCAGTGCCTCCAGTACAATTTCTGGTTGTGGGTCATCGCTACTGTTACAACTTGTCGTCATACCAATAGCGATTAAGCTGGATAGGATTGCATTCACTCGTTTCATTTTTTGTTTAATTTATGGGTTGTTTTTATTAGTTGGTGTAGGGGTATCTTGGCCCCTACAAAAAAGACCCTGCCCGGATTAGTAGGGTCAAATAGGTTGAGTTGGTTTAATAGATTGTAGCCCCCCGCTTCAAGCATCAGGCTATTTACCAGGGTTTTGCTTAGTGTGAGGTTCCAACTGGCAAGACCTCGGGCATATTCCTTAGGGTCATCCAAAATCAGGTTGCCGTTCACATCTCCAAACCCGAATTTTCCGCGGTAAATGGCCCTCAAAGCGAAATTGATACCCGAAGCCGGTTCCCGATAGGTTACTTTCAGATTACCGCTGTGCCTACTTCTGTTAAATAATCCCCCATAATCGCCGCGGTGAACCCGTTGGGTGCGATTTTGTCCATCCCTTTTAAAGATTTCTCCGTTTGAAATCCGCTCAACTACCTCCCTATCTCTGGCATCCAAAAACACATATCCCATGGAGATTTGGAGGTTTTCGGTGATCCGATAGGTCCAATCAATCTCGGCTCCGCGGGTCACGACGCTAGCAACATTGAAGTAAGAGAAGGCATTCTGACCTGAAGTGAGTCTAGCCACCGGGGCCGTTTCAATCAGGTTTGTGATGTGGTTTAGAAAAAAATTACCTGTTACCAACAGATCATTGGTAATGTTCCAACGGAAGCCTGTATTGACGGCTTGGGAGCGCTCTGCTTCTAATGTACCGAATTGACCAGGGTCAATCAGGATTTGCTGAACCAACCCTTGGGCTTGCAGCCGGACGAGACCTTCTTGGACCATATTGGCGCCAAATACGTAATATCCGGATGAGGCATTGTTGAAGTTTAAAAGCAACTGACGAAAGTCCGGGGCCTTGAATCCCGCTCCTACAGAGGCCTGCCACCGAAACCGCTTGCTGAAGGCATACATCCCAGCTACCTTGGGACTCAACTGTTGCCCATATTGGCTATGGATATCCGCCCGGAGTCCCGAAACAATATTCCAACGATCAGTGGGATCCCATTGATGTTGTAAAAACAGGTATCCTGCATCGAAACGATTGGTTTCGTCATAACGGGTAGCATTTACAGACTCCATCAGGTGGCCCATGCCAATGGTGAGCAATTGCTTGCTCGTTAGTTGATGATCTAGTTGAAGTTCGCTCCGGTGGTAGTATTGCCTGAAATCCTGATTGTCTAGCACGGAATGATCCTCTTGAAAACTAGTAAGCATGGCAGTTTCAAAGATCGAACTCATACCCCGCAACGTGAGTAACCAATGCTTGTTTGGTCGAAAGCTGAGGGTAGGATTGACGTTTAATTCGCGGCGTTCCCCCGTTAGGTTGGCTAGTCTCGAGGTGCTACTCTCCCGTATTTCTAGGGTGTTTTCGGAATTTTCTAGGTAAAACCGGGAATAGACCTTCAGATCCCATTTATTAAACTTTTTGCCCAATTTCAATTGAGCCGTATTTGCCTGAAAAGGGCTTTGCGTCATGCCCACTACCTCTGGTGTAAGGTCAAATCCATCCGTTGTATACCGGTTGTAGTAGGCATAGAGACTCCAATCTGCTTTGTTGAGGCCAACTTCAGCACTGAGGTCCGCGGTGTTGAAGGAACGATACCTGGTATCAAGGTTTGCTATAACCGGTTCGTCGCTGCTTTTGGTAATGATATTGATCACCCCTGCCATGGCTTCACTGCCGTAGAGGGAACTGGAAGGCCCTCGTAGAATCTCGATGCGTTCAATGTTAGAAACCGATATTCGGTCTAAGTCAAAGGTACCTGCGGTACGTCCAATCAGTGGTTCTCCATCCAATAGAATCAGGATATAGTCCGAAGAAAGACCCTGGATCTGAAGTCCCGAACCATGGTCAGCGACTACCTGTAGGCCCGTTTGCTCTCTAAGTACCTCGGACAGCCGCATACCACCGGTTTCTTGAATTGCGTTTTTGCCGATGATGGTCACCGGCATAGGCAAGTGCTCTACACTTCGGTCGGTTCGGGTTGCCGATACGACTACTTCTCCCAACTGACCGATTCTTTCGGTTAGGGTTAGTACGGAAGTAGCAAGGAGCTCTTTGACTTGAATCTTCAAAGGATCGTAACCAAAGGCCGTAATCTCCAGCCAAGTCATTGGATCCAGTTGGCTGGGCAGTTCAAATCGGCCATCGGGTGATACCGGTATGGTTTGAGTACTTTCTGTACGTACAATGGCGTGAGGGATGGGTTGTCCGCTACGGTCTCTCAGCAAGATCAGGTCACCAGGATTTGCCAGACCCTCCACCACTACCATGAAAAGTAGCAGCCAAGTGGCGGTTTTATATTTATTAAGACTAATTCTATACATGTTGCAAATTTTTTTCCCGGTGGAGTTGCCCACCGGGAAGAATTACAGGCTATCAACCAGTTGCTTCCATCGGTCATTCTGTGGAAGTCCCGGTTTTCTGAGACCAAAGAATTGGGCTATAAGCTCTTTTTGATCGTCAAATAATTCAATGGAGGAAACCAATCCTTCGTCGGTATTTTTATGAACTACCCACGCGGAACCTACGTGGGATTCATTTAAGTGCATATTGAAATCGGGATCCATAACATTCAGCCAGTTGCCCAATTGCCGGATGGTTCGAACCTTTCCTTGATGAATTTGGATGTTGCCTTTATTGCCTACAAAGATCATGATCGGCATCTTTTCGGCTGATGCAGTTTCCAAGATGGTTCGAACCGATAGTTTGTCAATTTGGTAGGCCCATTTTTTACCTATCCACCGGATAGCATCGAGCCGATGCAGATTGAACTTTTTGAGCATACCGAAGAAGTCGTGGGTGTCTTTCATGCTTTCCCATGCTTCGGAAAAGGCTTTTCGATCAATGTCAGAGGCAAATTCCTCTGCAGGAAATACTTCCACCTTGATGGGCTGGGACGGCTCGGGCATCTTGAAGGTATCCACCAGTTTGGTGTAAGCATCGAGGTTACTCCGTTCCTGTAAGTATATTTTCAAGACAGCCTCTCCTGCTTGGTCGAAAAACTGCAAGCTTCTTAGGGGACCTCTGGAAGTTTCATTTACGACGGCAAATCCATATTTCCATTTTCCTAGGAACACCCGTTGCTCTATGGGGCCAATGACCGTGGCGATTTGGTTGGGCGAAGTTCCATGTACGGTAATTTTCTGAAATGTGCCTTTGTGTTCCAGCACACAACCTTCGTTTCTAGTCAGTGACATCACTTTTCCAAGTTCTCGGCAGGAAAGAAGTATATTCGCCCAGTCTTCTTTTAGCCGCACAGTGGTTGGTCCTAAGGTGGTGGCGAGAAGTTCCAGCTCAGATACCCCGAGTTTTTTTGCCGCATCTCTGATTCGTAGGTTTGGTTCGTTTAGTCGTAACGTAGCCCAAGCATCGATTAGGGCGGTTTTAGAAGGAGTAAGCAGTGTGGTGTCCATAATTATGCGAGTTTGTAGTTGTACATAGGGGCAGTCCGGTTGGTTGGCAGACTGCTGATAAATATTGGTTTATGTGGGCCTTGTGAGTTGACTTGAATCGGGTAGTCAAATACCTGCTGAAGGTTTTGAGAAGTCATTATCTCTTCGGTTGGGCCTTGGTGAAGGATAGTGCCATTTTTGAGAAGTACCACCTTGTCTGCGTAGTTTGCAGCCAAGTTAAGATCGTGGAGGATGGCCAAAATGCCTATCTGTCTTCTTTTGAGTTGGGAGACGACTTGCAACACCAAGTGCTGTTGAGCGATGTCCATGCTGGAAGTAGGTTCATCTAGTAAGAGGTACCGCGGGAAGGGTTTCGCCTCCCATATTTGGGCTAAAACCCGGGCCAATTGTACCCGCTGTCGTTCACCTCCTGAAAGGTTGTCCACTTGCTGATCCCGGAGGTGCCAGGTTGAGGTAGCTGTCATCACCTCTTGAATGCTAGTAGGGCAAAAGGATTGTTTTGAAAGCAATAAACCAAGCTCCACGACCTCCAGCGCCCGAAACGGAAAAGTAACCGTACTTTGCTGGGGCATCACGGCCCGTAAAGTTGCTAATTGGGTTGTTTTTAGGTCTCTTATCCGATTGCCGTTGTAGGTGATACGTCCATATTGGCAGCTAAGCTCACCCGAAAGTAGTTTGAACAACGTGGACTTTCCTGCGCCATTTGGGCCTATCACAGCCGTAAATTCACCTGCTTTGATGCAGATATTGGCCTGGTCCAAAATAGGCCGTCTTTTGATGCAGAAATGAAGGTTTTGTGCTTCGAGCATGTCAGATTTGGTTTTTTTTTACGTTCAAAATCAGCCAAATAAAGAAAGGGGATCCTAAGATGGCGGTGATGATGCCTATAGGCAATTCAGCCGGCATCACGATGGTTCGGGCAATTAGGTCTGCAACCGTCAGCAGACCGGCTCCCAGAAGAAAAGATCCAGGTAACACCAGTCGGTGGTCAGCGCCAAATTTCAGTCGGATTAGATGGGGAACGATCAATCCCACAAATCCAATGGTACCGGTCATGGATACGCCTACCCCCACAGTAAGCGCACTGAGAAAGAGAATGGTAAATTTTACTTTCTGCACGTTTACGCCCATATGAAACGCCTCATTTTCACCCATGGAAAGGGCGTTTAGGTTTCGGTGTTGAGAAACGATCAACGTGGCGGGAATAAGAATGAGGAGTAGGGCAATGCGGACCTTATTCCAATTTGCTCCGCTTACGTCTCCCAGACTCCAGAAGGTGAAGTTTCGCAATGCAGCTTCGTCGGCATAAAATATTGTCAGACCAATAAGGGCTCCGGAGAGCGCCGTTAGCGCCACGCCAGCTAAGATTAGAAGAGAAATGTCGGTTTTACCTCCGCTATTAGCTGTACGGTATACTAGTAGCACGTTTACTAGGCCGCCAATAAACGCAAAGAGAGGGAGTCCAAAGTTGCCCAATAGTCCGCCTGCCCAAGGAACGTGGACACCAAAGACGATGAAGACGACCGCAAACAGGGCGCCACCACTACTGACACCGATCAATCCCGGTTCTACCAGCGGATTTCTAAAGAGTCCTTGTAGTGCAGCACCTGCCACGCCAAGTCCTCCACCTACCAAAATGGCCAGTAGTACTCTAGGTAAGCGAATATGTAGCAATACATTTGCTTCCTGAGGCGAGTGCAGAAGGGAGGCAACTCCCGCTTGCTCTAATAAAATAGAGACGGTGTTCGCCCACGATATTGGAAAGGCACCAACTGTCACCGAAAAAAGGGCTACCAGCATCAATGAAAACGCCATCCCTGCTAATAGCCTGTTTTGACGGGTAGTCTTCGAAATAGTGTTGGTTTGCAAGGTGCGGATCATACCGTTAGTTTTTCACGGCTTTAGCCAATTCCAACGCTGCTTTACCTACTCGTGGTCCAAAACCAGATAGATAGAGCCCATCAAAGGCAAGAATACCTTCATTTTTAAATGCATTGGTCTGCTCGATCCCTCGGATTTGTCGGACACCCTCTTTGCCCCCAAGTGTCTGTAGGCCTGACTCGAAAAAAAGCAAATAGTCGGGATTCATGGAGATAAGCGCTTCTGGAGTTAACGGGATAAATTCCTTGAAACCCCGCCCTACGGACTGAATACCGGCTAGCCTAAAAAGCGACTCTGCAAATGTGTCTTCTCCGGCCACGAAAACCGTTTCGGTACCTCGGGCCATCACAAAGGCCGCCTTGGGCGCTCTATCTACGGTACTGAGATACTCCTCCAATTCACGAATATCCTTGCGGAGCTGATCGCGTACTTTTGCTCCTTTTTCAGGAACATTTAAAAATGTGGCCAGCTCTTCGATGATTCGGTAAGTACCTTCCAGGTCTTTTGGCTTTTCGAATTCATGTATTTCAAGACCTGTTTGCCTGAGTTGCGTGATAGCTTCCTCGCTGAGGTAGCCTTTTTCTGTCAGCAGCTGATCTGGTGCCAAAGCCAAGATGCCCTCGGCTTTGATCTGGTTTCGGTAGCCGATTGATGGGAGCTGCTGCATGCTAATCGGGTAGGTGGACGTAATGTCCGTGGCAATGATGGATGCTCCAAACCCAAGCTCGGCCACAATTTCAGTGATCGTTCCCCCGGCGGTGATTAGCTTCTGCTCGGTGGATTGTTTTTCGGTAGCAGGTGAGGTACAGGCCAAGACCGAAATGAGGAGGTATATCAGTAGGGTAGGTTTCATTTATTTAGATCAATTTTAAATAGTACGCAAATATTATATTAATTAGATTAAATCCAAATAAAAATAAATTGATATTTTCTATCGGGTTGGATTTTCAATTCGTCATCAATTAGGTGGGTATTTATTATAGAAAAAATCTATAATAAATTGTTAAACAGTATGATAGCACAGTAATTGTCTTCACTTAGCAGCTATTGGTCAGGGTGGATTTAAATAGAAAGCTTGCTAAGGCACTACCATGTGCCAAGGAATATGACAAAAAACTACTAAATTGTCATGCATAGTCAGATCTGCCAACAAGTTTCGCATGCAATAGTGAGGTACAAGCTCCTAACTTGTTGATAAAGTCCTATAGATACTTTCTTCGGTTGGCAGGTTTTTTAATGCCCAACGCTTTAAACAATAATACCCCATGATTTCAACAAACAGAAGATCTTTTATCAAAGGCGCAGCGGCCCTGTCCGCATTTACGGTACTCAGCCCCACAGCGGTTTTCGGCTTCGCCGCAAACTCTGCCATTCGGGTAGGGATTATTGGTTGTGGCAATCGGGGCACCTCAGTCATCACCTCCATGTCCAAGCATACTTCCATCCAAATAGTGGCTATGGCGGATTTGTTTCCGGATAAATTAAAAGAGGCAAAGCCAAAATTTGATGCATTGAATGCGGCCAAAGGACTCGCTGCTGTTTCGGATTCCCATGTTTTCCAGGGCTCTCAGGCTTACTTGAGGTTGCTGGAAAGAGCTGACGTGGATGCAGTGCTTATTTCTTCGCCTGCCTATACCCATCCAGAGATTGTGGAGGCTGCCGTTGCGGCGAAAAAACATTTTTACTGCGAAAAGCCCGCTGCGATGGATGTATTTGGTTGTAGGCAAATAGCTGCTGTTGGAAAGGAACTTAAGAACTTAAGTGGAGTCTTTGGCTTTCAAATCCGCTACGCAACTCCCTATGTGGAGCTGATGCAGCGGATCCACGCGGGTGCCATCGGCGATATCATCAACGCGCAGCTGTACTATTTTTCCTCCGGGCTGCCTGTTGTCCAAAGTCCGGAAATGTCCTACGATGAGGTACGCATCCGTAACCAGTTTTTCTTTCGTGACCTTTCGGGCGGCATCCTGCTGGACCAAGGGGTACATATGCTGGACGTCTGCAATTGGGCTTTGGGGATGACACCCGTAAGTGCCATTGGCATGGCGGGTTACAATGGAGGCAGCGGCTTTGGGGACGCGTTTAAGAATTACCAGGTGATCTATAAATACCCGCAGGACATCAGTGTCAGTTTTCATTCCACACAGTTTGGAGGAACCTTCGGCGATGTATGCGCCCGGTTTATCGGATCAAAGGGTATCGCCGTGGCGACCTACAGTGGAGGCGTATACATCAATGGAGAAAATGCCTGGGATTCGGGCATTCTTCGGGAAAGCACCAGTCAGGCCAGCCGGGAACAGCAAGCAGCGGGCGTGTTCACATCCTCCTTACACGACTCCAATCAGAAAAAAGTAACCAGCTTTGTAGAAAGCATCGAGTCCGGAAATTTTCTAAATGAATTGGATACGGCTGTAGATTCCACCCTCACTGCTATTTTGGGGAGGCAGGCAGCGACCATGCAGCGGCCTGTGACCTGGAATGAAATGCTGTTCTCGAACGAGCGCATTGATCCTAGCTTGGATCTTTCTCAGTTTGACCAATCTCGCTAACCAATTTCTTTCTAAATCTCAGCGAAATGTACCAAAATGCCTTCTTTACCCTCGCCCTTTTCCTTTTTCTGTCCCTTGCCGTGAGTGCCCAACATGGTTGGGAGGAAGTAGCTCCTGGCGTTTGGAAGATAGTGGTTGGGACGCCGGATGATTTTGACCTATTATCGGCTGCGGCAGTTCCGCCTAGGCTAGAAGGTTTGCGCAAGCTGGGAGCGGCTCCATTTCCATTGGATTCAGCTCAGATTGTAGGTGAGGTGACGGAAAATCAAACGCAATTGAGACTGCCGTTGGTACGAGAGGAGCAGATTTTTGGGTTTGGACTGAATTTCAAGACGGTTCATCAGCGCGGCCGAATCCTCCGCCTGCATGTGGATCACTATGGAAATAGCGACAATGGCCGTACCCATGCGCCAGTCCCTTTTTACGTATCTTCTGAGGGTTATGGGGTATTTGTAAATTCCGCCAGATACATCGATGTGTATGCCGGCACAGGGTCGCGACAGGACAGTCCAGATCCTCCCGAAGCCCGCGACCGCAACACCGACAATGCTTGGACTGCCCGTCCTTATTCGGATGCGGTAGAAATGCGCATCCCTGTGGGCGGGGTGGAAGTGTATTTGTTTGCCGGGCCGACTCCCCTAGACGCCGTGCGCCGCTACAACCTTTATACCGGTGGAGGCCCTCTGCCGCCCCGGTGGGGTCTTGGCTTTACCCAGCGGGTACACCGTCTATTTTCTGATGAGCAAGTCAGGCAGGAGGTCCAAGAATTTGAAGACCGGGGGTTTCCTTTGGACTTTGTGGGGCTGGAACCCGGATGGCTAAGCAAGTCCTATCCCAATACCTTTGTGTGGGATTCCGGAAGGTTTCCCGACCCGGAAGGATTCATGACAGATTTAAAGAAGAAAGGTATCCGGATTAATCTTTGGGTAAATCCTTTTGTATCCCCCGAATCGCCCATATATAATGATATTTTGCCCTATACGGGAACCCATACGGTGTGGGCGGGCGTGGTGCCCGATTTTACCATTCCCGCTGCACAGCAGGTGTTTTGGGGAATATTCGAACGAGAACATCTGGCCAAGGGAGTCAGTGGGTATAAGATCGATGAGGTGGATGGCTACGATGAGTGGCTTTGGCCGGATGTCGCCCGATTTCCATCTGGCATTTCCGCCGAGCAGATCCGACAGACCTACGGGCTATTGGTACAAAAGCAAAGTGCTGATCTGTATAGGAAAAAGAACGAGCGTACCTATGGCTTGGTGCGCGCATCCAATGGAGGTGGGACTTCTTTTCCCTATGTGATTTATAACGATTATTACAATCACCGAGATTTTATTACTGCATTGATCAATAGCGGCTATGCAGGGGTGCTGTGGACGCCAGAGGCGAGGGCCTCCAAGTCAGCCGAAGAGTGGTTGAGACGCATGCAAACGGTGGTCTTTTCGCCCATGGCCATGATCAATGCCTGGGCTAGCGGGACCAAGCCATGGTCTTTTCCCGAAGTAGAGGCAGAAGTGCGGCAAATGGCCGTTCTGAGGATGCAGATGATGCCCTATTGGTATACCGAGTTTGCCAAATACCACCACGAGGGAACGCCGCCTTTTCGCGGGATGAGCTTGGAAGAAGGTTTTGCGGTAGGCAGTGGGCCGCTTACGATAGCTGATAGTGAGGCAGATTTGGAAACCAACCCCTATGCGGAGGCTGTACGGAAGGAAGTAAAGGATCAGTACATGGCGGGGGAATACCTGCTCGTAGCTCCGATGTTTGAGGGGGAAACCACCCGTCAGGTGGTGCTGCCGGCCGGAAGATGGTATGATTTTTATTCCGGGGAGTTTGTCGGAGAGGGAGAGGTGATTACGGTAACCCCCGGTTTGGATAAGATTCCGGTATTTGTCAAAGATGGTGCGCTGATTCCGCTGACGGATGCCCGATTACATGCTCCGGGAAATGGAGAGAAATACAATTTGGAAGTCAGGCATTATGGCGAAAAGCCAGGCGAGTACTTGCTTTATGACGATGACGGGGAGACCTTTGACTACGAGAGAGGGGCCTATTCCTGGAGACGTCTGTCGGTAACCAGGCAGAAGAACGGTAGCTGGAAGGGTGAAGTGTCCAATCCGGAAAAAGGCAAGCCGAACAATTTGTCAACGGTTAGCTGGCGGTTTATGACGGCAAGGCAGGCTTTGTAAGGTGTATATTGATGCAAAATAATTTTGAAATAGGGTAGAAATAGCGTGGAAATATGGCCTGCGGCCGAATTATTTTTTATCTTTCTGATTGTTTCCTATTTACCCAATTAACCCGGACATGAGAAATCTTTGCCTTTTGTTGCTCCCATTTTTGAGTCTTTTTTGTTCCCCACCCGAAGAAGTGGAATTACCTCTTCCAAATATTCTTTGGATTACCAGTGAGGATAACAGTCCTTTTGCAGGCTGCTATGGGGATGATTTTGCGACTACTCCGAATATGGACAAGTTGGCGGCGGAGGGATTCCTGTATACCCACGCGTATGCCAATGCGCCGGTGTGTGCGCCCACCCGCAACACGATCATTACTGGGGTATATGCCAATTCGGGAGGTCACGAACACATGCGCAGTTACTACGATAAATCATCCCTTGTCAAGCTATATCCCGAATACCTCAAAGAGGCGGGATATTATTGCACCAACAGTCAAAAGGAGGATTTCAATATCAACCCGGAACTAACGGCAAATACCTGGGATGAATTGGGGCGAGATGCCCATTATAAAAACAGACCGGAAGGAAAACCCTTTTTTGCGATCTTCAATTCCACCATTTCCCATGAGAGTTCCCTGCACAAACGTACTCCTTTGGAAGAGTTGCGGCATAATCCCGAGGAAGTGAGCCTGCCCCCTTATCATCCGGATACACCGGACATGCGGCACGACTGGGCCCAGTATTACGATAAGGTGGAAGACATGGACACCTGGATGGGAGGTATCTTGAAGGAGTTGGAAGAAAGCGGTGAAAAGGAGAATACCATTATTTTCTATTATGGAGATCATGGGGGCGTATTAGCCAGAAGTAAGCGCTTTGTCTATGAATCCGGCACACAAGTTCCCTTTATTGTCCATATACCCGAAAAATATAAGCACCTCTATCCTGCCGAAAAGCCTGGATCAAAAGTAAATCGGCTGATCAGTTTTGTGGATTTGGTGCCTACGCTGTTGAGCATCATCGGAGTGGAAATCCCCGAATACCTACAGGGCCATGCCTTTTTGGGAAAGCAAAAGACGGCAGATCCCGAGTATGCTTTTATGTTTCGGGGAAGAATGGACGAGCGCTACGACATGAGTAGGGCGGTCCGGGACCAAAAATACCGGTATATCAAAAATTATATGCCGTATCGGATTTATGGACAGTTTATTGATTATCTCTGGAGGGCACCCTCCATCCGGTCTTGGGAAGCAGCTTATAAAGCTGGGGATTGCAATGACGTCCAATCCATTTTTTGGAACACCAAGCCGGTCGAGGAATTGTATGATACCGAAAATGACCCCTGGGAGGTAAATAATCTGGCGGGGGATCCCGCTTACAAGGAAGTATTGGAGCGCATGCGGGCTGCCAATCGGGACTGGATTATGGACGTCAAAGATGCGGGCTTTATTCCGGAAGCAACCATGGTAGATCTTACGAAAGATACCACCCCGTATGACTACATGCGTTCCGGAGAGGTGGATTTGACCGCGTTGGTGGATGCTGCCGAATATGCCACCAACCCCAATCCGGATCCCCAAAAACTTGCAGCTATGCTAGATTCTGATAGCCCCGCACTGACCTATTGGGGGGCGACAGGCTTGTTGATTTTGGGTGAAAAATCCCGTCCTGTTTTAGCCAACTTAAAGAAACTTGCATCGGATCAGGAACATAATGGAGCCATTGTTGCCGCGGAATGCCTGTACCTGATGGGTGAAAAAGAAACGGGTAAGCAGACCCTCTTACGGGCGCTCAAGTCAGAAAACCCCTTTGCCAGAGGACACGCCCTCAACGTGGTAGACAATGTGGATGACAATAGCCCTGAAATGCGGCAAGCGGTAGTGGATATGGTTAAAATGGTTGGGGAATTTAAAAGCCACAACTATGACCTACGCATGTCCAAGTTTCTTTTTGCCAAATGGGACATAGATCCCCAAAGCTTGGGAATTGATATGAACTGGTAAGTCTATGAAAAATTCCCTAGTAATCGCCTTTCTCTTTTTATCCCTCCCAACATTTGCACAAATGGTGGGGGATAGGACCCATCAGCAACTGAGCAAAAACCGCTCCTGGGAGACCAGTCTTTATATGTTAAACCATTGGACGCCAGACTTGGATTTGAGAAAGGAGAATGAACTCGCAGAAATCTTACATACTGTTTTTTCCAACCATAAAGAGGCCGATTTTGATAGGCTTTTGGCGGACCAGAACTATCTAAGCTGGGTGGAAACTCATCAGAAAATTCTCCTCGGAGGACCTGTATGGGGCAATGTAAGCCAAGAGGGAGTGGATCTTTGGGTGCGTACTTCCAAATCATCCATGGTGGTTGCGGCGATTGAAGACCATGGCACGGTCAGAATATTTGGCCCTGTGGAAACCGAAGCAAAAACAGACTTGAGTGCTGTCCTGAAAATTCACGGCTTGGAGCCGGGTACCTCGTATCCTGTCTCCACCATGATAGACGGAGAACCGGTGGAATTCGACAACCCGCTTATTTTAAATACCCTTCCCGAGGATGAACCGATAAGAATTGCCTTTGGAACCTGCTTTCACCGCTGGGGTTTGGGAAATAATGAGCAAGTAGGACAAATCCTTGCCAGAAAACCGCATGCGATGCTTCTCGGTGGGGACATTGCCGTGCAGGACCGAAGGGATCAAATTGGAATGCACCGCTTTGATTACCTGATGCGGGATCTTTTCCCAGCTTGGCGCCAGCTAAGTTCCAAAGTACCCGTTTACGCCACTTGGGATGACCACGACTATATGGACGATGACCTTTCCGGAATTCCGGAGGGTTTTACAGCAGCGGATAGGACATCCATTCGGGAAGTCTTTACCCAATCCTGGGCAAATCCGGGATATGGAAATCAGGATAAAAAAGAAGGTGTGTATTTCAAGACACAAATTGGATCGGTAGATGTCATAATGGTCGACAACCGGTTTTTTCGGGATGAGGAAACGGGAGCATTTCTCGGTGAGGAACAAATGGACTGGTTGGAAAAGCAGTTGCTGGAAGCCACTGGAGAATTTATCATTCTTTCCTGTGGCACCATGTGGAGCGATTATGTATCCAATGGAAAGGATTCCTGGGGAGTTTGGGATCCGGAGGGAAGGGAGAAAATTTTTCAACTGATCGAAAAGCACCGGATTCCCGGAGTTCTTTTGATCTCCGGAGACCGCCACGGGGCGAGGGGATTTACCATTCCCAGAGAATCAGGATTTCAGTTTTATGAATTCGAGCCTGCCAGCCTGGGAGGCCGGCATGGTCCAGCCGCCACCAATACGGACTGGGAGACGCAGCTATTTGGGTTTGACAATACCTATGCCTTTGGCGAATTCACCTTCGACACCCAATTGTCCGATCCCGAGGTAACGTTTCGGTTGATAAGCGAGGATGGGGAATCACTTTTTTCGTTGGTGTTGAAAAGGAGTGAGTTGACACCACCTTGAAATGATATTTAATTGATATTAGCTATGCGATATTTGCCTTCGGCGATATTGAATGATATATGCTGCGCGAAATAAGTAGAAATATGCCTTCGGCGAAATATTGGCTTCGCGGACATCTCTGACCTTTGGGGTTTTCCCAAACCCCGAAGGTCTTTAAATGCACCTCTCGAAAAGGTTTTTTTGCTACATAGTTCACAGTAGTTCATATAGAGCTTTATACGAAAGGTTGGTTTGCGGCATCTGACCTTTGTGGTTTTCCCAACCTCGAAGGTCTTTTAAATCGCAGACCGTACTTGGTTTATGGGGAGAAGCTGGACCTTATCGCCAAGGATTTCTATTTTAGTACAAACAGCGCCAACGGCGCAAAATCACTAGCCTAGGGTGAAGCACTAGGTACAAAGAAACCTATTTACCCAAGCACCAACGGTGCGGAATAAATGCGTTGATAGGTTAGGAAGAATATAGTAGTATTTTAACACTACGCTAACACGATCCAAATTTTGGATACGGGTAAAAGGAGTTTGATTATTTTCATTGCGTTGGGAATCCGCTCTGCGGGTAATGAAATATGTTCCTGGCTTGGAATAGGAATGTGTTTTGGCAACCTCAAGGATTTTGCAATTATTTAAAACCAAACTTCTTAAGGGAATCATGGCTGATCTGGATAGCCTCTAAAGGTTCCATACCATCAAAGGTCTGGTCCTGCTCTACAAGGTAATATTTCATTCCTGCTTTTTTTCTTTGTTTTTGGATCCTTTTGAAGAATAAGATACTCATCAGTGTTAATTCAAATTTTCTCATTGTGATCCTGGGTTTCGATTTTAGGAATTTTTCGGAAGATGGTTCTTCAATTTATGGGCAATAAAGTGCATAGCCCAATCTGGATTTTAATACTTGGCTGTTATTTATTTGTGGTGAATGTCAGGAACATGATGCTTTTGGATGGCATCACCAATTCTCCAGCCGATACCTTCTTACCCTGAATTTCAGGTAGGCTATCATCCGCTTTTAGTTTGAGTGTCTTGCCATTCAGTTTGACCTCTTTGGAAAGGAAATCATCAGCGGTGAGTAAATACTGCATTGCATCCGTCGGTAAATGAAGGGAAGCCTCAGCTTCTCTCGGGTTTACCAGCAACACCGCATAGCCATCGGAAGCATTTTTTAAATTATGCACAAACACATCCGCACCACCCAGAAGTTTACCATGAAAGAAATGCAACAGATTTACGAAACCATTTTCGAAAGGAAATTCACCCGCAGCAACTTTCAGAAGCGAATTTTGGAATTGGACGTGTTGCAACGGCAAGAAAAGATGTATACAGGTGCAAAAAATAAAGCACCTTTTCTTTATAGTATTAAATAACATCCAAGAATGGCCTATGCGGTCTAACCTTCCTGGACCGAAATCATCTATAAACATGGATCCCTTTGGGATCAATGGCTTAAAATAGAGAAAGGATGTAAGAAAGATCTCGGAGAGATCACATGTTTATATAAATACCGGAATCGCCCGGATCAATTTGACCCCGAATGGGGTCGTGGCATGCGTTGCTGAAATCGAGCATGACGAAGGCGACGCACGGAGGGATGATTGTAATTGCGAGATTCTCTGCCTACCGGCAGGCATCTGACCTATGAAAATCAAATTATAAACAGATGAAATCGAGCATGACGAGGTCGTCACACACTGGGATGATTATCGTTGCGAGATTCCATAGCCTGCCCCGATAAATCGGGGTGGCAACTGAAAAACAATTATAAACACATGAAATCGAGCATGACGTACCCGTCACACAGTGGGATGATTATCATAGCGAGATTCCATCCCGTTTCCTTCGTCACGGGACAAGTTATGACCTATGAAAATCAAATTATAAAAACATGAAATATCTCTTTTTGTAATCAAAAATAACAATGTGCCAGTTTGCTTGATGTATCAAAAATATACACCTTTCTCTCAATCTATCGTTTTCCTCACAAAGCCGAACCCATCATCTAAATTTTCAGATAACTCGATTTTTTAAAGAAGCAGCAATCCGATTAGTCGGCTTGGTATACCGTTTTTCCATTTACCACGGTCATAAAGACCCGGGTGTTTAAGATTTCGTTATCCGGAATTTCCATGATGTTTTGGTCAAAAACAGTAAAGTCCGCCGCTTTCCCCACTTCAATAGATCCCTTGAATTCCTCTTCAAACTCCGCATAGGCTGCGTCAAGTGTATAGGACTTAAGGGCTTGTTGACGCGTCATCTTTTGATCAGGTTCGTATCCTCCATCGGGCTGCATCTTTAGTGTTTTACGGGTTACGGAGGCATAGAAAGAGGGGATGGGGTCCAAAGGCTCCACGGGGGCATCGGTTCCATTGGAGATGACTGCTCCGGAGGCCAGCAACTTCTGCCATACATAGGCTCCGTCTTTGATGCGTTTGGCACCCAGTCTACCGATAGCCCAAGGGCGGTCAGAACTTAGGTGTATGGCCTGAATAGCCGCAATAACGCCCAAAGACCCAAAGCGTCCGATGTCATCGGGGTGCAGGTGCTGCGCATGTTCGATACGGAATCGATGGTCGGTCACTTCGGGAAATTTCGCAAAAGCTGCCTCATACTGATCCAGTACTTCACGGTTGGTCCGGTCTCCGATGGCGTGGGAGCAGATTTGAAATCCGCTATTAAGTCCCTTTTCGGCCATTTCCCCTACCAAGGCCATTGGCATGGTTTCATGTCCCCGGTGCCCGGCCTTGTCTGAGTAATCTTCAAGTAGCCAGGCACCCCAAGGTCCCAGAGCTCCGTCCATATTTAGTTTGATGGACCGAACGGTTACCATATGATCCGGGTCTACAAATGGTCCTTTTTGAAGCCACGAATCAATCAATTCTGGTTGTCGTCCCGAAATCATCACATACATTCGGGAGGTCAGTCGGCCTTCTTCCTTGAACCTGTTCAGTAAGTCGATGACTTCCTGCCCACTTCCCGCATCGTGAAAGGAGGTTATTCCTTTCTCGGCGAGCTCCTGAAGTGCCAGTTCCAGTGCTTTTTCAGCCCGTTCGGGCGTGTCCTTTGGTACAAGGCGGCTTACTAAGCCGGAGGCCCGCTCCACCAAGACACCGGTGGGATTCCCCAGCGCATCCCGGATGATTTCGCCGCCCACTACTTCTTGAGGGGTATTTTCACTACCCAAGGTGGCTATGCCCGCAAGTTCCATGGCCTTTTGATTGACAAAGGAGGCGTGGCCGGAAGCATGGGCCAGGTATACTGGGTTGTTTGGTGTGACTGCGCTGAGTGCATCATGCACCTGAAAACCCTTTACGGCATCTTTAGGAAGTTCTATCCACTTGTCCTGATGCCATCCCCGTCCCGTGATCCACTCGCCGGGTTCGGCCGACCGGGCAGCCTCAGCGACTTTTTCGACCAATTCCTCGTAAGTAGACACATACATCAGGTCAATTTCCAACTTGTTATACCCTATGCCCATCAGGTGGGCATGGGATTCGATAAACCCTGGAGTCAGCGTTTTTCCCAGTAAATCAATGGATGTTGTCTCCTTTCCTATGTAGGATTCAATTTCGGTGGTGGTGCCGACGGCAAGGATTTTCCCGTCGGCCACTGCCACCGCTTCGGCGGTGGGCTGCAGGTCGTTTACAGTATAAATGAGGCCGTTGAGGTAGACCGTGTCGGCCTTTTTTGCAGTTTCAGCGCAGGAAAAAAGCAGTAGGAGGGCAGTGGCTAGTGATAGTGTTTGTTTCATGATTCGAATAGTGAAGTCCAAATCTAATTAATTTTATGCTAATACGTATTTTCAGGACATAAACGACATACCTTCTCGCACTATAAAAACTTGGGCTATCAGCAACGGGCCGTACGCAGTGAGCATCATATCATGATATGGAATGCAAAACCGGACGGTTGGCCTGCAGGTGCTTCCTAGACAAATAAGCTAGAAACTGATAATGAACGGCTTCCCAGGTATAAAATAGATGAAAACGAAGTACACCAGTCCACTTGGGCTTTTATCGGTGTGGATGCCTCACCCACCAAATCATATATTGTGGAAAATTCGAAAGTTAGGTATTTATTGATTTCGCAAACTTTACATCTTATCGTTAAATATCTTAAATTTTTAGTACACCATTTATGGCAGATCGTTAAAAATTTACTTTTTATTGCAACAGGTGTTTTATATGATGTAAATAAATTATCGTAAAATAATTTGGAAATATCATCTTTTTTTTTCTACTTTAGATAAATCATTTTACAACTCAAAATAATACTCTTATGAAAAAGTTCTTTAAAAAGCCAGTTCTTTTATTTGGATCGTTGGCAGCGGTGGTGGGCTTGGGATTTGTTACTGGGCAAAGTTCAGAAGTAAAGGCTCAAAATGATGTTGAGTTGTGCCATTGGTTTGATGCACCTGGTGAACCTCATGATGGCTGTGTGATAGCGGTTTTTAATCTTCCTTGCATATGCGAAGGGTGCTAAAATCAGTAATTATCAAAAGATGAATATAGATAGCTAATTTGTTATCTATATTCATTGTTTCTATTAATTTTTATTAATTATGAAAAAGATCATATTTATTATTTTTTTGAGTTTATTATCTTCTGGTTGTAAAAAGAAAACTCAAGAACGACATTTTAAAATGGAAATAATTGAAGAAATCTCCATAAAGACAAATGACCTTATTTCAGTAAATCCTGGAAACACAAAGTTTATAGAAACTGACTCAGGCACATTTCTATTTGCTTATAATCATGTAGAAAAAAACTACCAATTTATTGATTTTTCTAAGGGGGAGGTGAATCATAAAATTCCTCTAACCTTTGAGGGTCCAAACAGTGTTAAGGGATTTCTTGGAGCAACCCTTACAGGTGCGGATTCGATTTGGCTTACCTTTTCTCCACCTGCAATTGGACTAATCAATTTTAAGGGAGAGCTTCTATTAAAAAGACAAGTACCCAATGAAATGGTTTCTGTTACAGCCTTAATAACTACATTTTACAAACCAATTATACAAATAGGGGCGGAAATTTATGGTCCCCAACCTTATTTTATGGATCATCACGAAATGGGCAAGGAACTGATTGCTAAACATCAATTGGTTTTTAGCTATTCCTTTGGTACCGAAAGTACATCTTGGCATGAGGTTTTTTATTCAAATACCTACTGGGATAATGGGAAGAAGCTTACGGATTATTCATGGGATGAGAGAGAAGAAAAAATTTATATCGCCCCATATTATGATCATCAAATTCAGGTTTTCGATAGTGCCACCAAGAGGGTAGTGAAAAGAAAAGAGGTTAAATCTGTTTATGTTAACCGTTTCAATTTTGTGGATAATATTCCATCCGGTTTTGAAGAAGCTAATAAAAACACCTTAGAAAGTGAGCAATATGGTCCTTTTATTTACGATCGTTTTAGAGACATATTTTACCGGGTATTTATACCCAGCTATAAGTCAGATAATGAGCTATCATCAGAGGAATTGCGGTTTATTGTCAGGTCTCGACCATATGCCGGAATCATGGTTTTGGATAATGAGTTGAACGTTCTTGGTGAACATTTATTTGATAAGTTTGAAATACATACTTCAACAAACATGTTTGTTGGAGAGAAAGGACTATATATTTCGCTAAATAATGAAAACCATCCTGACTATGACGAAAATCATTTCAGGTATAGGGTGGTGCGATTTAATGTGGGTGGTGACTATGAGAATCAATAAGAACTCCAAATTGATTGCCCTGCTATTTATATTTTTTACATGTAGTCAAGATTCAAGATTCAATGATTATAGAGTTAGAATGGGATTTCCTTTGTTGTATGACTCATATATAATAGTATTGGACTATGGCTGCCACACGTGCAAGGACCGGTTTTACGACTATGCTGTTAGTCACCTACCGGACTCTACTGCATTAATATTTAAGAGAAAGCCGGAACAAGAGACTATTAAGGCGTACCCTGATCTATTTAAAAAAAGCTATGTGTTTATTGACTCGTTGGATATTTCCTTTGAGGTCGGTCTGACGAAAAAAAATTCGGAGATAACCTTAATTAGGAAAAATAAAATAAATCACTTTAACTTTATTGAGTACGAATCTCTTATTTCTGAATTAGAGAAAGAGTAATGGATATGTAGAGTTAGGACTATGAGAACGATCCTTTTTACAGTATTAGATACCAGTAGTCATTTAAATGCGATGTTTAAATTGGCAAAAGGATTAAAGAATGCTGGGTTTTCCATATTATTTTTAAGTAATCCTAAGAGCATGAAAATCATAGATAAAGAAGGATTCAGGCTAGTTTTACGTCAGGAAGCCTTTCAATTCGAAGAGATTTCCAAGAAAATGCACCATCCAAAAGAGTTAAAAGAAATAGTTGAAGGAACCTTTCGCAGTAAGAATTTTTTTGGGGAAGCCATTCGGATTTATAACCCTAAACTTGTGATTTTAGATGCTTCTTTTATATATTACTCAGTTCATCTTTTAGAAAGTAAGATACCGATTATTACCGTTTCCACGAAGGTATGTCAAAACAAAGCTCCTGGGATTCCGCCTTTTCAATCTTCTTATATTCCGGGCAAGATCCCACTTTTCACAAATTTGCTTGTAGAGGGTCTTTGGATCATACATTTGATTAAAAAGAAATGGAAAGATCACCGGGATAATGTCAGCCCTGAACGTCTAAGCTGGTACCACATGGCTAGGCGGTATATGAAGCAACTAAACAGACATCCCAAATTTGTTACAAAACGAAGTAGCCATTTTGGATGGAAAGACATTCCCGAACTGATCCTTTCCCCCAGGCACTTTGATTTTCCCAGGCCCTTTCCCAGTAATCAAATTCATATAGGGCCTGTGGTAGATACCGAGCGAAGGGAAGATCAAAGCGAAATAGATAAAGTCAGTGAAGTTTTATCCACAGAGGGTATCAAAGTTTACTGTGCTATGGGATCCTATGACACTGAATTCCGCAATGACAGAATCAAGTTTTTTGTTTCATTGATTAATATCTTCCTGCTCCGAAGAAACTGGCAGTTGATCCTGTCCACAGGCAGGGATATTGATCCCTCCGGATTCAGACCGGTTCCAGACAATGTACACTTGTTTCAGTCGGTGCCCCAGTTGCATCTGATAAAAAACGTGGACCTGATGATTAATCACGGAGGGATGCAGTCCATTACCGAATGTATTTTGTTGGAAACCCCCATGCTAGTGTTTCCCCTAAATCCCAACCTGGACCAGCCGGGAAACGCGGCCAGGGTAGTTTACCATAGATTGGGAATGAGAGGAAAGCTTAAAAAAGATACTGCAAAACAGATAGAAAACAAGGTTGACGAATTACTTACCAATAGAAGCTTTTATGTAAAAAACATCCAAAGGCTTAAGCAGCAAATGCTTGACTCCGGGGATTTTGAAAGGGGTATCGCATTTATTGAATCGTATATCAAAAGTCAGGAGGTAATCCATGAAGCCTAAATGGAAGGGGAGAATTGGACTTCCGTTTAAAAACGAAGGTGCTTCACCAATGTCTCAAATCAGTTGGATTTCAAAAGCAATCTCAAATCAACATGCTTCCGTAGTTCAGATTGGTTCCAATGATGGAAAGACGAGGGATCCGCTTTATCCATTGATGAAGGAGCGTATTGGGTGGCGGGGTCTTTTCGTAGAGCCTGTGCCCTATTTGCTGCACAGATTGAGAGATAATTATATGTCCCTTGATTCCCCAGAACGGTTCCGTTTTTATAACGGTGCGGTCAATGATGGCAATCAAGGGGAATTTTTTTACGTCGACCGACATGCGAAATACGTTATACCGGACTTACCTGAATGGTATGATCAAATTGGTTCTTTTAACCGACAGCATATCCTCAATCATTTGGGAGGCATTTTAGCCCCATTTATCAAAGAACTTGAACTAGCGGGTTCGACACTGCAAGAATTGCTGGATCAGTTCCAAATTGAGCGTGTTGACTTGCTGCATATTGACACAGAGGGGTATGACTGGGTGATTTTATCACAGTTTAATTTGGAAAGGTACAAGCCCACCGTCATACTTTTCGAATACAAGCATTTAAATGAGACAGATTTAAATCGATCGGTAATGCATGTGTCGGATCGCTACGAAATATTTCGGTTCAAAAACGATCTGTTTTGCCTTCTACGGGAAAATCATGACCTTTCAAATGAAGAATTGAGTGTCTTGAGAAAACAGTATTCTTTTGCGAGGCAACAACTTATTTAAGTTATGAGGATTGCGTTTATAGTGGAATCATTTCCCAAACTTTCAGAAACCTTTATTCTCAACCAGGTCACCGGTCTATTGGACCTTGGATATGAGGTAGACATCTTTCCTTCCAAGTTCCAGCTAGAAGAAAAGATGCATACGGAAGTCTCTAGGTTCGGGCTTTTAAGCCGGACCTACTATCCGCCATCATCACCCACTTCCAAATGGGCTGCCAAACTGAAATGCATCTGGTTGATCATCAGAAATGTGGGGAATATTGAAACCATAAGCCGCATGTTTTCTTCTAATTATCCGTCGGATGTTAAAATCTCCCTATTTTTTCGATTGTTGCCATTAATAGGTAAGGAGGCATATGATATTGTCCATTGCCATTTTGGGCCCCTTGGAAAGATCGCTGTCTATGCCAAATCGCTGGACATCATCCGGGGGAAGTTACTGTTGAGTTTTTACGGCTATGACGCTACTAGGTATAATCTGGATGCAGCATACTACAGGAGTTTAATACCCTATTTTGACGGCTTTATAACCATCTCCAACTACCTGAAATCGAAGCTAAAAGATTTAGAGTTTCCAGAGGGTAAACTTATTACCATACCGTTAGGCGTGAATTTGGAGGAATATTGCGTTCAGGAATCCTCTAATCTTAAATCAGGAAAAAGATTGTTGACCGTAGCGAGACTGGTAGAAAAAAAGGGGATTTACTATGGTATCATGGCTTTTTCTAAACTGCTCCGCAGCTATCCGGATTTGGAATATCATATTGTCGGGGATGGGGTTCTATTTGAGAAATTGAAAGAGTTGACTGATGAACTTTCATTAAATGGACATGTTTTTTTGCATGGCGCAAAGAATCGGGAAGAAATAAAGGAGTTTTATGCTGCTGCGGACATTTTTGTGTTGCCCAGCATCACAGCTTCGGACGGGAATTCAGAGGGACAGGGGCTCGTACTTCAGGAAGCGCAGGCCATGGAAGTGCCAGTGGTCGCTACCCGTCATAATGGTATTCCAGAAGGCATTTTGGAGGGCATTACAGGCCATTTGGTACCGGAGAGAGATATTGATGCGCTTTCAGATAGTATTCGTAACTTATTAGACGACAATGAACTAAGGAATACGATGGGCAAAAAGGGAAGAGAATTAGTCGTCGCCAAATTTAGCAATAAAAAATTGGTGGGATCACTCGCCGAGTACTATGAAAGCATCCTAAATGGCTAGGTTTTAACCGCATGGATGGGCAGCTTGTGCCGAAGGTTTCGATTCGTAGTCGTACATAGATTATTATATATGATTGCCTCGGGCTTGAATTCTTTTAGTCCATGTTTCAGCAACGGCCCTAAGCAGGGAACATCATAACTTGTTATGGAATGCATAACCGGACTGTTGGCCTGCAGTTTCTCCCCAGACAATTAAGCTAAAAACCGATAATGAACGGCTTGCGAGGGAAGGAATGGACGAAAATGGGATTCACAAGTCCAATTGGGCTTTTACAGGTGTGGATGCCTCACCCACCAAATCATATATTGTGGAAAATTCGGAAGTTGAAAATTTATTGATTTCGCAGACTTTACATCTCATCGTTAAATATCTTAAATTTTTAATACACCATTTATGACAGATTTTTAAAAATTTACTTTTTATTGTAACTGGTGTTTTATATGATGTAAATAAATTATCGTAAAATAATTTGGAAATGTTATCTTTTTTTTTATATCTTAGGCAAATCATTATAAACCTCAAAATAATACTATTATGAAAAAGTACTTTAAAAAGCCAGTTCTTTTATTGGGATCGTTGGCAGCCGTGGTAGGTTTAACTTTATCTACAAACTCAAATAGGAGTGCAATTGCTCAAAATGATGTGCCTTGGTGCGATTGGATTAATAATCCAAATGATCCAAGTCAGGACGGTTGTAAGCAACCCATTACTACAGTTTCATGTATCTGCGAATCAGGCTGTTAAATGATAGACTACAGTCATTATTTAATTATGGCTGTAGTCTTAATTATTTCCATTTTACGATGAGAAATATTATTTTTGTATTGTTTATTACTTTTTTTTGTTCCTGCGAAGGGACAAAAAGTAATCAAATTTTAGATTTTAAAATTGTAGATGTATTGGAGGTTATACCTGAAGTAATGCTGTCTCCAAATCCTGCACAAATTAGATTAATCGAATCAGATTCTGGTAGGTTTATTTTTGTACTAAGTCATATTTCCAAAAATTTTAATATTTTTAATTTAGAGAATGGAAAATTAGTAAAGGAAATAATCCTTGATTATGATGGGCCAAATAGTGTGCGGAATTTTACAGGTGTTGGAAATTTAGAAAACAACAGGATTTGGCTTACTTTTTCTCCACATGCAATAGGTTACACCGATTTTGACGGTAATTTATTATTTAAAAGGAGTATTAAATTAGACCTAATTGATATTACGGTAGTATATTCAAATTTTTATCAATCATTATACTTGTACCGAAATAAAGTATTTGGAATGCAGCCGCTATTTATGGGTCACCATAAGATGTCAGAATCTGATATAATGAGACATCCTTTGGTATATAGTTTTGACTTGATTTTAAATAAAGAAAAGTGGTATGATGTTTTTTATTCTCAAAATTATTGGAGTAAAGGAAAGAAGCTTTCCAATTTTTCATGGGCCAGAAGAGAAAATAAGTTATACATTTCACCTTGGTACGACCATGAAATTCAGGTTTTTAATATGGAAACAGAAGTAGTAGAGGAGAAAGTGATCGCCAAATCAGACAAAATAAATAATTTCTATTATGTGAATGAGATACCTGGTAGCAATGAAGAGGGTTTACGCAATCGAATAAAGCATGATTTGTATGGAATTTTATTGTATGATAAGTATAGAGATTGCTTCTATAGATTTTTTTTCCCAGGATACGAAGACGATGAGCAATATTCGATGGAAGATTTATGGAGATTGGATAGATCCCGTCCTTATACGGGGATTATGGTTTTGGATAAGGATTTGAATGTGGTGGGAGAATTTGTTTTTGAAAAGTTTCAGATTCACGCTACTTCTAATATGTTTGTCGGGGAAAGGGGATTATACCTATCTTTGAATAACGAAAACAGTCCAGATTTTAATGAGGAGAGCTTAAGATATTTAGTGGTACAGTTTGATAAGCAGGAATGACCATTATATGAATAAAGAAGGTAGCAATCGATTGGTTTTTGTTGATGTATCGAAAATATTCACTTTTCTCTCAATCTATCGTTATTCTCACGATCCCCAACTCATCATACATTATAGGATCCCATTCCATTGGGGCCTTCTTTTTCAAACTGCAACATCTCCTCCAATTCGAAATTCTCCAGGTTGATCTTATCGAATTTCGCTTGTCCATGGGTATAATGGTAAAGGTATTTACCGTCTGGGGAAAGCTCGGGATTGGTAAGCCCATACCTCAGGTTGATGATGCCCCCTTTTGGATCAATCATTACGGTATCCTGGCTTAACAAAAAACCCAAATCGCTTTCGGATGAAGACTTGTTTTCTGAGCAGCTTAAAAGAATAAACAAGGCGCATATGACTGTAAAATTTTTCATGTTTTATTACATTTGGGTCTTCAAAATGATTATCGTTTTTTATTCTGACAATTAATTTACTGTATAACAATCATTTAAAGCTACATAGATTTACAGTTTAAATTAACCCTATTCAAAGAGGTTTAACTTTTTTTAGATAATTTTAACAAATAACCTTCAAATTTTTTGTAAACTTGGTTAAAGATTGTAAAGTTAAATTCAAGCTCATTTTGTCCCTTAAACGGAAATTTGCATTTTCCACACCCAATATCTTTCCGTCTAGCATTACAAATGATACATTTCAAAACCACACTGTTCTTTCTATTGGGCTATCAAGTGATTTGCTCAACCCTTCCTGCACAACAGACACCCTCCTCCAATCGCCCTGTTCATTCGGATGCCCGACAAGCGGAGGGCATTTTGTTAAATAATTTGATGCGTAGCTGTTATAAAATAAAACACAGATGATTCCATTGAAAAATAACATATGTTGGATTTTTATCCTGGCACTTTCTATAACAGGTTGCAAAAAGAACATTGATAAAGTTAAGTTAAGCAGCCCGGATAATTTGTACACGTTTAACCTCGATGTAAAAGATGATTTTGCCTACTCCATTAACTGGAAAGACCTATCAATTATCGAAAAGTCAGCTTTAGGTTTTAAACTAAACGATGGTACAATACTACCGGACAGTGTGACGCTTGTGAAAATCGAAAAGGCATCCCATAATACAACCTGGAAACCTGTTTATGGCGAAAAAAGTGTGTATAACGACCATTATAACGAGATCGTCGTTCACCTGAAAAGTACCGGTTGGCAGGGAGAATTTGCACTTCGCATTCGTGCCTACAACGAAGGTGTGGCTTTCAGGTATGAGATTAACAGCAACGTGGATTTGCAAATTGATAAAGAATTAACTGAATTTATCTATCCGGTTGATGCAACTATTTGGGTAAGTGCTGCTGCCCAAGGTGAAATTAAAAAACACAGGCTTTCAGCGCTTTCGTTTATTGCGGAACGGCCATTGCTGGCTGAACTTTCGGATTCGGTTTTTACAGCAATTGGTGAAGCTGCTTTGGTGGATTTTGCCCGCATGAAATTTGAAAAGCATGAAAAAAAGGCCAATACACTGCTAGCCTCACTTGAAAAAGGCGATAAAGATCAATACCCTGTCGTTGTTCCCAAGGGTGGTTACAACACGCCATGGCGTTATGTGATGGCGGGTAAAAACACAGCACAGATTTTACAAAATAATTACTTGTTGTTGAACCTGAACGAAGCAAATAAAATTGCGGATGCTTCCTTTATTAAACCCGGGAAAGTGATACGCGAAGTTACCTTAACCACACAGGGAGGAATTGCATGTGTAGATTTTGCCGTAAAACACAACTTACAGTTCGTTGAATTCGATGCCGGTTGGTATGGAAATGAATACGATGATGCATCAGATGCAACAACGGTAACTGTTGATCCTAACCGCTCGCCTGGCCCGCTTGATTTACAAACGGTGATTGACTATGCCAATGATAAGGAGATAGGAATAATCCTCTACGTGAACCGCAGGGCACTGGAAAAACAATTGGATGAGGTTTTACCCTTGCTGAAATCGTGGGGTGTGGCAGGTTTAAAATACGGATTTGTGAATGTAGGTCCGCAAAAGTGGACAAGTTGGCTTCATGACGCCGTAAGGAAAGCCGCCGAACATGAATTAATGGTTGATGTGCATGATGAATACCGGCCTACGGGTTACTCACGCACTTATCCTAATTTAATGACCCAGGAAGGAATTCGGGGCGATGAGGAAAGCACGCCAAATGATGGTGTTATCGCTACCATTTTCACACGGATGATGATCAGACCAATTGTTATTTTGCCCCTCGTGTAACCGAAAAAATGGGATCCCACGCTTCGCAAATGGCAAAGGTAATTTGTATTTATAGTCCCTGGCAATTTCTATTTTGGTATGATAGGCCTGCAGGCGCTCCTTCCAGAACGGGAGGTGCCGGCGGTGCGGAAGGGGCAATTCCTGAAATAGATGACCTGCAATTTTTTGACGATGTGCCAACAGTTTGGGATGATACCAAGATTATTGAAGGTTATCCGGGAAAGTATGTGTCCATTGCACGTAAAAATGGCGATAAATGGTACTTGGGTGCTATTGCCGGGACCGGGGAATACAAGCTTTCCTTAAAACTTGATTTCCTTGATGAGAACACTACCTACAGAGCAACCGTGTATTCTGATGATAAATCCCTAAATACCCGTACCAACGTGCGTATCGAAGATATGGAAGTCAACTTCAAAACTATTTTTGAAAAGAATATCCTAAAACAAAACGGTTTGGCTGTGATTTTTTCTCCAGTAGAGAAGTAACATTTTAAAGTAAACTCCTTACGAAAAGTTACCGTGAAATACACGAGTTGATAGGAGCGTTCAACCAGTAAAAAGTAATTTTTTTACCCCATTCCCTAAAAGATGGTAAAATATATGTTTTGAACAGGTTCAATTTAACTTTTCTATTTGACTTAACGAAAAATTTGTATTTTTATAAATTACCATCTCCTAAATGGCAGACAAGGTATGCTGAGAAGATAGTAGGTAGAAATTAACTTGCTATCTTTTCTTCACTTTCTACTGATTTTTCATCTCTATGTCATTTACCTTCAATACAAAACAATGAAATATATACCTTTCGTAGTAAGCATTTTAATCATTTCCCACTTGACGGGATGCTCAACCGATCCGGAAAAATCCATCGACAAAAAACCCAACATTCTATTTGTCATCAGTGACGACCAATCCTTTGCCCATACAAGTTTTGCGGGAAGTACTTTTGTCAATACCCCCGGATTTGACCGGGTAGCTAGAGAAGGGGTGTATTTTAATCATTGCATGGCAGGATCCCCAGGTTGTGCGCCCTCTCGAAGTGCCATTGTCACCGGCAGGTACCATTGGCAAAATGAACAAGCGGGCCAACATGCCGCTCCCTGGCTGAAAAAGGTTGTGCCCTTTGTCGATATGCTTGACGGCAATGGGTACATCACGGGAAGAACCGGCAAAGGCGTTTCTCCATTCCGATATGCCCGGGATGAGAATGATTCCCTTTGGAGGGAAACGGATGCCGCGGGAATTACCCATTCCAATATCCGCTACGAGGCAGGTAATGACCCAAGACCAGCCAATAAAATCAGCGATTTGAATTATTTTGAAAACTTCAAGTACTTTATGGACAGTGTCCGCTCCGACCAGCCCTTTTTCTTCTGGTATGGTGCCACGGAGCCACACCGGGACTATGAAAAGGATTCGTGGAAACGAACAAATAAAAAGTTAAGTGATGTGCAGGTTCCTGGTTTCTTCCCCGACCATGATATCGTTCGTGGGGATATGCTGGATTATGCCGTGGAAATTGAATGGTTTGACCATCAACTGGAATTGATGCTGAATTACCTGGAGGAAATTGGGGAGCTTGAAAATACCATCATCATCGTGACAGCCGATAACGGAATGCCCTTCCCAAGAGCCAAAGCCAATAGTTACGACTACGGCGTACATGTGCCTTTTGCGGTAAGGTATCCCAAGGCTTTCCCGGGTGGAAGAAAGGTGGATGATCCTATCAGCTTTTCGGATTTGGCCCCCACGATTTTAGATGTGACAAATACCAGTTCCGCTGGCATGCTGCCCATATCTGGAAGGAGTTTCCGACATCTCCTGGAGTCTGACAAGCAGGGCAAAATTGACGAAAACTTTAACTATGTGTTTTCAGGACGGGAACGGCATTCTTCCTCACGCTATCAAAACTGGGGCTATCCGCAACGAGCCGTACGAAGTGTGGACCATATCCTGATATGGAATGCAAAGCCGGACCGTTGGCCCGCAGGTGATCCCCAGGCAATTAAACCGGGAACGGAAAATGAACTGCTTCCCTTGTATGGGATAGATAAAGATGGCGTTCATCATTCCGATTGGGCCTTTACAGATGTGGATCCCTCTCCGACCAAATCGTATATTATTGAGAATTGGGAAGATGAAGAGGTAAGGCCATTTTTTGATGCAGCCTTTGCCAAAATTCCCGAATATCAACTATTTGACGTAGCTAACGACCCCTACTGTCTTGTTAACCTTGCCGAAGATCCCGATTATATCGGTTTAAAAAATGAAATGCAGGAAGTATTAATGGCGGAGTTAACTGATTCAAAAGACCCCCGGGTGGTAGGACCGGATACCGAAGTGTTTGATTCCTATATCCGCTATAGCCCCATGCGGGAATTTCCCAATCCGGATGAATTATCGATCAACAGATGATACCTAAAATCTACCTGGTATATTCTTTTGTCCTTTTTGCATGTGTCAATGCGGTATTTTCCCAAGAAAATACCGTCTCCGATAAAAGCGAAAAACCCAATATCTTATGGATAACTTGTGAGGACATCAGTCCTTACCTGGGCAGCTATGGTTTTTCGCAGGCATACACCCCCAATTTGGATAAACTGGCCAAAAAATCCATCCAGTTTTCGCATGCCTATGCCAACGCACCCGTCTGTGCCGTGGCACGGGCAACCATTTTGTCGGGCATGTATGCCTCCACCACAGGAACTCATCAAATGCGCAGTAGGGTACAGTTACCCGATGAAATACCCGCCTATCCAAAACTGCTTCGGGAAAACGGGTACTATTGCACCAACAACAGTAAAAAGGATTACAATTCAAACTTTGAAACGGATCCGGACGTATGGGATGAATCCAGTAATCAGGCGCATTACAAAAATAGAACGCCCGGTCAACCCTTTTTCGCCGTATTCAATAATACGGTCACCCATGAAAGCCCGTTAAGCGAGGATAGGATCAACCATTACATCGAAACACAACAAATCCCGGCTAAACCCCGAATAGATCCCAGCGAAATTAATTTGCCTCCTTACCATCCCGATTTGCCTGAAATTAGAAAAGATTGGGCCAGGTTGCATGATCTGATCACGCTTATGGATAAGATGACGGGAGATTTATTGCAGGAACTGGAAGATGAGGGCCGTGCCGACAATACCATCGTTTTCTTTTATTCCGACCATGGAGGCCAATTGTCAAGGTCCAAGCGTTTTATATTTAATGTGGGCACGCAAGTTCCAATGATGATCCACATACCGGAAAAATGGAAGCATCTTTCGCCTAAATCTGACTTCTCTATAGATGAAAGCTTAGTGAGTTTTGTTGATTTGGCCCCGACACTGCTATCCCTTGCGGGTATTGACATTCCTGACATCATGCAGGGAAATAATTTTCTGGATGCGAAAACGAAAAAGCCCTTTATTCACTTTTACCGGGATCGGATGGGAGAGAGGTATGATTTCTCACGTGCGGTTACTGATGGAAAGTTTTATTTTATTAGAAATTTTATGCCACATAGACCCTTGGGAAGGGATTCACGGTACGGTTTTGAGGTACAAGCCAACTGGAGGGCATGGGAAGCGCATCATGAGGCGGGCAAAACCAATGACTTGCAGTCCAAGTTTTTCGAGCCAAAGGAAGCGACGGAACTGTTCGATTCGAAAAAAGACCCTTGGCATGTAGAAAACCTTGTTGCTGATAATGTCCATCGGGATAGAGTTACCCAACTTTCCGAAGAGTTGGATGCTTGGATGATTAAAACCCGGGATGTGGGCTTGATTCCGGAACCCATGTTCCATGAGTTGACAGGGGAGGGGAAAAAGTTTAAGACCATCTATGAGTTTGCCCAAAGCAGGGATGATTATCCAATTGTTGAGATTCTGGAAATCGCCAAATTATCAAGCCTAGGGGCTTCAACGTATCTGTCTGAATATATGGCAGCCATGGATCATGAAAATCCAATTGTCAGGTTTTGGGGGATTTATGGGTTATTCCAAGTCAGGTCCGCCACTGATTCTGTCCAGCAAAAATTAAAGGAATGTATCGGAACGGATCAATTTGCCGCAAATAGGATTTTAGCCGCCCAAGCCTTAGGAGTAAGTGGGGATAGGGAGAAATCATTTAGTACTATTTGGGACGAGGTAAAAAGCACGGACAATGGCTATGTGTTCCTGTTTGGATTAAATGCATTTCAATATAGCCATACAGATGACCAATTAACTTTAAAGGATTGGGAGAATTTTGGCAACCAAAAATTTAAAGAAGGAGACGAGGGAACGTTTTTTGGTTATGGCCAACGGATTATTAAAGATGCCATGACTTTGTACCCAACTAGGAGGATTGTTGATTGATTTGATCTAGACCTTTTTGAAATGATATTTACTTCGTGATATTCGCTATGTGATATTTGCCTTCGGCGATATTGAAATGATATATGCAATGCCTTCGGCGATATAATGGACTAGAGAATCGGGGATGTCATTGACCTTTGGGGTTTTTCAAACCCCGAAGGTCTTTAACTGAAATGGCTCCTCGAAATTTGCAATTTCGATGACAGATAAAAGGAATTTGCAATTCCCATGTCCCGTTACAATGGCTGTAAATCCATTCTATCTGGAATTTTTACCACATAGAAATATAGTTCACATAGATTTTTGAGAGACTGGTCGAAAGGTGTCTAGTAAGAATTTATTTTACAATTCATTTAAAAAGTTAGTTTTAAAATTGTATCTTTATTGAATTCCGGTCAAAGAGGACAAATAATCCGATCAGAATAGGGTCGGAGACTAACGGTTTCAAGGATTGAAAATAAGTAATCATTTTATTAAAAATCAATGCATCCAAAAAGATTTATAAGATTGACTTTCACTGCCACAATTTGGGCGGTTTTAATCGGCTGTGAAAAAGAAACTTCGAAGGGTTCTTTGCGGCTTGTCGAAGTGGGAAAGGAAGTCTTTCCAGCCAAAGATTTTATATTGGTAAATCCATCATCTACCCGTTTGATCGAAACGGATACCAGTCGTCTACTCTTTGCCTATAACCACGTTTCCAAAACGTTTCAGTTTATCGATATGTAAAATGGCAATGTGGAGAAGGAAGTGCCGTTGCGGTTTGAAGAGGAGTAGGCAACGTTTACATACTAATATTTCGAGCTTTGGCCAGCAGGGCGGTGATCAACCCGTTCGGAATTTAATTTTCTAATTTCCCCACAATTACAGTTTTTCCTTGATCTAATTTCGATTTCATTGAATGAGGTTTCCAAATCGCCAAACGTCAACCTAGTCATCACCTATGATCAAGGATATGGCTATCTGGGTTTTACGGGAAATCCCCTAGTGCAACCCCCTGATTTTTTTGGGTACCGGGGTATTTTAGCATCAATTTTGCCTAATTTTGTTCTCCGAAGGAAATTTTGTTGCTATGTCCGGTTTGGTGGAGCTTGTAGCGAATTTCTGAAAAAGGATTGTACCTGCGAAATTTTATATAGAGATGAAAGTTGTAGCCCTGATTCCCGCCCGATTTGGAGCCACCCGTTTTCCCGCAAAGTTAATGGCCGACTTGTACGGCAAGCCGCTGATCGCCCGTACCTACTTAAGTACAGTGGCTACGGGGGTTTTTGACGAGGTGGTCGTGGTGACGGATCACGAGGATATTGCCCGGGTGATCCGGGCAGAAGGCGGGAAGGTCTTTATGAGTCAGCGTGAACACGAAAGTGGCTCGGACCGAATTGCTGAGGCAGCAGCAGAAATGGAAGCCGACGTGGTCGTTAACGTACAGGGAGACGAGCCTTTTCAGGATCAGCTCTCCTTGAAGCAGTTGGTTGATGCCTTTCGGAATGAGGATGTTCAGGTGGCTTCTTTGATGACTACCCTATTGGACGGTTCGCAGGTGCAGAACCCGAACACGGTGAAGGTAGTAGTCGACAAAGAAAATTTTTCGCTGTACTTTAGCCGTTCACCTATCCCCTTTATCAGAGAATCTCCTGCGAAAGTGAATTTTTACCGGCATATCGGCATTTATGCCTATCGAAAGAACCTTCTGATGGCTTTTACGCAATGGGATAAGTCAGGCTTGGAACGCACGGAAATGTTGGAGCAGCTTCGGCTACTAGAGAACGGCGTTCGTATCAAGATGGTGCATACCGATCATCAAGCTGTTGCTATCGACACTCCAGAGGACCTGGACAAGGCCAAAAGCTACTTCTTGGCCCATTTTAGGCACTTGCTTTAAGCTAGAAGCGTACCGGTGAACTGCGGACCAGAGGTTCTTGTATACGGATAAATCCTTCACCTTCCTTTGCATGGCAAGCATTACAACCCAGCGTGAGGACTTGGAATCCTTCATCAAAGACGGCCTTTTCGCCACTTTCAATAGCTTTCTCCACGTTGGGTAAGGTCGTTTCCAAAAAGTCTTTTGCGGATGCTGCCCGTACGGGACGGCGAGTTAGTCCATCTTCCAGTGCTTCGATCAGGTGCTCTAACTGATGTTCCGCGTACTTCCAGTTTTCATCTTCTCCAGCCCAATAAAGCTCGCTGTAGCGGTAGCTTACTTCTACCATGGTGCGGCTAAATCCCCCAAGTTGATGGGCCACTTCTTCTAATTTTTGTTCATCTGTCCCTTTTAGCCAACCGTCCGTTCCTAGCTCGGAGTAGGTGTTTGATCGGTGGTTACAGGCAAGTAGACCTGCTGCAAGGAAAATGACTAGTAGCTTTTGCATATAAGATAGATCGATACGTTCTCCGGAAAGATAGCGAATTTGGGAGAATTTTAACGGATGCCTTCGGCAATAAATTTGCTCAAGACGGGGGACGTGGTTTTTTCACGGGGTCGAGGCTTGGTGGATGATGTAGCTTTGTAAACAATGCACCTGCCAACCATTTTCAATTTTCAACCACCCTCATTGAAAGAAATCCAACACCGCTTGCTTGTCGCTATTCAACTGATCAGTGAGCTGCTGTAGATTGTTGAACTTTCGTTCTTCGCGGAGGTATTGATGAAAGTGTAATTCCAGCTCCTCCCCATACAAGTCCCCCGAAAAGTCGATTAAATGTACTTCAACGGTTTTGTTGACTCCCTGAAGGGTAGGGCGGTTGCCAATATTCAGCATGCCGCGGTACGCCTTATTTCCATGCAGGACACTCACCACGTAAGCCCCGTCTGTAGGGATAAGCTTGTGGGCTTCGCCGATCTCAAGGTTGGCGGTAGGAAAGCCGATTTTCCGCCCCAGCTGATTGCCAGAGACTACCTGACCTGTCAATTCGTAGGGTCTGCCCAAAAAGCTACTGGCGGTTTCCAGGTCGCCTGCCTCTAGTGCCTGACGTATTTTGGTACTGCTGATGCCGATATGGTCGATATCTTCTCGCGAGATTTCCTCCAGTTCAAAGCCAAACCTACTTTGGTTGGCCTGTAAATAATCAAATCCTCCTTCCCGTCCTTTGCCAAAGCGGTGATCATAGCCAATGACCAATTTCCGTGTACCAATCTTTTCGAGCAGGATGTGCTGAATAAACTCTTCAGAACTCGTGGCGGCAAAGCTCTCGGTAAAAGGGATGCTGACCAAGTGGTCAATGCCAAAACGGGCTAGCAGCCGTTGCTTTTCCTCTTGTGTGGAGAGAAGCTTGATCTGATGGTGGTCAGGTCTCAGGACCATACGGGGGTGTGGCCAGAAGGTCAGCAACACAGACTCTCCATCGGTCTCACTGGCAAGTTCCCGGACTCGGTTAAGGATCTTTTGGTGGCCTAGGTGTACCCCGTCAAAAGTTCCGATGGTCACTACGGGTTGTTGGATGGCAGGAAGGTGATCTAAATCCTTATGGATTTTCATGCTGCGCTTGTTTCAATTTTTCGATCAGGTCTGGAAGTTGTTCCGCGTCTTTTAACCGGAAATCACCGATCCGGGTTCGAACCAGTCTGGAAAGGTAAGCGCCAACGCCTAGTAGTTCACCAAAATCACGGGCAAGGCTGCGGATGTAGGTGCCTTTGGAACAGACTATTCGAAAGTGTACCTCCGGTAGGGATACTGCTGTAATCTCAAATTCACTGACTGTGATCGGTCTAGGATCAATTACTAAAGTCTGCCCACTCCGTGCCGCTATGTAGGCTCTTTTTCCGTCTTTTTTGATGGCTGAGTGTATGGGCGGTACCTGCATCAGATCTCCGGTAAGCTGTCGGCTTGCTTCATGTAGCTGTTCGTTCAGGAGGTGTCTCGGATCTGCTACATCCACAACTTCCTGTTCCAAGTCAAAGGATTCGGTAGTTTGTCCTAGCACAAAAGTTCCCTCGTATTCTTTTTCCTGACTTTGGAAGCGGTTGATCTGCTTGGTCATTTTGCCTGCGCATACAATCAATAGCCCGGTTGCCAAAGGGTCTAAGGTGCCCGCATGCCCTACCTTTTTGATTTTAAGCGCATTGCGAACCTTTTTAACCACATCAAACGAGGTCCAGGTGTATGGTTTATCGATTAAATAGACGGTTCCTTCCTCTGTCATGACGTCATCAGCCCTCCAATAATGGCAATCAGCCCCACGATGAGGCAATACACGGCAAAGATGGTGAGTTTACTCTTTTTTACCAGTTGGATCATCCAGGAACAGGCAAAAAGCCCGGCCACAAAGGCCGCCACAAAAGCGATGGCCATTACGCCGAAGTTTTCGCTCTCGTATGTCAATGCGCCGTCCAAGATGTCTTTGCCAATCTTACCGATGATAAGGGGTAGCACCATCAAAAAGGAAAAACGGGCGGCTTTCTCTTTGTCGATACCAAGCAAAACCGAAGTAGAAATAGTAGCTCCGGACCGGGAGATGCCAGGTAACATGGCGACCGCCTGCGCAAATCCAACGATTATTGCCTGCCCGGTGGAAACAGGTTTGCCCGTATTTTTGGCCTTGTCTGCCAAAAATAGCAACAGAGCAGTGACTAGAAGCATACTACCTACTAAGATAATCTTTCCTCCAAACATTTGCTCCAGCTCCTCTTCAAAAAACAGCCCAATGATCACCGCTGGAATCATGGAAAGGATGATTTTTACCGAGAATTGGGCCTCTTCGTTCCACTGAAATTTCAGCAATCCCTGTAGGATGTGCAAAATATCTTTTCTAAAGACAACAATCGTACTCATGGCAGTGGCAAAATGAACCACTACGGTAAATAGAAGACTTTCCTCTGGCAGGGAGGTACTTCCCAACAACACAGACGCAATCTCTAGGTGGCCACTGGAAGAAACGGGCAAAAATTCGGTCAACCCCTGGACAATGCCCAGGATGATGGCTTCAAATGTGGTCATGGATTAGTTTTTGGATTGGTGAAAAATAGCGTAAAACTGGAACATGAAGCCTCCTAAGGTGATGATAGGGCCAAGGGTGAGTCCCATGAATCCAAAACCGTGGGGCTCGCCATCCAGCCCAATGATCGTAAACCCTGCAATTATCATAGCTAAGCCGATGAGCATCAATTGGTAGTTTTTATGTTTAAAGGGAAAAGAGCTTTTCATTTTTGTACGTGTGTTAGGTTGGTCTAATGCCCGCTCATATTGACGGACCTTGTGATGGTTGCCGGATCTACGTGTCTGCCTATAGCAGGGTCACGGATTGGCATTTAGTAAAGTTCATCCAGCGACATATTCAAATACTTATTTACCGACTTCAGGGTGCTCAATAAGGAGAGTATGGCTCCCAAGAATATAAGACCCACAAACAACAGCAGTAGCCATTCCAGATTGTAGAGAAGGTTAAACCCTTCGATCATCTGACGTCCATATTCCATCAGCCCAAACAGCATGGCCGAAGCCAATAGGCCTCCAATCGCTCCAAAGAAAAACGACCTCCATAGAAATGGCTTGCGAATAAAGCCTTTGGTGGCACCCACCAGTTGCATGCTGCGGATCAGAAAACGTTGTGAAAAAAGGGCTAGCCGTATCGTATTATTGATCAGAATGACGACCGTAACTAGAAGTATGAGTACAAAAGCGCCCAGAACCATGCTGACTTTCACGAGGTTTTTATTGATAGACTCGACTAGGTCGTGCATATAGGTGACCTCAAAAACCCCCTCCATAAGTTGCAGCTCGAGTACGATGTCTTCTAGCAGTTCAGCGGTTTGGTAGGACTCTTCTACGGAAAACGTAAAAGTGTCTCGCAGAGGATTTTCGTTGAGAAACAGGGTAAAGTCCTCACCAATCTCGGCCGTGAATACCTCTGCGGCGGCTGTTTTGGAAATGTAAGTAAACCTTCGTTCTCCGTCTTTCTCCAGGATGTATGGCTTGGACCGGATGGTATTTTCCAGTTTTTTGATGTCTGAATCGGATATGTTTTTATTTAAAAATACCTGTATTTCGATATTTTCACGAATCAGCGAGGTGAGTGCTTTGGCTTGCAACAGGATCAGCCCCACTAGACCGGTGATAAACAGGGAGAGGGTAATGCTAAAGAGAACGCTGCCGAATTTATAGCTGCCCAAGTTTGTCTTTTTGCGCGGAGCCTTTACCATTTTTATTCCAAATTAGAGTCAAAATTAACGAGCGGAAGCTACTAAACCAACCCTATCTTCCAAATTCATGGGAATTACTTTGGTTGGTGTTACCAGATATACCCTATCTTCCGGCTCTGGTAGTAGGTTAAACAACCCCGTAAAGGCACCAAATGCCGGCATCACAAGGGTGTTTTTACGAAATAAAAAGCAGGGAATTTTCAATCGTTGACGTCCTTTGCCTCGTAAAGTAACTCCGGGATGGATGTGCCCGCAGATCTGAATGGGCTGACTCGGTAACTCGGGCAGTGGTTCATGGTTTAGAAGTATACTTTCCAATGCGAATGAACCGCTGTGCACTTGCAGGACGGAAGATTGGTATACCGCATCGGGTAGGATATCATGGTTTCCTCTGACTAGGTGAAAGACCGTTTCCGGAAATTGCTTTAGAAAGGTTTCCAGAACATCCCACTGAGAGTTCCACTCGCTATGAAATAAATCTCCCAAAAAAAAGACCTGCTTCGGTTGGTAGGTGGCTAGAAGTTGTTCCAATACGCGGTAATCTGCCTCATGCACTGACTCTGATATGGGAATGCCAGCTTTTCGAAAGTGGCCGGCCTTTCCAAAATGGATGTCAGACAACAACAAAGAACCTAGAGAGGCAATCCATATGGCTTTTTCTTTGAGTAACTCTAGTCGGATGTCTCCAATTTGTAGGTGCATGAGATCGCTTTTCGGCCATTCAATTGATTGGGTGAAACTACAAAATCTTTGCAGGAAAATCTCCCGTAACTGGTGCGAATTGACATAAATTAACGAACTGACAGCCTTTTGGGGTTGTCTGTGAGCCTTTCGTGTAGTTTCGTCGATTTTTGGTCAAGTAGACGTTGAAAATGAAGGAAAGAATGGATAGCTTGTATACGGTTAATTCATCCATCAAACTATTCTATGTGTATGTCAGCACCCCATAACCTCTCAATTGCCCGCCTTACCCTTTCTTATCGGTATTTTAGATCCTGTTTGCTCTTATTGGTATTGGTTGGATTAGGCTCCTTTTCCGAGCCTCTGTCCGTTCCGGAGCCAGACCCTGTGCTGAACGAAATCAAGATTCTCCGTCAGCAAGCTATTCCCATGCGGGACGGCACCATCCTATATGCAGATTTGTATATGCCGAAGAATTCCGGAAGGTACCCTGTCATTGTAACCCGAACGCCCTATGGCCTACAGCGGGATAATGTGCACCACGAGCGTATGATCAAGTTTGCGCAGCGGGGCTATGTTGGTATTGTCCAAGATGTCCGTGGCAGGTACGAGAGTGAGGGCAAATGGGAGCCCTTTAGGGACGAAGCAAACGATGGATACGATACCATTGAATGGATCGCCAAGCAGGATTTTTCAAATGGAAAAATTGCCATGCAGGGCGGATCCTATCTTGGCCACAATCAATGGGCGGCAGCGAGTCAATCCCCACCTAGCCTAGATGCGATCTTCCCATCGGTGGCTTCTACCAATCTTTACGCCAATTGGATTACTATGGGAGGGGCCAATCGCCTTAGCTTTAACTATGGATGGGGTGTGGTGCGCATGCCCAACCGCATCATGTTGCCTCAATACTGGCATACGGCGGCTTACACTCCGGAGGAACTCCGCTACGATAATATCCTGATGCACCTGCCCCTAAAAGACGGGGACTTGCAGAGTGCCGGCTATGCCGTGCAGCATTACCGCGATTGGTTAGCCCACGAAAGCTACGATGATTATTGGAAATCGATCAGTGATGAAGAACGGTTTGAAAAGGTGATGGTACCAGCCTATAATACCGGAGGATGGTTCGATATTTTTCTAATGGGTACGCTCAACGGCTATATGGGCATGAAGCAACGGGGAGGCACACCGGAGGCCCGAAAAGGAACCAAATTGTTGGTAGGTCCTTGGGGTCACGGACCGGGAACGAAATTTGGGGACTTGGATTTTGGTGCTCATGCCTTTGTGGATCTATATGAAGAAGAGCTTCGTTATTATGATTATCACCTAAAAGGTATCCAAAACGGTATAGATAAGGAAAAACCTGTTCGGATTTTTTACATGGGTGAAAATCAATGGCGACACGAGGATGATTGGCCTATTCCGCGCACCAGCTACCGGGAATTGTATCTTACCGGAGTAAGTCCTGCAAATACCTTGAGGGGAGGGGGGAAATTAAGCTTTGAAAAACCATCCCGTGCCGGTACAGATACCTATACCTACGACCCCAATCATCCGGTGATGACTTATGGAGGTAATAACTGCTGCGGGACGCCAACAGTTGCGGGACCCAAAGATCAGCGGGACATTGAGAGGCGAAACGATGTATTGGTATATACCTCTGACCACCTCACCGAGCCCTTGACGGTAGCGGGTCCTATCAAGATGAAGCTGCATGCGGCTACAGACGGTCCCGACACAGATTGGATGATCAAACTAATCGATGTATATCCCGACGGCAGTGCATATCCCGTTTCCGAAGGTATTCTTCGGGCCAAGTTTAAGGATGGGCTGGATAAGATCAGTCTATTGACACCCAATCAAGTGTATGAATTTGACATAGAGATGATGGGTACTGCGAATGTGTTTCGACCAGGTCACCGTATACGGATCGACATCACTTCCAGTAACTTTCCACAGTTTGACCGGAATCCCAATACCGGTAAGCCATTGGGCACCGATGCCGAGACCCGGGTGGCGCAGCAAACTATCCACCACGGAGGTGCCAGACCCAGCCACATCGTACTACCAATCGTGCGGGGGTTTGAATGAGTGATTCAAAATCTCCATGCAGCTACATTCTGTTTGGAAGATTGGGTGATACTCAAAGCAAGAGGGGCTGTTTTCTCAATCGAAGCAGCCCCTCTTACTATCCTGTTTTAACCTAAATATTTTTTAGTTTTTCCCAATCCCAATCGTTGTTGAGTTGGGAAATGGCGTGGTGGGCGGTTAGATCAAATTGGCAGGGAACCACGGAGACAAAGTTGTTGGCGATGGCCCATTCATCGTTGTCCTCACCTTTGTCGAAGTTCACAAAGTTACCAGCCATCCAAAAGTACTTGCGGCCATTGGGATCAAACCGTTCGTCGAAATCTTCCTGCCATTTGGCACGAGCCTGCCTACAGATCTTGATTCCCTTTAACGGCTCATTCCGTTTGGGAGGGAAGTTAACATTTAAGGCCACACCTTTCGGAATACCATTATGCAGCACCTGTTCGGCAATAGACTTCACAAAGTCTTCGACATGCGAAAAATCCGCCTTGGAGCTGTAGTCACACAGACTGAATCCGATGGATGGTAATCCTTCGATGGCCCCCTCGATGGCTGCCGACATAGTGCCGGAATAGAGAACGCTGATGGAGGTATTGCTTCCGTGATTGATACCACTCACCACTAGATCCGGTTTTTTTTCTTTCAGCACATAGTGTTTAGCCAATTTGACACAGTCCGCAGGGGTACCACTGGACTTGTAGGCGACCACGTCCTGAAAAATCTCCTCCTCGGAAAGCCGAAGGGTGTTTCCAATGGTGATGGCATGTCCCATCCCTGACTGGGGACTGTCTGGTGCCACAACCACCACTTCGCCCAGGTCTTTCATGATATCTACCAGCACGCGGATGCCTCGGGAGGTAATTCCGTCGTCGTTGGAAACTAAAATAAGGGGTTTATTCATTTACGAGTTTGGTTGTTTCAGTTGGTTGTAATAGGCTGTAATCCGTAGTAGATCTCCCCGCTTATCGTGCGAAAGGCGGTTTTTTCGCATATACAGCCTAACTTCCGATGAGCGATCATCCATCAGGTCAAATAGGTCTCTCTTTTTTTGACTATATTTTTGGATACCGCTATCGGCCAAAAAATAGTAATCAAAAGCCAGTCGATTAAAGCCCATCATTGGAGGTCCCCACATCGGACCCATGTACATTCCTCGCATGCCCATGCCGTTCATGCCCCGGTTATCCACCGTGATATATTCTCTACAAAGCAGTGTAACTTCCTGTCCCTCGACGAGCAATTCGAAAAACATAGGTACTTTATAGTCAGAAGTTGCAGCATAGGGTAGGGAGTAAAATACCCGGATACCTCCGTAGTATTCGTCGAAAATCTCAAAGCGGGTTACGGATACTGCCCCGTAGGTTTCCACCGATTCGGTGGCCACAGTTACGATGTTGTTGTCTAGGTCGTATTTTACCTTTCCCTCCACCAGTTCGCCGCTTTCTAGAAATACTTTTCCATTATGCCATACTTGAGATGGAAACTCTTGAGCGTGAGCATCGATTATCCATATCAAGCCAATTATCCATGCAAATAAGATCTTGTTCATCATGTTGTCACTTAATTTGGTCTCTGGTACTAGTACGGAAATTTTTAGCCAAATGTTGAAAGTCGGCTTTTCTGGTCATCGATTTTTTTGAAAAGACTAATCTATACGTTTAAAAACCAGAGCGAGGAAGAAGGCCGAAGATACCTGCTCTCATTCTACTTCCGAATACAATAGTGATAATTTTAAGGATCTATTTATCAGGGAGTTGTGGTGTTTTTCTTAAAATTTGGTGTTGTCTCTGCGTAGTATGGTATGTCCCATTTTGTCCTTTTTCGTCTGTAGATAGCGTTCGTTATGGGGGTTGGGGTTTATTTCCAGCGGAACGGTGTCTACAATTTCCAGTCCATAACCCAATAGACCTGCCCGTTTGGTAGGATTGTTGGAAATGAGCCGGATTTTAGAGATGCCTAAGTCCCGAAGTATCTGTGCTCCTACACCATAGTCCCGCTTGTCCATCGGAAATCCTAGGGCTATATTTGCCTGCACGGTGTCCATACCCTCTTCCTGCAATTTGTAGGCTTTGAGTTTGTTGACCAACCCGATTCCCCGGCCCTCCTGATTCATGTACAATACAACTCCCTTACCTTCGTTTTCCACTATTTCCATGGCTCTATGTAGTTGGGGGCCGCAATCGCAGCGGCAGGAACCAAAGATATCTCCTGTCACACAAGAGGAGTGCACACGCACCAGCACCTCTTCGTCTTTTTCCCACTTGCCCTTGATCAGCGCCATGTGAATTTCTTTCGTATTGGTTTGCTCATAAGCAATCAGCTCAAAGTCTCCCCATGCGGTAGGCATATCCACCCCGATTTCTCTGCGAATCAGTGATTCGTTTTTCAATCGGTAGGCTATTAGGTCCTTGATGGAGATGAGCTTGAGATGGAATTTTTGGGCTACCTCAACCAAGTCTGGCAATCGGGCCATGGTACCGTCCTCATTCATTATTTCTACCAGCACTCCAGCGGGTTTCAATCCGGCCAGCCTGGCTAAGTCAATGGCGGCTTCGGTGTGACCCGTTCTTCGCAGCACACCACCTCGCTTGGCTTTCAAAGGAAAGATGTGCCCCGGCTTGCCCAATTCGGAGGGTTTGATGGTGGGATCTACCAATGCCCGGATCGTTTTGGCCCGGTCACTGGCTGATATGCCTGTGGTGCATCCATGACCAATCAGGTCGACAGATACCGTAAACGGAGTTTCAAAAACCGCCGTATTGGAGGTTACCATCATTTCCAGACCCAATTCGTCGCAGCGATCTTCAATCAACGGCGCGCAAATGAGCCCTCGACCGTGGGTAGCCATAAAATTGATGATCTCAGGGGTTACCTTCTCTGCCGCACAAATGAAATCCCCCTCATTCTCTCGGTCTTCGTCGTCCACCACAATAACTACCTCTCCGTTTTTTATGGCTTCAATGGCTTTCTCTATGGGATCTAGCGTAATTTCTTCGTTCATATACTTATTGTGTCTATTCAGGGGTCGACGGTTCCCCAAAACGCCTCTTGGGGTGAAAGCCCCAGTGATTTCTATCTTCTATCTATCGGTCTCTCACTTCATCCAGCCCCCATTTTACTGCGGAAGGATGGCAAATCCACCGCAAATTAACGATTTATCGGCGGGACTTTTACGAGAACATTACATTTAGTGGGAGATAACAGTTCCCAGCTGACGGTCTATTTCCACTTGGTATCGTTTGATTTCCATGTAAACCTGCTGTAAATCTGCAATCTCACCGTCTTGGGCAGCTTTGATTTTGTCCAACAGCTCGTTTAGCATTTTTTTCAACACCCTTTTTTTCAGTCGCAGGACACTATCATAGATGGTTTTGGCCAAATTGTCTGCTTCTTTTACCGTGAAAATTTGATGTCGGCTTTCCCAGAGAGAGGAGAGCTCATATTTTTGTGTAATCATGTCTATGAGCTCTTTTTTTAGTTCGCTGTTGGTGGTGTTCAGGAAATATTCGGGGGTAGGAAGAATGCCTCTGCGCAGCGCTTCCCGATAGCTCTCAAACAGGTTTTTGAAAACGGGTGTTTCAAATTGTAGCTCGCTGGTTTCTTCGATAAGGTATTCGCAGACATGCAGCTCTTCCCCGATCTTTTCTACCCCGTAGTTGATCAGTAGCCGTAAAACCTCCCGTTCCTGAGACATCAGTTGCCTTTGGCCGGACTGTTTGGTGTCCATCGGTTCTACCGCGAGTAAATCTTCCGGAAATTGGGTGGGAGGTACCTGCCGGGAAGAGGTATCTCTTTCTTTGGATTTTAACAGCGCTTTGTTTAGCTCCATCAGGATCAAATCCTCCTCCAATTCCATTAGCAGGGAGGCTTCCTTGACATAGAAGTTTTGAAGGATGGGATCGGAGATTTTTGAAATGCTCTGAACGATTTGACGAACGGTTTCAGCCTTTTTGATTGGGTCTGATTTGTCTTCGCTTAGGGAAAGGCCGATTTTGAATTTGATGAAATCCTGGGCTTCGGAGTTCAGGTAGGTGGTAAAGGCTTCTGCACCCACCTTTTGGGCGTAGCTGTCTGGGTCTTCTCCTTCGGGAAAAACTACGGCTTTGACATGAAGGCCACCTTCCAAGAGCATGTCTATTCCACGGAGAGATGCTTTGATGCCCGCAGCGTCACCATCGTACAATACCGTCACATGGTCGGTAAAGCGCTTGATAAGCTTGATTTGGCTTTCTGTCAGAGAAGTACCGGAAGAGGCTACCACATTTTCGATGCCAGCCATATGGAGGGAAAGGACATCTGTGTACCCTTCTACGAGGTAGCAGTTGTCTTTGGATTTGATCGCCTGTTTGGCCTGGAAAATACCATATAGCGTATCACTTTTATGATATACCTCTGTCTCGGGAGAATTGATGTACTTGGGTTGGTTTTTGTCTTTTTTGAGCGTCCGTGCGCCAAACGCGATGGCTTTGCCTCCAACGTTATGTACGGTAAACATCACTCTGCCTCTAAACCGGTCGTAATAGTTGCCTGATTGGTTTTCACGCTCTAAGATTAGACCGGCTTTAAGCAGTTCTGTAGTAGTAAATCCAGCGGTTTTGGCGGCTTTTAGCAGGTGATCCCAGCTTTCGATGGAATACCCAAGGTCAAATTTGTCGATGATCTGCCGGTTGAATCCCCGTTCCCGGAAATAACTTAGTCCGATAGACCTGCCTTCTTCCGTGTCCAGATTTAAGGAGAAATGCTCCTTTGCATAATTCAACACTACGTATTGGCGCTCCTTTTCAGTCAACGCCTGAATTTGCTCGGGAGTTTGGCTTTTCTCCTCTTCAATCTCTATCCCGTATTTTTGTGCGAGGTGCCGGATGGATTCAGCAAATCCTATTCCCTCAATGTCCATGATGAACTGGATGGCGTCACCAGCTTTGCCGCATCCAAAGCATTTGTAAATTTGTTTGCTAGGGGAGACAGAAAAGGACGGACTTTTTTCGTTGTGAAAGGGACAGCAAGCCCAGAGATTTTGGCCCTTTTTTTTCAGCTGCACGTAGTCTCCGACTACTTCTTCGATGTCTGCCCGCTCGCGTACGGATTCGGTCGTGTGATTACTGAAACTCATCTAAAAACATCCCTTATTTGGCGGTAAAGATACAGATTTTATTCCCGAATCTAAGAGGTATACCGGAGCCTTTGGCAATGTGTGAGATATAGCCTGCTGCCCGGACCATGCAGGGGCTTGTGTGAATGTAGTGCAAACTAAATGTTCCGAAATAAGGTTACCATTACGCAGACCCAGCCAAGGATTTAGAGGTTGGAACCAAGAGGCAGGACGCACCATTAGCTTTTTTTGGTCCCCTGTCCGCTGCCAATTGAAGGCGAGGGTTATGCTAAAAAATTTTATTTAGAGGTTTATTCAGACTAAATTGCAAAAAATTTCGTAAAGCTAACATGGTTCTTTCAAAAGAGAATGTATTACAAGTACTGTCTACAGTACAGGATCCCGATTTGAAGCGGGATTTGGTCACCTTGGGCATGATTCAGGACTTAGAGATTCAGGAACGTAGCGTGTCGTTTAAGGTGGTGTTAACCACTCCCGCCTGTCCCTTGAAAGAAATGATCAAAAACGACTGTGTGCAGGCACTGGAAAAGGCCTTTGGCGAATTGCCGGATTTGGATATATTTATGACTTCCAATGTGACCAGCTCAAGGAACAACACTCCCTTGCTGCCTGGAGTGAAAAATATTGTGGCGGTAGCTTCCGGCAAAGGTGGAGTAGGTAAGTCAACCTGTGCGGCAAATCTGGCAGTTGCCCTTGCCCAATCGGGTGCCAAGGTCGGCTTGATAGATGCGGATATTTTCGGGCCATCTGTACCTACCATGTTTAATGTGGAGGGTGAACAGCCCACCGTAAAGCAAGAGGACGGAAAAAACATTATCATTCCCATTGAACAATATGGGGTAAAACTGATGTCAATCGGCTTTTTGACACCCGCAGACAGTGCGGTGGTTTGGAGGGGTCCGATGGCCAGTTCAGCGTTAAAGCAATTTATTGGAGATGTAGCCTGGGGCGAGTTGGATTATCTATTATTGGATCTGCCTCCGGGCACCTCAGACATTCACTTGACCATGGTACAAACGGTGCCGGTGACAGGTGCGGTAATCATCACTACGCCACAGAAGGTGGCTTTGGCCGATGCTACCAAGGGACTTACCATGTTTCAGCAGCCTCAGATAAACGTTCCGGTATTAGGCGTTATCGAAAACATGGCCTATTTTACACCGGATGAACTGCCTGATAATAAGTACTATTTGTTCGGAAAAGACGGTGGGAAGAAACTTGCCCAGCGCTTTAACGTTCCCTTTTTAGGCGAAGTGCCGATTGTGCAAGGTATCAGAGAAAGTGGAGACAGTGGATTTCCGGCAGTATTGAAGGCAGGCGTAACAGCCGATGCTTTTCAGACCCTAGCAGAAAATGTGGCGCGTCAAATAGCCATCCGCAATGCGGAAAAGAACAAAACCGAGGTAGTACAGATAAAGAGTTGATATGATGTTAGATCAATATAGAGCAGAAATAGAGGTTGCCCTGGATACTATCCGGCCCTATCTGGAGGCCGACGGGGGCAACGTAAAAGTCGTGGATCTCACTGAAGGTATGGTGCTGAAGTTGGAGTTAACAGGCACTTGTAGTTCCTGCCCCATGTCCACCATGACATTGAAAGCAGGGGTGGAGGAAGCCATCAAAAAAGCAATTCCTGAGATTGTCAAAGTAGAAGCGGTAAATGTTGAAGTGGCGTAATATTTCCACCCGTCATTTATACCTATACACCAACGCTCTTACAGCGTTGGTATTTTGTTTTTTTCTTAGTCTGACCGGGTTTGCCCAGGGTTCGGCTGATGGGAACTTTCCCCACGTGCATGACGAAAAATGCGGCGCAGCATTTATGGAACAGCTTCAAGAGAAAGAACTTGGGGTGTTTGGGTCCAAGGAATATTTTGAAACCTGGCTTAGCAAGCGCAAGCAGGAGTTGAAGGATACGGAATCTTCGCAGCGTAGGCAGGAAGAGGTACGAAAAATTCCCGTTGTAGTGCATGTGATACACACGGGTACACCGGTGGGTGTGGGAGCAAATATTCCTGATTCGCAAGTACTTTCTCAAATAGCCATTTTAAATCAAGACTTTAGAAGGCTAAACCCAGACGCAGAAAATACGCCCGAGGAGTTTCAGGCTGTGGCCGGTGATGCGGGAGTAGAATTTGTGCTGGCTCGACAGGATCCGAGCGGTATGCCCACGAACGGAATAAACCGAGTGCAGGGAAGTCGAGATACCTACCCTTTGGGGTTTAATGCGCAGATCAGTGAACTGGCTTATTGGCCAGCAGAGGATTATTTAAACTTTTGGGTTTTGCCCTTGCAATCACCCAATATTGGCTATGCTTCCTTTCCCGTTGCTAGCAACTTGCCAGGGTTGGATTTTCCGCCTCCGTCCAGACTCACCGACGGGGTGACAATCGATTACCGCTATTTTGGAGAGGGTGGAAATGCCCTTCCTTCCTCCAGAGGGCGTACAGCGACCCACGAGGTGGGTCACTTCTTAGGCCTAAGACATATTTGGGGAGACGGTGGATGCGGTATAGATGATTTCGTGGCAGACACTCCCGAGCAGGGTTTTTTCACTGCTGGCTGTCCACCTCATCCAAGGTCGAGCTGTGGTTCGGTAGATATGTTTCAAAACTTCATGGATTACACCTCAGATGTGTGCATGAACCTGTTTACTCTCGGACAGATCGAGCGGATGAATACCGTATTGGCTTTTAGTCCCAGAAGAACATCTCTGCTTACCAGCAGGGCGCTTGAAGAACCCGAATTGCTGCTAAATAACCTGAGGTTGGATAAAATCATAGACCCATTCCGTTTCGTTTGCGGGGAGGAAATAATCCCTAGTATACTGATATCAAATGTAGGAGGGAACCGTGTGGCAAGTGCAGAGGTTCAGATACGCTTGAACGATGATGTAGTGCAAACCCGTACCTTTGCACTCGACTTACCGGTGGGAGGTAGAGACACCCTTCGCTTTGAGTTGATTTCTTTGAATCCAACCGTTAACAATTTCTTCGAGGCGGAAATACTTTCGGTAAACGGGGAACTGGATGAAGACCCCTTTAACAATTATCTGAATTCCTCGCCGATATTTGCTTCATTTACCAGCTTGCCATTTTATCAAGCTAGTCAAGGGATTGAAAATTGGGATATTTTGAATCCCGATAATTTGGTGACTTGGCAGCCGATTGATTTGGTGCTCGATGGGGTCATAGAGGAACTAATGTACCTCAATGGCTACAACTATAACCTTCAGGGAGAGGTTGATTACCTCATCAGTCCCACATTTAGTCTGCGGGATGTAAGCAATGCACAGCTTTCTTTTGACATGGCTTTTGCACCCTTTGACAGTGAACAGTTTCAGGAGGGACTTATGGTGGCGGTATCTTTGGACTGTGGCAACACCTTTCAGGCCATGGATTATCTCTACACCAAGAGAGATGATTCTCTGGCTACAGAGTCCCGCACGTTTAACGAGTTTTTTCCCAATAGCCAAGCCCAGTTTCGCAAGGAAGTAGTCAATCTAAGTGCTTATGCAGGTCATGAACGAGTTCGGGTGGCATTGATTTCGAGTAATGGGTTTGGAAACAATATCTTTGTCAAGAATCTGACTATAGAAGATAGCGAAGTCTATCGCTACGATTTTTCCCTTTCACAAAAAAACAGTCCCCTGCCGGTTACGGCGGGTCTACAGGAGCGGGATGAAGTGATAGTGGAAAATACGGGTAATCTTCCCATTGACGGATTCTTAGTTGATATCTTTATGCAGGGCAGGGCGTCGGACATAACCACCCTACTAATAAGAGATTTTGGATTGGGTGTTGGGGAAAGTAAGTCATTAGAGCTCCCGGATTTTTTCCGATTTGGACAAAACCGGATAGACTATCGGATCTACCAACCAAACTTCGATCAGAACGGTGGAAACAGCAGTACCCTTCGCTGGCATATTTTCCAAGATAGCAGTGCTATGGATATTCCATGGCGCCAAGACTTTGATAGATCAGAGGCTTTGGGATCTTGGTTGAGAATCAACCCAGAGCGGAATTTCTCGTCTTGGAGGGTGTTTTTGGGAAATGGTGAAAACACCTTTTTGGGTCTTACCACCATGCAGGAAGGCGACTCGTATTGGTTTGCTTCTCCGTTATTCGATCTAAGCGGAACAGATCGCGCCAGTCTTTTTTTCGGATGGACAGGAGGAGGCTTCTCCAATGCCTCCCAGCTTGCCTTTGAGGTTTTGGTTAGTAACGATGGCGGGGCAACTGCCATTCCGCTTTGGAGTCGGGAAGGTGCTGCGCTTAACAATACTTCGGAAGGCCAACGTCCGAGCGAGGCGAATCCGGGAACTTTTCAACGGGAGTTTATTAACTTGTCCGACTTTGCTGGGCAGGACAATATACGGGTATTTTTCCGTGTAAGTGACCACGGTGCACCCGGCGCCTCTTTGTTTTTGGATGATTTGGAGTTGTTTCTTTCCGATAATCCGCGCCCGGTGGATCCAGGATTGAACAATACCATCCTATACCCAAACCCGGCGACGGAGCGATTTTATTTGGCGTTTAACTTTGCCGATTTTGAAAGCGTCCGTATCCAAGTAATCTCCCCTTTGGGTCAGGTGGTGCTTGATCAGGAGAAACCCCAAACACTAAATCAGACCTATTCCTTTGACACGGTCAAATTTGCGAAAGGATTGTATATCGTCCAGATTAGCAGCCAGTTCTTCACCGAGACAAGGAAGCTGATTATTCGTTAATTTAGAAAAGTTAACAGGTAAAATATTGTAAAACATCTAAATGAAGGGGTATTGGAATTACTTTTGATAGATGATTTCCGTTAAAATGCACGTAAAAATTGGTTAGCTTTACACATCTGTTTATTATCATTTAAAGCCATTATGGAGGGAATTTCAAAAGGACTGAAAAAACTGGGTATCCATATCCTGATCATGATTGGGATCTTATTTGCCCTGTTATTCGTATTCTTTACCATTTATTTACCCAGCTATACCAGTCATGGAGAGTCGGTGACGGTACCGGATTTAGAGGGAATCCATTATTCTGAGCTAAATAATTTTTTGGTTGCCAGGGATTTGCGTTATGAAGTCACGCTTGATAGCGGCTTTGTAGCGGAGGCGACACCCCTCTCCGTTCTTAAACAAAATCCCAAGCCAGGAGCAAAAGTGAAGCAGAACCGAAAGATCTACGTGACCTTGAATGCAGAAAATCCGCCGCTGATCAAAATGCCGGGGCTGGTCAATACGCAGCTGAAAAATGCTCAGGAAATTCTAGCCAATTATGGATTGGTTAGAGGGGAAATCGTCTATGTGCCAGACATCGGAATTAACGTAGTGCTGGAGCAAAAATACCGAGGACGGGATATCAAGGAGGGTTTTGAAATCCCGAAAGGCTCCCAAATTGACTTGGTGGTGGGTGATGGTTATGGCAATCAGAGCTTCGAAATGCCCAACCTAATTGGTATGGATGATGTGGAAGCTGAGTTTTTGATTTTGGGTTCAGGGCTACGTATGGGCAATATCAATTATGTGAAAACAGATACGGTACCTAAGGGCACGGTCGTTCGGCAGCTGCCTCCAGATGGGGTCATGGCCAAAACAGGCGAACGAGTAGATATCTGGGTATCCGAGTTATTGGATACTATACAGTTTTAGATGAAGTCTCCGGAAACCATAGTAACCTGTGTGATTCTATTCCTGTTAACGGGGGTGTATACCACTGTTTTTGGGCAGTTTCAGCAGTTACCTGCGGGTCTAAAGCCGGGATCATCCGATGAAGCATCGCTTTCTATTTCTGCCAGACAAGCAGAGGAACGACTCAGCCTTCCATTTTGGGATGATTTTTCATCCAATGTTCTCAATAGTAGCCTGTGGGATAATCAGGGTGCCACCCGGTCTACCTCTATTGGTGTTGACCCTCCTTCGCTCGGCGTGGTTTACTTGGATGGGGTGGATGATTTGGGGAATCCTTATTCCAGAGAGCGGTTAGCCAATGGGGAAGGAGACCGTCTAACCTCTCTTCCTATAGACTTGTCGAATCTTTCGGCTACAGAGAAGCAAACAGTATTCCTCAGCTTTTTCTGGCAGGCAGGAGGAAGGGGAGAGATGCCGGACGATACCGATCAGCTGGAGGTACAGTTTTTAAGTGCAACTGGGGATTGGGTCGTGGTCTGGGAACAAATGGGCGGAGATCACCTAGATCGACATGTTTTTGTTCAAGAGATTTTACAAGTTGCCCCTGAGTTTTTGCACGACAACTTTCGTTTTCGCTTTCAATATATCGGCAGGCTTTCGGGGCCTTTTGATACCTGGGTGCTGGATTATGTGTACCTCCACAAAAACCGGAATGCCAATGACCGTTTTTACGAAGATAGAGCTCTTTCGCTGGTCCCAAACAGCCCCTTGGGACGGTATACCGCCTATCCACTTTTTTGGCTGGAAGAACTTGGCGAAGAGGGGGGGCAGCGATTAGAAGGGCAGTTTAATAATCTAAGTAACCGATTCCGTGCGATGGAATTTACCGTCACCTTGAGCGATGCACAGACAGGGGCTTTGATCCGAACGGTAAATGCCAATACACCCCTTATCCCCGTGCCTTTGGCTCAGGAGCGACGGAATTTTTTCAGTAACCCCATCAACGACCTGAACGGCTTGCCCTCCGAAGGGTTTGACTTGGAAACAACCCTCTACTTATCTACAGGGGACTTATTTAAGGTAGCACGAGTCGTGGGTAGGGATACGGTATTTGAGCCTTCCATCGACTTTCGGCTAAATGATACGGTGCGGACAGTGACTCCTCTAAGAGATTTTATGGCCTATGACGATGGATCGGCGGAATACGCTGCTGGAATCAATCAAACTTCTGGCATGTTGGCGCTCAGGTATCAGGCCCCGGAGCCGGCTTATGTGACCGGTGTAAGCATCAATTTCACAAACTACCTACAGCGTGGCAATGCTTTGGAATTGATGGTTTGGGACTCCCTAACCAGAAACGCTGTGCACCGACAGGAAATACTGATACCCGATTTTGAGGATATAGGAGATTTTGCCTATTTCCCCATAGATACCAATGTCCGCGTTTCCGGCTCTTTTTTCGTCGGCTTCATGCAATTTACCAATGACTTTATCTATGTGGGACTGGACAAAACTACCGATACTGGAGAGGAGGTTTTTTTCAATGTTTACGGGGAATGGCAGCAAAACGAGTCTGTCGAGGGAAGTTTAATGATCCGGCCGCATCTTTCCCTACAGCCGCCTGTAGAGGGGAGGATACCTGAGTCCGAGGCAGCTGTATTCCTGTACCCCAACCCTACATATACCGAAAATGTGGTGTTGGTGGGTGCGGCAGAGCGAATTATGGTTTTTGATTTTCAAGGACGGGAAATTAATGTACCCATAGAACGGACGGAACAAGGTAATTTGATTAATTTTGCCAATCGGCAAAAAGGGCTTTACCTAGTCAGGGTACTCGCTGGAAATAAATGGAACGCTATCAGATTAATTATCAAATAAACCATGGAAGACATAACCGTAGGAGAACTGAAAGAGCGACTGGCTCGCAACGAAGAGTTTCTTTTTATTGACGTAAGGGAAGAATACGAATACGAAGACGACAATTTGGGTGCGCTGAATATTCCCCTGGGAGACCTTCCGGACAAATTGGATGAACTGGAGGAGTACAGGAACAAGGAAATAGTCATACACTGCCGATCAGGAGCCCGGAGTGGGAACGCGAAACACTTTTTGATGTCAAAGGGTTTTGATAAGGTACGGAATGTACTGGGTGGTATCCTAGCATACAGGGCATTGGAAGAGGAGGAGTAATTTCCTCCTCGTTTTTTAGTCGATTATAAACGGTTGGGGGATAAAGCAAAGGATAAACAGCAAAATGGCCACCCAACCGAGGATTTTTTGAGAATGACTCAGCGGTCGATTATCTGCTACCGGAGGGTGCTGAATGCCCAAGACCCGCCCTAACAGAAATGCAAAAAACAGCCACCCACTGTATCCTTCCAACGTGGGAAAGAAGCTCACCAGAGAATATTGTAGCGCGACAATGAGTAAAGCGATCATCAGCTTGTTAGTCATCGTCAGCCCGGATTTGGCATAGCAAATGAACACAAAGCCCACGTAGAGTGGTAGGGCAATTAGTAGGTAGTTGAAATCTTCGAAGGGAGAGACTACACCGAGACCGGCAAAGAAGATAAAAACCGTGTAGGCAGTCATTGAGATCGTTTTGTGGTGTTTTGGAAACAACCCAAAGATCACGTGACCGCCGTCAAGCTGTCCGATGGGTAGGAGGTTTAGCGCCGTAAAAAACAGGGCCAGATAGCCCGCAAAAAGATAAGGATAATGGATTACCTCAGACATATTGGGCATCTTTTCCGGGTCTGCCAGTGTCTTTTCTAAAACCCAAAAAAGCAGGTTATATCCCAGTTTCAGGTCCATCACTCCTTCTTGTTTTTCCGGATCGTAGTCAGGATCCAGATACTCCGGATGAATTTCGTAAATGAAATCTGCTTCGGGGAGGTGGGTAAACCCATATAAGAGCACTCCGATGGCCAACACAAAACCTGCGAGTGGACCAGCTATGCCAATATCGAAAAACTTTCTCCGGCTGCTGACCAGGCCTTTCATCTGAATGACCGCCCCGAATGTACCGATGGATGGCGCCCCGATAAAGCCCAACCATCCTGGGATAAAATAGGGTAGAGAAGCATTTACCCTGTGATAGATAGAAGCGAACAGATGACCCAATTCATGGACAAGCAAAATCCCGATAAAGGGTATAGAGAATTCCATTGCCCTAAGAAAATACTCCCAGGTAAGCGGCCTTTCGGACGAAAGTATGCTTCTTCCAAACAGCCATTCCCCCCCAGCCAAGGTAGTTGCAGTTAGTGTTAGGAAAAATAGTAGGCCGTGTTTGGCATAGGTTTTTGGACTATACATGCGCAAAAAACTCGATCAATGCCTTGGGATGGTTTACGTGATGGGTTTGGATTCCAACGCTTTTGGCGCCTTCTAAGTTTGATTCCAAGTCGTCAAAAAAGAGAAATTCTTCCGGTTTTCCGCCGACGGCCTGCACCACAGCCTTATAGATTGCTGGGTCGGGCTTTCGCAGACCCATCTCGTGGCTTAGAAACAGCCGGCCAAACAGTTTCATCCATTGGTTTCCTAGTCTGTCGGCAAAGACTCTTTCCACTACCTTGAAGTGGATGGAGTTCGTATTGCTCAGCATGTAGATACCAAAGTTCATTTTAAGCTTTTTAAGAAGTTCCAGTCGTTCTTGGGGGATGTCTACTAATAGGGCATTCCATACCTCATCGATCCAAGCATCCTCCCATTCCTGCCCAAAGTAGCTTCTAACCCCGTCACGAAAGGCCGCTTCGCTGATTTTTCCCATTTCGAGTTGGTAATGGATATCGGAAACCATAAACTCCTTTACTTGCTCGTGGGCGGATTGGGGTAGCTTGCTATATAATTTATTGAAAGTGAGCGAATAGTCTATATCGTAAATTACATTGCCTAAGTCAAAGATTAAAAATTTAATATCCTTTGTGTTTTTCATTCCTCTTGAAGTTGTGAATTTAAATTCAAATATGTAACATTGCAGTCCCAAAAGCAAGGTGTTGCGGAGGGATATCCGTCAAAAAAACAGTTTAGGCGTATATCTCAGTTGGTTAGAGCTTCTGACTCCCCCGATAGGAATCGGGGCAGGAGGTTTGAAGAGATATTGAGAGTTAAAGTATTTTGGGCCTATAGCTCAGTTGGTTAGAGCTTCTGACTCCCCCGATAGCAATCGGGGCAGGAGGTTTGAAGAGATATTGAGAGTTTAAGTATTTTGGGCCTATAGCTCAGTTGGTTAGAGCTTCTGACTCCCCCGATAGGAATCGGGGCAGGAGGTTTGAAGAGATATTGAGAGTTAAAGTGTTTTGGGCCTATAGCTCAGTTGGTTAGAGCTTCTGACTCATAATCAGGAGGTCCCTGGTTCGAGCCCAGGTGGGCCCACGCTAGTGCCGCTTAGTTTTTCTAAGCGGTTTTTTTATTTTTAGGATATGGAAAAGTCTTTTGTTTACGCTCTTTATTCAAAAAAGTTGGATCGGTTCTATACAGGAGTAACCACGCTCACTGTGGAAGAAAGGCTTGAGAAACACATTCAAAAGCATTATGGAAAACTTAATTTCACACAGAAAGCCGATGATTGGCAATTATTCTGGTACTTGGAGTGTAACTCTTTCAAACAAGCACGGAATATTGAACTCCATATCAAAAAAATGAAATCAAGGGTTTATATCCAGAATCTCAAGAAGTACCCGGAAATTGGTGATAAATTACTCCTTAGATACATAAACCTCTGACTCCCCCGATAGGAATCGGGGCAGGAGGTCCCTGGTTTGAGCCCAGGTGGGCCCAAGATAGTTCTGAATATCAGCTAATTACAAGATATTGGTGCAGATTTGGTGCAGATTGACCAAGAATCTTAAAGGGATTTAGTCCTGTCAGTATTCACTGGCAGGACTACTTTTTTTATGAAGTGTGAGTTAATGTTCATGAGGACGAAAGGTACATCTTTTACTAGTCACTTGGTCCAGTTGATTATCACAATTGAGTATTCTTCTCTCATTCGCCTGAATCTAGAATGCCCACCTATCCGGAAACCTTCTGGCTTAATCAAGTTTTGATGACTGTAATTATAAAGAGAATCCGAAAACAAGACGATGCGCATTAGGGTATTCTAACGATAAACTCCTTAGGTATTTTATCAAAGTTGTATATCTTAGGGCAAAAATAACGCAAATGACAAACCATAGACAAGGGCAGTCTCCTTTAAACCCATTAGAAATTAAAGAATGGCTAGATGATTTAAGGAACATTCTCTTTGATTTAAATATTTGCCTTGATAATGTTAAGCGGTTGTCAATGTTAAAATACGAACAGGAAGAATGGGTTAAAGGTCATGGTTTTTTTGATCTCTACATGCACCAACTCCGATTTATCATCGTAATACAACTTTCAAAACTGATTGCGGATAATAAGCGCACACACAAGAGAAACTTCTTTCACCTATGCGAAAAGCTTGAATTAATGGATTTGAATGGTGATTTTTTAAAAGAACTAAGAAAGTATCAGCCAGATAGCCGATTTGAACTAGAGTCAACCCAACAAAGCATAGATGTGCTGACCGAAAATGTAAAAGAAAAACTTAATCGACATCGTTTCCAGATTGAGTCAATTGTTAAAGCAAGGGATCAAATATATGCCCATAATGATCCTAATTCAAACAAGAAAGTTCCTGTCATCCGGGACTTGGAAATTATGATTCTGCTCTGTAACGAGGTATTCAATGGGTTTACAGGGGAGCTCTTTAAATCTCATACTGAATTCTCACGCACTACAGGATGGGATATTGATTTTATACTTAAAGAGATGAGCGCAAGGCGGAAGTTGAAATTGGAAGAAAGACCTTTGAGAGGCAATGTTTAATTTATGGTTTGCGCAAATCACTTTTATCGTTCTGACTGTTTCAAGGACCTCAAAAAGTACCCGGAAATTAGTGATAAATTACTCGTCTTCCACTAGGCATGGATTCCCTGTCTGCCGACGAGGTCATAGCCGTCAGGCAGGGATTCCATCTGACCTTCGAAAAACAAAAAATATACAAATGAAGAAGAGGTATTTGGGAAGTTTAGCCCAAAGAATGCTGCTGGGGCAGCAATTTTTCCGTTGTAAACATTGTATGTATTAGATGTTTATTTTAAGAATAATAGTAATTGGGGTGTAAGCATTTTTTAGTATTATTCAAAATCCCTCCTTATATTTGGTTGAGACAAGATAGCCTAAGACAATCCAAGGTTATTCGGAATAGTTTTGTTTAATTAACGAGCAAGTTAGTTTTCAAAATATAATTGAAACAGGTCCTTTATTTTTGAAATTTGAAGGGTTTAATGTGAATATGAGAGCAAGAGGCTGGCTGGTGATTTTTATGTTGATTTGGCCGGTAGAGATGAAAGCCCAGAATTTCGTCAAGCGGTACATCCATGGAATTCTAAACGATACCAGTGACATATCTCGGCCACAGTTTTTGATGTATCCTACCTTGGCTTATGCGCCGGAGACCAGTTGGGAGGTTGGTTTTAGTACCCTTTATGTCTATTATGCCGAGAGAGATACCACCAATCGACTCAGTGAAATCAATGGGTTTACATTTTATACTTTGGAAAACCAATACGGCATTTGGTTTGACCATGCATTATATACTCCAGGCAATAAGTGGTTTTTTCTGGGAAGGATCCGGTATCAGAGTTTTCCCTTGCTGTATTTTGGGATTGGTCCGGATGCTCCAAAAGAATATGTGGCTAGAGTGGATGCGAATCAGCTTTGGTTTAAAGAGCGGGCGTTACGGCAAATTCGAAGGAATCTGTTTTTTGGCCTCGAAGTCGATTACCAACGGCTAAGTAGGGTGGAGTTTGTGCCTGCGGAGCCCTCAGATCCGCTGGTATTACCGCTTGGATCCGAGGGTTCTGCCAATCTAGGGCTGGGTGTAGGCTTGGTTTACGATGATAGGCACAACGTCCTAAACGTTCGGAAAGGTTCGTTTTCGGAAATAGCCTTGTTCAATTACAATCCTTTTTCGAGCACCGCATTTAATTTCAATAACCTACTGGTAGATACGCGTATTTATAGGCCCCTATCAACCAATACGGTGATTGCTTATCAACTTTTCGGGCAATTTATGTGGGGAGAGGTCCCATTTAACCAACTATCACTGATGGGCGGGGAGAGCCTTATGAGGGGATACTATACCGGACGCTTTAGAGATAAAAATCAAATAGCTTCCCAAGTAGAGCTACGTTTTTTACCGATCAATCTGGGATTTACCAAGCGTATTGGAGCCGCGGTCTTTGGCGGAACATCACAGGTTTTTGATAAATGGGAAAATCTAAATATGGATAAATGGGTACTATCCGGTGGAGCCGGACTAAGATTTCTCTTGTTTCCGAAAAAAGATATCTATACCCGGCTTGACTGGGCCTTTACGAAAGAAGGGTCCGGGATTTACTTCTTTATCGGTGAGGCATTTTAATAAACTACACGTTAGAAGCTAAGGCTGGTTTGCTTTTTTTTTGGCGAACCAGTGGGTTTTTTGAGGTCATCGGGTAGCTTGCCAACTTTCCATCCTTCCGGCTTTTTGAATTTCTCCTTCATTGCCAAAACATCGAAAGTCTCTGGATCATCCGCCGCATGCACAAAAGACCTATAAATTACTAGCAAGCCTAATGTAACGCCAACTACTATCATAAATCCGATTTCCATTTCACACCTCCGTATTTTTTGTCGAAAACAAGTCTATTAAAACCCCCCTCTTTTTTATACGATTCCTTAAAAGAGATGTTTTAATTAATTCTCCTAAACAAATATAAACCGTATAATTATAATATAAAAGCGATGTTTACAGTGAGAAATGTCTGTAAAAATTGATGATATATAAAAAGTATTTTAGCGCTTAAAAAATGCACTTCGTTTAAAAATTTGTCAAAATTTTTTTTTGGAGTAGTTTTTTGAATTTTATAAAGTACAGAAAACCAAATAAATGTAGTTTTTTTTGGGATCATGGAATCAGAAAGCTGTATTTCGTATTACATTAAATGTAACTAGGTGTGGGGTCTGTTCGAAAAATACCAATACGTGTTGTTGGATAAGACGTTTTGCAAGCACCACAGGAAGGGCCGGCTAGCTCTCAATCTTTTTGAATAGTACGATATTCCCTCTGGTACGTATATTCTAAAAACCAAAGTTCATTTGGCACGAGGAATTATGGGAAATCATGCCTATTTTGGCAATTAATCACAACAATAAACCAGTTTGAACAATGAGTGAAAATAAAAAAAAGCAACTTTCCAGAAGAAACTTCCTAGGAAAGGGACTTTTGGGGGTTGCCGGCGCAGGAGTACTACCCAGCCTATCCGTAGCTAAGGGATCCGGGCCTGATGCACCGGCCCTGCAAACCTTGCGCCTGGGCCTGATTGGGTTAGGCCGTCAGAATAATGGCATGATGGGTAGTTTTATCACCATTCCCGATGTGGAAATTGTCGCGGGCTGCGATGTATACGATATCAAGCGGGAACGTTTTAAGCAACGGGCTGATGCCTATTACAAAGAGCAAGGCAAAACTGTCCAAGTAGAGGTGTATGAAAATTACCACGATCTACTGGCGAGAAAAGATATAGACGCAGTCGTGATCGCCACGCCTGACCATTGGCATGCGCTCATCGCCATCGATGCCTGCAAGGCCGGCAAAGACATATACCTAGAAAAACCCTTGACTTTTACCATTCGAGAGGGACAGGAGTTGGTTAAGGCGGTGAGACAAAACAACATCGTATTGGCTACAGGATCTATGCAGCGCTCTTATGCCAATTTTCAGCATGCCGTGCGTATGGTTCAGAAGGGCAGAATCGGAAAGATTTCCAAGGTCTATGCTTGTTCCGGTGGGCCGCCAAAACCTTTTGACCTGCCAGCGGAACAAGTCCCCGCGGGTTTGAATTGGGAAATGTGGCTTGGTCCGTTGAAAGCGGATATTCCCTATAACCACGAACTCAATCCTCCCATCAGCATAAATCCACCCGAAAACGAGAAGTTGTGGGGTGCATGGCGTTGGTATAAAGAAACGGGTGGGGGATTGACCACTGACTGGGGGGCGCACATGTTTGACATCGCCCAATGGGGTATAGGAATGGATCGAAATGGTCCAGTGGAGATTATACCTGCCGGCTACCAAAACACCCAATACTTGACCTTCAATTATCCCAACGGCGTAGTAGTGACCGAACAGCCATTTGATGAAAAAGAATCTCGTGGTTGCAAATTCTTTGGTGCTGACGGTTGGATTGAAGTGACGCGAAGTAGCTACAACGCGTCAGATCCTTCGTTGTATCCTGTACTCGAAAATGAGAAAGATATGTCAGGCGGGGGTAGCAGGGCCCATCACGTTGATTTTATCGATTCAGTACGAAGAAGGAAAGACCCGATTGCGCCCGTGGAAGTGGGGCATAGCACCTGCGTTACCTGTACGCTGGGTAATATCGCTTATGAACTGATGAGGCCGGTAAAATGGGATCCTGCAAATGAAAAATTTGTAAACGACCCCGAGGCAGAAAAACACATGCACAGGGAATACAGGGCCGGGTACCGACTATAGGATAGCCTATTCTGCCACATACGTACCATCGAACAAAACGGGATCCGCGAGCTTTGCTGGGCAGATCCCGTTTTTGTCTTTGGGACGAGTGGTTAGTGCAATGCCGCGCGAATGGGTAGGTTTTGAATGACTTCCCCCTCAAATTCCATCATTTCGTGTAACCGACTGTACACCGTCTTTTCGTCAAAATACGCCAAAGCGAGTTCTACAAAAATATTTCCGTGTTTTGCCTCAGAGGTCCAAAGCATTTTATAGAACCGTTTGAGCTCATCGTCTTGCTGTGCCTCTGATACCATCTTAAATCGCTCGCAGCCCCGACATTCTACGATTGATCCGAGTAGAAGCCTGGACATAAACCGGGACTCTGGCGTGCCACCATGGGTTAGGGGCATCAGTTGCTTGATATACGGATCTTCTTTCATATCGGCATTTAGGGCAACACCCCTTCGCTGCATCAACTCAAATACCTGCTGGAAATGCTCCAATTCCTCGATGGCTGTCTCGATCATGTCGGGTATTATTTTTTCCCGGTCCGGGTACTTGGCTATCAGCGAGGTGGCCATGGCAGAGGCCTTTCGCTCACAATCTGCATGATCCTGTAAAAAAGCATCAAAATCAGCCATAACAGCCTCTAGCCATGCCCCTGAAGAGGGAACCGTTAAATCGATGGAGTATTTCATGTGTCTATAATTGATTTTTCAATGGTCACATGGAATCTCGCATGGCGGATAGTCATCCCAGTGTGTGTCGCTTGCGTCATGCTCGATTTCATCTGTCTATTATTGTTTTTACAATATGCAAAACCCACCACGTTGTTCGGATCATCGATTTGCCGCGTGATAGGGTGTCTGTTTGATACTCAATTCAATATGCTTCGTAGCCATCCTGCTCGATATTCAAAGATATTAAATCTTTGCTGGTATCAGGCAGGAATAGTTTTTAGTGGTTTGGTGCGGTTTCTTGTTCCAATAAGGGTAATTTAAGAACTTCGCAAACTATGCCACCGGAATGTTAACCATGGATCAGCAGATGGAAGATATCCTTCGTACCTATGAAGGCAGGTTTGACGTCAGGCCTGCTTTTTTTAGGGAAAAGCCTCCAGAGAACCTGTGTTTGGTGATCGCCATCCCATGTTTCAAAGAGCCGGATGTGATTTCCACGCTGGACTCCCTGAAAGCCTGTGTGCCGCCATCTGGGGACGTGGAAGTGATTGTGGCCGTGAATGCGCCCGAAAGCGCAGCGGAGGACGTACTGCAAGCGAACCAGCAAACGCTCCAACAGCTTGATTATTGGCGGAAAACAAACCGCTGCTCGTATCTTAAACTGCTAATAGTAGGAGAGGAAAAGCTGCCTGACAGGTCGGCAGGGGCGGGATTAGCCAGAAAACTCGCCATGGATGAAGGTTTGCGTCGCTGGGTGCAAGCAGGTGAAGATGGTCCAATTCTGTGTTTGGATGCCGATTGTGTGGTTTCTCCGGATTACCTGGTAGCCGCGGAAGAAGCATTTTCCCAAAAACAGGTCAAGCTGGGTCACTTTCAGTTTAGCCATACCTGGAGGAATGAGTCGGACCGGGCCTTGCAGACCGGGATAATAGCCTACGAGCTGCATCTACGGTGTTTTATTCAAGGATTGAAATGGGCCGGCTACCCCTTTGCTACTCACACCGTCGGTTCCTGCATGGCAGTAAGGGCTTCTTCCTACGCTCGCTCAGGGGGTATGAACAAGCGTAAGGCCGGAGAAGATTTCTACTTTATGCACAAACTTCTCCCTTTGGGAGGCTATGCCGACCTATCCGCCACCGTGTTTCCGTCCTGCCGCGTTTCAGACCGGGTACCCTTCGGCACCGGCAGGGCCCAACTGGAATGGACCTCCGGGCAGCGAGGCATGCAAAGCTACTCTATAGAGGTGTTTCTGGTTCTAAAGACTTTTTTTAACCTCACCAGTGGGTTCTTTCGTCAGGACATCGATGGACTGGTGCTACCTTCTCCATTAAGGGGGATATTGGAACGGCTGTCATTTGGTCCACGGTTAATCCAATTCCGAAAGGAGTCTAAAACGGAGTCGATATTTTTCAAGAAATTTTGGACTTGGATGGATGGATTTATGGTGTTGAAATTGGTACATCACCTAAGGGACCATGGCTGTCCGAATCAACCCATCCTGAGTGTATCGGAGCAGCTGATTCGCTTCTACCAGCATGAGTCAGTACCCATAGACCTGGAAATACCACGCTTACGGGAGGATTTATTGCAGCTGATTAACCGTTCTTAAACAGGTTTATTTTTGGGATTGGTTTTATAGTGGGAATTGGTTTCTAATTACCTGTTTTTTAGGGGAATTACGCTGCTTTTCCACTCCTGGTGGTTTGGTTTATAGGATGTGGTTCCAGCCAAATGAGTCACTGGTTGTTCCTCTACGAATGCTTTGAAGAAGGGCTTTTAGTTTAAACATTTTGGAGTCGGGCTGCGTACTTGGATAGGCAACGGTGCCCCGGTAGTCTATGGATTCAATGGGGGATATGACCGCGGCGGTACCTACACCAAATACTTCTACGTTTCGACCCGCTTCGATCCATTGCATCAGTTCGCTCACTTCAATGCGTCGCTCATTTACGGATAATCCAATAGACGGAGCCAATCGCAGAATGGAGTCTCGGGTGATGCCTTCTAGAACGGTTTCACCAGCGGGTGGTGTGATCAAGCTGACGCCATCCAAAATGACCATCAGGTTCATGGTGCCGGATTCCTCAATGAAACGACGTTCCGCGGCATCTAACCAAATGATCTGATCATAGCCTGCTTCTTTGGCCAATCGCTGAGGCAATAGGGAGGCTCCATAGTTTCCGCCATTTTTGGCAGCGCCTGTACCACCTTTTGCCGCGCGAATAAAGTCTGTTTCTACTTTGACTTTTAGGTTTTTGCTGTAATAGGATCGCATGGGTGAGAGCAATATCATAAATAAATACTCCTCGGAAGCGTCCACGCCCAGTCGGGCTTCGGTGGCGATCACGCAGGGACGTATATAGAGGGAGTAATCGGGGTCATCAATGATCCAAGACTCCTCTGTTCGAATTAGTGCCTCCATGCCCTCCATGAAAAGACCCTTAGGCAAAGCAGGCATCGCCATGCGGTAGAGGGATCGGTTGATTCGGTCATGATGGTCTGACAAACGAAAAATATGGATAGCACCATTTTCCATGCGATAGGCTTTTAGGCCTTCAAATACGGTTTGCCCATAGTGAAGCGCCATGGCAAGTGGTGAGATACTGAGGTTGCCAAACGGTAGGATCTCGTATTCCTGCCACATTCCGTCCCGGTAAATCGCCGTGAGCATATGGTCAGTAGCTTGAACACCAAATGTAAAGTTTTTAAAATCAAAGTCGGGCTTGGAGATAGGAGTAGGTTGCATAGGATAGATCAATAGATGTGGCGTGGGTTATGTAGTAAATTGAGGTGGGCTAGGTGATGATTTCCGTGCCATTGATATAACAGGGTATGTGTCATCAGTGAGGTAGTTTGCTGATTCTCTGGGTGGAAAAACGTTCGTTTCCATTGACTTTCGGATAGCGATGTCAGCAGGGCGGACCAATGACTGTGAATTCCCCGTAACAAGCCCAAAGACACTTGTGGGTCTAATCGATAGTCAGGGAGCTCTGCCCAAGCGGCCTCTAGGTAGGGTTTGATGCTGGGATTGGATTCGGTAAGCGCGAGCTTCAGCCGCATTAGGGCATTCATGTGACTATCCGCAAGGTGGTGAACCACCTGCCTGACCGTCCACCCGTTCGGTCTATAAGGTATATCCCATTTGTGTTCACTTAAACGGTTCAGGGCATCCTCTACTCGTTGGGGGAGGGTACGAATGTCAATTATGGCATTTTGCAGGGCATCCGACGTAATCACCTCGGGGATTTGGCATTTGCCAATAGGAAACTTCAACGATTCTTGTTCCATTAGAGAAATACATTTAACACCTCACAAAGTAACCCCCTTTTTGTGAAGGGTTACAGATACATTTTTTATTATATTTGATGGGTACAGTTGTTAACAGCATGGAGCAGCATTTGTATTTGTCTCTTGCAGCCTCTTTTGAAAAGCAGATTGCAGGTGGTTTACTTAAAGCAGGAGAGAAGCTTCCGTCCATTCGGAAAGTCAGTGCCTTGTATGGGGTGAGTAAAAACACCGTAATACAGGCATACCTCACCTTGGAAAGCCGGTCACTGATCATTTCAAGGCCTCAATCTGGGTTTTACGTGGGGAGCGGCGTGGATTTTCGACTTCCGGTTCCGGACAAAAGCCAACCCTCGGCATTATCTGCTCATCAGGAGGCGGACGGATTGATCGGCAAAGTTTTTCAGCAGCTTACGAACACCCGCATCACGCAACTATCCCTAAGCGTACCGGCACCTTCATTTCTGCCAATTTCCAAGTTAAATAAGTGCTTGTCAAAGGCGATGCTCAACCTGCCATCCGGCGGTACAGGGTATGGCGATATTCAAGGCAATATGCGTCTGAGGTCATTGATATCTAAGCGGGCCTTCACCTGGGGTGGGGATTTGGATTCGGGTGACTTGGTCATCACGGCGGGAGTAATGAATGCCATATCCTTTGCACTGATGGCCCTCACCAAACCCGGCGACTCGGTGGCGGTCGAAAGTCCGGTTTACTATGGCATGTTGCAGTTGGCCAAGCATCTTGGACTGCGGGTAATTGAACTGCCTACCCATCCGCTGGAGGGGATTGACTTACAGGCATTGGAAACGATCTTACCGGACCTGAATGCGCTGTTATTGGTGACTAATTTCAATAATCCCTTGGGAAGCAGTATGCCTGAGGATCGAAAGAAGAAGTTGGTGGAAATGATAACGGCCAATCAGGTACCTCTCATCGAAAACGACTTGTACGGGGAAGTATATTTTGGAGAAAAGCGTCCAAAACCCTGCAAGGCCTTTGATCAGCAGGGCTGGGTGCTGTGGTGTGGGTCGTTTTCTAAGACACTTGCTCCGGGGTACCGGGTAGGTTGGATTGCACCGGGTAGATACTTACGGCAGGTTCTGCGGCAAAAGGCCTTTCATTCGCTTTCCAGCACGACTTTGACGCAGGAAGCCGTGGCTGAATTTATGGAAAATGGAGGCTACGACAAGCACCTTGTGACATTGAGAAAGCGTCTATTCTCGAATAGAGAGCATTTTATCCAAAGCATTGGTGCATACTTCCCGGAGGGTACCAAAGTAAGCCGCCCACAGGGAGGCTTCGTGCTCTGGATTGAGTGCCACAGGAGCATCAATACGGCTAAACTATACGAAGCTGCGATGGCCCAGGGAATAAGCATCGCACCGGGACGGATGTTTACCCTTCAGGATCAGTTTCACCATTGCATGCGTTTGAGCTTTGGTTTGGACTGGAACGAACGGTTGGAGCAAAAGCTACAGCTTCTCGGCAAGCTCGTCAGCGAGTTTACTTCACCAAATGAGCCTAGCTAATCATTCCTACGCAGAAGGAAGCCTGAAAAGGGTTCACTCCCCTGATTTTTGCGGACGAAGCGCGATCAAAAGACATAGCCGATTCCCGCTCCTGCAAACAAGGGCCAAAATCCATTTTGGTTGTAGATGGGGGTTAAATTGACCTTCCACGAAATACCGCCCCCAACGGGAATACGCCTATAGCCAAAATTCAAGGTTCCCATAGCATTTGGTGAGCCGTTTATCGGTAGAACAATCTCGGTTCGGTCCCGTTGATAGGTTCCTTCGCAGGAAAACTCATCACAGTTCCATACATAATAATTTGACTTAAATGCCATGAAGGTGACACCTCCTCCAATCTCGAAATAGTGTGGGCCATTTCCAAACAGTCGGTTGACCTCCAAGGGCAACGAAAAAAAGCCCGACTCCTGAATCCAATATCCACCTGCACCCACCTTCATGCCCCACGAATCCAGTCGGTTTTTATCAAAGCGGAAATCGTAATTGAAGGTATAGATCAATCCGGTTCCGCCTACTTCGAAATATACGGCTTGGTGCGGTTCAGCGCCTTGCTGGGCGTGCAGTTGGATGGAGCCCAAAAGTAGCAGGCAAAAGAGAAGGTTTTTCATCTGTTTATAATTTGTTCTTTAACGGTCAGATGGAATCTCGCACGTATTACAATCGTTCCTCCGTGTGTCGCTTGCGTCGTGCTCGATTTCATGTGTCTATAATTGATTTTTCAATGGTCACATGGAATCTCGCATGGCGGATAGTCATCCCACTGTGTGACGGCTACGTCATGCTCGATTTCATCTGTGTTTAAAATTAAAATGCATAGCCGAAACTGATACCCGCAAATAAAGGCCAAAAACCGTTGTGATTGAAGATCGGCGTAAGGTTTGCCCGGAAGGTAAAGCCACCGTTTTCCGGCACTTTACGATAGCCCATATTCAGGGTACCCATAAAAGCAGGAGTGTCGCCGGAATCCAGGATAAAGTTGAAATTTCGCCATTCGTAACTGGTATTCCCCCAGGTACTTCGGTCCCGGTAATGAATAAACGTAGCACCTCCACCCACTTCAAAGAAATGCCTTTTTTTTCCAAACAACCTATTTACCTGTATAGGAAGGGTTAGAAGGCTTTCGGAGCTGGAATAGCGTTTGGTGGCCCAACCACCTGCTCCCACGCGCATCCCCCAGGATTGTTGATCCGTCTTGTCAAAGCGGAAATCGTAATTTACCGAATACGCCAATCCGGCTCCTCCCAGTTCCAAATAAATCGCTTGGCCTGCGGCATCCTGGGCTTGCGAGGCACCAATCAACGTAAGAAAAACAAGTGTGGATAGGATAGCTTTTGTCATGGTGGATTGATAAATTTAGTTAGGATTTACGTGAAAAGTTTTCGAATGTTTGAGACGGATTTTGGCCTTCAAAGTCGCTAAAATCCCAGGGAAAAAGATAGGCTATAATTCTTTGATACGAATATCCCGGAACTCTACCCCCTGACCCTCTGCCTGCAAGCCAATATAGCCTTGCGTGAGCGGAGTACCATCTATTTTCAGGGCAGGGTCATACCGGTTAGCCACTCCACCGCCGACCTGAGGTCGGGTATACTCAAGCACCGTCTCTCCGTTTACTTGGTGGATTACCAGCGAGTCTCCGTACACAATTAAATCTGCCCGTACCCACTCGTCCCAGGCGAAGGTGGGTGAGGAGGAATTGATGCAGTGCCGGGGATCCAATTCTCCCTGAAAGAATACGTCGGTTCCGGGAGAGCACATATTTCCGGTCGGACGGGGTACGCCCGGCTTCTCTTCTGCTAGCATCTGGTACTCAACAGAGATAGGCCAATCCTGTTCCTTTAAGATGGTTTCCGGAGCCTGAGAATGGAACATCACCCCGCTATTTCGAAAAGTATAGCTGGGAGCATCTTCCATCCACTGATCCGTAAAGCGGTATTCAAAGGTGAGGTGGAAATTGGAAAACGGCTGCTCGTAAAAAAGGTGGCCATAGCGTTCGTCAAAGGTATCGTATTCGTCGTAGTTTACCTGAATCACGTCGTCTATTACCCGGAAGGTATTTGCGTAGTTTTCTCCCACTTCGTGATGGTGAAATTTGGGTATCCACCCTTCCAGGTCCTTGCCATTAAATAAGACCCGCCACTCGTCTTGGCGAACCTCCTTAACCTCATTGGAAGCGGACTGGTTGCATGCAGCTGCCAGTAAGCACAGACAGGTGAGGAATACGCGGTGGATAGGCTTTGTAGTACGCATGGTTACTTTCGCAATTAACATTGAGAAGCAAAGGTAGGAATTTGAATGGTTTTTTTCTCATATCCCTTCATTCCAGTGTTAAAGATGGATGTCCATGTCCCTGTATGTTTGCGACAAAGTCATAAGCAGATCTCGCAGTATGGAATGAATCTACCGATTATCTACCCATCGTAAGACGGGTCTGTGCGGCACCGCTAGCTGTTTCCTGCAATTGTATCTTCAGGCCTCCGTCGGCGTGCATCGTCCGGTCTATGGCCATTGTAAATTGGTGTTTTCCCTGCGGAAGGCTGACGGTTGCAAGTTGGTCTTCGATAGGTACCGATTTGTTCCCAGCCCATAGGGCTAATCCTCCAGCAAGATTTACCTTGAGGCCAATGTTTCCTTCTGTGAGTACTTCGATTTCAAATTGTACCATGCTTTGCCGTTTACCGTTCCCCAATTCAATCGCAGGCACTTCATCCAATGGCAGGTCTCCGGCTACTTTACTGTAGTTAGCACTCATCCGGAATCTGTACTCACTCGAGATAAGCGCTTCTAATCCATCAGATTCCCATCGCTGAATGAGGTCAGGGTGGCTAGAAGCAGTTCTCCAACGACGTACCAATCGTTCGTTTGGTACCCTATAGTTGCCGGATTCGCCGAGCTTGGACAGGTAGCCTACCAAGTCGATAAACTCCTTACGCTCCAAACTTGCAGTTAGACCTGGAGGCATTAGGGATCCTGGAACGTTTTCATGGGCACTGACTAAGGATTTTGGGATGCTTTCCTCCATACCCGCTACGTTTCTGAGCACAATTTCACTGCCGCCGTCGCTTACCAGGTATCCCATCACGACCGAACCGTCGCTTTTTGTGATCTTTTGTAGTTCGTAACCCTCTTTGATGGATTCTGCGGGATCTACGATGGACTTGATGATATTGTCAATGGGTGAGCTGGTTCCAAGTGAGCTAAGGTCAGGACCGATCAACCCGCCGGCACCACCGATGGCATGACAGGTCTGGCAGGCCAGGGCGCTCTTGCGGTAAATGACCTCGCCAAGTTCAGGGTCTGCGGTATTTTTCACTTGCTGCACCAGGGCATAAACCTGATTATCGCTAAGCTGCTGTGGCATGCGCTCTGGAGGCAATACACCACCCGATTCTTCCAAAGCCTTTCTTAATGCTTGGCTCACGTGATTATTTTGGCGAAACCAGCTAATCTGCCTCATGGACTGCCTGCCCAGTTTAGCCATTTCTGCAGGAATACGTTGTTTTTCAAGCTGTGCGGTCAATGCAGAGACATAGTCATCCTCTCCCATAAACGCACGGAACAGTTCGGCCGCATCCCGGTCTTCTGGTTGTGATGTAAGCAGTCTAACACTCAACTCAGCGGCTTTTGCTGGGTTCACCTGCACCAATTGGGCGGTGGCTAGGAATCGAATTTCTGCTGTTTTGCCCTTTTCAGCCATATCCAAGAGGAGCTGATGACCCTTAGGGTCACTCATCATGGCCAGTGTTCCCAAAGCGGCGGTTTTCACCTCCCGGTCTCCAGATTCGATGAGTGAAACCATCCTCATGATCAGTTCTGTGCGGTTCCAAAGACCAGCCAACTGCAGAGCGATCGTAGAAACCTCCGGATCATCATGTTCTACCAACGTACCTATTCTTCCCGGTTGATTTTCTGGGAATAATTTCCGTTGATTGGCCGCCTGTCGCAGCGCCATGAGCCTAGCGGTGGTTGTTGCTTTGGAGCTACGTTCCGCGATGGTTTTTTCGAAGAGTGCGTTCAGGTCTTCCGTGCTGCCATGCCGGGCTATCGCGTTCAAAACGTCGTTTTGATAAGGCTCTGGTACTTGGCCGGATACATAAAGATTTGTAAGATGGTTTATGGCTTTTGGGCTGTTGACAGACTTCAGCGCATAAGAAGTGCGTTTGGCATCGCCCAGGAATTGGTTATTTTTATTAAACTCGGGCATCCAAGCACTTTCCAGTAAACGTACGGTATTCCATAACGCAAAATCCAGGTATTCGTCCATGGGGAAATCAAGTGCCGACAGGGCCAGTTTTGCAGCCTCCGGTTGACTGATGAATCCAAGGGCTGAAACTGCTTCAAGCCGTACCCTGGGATGGGAATCCTGAACAGCCCTGTCCAACAACCCCAATGCTTGGGGTATTTGCCGGTTCCAGGCAGCTAGTACCCGCACGCCTGCTGCTCTAGCGCCTTCGTGGTTGGCTTCCAATAAGCGGGTCAATAAGGGTATGTTGATACTGCCCCTACTCTGCGATAGCCACAATGCCTCCAACAGGTGGTGTTCGTAATCCTTTTCTTGGGCATTCAGGCCATTCACCCAGTTGGCCAGCGCATCTTCCACCCCGTCCCGGTTTTTAAGCACTTGTTTGGCCATGGTTCTGGTCCATGCTTCGGGTGCTTTCAGTGCGTCTAAGAGCTGAGCCGTCGATAAAGCAGTCAGGTTTACCATCGGTTGGGTATCCCGGCCTTTGGCTGTGATTCGCCAGATCCGGCCGTGTTGCTGATCCCTACGGGGGTCGTGGAAATCCACTTCGCCATGCTGAATGATAGGATTGTACCAATCGGCTACATAAATGGCTCCATCTGGACCCACCAAAATATCAACTGGCCTAAACCCAATGTGGTCTGTCCAGAGCAGATCATCCGCTTGATTGGAAACGAAACCGCTTCCTTGGTCTTCCAACACGAACCGGTTGATGCGGTTTGCCCGGAAATCGTTGGTAATCAAACTTCCGTCCCAGGATTCCGGCAGATGCCTACCAGAAACCACGTCCAAGCCGCTGTGCTTTGGCTGTCCGGGGTTCAGACCTCTGACAATGCGCTCTGCTCCGGGCGCGGTGACAAAGGTGGCCTCCGGAAAAGCGAAATTGATGCCTTCTCCTCCAGCACCGTCTGTTAAGAAGGACTGCCCCCAACGGTCAAACTGCAGGCCCCAGGGATTTATCAGACCCTTGGCATACACATTTAACTCCATGGTTTTGGGGTTAAACTGCCAAACTCCCCCGCCCTCCAGACGGCGTACTCCCCAGGGCGTTTCTACGTGGCTATAAATGTAAATGGACTGATTGAAATACATCAATCCGTCGGGCCCCCAGCGGAACGTGTGAATCAAGTGGTGGGTGTCTCCGGTACCGAATCCAGTGAGAATTCGCCTTCGGACATCCGACTTCCCGTCTCCGTTGGTATCTTTCAGGTGCAAAATCTCGGTAGAGTTGGCCACGTAGACCCCTCCATCTCCTGGCAATATACCGGTTGGGGCGATGAGTCCTTCGGCAAATATCGTCGATTTGTCCGCCTTACCATCTCCGTTGGTGTCTTCCAATACATAGATCCTGTCATTAGCGGTCTCTCCCGGCTTCAAGTGAGGGTATACGGTACTGCTTACCACCCACAGCCTGCCTTGTTCATCCCAATTCATCTGAATGGGTTTGATTACCATGGGTTCAGCCGCAAAAAGGTCCACCTCAAATCCATCCGCGATCTGAAAAGATCTGAGCTGTTCCTGTACGTCAGGGGAGGGGATGTCTCTCAGGCTGTTTTGGGCGTAACCTGGTAGGTAGGTCAAAGATATCATTAAGCAAATGTGGCAAAGTGCCCATTTCCAACGGAAAACCGATAGGTACGTACTGACCACTGACGCTGTAAGGGATGAAGTAAGGTAGTTCATCGGACTATTGTTTATTTTTAAAGGTAAAGGCCCCGGTTTTTCACTGGGAAGTAAATCCTGCATCGATAGTGGATTTCTCCTTTGGCTCGTTGGAGCGCTTATCAGACGCTTGATTTGGTGATTTTAATTAAGATGATTTTTCTGAATCTTATTCAAGAGACTTAACCAATCATCAGGCTGTTGGTTTTCATTTCACAGGCTTAAGCTCATAAAGTACTTGGCTGGGCTGCTTTGCCGCGGTAATTTGGCCTTGCAACCAAGTTAAAACTACGTTAAAATCCTCGAGGTCTTTTACGTGCCGGCCCTGTTCGTACTCCCGAAAACCAATGATGTAGGTACGGTTAAGCGGTCGATATTTGAAGAAAAAGACTTCATCTTTTTTATTCAATAGCTGACGCAAATGATCGGACTGGGCCCAGGTGCCGCCCTGGGCTAAAGGCAGACCTGAAGCCCAGGCATTTGCCGAAGCCGAAGCCACGATTTTGCCGTTTGCGGTTAGGGAATAAAAGCCTTTCTTTAGGCCTTTTATCGTAATGACCGGTGGTTGGATAGATCCATCAGGGGCTTGGGTAGGTAGAGGTTTTGGGAGAATGGGTTCATCGACCCGAAATACCAATTGGCCTGTTTTGAGATTCGAGCTTTCCATCTGTACCGTGTATGGGCTTTCTACTTTTCCATCTGCGCTGATGAGAATATTTCCGTTGCTGTGCGTAAGTCCCAGCGCTTTTTCTATCACATCGCTCAAGTGATAGTATCCGGATTCATTCAAATGAACGCCGTCATCTGAAAGGGAAGCGCCGATGGCAGAAAGCGGCTTTATGAGATCTATAAAGACGCTTTCGTGTTTTTGCGCAAAACGGGCAAGCTGATCTGCGTAACGTGTCAACTCCTGATTTCGTTGCTTGAGGAATTCATCGGACGCACCACCGAACTGAGGAATGGGAGACAAAAAAATAACCTGACTATTTAGCTCCTGGAACGTGGTCATGAGCTTTTCGAGTCCCTCTTCAAATGCCTGAATCCCAGAGGGCCCTTCGTGTGCCTCCACCGATCCATAGGCAAGAAATACGTGGGTCGGATTTGCCTCTTTAATTTGGCTGATCAGAAGCTCAAACGGTGTAGGTGGTGAAGTATAGTAGCTACGTGCATCTCCATGCACATTATCCCCCGACCAGCCTAGGTTGCGAAACGTAATACTGCGTTCTGGCCAATGCCTGGAAAGACTAAATTCCAGGTAGTTGTAAAACTGTTCATTCTCTGCCAATGCACTTCCGAGGAGGACTACACGGTCTCCACGTTGGAGTTCGAAGCCTGATATTTCCGACTGTGCTGACGCTTTGTAAGAAAGGACTACGAGAAGGGCCGCAAAGAAAAAGCGAAACTGCGGTGCCTGCAGGAAGATTTTAAGCATATCGTGAGGATGGTTTCTTTTGGGCAAACGGAAGGAAGTAACGCTGCTTATCACCCTCTAAGGCTTCCGCAAAGGCTAAATCCCTGTCATTAACAGCTGCAATATCTAAAAAGATGCGGATTTACCATTGGATTTTTGTGCAATTTATTTGAGGGGTACCACGAGTGGATGGACCACGCTAAGGCTTTTTTTGGTAGATCCTCACGTAATCAATTTCATAGTGTCTTGGAAATTCGGTGCCGGAAGGGTCTCCGCCGTTTTCTCCAATCGCCAAGTTCAGGAGCAGGTAATGAGGTTGCCGAAACGGATTGAACCCATCAGGATTAACCGTTTCATCCAGGTTTACTTCGTTTAGGAGTTTACCGTCTAAGTAGATACGGATGTATTCAGCTGTCCAATCCATCTCCCACGTATGAAAACGGTTTACCCAATCCGGATCTCCGGCACTGATTTCGCTAAAGGGAATCTTCACTTCATCCCAGGCAGCCCGTTTGTCTACATGAGCCCAGGCCGCATTGGCGAGTATAGTTGGTTCACCCTCTACCAAGTAATATTCCATGATATCAATCTCTCCGTTTGCTGGCCAGCCTTGGTCTTTTCCGAGTGTCCAGATAGCGGGCCACAGACCAACTGCGGTGTCGATTTTTGCGCGCACCTCTACCCAGCCATATTGAAATTCTACCTTGCTACGGGTATGCAAGCTTGAGGATGTGTATTCAGCAAATTCCCGGTTCAATCGCCAGTCGGAATGGGAGGGGATGTAGCCAGGGTTCTTTAGCCATTCCCGCCTACCGGTGATGATCAGTTTTCCGTCTTTGATTTCTGCGTTGTCTTCCTGATACCACTGATGTTCCCGGTTTCGGACAAAGCCAATTTCATACGACCAATGGTCGGAGTTGGGTTTGCCATTCACTTCAAATTCATCCGACCAGCGTAACTCGTACCCCTCTTTTTCCGGGGTAGAAGTGGAGTGGAAAGCCTGTTGAGCAGCTAAATTGGTAACAGCGAAACACAAGGAGCAGCTCTGTAAGCCGATGGCTATAATCTGGTTTAGATTAATCATTTTAAATAACTGAAATGTAATATGTTAAAATTCAAATTTTAGACAAGACTAAAATTTCGATTGCATGTGTTTTCACTTTTTTTGCGTCACTTTATGTCCATTGGAAGCACTACTTAAAGCCTAGGATCATTCGTTCTTTTGCGCTCGTAGTGGATGGAATAGTTCGCGTATTTTAGAATAATTTGATTTACTTTGCCAGTATAAGCTATCCTATCAACAAAGAAAAGACGTATGCCTATTAACGGTCCGAAAAATTTTATGTTCTTGGTGTTTGTCCTTGTTATGTCCATGGCAGCGTATGGACAGCAAACTGACTTTGTATATGGGGATGCGTTGCCGGATGCACCGGAGTTGGCCCACAGGGGAACGTATTCCGTTGGTGTGCGAACCTTGGAATGGACCAACCCGGATCAAGTAGATGTGCAACAAGCAACTGCTGATGCCCAGCCCACCTATGAGCGAAAGATTACTGTGGAGATCTGGTATCCCAGTATGAATGGTTCGGGAGATGGTACCACGTTTTACGATGAAGTGATGGGAGTAAACGGTGATCCCAACAGGCCATTGATTCCTTTTTCATTTACCGGACGTGCCACACGGGATGCACCAGCTGTCGTTTCAGTAGCTCCTTTTCCATTGGTGATTGTGTCTCACGGATACCTTGGTTCCCGGTATTTGATGACGTATTTAACGGAAAATCTGGCCTCCAAAGGATACGTGGTGGTGTCCATCGATCATCCCGAGTCTACCTTTCGGCAGCCTGGTAAATTTACCAGTACGCTGTATTATCGGGCGCTGGATGATTTGTTTGTATTGGATCAAGTGACCAAGCTATCCGAGCGTTCTTCGGATAGTTTTCTTTCCGGCCTAGTAGATGTGAATCGTACGGCTTTGGTCGGTTATTCGATGGGTGGATACGGGGTATTGAATGCCGCAGGTGCGGGGTATAGTGCCAGTATGGGGCGCATGTTTGGTCAAATGAGTGGTGGCAGTAGGCTAATGGAGGATAGGGTTTCTGGCGCCGAAGGCTACGTTTCCCTTGCCGATCCGCGGGTCAAGGCCATTGTGGCATTTGCTCCTTGGGGGATGCAACGTGGTGCTTGGGATGAGAAGGGTCTCAAGGGAATTAGTGTACCTACTTTTATTGTAGCTGGAGATCAAGACGATATATCCGGTTATGAGGATGGTGTTAGGGCGATTTACGAAGGAATAACCGCAGCGCAGAAATACCTGTTGGTATATCAGCATGCACGGCACAATGTAGCCCCCAATCCACCGCCGGCAGCAGCCAATGGCCCAGGGATAAATCCAGAAGAGTATATGCGGTATGCTGAGCCCGTATGGGATGAGCGAAGGATCAATAATATCAATCAACACTTTCTTACGGCCTTTTTGGGCGTTCATTTAAAGGGAGAAAGCGCGTTGTCGGAGTATTTGGACCTGACAGAAAATTCCCTGGAAGAGACCTGGAAAGGCTTTAGACCAAGAACCTCCATAGGGTTGGAGCTTTATCAAGATAAGCCTGGGGAAACCAAGCAGTAAGTAAGCAGAAGGATAGGGAGGGTATACAGGAGCAATTGACGAAATAACCATTAAGATGATCAAACGATATGTATGGATAGCGATGGGTGTCTTCCAAACTGCTTGGCTGTTTCCAGCACAGGCACAGGAGGCATCCGTACCACCGGCGGTTGCTACAGAGCTTACGCAGTTAATTGACCTGTATTCAAAAGCAAGGGAGGAGCAGGATACACTGCTTCTCAAAGCCATTCTTACCGAAGACATCGACCAATTGGTGTCTTCTGGTGAGTGGCGACTGGGTTTGCGGGTTGCTGTAGAAGGGATGCAGCGAAGTTCGTCGATCAACGAAGGTACCCGTACCCTAACGGTCGAGAGGATTCGTTTGTTGGATCCTCAAGTCGCCTTGATAGATGCGCGGTACATCATTAATCCTTCCGATGGAGGGGATGCACGAAAGATGTGGAGCACGTTTATCGCGGTGTACCGTGAAGGGAGGTGGCGCATCGCGGGGATTCGGAATATGCTGCCAACTGGAAACTAACCCTAAGTCCTAAGGAGGCTAAACGGATGTTGGGTTTTTTTGGTGTTTGGCGGTTTTTTTTCTTTCTTTAGCCAATGGATTTGATCGTACATTCGGTCTATTGGCCTTTCTTCCTTCTTTTGTCCAGTGTACTATTGGTTATCTTGCTGATCGGCAAGCTGAAAGTCCACCCTTTTTTTGCGTTGATGCTGGCGTCGCTGTATGTTGGGATGTTCACGCCAGGCCTTTCTTTGCTCCCCGGTCAAAATTGGATCAATACGGCGTTGGAACTGCCCATGATCGAATTTGGGGTCATGGCTGGAAAAATTGCTTGGGTGATTGCGCTTGCAGCTATCATCGGTGCCGCCATGTTGGAAAGTCGGGCCGCGGAGCGGATTGTCAATGATCTATTGCGCTATTTGGGAGAATCGCGGGCTGCATTTGCCTTGCTGTTGTGTGGGTTTATCCTTTCCATTCCTGTTTTTTTTGACACGGTTTTTTTTCTGCTGATTCCATTGGGGATTGCCCTCGCACGTAAAACCGGAAAGGATTACGTCTGGTATGTCTTGGTCATTGGAGGTGGTGCAGTGATCAATCACAGCATTGTACCCCCAACACCGGGCCCGTTGATCATGGCAGAAACGCTCTCTCTAGACCTTGGCTTGGTGATATTGGCAGGTTTGATTGCGGGGATTGTGCCTGCCGCATTGGTATGGATAGTAGGTAAAAAAATAAATGAGCGTTTGCCTTTACCTATTCGTATTCAAATAAACAAAGAAACGAAGGTGAGCACGCTCCCTGGTATTGTACTTTCACTGTCTCCTATCGTATTACCGGTTGGTTTGATTGCCTTTTCTTCTGTGGTTTCGGTACTTGTAGAGGAGGTTCCAGCCTGGGTAGCGTTTTTGGGTAATAAAAATACGGCCATGGCATTGGGCGCTGTCGTTGCGGTCTATTTGTGGGCAAGGCAGCAGGGTTTAAGTCGATCTCAGCTTTGGCAAAAAGTCAACAAGCCTTTGGAAATAGGCGGCATGATTATCTTGATTACGAGTGCAGGAGGGGCCTATGGAGCGATGATAGGCCATACAGGGATTGGTGAGGTTATCAAATTGCTAGCCGAGGACTTTCATATTCATTATATTCCCCTGGCTTGGCTGATTGCAGCCATCTTTAAGACTGCGCAGGGCTCGGGAACCGTAGCCATGATTGCGTCATCCTCCATCATGGCTGGCATCATGCAAGCGGGCCCCGTGATGGATTTTCACCCCATCTACCTGTTGCTGGCCATGGGTTTTGGATCGGTATTTCTATCTTGGATGAACGACAGCGCCTTTTGGGTAGTAGCACGGATGAGCGGTTTTTCGGAAAAGGAAACCCTAAAAACGTGGACTTTTCTTTTGGCAGTAATCGGAATAGTGGGGCTGTTGCAGGTTATGCTGGTGGCATGGCTATTTCCATTGTTTTAATCAAATGAATCATAAACGCAACAAATAGAAACGATATGCATGCAGTAGTCATTGGTGGAGGAGGCTTCGTGGGAAGTCGATTGGCCCGGGAGTTGGTAAAGGTTGGGGCCTTTTCTCAAGGAAAAATTACCAAAATCACCCTCATGGACAGGGAGTTTCCGGAGGAGCTGCTCAATGAGGGGAGTTTTCACTTTGTGGTCGGTGATTTTAGTGAAGAACAGGTTATTCGACCGGTCTTAGAGCAACGCCCAGAGCTGATTTTCCATTTGGCGGCTGTGGTAAGTGGAGAGGCGGAGAAGAATTTTGAGCTGGGGATGAAGGTAAACCTACATGGATCCCTTCAATTATTAGAAATCTGTCGGGAATTGGCCCATAAACCGCGAGTGATCTTTGCGAGCTCCTGTGGCGTGTTTGGTGGGGATGTTACGCAAGTAGTTGCGGATACTACTGCACCCAAGCCCAGGAGTTCCTATGGTACCCAAAAGGCCATAGTTGAGTTGTTGGTAAACGACTATTCGCGCCGGGGTTTTGTTGACGGGCGAACGCTCCGTCTACCCACCATCACCGTGAGGCCGGGTAAGCCAAACGCTGCCACTTCTTCATTCTTAAGCGGCATAATCCGTGAACCCTTACATGGAGTTTTGGCCACGTATCCGGTATCGGAGGATTCAGCGTTTTGGCTTTTATCCCCTAAAAGGGTGGTGCAAAATTTCATCCATGCTGCTAAATTAGGGAGTGACTTGCTAGGGGATGACCGCATTATCACACTACCCGGAATTACGGCTTCTGTTGGACAATTATTGGAGAGCTTGCGACAAGTGGCCGGCGAGGAGGTTGCCAAGCGGGCCGTTTACGAACCAGATGCTTTTCTACAAGGGATTGTGTTAACCTGGCCACCGAATTTTGAACCCACAAGGGCATTGGAGTTGGGTTTTGTAAGAGACGCGTCCACCGAAGAGATCATCCGCAATTACATCGAAGAAGAAGGTGTTTCTGTCTATTAATAAACGAAAATGAGTCAAACAAAAAAAGTAGCGTTGGTGACCGGCGCTGGGTCGGGCATTGGTAGGGCCGTATGTGTAGCGTTAAGTGAAGCTGGATGGAGCTTGGTGCTTGCAGGAAGGAGGGAGGCACATCTAAACGAAACGGCTGGGCGTTGTTTGGGGGTGGAAACCCTGGTGGTTGCTTCGGATATAACGTCTCCAGCAAGCGTCAAGAGATTGTTTCAGGAAGTGGAGATGCGTTTTGGAAGACTGGACCTTCTTTTCAACAATGCCGGTGTGAATGCGCCCTATCTGCCATTGGAGGATCTGCCCTTTTCAGAATGGCAGCGGGTGGTAGAAACCAACCTAACGGGTGCATTTCTTTGTACTCAAGAGGCATTCCGTCTTATGAAGAAGCAAGATCTAAAGGGCGGCCGGATAATCAACAATGGCTCTATTTCGGCGCATGTACCCAGACCCCTGTCAGCGCCCTACACGGCGACTAAGCATGCTGTAACCGGACTAACCAAGGCAACCTCTTTGGATGGTCGCCAGCATGGCATCACTTGTGGTCAAATAGATGTGGGCAATGCAGCTACGGCTATGACCGAGAAAATGTCGTCTGGAGTTTTACAAGCAGATGGTTCGGTGAAACCGGAAGCGACCATGGATATGGCCGATGTGGGGCGTGCGGTGGCTTATATGGCGAGCCTACCGGCAGATACCAATGTGCCCTTTATGACCATTATGGCCAATGAGATGCCTTACATGGGTAGGGGATGACCGGTTTGGGAAAAAAGGTTTAGGGAAGGGGTGTTTTTAAGCACGGTACCGTCGTCAGAACCAAAGATAGGGAACTATCGTTTGATGTTGCACCCAATTAAAGAGAAAACTATGGGGAGGTAGAACCAATTCATCGATTATGCGTTCTTAAAAAATGCCACTTTTCGAAACGATGTGTAGTAAACGATTAAATTTGGAGCTGATATGATAAAAAGACAAGAAAAGAGCGTAATACCCTTGGTGAATCCAGAGGAGGAGGCATTTTTTGCGGGGCCTCAAAGTAGGATCAAAGACCTTAAGTTCAGTTTGAAGGTTTTGATTGAATTTGTTCGTGGGTTTAGGACGCTACATTTTGTGGGGCCTTGCATTACGGTTTTCGGTTCCGCCCGCTTTGAGGAACACGATGATTTCTATCAAATGGGTGTTACGGTGGGAGAACGCATCAGTAAATTAGGCTTTACCGTGATGACGGGCGGTGGTCCGGGAATCATGGAAGCAGCCAATCGCGGGGCAAAAAATGCTGGTGGTAAGTCTGTCGGGTGCAATATCGTATTGCCCTTTGAGCAATTTCCAAATACCTACTTGGACCGTTACATGGACTTTAAGTATTTTTTTGTTCGAAAGGTATTGTTGTCAAAGTACAGCTATGGTTTTGTAGTGCTTCCCGGTGGATTCGGCACCTTGGATGAGTTTTTCGAAGCGCTTACCTTAATACAAACCGAGGTGATGAAACGATTCCCTGTGGTGTTGATGGGGACGCAATTTCACCGGCATATTTACCAGCATATCCTGTACATGGCAGAAGTGGGCACCATCAGCAAAGAGGACATAGATCTTTTTCTATTGACCGACGATGTGGATGAAATGGAGCAACACCTTCGCAAATATGCCATTGAAGGTTTTGGATTGAAACGACGTGAACAGCCGGTGCCCTCTCCTCTCTTAGGTGAACGATCTTGACCTGTTTTTTATTCGGAAAGATACGCCACTAAGTCTTGGATTTCTTGAGTGCTTAGTTCCTGAAGTAAGCCTTCTGGCATGCTTGACCATTGCATAATGTTACTGGATTGTACCTTGTTTTCAGGGAGTATAATGACCTTTCCCCCGTGGGTAGGTTGTAGGTAGATGGTGTTACCTTCCTGTTTGGTAATTCGTCCTTCCAAGATTCTGCCGTCTGTGGTCTGGAATTGGTACGTTTCATAGCCTTCACGGATATCCGCATTCGGATCTACTACATGGAGCAATAGGTACTCTTTGTTACTCAAGTCATACCCACTCAAATCCGGTCCTAGCAAACCACCCTCTGCATTGAGCCGATGGCAAGAAAGGCATGTGTTGCGATAAACCAGCTTTCCAGCGGATGCGTCTCCGTTACTATTTGCAAGAATTCCGCTCATCCGCCGGATTTCAGTTGTTTTCTTGTCTGATGTCCACGGCATGCTTTTGGGCCAGAGCTTCGCTACTTTTTGGGTTACCTCTTCATCGTTCAGCAGTAGAAATTTTCTCGCCAGTAAACCGGGCACATCTGTCGCGTGGATGGTACGTGTTTCCTCGATTTCCTTCAAAAAATCTTTCGCCCATTTGTCGCGCACCGAAAATAGATGGATAGCGGCTTCGCGTACGTAGGCATCCGCACGAATGGCCGGGTACAATTCGGCAAGGGTTGTTCCGATAATGGGTTCATTGTAAGCTTCGGAGGCCTGAAGGGCCGCTTGTTTGATAGCCGAAGACGGGTCCTTCTGAATGAGGCGCAGCAGAATCGGAACGGCCTCGGATGCGTCAACTTCACCCATCAGAGTGATATAGTTCAAACGTAGTGGTAGGGGGGCTTCCTGATTTTCCATAATACCCAGCGCTTCGGTTATTGCCGTTTTATTACCTTGCCGGATGGCGAGGGTAAGCGGGGCATTGCCCGTATTTCGGTAAATAAGGTCGATGCTGGCTTGTAGCTTATCCGGGAGATGCAACGCGGTATTTCCACGCAAGCCTTCCATGATACCGTTTACTACCAATGCTTCCAAGGCGTTGTTTCCTGCAAGTTCCAGTAGTTTTTCGCAGGCTTCCAAATCCAGTGGTTCCCCCGACATGGTCCATCTTTGTGCCAGACGACCTACTAGTGCTGTCGCAACTAGGGGCTGTTTCCAAGATGACTTTTCACGGAAAAGGGTCAATAGCCCATCTCGGTCTTTTCCAGCAATGCTTTCTGTAGCCCACCAAATTTGCAGAGGTAGATCCGGATCGTTTTCCAAGTCTTCCCTGACTACAAGCTTTTGGATGATGGGTATGGCGTGGGGCGCAGGTAATCTTTTTGCAGTAGAGGCTAGTTGGCTCAGCACCTCGAGTTGCTTTTCGGATGCGGCTAATTCGGCAATCTTGCTAGCTATGCCATCAGCTACGTGCATACGGTCTCCTAATAGGCGTACGGTCCACATACGAACATAGGGATCCGTATGGGAGAGCGCTTCAAGGGCCTGCTCGTCGGTCAACCCACCGGATGAGTGAAGTGCCCACAATGCTTCTAAGGCGAGTTGACCCTCGGATGTCTTCAACAGGTTTTGCAGGGGTAAAATGGCCTCTCTATCCTTTCGGTCACCAAAAATGCGCTGGGCCTGCTGTCTATACCACTTGTTGTCATGCGAAAGGAGTGCGATCAGTTCCTTGGTAGTAAGTAGACTGAGATCCCCAGTTCTATAGCCGTGACTGTCACCTTTGGGACTCAGCCGGTATATTCTTCCGCTGCTTTTATGCCAGGTGTCTCTGGGGTCAACATGCGTAAGACGACTATCGTACCAATCTGTAAGGTAAACTGCGCCGTCCGGGCCGGTTTTGATATCGATAGGCCTGAACCACTTGTCTGAAGACACGAGGGAGATATCCTCGTCAACTACCTGAAAGGAGGAGCCCCAGGATTCTAGCCGGGTTAGCTGCACGTAATTATGGAGGGGGTTTAACGCAAGCAGTTTACCCCGATACCGTTCGGGCAATAAACCGGCCTCATAGCGAATCATGCCATGAGTAAACCGCTTTTTTTCTCCTTCCAGGGGCATGTTGGGTAAATAGCCAAAGGCGTAGGGGTTGGTAAGTGGCCCATGTTTACCCCAGCTTTTGACATAATATCCACCCTGCTTATAGTAAGGCCCCCTGTCCGATCCGTTGGACCCGGAGAATATCCGCCCTTTACTATCAAATTCCAAGTTAAACGGATTGTTGCCGCCTCCTTCGGCAAACAGTTCAAAGGTTTCCGATTCTGGATGAAACCTCCATACAGCCTGGCCTAGAAAGCGAACGTCCTTGCTTTGCTTTGTCTGAATATTGGATGTAGTGGTGCTTCCTTGAACGCCGTAAAGCCAACCATCGGGCCCCCAAGTCAGGCTATTGGCGATGGCATGGGTGTCTTCCAGGCCAAATCCGGAAGCATGCACCGTCGGATCTGCGTCTGGAATGCCATCGTCGTTTGAATCAGGGTAGGAAAGGAGGTAGGGGGGGGTTAGTACCCAGATTTTTCCTCTGCCTACCAAGACAGAAGTTGCGATGTTCAAGCCAGTGATTGCGTCGGTAGACTTGTCAAAAACACCGTCTCCATTTGTATCTTCAAAGAAGGTAATTTTATCCGCTCCCTGCACCCCTGAAGGTGGTGCATCGGGGGTTTTGTCAAAGGTAACACGGGTATGGTTATCTATAGAGGTAACTTTAAGTCCTTTTGGATAGGGATATTGATTGTATTGTACCACCCAGAGTCGCCCTTTATGGTCGAAATTCAATTCAACTGGCTGCACGATTTCCGGCTCTGCCAGCACCAAGGATATTTCTAAATCGAAGGCAGGCTTAAAAAGCGTAAGTGCATCTTCCGGAGATGAAGGGAAGGAATTGGGATCAGTCACAGCGCCTCTTCCCTGAAAGTGCTTCATATATTCTGCCACTTCTTTATTTGCGGCGTACTCGTTGACCCAGTCTTCTTTTTCTTTTTTGCATCCCTGTGATACTAGCAGGATCGCTAGTAAGGATAGGAAATGTCTTTTTAAACGCAACATCATCACTAAAAGTAGCGAAAAAAGATAGATAAAAAAAGGCCGGTTCGATGACCGGCCATTCTGTTTAAGCTTTCGCTTCTCTCAACCATTTCATGAGAGTCTGGTAAGTGATATCGTTTTGCTTACAAAACTCTACCTTGCTCATGTCGGCTGCGTCCGCTTTACTCCAAGCCTCCATCAATGCAGCTTTCTCTTCATTGGTGTAGGTTTTTCTGGTTCGTGTACCGGTTTTCTTGCCACTGTCCATACCAAAAATATGGCTAAGCAAATCAAAGAATTTCGAAACATCCGCTTTAGACTCGATACCCATCTCTTTCAAATATTCGATGGCTGAATCATTTGAATTTTTGATAGCAACTTTCTTTCCGCTTTTATAAGCCTCTTCAACAGACTTATATCGCTTGCCATCTTCATCTTCATAAACAAACGGTGACTCATTAGCCAGTAATTGGCTGTACTCTTTAACAAACTCCTTAATATTTCCCATAAGTGATAAAGTAAATTAAGATTGATTATACAAATTTATAAAATTGATGTTAACAAACAATAGTCTTTTCATATTAGATTTTAGTTTCAGCCTATATTTATATATTTTAACATTGTCCAACCAGATATATTGTGTGTCTGTTCCGGAATCCCCGTTTTTTTGTTGAAGTAATGTCAGTGTTCTTTCGGTGGCGCTATATTGGTTTGAATAGCGCGATCGCGAAAAACCAAAAATAGATTTTCAAATTAGTTTCGGTTTGGTGCCTGAGTAGCGTCATTTTTTTTTAATTTTAGAATTAATTGCAAAAACATACAGTATTGGTAGTACCAATAAAAATTAATCAACTATGACCCAAAACACAAAACCCGTAAGAATTCTAGTAGTTGGCTGTGGCAACATGGGCTCTTCTCATGCGCTGGCCTATCATCAACTGACTGATTTTGAGATAGTAGGTTTGGTATCAGGCGGTAAATCCAAGCAGGTATTGAACGAAAAGCTAGGAGGATCGTACGCTCTTTTCGATGATTATTTCGAGGCAATGGAGGCGACCAAGCCAGATGCAGTCAGTATATCAACGTATCCCGATACCCATGAACCCTACGCCGTGCATGCGATTGAACAGGGATGTCACGTATTCGTGGAAAAGCCGCTGGCTGATACGGTAGAAGGTGCGCAACGAGTCGTAGATGCTGCTACGGCACACGGGAAAAAACTGGTAGTGGGCTATATTTTACGTCATCATCCATCGTGGGAGCGGTTTATCGCCGAGAGCCACAAGTTGGGTAAGCCTTTGGTCATGCGGATGAATCTGAATCAACAAAGCGAGGGCAGTATGTGGACTCTTCACCGAAACCTCATGAAGTCACTCAGCCCAATTGTAGACTGCGGTGTGCATTATATTGATGTCATGTGTCAAATGACGCGCTCAAAACCAACGCAGGTGTATGCGATAGGGGCTAGATTGACGGAGGAGATTCCCGCAGGCAACTATAATTACGGAAACCTTCAGATTCGATTTGAGGACGGATCGGTGGGCTGGTACGAGGCAGGATGGGGTCCCATGGTCAGCGAAACAGCGTTTTTTATCAAGGATGTATTCGGGCCACAGGGGTCTGTGTCTATTGTGGCAAAAGATGCGGGGGGTTCAGGCAAATCCGATAGCATCGAAGCCCATACCAAAACAGAATCCTTGTTGGTCCACAGTGGGGATCTGAATTCAGAGGAGAAATTTGCAAAGGACGATCAATGGATTGACCTAACCGATGAACCCGACCACAATGGCCTGTGCAAGCGTGAACAGGAATACTTCTTAAGGGCGATCAGAGAAGATATTGATCTTTCAGACCACATGACAGATGCCGTGAATAGCCTTCGAATAGCGTTTGCCTGCGATGAATCGGTGAGAACCGGACAGGTCGTAAAGCTAGGCTAGGAAGAATGAGGTTTGGACAGGTTGTATACATAAAGATAAGCTAAAGAAATGAACTATTCGATGGAGCCCGGAGAGATACCGATTGGTATGGTAGGCCTAGGGCTGATGGGTAGCAGTATTACGGTGTGTATGCTCATTGCAGGTCATCCGGTGATCGGTGTAGAGCCGGTTTCAGAAAATGTAGCAAATAGTCTGCAAAGAGTCCGAAATTACTTGGACGTTGCTTGGCAGAAGGGATTGGTTACTGAAAAACCCGATGCTTATCTGTCGCGTTTGACACTGAGCGATGATTTTGACTCCTTGGGTCCGGCTAAGATTGTGATTGAGTCGGTGAAGGAAGATATGGATATAAAGCGACAGGTATTTGCTAAAATTGATAAAGTCGTAAGCGATGATGCGATCCTATCTTCCAATACGTCGGCAATCCCGATTTCTGACCTTCAGACGTTTGTAAGCTCACCGCAGCGGTTTTTTGGCCTCCATTGGATGCAACCTGCCCATACCACCCGGTTTTTGGAGATTATCTGCGGGAACCAAAGTGACCGGGACATCGCAGATTATCTGTACCAACTGGCTGAAAAGTGGGACAAAGAACCTGTTTTGGTCAAAAAGGATATTCGTGGATTTATCGGAAACCGGCTGATGTATGCCATGTACCGGGAGGCGCTTCACTTGGTGCAAGAGGACTATGCGACCGTGGAGGACGTAGACAGAGCCTGCCGAAATGTAGCAGGATATTTTATTCCGATGGTTGGGGTATTTCGTTGGATGGATTTTACCGGCATCGGTGCCTATCATACCGTCATGAAGGAGTTGTTTCCAACCCTCAGCAACGCGCAAGAGCCCAATAAACTTATTAGTGAGATCGTAGAGGAGGGGGGGAATGGTGTTTTCAACGGTAGGGGGTTTTATACCTATACCGAGGAGGAGCGAAAGCTGTGGGAAGAAGCCTACAGTCGATTTACCTACGAGATCAGAGAGCTTGCTCTGAAATACCCCCACGATGTCGTGAAAAAGAAGTTGGAGCAGAACGAGGACTTGGATTTACCGGAGCAAACCCCGTATTCATGAGACACAGGGATATCCATGGAAGAGTAAGGGCTTTACTTTACCTATCTATGGGTATCCTTCTTTTTTGTGCCTGCAACGGTAGCCAACGCGATCGGTTGGATGGGGACGCATGGGGTACCTACTGGTTTCAGGGAACCTCAGAAATAAGTAGTTTTGACTTACTCCCATACCGTTATGGTGAACCTCGAGAAGGGGAGGTTGTCTTAGTTTTTGTTACAGAAGTCTTATCCCAAAAGAATCAGGTAAAATTAGATCACCCGGAAAGCGCGGGCCGAGATGCGGTAAAGGTGTTAACCCTTAATAAGACGAATCTCCGAAAAGTGACTATTGGAATAAAAACAAACTCCAAGATATCCGCTACAGAAAGGAGCTTCAGTTAGTACCATGAAAGGGCTTCCCATTCGTTTTTTGGCTATCTCATCGGTGTTTTTAGGGTGCATTGGGCTGATAGGTTATTCCTTTACGAGAGATCAATCGGTACCGCTGATGGCACTGTATGGGATAAGTTTTGCTTGCTTTTTTTGGCTCTATCGAATAGCCCAAGGTGAAAACCTAGCCTTGGGGTACTTTTTTGGTTTGGGTCTATTAGCTAGGGTCCTATTGGTATTTTCTTGGCCAACGCTGTCCGACGATTTTGCCAGATTTCTCTGGGATGGCTACTTGGTGCTGCAGGGTATTAGTCCATATGCCTTTACGCCTGATACACTTTTAGCCAAGGAGGGTATCGCGGAGGCTCCGTTTCTTTCAGCGTTGCATCCATTGCTGAATTCATCGGGGTACTACAGTATTTATCCTCCCGTGAATCAGTTATTTTTTGCTCTTTCGGTGTACGTTGGGCAATCGGATTTTTTTCACGCTTTGGTGTTTTTGCGGATCGTATTGATAGCTGCTGAGGGTTTGGTTTTTTTCGTAATGCATAAAATGCTGTTAAGCCAAGGGCTTTCACCCAAGAAAACATTGCTTTATGCACTTAACCCGCTGGTGATTCTTGAGATAGCCGGAAACCTACATTTTGAAGGATTGATGTTGCTGGCAGTATTGGGGACTTTTTGGCTTTTTCGTCGAAGATCTGTTTGGTCTGGATGCTGCTTCGGTCTTGCTATAGCTATAAAACTTACGCCATTATTATTAGCGCCGATGCTGTTAGCAAAAAGTCGTTCTTTTTCCGATTTAGGTAAATTTACACTCGGTTTATTTTTGATGTTAGTTTGTTGTCTTTTACCAATTTATCCATTTCAAGATAATTTTTTTACAAGCTTTAGTCTTTATTATGGGAAATTTGAGTTTAACGCTTCTATTTACTATTTGATTAGAGAAATATTCATGTTCTGGATAGACTACAATCCCATCCAATACGTGACTCCCCTGTTGTCGATAATCTCAGCCACTGCTATCCTGTGGTTAGCCATTCAATCTCGTATTCATTTGAATATCTATCAGTTATCTGTACTTAGTTATGTGTGTTACTTAATGCTGCATGCGGTAGTACATCCTTGGTATATAATCCTTCCTTTGGGTTTAAGTGTTTTTACGAAGCTTCAAACCATGCAGGTCTGGTCAGCTTTTATATTTCTCTCCTACGTTGCGTATCGAAGTGTCCCGGTACTGGAATCTCCCTGGGTGATTTTGGTCCAATATGTGGCCGTTTTGTTTTTCTTTTACAGAGACATCCAAAATTTTAATACGGCTCAAACAATACCGTAGTGCTGTGGTTATGTAACTGATTTACATTAATGAGCAACCATATGAAAATTAACGAAACACTGAAGGTTATTGCAGGTAATGGGACCAATGGCACGCATCTCAACACAAAGGAACTCTTGATTAAGAATGCAATATTTATCAGAGACAAGGGTTGCCTTACAAAAGTAGCCTATCCGGATATTGTGTATCTGAAGGGAGATGGAAACTATACCACCTTGGTGACTGCTAAAAAAACATACTCACTGCGAAACATTTTGAAGGAATTTGAAGAGATTTTGCCGGATGAGTTGTTTATCCGTATTCACAAATCTTACATCGTAAACTTAGAACAGATCTCTACCATTTCTCCCAAGGAGTTGTGCGTGGCCAATGAAAAGGTGCCTGTAGGACGTACGTACTACCAATCCTTGATCAATGGTATTCAGAAATTAGGAAGTGGCGATTAACCAGTCATTGTGACAACAGGAGACGCAAATCAGGTGAGCCATAATAAACTACTGTCACCGTAACTTAGGAAACGGTAGTCGTTGGTTAGTGCTTCTTCGTAAATTTTTTTCCAAGCACCTCCGGTGAATGCGGCAATCAAAAGGATAAGGGTTGATCCGGGCTGATGAAAATTGGTTATCAGTCCGGATACTACTTTGAAGGAATATCCCGGGTAAATATAGATAGAAGTTTCACCTTCCAATTGGCTGATTCCCTGCGCATCCATCCAGTCCAGCACATGCTGAAAAACCTCTCGGAAATCAGGTAATTCAGTCTGATGTTCGTAGGGGTAGGTTTGGGGAATTATAAATGTAGCATCCCCCTCTTTCAATAACTTTACTCCAAACCAATACAAGCTTTCCAAAGACCGAATGGAAGTGGTTCCCACAGCGACCACGCTTCCCTTGGCCTGTACCAATGCCTCGAGGTTTTCCCGTGAAAAGACCATTTGCTCGCCGTGCATGGAGTGTTCTTTTACATTCTCTACCGCGATAGGTTGGAAGGTACCCGCGCTGACGTGTAGGGTCAAATAATCCAAAGATATCCCTTTGTCTTTAAGGTTTCTGAGGATCTCTGGGGTGAAATGCAATCCAGCGGTCGGTGCCGCCACCGCGCCTTTTACCTGAGAGTATACTGTTTGGTACCGTTCGCTATCCTCTTCGGTAGCTTCTCGGTTGAGGTAGGGTGGAAGGGGAAGTTTGCCGATGGCCTCTACTAGTGAAGCGAATGGTTCCCGTTGATCCCAAGTTAGCTGTACCAGTCGTTTTTCCCGGTCTACCAAGGTAGCGGTGAGGTTGATTATTCGGCCAGATAGCTCCACCTGTTTTTTAAGCTCCTCGCCAGACTTCCATCGTTTCAAGTTGCCTATCAGGGTTTCCCAAGTAGTTGACTCGGTTTCTTCCATCACGGTTTGTATTACTGTACTAGGTGATATAGGCTTTAGCAAGAATATTTCAATCCACGCACCTGTTTCCCGCTGAAAAAATAGCCTGGCAGGTATCACCTTGGTGTTATTAAATACCAACAGGGAATCGGCGGGAATCAATGAGGGTAGATCTTGAAATTGGTGATGTTGAATTTCCTGGTCCTTATACCATAGCAACTTGGAAGTGTCTCGCTGTGCTAGGGGAAACTTGGCGATCCGATGCTCGGGCAACTCATACCAGAAATCTGTCTTTTGTAACATGGATTGGTTAGACATGGTAGCGATGTGGGGAAACAATGGGGATAAATCCTTAGTTTTGGTCAATCGACGGCAAATATAAAGGATTTATTCGTAGTGGTTTTGCGTGCCTCTAAGATTTAGATCAGGAAGCAAAGGTAATGCGTAGCGATGGTTTTTGTGCCACTTGGCTAGGGACTACTCGGCGGAATGTTTCCCTCTAGTGTTCTAAAAAAAGCCGGCACCCTACGGATGGATTAGGTTTTCTCTGCCAGTTGGATGAGTTAATACCGTTGAATTCTATTTTACAACAACTATGAACAAAACGACAGAAAAAATACGAGTTTCCGCATCGTTTGAGCCGTTGCACTTGAAGTTTAAGTTTGATGCGGGCACATCGAGAGGGGTTTTGCAGGAAAAGCATAACTACTTGCTACGGATTCGGTCGGATACTTATCCAGGTTTGGTTGGGATAGGGGAGGCAGGACCGTTGGTAGGACTAAGCTTGGATGATCGAAAGGATTTTCGAGCATGTCTTCAACAGGTGTGCGATGGCTTGCAGGGGGTGGCGTTTTCTACAGATCCAGACATGATTCTTAAAGAGGTAGCCGCATTGGTGCTGGAGGGTCTCCCCAGTATCCGTTTTGCGTTGGAAACTGCCTTATTGGATCTGATTCATGGGGGAAGGCGCCGCATTTTCCCAAATAGATTTTTCGACAATCAAGTACCCATACCCATCAACGGTTTGGTATGGATGGGAGAAGTGGAATTTATGGAACGGCAGATCGAGGAAAAGCTGGCCGCTGGGTTTTCCTGCATCAAGATGAAAATCGGTGCGATTGACTTTGATACGGAATACCACTTGCTAAAAAAGGTACGGAAGCGGTATAGAAAAGAAGAAATTACCCTGAGGGTAGATGCCAATGGGGCATTTTCTCCGGAAGACGCATTGACCAAGCTGGAAAAGTTGTCCGCATTGGATCTTCATAGTATCGAACAGCCGATAGGACAGGGACAGTGGGAAGAGATGGCGAAGCTATGTGCACATTCTCCAGTACCCATCGCATTGGATGAAGAGTTGATCGGTATTTTTGATGAGGCAGAAAAGAGTAAACTACTCGCTAATGTGATGCCTGCTTTTATCATTTTAAAACCCACCCTGCTGGGAGGCATTTACGAAACAACGACATGGATCCGTTTGGCAGAGGAAAAAGGGATAGGTTGGTGGATGACCTCCGCCTTGGAGAGCAATGTTGGGTTAAATGCCATAGCGCAATTTACAGCTACCTTTGAATCGGAAATGCCACAGGGTTTGGGAACAGGCCAACTGTATCACAACAATATTGATTCACCGTTATTGGTTAGAGCCGGATACCTATGGTATGATGCAGAAAAAAGGTGGGCGAACATTCCTGGTGGGGAGATAAATTAAAGACCGATTATCCTATATTACCGTGGTAAAATTGATGTAAATGCCTATCTTTAAGAGATTGTCGTTTGATTTGATACCTTCATGCTTGTTAACGTTTTAAGGGTTTTTCCGGCTGCCGTTTGTGGGTGGTTGTTATTGGTTGTAGGCTGTGGAGAAGGCAGTTCGCACCACGGTGAAGGTGAAATACCCGAGGTCATCAGTTACAACCTACACATACGCCCGATTCTGTCGGAAAATTGCTTTGCTTGTCATGGACCGGACGCGAATAAGCGGGAGGCAGGATTACGCTTGGACTCCCCCGAGGAAGCCTTTCTTGCCCTGAGGGATAGTCCCGGTAGTCATGCTTGGGTGCCCGGTTCCCCCAAGGCATCGGTTGCTTTTCAGCGGGTTGTTTCAACCGACCCCAATGAGTTGATGCCTCCTCCTTCATCGAACCTTACACTGAGTGATCGGGATATTAAGCTATTGGAGAAATGGTTACAGCAGGGCGCTCGTTATGAGCCGCATTGGGCATTTATCCCTCCCACCAAAGCGGACTTGCCAACGGTGGCATTTAGTTCGTGGCCCAAGCACCCATTGGATTATTTTATCCTAGAGAAGCAGGAAAAGCTAGGTCTTAAGCCAAATCCGGAATCTGATCCGGCTCAGCTCCTTAGGCGTGTCACGCTGGACCTTACCGGTTTGCCTCCCACATTCGGGGAACTGAATGCATTTATCGCCGATCCGTCCCTCGAGAATTACGAGAAAGTGGTAGATGAATTGCTCGCTCGAAAGACGTATGGAGAAAAAATGGCAGTGCATTGGATGGACTTGGCAAGGTATGCGGATTCCCACGGTTATCAGGATGACTATTATCGAACCCAATGGCCTTGGCGCGACTGGGTTATTCATGCGTTTAATCAAAACCTTTCTTATGAGTCCTTTGTAACCTGGCAGCTGGCAGGGGATTTAATGCCCGATGCTACCAAAGAGACGCTGCTAGCCACGGCTTTTAACCGTAACCATAAAATCACGGAGGAATCCGGAGCGATCGACGAAGAGTATAGGGTGGAATACGTGGTGGATAGGGCAAATACCGTTGGAAAGGCTTTTTTAGGCCTTACCCTAGAGTGTGCCCAATGCCACGATCACAAATACGATCCCATATCCCAAAAGGAATACTTTCAGGTTTATGCCTTTTTCAATCAGGTGGCTGAATATGGAATAGAGGAATCTACTCCGGGATTTTCCAGGAAAAGCCCGGCAAAGCATCCCCTGATGGAAATTACAGATGAGGATGTAACGGGTATTTTGTCCTTTGTGAATCGCCCCGATTCTACGGCTATGTCGGTCGCATTAATCGGGGACGTGAAATCAGGTGCTAATTTCCATGCCTTGCAGTCGGAGACGGGATTCCTTCGCGTGTCTGTGATGGGTGATTTAGACACATTGAGAAGTACCTATATCCTCGAAAGGGGGGATTATGAGGCTCATGGGGAGCGGGTGGGTCCGGGTACTCCAAAAGCGGTATTACCATTTGGAGACCGATATCCCTCCAACCGGTTGGGCCTAGCGTACTGGTTATTTGACCGGGATAATCCACTTACTGCGAGGGTATTTGTAAATCGGTTGTGGATGCAGTTTTTCGGAGAAGGCATCGTAGATACGCCGGGAGATTTTGGTATGCAGGGTTCTTTGCCCAGCCACCCGGAGTTATTGGATTGGCTGGCGGTGGATTTTATGGAGTCTGGATGGGACATGAAGCATTTGGTGAAGACCCTGGTAATGTCGGCTACTTACAGGCAAAGTTCCACCATGACAGAGGAGAAGAGACGCAGGGATCCCGATAATAAATTATTTTCCAGATTTCCGCGGATGCGTCTTCCTGCAGAACATATCCGCGATGTGGTATTGGCAAGTAGCGGTTTGTTGGTGCCGGAAATTGGAGGGCCCAGTGTGAAACCTTATCAGCCGCCTGGATTATGGGAGCTGGCTACCTCGGGAAGAGGCAATTTGGCGACATATAAACAGGATTCCTTAGAGAAACTCTATCGGAGGGGGTTGTATACCTTCATAAAAAGAACCGTTCCGCCGCCCTCGATGATCCTATTCGATGCCAGTAATCGCGACGTTTGCGAGGTCGAGCGCACACGAACCAACACTCCCCTCCAGGCATTGGTGATGTTAAACGACCCCACCGTTCTAGAGGCTTCCCGGGTGCTTGCTGCGACTTTATTGAGGGACGGAAAGCCCACGGAGCAGGCTGTGAAAGAAGCTTTCACTCGGATTGTGGGAAGAATTCCCGATTCCCGCGAAATACAGGTATTGGTTGATTTTCATCAAGAGTTAGTAACAGACTTTCGCGAGGACGAAGCAAACGCTTCGAAATTGCTGGAAGTAGGGGATTCCCCGATTCCAACAGACCTGTCGGCAATAGATCTTGCTTCCCTGATGCAGGTCATACACACCTTATATAACATGGAAGAAACGATCACAAAATCCTAGTCCCTGATGCGTCCTGTAATCCTGATGATCAATTTCCTTCAGACCCAATGGCAGCTTTGCGGGGCCAGCCTAGTGGGCGTTTTATCCGTTTTATTTGCAATTGCTTGTAAAGGTCCTGTAGATGGAGAAGGGCGCATTCCCGATCAGGTTAGCTATAATCTACATATTCGGCCCATCCTTTCAGACAATTGCTTTGCCTGCCACGGACCCGATGCCAATAAGCGGGAGGCCGGTCTCCGGTTGGATATAGAGGAGGAGGCTCTGCGGGCATTGAAAGATACTCCTGATCGGCATGCGATCGTCCCCGGTCGCCCCAAAGATTCAGAACTCTTCCGAAGGGTTGTTTCTACTGATCCTTTGGAGAAGATGCCCCCACCGGAATCCAACTTATCGCTTACCGATAGAGAGGTAACGCTGATCGAAAAGTGGATTAAGCAAGGCGCAAAATACGAACCTCATTGGGCTTTTGTTCCTCCAAATAAAGTTGAGATTCCCGTAGTCAGGGATTCAGACTGGCCAATTAACGAGATAGACTATTTCATATTGGAATCCCAAGAGCAGCGTGGACTGAAGCCAAATGGGGAAGCGCCCAAAGAGATGATTCTCCGGCGCCTATCCTTTGATCTGACCGGTTTGCCGCCAGCTTTGGAGCTTCAGGATCGCTTTCTGGCTGATGATCGCCCCGACGCCTACGAGCGGTTAGTGGATGAACTGCTGGGCAGTGCACGCTTTGGCGAGCGGATGGCGGTGCATTGGATGGATATAGGCAGGTATGCAGATTCCCATGGATATCAAGACGATAATTTTCGCAGTCAATGGCCTTGGAGAGACTGGGTGATACACGCTTTTAACAAAAACATGCCCTATGACGAGTTTTTGACTTGGCAGCTAGCAGGAGATTTGCTCCCAAATCCGACAAAAGAGCAAATACTAGCGACGGGGTTTAACCGTAACCATAAGATTACAGAGGAAGGGGGGGTGATTGACGAGGAATACAGGGTAGAGTATGTAGTAGACCGGACCAATACTTTCGGCAAGGCCATGATCGGAATCACTATGGAGTGCGCCCAATGCCATGATCACAAGTACGACCCGATTTCCCAAAAAGAGTATTTTCAATTATATGCATTTTTCAACAATATCCGGGAAGTAGGGCACGAATCAAACATCGGTGGTCCCGAAACCTATGCCAAGCATCCCAAGATAGACATCACGGATGAAGACATAGCAGGGATATTATCCTTCGTCAATAAGAAAGATACACTTGGGCTTATCGTATCCGTGATGGGTGAGCGGGACAGTGTGCGAATTACGCACGTGTTGGAGAGAGGGGTGTACGATGCACCCGGCGAACAGGTGGATCCAGGTACTCCCTCCGCCGTTTTACCATTTTCGGATCAGTATCCCAAGAATCGCCTGGGACTGGCCCAATGGCTCACAACCCCCCAAAACCCACTTACAGCCAGGGTGTTTGTAAACCGGATATGGGCCGAAATTTTCGGGACAGGCCTGGTGGAAACGGTTGGCGATTTTGGGATGCAGGGAAAATTGCCTACCCATCCCGAATTATTGGATTGGCTGGCAGCTGATTTTGTGGAAAATGGATGGGATATCAAGCGACTTGTCAGGCAGATGGTTTATTCAGCTACCTACCGTCAGTCTTCCGAGGTGAATGAAAAGCGACTGCATGCGGATCCATCCAATCGGTGGTACACTAGAGCACCCAGAGAGCGTGTCAAGGCAGAATTCGTGAAAGATTTGGTAATGGCGAGCAGTGGTCTGATGAACGGTGAAATTGGTGGTCCCAGCGTCAAACCCTACCAGCCAGAGGGTCTTTGGGAGGCTGCAGCTTCCACGGGGGCGAAATTTGGCCTTTTAGGCACCTATATTCAGGATACCGGCGAAAAGCTTTACCGTCGGGGTTTGTATACCTTTATAAAGCGGACCTTGCCACCGCCAAGCATGAGTATCTTTGACGCGAGTAACCGGGATGTCTGTGATCCGGAGCGAACTACCACGAACACCCCGCTGCAGGCATTGGTTATGATGAATGACCCCATGGTTCTAGAAGGGGCACGTGTATTGGCGGCACGTCTCTTAAGCGATTCGGTGAAGGGACCCGAAACGCTTGAGATCGCATTTCGACTAATCGTAAACCGGCATCCATCGGATTCGGAAAGGCGGATATTGGCAGCTTACCACGAAGAACAACTTGCCTATTTTCGGAATCACACGGAAGTGGCTGAAAAAATACTGACTGTGGGAGAATATCCACAGGATGACTCTTTGGATCGGGTACACCATGCGGCATTGATGCAGGTGATTTGCCTTATTTATAATTTAGAAGAAGCGATTACGAAGTCATGACGAAGGAAAAAGAAATCATCGAACATGGATTGAATACCAACCGAAGGCATTTTCTTTCGAAGTTAAGTCTTGGGCTGGGTTCAGTAGCATTGGGTTCTCTTTTGATACCCGACCTGTTGAGTAGCAGGTCGGGCAATCAGCAAGAAGATTTTCTTGCCGGGATTCCTCACTTTGCCCCCAAGGCCAAGCGGGTAATTTATCTCTTCCAAAATGGAGCCCCTTCTCAGTTGGAAAGTTTTGATTATAAACCCAAGCTACGGGAGATGTGGGGGGAGGAGCTGCCTGAATCTATTCGGCAAGGCCAACGGCTAACAGGCATGACTTCCAGTCAGACCTCTTTTCCGTTGGTAGGATCTCTCTATGATTTTCAACAATATGGGCAAGCCAGGGCATGGGTGAGCGAGTTGTTTCCCCATACTGCCAAAATCGTAGACGATCTTTGTATTGTCAAATCCATGCATACTGAGGCAATCAACCACGATCCGGCACTTACCTTTTTCCAAACCGGTGCCCAACAGGGTAACCGACCCAGCATGGGCGCCTGGCTTAGTTACGGCTTGGGCAGTGAGAACAGCAACCTGCCTGCGTTTACGGTATTGTTGTCTAAGGGGACAGGAAATGGACAGGGTGTGTATTCCAAATTGTGGAGCAATGGCTTCTTGGAGTCCATCCATCAGGGTGTGCAGTTCAGCAGCGGTGAGGATCCGGTACTGTACTTAAGTAATCAAGAAGGCATGAGTGGTGCACAGCGGCGAAAAATGCTGGACCGCCTGGCGGAGTTGAACCAACTTTCTTTTGAGCGTTTGGGAGATCCGGAGATTCATGCAAAGATCGCTCAGTATGAAATGGCTTACCGGATGCAAACCGCAGTACCTGAGGCAACTGATCTGTCCAAGGAGCCGGACATGATTTTTGATCTCTATGGAGAGGACAGCCGGAAGCCCGGTACTTATGCTGCCAACTGTCTACTTGCGCGGAAGCTGTCGGAAAATGGAGTTCGATTTGTACAGCTTTATCACCAAGGGTGGGATCAGCACGGTAACCTACCAAAGGAAATGAGAGCGCAGGCGAAAGACACCGATCAAGCGACCGCTGCATTGGTGACAGATCTCAAACAGCGCGGACTATTGGATGAAACGCTGGTAATTTGGGGGGGTGAATTTGGCAGAACCAACTATTCACAAGGAAAGCTGACCAAAGAAAATTACGGCAGGGATCACCATCCAAGGTGTTTTTCGATTTGGATGGCCGGAGGGGGTGTTAAGCCTGGGTTTGTATACGGGGAGACGGATGACTTCGGGTACAATATCGTGAAGGATCCGGTACATGTACATGATTTTCAGGCCACCGTATTGCACCAACTGGGTTTGGATCACGAAAAATTAGTATACAAGCATTTAGGGCGGCGTTTTCGACTCACAGATGTTGCCGGTCGGGTGGTGAAGGAGCTGTTAGTATAATTGTAAACACTAAAAGCAAGGGCTGCGGTTGGTTTTGGCAGCCCTTGCTTTCTTAAATTGGGTGTTTGGAAAGGCGTCCATTTTGGGGTTTCATCAACGGTCGCTTTCCAATACTTCTCCTTTTACCTCGACTAACAGGCGTTCCATTTCAAGTGCATCCATATTTCCGTCCTTTGCAAAAAAGGATGCCAACTTGGCAAATGACCCATTGAAATATCCCGACAAGAGATTTTCGATGGAAAATCGGCGGTATTCATCCTTGGAAACAATTGGGAAGTATTCGTGTGATTTACCGTAGGCTGTGTGGCTTACAAAGCCTTTTTTCTCCAATATCCGGATGATGGTAGAGACCGTGTTATAGGCCGGTTTTGGTTCGTTCATTTTGGCAAGCAAATCTTTGACAAATCCTTTTTCGACTTCCCATAGAATCTGCATCACCTGCTCTTCTGCTCTAGTTAGCTCTTTCATCTTTGTTTGTGGTTTGAGTGTATTTCTGTGGTTACAAGTTGGGAACACTGCCGATAGACGGTAAGCCCGGCGAGCGATAGGTTTGCCTATCGAAGCCTGCTTGTTGAACTTTTGATGGTTCAAAAATAAACTATATTTATCAATAAATACAGTGTAAAGCCAAAAACTGGAGAATTTTTAAATCAATAATATCTAAAAATAAATAAACCACCGATTTGGTGGTTTATTTGGTGACTTAAAAGGTTATGCTGTTTTCAATTTTATGATACCGGAAGCGTGCAGAAGCTTCACTATAGGGTACGTGGGGTCAAATTCGTACCACTTTACCGCAAAGTTAGGGCGCTTCGGTAGTTTGTGGTGGTTGTTTTGAAATAGTTCACCGAGCATCAAAAAGTCCAAGAACAAGGAGTTTTTCGACTTATCATTATTATCAAAGTTGGCGTAACCGTATTTGTGACCGCTCCAGTTAACGATGGCACCGTGGACCGGACCCATCATAAAATGTAGAGGGAGCATGAAATACATCCACCAGTGGGTACCAGCAAGTTCAAATACGCTAATGCTAAGCACGTAGATCAGGACGTAGACTAAGGCCCATCCTACCCGGACAACCATGGTATCTGCAAAAAGGTCAAATTTATTCCAATCTGGCACATCTTTAGAAAAGCGCTCCTCCGGCTTCACCCGGAAGGTAAAGTGGTCGTTGTATATCTTTTTTGTCTTCCACATCATGGTGAAGAGATTTTCGGTATGATGGGGGCTGTGGGGGTCTTTAGGTGTGTCGCTGTATGCGTGGTGCATACGATGAAGGATTGCGTAGGCTCTTGGCGAAAGGTACGAAGACCCTTGGCAGATCCAGGTGAATATGTAGAAAAACTTTTCCCAGAACTTATTCATCAAAAACATCTGATGAGCGGCGTATCGGTGAAGAAAGAAGCTTTGACAAAAGAGAGAGAAATACCAATGGAGGAGGAAGAGAACGATTAGAATCACTTTGTTATGAATTACGTTTACTAATTAACCCTGTAAAGTTAAGGTCTTTGCGCATTTACGAAGAAAAAATCAGCGGTTTTTTTCGTAGAAAGTGATATATCTCATATTTTAGGGGTTGAGGTACACGTTTTGCACATTCATTGGAAAAAATCACGTCACATCGATATCAGTACTATGAGCAAGCCAAAAGAAATACTTGGAATTCTTTTCCAGTTGGTAGTCGCCGGCCTGGCGGTGATTTTTACAGCCTATATATTACCGGGCATAGAGGTGGATGATTACCTGACGGGTATCATCATTGCTGCGTTATTGGCGCTACTGAATATTACGATCAAGCCAATTTTGATCTTTTTGACCATTCCCATCACCTTGGTTACGCTGGGATTATTTTTGCTGGTGATCAACGCAGTGCTGGTACTCATTGCCGCATCCATTGTCAGCGGATTTACGGTAGACAGTTTTTGGTGGGCCTTATTATTTAGCCTGATTCTATCCTTGGTAAATTCGATTCTGGGAATCTCGCTGGGTGAGGGCCGGTTTTTACGGTAGTGAATGGTCTAATTGACCATGTTTGTTTCATTGCACTCTACTTGGAAAGTACCGATTTCTAATTTTTAGAAAATAGTCTTCCACATAATAGGTCATAAGCATCCCACAAATCACAGAAGCACTTGTTGCAAGAAGGAAGTCAATGTAGTGATTGTAGGCAATATTTAAGTTTGAGTATACTTCATAACTGAGGTAATTCGCTAGCGTATGTATTACGTAAATCGAATAGGAACAATACCCGATTTTACTTATCAAATCAACGGTTACCGACCCAAAAATCCTGTTAATGTGCTCGTTCACTCTAGGCGTAGTGATGAAGTAGATCAGAATAATACCAAATGAAACGTACAATAGCGTGAATCCGATGGTTTTTACGAAGAATGATGGTATAGGGTCGATAAACGGTGTCCATATCAATCCGATACCAGCGAGGGCAAAAAGGCGTTTTTTATAGGTGTAAAATACGCTAACAAGTTTCGCTCTTTTGAAATAGTAGAGATAGGAGATAAATACACCAGCTATCAGCGAATCCATTCGTAAGTGGGTCATCGTGGTGTGTCTGGCGTCTTGGTCAGGAAACATCAAGTTGCTGGCCAACCGAAGAATTAGACAGGTGCACAATATCGAGCACAGTATTCTTTCTGCTGTCAATCCCCTTTTTATTTGTTTTTCATAGTGCATTCGATTGGTTGTCTTATACTTAATCCCCCACCAAAGAATGAGGGAAAGCCCAACGTAAAAATGTTCTTCCACAGCCAATGACCAACTTGCAGGATAGGCATATCCCCAGCCGATAACATAGTTTTGAACAAAAAGCATATCCGAAAGAAATCCCTTTAGGCTGAAATTATCCGCCAGAAAAATGGGTATTAGGTAGAATGCATAAAACAAATAGTAAATTGGGTAGATTTTGAATCCTCTCCTGATCAAGAATCTCTTTGGGTGAATATCGCCAAATCTCAAATATTCTTTAAACAATAGTCCAGAAACGAGAAATCCACTTAGGGTAAAGAATAAGTCTACTCCAATCCAACCCATATTAGTAGTAAATGGAAAGAGGTATTTATGCCGCAGCAATACCAGTATTATCGCCATTCCTCTTAAAAAATCTATCTCCCTTAATCTTTTGGTCGGTGTTGTGATCATCCAATAGTCGATTAGGCTTTTCGTCGGGTACTTGAAAAAGATCGCTTATCCCAAAGAAATCGTACAGAAACCAAAGTCTTTAACCTGCTTACACAGGTTAGTATCCTTTCCATTTAGTCCAAGTAATCTAGAATTACTCTTAAACTGACGCTAATGTCGTGAGTTTTCACGTAACCAGAAACAAAAGTGCAATTTTTTTGACAATCCATCATACGGTAGGGCTACAGAATTTTTGTCCTGTAGTCTCAATTCAGACTGCTTGGAATTACCGCTACAATGTAGTTTGCGAAAATTTTGGATCGTAGCTGGGACTTTAAAGATCATCATTTTTCAGCGATTTCTAGTTATAAATGCGTTGCGCCAGCTAAAACTATTACTTAGTTTTAGCTGGACATTTGATTATACGTATTCAATCTTTATGTTAACCTATCTGCTACATGGCCAACACGTCAAAATCAAAACCGAAAAAATACGCAGCAAACCGGAATAAAAAGCCATCTATTCCTTACCACCGAAAGCCCGAAAATCTTACGTTGGACCAATGGCAGGAAGGGCTGCGAAGACAATTTGCTGGCATACAATCCTTCGAAATTACCAATCTGGGATCAGAGCCTGTCTTTTCGGATTATGAAGTGAAGAACCTCCATTCCGGAAGTACTTACAAAGTGGCGATACGTAGTAACCCAAATCAAGTGATAGCTGGACAAAACAACAATTTCTGTGCCTGCTATGATTTTAAGACCAATGGGTTGGGTACCTGTAAACATATTGAGGCTGTACTCCTTCAAATATGCAAAAAAAGAGACCTAAAAAAGCGATATAAAACCGAGCAGTTTGCGCCTGCGTACAGTTCGGTTTTCTTGAAATACACCAGTGAGGGTAGAAAAGTCATGCTTCGGATTGGGACGCTTAATAACCAGAAAATGAAGTCTTTAAGCAAGTCCTATTTTCATCCCGATGGAAGTATGAAGGTGTCTGGTCTTCAATCATTTGATGTGTTTATTCAGGAAGCTAAACAATTGGATCCAGATTTCCGATGCTACGAGGATGCTATGTCATATATTATCGGTTTACGGGAAAAGGTCAATCGAAAGGCTTGGATCGCCAATCACAAGCAGGCGATCGATGAAGGGATGCTTGCAAAGTACATCAAAGCTACACTCCATCCCTACCAAAGAGAGGGTGTTTGTTTTGCCCTCGAATCCGGTAGAGTGCTTATCGCAGATGAAATGGGACTGGGTAAAACCATTCAGGCCATTGCAGCTACCGAAGTCTTTCATAGGGAGTTTCATGTTCAGAAGGTACTGGTTGTTTGCCCCACCTCTTTGAAGTATCAGTGGAAGTCAGAAATCGAGAAGTTTACGGAAAGTTCTGTACAGGTCATTGAAGGAAACCGGCTGAAGCGCTTGGAACAATATGCCAACGACTCTACTCTATATCAAATAGTTAGCCACCACATTATCGGCTACGATCTAAAGGAAATCAATGAAGCAGGATTTGACCTGATTATTCTCGACGAAGCTCAGCGGATAAAGAATTGGAAGACCAAAATTTCGCAGAATATCAAAAAGTTATCTTCTGAGTATGCGATCGTCCTCACCGGAACGCCTCTTGAAAATAAATTAGAGGAGCTGTATTCCATTGTTCAGTTTATTGATCCTTTTCGACTGGGCGCACTGTTTCGTTTCCTGTATAACCATCAGATTACCGATCCAGAGACAACCAAAGTGATCGGATACAAAGACCTCAATCAAGTTGGCGAGATTTTGGCTGATTTAATGATCCGCAGGACCAAAAAGAAAGTATTGCGGCAATTGCCCGACCGGCAGGACAAGAATCTTTTTGTGCCTATGACCGATGAACAGCAGGCTGCCCATGATGAATGTTACGATACAGTCTGTCGCTTGGTGAATAGATGGCGTAAGATGGGGTTTCTACCTGAAAAGGACCGACAGCGACTGATGATTAACCTCAATATGATGCGTATGGTTTGCGACAGCACTTTTGTCTTGGATCAAAAGACCCGGCACGACACCAAAATCTCAGAACTTATGGGGATACTTGAAGAAATATTTGAAATATCGGGGGAAAAGGTGGTTATCTTTAGTCAGTGGGAGCGAATGACCAGGTTAGTTGCTAAAGAACTAGAGGATTTGGGAATCCGATTCGAAAATCTGCATGGTGGTATTCCTTCCAAAGATCGGAGAGATCTTTTGGATAATTTTATGAACGACCCCGATTCTAGGGTGTTTCTTAGTACCGATGCGGGAGGGGTTGGCCTGAATCTTCAATCTGCGGCTTATCTGATAAATCTGGACATTCCATGGAATCCAGCCGTATTGGAACAGCGGATAGCACGGATTTTTCGCATGGGCCAGAAAAAGAAAGTCAATATCATTAACTTGGTTTCAAACGGAACCATTGAGCACCGTATGTTGGACGTGCTCCGGTTTAAGTCTAGCATGGCAGAGGGAGTGCTGGATGGGGGAGATGATGCGATCATGATGCAGGAGGACAGGTTCCGTCAATTTATGAATAGTGTTGAGTCTGTGGTTGACGAGATCCCTCGTGAGACTTTCTTACCAGAGACGGAGGATTCCGCAGAACTAAAAGAGACTTACCAGAGAACGCCTGACTCTCAGAGCAACCTTGGATTTGATGGCAAGCAGATGGGGCTGTTTGACGATGAAGCACCAAAGGCCTCCAAAAAGTGGTCGCCTGTAGAAGAGTCTGGCCCAGGTAGTGGCACGCCTGACTGGATGGTACAGTTGGCAAAGGCTTTTGCGGACCCTAAGATGACAAAGCAACTAGCCCAAACGTTTACCGAAAAGAACGAAAAAACCGGGCAGACATTTTTTAAATTGCCGGTAGAAAACGAGGAGGTGGTTGAAAATGTGTTGAATAGCCTGGGTCAGCTGTTTAAGGCGATGGATTGGCAAAAAATCGGGAAATAGAAAGCGGGGCATTGAAGCCTGAATTAGGTACTTCGAGCACATAATCCGTAACGGATATAGAGTATGGTAGTACAAAATGAAAATATGCTTAGCCGTTTTCGGTACGTTTCCAAGTGATGACCCACTTGTTCATAATATTAATTTTTTAATATTAAAAATATTAAAAAATTAATATTATGAAATTAAAATATAACATAAAAATGTAGTATTTTATCTTTATTATTAGTAAGGTTTTAAATATGTATTATATAATAAAAAAAATAATTAAATTATATTTTTTTATTAATAGAAATTTTGATCCAACATTTTTAAAGGATACTTGTTTTAAAAGTATGTCTCAAGTATATTTAGTTTTAATATGTATAAAGGCTCAAGGTCTGCAGCTAATTGGAGTTGCTGAAAATGGGCAATTGATTGTTTTAAAATGTGGTTTGTATGGTTTTTAAGCTATTAGAAGCAGACTAGCTCAATGTGAATTTAAATTGGGTCGCCGATAAAAGTGTAAGTTCGAGGAATTTAGGTCATAATTTTAATAGTTTAAAGTTGTGGACATAGGAGCATACAAGGTTAATACCGTAATTGAATTAGGCATTTAATAAATAAACTCTTTATAGGGGTATGGAGGCTTTCCCAGCATCCTGACGATTAAATTCTCAAATATCCCTTCCTTCATCTTTTGTCGGTTGAACCGGTAGGTATATTCGTTTATATAGGGTTGCAGGTTCATCACCGAATGGTGGGTACCCCTGAGCCAAGCCTTGA
>NZ_JAFIEU010000020.1 GCF_020832325.1 Lunatimonas sp.
ATACTTATAGCATTCCCTGTCCGAGGGAAACTTCTCCTGAAATTCGAATATGGAGAGACTCTTATACCTTTTTTCCATGAAAACCGTGTTTCAGAGCAATGTAGGTAGATTTTAGCCATTTTCAAAATGCCTAATTCAATAAGATTATTTTAGGAATCGTGGTAATTTCGTCTCCACTCACGTCTTCGGTTCCCTTCTATCTGGGGAATCGAAAATACCTAAATGATTAGGTCATAGCTGGCCTCCTTTCTGTTGAATTCAAATTATGCCTCGCTTCCAACCGGAAATTACTGGGTATGGAAATGTTGGTTTTAGAAACAAGATAGTTGGGGCGCTGGGTTACTTCCTGGTATATTTTCCCTATATACTCACCTATTACTCCCAAGACAATCAATTGCACGCCGCACAGGAACACCACACTGGCTACTACAGAAGCCCACCCGGTTATCGTCTTTCCCACCCCGACCATAATCACCGCATACAATCCATAACCAAATGCCAGAAACGCAAAAATCAATCCCACTGCCAAAGCAAATCTGAGAGGTTTAATACTAAAAGAAGTAATGCCGTTGCTAGCCAGATTCAGCATATTGACTAGGCTGTATTTGGTAGTACCTGCATATCTTCCTTCCTCACGGTAATAGGTAATCGCCTGCTTGTAGCCAACCCAGGAGCAAATACCCCGCAAATAGATGTTCTGAATCTGGAGGCTGCGGATAATATCAGCTACCTTTCTATCAATCAACCGAAAGTCTGCTCCGTTTCTAATTATTTTATGATCAGCCAGCCAAGATAAAACCCGATAGTATCCCGAGGATGTCCAGCGTTTGAATATCGATGGCTGCCCTTCGTTTTGGCTTATTGCGGTCACGATATCATTACCCTCTTGCCATAGGGCTATCATTTCAGGAATTGCCTCTGGCGGCTTTTGCATATCCACATCTATGGTGATAATGCAGTCACCATTTGCATGGTCTATACCTGCCTTTAATGCGGCCTGATGCCCAAAGTTTCTGGAAAAACTAAGATACTTAATATGTTTATTCCCGGATGAAGCAAGCTCAATTTGCCTCTGGGTATAATCCTGGCTTCCGTCATTGACCAAAATGATCTCGTGATTATAACCCCGGATAACGGTGTCAACACGGGCCATCAGAGCCAGAATATTTTCCGCTTCATTGTAGCATGGGACAACAATGGATATTAAATAATTATTCATTTTCTATAAGGTTAAAGAGGTTATCGGGTTCTTGGGCTTTTCTTTTTTCTATAATTTCATTCACATTGGATTTGGCTGTTTCACTGTCTTTCCAATCGCCCGTTCTCAAGAAAGTGTGCACCCCCAAAAAAATAAACCATGTAAGACACACTACTACTAAGGGGAATTGATATCGAGTGTTTCGGGAAAACAACCATTGATCCAACTTACTTACCAACACCAAGGCTATCCCCACCAAACTAAGATACATATAGCGGTCTGCGGTAATTACCGGTCGGGGTAAGGGAATGATATGGAGCACCAAAAGCAGGTTAATCAAGAAAAACAAAAATCCAAAAACCACCAATCGGTTTCCATTCCAATAATTCTCCCATACAAAATACCCTATAATACCCACTATCAAAATGTATCCATAATAAAAAGGAGGTAGTAATTCTCCGGGAGATATTGGAAATGGATGGAAGAAGTAAAGTTTGGCAGGTAACAGAAAGCGGAAAATATATTCCACCAGACTATGCATGCCAAATAAAATTCTTTGGTAAAACGGATATCCTCCCACAACTTGGATTGACCCGGTATTATTGACCCAAGAGAAATACCAAAATGCCATGGCCAATAGTAAAAAAGCAGATTTTTCTAGCATTACTCTGGAGAACATGGCATTCTTCCATGTCAACCCCTCAAACCGACCGAAAATATAATCAAAAAGAAACAAGTTGAGGGGAAGTATAATGGCCTGTTCTTTGGAACCAAAACCCAAAACGTATGCCAAAACAGTGATTGCTAACCAAAGAAAATGGGAAGTTTGGACATATCGTATATAGCACAAAAGTGCCACTAACGCAAAAAACGCATATAACAGAATTTTGGAAGCACTGATCCAAGCCACCGATTCCACCTGCAACGGGTGGATAGCAAAGATCAAAGCCGTAAAAAAAGCATAACCAATGGTTTTAGAGTTTGCCTCATGCGGGAGCAATTGCAAGACTAGTTTTTTAGTGATTTCAAATACCAAAATAGTATTGGCCAAGTGAATGAAAAGACATGCCGTATGAAATGCTGCTGGCTCAATTCCAAATAGCCATACAATTATACAGTAGAATAGTGAATTGACAGGTGAGTATTGTTGTTGCCAAAAATGCGTAAAATGAAATAGGATAGTGTGTGTAGAGTAATCCTGTATCAGCGGGTTTTCCAGCACTTGCCAAGTGTCATCCCATGCAAGTTGAAACCCGTTAAAGAACGTTAGAAGAAAAGCAATGGTACAAATCCCGACAAGTAAAAAAAACATGGACATCCTACTAAGTTTTCCCACCCATCTGATTGAAGTTAAATGATTAAAAATATACTTCGTTACCATTCAAAATTTTGTTTGGATAAAATTACGAAATACTAAATAAATAAAAAAATAAAAAACAGGACAAAAAAGGACATTATTGGACACTAAAAAACATTTTTATAAAATTCTAAAATATAATATTAGAAGAGAGCTACGATTTTAAAAATAATTGCGTTCTAAATAAGCCAATCATTTGTCGTATTATAAAAATTTTATAAATTTCGAAAATTATACTCTTTAAACCCAAATTACAGACTTTTATGACACAGCGGGCTAAATCACGATTGGAAATCGCAGATGAATATGGCATATCTGCCAAAACGTTGACCAGATGGCTTAAGAAAAATAACATTCAACTTTCCAACGGATTGGTTACTTTAAAAGAACAGGCTCAAATTTATGAGGCTTTTGGATATCCTGAAAATAAAATCATAACCTCAGATTCGGAGGCAAATCTGGACTCGGACGAAAATCCAGAAAACGAGTAGAAACAAATTCTCAAAATATTACGTTGGCCAAAACTACTCCTGCAACATTTATTGACAAAGTTTCTAACCTAAACTTTAAATACCATTCAGACATTTTAGACCCCATATTTTCACTTGCGTAGGTGTTTTGAGACAGCAAAAGCAAGCGATATTAAAATTAACTATTTAGTTATAAAATCAGTCAACTTTTCCTTATTTATTCCTGACTATGCATGGAAATCCAGTTCGGAGGTAGCACCAAAGGCACCAAACAGGTCGCATCTTTAAAAAACACTTATATTCTTGCATTCATCACCTTATGTGGATTTGAAACAAAAATTCCTATTTGGCTTTTTGGTTGTTTGTATACTACCTAAAATCAATGTTGTAGCTTCTGTCGGGGCCTTTTTACTCATCGTCCTTCTCGTGTCCTGTGCACCTGTATCGGTATGCACTGTCCTGCACTCCTCCCCGCAGCCGTAGGTGCCGCAGTCGGGGAAGGTGGCACCTACGAGCATGGACTGTAGCGCCCCGGAAGATTCCGTCTCGGCAATCCCCCGGTCTCGGTCACCCGGCCCTGCCGGTCGTAGCGGGCTTAGTTGGTTCTTGCGCGTGAATCCTCCTCCTTGGACACTTCAAAAAAAGGCTGCCCTTCTCGGACAGCCTCTACTCAATTTGTACTCATGCTGATTTTTAAAACAACTGCTTGTACAACAGCTCGTTTTCCTGCTCGTGCTTTCGTTGAATGGAAATAACCTTGTGGAGCACTTTCTTGAAATGGATTTCCTTCTCCAAGACCGTAAACACCGATTCCAAGAAAGCTTTTACCTCCTGTTTAGCTTCTGCTTTGAAATGTAACGTAAAATTATGGTAGCTGTGATTGCTGCGGATATAGGCGACCGGGCTTCTGTAAAGCTCGCTTAGCCCCCTCAATACACCATACAATGACTGGAAGCGCTCGGAAAGCTCAAAGGTTACCTCAGAGTAATTACCCCTGTCAGCCGCCTGCCGCCCAAGCAGTCTAACACCCTGTCGCTCAAGTGCCTCTCCAGCAGACAACACTTCCCGCTCCATCTCTTCTTTGTCCAAGAATAGGCCCGGATTTAAAGAGTTACCGTTATCATCAATTGAGGTTGCCAAGTTACTTCCCATCGTTACTTACGTTTATTAGTACTGAAAATCTGATCGCATTGTTTCATTCAACACCACAAATTTACACAATAATTTTTTATTTACACGTATTCCCTATAGATTTTATAGACTTCTAGTGTAAATTGCTTATTGTCAGCCCAAATAAATTCAAAAGTGGAAAATCAATTGGAGCAATATGGTAAAAAAACACTCAAAAGAGATCTTTGATCACCTGTCTGGCAGCATGATATCCACACATCCCGTGTACGCCGCCTCCAGGAGGAGTGGAGGAGGAACATATGTAGATTCCTTTGGCAGATGTACGATAAGGGGAAACACGCAAGGCAGGCCTCGTGAAGATCTGGGTGATGTCCTGCACCCCTGCATTGATATCCCCTCCCACGTAGTTGGGGTTATACAACTCCAAGTCCTCGCTGTTCATCGAATGGCGCCCGAGCACCAGGTCCTTAAAGCCCGGCGCATATTTTTCAATCTGATTTTCGATAATAGCTGACATGTCCCTCGTGGATCCGGCAGGTACGTGACAGTATGCCCAGGCGGTATGTTTTCCTTTTGGGGCGCGGGTATCATCTACCAAACTCTGCTGCGCCACCAAGACGTAGGGGTTGTCGGTATAGCGGCCATGCCAGATGATAGACTCAGAATGGGCGATCTCTTCCAAGCTTCCGCCAAGATGCACCGTACCCGCCAACCGGGCATCTCCAGCTTTCCAAGGAATAGGCCCATCGAGTGCGAAGTCCATTTTATATACCCCGACACCGTATTTATACCGCCCCAATTGCCATTTATAGGTGTTCGAAAAACGGTCGCCTGCAATCTGTAGTAGCTGCCGGGGACTCACATCAAAGAGGACGGCTCTTGCAGGGGGCAATTCATCGATGGAGTGTATCATATGCCCTGTGCGAATCTCTCCTCCCAGCGATTGGAAATAGGCACCGAGCGCATTGGCCAGTGACTGGGATCCTCTTTTGGCTACAGGCCAGCCCCCATGGTGTCCGGCCGTTAACAGCACGAGGGCTATAGCGGAAGTGGCAAGGTTGGTTAAGGGCTGAATACCGTGCGCTGCCATTCCAGCCCATAGCGCGCGTGTTGATTCTTCTCGAAAGGTTTTGGAAAGAAAATTGGCCGGCTGAAGTGCCTTCAAACCGAAAGAAGCCAATGCTAACGGGTTTTTTGGGAACCGCAGCGGCCCCAAAAAATCGCCTGAGAGTTCGGCCCATTTGTCGCGTATGGGGCCAATAAGCGAAAGGTATCGCTGCTTATCCCGTCCAAGCCGATCCGCAGTTTGTTCCAAGGAATGCAGCAACACCGCTGCATCGGCTCCTTCCGGAAATGGGTGGGCAGCCAAGACTTCCGGATGCAAAAACTCTAGGCCAAATTTCTGAAGCGGCAAAGTCTTGAAAAAGGGAGCCGCTACGGCCATGGGATGTATGGCAGAGCAGACATCGTGGTGAAAACCCGGTAGCGTGAGCTCCATAGTCCGCATCCCCCCTCCTATGGTGTCCTTGCCTTCTACCAGCAGTACTTGAAGACCTTTCGATTGCAACACAATTGCCGCAGCAAGGCCGTTGGGACCCGAACCCACAACTACCGCATCATATGCATGTTTACCCATCCTTCCCTCCTATTTTCATGGTTAACTCAATTATTTGCACACCCCAACATGCTGGAGCTGGTGGAGTCATCTTCAAACCACCTTAAAATATAAATGTTTTGTCTATCCGACCACCACCTGCGAAGGAACCTGCCCTTACTTCACCTCAAAAGGCATCTCAACCCTAATTTTATCCCAACTCAGGGCTATGACCCCCTGCTTGGGACCTCTTTCCTCCACCGCATAGTTAAGTCGCTGCATGGTATCTTCCAAAGGAATAGGCTCGACCGAGACCCGTACAAGGTCCTCTGACTGGGAGTACTCTTCGGCTAGGTGCTGATCATACCGCTCGTTGATAATCAGTTCCCATTTTTCCCGACCGGGAATGGTAAAAAACGCGTAGGTTCCCGCCGGAATATCGGTACCGTTTACGATGACATCGTTGGAAAAAGTCACAGCCGTAGCCCAATGGGATCCGCTTACCCAAACCTGATCGTAGGACACGAGCCCGTTCCAAATAACCCTGCCTCTAACACCAGGCGATCCATGGTTGATGGTGACGGCGGTGTTACCAACCTTGCTCTGAACCTCTAGCCGCGCACTTCCTCGTTCGGTATCCTCTCTTAAGCCCCGATTTACACTATCTGCATAGTCCACCAGTTCCGTCAGGTGTTCTTGTTCTAATCTGCTTAATTCCACCTCGGGGGCTAAAGTGCTTTCGGCATCATTGGCAGTCTCTGCCCGTTCCCCACCACAAGCACTCAATACGAAAAAAATAAACAGGGAAGCAAGTCCCCGTCCAGGAAGTTGATTTTTCATGTGTCTATAATTAGTTATTTCTATTTGGTTAAAAGCAAAAATAAGGAAATTGAAAGACTCCCTGCGGTAATTTGTTCCTTTTGTGAAAGGCTTACCTCAATACAGAAAATCCTTGTCTTTGTATCTGGGACGGGGATAGGTATAGAATCCCTCTCCGGATTTTTCTCCCAGCTTGCCTTTTTCCATATATCCTGCCAACAGGTCCGCAAAAGCCTGCGTATATTTATCGGGATTGTTTTTGGTCACATGCCAAGCGGTATCCAAACCGATCTGATCCAAAATTCCAAAGGGACCAATGGGCATGTGGAAATTGACCATCCAAGACTTGTCGATGTCCTCTACATTCGCCACACCCCTGGTCAGCAGCTTTCCGGCGGCATGGATAAAAGACATCAGCATGGTATTGAAAAGGTAGCCGGGATATTCCTTTTTCACTACGACCGGCACTTGGTTAAGGCTTCGCCCAAACGCTTCCAGCACAGGAATAATCGTTGGATCTGTCTTCGGATGGGGCATGATATCCACGAGCCGGGCATAAAAAACGTCGTGAAAGTGCAACGCACAAAACAAAGACGGCCTCCCGGTAGCACCTGCAAGCTGCGACGGCAGCAAAAAAGACGTATTGGTTGTGAACAGTGTATTGGACGGGGCAATTGCCCCCAATTCGGCCCATACACGTTTCTTGATGTCCAAGTTTTCCGTCACACTTTCACTCACAAGGTCTGCATCAAGCACGGCTTCCTCTAACTGTGGGATAAACCGAATGGCAGCCATTACCCCCTCTTGATCCTCCGGTAAGTCCATCTCCAACTTGGAAAGCTGACCAAAGAGCTTTCGCATCAACTTCGAGGAGCGCTCCAAGGCCAGGGCATCTACGTCATAGATACTAACCCGGTACCCCGATAGGGCACATTGCATTGCAATCCTGCTACCTAGGGTACCTGCCCCGACGATACATACATTGCGTATTTCCATGTGGTTTAGTTTGAATTGATTGCTATACGGTAAAACCTCCGTCCACGGTCAAAACGGCACCTGTGGTGTAGCCAGAGGCATCGGAGGCAAGATAAAGTGCGGCGGCACCGATTTCCTCTGGAAGCCCTATCCGCTTTATCGGAAGTCTTTCCATCATCTTATCCAAGATAGCTTGATTATCCCAAAGGGCTTGGGAAAATTTGGTTTTGATCAGTCCCGGACAAATGGCATTGACCCGTATTTGGTGACCGGCCCATTCTTTCCCATAGGCCTTGGTTAAAGAAAGTAAGGCTGCCTTGCTCACACTATATATTCCCAGCCCCTCCTCGGGAGAAAGACCTCCAATGGAACTGATGTTGATCACAGATGATCTCGTGGATTTGATCAGGTAAGGAAAGCAAAGATTCATCAATTGAAATACCGCCCGAACATTCACATTCATAATTTTATCAAATGCCTCCAGCGAGGTTTCGTGAACCAACCCAAAAACAGGATTTGTTGCAGCATTATTCACCAAAACATCAATTTGTCCGTACCTCTCCAATGTACTGTTCACCAAGTGTTGGAGTGCCTCGGAATCACCTACATTACAGGCAATACCTGTGACCTCATACCCTTTGCCTGTCAAATCCTCCACAACTTTATCCAATGCCTCTTGCTTTCGGCTACTGATAACGACTTTTGCCCCGGCTGCGGCAAATATCTCGGCTGTGGCCAAGCCAATTCCCTTACTGGCGCCTGTGACAATGGCTACTTTCTCAGAAAGTGAAAACAAGTTAGAGAGATCCATACATGAATTTCAAAAGGTGGAACAAAGTAAAGATCCAAATTAATGACTTGGATTCGTAAAGGCTAAGAAAATCGGTATTAGTTCCGACCTGATTGACATACTAACAACCTAAAACATTCATTTACATCCACTTAAAACACGAAGATCGCCTAAAGCGATGCCCTGCAAGCGAAATCATCCACTCCCCGTAGGAACTCATGTACCGCAAAACGTTTGGTACCCCCTCTCCCACTCAACTGCCGGTATCGATTGATAGGGCTTCAGCGTGCTGTCTACCTGATAGGGATTTTGGAGCACCTCCAATAAACGGTACAATGGACGAATATCTCCGTTTACTGCCTGATCCAGGACCTCCTCAACCAGATGGTTACGGGGTATCACCTGGGGGTTGTGGGGCCTCATCAACTGCTGCACCTGTTCCAAAGGTCTTCCTTCCGCCGTTACTCGTTTCGTCCACCGCATCTGCCATTCCTGAAACTTGGGGTGGTAGAAACCGGACGGTTCCTCCGGCTCGAAATCTCCCTGCAAAAAAAGAAAAGTATGAGAATAATCTAACTTCAATTCAACCAAGGTATCCATGAGATCCGAAATGAGTTGCCTATCGTTCTCGTTCGGAGTATCGAGGCCAAGTTTCGCTCCCATCATGTCTTCATAGCGTTCCTTGTATCTATCTGTAAACGAATACACCGAGTCTTTGGCCATCGTGATGGACTTTTCCTTGTTTTCATGGATTAAGGGCAGCAATGAACTCGCCAGACAAGACAGGTTCCACAATGCCACCTTGGATTGGTTGCCAAAGGCATACCTTCCTTGCGTGTCGATAGAGCTGAACACCGTATCCGGATGATAGGCATTTACAAACGCGCAGGGCCCGTAATCGATAGTCTCTCCCGCAATGCTCATGTTATCGGTATTCATTACCCCATGGATAAAACCGACTCGCGTCCATTGGGCTATCAAGGTCGCTTGTTGGCCTATCACTTCGTTAAGAAAAGCGAGCGCTGGGAACTCCTGCCTCGCAACATGGGGATAGTGTCTCTGCACGGTGTAATCCATCAGTGACTTTAGGTTTTCCTTGCCCAAATACTGCGCGGCGTACTCGAAAGTACCCACGCGGATATGGCTTTTGGCAACCCGGGTAAGTACTGCACCGGCCTGAACCCGCTCCCGGTATACAGGCTCTCCCGTGCTCACTACCGCCAACGAACGGGTGGTGGGAATTCCCAGGCCATGCATGGCTTCGGAAATCAAAAATTCTCGTAGCATGGATTTAAGCGTTGCTCGGCCATCTCCCCTCCGGGAGAAAGGCGTGCGGCCTGACCCTTTTAGCTGAAGGTCCCACAGTGTGCCATCCGGTGTTACCTGTTCACCCAACAACACCGCCCTACCGTCACCTAACATGGTGAAATTTCCAAATTGATGGCCTGCATAAGCCTGTGAAATGGGCAAGCTACCGGGGGGTAACGTATTCCCCGCAAATAACTGGGCCAATGCCTTTTCCTCTGAATCCTCAAAGTCGAGCCCCAAGGACTCTGCCAAGGGTTCGTTAAGAAGCACCATACCAGGGTCCTTTACCGGTTGCGGCTCTTGGTTCGCGAAAAATTTATCCGGCAGGGATCTATAAGAATGCTGTAGCTTCCAGCCTTTGCCTACGGCAGATTGTGGCGTTTGTTCCATGGGAGTTCATCGGCAGTTTGAACCTAGCTAACAAAACCCGTGTACCGATAATTCCGCGTCTTTTTTCAAAGTGGTATACTTTTCATCGAATCCCTCCGAAGTACAATCCACTGAATAGTGTTTCCGCTGGATAACGCCTTTGGGCGATCAGCGAATAGTTTCCAAGTAAAAGGACGTAAGGATATAATTTAGCTGTTCAAACTCAATCAAAAAAGCGTCGTGTCCATAGATGGAGTGAATTTCCCGATAATTCCCCCGAGGCACATGCCTACTGATGTAGCGGGATTCCTCACTTGTAAAAAGCACGTCTGAGTCCACGCCAACAGCCAAAACTTTGCAGGGAATTTCTGATAGAGCTTTTGCGGTGCCTCCTCTTCCCCTACCCACGTCGTGGCTATCCATGGCCTTGCTCAATACCCAATAAGACAGTGCATTGAACCTATTGGCCAGTTTCTTCCCTTGATAGCGCAAATAACTACTGATTTTGAAGTTGTCCCGCTTTTCCTCGGTTTCGCTTTGGCTTTGTATAAAGGTCTGTGGATGACGGTAGCTCAACATACCTATGGCTCTGGCCGCTTCCAACCCACGCTTGCCCGCATCGGGGCTCTTTTGACCCCAGGTGCTGTCAGATTCAATGGACATGCGCTGAGACTCATTGAATCCAATGATCCAGGGAGATGCTTTCGCGTTTGAAGCGACTATTACCGCATGCTTTAAACTATCCTTCAATGTATAGGCCCACTCCAGTGCCACCTGCCCGCCTAGCGACCCTCCGATTAGGGTATCTATCTGCGCAATACCCAGATGCATGCGCAACTTGTCAAAGGCAGCGGCTAAATCGCGCGTAGTGAGCTGCGGAAAATCGTAATAGTACGGTTCTCCAGTAGTAGGATTGATACTTAAAGGTTGCGTGGATCCGTAACAGGAACCCAGCAGGTTGGCACAGACAATGAAATGTTTGGTGGGATCAAAAAACTTGTCTTCCCCGATCAGCCCGGACCACCACTCGTGGGCATTTGCATCGCCGGTAAGTGCATGCAGCACCCAGACCACGTTGTCCTGCCGGGGAGAAAGGTGACCTTGTGTGGTATAGCTAAGCTGGAATTGGGGGAAATTCTCCCCCGACTCCAACGTAAGCCCTTCTTCACAACTGAAAATTTCTTGGGTCATTTCACTGATTATGTACGGATGCGTAACGTTCATTTTTAAGATTTCAAGCTATCAAAAGCTGCTTGGAGGTCTTCTTTCAAGTCTTCTATGTGCTCAATTCCCAGTGAGATTCTCAACAGCGTGGGTGTCACACCGGCTGCCAGTTGCTCTTGGTCGGTCAACTGCTGATGGGTGGTAGCAGAAGGTTGTATGATCAGGGTCTTTGCATCACCGACGTTTGCCAAGTGAGAGATTAGTGTCAGGTTATTAATAAAGGTGGATGCAGTTTCTTTTTCTCCCTCAATCTCAAAACTCAACACTCCGCCATAACCGTGTTGCAGGTATTTTTTGGCTTCTTTGTGGTAGGGGCTGGAAGGCAGACCGGGGTAATTTACTTTTTTCACCGACGGATGGCTTTCCAACCACTTGGCAAGTTCGAGGGCATTATCCACCGTACGCTGTACCCGCAGCGACAGCGTTTCCAATCCCTGCAACAACAAGAACGAGTTGAATGGGCTCAATGCAGGTCCAAAATCACGCAGTCCTTCTACGCGCACTCGAATGGCAAAAGCTATATTGGGTAATCCCAGCGGATTGTCTATACCAAACACATTGGAAAACACCAACCCATGATACCCATCAGAGGGCTCTGAAAACTGAGGAAACTTACCATTACCCCAATTGTAATTTCCTCCATCCACAATGATTCCACCTATAGATGTGCCATGTCCGCCGATCCATTTGGTGGCCGAAGAGGTCACCACATTGGCCCCATGCTTGATGGGCTGGCAAAGGAATCCGCCGGCACCAAAGGTGTTGTCTACGACCAAAGGAATGTCGTATTTCTTGGCAACCGCAGCTACCGCCTCGAAATCAGGGATGTTGAATTCCGGATTCCCGATGGTTTCCACATAGATGGCCTTGGTTTGTTCGTTGATTTGTGCTTCGATATCGGCAGCTTTGTCAGACTTTGCAAAGCGTGCTTCGATACCCAACCGCTTAAAGGCAACCTTAAATTGATTGTAGGTCCCACCATACAGAAAGGGGGAAGTGACAAAATTATCACCTACCGTCAGAAAATTGTTCAGTGCAAGAAATTGGGCAGACTGACCGGAGGCCGTGGCCACTGCCGCGACTCCTCCTTCCAATGCGGCGAGGCGCTTCTCGAACACATCGGTGGTCGGGTTCATGATCCGGGTGTAAATATTCCCAAATTCCTTCAGTGCAAAAAGGTTTGCTCCGTGTTCTGCGGAATTGAAGACATAGGATGTGGTCTGATAGATGGGTACAGCCCTGGAATTGGTAGTAGGATCAACTTCCTGACCAGCGTGTAGCTGCAATGTTTCGAAACGATACTGTTTTGACATGTTTTTGTGAGTTTAGGTTTATTATTTTTCCCCTTAAAATACTAAAATATCCGATAGGTCCAAGGCTTCCCACACACGTGGCTAAAAACCAGTGGGATGTGTCATACACATGAAATACTTCTGGAGAAGAGAACCGAATGATACGGGAGAATACAGGTGTTCGGAAGGAATCTTTTTCATATATAGGTTTTATATCCCCGGGGATCAACACGATTTCCCGGCAGGAATTGGCACCTTGGACTTTCCAGGTTGCCAGAGGATCATCGAGCCTGTCTCTCACCTCTTCTTTATAAATCCAGATACGCTAAAAGTAAAAGGATGCTGCAAAGTAAATCGGTATACCCAAAATTTACAACATTTGCAGGGAATAAATTTCAAGTAAACGAAACCTTTTGTCCAAAAACCAGTGCAATTGATAGAATCTAAAACCATGTATCCGTTGAAGCAGGCTTTAGCCATTTTTCTTTTGTGCCTCACCCAAAGCGTGATTGCCCAGCAAGCGGTTACCCGTTTGGGGGCCGACATCCAGTACGGATTTATCATTCCCCATGCCGCTGACCTTATCCCAATTTCACAGAGCAGCCCCTTTGGCATACGACTCAGTTACGACCGGATGCGACTGGACAAAAAACGCTGGGATGCCTGCAACTGCTTTCACTACCTGGGCGTACAGCTTTCTCACTACCAATTTGGCAACCCTTCGGTATTGGGGCATGGAACGACCGTCTCCACCTCTTTTGAGCCACTGCTATTTCGGTCTAAGCAATGGCAGATTTCGCTTGCCACCGGTCTGGGGATCAGCTACCTCAACCGCGTATACGACGAGGTTTCCAATCCGGAAAACACCTTCTTCTCCGCACCGCTAAGCTTCCTGATATTCGTCTCACCCCGAATTCAGTTCACCCTGAATGATCGATGGTCTGGCAGCATGGCCCTGCATTACAATCATATATCCAATGGTGGACAGCGGCAACCAAACCGGGGCATGAACTTTCCGACCCTGGGTGTAGGCCTGCACTATTTTCTCCAACACCCCAACTTTCCGGACCATCAGGCCAATGAGGTTCCTGATCGATGGCGTCCGTATCTCGAGGTGGCTGGCACCATGAAAAATAATCCCAACTCCAATAACCGCAGCCCTGCCGCTGGCTTGTCACTTGGTGCATACCGGCAGGTAGGAAGTATCAATGCCTTTGGCGGAGGATGGGAGGCTACGATAGATCACAGTCTTTATCCGGACACCGAACGGAACGACCTAATAAACCATGGGCTTTATATTTCCCACCATTTTCTGTTTGGGAGATTTGATTTTAACCAGCGAATGGCCGTTTATTTGGGGAAACCGAAAAATTACCAGCCGGATAAATCATTTTACCAGAGATACACGTTACTCTATCGGCTAAGCGACCATTTGCAAGGGGGTGCTTCTATGAAAGTTCACGGACATGTGGCAGAAAATATTGAATTCAGAATAGGATATCTATTTTAAAAGCAAACTATATTGCGAAGCATAACCTTATAAAACCAAATAAGCACGATTAGTCACAAAACGATTGTCACTTTGGCGACTTATACGGATTTTCCAAGTATATCCGATGTATCAATTAACTACAACTTCTATGCGTAAAGTATTGTCGATTATTTTTATGGCTTTGAGCCTGACATTTAGCCAGGCCTATGGATATTACGACGCCCATTTTGAGGCGTCACACCTCTTAATAGATAGCCTAAAAGCACCTAAAGATTGGTTTTTGATGGATCCCGCAGATGACGGCGTCATAGGGACCGGTGCCCAAAAGGCCCACGAACTGCTGAAGGACAAACAGCCCAAGCAAACGGTGATCGTAGCTGTGATAGATTCCGGCGTGGACATAGCACACGAAGATTTACAGGGTAAGATTTGGGTAAATCAGGGCGAAATACCCGGCAACGGCATCGACGATGACAAAAACGGTTACGTGGATGATGTACACGGATGGAACTTTATAGGAGGAAAGGACGGCTCCCATATCGCCGAAGATTCCCACGAACTCACCCGGGAATATGTTAGATTGAAGGCAATATACGGTGGACTAACCGAAGAAGACGTCAAAAAGAAACAGCGAAAAGAGTTTGCCTACTGGCAGCGCATCGAAAAAAACTTCGAATCCGACAGATCCGAAGCAGAAATGAACTATAACTTTTTTCAAAATATGGAAAACATGTTCATTCAGGCCGCCGACATTGTAAAGGAGCATTTGGACGCGGATGACTTTGGCGCAGATGAACTGGCACAGATAGATACCGAAGATACCAAGGTGAAGAGTGCCGTGGGCATGTTAAGCCAGGTATTCAACAACATTCGGGACAGCGACATGAGTGTAAACGAGGTGATTTCCGAACTGGCTGAGGCAAAAGAGCATTTTGAAACACAAGTCAAATACGCCTATAACCCGGAGTTTAACCCCAGAGATATCGTGGGAGATGACCCGGAAGACTACAAGGACCGGAGTTATGGTAACAATGACCCCACCGGTCCGGACTCCAGTCACGGCACCCACGTGGCAGGTATCATCGCTGCCGACCGCAACAATGACCTGGGCATTCAGGGTATTGCCGAACACGTGTTGATCATGCCCATCCGAGCAGTACCCAACGGCGACGAACGGGACAAGGACATCGCCAATTCCATTTATTACGCGGTAGATAATGGGGCCCACATCATCAATATGAGCTTCGGAAAATCCTACTCACCCGGCAAAAAAGCTGTTGACAAGGCGGTAAAATACGCTGAGCGCAAAGGGGTAGTCCTTATCCATGCGGCCGGAAACAGTTCCAAAGAGACCACTCCTACCAATAACTACCCCAATCGATTCTACGAAAAGAAAGGCGAGGCGTCTAACTGGCTGGAAATCGGAGCCTCCTCCTGGCAGGCTAACGAGGACCTGCCCGCCAGCTTTACCAATTTTAGCAGTACTGGAGTAGACTTCTTTGCTCCAGGCGTAGACATTTACTCCACCATGCCCGGAGGCGAGTATAAAAACAACAGCGGAACCAGTATGGCTGCTCCCACCGTGGCCGGTGTGGCCGCTCTGCTGTTGGCCTATTACCCTGAGTTGAAGCCCGATCAGGTACGCCAGATTCTGAAAAGCACGGTTCACGACGAACGTACCACGAAAGTCAACAAGCCTGGTGCTGATGAAGTGGTAACGTTTGGTGCGCTAAGCCGTACCGGTGGGGTAGTAAATGCCTACAGTGCCATTCAGATGGCAGAATCGATGACCCGATAACCCATGCGGCTTCCGATCTACCTGGACCATAATGCCACGACCCCTTGTGACCCAGAAGTATTGGAGGCCATGCTGCCGTTTTTTGGGGAGCAGTTTGGAAACGCGTCTAGCATACACCACCCCTATGGCTGGCTGGCCGACGATGCTGTAGAGCAAGCCAGGGAACAGACAGCCCAGCTCATCGGTGCAAAACCTACGGAAATCATCTTTACCAGTGGTGCCACGGAAGCCATTAATTTGGGGATCCGTGGCGTCATGATGGCAAAAGAAAAACCCGCTGAAAAAGACCACATAGTCACTGTAGCCACAGAACATTCCGCTGTACTCGATACGGTCCGAGCGATGGAGCGTGTAGGCTTTCGTGCCACTTACCTACCCGTAAAGCCGGATGGTCTGGTCGATGTGGCGGATGTGGCCGCAGCGCTTACCGAAAAGACCGCACTTCTGGTGGTGATGGCTGCCAACAACGAAACCGGTGTCTTGCAACCTCTCCGGGAGATAGGGGAATTGACCCGGAAGAAAGGCGTTCTTTTGATGAGCGATGCAGTACAGGCGGTTGGGAAAATCCCTATAAATGTTGCAGATATGCCGATAGACTTGCTGGCGCTCTCTGCCCATAAATTTTACGGTCCCAAAGGTGTGGGTGCCCTCTATGTGCGAAAACGAAAACCACTCGTTGCGCTGGAGCCTTTGTTGACCGGAGGAGGACACGAACGAGGCATGCGAAGTGGCACGCTGAATGTCCCCGGGATAGTGGGTTTGGGCAGGGCCTGCCAAGTAGCCGGACGGCTCATTGAAAGCGAATCGCGTCGCTTAGGTAGCCTGCGCGACATGCTCGAATCCACTCTCCTGCAACTGCCCGGAACCCGGGTAAATGGAAATCGCGACAACCGACTTCCTCATGTCACCAACCTATCCTTTGATGGGGTCGAGGGCAAGGAATGGCTCATCGCGTTGAACCGAAAAATTGCCGTTAGCTCTGGATCTGCATGCAGCAGTATCACCGAACGCGCTTCCCATGTGCTCCTGGCAATGGGTGTCTCCGAAGCAAGAGGCAAAGCCAGTGTCCGTTTTGGACTAGGAAGAAGTACTACCGAAACGGACATAGCAACCGCCACCGATCATATTATCGCAACCTTAAAAAGACTTCAACGAAACCCCGCATAACCATGGAACTTCCAGAAAAAGACTTTACGCACCTGGACCAACAGACCGGAAATCCCACCATGGTAGACGTAGGAGCCAAAACGACGACTAAACGCAGCGCCACTGCTACCTGCGAGGTGGTGCTAGGCCACGATATTATGCGTCGGCTACTGGAGGAAAAGGATATCGTCACGAAAAAAGGTCCGGTATTTCAAACAGCTATCATTGCAGGAACCATGGGCGCCAAGAAAACCTCGGATCTCATCCCTCTCTGCCATCCGCTGGCCTTGGAAAAAATCCGGATTGAAATCGATCCGATTTCGGAAACCAGCATTCAGATCCGCTGCACCGCCGCACTTACGGGAAAAACGGGTGTGGAGATGGAAGCCATGACCGGCGCATCCGTAGCGGCCTTGACTATTTACGATATGTGCAAGGGCTTTTCGCACGATATCCTCATACGGGAGCTTAAATTAATGGAAAAAACCGGGGGTAAGAGTGACTTCAGGCGTAGCGAATAGCCTCAACGGATTGGTGTTGATAGGAGGCAAAAGTTCGCGCATGGGTACAGACAAAAGCCTCCTTTGCTATCAAGGAAAAACTCCCCAACGCGAGCACCTTTTAAACCTGCTAAAACCACTCTGCCTAGACGTATACCTGTCTTGCAATCAAACCCAAACCACTCAGATCCGGGATCCCGGCAAAGCGATTACGGATCATTATCCAGACTGCGGTCCCATGGGCGCTATTTTATCTGCTATTGCACACCGTGCCGATTGTGCCTGGCTGGTGGTGGCCTGCGACCTGCCTTTCTTGTCTATTGCATTGCTAAAATACTTGGTAGCCGGTAGAGATCCCAAAAAACAAGCTACCGCATTCCGTGAAAAGAATTCCGGATGTCCGGAACCCCTCTGTACCATTTATGAACCGAGCTCCTACCGGCGGCTACAAAACGAATTCAATCAAGGTAATTTTTCTCCTGCCAAGGCATTAGTATCCATGGAGGTGGCCTGGCTGGAACTGCCGGACGGAGGCCTATTGACAAACGTTAACAATCCGCAGGAGCATGCCGAAGCGGTGGCAAAAATAGGGAGGCATCTCAAATAAACGACGTATATTTGGCCCCATGTTAGATTTTGAACGAAAAGGAATCATCGTTGTCACCTGCTTCGACCGGTTTTCCCCCTACCTGGAGCAGGAAATTATCGCATTGGGCTACACCCCCACCGAAACCTACCGAACACGGGTCACGTTGACCGGCAGTCTGTTGGACTGCATGATTCTCAATATGCACCTACGCACTGCCAGCAACGTTCTTTTCAACCTAATAGATTTTCCGCTACACCATATCAAAGACCTATACGGCAAGGTAAAATCCATGCCTTGGGAAAACTACTTGGCCAGAGACGGCTACTTCTCCGTAAGCAGTACCGTCGAACACGAAACAGTGGACAATCCCCTTTTTGCCAACGTGACGGTCAAAGATGCCATTGTGGACCGATTTCGGGAAAAATTTGATGTACGGCCAGATACCGGTTCCGACTTCAAAGGTGCGGTAATCCAGCTTTTTTGGAAAAACAATCACGCCTCTATCTACCTAAACACATCGGGTGAAACCTTGGTAAAACACGGGTATAGGATGGTACCCGGAAAAGCGCCGATGATGGAAGCACTCGCAGCCGCCACGATCATGGCCTCGGGATGGGATCGTCAATCCCCCTTTATCAATCCCATGTGCGGTGCCGGAACAGTGGCTATCGAAGCCCTACTTATCGCTACGGATAGGTTTCCCGGAATTTATAGAGATCATTATGCCTTTCAGCACCTACTGGGCTACGACGAAAAAACCTATCGACAACTCAAGAAACAGCTTTATCTGAAAATCAAAGAAGTTCCGGTAACCATCATTGCTTCCGACATCAGCGAGCGGGCCATAACGGCATCCCGCATGAATGCAGAAACAGCCGGCGTAGAGGAACTTATCACGTTTGAAACCGGTGACTTTGCCGATACCAGTATACCCGAGGGAGGAAAAGGTGCCGTATTTCTAAACCCGGAGTACGGACAGCGCTTGGGTGAAATGGAGGAACTGGAAGGAACCTACAAACGCATCGGGGATTTTCTCAAACAGCGTTGCGGGGGTTATGCCGGTTTGGTTTTTACCGGCAACATGGAGTTGGGAAAAAAAATAGGGCTAAAGCCTAAACGTAAAATCCCCTTTTACAATGGAACGTTGGATTGCCGCCTGCTGCATTTCGAATTGTATGAGGGTACCCGACGAAAGACCTTTTTAAATCCGGAGAATACCTGATAAGAAACCATGGAGTGGCTTTCCCGCCAATCTCAAAATAAGGACGATCGGGCGGGGTATCTCAGAACCTGGAAAACGGACTTTCTTTGACCAAAATCCAGAACCCTTATCTTTGTCCTGTTAACCCAAAAATATTGATGATGCATACCTTTAGCTATCCGTTAGTCTTCTTTTGTTTTTTGACCCTATTCCCAGTCTGGGCGCAGGAAAGCGAAGAATGGGACGTTGCCAATCCTCCGGGAGATTGGAATTTCAAAGACATCACCTTTACCACTGATGAGGGTACTTGGATGAACTTGGACGTAAGCCCCGATGGAAAGACCATTGTCTTTGATCTGATGGGTGATATCTATTCCTTGCCGATCACGGGCGGGAAGGCCACTCCACTGCGTACCGGGTTGCCCTTTGAAATACAACCTCGATTTAGCTTCGACGGAGAGTGGATATCCTTCACCTCCGATGCAGGAGGTGGAGACAATATTTGGATAATGAAAAAAGACGGTAGCGAAGCCAAACAGGTAACAAAGGAGACTTTTCGCCTACTCAACAATGCAACTTGGATGCCCGACGGCAATTACTTGGTGGCCCGCAAGCATTTTACTTCGGGTCGTTCCCTGGGGGCCGGTGAAATGTGGCAATACCACATCACAGGTGGACCGGGCTTGCAGCTGACCAAACGCAAAAATGACCAGCAGGACGTGAATGAGCCGAGCGTGTCGGCTGATGGCAAGTACCTATATTTCAGCGAAGACATGGCTCCGGGCGGGGCTTTCGAATACAACCGGGACCCGAATAACCAGATCTATGTCATCAAACGGTATGATTTCGAAACTGGGGAAACCATCACCCTGACCGGAGGTCCGGGAGGAGCTGCCAGACCACAGGTGTCACCGGATGGTAGCAAACTCGCTTTCATCAAGCGCGTGCGAACAAAAACGGTTCTTTACCTTCACGACTTGGAAACCGGTGAGGAATGGCCAGTATTTGATGATCTAAATAAAGATCAGCAAACGGCCTGGGCCATTTTTGGCGTATATCCCGGATTTAGCTGGATGCCCGATAGCAGAGACATTGTGGTATGGGCAAAAGGTAAATTGCAACGCATCAACACCCAAACGTTGGCACATTCCATCATCCCTTTTTCCGTAGATGCCAAAATACAGGTAGCCGAAAGGGTATACCATACCCACCCCATCGAGCGGGGCGAATTTGATGCCAAAATGATAAAACATGCGGTAACCTCCCCCGATGGCAAGACCTTGGCTTTTACAGCCCTCGGATATATCTGGACCAAACAGCTTCCCAACGGAAAACCCAAACGACTGACTTCCGGCAGTGACTTTGAATCAGAACCGCACTTTTCCCCGGACGGGAACAAGGTATTGTTTGTGACTTGGAACGATCTGGATAAAGGCACCATTTCTGAGATCCAGCGCAACGACGGTCGAGTCACCCGTCTCACTGCCGAGAAAGGCATCTATCGAACCCCGGCTTACTCGCCGGATGGAAGGCAGATTGTGTACCGCAAAGAACCTGGAAACCTGGATCAGGGAAGAACGTTTTCCAAAAATCCCGGTCTCTACGTCATGGCGGCAGATGGCTCCGAACCGCGCCTAATTACCCGCGAGGGAGCTAACCCCCAATTTACCGCAGACGGTAAGCGGATATTTTACCAAACCGGAGGCACCTTTTTTGGAAGCATCACCAAGGAGCTGAAGAGTGTGAACCTCCATGGCCACGACGAGCGGACCCACATCCGATCCAGCTACGGCAACCGTCTGGTACCCAGCCCAGACAATAAATGGGTAGCCTTTATCCATTTGCATAAAGCCTATGTGGCACCACTGGTAATGAATGGACAACCCATAGACTTGGACAATCAGACCAAATCCGTCCCCGTTGCGCAATTGACCAACGATGCGGGGATCAACCTACACTGGTCCAAAGATAGCCAAACGGTGTTTTGGACGATGGGAGACCGCTATTATTCGAACAAGCTGTCTGAGAGTTTTGATTTCTTATCTTCGGAAAACACCAAACAAGCACAAGAAGGAGCAGGGATCCCTATCGGACTTAAGGCTGATGTAGACCGTCCGAAAGGAAAGATAGCTTTCGAAGGCGCACGCATCATCACCATGGAAGGGGACGAAATCATTGAAAACGGGACCCTGTTGGTAGAAGGCAATCAGATCCTGGCCGTGGGCCCAAGCTCGTTGGTAAAGGTACCCGCTGATGCGATAAGCTACGATATGCGCGGAAAGACCATCATGCCCGGTATGGTGGATGCACATGCCCATGTGGGAGCCTTTCGGGATGGACTGACGGTGCAGCGAAACTGGCAACTGTATGCCAACTTGGCATTTGGAGTTACCACCTCCCACGACCCTTCTGCCAATACCGAGACCGTATTTACCCTATCGGAAATGGTAAAAAGTGGTGCCTTGGTAGGGCCAAGAATCTTTAGCACTGGTTTTATTTTATACGGTGCCGATGGAGACTTCAAAGCGGTGATCAACAAGCTCGAGGATGCCCGCTCGTCCATACGGCGAACCAAGGCCTTTGGCGCTACTGCCGTCAAATCCTACAACCAACCCCGAAGAGATCAACGGCAGCAGGTACTGCAAGCGGCGCGGGAGTTGGGCGTGAATGTAGTTCCGGAAGGTGGCTCCACCTTCTTTCACAATATGACCATGGTCATCGACGGCCACACGGGGATCGAACACAATATCCCAATCGCACCCGTCTATAAGGACGTACTGGAGCTCTGGAGTCAGACGGAGGTCGGCTATACTCCTACCCTGATTGTCAATTATGGAGGGATAAATGCAGAACGTTATTGGTATCAGAAAACCAATGTGTGGGAAAACGAAAAACTGCTGCAATTCACACCAAGGGGCACTGTAGATGCTCGCTCCCGCCACCGTACCATGGTTCCTGACGAAGAGTACGAAAACAGCCACATCCTCACCTCCCAATCGGTAACCAAACTCGCTGAAAAAGGGGTAAAGGTTAATTTGGGAGCCCACGGACAATTGCAAGGGCTAGGAGCACACTGGGAACTCTGGAGCTTGGCACAAGGTGGTATGAGTAACCACGAAGCGCTGAAAACAGCCACCATATACGCCGCCCGGTACATTGGCATGGGAGAAGATATTGGATCCCTAAAAGCGGGTAAATTGGCAGATCTTATCGTGTTGGATCAAAATCCCCTAGAGGATATTCGGCACTCTGAATCCATCACCCACACCATGGTTAACGGCAGGCTGTACGATGCCACTACCATGGACGAAATCGGAAACGAACCCAAGGAACGTGGGGCCTTTTACTGGGAAAACGGGCTTTTCCAGGAAGCCTTTCCTTGGCACGAACATATTCGCGGGTTTACACATAGTGGTTGCGGCTGTGGCTTGCAATAGGTACATTCAGGACTTTCTCTTGACAGAACTGGCCTGAGGCACGAATCGATAGACGCGCCAGGATGTAACCATAGTTGGAAGAGAGTGAGGACAAAAACAAGTTGATGATGAAAAATGACCTGCCCCTGCAGTGGGAGGAGTTCGAGCGTGTTGAGATGCGCGTTGGAACGGTGCTATCCGCTGAGGATTTTCCGGAGGCCAGAAATCCTGCTTATAGACTACAGATTGATTTTGGACCCTATGGCATCAAAAAATCTTCGGCACAGATCACTGAGATGTACCACCCACGAGAGTTGGTGGGCAGACAGGTAATCGCCGTGGTCAATTTTCCACCAAAACAAATTGCAACCGTGCTTAGCGAGTGCCTTGTATTGGGCGCGTTAGGGCCCGGTTCAGCCGTGTCCCTCTTGGGGGTGGATCGGCTGGTAGAAAACGGTACCCTGGTGGGGTAATCCAATAAACATACTATGCTGCTAAAGGCGTTCGGTAATCATTTGTATCTAACACAGGATGTTCCTCCCCCAGCTCTTTCTTTGCTGCTTCATCATAGTTGTGCGACAAATACCCCAGGAATAAAAAGGAAAGCATATAATTATGAAAATCATCCGGAGGCGTTGATCCTTGAAAGTTCTCCGCTATATCCCAAAGGGTTATACCTAATGGCTGTGGGTCTTTATGTGTCATGAGAGCTTATTAATAATTATTGGCATTTATCCAGAATATTCCTAGTCAATGACTCAAACTCCTGAAAACTTTTCTGCACTGCATAAACATGCGCGCCTATTGCACCATCTGCGGGCTTTAGCAAAAAAATAGGTTTTTGAGACTCCATGGACATTGGCGCTAGACTTCTATAGTGCTTCAACAATGCAATACAATAATCATCTTCTTCGACCGAGGCAATTGCCACGTCCTTATTTAAAACATATTCTGCAAAAACGGACGGTATTCTATTTGCCCATTTAAGGTAAGACTTTACAGGCCTACTTTCTTTAGCGGAATATTGCATGACGATATAACCAATAGGAACTGATAGATTAATGGGTATTTGGAAGGATATATTCTCCGGCTTCAACTCCCTTCGTTGATCCCACTGCTTTTTCCAAGTACTCAAGGTAATTCCCAAATTTTTGATGCCTTGCAGAGAGAATAGGTCTGATGCCACAGGCATCACAATAAAATCAGAGCTGATGGTCACCGCTCGATTTATTGCACCCAAATTAGGTCCAACATCTATTAAAACATACTCCGCATTAAATTGGGCTGTTGCATCTTGAATAATGGTGTTGAATAGGCTGGTTAGTCTAAATGAATAAATATCTCTGTTTAGGCATTTTAGCCAAGCATCACTCAGGCTATCCTCAAATGTTGATAACGAAAGATTACCCATAATTAAACCAAGGTATTCATTTATCTCCTCAATATGGACAGGATAGAACGGGTCACCTGATAATACCGGATTAATGGAGTCTAAAACAGTGATAGGAAGATTATTTTCATAAACTTCCTCTAACCGTTCTGAACTCAGAAACATGGAAGTCAAATTTGACTGAGGATCTAAATCAATAGCTATAGTTTTAATTCCTAACTCAGAAAGCATCCATGCAACGTGATATACGGTGGTTGTCTTTCCAACTCCTCCTTTGTTGTTGAAGAATATTATTGATTTCATATTACCAGTTTTTGTTAATGGGTATGGAAACTTTGAATTTGGTGCTAAGGCTTAAATCAAAATCAGGTTGTCCATTACCATTTTTGCTAAGATCATCGATTGCTCGCTTTACCCCGTAGTTAAACCTGTTTACATAGCCCAATATTTTTAAAGCTTCGGCAAGCACAACGTTTCTATAATCACTGGCATTAGGGAAATTTTGGGCATTCACATCGCCAAATAAGCCCCCCGGATTTATAATTTCAATACGATTTGAAAATTCATAAATGTAAATTGGTGAATTTGACTCGTAATTTCTATGCATAATGGCATTCATTAGAAGTTCTCTAAGTGCCCAAAAGGGATAGTTGCGGATACTATTTTCTTTCAGGGAATCAATTTTCACTGGCCTTTCCTTGATTATAATGTTTTTGATAAAATCATCCATCGAGTTCAGTTCAGTAATCAATGCCCCAGAAAACTTCTTTTCATACGCTACATCACTGTTCATTTGTTCACCATTGAATTTTACATATTGTATGTAAGCACCCGGCAAGTAGAATTCAGGATTAATCCCAAATATCAAAATACCAGCATTTGTCGGACATTGCTCTTTGTTGTCAAAAAAACGTAGGGATGCTAATTGTTGCTCTAAGGTTCTTCCATTTTCCTTTAAAGTGTCTTTATCTATAGCGGCAGGCAGATACGTTGACTTAAAATATTCAAGGGCTAAATCATCTAATCTTGCTCCCAATGCAGGAACCAGATCATAGGTCCTTGCATAGGAAGCCCTTCTTTCAATCAATATTTTTTCTTCCTCTATGGTAGCCTTATCCCTTCTGGGACCTATTCGAATCCAGCATCTGCCGTCGTAGCGTACAGGTGGATAGAAAGAAGGGGTGACTTGAATCACTACTACTTCTCCTTCCGGAAATTGGAAAACTGAACTTACTACCATTGAAGGCTGGGGAAGCACGTTACCATTTGTCTTTACATTTCCTATAGCCTGCAATTCCTTATCTGGCCAAGTCATTCCCGCTAGCCTACCATCGTCATGAACTCCCAATAAAATGTAGCCCGTTTTTCTGTGATTTGGAAAATCATTGGACAATGCACAAACCGCCGGGCCCAATTTGCTTTCCTTAACAGAAATGGTTCTTTCTATCAAATCACTTTCCATATCTACTAGTAGTTCCTTTACTTTTTCTTCAGTTATCATGATAACGTTAATTAATTACAATTTCCGGAAACAACCCCTGCATCAATGCCTTTTTATGCTGATGCAAATGCTCAATTTTCTCTGCCTGTGCCGTGATGAGTGAAACTAAAGCAGAAAGAGAAGAAGCGATTTTTTGTTGTTCTACTAGCTCACCTTACGAGCCCAAATGTAACCGGAATTTCTAAATTTAATAAAACTATTTTCCTAGCTAGGATTTAGTGAATTCCGGGTTATTTTACACATAACCATTTGAAACCAACTCATTCGGTTTCGGATCTAAAGATAACAAAACACCAGTTCTAGTAGGATAAAAACTGCGTTTATTATACTCAAGTGGCTGCGATGCGTTGGCTATTAGATACGCTGGTTCCGGCCTTTTTTCGATGAATTTTACTGCGCAACGCATAGCCCAAAAGAGACATATGCCTCAAACTCGTTGATTGGATTGCGCAGGTGACATAAACAGGCAGTTTGGATTAAAAAATCGATCGTTTTATCTTATATTCAATCGAGTAACAATATTTTTATCCAGTCAACGTGATTTCAACAACCTTCTAATCCCATGAAAAACCTAAAAATTGAACTAAAATGGGCAATCGTCTTTTCGGTAGTAGTATTGCTATGGATGACCCTGGAAAACTTGAGTGGCTTGCACGACAAATACATCGACTACCACCTGTACCTGACCAACCTATTTGCCATTCCAGCCATCATTGTTATGGTTTTGGCGTTGAAAGACAAAAAGCACAATTTCTATAAAGGACAAATGAGTTACCGACAGGGCCTGACTTCCGGTGTCATCCTATCCATTTTTATTTCGTTGCTCAGTCCGATCACGCAATGGGTTACGACCTACTTCATTACACCCGAATATTTCCCGAATGTGATTAACCGTTCGGTTGAATTGGGCTTTTATGCAACAACCGCCGAGGCAGAAGCAACCTTCAATTTCAAAAACTATGTAGTGCAGGGGCTAATCGGTGCCCTGATTATGGGCATACTTACGACAGCGATTGCCATGATCTTTATTCGCAGCAAACGCCAATAAGCTCTTTATCAGATGGTATGTCGTTACCATAAAAACCAAAAAACGCCAACTTCCCCAAAAAACTTCCGTTAAAGTTTTCATATTCATTGCTTTCCCGTATATTTAACTAATCAATTAGTAATCTAGCGTTTGATATGAAAGTTTCTCCGATAGTTTTTCTGCTCAGTCTCACCGTCATGACAGGTTGTATAGGGCAGTTTCAAAAAGGTGAAGCCTACTTCCGCAATCAAGAATACGAGAAAGCCATCGCCGAATTTAACAGGGTCCTATTTGTTAGTATTTCGGACGTAAAATCCCTACACCTCAGAGCAAGATCCTATGAGGAGTTGGAGGATTACGAAAATGCAAAAGCTGACTACAGGCAAATCCTAAAATACCAACCTACGTACGCGCAGGCGCTTGCCGGGCTGGGAAAGATCGCTTGGAAAGAAGATAACATGGCCGAGGCGGAAAAACTCTTACTCAAAGCCGCCATGCACGATCCGGACGATTACGATATCCTGCTATTGCTTGGCAGGGCCATGATCAAAAACCAACGCTTCAAAAGTGCGGAAGAATTCCTGCAATTGGCCATCGATCAACAGCCCGAAAATCCGCAACCTTACTTTTACTTAGGGATCGCAAGGGGCTATCAAGGAGATGGTCTGGGTGTGGTTACCGCTCTAAATGCGTACCTTTCATTAGAAACTGACAACATCTCTGCCCATTACAACCGAGGCTTTGCATTGATGAAACTGGGCTTTTCCGATTGGGCGATTGAGGATTTTGACGAAGTATTAAAAAGAAAACCGGATCACTACGACGCACTCGCTCGGAGAGGTATCTGCCTCTTGGAAGATAATCCAAGCCAAGGTATGCGTGACATTCAAAAAGCTGCCCAAAACGGAAATCCACTCGCCAAGTCGATAGTCAATCAATTTGGCTCCAAAAGTGGCAGAGGAATGAACTAACAAGAAATATCTCCCCCATTTCATCATTCCGAAATCAAAGACACAGCTTTAAGTCCAGTGTACATAGATCTTGCCCATGCTTTTGCCGGATTCCAGCATCTCATGGGCCGATGCAATTTCGGCAGCAGAAAAAGTGCCGCCTACCTGGGGGTGGACCTCTCCTGCCGTGTGCAAATCAATCAGTTCCCTCAGACAGGCACCAATAACCCCTACCCGATGGTCGGCCAATCGCAGCATGTTTACCCCCATAATACTCTGGGATTGCATCATCATAAACAGTGGACTCAAAAATCCCGTTTGGAATAGGAAGGAAAGATCGTTTACTAGATACCCTTTTGATCCACTGCGTGACGCTCCACCAAAGCAAAATAGTTTACCCCCATAATTAAGCAGCTTGCGATCTACCCTGAAACTTTTTCCCATGCTTGTATTAAAAACATAGTCCACTTTTCGTTTGCCCAACCGACCTTCGATCACATCGGGATAGGATTGCTCCTTGTAGCAAATCGGAAGATCCACTCCAATCTCCCGGAGGTAGGCCAATTTTTCTACCGATCCGCATAGACCGATGGTAAAAATTCCCTTTCGCCTACACAATTGTACCAGTGCCGTACCTACCCCACCCGCAGCGGCATGTATCAGCGCAGTCTCATCTGTTCTCAGCTTATTGCTGTAATCCGTCATGTAATAGGCCGTGCAGTATTGCGTAGCAAGTGCACATGCTTCCCCAGGAGGCATACATTCAGGTATTACTCCCGCAGCCCGATGATCTACCAAGGCATGATCAGAATACCCACCAAAGCGACAAAACGCCACTACTCGCCTACCTAGCCAATCATTGCTTACTCCCGCGCCTGGTGTCAAAACCTTCCCTACCACCTCGTAGCCAGGTACAAAAGGAAGTCGTGGGGCTTCCCTGTACAGCCCCTGCCTCGCCATCACGTCGGCAAAGTTTAGTCCAAACCCCTCCACTTCGATGAGTAACTGACCTGGTTCTGGGTTTGGAGTAGGCGACTCGCGAAGTTCAAATGCTTCAGCGGCCTTTCCGTAGGACACCAACGTCAACTGCCTCATTTGGCTCCCATCAAAAAGTCCACCTTCGCACTACCTCCTCCCCTATTCAAGGTGACCGTGCGTACCTCGTCGCCCACCTGCACTTCATACGTACCAAAAAAGGCCGGGAGGGATACGACACCGTTGTGGCCTACTGTTGCACGGTGTTCGGTCCACCATTCCCTAAATATCAGATCTTGATAGGCCTCCGCCAATGCGGTAGGAGACCAATCCCGTCGGTAGAGAGAAGATGCGGGTATCCAATTGGCGCCTGCCCAAAATCCCCACATCAAAATCCCCTCCACCGAAGGATGAGCAAAGCATATCTTGTAATAGTCTACCAACTCTCCTGCCGTGAATATTTCCTCCTCCATCGTCAGCTCCCGAATATTTTCCCGGTAATACTTCGAGCGTTGCCCGGGTACATTAAATTCCGTCACCAAAATTGGCAAGCCAAAAACCGCGAGGGAATCCAGAGCCCTGCGCAACTCATTGCGGTCAAAACTCTCCGCATGGAGATGGCCTTGCACGCCTATACCTGCAATGCGAACACCCTGCCCAATTAGGCCTCGGATTTGCTTCAGGTAATCATCGAGACGGTTTCCGGTTAAGATATCGTAATCGTTTAGAAAAAGCTGCGCGTCCGGGTCCCCTTGGTGCGACCAATCCACCATCTTTTTGGTAACATCCGGTCCCAATCGGTCTTCGTAAAAATTACCATGCACCATTTCGTTATTCAGGTCGTAGCCAGCAAAACGACCTCGATACCTTGTGGTGACATCCAATGCGCGGACACGCAGGGTTTGCTCAAGCGACTCATCATCCAAAGCGGTCAGCCATTCCTGAACAAATTTGGGTATACCCCAAAAAATATTGTGCCCACGTAGCGGAATATGGTGTCGGTCGGTCCATTCCAACAGTGCATCTACCACTGAGTAATCCACCACGCCCTTTTCCTTTTCCATACTGTGCCATTTCAGAGCATTTTCGGTTACCGCAGCATTGAAATTCTGTAAAAACTTCTCTGCGTACTGCTGTTTGTCGGCCTCCGACATGGAGCCCACAAATCCATTACTCAGAGCCGCCCCAAACCAGAACTCATGAGAAAGCTGCCGTATATGCACTTCCTGCCCTGGCTTGGCGTAGACGGACAAGGTGCCCTTTCGGTGTGTACTGATGCGGTGTTCGTCTGTTTCCGATTGCCCAAATAGATTAGGGCTGGCAAAACACAGCAAAAGCACAACCAAGAACGCCTCGTTTAATTTTCTCGTTATCATAGAAGCTAGGTATTTTGGATAAAAACAAAGAGGGTATTTTACAGGTACCATATTACGCTTTTTACGGCCATAATACAACTATCCAATGGATTAGGGAAGTGAAAAAGCCACATACATATCCCCCTTGTGGGTATTAAAACGGCCACCACCACATGCCAGCACCACGTATTGTTTCCCGTTGACCGAATAAGTACTGGGGGTAGCAAATGCCGCTGCGGGCAATACCGTTTGCCACAGCAAATCCCCGTTTTGTGTGTCAAAGGCTCGAAACTTGCCATCCTGTGTAGCGGCGATAAACAGCAATCCGCTGCCTGTTACCAAAGGACCTCCAAAGCTTTCTGTTCCGGTAAGGGGAATCCCTTGAGCAGATAGCTCCGGATACTCTCCAAATGGTATGCTCCAGCGAAACTCCCCAGTGTTTAGGTCAATAGCATTTAGCGTGCCCCAAGGAGGCGCAATGGCAGGATATCCCTGATCATCCAGGAACTTCATGTACCTATTTACCACATAGGCTGGCAACTCATCGGTTTCTGATTCGGGAACTAAACCAGGTTCGTCTCCCGCCTGTGCGAATGGGTCCGATTCGTTCAAGTAAGCCAGTAGTGCAGCTTTCTCTCCGGGCAAAATACCTGGAAATGCCGGCATCATTCCCTTTCCGCCGGCAACAATCTCTGCAACCTCCCCGAAGGTCTTTCTCTTCAACAATCCTTCCAAGGACGGATATCCGCTCGCGGGGTAGCCCCTCCGATCCTTTCCATGGCAGGGCGCACAATTCAGCGTATACACCCGCATACCGATACCCATTGCCTGAAGCTGCTCCGGTGAAGTACTGGGTCCAATGCCCATATACCTGGCCATCTCGTTGCTATTGATATACAAAATGCCTTCGGGGTCCGCCGCCGCACCGCCCCAGATAGCTCCTCCACTAAGTCCTGGGAATACGGGCATTCCCTGTTCGTTCAGGGGAGTGAAGGGCCCCTGGTATCCGCTTTCCCGCAGAATCTGTAACAGCTCCTCCCGGTTACCTGCCCATGGGCTGATCAGCGAATCGGACACTATCTGCCGGGAAAAAGGAAGCGGCTTTGTAGGCAGAGGCTGGGTGGGCCAAGCCTGTTCTCCCGGAATCGTAGATGGAGGAACGGTGAGCTCCTCCACCGGAAACAAGGGTACGCCTGTCTCTCTATCAAACAAAAAAACGTACCCGTGTTTAGTTACCTGCGCTACGGCATCAATCAACCTTCCTTCGTGCTGTACCTGTATTAAATTCGGAGGTGCGGGCAGGTCCATGTCCAAAATGTCATGGTGTACGATTTGAAAATGCCAAATTCGCTTCCCGGTGGCTGCATCTAGGGCCAACAAGGTATTCGCAAAGAGATTGGCACCAATCCGATCTCCCCCGTAAAAATCGGGGGCAGCGGACCCGGTGGGAACATACACGATACCCCGCTTGCGGTCTATAGCCATGCCCGCCCAATTGTTTGCACCGCCTATTCCGTTGTTTTTGTACGCATCGGGTGGCCAGGTATCGTACCCGTACTCGTCTGGATGGGGAATGGTATGAAACACCCAAGCCAATTCGCCTGTCTCTATGTGAAATGCCTGAATATGTCCCAATGCTGCCCGATGATCCTCCGCGACCCGCAGTGGCATGATGATCAAATCCTCGTACACCGTCCCTGGCGTATTGGAAAGTACCATTTTATCCGCAGCGGTAGGCCCCAGACCTGTTTTGAGACTAACTCTGCCTCCCTCTCCAAAGCTGGTAACAGGTTCTCCTGTTCGTGCATCCACCGCATACAACCATTCACTCTGGGAGTACAAAATGCGTTTGTCTGCCCTCTTTTCCCAGTAGACTACCCCTCTGTTAACACTGAAAGATTCCTTGGCACCCCCGGTATGCCTCCATAGCTCCCTTCCGGTGGCCGCATCTACCGCAAAGGGCTGAACCCCTGCGGTCATTCCATAAAGCACCCCATCCACAATAATCGGATTGGTCTGCATGTGACCACTATCTCCCGTATGGTAGGTCCAGGCAATCTGCAGCTCTCTGACATTACCTGCATGGATTTGGTCTAGCGGAGAAAAATGGTTTCGATCTGGCCCTCCCAAATATTCGCGCCACTCTGCCTCCTGTTCTGGGGAGACCCCACATGCATACAGTCCCCAAAGAAGGGCAAAACCACATAAGGGAAGATACAAAAAGTTATTTTGGCCGTGAAATGGGTGCATGAAATCCTGAATATTCAAATAGATGCCTCTGAGCAAGATATTATACTCCAATATCCCAACTTTTCCGAATATGACAAGAAGAAAAATCGAAAATCATTTAACCGACATATGGAAATGAACCCATAGGCTGTAAACGGATTTCTTGCCCCAAAAAATACAGCATTTCAATTCGAGACCTGTTTACTATTTCCCATCCGCCAATTCATACAGCACAAAGCTCAGGTAATCTTCCTCATTATCGTAATTATCGGGATGATTAACAGACATATAGAGTCCTTCCTTGGCCACAAACACATTTTCTGTCACGTAGTTGTAACCTTTAAATCTGGTCTCACCCAGTACTTGGAGATTCGTATCCAAGATCATGATGGAAAAATCCTTGGCAAATCCACGAAGCTGTTCCAGTTCCTCTTCACTTTCGATTTCAATTTTGGGAAAACAAAATCGGTAAAAAACTTCCCTGTAGGGATCGTATAGTAATGTCCCATATCTGGGTTCTGTAAACATATACCGCAAATACTCGTTTCGGTCGGCAGTCCTAGAAAGGGTGGGAAATGTATCGGGAAAAAACCGACTTTTTGCCGGAAAAGCATCGAGTGGATCCCCCGCTGAGGACGCAGCGTAAAGATTATGATCGGCAAGAAATGAATAAACGACCTTGTCCGGCGACGCTGCCATACTGAAATACGGTACATGCAAGCCATCTGACAAGTAACCTTTCGGATATTTATGGCAAGTAAGCTCAGTATCTCCCGAATTCATATCTAATTCTACACTAAGAAATTGATTGGAAAGGGCTTTTTCTTCCGTGTCTTTAACATTTCCAGGAGCCACTACTTTTACCAACATTTTGTTCCCTCGGATAATTGGATAGGAGTTAAAAAAGGATGTGCTGATTTGCGGATCGGAATATCCCTCTGGTGATGCAAAGGATATCTTCGAGAGATAGGATTGATCGATATCTGTCAAATAAATAGACCCTGGATGCGTGGTAAAAAGGAATATGCTGTCTGCCGATTGCACGTGAAACCTGAAAACCGTACCCACTCCCTCATTCCCCTCCAAGTCGAATTTCAAGGTTTTCGCGAGCTCTTTTCGATCCATATCATAGACCTGAATTTCATTTCGGGGTGACTGAATATTGAAAAGATAGGGACTCTCTCCATCCAAATACCCCAACCCAAAACTAAAGTTGCCTGTCTGATCATCTATTGGAATACGGAGTTTGCTTTCCGCATTTTGGAGCACTTTCTCCGGAGTAGTCTTATCAGGTACATCTGACCCACAGCCAACGAAAAAAAGGGCTGATGCTATAAACAATGAATAAGTAACCCGTAGGTCAATCGATAGATGGGATAACGGAAAATGGAACATGCCTAGTAAGCTAGCTTTAAGGGTTAAACAATGGTACGCCTAAACTAAGTTGACAAAAAGCCTTTGTCCCAGACCTGTGAGTCAGACGTTTCCAATAAAGGTAATTAGTTGAAAAATAGTATCCTAAAAAATTAAGAATAAACTATACCAATAACCTGCCTTGGTGTAGCTTCACCCCATTTTTCCAATCCCAAAGCATGTAAGAATTCCCGCACTTGAAATCGTCACGCGCGGCACCTACTTTAATATTTAATAATCGCTACCAATTAGGCTTTCCAGTACCGACTGCTGCCAGGCCCGTAGCTCTCCTTCCATTCTTCCCGCAAATTCAGGCATCTTTTGTATCAGGTCAACCTGTTCCTCCGGGTCGGCCAACACATCAAACAATTCCTTAGTAGCATCGGGTCCTGTACCCCCATGAATGACCAACTTGTACTGATTGTCCAACCAGGCACGGACGCCAGAAAAATCTTCCTCCCGGATGTCTTCACGGTGGAAATTCTTAAAGTTTCTGGTTGCTATTCCCCCCATTAATTTTACCAATGGAGTGGTTCCTACTTGAAGTTCGGGTTCTATGTACGGAATAAGTTCTTCTCCACTGCGGTCCCGCCCATTCCAGAACCCAATGGGTACAGGGCGTTCCATCATCACGTTATTCAGCATTCCCAATAGACTCACCCCGTCTATCGGTCTCTCTGGAAGAGGTTGCCCAACGATGTCGCACAGAGTAGGAAGCACGTCTGTACTAACTCCGTTAATGGCACTAATCAGGGGAAAGCGAACCTTATCCGGCCACTCCAGTACACTGGGAACCCGAATACCTCCTTCGTATACTTGACCTTTGAATCCCCGAAACGGCATGGTGGCCACACCCTCTGCCGGTGTACCGTTATCTCCAAAATACCACAGCAGGGTGTTCCTGCGCAGCCCTTCCTCCTCTAGGAAATCTCGGAGCATGCCAATGGAACGATCCATCGCGGTGATCTCCGCAAACCGCTCAATGAGTACCTCCCGTTGGTGCCGCTCCACAGTTCCTCCCGTTTCATTGGAGGTGAGTGTTACCTGCCTGTCGCCAAAATCAGCCGGCAAATCCTGATAAAGGTCCAAGTCTTCTTTCAGGCCACTGTAGGGCTCGTGGGGCGAGCCATACCAAATCAACACGAAGAAGGGCTTATTGGCTGCTTTCGCATTCGCAATAAAACGCATCGCTTCCTTCACCACCACTTCAGAACCTTCCCCCTTGAAGATCACCGGATCAGCACCATTCACCGACAAAGGAGGGTCCATTTCAAAAAAATTATCGTGGGAAACCCAATGATCAAAGCCCATTGCTCCCGGATTTGTGGGAGAGGACGCTTTCACTGGTCCAAGGTGCCATTTGCCAAAATGGGCCGTGGTGTATCCAGCCTGCTGCATTATCTGTGCAATGCTAACTTCCTCCGGACGGATGGAATGTCCTGGAGTAAAGGTACCATACCGGTTTGGATGACGTCCGGTGATGATGCTTCCCCGTGTAGGAGAGCATACGGGAGATGCCGAATAGAACCGATCCATCCGTAAGCCTCTGGCCGCCATTTGATCCAGAACCGGTGTTTTTATGTATGGATGCCCATTGTATCCTACCTCATCCCAGCCATGGTCATCCCCCAGTAATAGCACCACATTGGGTAGATCGGGTGTAGTGGTTTCAACGCCTTTCTTCTGACAAGCCACCAAACCCAGCCAAATAAAAGATAACAGGAAGATCCGGGCTACCATCCATTCTCTATACCGATTACTACCTAATTCGTTCATGAGTTGATATTTTGTTCTCAAGGGGTCACTTATTATTCTAGGAATGCTTGGTAAAATACTCCTCGTGGGTAGGGTTGCCGTCCACGTCTCTATGCGTGAAGCGGATGGCTGGCACACCGCTACTGCGGTCAACCTGAATACTCAAAAAGCCTCCCTTCACGCGTAAAAAGCGGTGTTCGGGCCGTTTGTCATTGGGATCCCAACCTTGTGCGTGATAATCACTGATGGGGCCGGAACCAAATTCCAGCAGACCGGTACTTTCGTCTTTGGACACATATTGCCAATGCCGGTCTCCGTTCACCACATACAGATGGTCGATGCCTGAAAGGTATTGTCGCAGCCAGTTGCCTTCGTTCTCGTACACTTTGTTAGCATGGTTGTCCATTTTGTTTTCTCTATCAGGACCTACTACCGGAGTGGCTGTGAAAAGCAGCTTGAAGGTAGCATCCGACTCCTCCACCGTACGCTTGAACCATGCTATTTGCTCCTTGCCCCAAATGGTCTTTCCAGGACCATCCGGTGAGTCGTTTGGAGAGCGATATTCGCGTCCTTCTACGAGCCAGATTTGCAGGTCCTTACCTTTTCGGAAGGTGCGGTAGGGCTTACCGGTAATGGGCACGTTTTCATACCATAGCTTCAGTCCCTCCATATAACTTAGCTTTCCATAGGGGGAAGATGCCGGGTGGACATCATCCTTGAGCAAGTCATGGTCATCCTTTAGCATGTAAATGGGCGTTTCCCGATATAGGTCTTTTAGGCTCGGCCAGGCATCCATTGCCCGCCACTTATGACGTGCCTTTTCCAAGTCTTTGGCCAAAGGGCCAGGTTTATCGTAGTAGACATAGTCTCCAGTCTGAATAAAAAAGTCGGGCTTGAGAGTGCGCATGCTATCGTAGGTTCGAAAACCTCGGGAAGGCTCATCAAAACTCCAGAAATATTGGCAGGTAGAGGTGGTCAGCAACACGGGTACCGCAGTGTCAGGCGATGGAGACGTGGAAAATGTAGCTTGCTCCACGGTGGTAGGACCATCCACACTGGGCTTACCAATCAGCTCCACCCGATAAGAAGTAGATGGCTTCAATCCTTCAAGCGGAATTCTGGCTGTAAAATCGTCCCGCTGAAAAACCTGTACCCAAGGAGATACTATCTTTTCTGTACCTGTATATACTTTCACCCGGACAAATCCTGGGCCTGACTCGACGCCTCCATCCATTTGCTCCACCGGTTGCTCCTCATCAAAGTCAATGGGATGGCGAAATACTTTTTCTTCACGTTCGTGCCGCACCGGATTGGGATGTTCCTGTCTACAAAGACGGGTCCAAACCATGGCAGAATTTTCGGTTACCTCACTGATTTTAAATCCTGTGGTAAAAAAAACCCGTTCCTGCTCAGGGTGCGGTAAAAAAACACGTCGTATCCGGGCAAATAGGGGTAGCTGCGGGAGGAAGGAAAACGATAAAACTCCCCATCCTGCTTTTCGAAAAAAAATCCTACGCGGAAATTTGGCCATTTTAAGGGTAATTTAGGTGCATCTGATTCCAATATAAATGAAAAATCGATCGACACAAATAAAATTTTGAAGGACGGTTAGATTCTAATTAAAAAAAGCGAGTGCGATCACCCGTATGCCGCGTACCAACCGCACCCGCTAGTTTATTAATCAAATGATTGTAGGACTACTTGAGTTCTAGTGCTTCGGTATCCAAATAACCGTCGCCTCGAATACCAACGAACAAGTCAACCATCTCCCGAAGCTTTTCTGTGTTTTCAGCAGCCAGATTTCGCTGCTGCTTTATATCTATGTCCAAATTATAGAGCTGGTAGTCACTGTCATTTCCCAGTTCAATATTCACCATCTGATTTACCGCTGGCCCCTTGTAAGGAGGTATCATTACCCAATTTCGGTGTCTCAAAGCCGTCCGGGTAGTAGCCTCCAAAACCAGCGTCTCCCTTCCCTTGTCGCTTTTTCCAAGCAGCACGTCCAATAATTCCTCGCCATCCTCGCTCCTTTGCTCGCTGCCGGTTAGTTGGGCCAGGGACGTCAACAAGTCAATCTGGGTGATCATGGCATCGGAAACCTTGGGCACAATGGTTCCTTTCCAATAAGCCGTAAATGGAACCCGCGTACCCGCCTCAAACAGGCTGTACTTACCCCCTCTCAAAGGACCGGCAGGCGTGTGGTCTCCTAAAAGCTCCACTGCATCGTCGTAGTATCCATCGTTTAGTACCGGACCATTGTCCGACGTAAATAGTATCAGCGTATTTTCCAGCAGTCCTTCCGCCTCCAGGGTGGCGAGTAGTTCACCGATACACCAATCGGCTTCCAAGATCACATCGCCTCTAGGCCCCATACCGGATGTTCCTTCAAATCGGGGATGGGGTGTTCTCGGTACATGGGGCTGCTGCATGGCATAGTAGAGGAAAAAGGGCTTATCGGCATGTTGCTGGATAAACTCCCGTGATTTTTCCAAAAAACGATCTGCCATGTCCTCGTCGACCCACTTGGCTTTCTCTCCACCTTTCATAAATCCTATGCGGGGAATACCGTTTACGATACTATTGTTGTGTCCGTGGTGCCAGCGAAGCCGCAGCAGCTCCGGATTGTCTTTTCCGGTTGGCTCTCCATCAAAGTTTTTGTCGTAGTCTACCAAAATCGGATCTGCAGGATCCAAGCCTTCTACCACACCATTTTCAAGGTATACTGTAGGCACTCTGTCCTGCGTGGCTGCCATGATATAGGCATAGTCAAAACCAATTTCATTTGGGCCGGGACTTACTTTTTGGTTCCAGTTTACCGTTCCGTCTCCCAATCCCAAGTGCCATTTACCCACTACTCCCGTGGCATACCCCTGCTCTTTTAACATCTTGGGTAGTGTAAGCTCATCTGTATCAATCAACAAGGGCGCCGTTCCAGGTAAAATTTTGGCATCTTCATTCCGCCAAGGATATCTCCCGGTGAGAAGTGCATACCTACTGGGACTGCAAGTGGCAGAAGAAGCGTAGCCGTTGGTAAACCGTACACCTTCATTTGCCAGACGATCCATGTGAGGTGTTTTTAAGGTACCAGCTTCATAAGCGCTGACGTCGCCATAACCCAAATCGTCCAAATAGATGACCACAATATTTGGCCTGGGTACTTCCTCAATCTGAGAATCACCTGATTTGCACCGAACGAATAAACTAGAAAGTAATGTTAAAGAAAGGACAATAATGGATTTGTTCATTGGATAAAATTGCGTGCTTTGTATCGTTTAAGTCGGTAAGATACGCCATATCTCCAATATCCAAAAATTTAATGCAAATCGAATAGCTTGCACACACTATGGTAAACCCAGTAACAAACAGGGAGCTTACTATGCATTATACTACTACCTGTTTCCTTTTGGTGTTGTTTAGCAGTCAAGCCTGAACTTTTGCAGAACCACTCTTGTTTTTCTACTCAAAAAGCATACTATTATGCAGTTTTTTGTGCATGAAATACATTTTCTTGATTTATCCACGTAATATTCCTTAATATCCCAATTTTATTTGAATCACCCGCTTCATGCTAGATTTTTACTTGGCTCCATATCAAAAATTCTCTATTTTTGCTGAAATTTTCTAATTTGAAAAGTAAATTGTAGAGAACTGTTCATGAAAAAATCAATACTTACGGTGGTTATGTCGTTTGCCTTGGTCTGTATGGGCTTGGCACAAAGTCAAACCCTAACAGGACGAGTGATTTCAGCGGATGAGCCTGAGGGAATTCCCGGAGCTAATGTGAGCGTGAAGGGAAGTACCCTAGGTACCGTTACCGACTTAAACGGAAGGTATTCGCTTACGGTACCCGACGGGTACGAAATTGTGATCTTTAGTTTTGTGGGATACACCAGTCAAGAGATCCTCATCTCGAATCGATCTACGATAGATGTAACCTTGGTAGCGGACATTCGAATGTTGGAGGAAATTGTTGTTACCGGACAGGGTGAGGGTATAGAAAAAAGACGATTACCCATTACAGTAGATCGCATGACCGAGGAAGACATCTACAAGGTCCCGGTAGTTCAACTGGACCAAATCCTCCGATCCAACATGCCTAACGCCCAAATACGCCTGGGATCTGGTCAACCGGGTACAGCTTCTTTTATTCGATCCCGAGGGCCGGTTTCTGCTGCGGTAGGAACTACGCCTGTCATCTACGTGGACGGTGTGAGGGTGGATAACCTCAATTCTGCGGCACAGCTTTCACTAGAAACAGGAGGTGCCCAAAGTAGTGCCATAGCGGATATTCCAGTAGAAAACATCGAAAGTATTGAGTATGTAAAAGGAGGTGCTGCGACTACGCTATACGGTGCCGACGCCGCAAACGGCGTGATCCAAATATTCACCAAGAAAGGCAAACAAGGGCAGGCAAGGGTAAATTTGGAGACCCAACACGGTGCGCAAGTGGGAACGAGGGACTACCTTTTCTTTCAGGAAACCGCAGATATCCTTTTTCGTCCTGGCCTACAACAAAGCTACCGATTGGGTATTGATGGAGGCACCGAAAACCTAACCTACAGCTTTTCCGGTAACCTTTACGGAGACGAAAGTTTTCGCTATGGGGTAGGTCAGATACGTCGGAACTTCAGGGGAGGCATCATGGCCAAAGTAAATAACTGGATCACTTACCAAAGTTCGGCGGGGTTTTCGAGCAACCAATTTTCAAGGGACTACAATGCAAACAGCTCCTTCAGTGAATTTGGGAATTTGGAGACCGTGGCCAGATGGGGAGACCTAACTACCAAATCCCGTACCCAACTAGATTCCATCAGTCAAGTGGTCCGAAGCATCATTGACCTGACAAACATAACCGAGAGAGTGAGAAGGTTTCAAAACTCCCATCAGTTTAACTTCAAGTTTAACGAGGAGCTTTCCGCAAGGGCTATTTTCGGTATTGACTCTAGGAACAGCCGTCAGAGGGATATCACCACCAACCAACAATTGATTGTCCGCGGCAACGCACCGGCAGGGACCAACGATCGAGGCACCATAGACGTGTTCGAAAGATCCTTTTTCACATTGACCGGCCAGGCAGACTTCACGTGGAAAAAAGACCTAAAAGATTTTTCTTTCCTGACCATAGCAGGAGGGCAATTTTTTAGAAACCAGGACGAGCAGCTCCTCATCGAAGCCACCAACGTGACTGAAGGATCCATTTCCATCAATAATGCCGGTGAAAAGAGCGTTGAAGACTTTCTGTTAGCTGTCACAAACTACGGTTTTTTCCTGAAAGAAAACTTGGGTATCCGTGACAAAATTTTTGTAGAGGGAGGAATTCGGGTTGATGGAAACACGGCTTTTGGTTCAGATATAGGACTACAGGTTTTTCCTACTTTCGGGGTCGCGTACAACCTTTCCGATGAAACATTCTTTAGAAATACATTTTCTATGAATACCTTGTCAACGGTGAAGTTTAGGGCCAATCACGGAGTGGCTGGCAATTTCCCAGAACCATTCAGAAATGACCGGCTGATCAATACCAATACGTTTCTGGGTGTTCCCACTTACACGTTCGGAAACCCGGGAGACCCTACCTTAAAACCGGAGCGAACGGCTACAACAGAGCTAGGAGGTGACGTCGGTTTTTTTACCGATCGAATCAAACTACAGGTTACCAGATACCATGCCCTCACTCGGGATGCCTTGTTTTCTGCACCCTTTGCTCCCTCGTTTGGTCTGGGAAATCAGCTTAGAAACATCGGCGAAATCGAGAACAAAGGATGGGAAATCGGCGCTAATTTCGTCGTCGTAGAATCCAATGATTGGACAGTGAACGTGTCGGCATCCTACAATACCGTTAATAACACGGTACTTTCTTCCGGTGGAGCACCGGAATTCAACGTAGGCGGATTCACGTTTCTAGGTTCGTTTGTAAAAGAGGGAGAGCCCTTAGGCTATTTTCGGGCAAACCGGCCAATTTTAAATGCAGAAGGACAACTAGAACGTGTGGAAACCAATGCTTCAGTGGGATCTCCCATTGCGCCTACTTTTGGATCGCTTAGCATTAACACGACTTATAAAAGATTCAACCTCTTCATTACCGGAGACTATCAGACGGGCGGCCACACCGTAGCTGTAGACGATGTGTTGCGCTACTTTGCAGGTGCATCCACGGTTATACCCGATGAACTGGCAACGGTAAATTTCTTCGATCTGGCTGCCCTTTGGGTACAAAGTTCCGACTACCTGAAAATCCGAAACATCGCACTCAGCTACGATGTACCCACTTCGGTAATTGGCAGTGCCTTCAAACGGATGAGTGTTGGGTTTAATATCACCAACCCAATCAACTTCTTCCGGGCCGATGTGGACCCAGAAGTCAGTGGCGTGGGTTTTGGAACGCAAAATAGTTTTGGCGGTGGCGGGTTCGGATTTGGTACTGAATCCCTACCCAGAACCTACCTGGGAACCGTAAGGATCAGTTTTTAAACACCGACTACTGAAAAAAGAGAAGGCCTACTTAAGACCGCCAAAAAAAATTGAGCAAACATGAAATCGAGCATGACCCAAGCGTCGCACACTTGAAGGACTATTGACCATGCGAGATTCCATCTGACCATTAAAAATCAATTATAGACAGATGAAACAGTTAAAAAAACATATTCCTCTATTTCTAGCCCTATGGATGTCCATCGCCGGATGTGAGCTGATCGATCCCACCGAGGTGATCAACCCAAACCTCACCGAGGAAGCTATCCTGAATACGGCCAATCCAATGGCCCCATGGGTCAGAGGTGTACGACGGCAGTTGGCGTTGGTCACTAACGAGCACGTGGTGCTTACCGAAATCGGATCGGATAACTACCAAAACGTGATGACGTTTTATAATCAAAATCTGGATCGATTGACCATTCGTCCTGTCGATACCGATATCAATGCCTTCCAGCGGGAACTGCATCGTCTTCGTGAAATGGCTGATTATGGTCTAAATACAGTGAGTGAAGCCGATCCGGCTACTACTCCGGCACAATTGGCGGAACTAAACTTCCTAAAAGGCTATTCCTTTTTGCTTAGCGGCGAGTACTTTACCTTCTTGCCAATGGAGCCGGGAGGAGAGGCTGTAGGTTGGGAGGAATTCCTGCAAGCAGCCATTACAGCCTTTACTTTAGCAGAAAACTCGCCCGACGCAACGATGAGCGCCGCCGCCTCACTCGCCAAGGCCCGTGCGCATTACAAACTAGGCAACAAGAGTCAAGCTGTAAATTTCGCACAAACGGCCATTGCCAAATCCCCCACGCTGGTCTATCAGGTGCAGTTTGACCAAGCCCAAACACCCCTGAACCGCGCCCAAACAGCGATGTATGATAGGGGAAATTTCGATGACTTACAAGTGCTCCCAAGGCTAGACTTTTTGGACCCCAAATACTATTTCCGTGGAGCCAGCGAGGCCAGCCCAGTGTCTTTGTTGAAAATGGAAGAGGCTCACTTGATCTTGGCTGAAGCCCTGGTATCAGATGGCAACTTGGCCGGAGCCGAGACCACGTTGAAAGGGTTGGTTCAACTAGTCAACGATCGGCCTACCTCCACGTTTAATAATGATCAACAGGACCGAACCCAAAACAACCCAGGATCCCGACCCGATAATTCGGCGGTGGTAGTAGCGGCAAGTGCCCAGGATTCATTTAGAGGCGGATTGGTGCTGGATCGAAAATCCGGAAATATTACCGTACCTACAATATCCGGAACCTCCGTGTCCCCCCAAATGATCGAGGAGGCTATGGAATCCGAACAGGCTGCTTTGGAGTTGATCTACTTGCTCAGACAAGAAATCTTTATCGGTGAGGGCAGAAGGCTGTCAGACATGGGTGTACGACTGGTCATCAGTGAAATCGAATACCTAGCCAACGAAAACATCGACGAGGACCATCCGGGCACAATCCCTGTCATTCCTCCATTTATCCAAAGTATCAGTACAGAAATCGATGCCTTTTCCTACGATGCCGAAGCAGGCACTAGCGTTATAACGCATAACATCAACCGGATAATCAGCACCAACCGCAACAACCAATGGGTGGTCCCCTTCTACTAATATAATAAATCTCCTAATTGGGGGTGTTAGGGAATAAAAATACAAGGCCTGTCGGAGATCGTTGCTCCGACAGGCCTTTTTAGCTTTGTATTCTCACCCACCCAAGTATCTTCCATTTGACAGATAGGAAACGTATCGGCTGCTCTCAGGAAACTACCTATTTGAGGGCACCAACACCTCTTGCTTGATACTGACTAACAGGGCAATGGTCAACCCCATCAGTGAAATAATGGCAAAGGATGCCTTAAGGTTTAGTAGTTCAGCGATAAATCCGATAATTGGAGGCCCCAAGAGGAAGCCAAAAAAGGAAATGGTAGACACCATCGCAATGGCAATGCCTGGAGGATAGGTGTTAGACCTGCCGACTATGCTGTAAGACAAGGGCACCACCGCTGCTGTACCCAAACCTACGAGGGCAAACCCCAACAACGTCAGTGTAAGACTCGGAAACAACACCGACAGACATAAGCCTACGAAGATCAGTATACCGCTTGCTCTGAGCACTCCGATTTTGCCGATTTTATTGGCAAACCTATCCGCTAAAAACCTACCCGAGGCCATCGCTCCCATAAATGCAAAAAAACCAAAAGCTACCAATGAGGGATGAGGGTTTACCACTTTGGCAATGTACACCCCGGACCAATCAAACATACAGCCTTCGCACATCATACCGCAAAAACCCACCAGACCAATTCGAAAGATCAGGCTATCCGGTTTTTTGAACACAAACCCTCCCTCGGAACTTGATCTTCCGGAGTCGTCGGCTAAAATGTAGGGTTGTGCAACTAGCAGCAGCGCAAAGCCCAACACACCGATCACCAGGTAATGCTGCACCGGCGTCAACTGAAAGAACACCATCAAGGCACCCAATCCAGCGCCAGCAAAGCCAGCAAGACTCCAGGAGCCGTGAAACGAGCTAAGGATATTCCTTCCGTATGCCTTTTCCACTGCCAAGGCCTGAGTGTTTAGCGAAATGTTCATAATATTCCCAAGAAGGCCAAACAACACGACCAGGATAGCTAACTGGAACCGGCTATCCGCAATGCCTAAACTAATTAGGCCCAAAAGGTACATGCTGGCACCTGCCAAAATCACCCCCCTACTACCAAAACGGTATACCGCCCAAGCAGCCAAAGGCAATGCAATGAGCGATCCTGCCGGCATACCCAGCAACAAGGTCCCCAACTGACCCTCCGTAAGTCTGAAATATTCCTGAAAGTCCGGTATTCGGGAAGCCCAGGAAGAAAAGCTCAACCCCGTGATAAAAAATAAACCCGACACAGCCAGTCTCCGTCTACGCAATAGATTCATAAAGTTAATCGATAAATTTTTAGCAAATTTACATCAATTTTTACAATTCAATTATGTTTTTCAAAACAATCGACTTTTTACCGATAAAAATAACAATTCGGTAACCACAAACCTTTTGCGTTGACAGGTGGTTAATCCCATTGAATCGTAACAAATCAACGTATGGAATTTGTCATTGCTGGGGTCACCGTTGCTTTAGCCATAGGGCTTATCTACATCATCATCCGAAAAGTTTTTGATTAGTTTTTATCTTTGCCGCGAGAAACTGACTTTGAAGCAGAAGAAATGGACCAAAGCAAACAGGTAACATCCATTAGTTTTTTTCGGTATCCCAAAAATCGTCGATGGTGGGCGTTTAATCAAATGCAACTGGCCCAGAAAATTTTGCAACAAACCGAAGGTGTACTCTTCGGTAAGTTGATGGGCACAGGCGGAGGTTTTGGTTTTTCGTTGAAGCCGGACTTTCGTACCTACGCCCTGTTGATCGTATGGGAAAACAACTCTTACGCAGGCACCTATTACGACACGGAGCTGTTCGGCCGTTTTAACCAGCAGGCCGAATCTCAGACAACCCATTGGATGGCCTGCGTACAAAGCCATGGGAGTTGGGGGGGAAAGAACCCTTTTTCTACCTCGGCTCCATACGAACGCGGTCCGCTAATGGTAATCACACGGGCCCGTGTGAGGTGGCAAAAAATTCCGCAGTTTTTACTTCAGGTGCCTCGAGCCAGCAAATCGGCGGAACATGCGAAAGGGCTGGTATTTACAAAAGGCATCGGAGAGTGGCCGGCTATCGAACAGGCCACCTTCAGTATTTGGGCATCCGAGTCGGAAATGAAATCCTACGCGTACCGAGCAGCACATCAGGAAATTATCCGGAAAGTAAAAAAAGAACGCTGGTATGGAGAAGAATTATTTGCCCGATTCGTTCCCTTAGAGGAACCCGTCCGATAGCCTCGACCCATGCAGCCTTTTCACAAAACCAGACTAGCCCCTACCCCCAGCGGTTTTTTGCATTTGGGCAATGCCTTTTCGTTTATTCTCACAGCTGCAATCGCTAGCAAGCACGGTGCCTCCATCCTGCTTCGGATTGACGACCTGGACCGTAGCCGCGTCAAAAGGGAATACCTAGCCGATATTTTCGACACGTTGACATTTTTGGATATCGATTGGGACGAGGGACCTAGAACAGTAAATGAAACCCTGAAGTCGTACAGCCAACACCGTCGGTTGGCGTTGTACAAGGAGAGTATTTCGGAGTTAAACGCGAAGGGTTTTCTTTTTCCCTGTGCCTGTTCCCGTAAAGACTTGGCCTCAGCGGGGCTACTCGGCGGTTGCACCGGCAGGTGCCAGACGAAAGAAGAACCCTTTGCCCTAAAACTGAAAGAATGTCCCGAACGACTAGCCATCCATCTATATGCATCCGGCATCAGCTACTTGCCCTATCCCAAGTCCACGTCCCAGTTTATTGTGCAAAAGAAAGATGGGCTCCCCTCCTACCACCTTGCTTCGGTGGTGGATGACATTCATTTTGGGGTTGATCTGGTGGTTCGCGGTAAGGATCTTTGGGATTCCAGTCTGGCACAGGTGTATTTGGCGTCGTTGACCCATGGTCTTCAACCATATACAGCAACCACTTTTTTTCACCACTCTCTGGTGACAGAAAATGGTGCCAAGCTCTCCAAATCCGCAGGCCATACATCCATTCAACACCTGCGAAAAAAAGGTTTAAGTAAAGAAGCAATGTATCAGCAGGCCGGAGCTTTTTTTGGCTTACAAGAAAAAGTGAGCAACCTACAGGAGTTTACTCAGGTAGTTCATCCCATGAGGATCATCGGCACAGAATAGTCCAAACAGCTATTTTTCCGGTATAAGAATTAATTGAAATTGTATACCCTGCCAATGAAACTCCAATCCTTTGCCATACTCCTGTCATTTGCTGTGTGTACAGCAATAAATGCCCAGGAAGAAATTACCCGCTACACGGACCAGCCCTTTCTACAAGAAACCCACACAGCTCATACGCTATCCGTCGAGGGATCAGCCATTGGGGTTAACCAGCTAGCATTGACCAAAGATGGACACATCTGGGCAGCGACTATGTCGGGAGTTTTCGTAAAGAAAAACGAACATGCAGCATGGGAATATCCCCCAGTGAATGAACCTATCAATGGACCTACGCTTTCACTGATCTATGGAGGAGATCAGCAGTTAGTTGCCGGAACATGGAACGGTCTCTATTTCATTAGTGAAACAGGGGCGCAGCGACTTTCGGGAATTCCTGATACGCCCATTTCTGTACTTAGTTACGATCTAGAAGGAATTCTACATGCGTTTGGACCCGAAGGAGGGTGGAAATGTCCAGGTGAATCATGCCAGCGTCTTTCCTACGACTTGCCCCAATCTATACGCTCTGCGAAACAGGGCCCCGATGGTGCGTGGTGGATTGCCAGTGATGTAGGGCTGTATCGGTTTTACGCATCGGAAAAGCAACACCTGTACAAAAAAGGCACCCTGATAAGCGCCTACCTAAACGGACTGGCTTGGGACAGTGACGGGATGCTTTGGGTATCTGGATTAGGCGGGGTATCAAAACTCAGGCAGATGGAAGTAGTGGATCGTATCACCACCGAACAGGGTTTACCGACTCCCTATACCACCTGCTTAGCACAATCACCCGACGGCACCATTTGGGTAGGTACAGAGCGTGGCGTTGTACGGTATTATCGGGATGGCACCCATTCCTTGCGCTTTAGTAAACGGTGGTTGGTAGATGACCACGTAACCTCCATCCTTTTTGACGAAGAGGGCAATGCCTGGATCGGCACCCAAAAAGGTATTAGCTGTATCAAGGCAAACGAGATGACCCTCGCAGAAAAGGAGGCTTTCTTTTACCAGACACTCATGGAACGTCATATCCGCGAACCTTGGACTGCCGGTCAAGTTCGCCTACTTGAGGCCGGAAACCTAGACACTTGGGTGCCCGAAGACGATGACAACGATGGGGAGTATACGTCAATGTACCTGGCTATGGAGAGTTTTCGCTATGCAGCCACCGGATCTGCCGATGCCCGCGAAAAGGCTGTTAAGGCATTTCGTTTTTTGAAACAACTGGAAGAAGTGACGGGTAGAGACGGGTTTTTTGCCCGCAGCATCGTCCCTCCGGACTGGGAACAAGTTCACGACCCCAACAGAACCTATACTCCACAGGAAGTTGCTATCCGTAAAGTGAAAGAGCCTCGCTACAAGCCCGTTGAAACGCGGTGGCACCTCTCGGCTGACGGGAAATGGAAGTGGAAAGGAGATACCAGCAGTGATGAAATGTGCGGACATATGTTCGGATACTTCATATACTACCAACTGGTCGCCAATGAATCTGAAAAAGTCATCATACGTAACCATGTTAGTAAGATCCTCGACCACCTGCTCCGCCATGATTTTTCGCTTACAGACCTTGACGGAAAACCAACCCGATGGGGTGTTTGGTCTCCCGATCAATTGAACAGAAATCCCGAGTGGCTTCCCGATCGTGCATTGAACTCGATGGAGCTGTTGGGCTACTTCCAATTCGGGCACATGATCACCCAAAACCCCGCATATAAGCAGACCTATCTTCACCTAATCGAAAAAGAAGGCTATCTGAAAAACATGTCACAGATTAGTCAGCAAAATCCTGCTTGGTTTATTTATTTCGATGTGATGTTGGCGTCCTATATCTATCCCCTGTTGATCTGGGGCGAAGAAGACCCCGAACGGAAAGCTTTCTACGAAAATCATATGGATGAATGGTTCGTAAGTCGTAAAGGAGACCAAAACCCCTTGATTAACTTTATCTACAATTTCACCCGAAACAAGCAGGAGGCCCTAACCGAGAGCGTGGCATTCCTGAAAGATACCCCCCTTGACCTCATTGACTGGGTCATCGATCACCGTCAACGGGAAGATATCCGTTTGACCCGAAACCCGGTGCTGGAGGATTTGCAGGTAGATCCTTTGCAGCCCCCCAGTCTTCGGGCAGTAGTTCGGTGGGACAAGAATCCTTGGGATGCCGTTTCGGGTACGCCATATAGGGTTCGTGAACCGGTGTTTTGGCTTCTCCCCTACTGGATGGGCCGGTATTTGGGTATGATCGAATAATTATTTGCCTACTCGTCAAAATTGGGAATCGCCAAACGCTCTCCACCTTTCAGCGCAGACTGATGGGCAATAATTCCAGGAACGGTGTAAGCAAGGGCTTCGTAGACATTTACCTCGGGAAGCCTTTCCGTCAGGATCGCTTGGATAAACTCGTGGGTAATAAAGGTATGAGACCCCTCGTGACCACTATTGTGTCTCAGAGGCTCGGGAAGCATATCGGTTTGCCACCACTGTGTGGGAGAATACTCCTCCGCTACGTTGGCAGTGTGTTCAAAGCCTGCATCGTCTTTTCCCAATTCCTTGGCTACCTGTACCTTTACGTGCCGGTCGCCATGGCCCATGGGTAGATAGAGACTCATTTTATCCCCTCTCCATTCCGCCCGTTCGGCACTTCTCAGTGCACCTTTCCAATTCACTTCTACCCGGAAGGGATGGCCTAAATTCGTTTGAAAAAAAGCGGTTTCATTCCAAAAGGGATTGTTGTAGGGATTACCTTTTAGAAGTGGACTGTCATCTCCCCAACCAAGACAGCTTACATGCGTTAGACGCTCTCCGGTCACTGCTATGAGAAACGCCGTACAGTGCGTAGGATAATGCATGGGTGCCAGGCCATGACGCCAGGTAGGCTTTCCATCCTCAAACCACAGCACCTCCAGTCCGGGGTGGTTGTATTCTGCCGCAGCACTGAAAAGGTGCCCAAATTTCCCCTCGTTAAAGTAGTGCTTTGCCGTGATGGTACTTTGCATGTAGGTACTGGTCTCTGCCATCATGTAGGTAAGACCCGATTTAAGTACCTCTTCTTTTACCATGGCACACTCTTCCACCGACATGGCCATGGGGACAGCACACAATACGTGCTTGCCTGCCCGTAGCGCAGCCAAGGTGTGGGCGGCATGGTCCGGCGCGGGAGTGGCCAAAAAGACGGCTTCTACTTTGGGATCTTTCAAAAGGTCAGCCAGTGATGGATAGCTTTTAGGGCAGCCATAAACCTGCATCAGTCTTTCTCTTCGATCCTTTCTCAAGTCACTGACCGCCTCCACGATGCAGTTTGGATGCTCGTGAAAACTAAAGGAAGTTCCGAATCTACCCCCTACAATGCCCACCCTCACTTTCTTATCCGTAGGAATCGCCAGCGTCACATAGGGGTTTAACGAAAGGCCCGCTGTAGCCAGGCTCATGGTTTTTAGGAAAGTACGTTTCTTCATCATTTGATTTGATCGGTTGTTGCAGGGCTATCTTGTTAAAAGGGTGTCCCCTAAAGTGCAGGATCCTCGCTTCTACGGTACGCTCTAGGTTTTTAGCCAACCGGGACGAGGACACGAGGTGTTTACCTCATGAAGATACCCGAAATTGGTAAAAAAGACTAACGGATGTACGAAAAAACTACCTTGGGCACTTTGGATGTTGCTCAACTTCCCGGTGGAACCGACAACCTGCTGTGTGATAAATTAATCAAAAAGCGTTGGTATTATAGGTTATTTTTACGTTTATTAGGCGGTTAAAATAACCCAAATACCAAAAAAGCATCCGATGAATACGAGCGGCTCTACAAATCTCCTAGCCCTGCTACTGGCGGGCACCGTTCTTTTTTCCTGTAATTCCCATTCGGCGAACCACGATGAAATCCCTTTTGATTCCCTATCTACGGAAGAAAAACGCCTTCCCGAAAATGCGCTAAAAGGCATTACAGTGCATGAAGACTTGGTGGCAACACTATTTGCCTCCGAACCGATGATCACCAACCCAACCAATATAGACATTGACCACCGAGGTCGTGTGTGGGTTTGCGAAGCCTACAACTACCGACCAGCCATTACAGGCAACGACGTCAAATCCGAAGGGGACAGGATCGTCATTCTGGAGGACACCAACCGGGATGGCAAAGCCGATAAAAGTACGGTTTTTTACCAAGACCCCGAGTTAAATGCACCGCTTGGTATTTGGGTCATGGGGAATCAGGTCATCGTGTCACAGAGCCCATACGTATGGCTGCTAACGGACACGGATGGAGACGATATCGCAGACAAAAAGGAAATCCTCTTTCAGGGAATTGATGGAGAGCAGCATGATCACGGCATGCACGCTTTTGTCTTTGGACCCGATGGCAAATTTTATTTTAATTTTGGCAACTCCGGAGGACAGATCAAAGACCGGAGTGGGCAGATTATCAAAGATCTAAACGGCAACCCGATCACCAAAGAACATTACAAAGAGGGATTGGTATTTAGGTGCAACCCGGACTTTTCGGAGGTGGAAGTGTTGGGCCAAAACTTCCGAAACAACTACGAAGTAGCTGTAGATTCCTACGGCACCATGTGGCAGTCTGACAACGACGATGACGGAAATCAGGGTGTACGTATCAACTTTGTGATGGAATACGGCAACTATGGCTACCGAGACGAAATGACCGGTGCTGGATGGAGGGCAAACCGAACCAACAAAGAAAAGGAAATCCCTCTACAACACTGGCACTTGAACGATCCAGGAGTAGTCCCCAACCTCCTGCAAACCGGAGCAGGATCCCCAACTGGCATGACCATATACGAGGGAGACCTTCTTCCCGAGGTGTTTCAAGGACAGATGATCCACACGGATGCCGGACCCAATGTGGTAAGGGCCTACCCGGTACAAAAAGACGGCGCGGGCTACAAAGCCGAAATAGTGAACCTCATGCATGGTGACCGGGATCAATGGTTCCGGCCCTCCGACGTATGCGTGGCTCCAGACGGATCCCTCATGGTGGCAGACTGGTATGACCCTGGTGTGGGAGGCCACCAAGTGGGTGATTTAAACCGAGGCCGTATCTTTCGGTTAGCGCCCCCGAAGAGTCCTTACAAAGTCCCTCCCTTGGATTTCAGTTCCTTGGAAGGTGCTGCGAAGGCATTGGAAAACCCCAACCTATCTGTTCGATACTTAGCTTGGAAAAAATTAAAATCGGAAGGGGCCGCGGCAGAGGGAGTGCTGGCAAAAATCTACGCCAACCACGAAAACCCGCGGATAAAAGCACGGGCGTTGTGGATTCTGGCAAAAACGCCGGGAATCGGCCCAAAATACATCGATCAGGCACTGAAACATGAAACCCCTGAAATACGCATCGTCGGTCTACGGGCTGCCCGACAAACCAAGCTGGACTTAACCCCTGTCCTCTCCAAATTGGTGGACGATATAGACCCTCAGGTGCGTAGGGAAGCCGCCATCGCTTTGCGCCACCAAACGTCCACATCTGCACCGGAACTATGGGCGAAACTGGCCACCCAACATGACGGCAAAGACCGTTGGTATTTGGAGGCGCTGGGAATAGGTGCAGAGCGTCAGTGGGACCGCTTTTATGCAGCATGGCTGGACCTGACAGATGATCCGTTAGGCAGCGCCTCCGGCCGGGATATCGTTTGGCGCTCACGAACTGGCCAGGCAATCCCCCACCTAGCTACCTTAGCCTCGGATGAATCGGCTAGCATGGAAAGCAGACTGCGCTATTTTAGGGCATTTGATTTCAATCCGGACAAAGCCAAAAAATCCCGTGCTCTAATCGAAATGCTGGAAAGCCCAAAGGTACAACAAGAGACGCCGGACAATCAAAGTCAGGTGAAAAAATTGGTATTAACCCACATGGATCCCGCTTTTTTACCAACTTCATCCAGCGCCCAGGCGGCCTTGAAGTCTATACTGGATGAAACCTACGGAACGGAGGCCTATTTGGAAATGGTTCAGCGATTTAAACGATCCGATGAAAACCCCCGACTATTAGCCATGGCGTTGGAACAGTTTGACAACAATCTGGGAAGAACTGCAGCATCGACTTTATTGCAACAAAACGGCAATGGATTGGTGAGGCAGGTACTACAAGGACGGGACGAAAAGAAGAAAGTCAATATGCTGTTAGCTCTTCGCCAAATTGGCTCCAGTGAATCCATCGCGTTGATAGAATCTGTCGCCTTTGACGAATCCATGCCACTATCGGTAAGGCGGGAAGCTGCATCCGCCATTGGAGGAAGCTACAGCGGAGAGGATCGGGTATTGGAACTGTTGAAGCAGGATAAGTTTCCGGAAAACCTAAAGGCATCTGCCGTCACCGGCGTTAGTAGGGCCTGGCGCAAGAGTGTCCGTGCGGAAGCAAATGCCTATTTGGCCACTGATAGCGACGAAGCAAACCCCCTCCCACCACTCAACGAACTATTGGCAAAGTCAGGTGACATCGAAAATGGAAAAAGTGTGTTCCGGACCAATTGTGCGGTCTGTCACCAAGTTGGCGAAATGGGCATGGACTTTGGACCCAAATTGACCGAAATTGGCAGCAAGTTATCCAAGGAAGCCCAGTACCTATCTATCCTTCACCCAGACGCTGGCATAAGCTTTGGTTACGAAGGATACGTAATCGAAATGAAAGACGGAAGCACACTGGGCGGAATCATTGCCAGCCAAACAGAAACAGACATTGACCTGAAAATGCCTGGAGGAACCAGTCGAGCTTTAAAAACCAGTGATATCCACAAGATGACTCAGATGGAGTCTTCCATGATGCCATCGGGATTGGAAAAAGCCATGAGTACGGAAGAATTGGTGGATCTGGTAGAATACCTGATGAGTTTAAAAAGAAATTCTTAATCTATATGAATGATATGACGCAAATCTCAAGAAACAAACGTAGAAACGTAATAAAAAAGCTAGCTGGTACTACTACGCTTGGCATATTGGCACCTGGCCTAACCCAACGTTTGATGGCAGCCGAAGGCAGTCTGCCGGAGAGCTTAAAAGGAAACATAAACCATTCCGTGTGCCGCTGGTGCTACAATACCATCCCACTGGAGGATCTCTGTGTGGCTGCCAAAGAGATCGGGTTGAAATCAATCGAGCTTGTAAGCCCCAACGAGTGGTCCATCCTTAAAAAGCATGGTCTGGACTGTGCGATGCCACAGGGTGCCGGCATGGGTATAGAACGGGGCTTTAACGACCCAAACAACCATGATGCGCTCGTAAAAAGTTACGAAGAGGTTATTCCTCAGGTAGCAGCAGCAGGTTATAAGCAAATTATCTGTTTTTCAGGAAATCGGCGAGGTATGGATGATGAAACAGGAATCGAAAACTGTGTCAAAGGACTTAAGCGACTTATGCCGATCGCTGAAAAACACAACGTCATTATGTGCATGGAGTTGCTTAACAGCAAAGTGAACCACAAGGATTACCATGCCGATCACACCGCTTGGGGTGCGGAGGTATGTAAGCGGGTAGGTTCTGAAAATATCAAGTTGCTTTACGACATCTACCACATGCAGATAATGGAGGGTGATGTGATTGCCACTATTCGGGAATTCCACCCTTACATATCTCACTACCATACGGGTGGTGTGCCTGGAAGGAATGAGATCGATGAAAGCCAAGAGCTGTACTATCCTGCGATTATGCAAGCAATTCTAGAGACCGGGTACAAAGGCTACGTTGGCCAGGAATTTATCCCCAAGAGACCGGATAAGATTGCATCTCTTAAGCAAGGTGTGGAGATTTGTGACGTATAGTTCAAATTGAAATAAAAAAAGCGGACCATCTTCGACAGATAGTCCGCTTTTTGTTATGATCCTTTATGTGAAATCAATTCATATTGATTTCATTTTTTCTTAAGATACTTTCAGCAATTTGAAATTTCTTTTTGCTTTTGATTCGATCATCCTTAAGTTTTTCCAAAATAGGTGGCGATGCCAAGGTTAATACCTTAACCCTCTTCAAGGTTTTCGAGTCCATCCATACACCCAATAGGGCAATGGAAACTGCCATAAATGGAAGCAGAATATGATCATTCAACCCAGCCAACCCAAAAGATATTACGATAAACAAGACTTTAACACCTCCTAACAACAAAGCTACTTTATCATGTCCCAATCCCATGCGGATCAAAAAATGGTGCACGTGGCTCTTATCCGGCTTCAGGGGGGACTTGCCTTTGGAAATCCGTTTGATGAAAATGCGTACGGTATCATATACCGGCACGATCAACAAGGCCAGTCCCGCAGCGATGGGCGCTCCCAATTTGTATCCCTCCCAGGCTGCCATGGTACCGTTTTTGTCCACAAACAGTATTACCAGCGAAGTAAGTGCAAATCCCAAACTTAGGGACCCGGTATCACCCATGAAAATTTTGGCCGGATGCCAATTGAAAACCAGAAAGGACAAAATGCTCCCTACCAAGGTAAAACTAATCAGACTGTACGCCTCCATCCCAGCATGGTAAAACCAAAATCCCAGGACCGAAAAGGAGATGATACTTAAGGTCCCTGCCAAACCGTCGGCCCCGTCAATCAGGTTAAATGAATTGGTAAGAACTATCAAAAGGAAGAACGTGAGGGATATACTCACGAGATAGGGCAACTCATACATACCCAAAAAACCATAAAACCCAGAGATCCGGATATCAGCCATCACAATGATGAAAAAGGCCGGAATACACTGCCCAAGTAACTTCTGAAAGGCAGAAAGCTCAATCAGGTCATCCCTCAATCCCACTGAAAACATGATGGCAAAGGCCACGAGAAAATAGCGGGTTTGATTTATCTGTTCAAAATCCAACCATGCGAACAGTCCAAAAAAAGCCGCCAACACAATGGCCACCCCTCCCATTGACGGAATTTGGCCAGTATGGATCTTCCTACCACCTGGCATCTCTATGAAGTTCGCCCTTTTCAACGCCAGAATGACAATAGGGGTAATAATGAAGCCAATGAAAAAAGCGGTACTAGTAGAGAGAAAAATAGTCATACGCTATCGATTTTTGCAAATATAACCACTATTCATGGGTAATGGGAAATAAACCTTGGAATTTATGCAAACGTCTGCCTAATTACCGTAAACGTATCAACTATAATACGAATTATACCACTTGACAAATCTAGAAACTCCCTCCTTGATGGGGGTATCAGGTTTGTACCCCAGCTCCCTTTCCAACGCTTGAGTATCTGAGTAGGTTGCGGGCACATCGCCGGGCTGAATCGGCAACAGCTCTTTCTTAGCCACTATTCCCAACGAATCCTCAATTGCCTTAACAAAGTCCATGAGCTTAACCGGCTTAGAATTACCAATATTGTAAACTTTATAAGGCGCTTTTGCTTTGCTCGGATCTGAATTGTCGGGATCTAGGTTTGGATCCGCGTTGGGTGGATTGTCTACTACCCGCACCACGCCTTCCACAATGTCATCGATATAGGTAAAATCCCGTTGCATCTCTCCATAATTAAAGACCTGAATAGGGCGGCCCTCCTTCATGGCTTTGGTAAAGAGAAACAGGGCCATATCGGGTCTGCCCCAAGGCCCATATACGGTAAAAAACCGCAATCCGGTTGTCGGAATCCCAAAAAGATGGCTATATGTATGTGCCATCAGCTCGTTGGACTTTTTGGAGGCTGCATACAGCGACACCGGATGGTCCACGTTGTGACTGGTCGAAAAGGGCATGTTGGTGTTGGACCCATACACAGAACTGGAAGAGGCATAGGCCAAATGCTTGATCTGATGGTGCCTGCAAGCTTCTAAAATATGGATAAACCCTATGATGTTCGCCTCTATGTACGCATCGGGATTGGTCAGTGAATACCGTACGCCGGCCTGGGCTGCCAAGTTTACCACTTTGTCTATGCCTTCCTTAGCAAACAAATCAAACAAGCCCTCTTTGTCCTCCAGTTTAAGTTGCACAAACCGGTAATTGGAATACTTTTCGCTTTGTACCACCTTCCCATAGCTGATCGCTTCTGGCGGGATGCCGGTTTTCGCCAGGCGGCTGTATTTTAGGTCCACATCGTAGTAATCGTTGATGCTATCCAATCCGATTACTTCATCGCCCCGCTCCAGTAGCCGCTCGGCCAGGTGCATTCCAATAAATCCAGCAGTGCCGGTGATCAAAATTTTCATATATCTCTTTAAAATTGGCCAGGTAAAATCTCTATCATCACAAAGAGATGCAAAATTGGGCTGGTCAGGGGCTGACCTATATCATCTAAGCAACCTCTTGTAGAATAGTTTCCGAAACCAATTTGGCATAAGCCTTACAAACATTCGTAAGGTCACGTTCCGAACAAATTCTGTCCTATTGATAAAGCCCATCCGCAAAAAGTCCCGCTGTACGGCAAATTCTATTTTCCCGTAGTTGATGCCCCCCCTTCGCTTGAAAAGCGCCGAGCTTATTCGCATAAACAGCAGGCTTTCTTGAATATTGGCAAATTTGTATCCGTTCACCAGCAAACGTGCCCATAACTGATAATCTTGTTGATTGGCGTACGGATCATAATTTCCAACTGCCAACACGTCATCCTTTCTAAACATCACCGTAGGATGATTTAACGGGCACCTTCGCTTGGCAAACAAAAAAAGTTCTTCCGGATCCGCCGGCAACTTACGGTAGCTAACGATGTTGTCCGGCGTATTCTGAAATTCGGCGATCCATGATCCCACGACTGAGATTTCGGGATGACTATCTAAAAAATCAACCTGCTTCTCAAACCGATTTGGATGGCAGATATCGTCCGCGTCCATACGGGCGACCAAATCAAACGAACACTTGGTCAGTCCGAAACTTAGGCAATACCCCAACCCTTTGTTGTCGCCAATTGTATATTTTTTGATTGGCAATTTCTCTTGCCAAAAACCTACGACAGCATCCAAGTCGTCGTCAATTTCGCCGTCCTGGGTCAAAACAATTTCGTCTGGCTTCAGCGTCTGATCGAAAATACTTTCAAATGCTGAGTTCAAAAAGTCAGGACTGTCCCTACCGTAAAACGACATCAAAACGGATATACCCTTCATTCGGTGAAAATACGATTAATTGATTCGAGAGATCTAATTAGTGGATTGAAGATCTTTGTTTGACTCAATGCGGTGCTCTCTGCCTTGGCTGTTGCTTATTATGGAAATTTTACCGATTGAATTATTTGTAATTTGGGCCTTCTCCGCTCTATTTAACACAAGTACTTCTTGAATCAAATTACCCTTTACTAAAACAGCCTGAATTCGATGTTTCGTGGACTTTGCGTTGGTCAATAGGGAGTCCATTCGATTGTTTTGTATGACAATCCCGGTTTCTCCTTCAATGTAAAAAGAGCTCTTTTTGGTATTGAATGCCTCATTGCCATCAAAAATTAAATCTCTTAACTGGGCTTTTGTATCGAATTCCTCAGGCTTTAATTTTGCCAAGGAAGTTGACCTGATACCATAGGTGTTGTTTGAACAGAAATTACCTTTCGTCTGTATGTTTATAAGAGGTGCCTGTAGATAAATCCCTGCATTTGATTGGTCTTTTGTGTCCCGACAGTTATTCTCGCATGAATTGTTTAAAATTTTGTTCGCATGCCCCACATAAAATCTTGGAGCCATTCCCTCATGGGGGTATAAATTGGTGTTATAACTTGCCAACTTTATACCTGACTTGAAATTATCCTGAACGATGTTTTTCTCCAAGACACTGTTGTCACCTTGGAAATAAATCCCGTGCTCTCCGGAGTTAAGAATGGTGTTGTGGTGAATGTGAAGCTGTGTCACATTTCTTTGTGCGAGAATTCCATCCGCTCCTGACTTGTGGTTTACATTGTTGTCTTTGATGAGGTTATGGCATATTTCTGACCCAATCGAACTGGGGCGCAATAACAGCCCCATGATGCAGTTACTCACCTCACAGTCCCGGATTTGATAGTTCCCTTCTAGAGCTACCCCTATTCTACCGTTATCGAATTTGCAGGACAGCACCCTATTGCCCTTGCCCTTCCTATTACTGATATTTAGAAATCTATCCGAATAAATTACTCTCGTGGAAGTACTTTTCCGTGCTTTTAAGAATTGGCAATTTTCCACACGATTATGATTTCCATTTACTTCCAATAAGACTTTGCAGAAAGTTTTCTCTTCAAATACCAAGTCCAAAAAAACGTTGTGATCACCGGACACGTTAAGCGCAAAATCATTCTGGGAAGCATCTGGGCAAATCTTCCCTCCTCCCCAAAACACTTGACGGTCACAGACCAAGTATTCGCTGATCACCAGATTTGTGTCCCCAAAATAAACCGCATAGCCTAGGTCCTTCGATTTGTTGATGGCAAGGACTCTCTTTAATGCTGTTACTTTAAAATCCTCCTCAAACCACGCAAGATTTATGGATGTATGGGATAAAATTTGCCAATCACCTCCTTTGTTTTGGTACAAACCGTCGAACGTCTCCCCCTCTAAAATCACCACGTAATCTGCCTCGGTAACATTCCGGAGTTGTTCCAGTGAGGATCGTTGTGCCACTTGTCCCTTGATTAACGAAGGTCTACGGTCTAGTGATCGATGCTCATACTGACTTTTTGAAATGGCCTGCACAAACAGCCCAGTACCAAAGGTCAAGCAGGCACTTTTAATTAAAAACTTTCTTCTACCGCTCCGCATCCTTCCTAAAATGGCCTTTCCGTCGAAATAAGTAGGTATATCGCTTTAATACTCGGATATAACACAAAAGATTTAGCAATCCAAGGTACGGCTTTCCAAAAACTTCTATACCTTATGGATTTTGCAATTTTAAAATAAAATTGACCCTTTCTCCTACTGAGGCGGATACCCTGTTCCAAAAAGTCTCCTGTATACTTTTCAAAAATAATCTCACTTGCCTTTAATTGATTGATACCGGACTTACTGATTTGGATCTTTTGACTGCTCTTATTGACAGTATAAAAGACATGGTATCCTCTGTCACTTTTGACTTTTGCGCGCTTACAAATCCGAATCCACAAGTCGTAGTCCTGCATGGCTGGCAGGGATTCGTCAAACAAGCCAGCCTCTATCACCAAATTTCTTCTGACAGCAACGGAAGAAGTGGTGCCTATAAAATTATCCTTCAATATGGCCTTAAGGGGATATTGAACGTCCTTAGCAGTGATCTGATATTGAACCTTTTCAGGCGTGTGATCAAAAACTACCTGCTTGCCGGAAAAAACCAACCCAAGCGAGTCATCCGCTTCAAAAAGGCGCAACTGGCGATCCACTTTGTCTTTAGTCCACCAGTCGTCATCGTCCAGAAACATCAGGATATCAGATATTGCATTTTTAATGCCCAAATTTCTGGAAAAATTGGCTCCTTTGCCTTTCCCGGTGTGCAAAATATTCACCCCGCCAAAACGGGTTTTCAAATCCAAAAAGCTAGCATAGGTATCTCCATCGTTGATTACCCACACCTCATCAACTTGATGGGTTTGGGCATACACGCTCTCTATGGCTCGCTTTAGATCATCCGGCCTATTGAATGTCGGGATTATAACGGAAACGGTAGGTTTCATGCCTCTATAATTATTTTCAAAAGGTCACAACTTGTCCCGGTCTATCGGAATAGCCTGCCCCGATCGCTCGGGGGAATCTCGCATGGTTGATAGTCATCCCGGTGTTTGCCGCCTGCTTCATGCTCGATTTCATCTTAAGCCTTTAAAGCCAATGCAAATGCAACAAAAGGAATGGTGGCTGTCGCAAAATCGTGGGAGGTGTTCCAGCTTAACAAAAAATAAAGGCCGATAGCAGAAATACTAATGTAGTATACGTTTTTACGAATATTCTCCCTAAACCTCTGAGCCGTAAGGAATAGAATTCCTAGAAACAACAAAACCCCAATTATCCCATAGGCCAAACCGATTTCTAAGAATATATTGTGAGGGTAATGAATGAGAATGTATTCGTGTGCATCAGTTCCATACCCAAAGGGATTTCTCGAAATGGCTTCCACGGCTGGAAGCCACAAGTCCAGTCGGTTATCTTCGCCGCCGGACTCAACCAATGCAATCACTCTGGCAAGAGACTTAAAAGTCTCGAGGTTGGCGAGCACGTAAGAACCTACTGCAAGGAAGAAAACACCCCCCGCAAGCAACACCTTAGCGGCGACCTTTCTATTCCTTATACTGAATAAAGCGGCTGTCAATACGACCCCAAATGAGAGAAAGGGAAAAATGATAGACGATCGTCCTCTGGAGGTCAGAATAACAAAAATATTTAACCCTATGAACGCCAGCAAAACCAGTATTTGCGTCGAAGACAGCTTTTCAAATACCCTAATCAACAACAGCATCAGGGAACATCCTATGGGCATTCCGTAGGTTAAGTAGGTTTGGCCTTTTTCAAAATTCAGACTGATCCCGATCGTCAGCTTCCAAACACACAAGATTAGACCCCAGGCAATCAGCAGGTTTACCAAAAGACGAATATGCACACGCTCTACAAAGGTCGCAGTGGTAAGTGCGGCAATAAAAATGAAGGCATATTTAACTAACTTATCGAAAGAAAAATAGCTAAAGGGAAAAACAAAATAAGAAATAAAGACTAACAGCATCAAACATATAAACAGAAAAAGAAAGATCCTCTGCCTTATCCCCAAAAAAACCGGTGTAGGACTGCTGACGTAAAAATGCAATAAAAAAAACCCATATAAAGCCATCAGTCCCACGTTGAGCAGGGGAGACGAGTAGATCAGCTTCAAACTAGGGAGGGACAACGTAGCAAATACTACCCAGGTAAACGGGAGATGTGCTTCCTTAAGGTATGCCTGATCACTCATCCACTCGGAACAATTCTAAATGTTTCTTTAGAACTGAATTACTCTCAAACTGGGCTAAAATTTTGTTTCTGGCCTGTATGCCATGCCTCGTGCGAAGCTCCGTGTTTTCCAAATAAACCAAAATACACTCAGCAAGTTGCGATACCTCCCGATCAATGAGGTAACCGTTTCTTCCATGGTCTACCACGTCTGCGGCACCGGACACCTTGGTAACGATGGCGGGAAGTCCACAGGACATGGCTTCCAACATGGAGTTTGACATTCCCTCGTTTAATGAAGGCAAAACGAATAGGTCTCCAGCTTGATAATAGGCGAGAATAGTGGAGGTGTGGTCAATGATATGCGTATGATTTTGCAGAACAGTATTACTTGACAACAATTCTTCCAACACCTGCTTTTCCTTTCCCTTGTCCCGATCCGGACCAATAATCAACAGTTGGATTTGCGGAAACCTTCCTATCATCCCTTCTATCGCTCGAAGGACCAGCGAAGGTCCTTTGCGTTGCGATATTCCGCCTGTAAAAACAATAACAAAATCAGATTCCTTCAACCCAAACTTCTCCCTGACCAGTACCTTACTCTCCAATTTCAGCGGTACAAACTTCCGAGTATCCACCCCATTTGGAATTCGGATGATTTGCTTAGCACCTATGTTTTTTTCCTTAAGCTCTTCTACAATTTCTGAGCTAAGGGCTATAAAGCCATCTACCTCCTTTGCCATCCTCAACCGTTGTTGAGGCAGTCCGAGTAATTTCGACACCCTTGAATTATCATTGAACCCATCGTTTAGGGCAGTCATCTTAACAAATGTTTTCTTGCCCCCAAATTTTTTGAACCATACTCCTGGCAACAATCCAATATGATGAGGAGATAGGTTATAGCATATGTCGTACTTTTTTGCATTCTTCTTCATCCAAAAATAAGACCACAGGATGAAAAGGGTCATACTCACTTTATCTTTAAAAATGAGTTTTCTTACAAATGAGATGGAATCAAAAAGGGGATACTTGGCTTGTGCTGGAAAACCATGTGCCAAGTGGATTTCATACTTCTCCTTGTCAACCCCCTGTAACAAATTGAACGCACTGATCCCAGGTCCCCAATAATGGGTTCCTGAACCCAGTGGTGCCCATAAAAGAATGCTAGTCTTCTTGGTAACCAAAAACGACCTCCCTTAAATAGACAATGGAAAATGAAAGAATGACAGCCAGGAAAATAGCTGCGGCGGAAATTAATAAACCGTTTGGCTTAAATTTGGCTCTGGGCATGATGGCTGGTTCGATGACAGAAAAAACAGGAGTCTCCTCCTGTAGTTTCACCTTTGCCATTTCCAATTGCTGAATCAGCGTATTATAAAGACTGGTAGCTTGGTTGAATTCCGCAACCAAACGTTCTTCTCGTATCTTGTAGGACGAAGACTGAATATTAAAATTGGCATCTCTGAATGTAGCCAGTGCTTCTTGGGATTTGAAAAATAGCGCTTTCGCCTCATCGTGCCGTTTTTGGACGAAGTTTAGATTTTGTCCGGCTTTCCCAGCCTTGTATTCGACGAGGTATTCGATGATGGACTGGGTAGCTTTTTCAGCCAGTTGTTTTGCCATCGACCGGTCATAAAACGTAACCGAAAAACTAACCAAACCTAGGTTAGGCTTATACGATATGGCAAACTTGTCCTTTAGATCACCAACAGCACGTGCGTCGGACGATTGAAGAATACCCTCGTCCTCGAAAACACGGCGCAATTCCTCATCTGAAAGGCCATGGGGCTTTCTATTGAATTGGCTGGGCAATTGAATCGTATACCTCTTTATGAGCGTGAAAATATCGTCCTTTTTGTGATTGTCATAAAACTCCCGGAGGGTCATCTCGCCAAACTCCGAATGCTTATACGTATCCTCTAGTAGGTTAAACAGGAATGGCGTTGAGGCCAGGATTTCGTTATACAATATCGGGTCGATCAACTCATTCTGGGACCTGGCTAGCCCACCACCCATCAATGCACCAGCTCCCCCTCCCAGCTGCCTCAACAGATCATTTGAGTCCCTATTGGCTGCTTCAGGGAGCAGCTTGACCTCCACTTTGTATTCGGTTGGGGTACCCAAATAGAGAATCAGCCCAAACAAAAAGGCGATTACGAAAGACCCAAAAATATACTTTCTGTTGGATTTAGCAATCATTCTAATTCTGTGTGGCACAGACGAGGGAGGTTTTTTCATCATGATATGTTACAAACCAACTAAGTGAATTTTGTCCAAAATAACTAAACTTGTCAAACAAGTAAATTAACCATTCAGCTTTAACCTAACCAATCGGAAGTAATTCAGAAGGATGTACATGATCATCGGAAATCGCTTGCTAACACCCTTAACTTTCAATAGCCGGCTTAAAAAGACCATCTTAGTTTGAATGCTTTTTCGTCGAAATCCCGCAAGCATAGTTTGACCGGAATGATGTTTCCTATAAAACCCCATTGGTGCAGAAAAGTAATACCCATCTCCTTTAGTAAGCAGATATGCCTCCAGCGGCCAATCTCCGATTGGCAAACCCACAATAAGATTCTGAAAAGTCTCATCAAGTAGCATCCGACGATATACCATGCTTAAAGTTGACCCTTGTTTTAACCGAAGAGAATCAACAAATGAGAACCGAACGTCCTTGTCCCTAGAGAAATTCTCCACAAATCGTCCATCCGAAATCACAACCGAATGATAGCAAAGCGAAAGATCGGGATGGGCTTCCAAAAAATCAACCTGTATCTGAAGTTTTTGAGGGTCTGTCCAGTAATCATCCCCTTCACACAAGGCAATGTATTTTCCCTTACTTCGATCTCTATTAATTCTCGAAGGCTTATTACCCTTTGAATACTGATTGACGCTCTGGTATATACCGTGTATGATACCCGGAAATCTATCTTCGTAGGACCTAATTATCTCTGATGTACCGTCTGTGGAGGCGTCATCATGAATGAGAATTTCAACTTTAAAATTGGTTTCTTGGCACAAAAAGCCTTCTAGCGTGGCTTGTATAAACTCACTGTGATTGAATGCAGCACAATTGATACTAACCAAAGGAGGCGTATCGTCTTCCCAAACCTGCTGGCATAACGGCACCTTATGATCAGTTTGATTCATTTAGAGAGTGGGGGCTAATTTCAAAATTAAATAAATCACGGGAGTCTTTCCGGTTATATACGTCGCTTTCCATCCATAAACTAATTTCGTCCATAAACTGAGTTGATGAATAATCGTAATAAACCGACGTACCACCCTTCGTAGAATTTGCTACTAATCCACCAAACCAACTATATATCGCGTTGGGATTAAAGGGAATCTCAAAATCACTAACCTCAAAACCATTATCTATTAAAAAGTTTCTGAAGATAGGGAAGCCCGCATCAACAAAAAGCTGACTTGGGCCCCACATTCTTGGGTTTGCTTCTATCATAAAAAACTCTCCGTTATGCATTTTCAGCTCTACCATCACGAGACCAGTGAAGCCGATAAGCTCAAATAGGTCGAGATATTTCTTGGTAATAGCATAATAGTTGCTGTTTAACACCCGAGCGGCCACCATAGAGCCTCCATTTGCCTGCTGAATCAAGTTCTCTTGTGAGACCGCAACGGTTAATTCCTTAGATGTAGAAATATAAAATAACAGATAAAGGCACTTCCCGGGAACAAACTCTTGAAAGAAAAAATCATCGAATAGGTATTCACCCTTAATCGAATTTAATACACTTTCGTTATATACAATAATAGGCTTAGTTTGAACTTCACCATTTTTCGCAAAATACGTATTAGGTTTGATGACAAAAGGAAACTCCAATTCAAGGTAATCTGTTGTCTCGTAGGGAACCCTTAACCCATTATCCTTACAAAGCCGAACAAAGCTAGATTTATCGGATACTTTTGAATACAGCTCTTCATTTACAAGGGGAATTTGAACATTAATCTTCTCGAGCGCAATTCTTTCCTTTAAAAAAAACCTGTTTAAATACTCCGTACTAGGAGCTATCACGAAATGATTGTAATTCGTTTGAGCCTTTATCTCATTGAAAATATGAAGAATTAATTCAAGGGTTAAATTGTCTGCGTTACGTTGGTGAATGACGTTTTTTGAATACTTAGTCAAGTAAATTCGGTCAAATTCTCCTGCGGAAACGATTAAAAAAGGAACCTTAAAAGCATTACACTGTCTACATAGCGCTATTACAGCTCTATCATTGAACCCAGAAAAAATTATCAGACATCGGTTTTGTTCTTGCGTTGTATCCAAAACAAACAATTTAACTATTAGGAATATTTAAGCGTTCTTAAAATACTTCTGCATATCAGCTCTTGCTCTTCAAAACTCAAACCAAAATACAAAGGAAGACACAGAATTCTCTTGGAAATATCTTCAGAAATTGGGGCAGAACTAGGCTTCAAATATCCGAGAGTATTTAAACTTGGATAAAAATAACGTCTAGTAAATACCCTTTTAACTTCTAAATTAGACTTAACCAATAAGGCTTCTGCTTCACTCTTAAATAACACCGGGTAATAGGAATGATTTACCGTTGCCCTATCCAACACTTTCAACTTGGGGAATCCTACCTTTGCCAAGAGCTGATCGTAGGCATGGGATTGCTTTTTCCTACTGGCTAAAATTTCACTAATATATCGCAAATTTAGGACACCCATAGCTGCATGAAATTCCGAGTTTTTTCCGTTAATTCCAACGCCACTAAATTTTTCAGGGCCATCATGGCCAAAATTTCTTAAATAGGCCATCCGCCTTAGTAGCTCCGGATTCCTCGTGAATACTGCACCTCCTTCTACGGTGTGAAATAACTTGGTCGCATGAAAACTAGTGGTGCAAACGTCCCCCCAATTAAAAATACTCTCCCCATCATATAGTGTACCAAAACAATGCGCACCGTCGTAAATAACCTTCAAGTTGAACCTATTGGCTATCTTTTGAATCGCCTCTACATCACATGGGTTTCCAAAACAGTGAGTTGCCAATATTGCTTCTGTATCTTTCGTAATGGCCTCCTCAATTGAATCTGGATTAATATTTAGCGTATCAGGATCTATATCCACAAAAACAGGCTCACAACCTTCCCAAACGACACTGCTGGTGGTAGCTACATACGAAAATGGTGTTGTAATAACCTTCTTTGTAATATCCAGCGCCTTTAGAGCAATTTGAATAGCTACTGTCCCATTTGATAGGTATAGGAGATGTTTGATTCCTAAATACTGTTTTAATTTTAATTCCAGATCGTTGACCAATGGACCGTTATTAGTATACCAATTTCTATCCCAGATCCCCTCTAGAAATGTGCAATATTCACCCAACGGTGGTTGAAACGGCTTTGTTACTGGTATCATATTTTCAGAAAAAACTTGAGTTTGATTGGAATATATGGCTGAGCAATGGAAAGGATGTAATTAAATGATTCCCCTCGAAAATATAGACTGGTAAGGACATACACTAGAAAACCTAAACCAATGTAAGCAATTAAAGCCGCTAATGAGTTAACTGAAAAAAAGAAAACACCGGCGAGCAAAACAACTGCCATTGGAAATGAAAATAGCCCAACCTTTAAAACATCAAAGACTTGTTGAAATACGGAATATTTTAAAAATTTTGAAGTATAATATGTATTAATAAATAGTGAGATATAGGATGAAATTACTTGACCAATTAACACTCCATAGATACCAAACTGAACTCCTATCAATAAAGCGATAGAGATAATTATTTTTTTATAAACCTCCAATTTCAAAAATAGATCAGATCTACCGTAGACCTTTAATAGATTTAAATTAATAGAGTGGAGGTGAAACAAAGCACCACTTATACAGATTAGTTGCAAAAACGACGTAGCTTCAATCCACTGAGGCCCGAGTACATACTCCATAATAGGAGCAGCAAAAACAATTAAAAAAACCATCAACGGAACTATCACATATGAACTTACCAATATGATCTGACGATAAGCCACTCGCAACCGATCGGGATTATCCCGTGTTTTTGCTAATAACGGGTACGTTACTTTCTGAATGACACTAATAAGGTTTAGACTTGCTAAATCCTTAATCTTTTTAGCTTGAGTGTATAAACCGAGTGTTGATGCCGCATATAACTTCCCAATTACCAGCTTATATATATTATTGAATATGGTAGCCAATAATCCAGATAAAAGCAACTTGTAGCCAAACCCAAACAACCTCTTAAATGCAGAAATATTAAAAATAAACCTAATCCGAATTGGGTTTACCTTCCATAGAACTATGGCACCAATCATCGATACGAGTAAGTACTGAGCTACCAAAGACCAAACTCCTGCCCCAAAATAGGCCAACAAAATAGAAACTATCCCAGCAACAAGCACCGCCGGAATTTGAGCAATTGCCTGCTTTTTAAATTCCATTCGCTGAGTCATTTCAGCACGTTGAACAATACTGAGGCCAGATGAAAACACAGACAAACCCATCACACGTATCAGCAGAATAAGATCGGGTTGATCGTAAAAATCGGCTACAAGCGTTGCCGTAAAGTATATTAGGATGTAAAATAAACCAGAAAGGAGGATATTGAGCCAAAAAACAGTTGATCGATCAATATCGGTAATCGACCGCTCCCGAATCAAAGCCTGCCCCATTCCACTGTCGATAAAACTCTGCGACACCTCAAAAACGATCATGACCATGGCTACTAAACCAAACTCAGTAGGAGATAGCAGCCTCGCTAGGACAATAAAGATCACAATTTGAATTAGTTGCTGACCAAACCTCTCAGCAGCCACCCAAATGATTCCTTTACCTGCTTCCTTTTTAAGTGACATGAATTCTATCTAAACCGAGCAGTTCATAAACGGATTACCGCCCGGAAATATTTTTCTGTTTACTATTTACTGCATGGAAACGACCCAATCAGCGAATCCGCTTTCATCAGGCTGGCTAACTGACGTAAACTTTCAAAAATAGGGTAGAAACTATAAAAACAACTAGTTCCGAACCCTATCAATCAATATCACCAACGTAGTCAAACTAGTCGCCAACCCAACCCATCCCTGTACACTCATCGGTTCTCTTTCGGGTTTGGTGGGTACGATAATTTCAGCTCCCGGCTCAATAGGGGGATAGGAATTAATAAATAAAAATTTCTTCGTACGTTGTACATCTCCGTTGGCATATACCACATAGGACCTGCCTCGTCTGGATTTTTCGGTAAAGCCGCCCGCACGGGAAATGTAATCCTTGAAGCCCGAGTGGACTCTATACCTAGCGGATGTAGGATACAAGACCTCCCCGCGCATCCTTACCGTCTGTAATTCACGAGGAATACTGAGCACATCCCCTTCACGCAAGATCAAATCATCAGAACCATAGGGATTTCTCAGAATGGCCTCCAAGTTGATACCTATGAGTTCTGTATCTTTGATTTGGATCTGACCGACCCCCTCCTGCGCCTCTCCAAGGTCCATAATCGACTGCTGTCGGAAATCTCCAACGTCCATAGATTCCCTTTCAGCTTGCTCACTCGATTTGGACTCGGCAATTTTCCGATCAATTCTGGAGGACAAAATCTTGTCCGACTCCGTCCGGTCCAAGCTATCCCTGCTGATATTGGCTTTCACCTTGGTGAGCGTAGCCGCTTTTATCTCATCCTCACTTAGGTCTTTGTAAAACTCGTTCCTGCGGATCAAGGTGGCTCCCTTGGGGTAGGCGTAGGGATTGAGCCCACCAGCTCGGCTAACCAAATCAGAAAGTCTCTCATCGGCACGTGCAATGGCGTATTCACCTGGAAAAAAAGCCTCTCCATCTACCCGTACCAACTGCTCGCGCTGGAAGCCCGGACTCCTTCGTATGATTACATGGTCAAAAGGCCGTAGTGGCTCCAATGCTTTGGTACCACTGACTTTCAGTTCCTTGTCTATATCCAGAATAATTATCTCGGCCAACTTACCCGAAATATCGTCTTTTACCCTTCTGGCTACCTCTATTTTTGATGCGGTAGCTGACTCCTTGAACCCGCCTGCTTTTAACACCAAGTCGGCTACAGTCATGTTTTCGCCAAAAGCGAATGCCCCAGGTCTATTGACTTCCCCCGAGATCTTGACATAATATTCCTCTCGCAGGTCATAGATGCTTGGAATATTCAATACGTCCTCTCTCCTTAATACAATGTCTTCCTCTTCTCCGTTCAGGATAGCACGAATATCCACCGGCAAAATCTCCAATGAAAAATCACCCTTGGTCCGGTACAAGGTGGCCCGATTGACAAAGGCATCCTCTCTAAGTCCTTGTGCTCTCGCAACCAAGTCTCTAATCCCCATGCCCTGATTAAGCGCAAAGGTTCCCGGTCGCATCAATGCTCCGGTGATTTGTACCCTGTTTTCGAATCGGTTGAGAATTTCGCCGACCCTATAGGTATCTCCATCCTTCGGAAAAAAAACCGGAAAATTCGCCGCTTCGACATCCTCTACCCGCATCTCGCTACCAGTCATTCTGGTTACTGTCAATCGATCCCGAAAAGCTTGGCTAGAAAAACCACCTGCAAACTGTATCAAATCCTCCAAATTTTCACTTGGCCGGGTCTCAAATAGGCCCTGCCTTCGTACAGGACCCTGAATCTCCACCCTGGATCGAACCGGCGGCACGATAATTACATCGTTGTCCTGTAGATTTACCGAACTTGTGAAGTCCCCTCCGATCAAAAAATTGTATATATCTACCTCCGTTACCAACTTGTTATCCCGGTAAATCTGAATATGCCGAAAAGAACCATTCTCATTCGGACCCCCAGCAGCAAAAAGTGCATTGAACGGAGAAGAAAATGAAGGCAAGGTATAGGTGCCAGGTCGTACGAGTTCGCCTACCATCGAAACGGAAACTGTCCGAATATTGCCCAACCGGACATCCAAAAAGGTATTGGGATTAGTTCCTGATAGACCGGAATAAATCCTCGTTAAAGCTGATTTTATTCTGCCAGTAGCCGCAGCAATGCTGGAACCTCCAACCTGAATTGGTCCTACATTTGGGATAAAAATCCTGCCATCTGGATTGATGGTGAGATCGTAGGCTTGTTGCGACGCGCCGTACACATCGATTAACAACTGATCGCCAGCACCTACCACATAGCCCTGAGGAGTCGGTACATTTAGGCTTGGATTAAACGTCAGATCTCTGTTGTGAAATAGCTTGTACCCAAATATCTTCTTCTGCGTTGGAGTAAGGTCGTAGTAAGGATCCGATTTACGTAAAGAATCAAACAAATCGGGTTGCGTTTGCTGGCCCTGAAGTTGACGCAACTGGCTTCCTACACCGCTCCTTTGTGTTTGCTGTTCAGGTCTTCCTCCGCTTTTTAGTGTATTTACCCGCTGCCGCAGCTTAGCTACTTCGGCAGCAGGCATTCCCCTTTCAGCGGCCATATTGAGCATTTGCTGTTCGTTCAACCCCTGTGCTTCGCCACGCTTTATCAACTGTTCAATCTGTGCGTCCGACAAGTTATCGACTTTCACATTTTGAATTTCCTGCAGCGACTGGCCAAAAACCGACACATGTAGGAGTGTCATCCAAATTATAGAAAGGACACTAATTGCCCAAAAACGAGGTCTGATCATTCTACGCAGATTTTTCAAATTACCATCTCAATAAAATTTATGAAAAAGGAGACACAGCTTCGCCTCCTCAGTCCCAAACAAACAGGAACATCAACCTAGAAACCGACCCAAAGCCGACGCAAATTCCATGGGTTTAATGATGGCTTTCACAAATCAAGCCACAAAAATACAGATTCTAAATTTAAAAATACAAAGTATCGAAATTATCAAACTAAAGCACCACTTGAATTTACCTAGATCAAAAAATACTACCCTCCTAAAAGAACAAAAGCCATCAACTCACACCTGAAAAAAACAAACAATGGATTTCCGGGTGTAAACTGATGACTTAATGCACTTTAGCCTGGTTTATTCGGCTTGGTTCAATACCTTATGGCCTCCTTTGATTAAGTGGATATCCCGCTGAAACAAGCGAACATCCGAAGAAACCATATCGGCTACAAGCATAGGAAGGTCGTACTTCGGTGTCCAACCCAATTTCTCCTTTGCTTTGGTCGGATCTCCGATCAACAGGTCCACCTCTGTGGGACGGAAATAGGCTGCGTCAATCTTTACCAAAACGTCTCCTACAGAAACCTTAAAGTTGTCTAATTTAAGTACCTCTTTAGCTAGGGTTTGGTCTATACTATCCAGTATACCAACCTCCTCTATTCCCTGTCCCTCAAACCGGAGCTTAAAACCGATTTCGGCAAATGCCATTCGGATAAAGTCACGTACGGTCGTAGTAACCCCCGTGGCAATCACATAATCCTCTGCCTCTTCCTGTTGCAAAATCCTCCACATTGCTTCTACATAGTCCTTTGCATGTCCCCAGTCCCGCTTGGCATCCAAATTTCCCATGTATAAATTCGTCTGAAGACCCAAACCGATTTTGGCCACCGCTCGGGTGATTTTTCGGGTCACAAAGGTCTCCCCTCTCAAGGGCGACTCGTGATTAAACAAAATCCCATTACAGGCATACATACCGTAGGCCTCCCGATAATTGACCGTGATCCAATAGCCATATAACTTAGCCACGGCATACGGTGATCTGGGGTAAAAAGGTGTCGTTTCCGACTGAGGCACCTGCTGTACCAGTCCATACAACTCTGAAGTGGAAGCCTGATACACCTTGGTTTTCTTTTCCATTCCCAACAGACGGACCGCTTCCAAAATTCGCAGGGTACCTATCCCATCCGCATTTGCAGTATACTCCGGCGTATCGAAGCTTACTTTCACGTGACTCATAGCCGCCAAATTGTAAACCTCATCCGGTTTCGTCTCCTGAATAATTCGGGTCAGGTTCATCGAATCGGTAAGATCTCCATAATGCAAAAACAAATTCTTATTCTCCTCGTGCGGATCCTGATAAAGATGGTCTATACGGTCTGTGTTAAAAAGCGAAGCCCTACGCTTGATCCCGTGTACGATATACCCCTTTTCCAAAAGTAATTCAGCAAGGTAAGCACCGTCCTGCCCTGTGATCCCCGTAATTAATGCTGTCTTCATGATTTACGATTAAATGAAATTGCCGAAAATATTGATTGTTAAATTTTTACTTCCTTTACCCGATCCACATTGGCTAAAAACCACTCATAGGTTTCTTTGATCCCTTTTTCCAGGGTAATGGAGGATCGCCACCCCTTCTCTGCCATCTTAGAAACATCCATCAACTTCCTGGGGGTACCATCCGGTTTTTCGGAGTCCCATACAATGGAACCCTGATGGCCGGTGGTTCGCTGTATCAACTCAGCCAACTCCTTGATCGTCAGGTCTACACCCGTACCGACATTATACAAGTTATCTTCGAATGTGTGTTCCATCGCAAAAATAACCGCATCAGCCATATCATCCACGTGCAAAAACTCCCTCATCGGCGTGCCTGAGCCCCACAAAACCACATCGGAGTGCCCATTTAATTTGGCTTCGTGAAACTTACGGATCATCGCCGGAAGCACATGGCTGGTCTCTAAATCGAAATTATCAAAAGGCCCGTACAGATTCGTGGGCATTAGACTAATAAAGTCTTTGGAAAACTGCTTACGGATCGCTTCGCATGCCTTTACCCCTGAAATTTTGGCCAATGCATACCACTCATTGGTAGGTTCCAACGCAGACGTAAGCAGGTACTCCTCCTTTAAAGGCTGAGGAGCAAATTTCGGATATATACAGGAACTCCCCAAAAAAATAAATTTCTCAACCCCCGACTGTAGGGAACTATCTATTAAATTATTCTGAATCAGCATATTATCCATCAAGAACTGGTAGGGATAATTATTGTTAGCCAATATTCCCCCTACTCTGGCAGCGGCATCGATGACCACTTCAGGCCTCTTTTCACTGAAAAAGTCCCGAACGGCCTGCTGATTTCTCAGGTCCAATTCTTTGCTGCTGGATCCGATCAATCCAGTATAGCCTTTCTTTACGAGAGACCGCCAAATCGCCGCACCTACCATCCCATGATGGCCGGAAATGTAAATCTTTGCATGTTTATCAACCATACTGCTTACGATAAGAGTTCAGGGTTTTCCTTTTCCAACCGTTCATAGATCTTTTTTACGTCTTGAGCCTTCGAACGGTCCATTACCAAAACCGCGTCTGCCGTTTCTACTAAAATTACATTTTCAACGCCCAGAAACTCCACCCGCTTGCCCGATCCAATGGCCAAATTAGACCCTTGCCGGGCAGGACTGTCCGCTGGGGTGTGCTCGTACAAGGCCTCAAACGACCCCATATCAGACCAATCGAATTTTGCCGGAACCACTTTGATCCGTTTAGATCGTTCCATAACGGCATAATCAACGCTGATAGAGGGGATTTCCATGCTTTCAGCAAGTGGGAGGAACCCGTCCTTTGAAAGCTCAAAGGCCTTTTTCGATTTCGCATAAACCTCGGGCTCATACTGTTTGAGCTCATCCAAAAACACACCGGCAGCAAAGCAAAACATGCCGCTGTTCCACAAGAAATTTCCCTGGGCAATAAACTCCTCCGCTAGTGCGGACGAGGGCTTTTCACGAAAGGACAAAACCTCGTTGCCGGCATACTCGATGTATCCAAACCCGGTTTCTGGTTTGGTAGGTACCAATCCAAAGGTCACCAAATGCTTGTCTCCTGCCAATTGAATTGCCTGCTGAATCGCTGCTGCGTATGCATCGCCTTCCTGAATAAGATGATCTGACGGAGTTACCAACAATATATCCTCCGAATCAGCCAAAAAGGCTGCAAACGCAATGGCCGCAGCTGTATTCCGGGGTGCAGCCTCAACAACCTCACGGTACTGACTGCCCTGAAGACTCTTTAAGGAATCCCTCGACAATAAGTAATTGTCCTTTCCACCTACTACCACCACCTTTTCACAAAACGGTTGATTCCGCTGTACGGTAAGTTCAAACAATGACCTCCCCTCAAATAGGGGCAAATACTGCTTAGGTCTTGATTTTCTTGATAAGGGCCAAAGCCTACTTCCAACCCCACCGGATAAAATTACGTTAATCACACTCATGTCAGAAAGTAAAAATTAAGGTCATCAAAATAGGATCAAATCAGTTGATAAACCGGGTAAAGTTAAGAAAACCCCCGCTATCTAGCTGCAAAACTAATAAAAAATAATGAAACCCATTTTATACAATTCAAATTACATTTTTTTTGATATTTAAATACATCTATAAAAGTCGAGTGGCAGTCCGCCAAATGATTTTCGCATTGCCAGATTAACAGGGAATAAAAAATATTTGACTTAGATACGTTCGGAAATCGGCACTCAAATGAATAATTTTGCCTAAAGCTTATAAATACCCTAGAGATGAGTGAAGACAACCGATGGTTTGTGATGTATACCGCACCTCGGGCGGAAAAAAAAGTGGCCGAACGACTTAAAGAAAAAGGAATCGAGGTCTATCTACCTATGGTAGAACAGGTTAGGCAATGGAGCGACCGAAAAAAGAAAGTTGTTGTGCCTCTTTTTAATGGCTATTTATTTGTGAATTTTACCAAAGACCGGCTCTGGGAGGCATTGCAGGTGAGTGGGGCCGTAAAATTTGTCAATTTTTCGGGAGAACATGCAACGGTGCCACAAGCGGAAATTGACACCATCCGCAGGGTCATTGAAACGGGTGTATCCGTGGAGGTAAACACCGACCCTATCGAAAAAGGGGAAAGAGTGAAAATTCTGGGAGGACCTCTGGAAGGCTTTGAAGGTGAATGTGTTCAGAAATCAAACCAAGATTATTTCATTATCCGGATTCCTGGAATAAATCAAAATATGTTGATCAACGTACCTAGAAAATATTTGGATGTGATCAAAGATTAGTTGAAAGCTTGCTGAACAATTCCACGTTGACTTGGTTTTCTATGCAAATTTTTATTCTATATATTAGCCGATCATCGAAGACCTTTTTGTTTAAATCTAACCATACTTTGCATGGAAAAGCACCTGTACGGAACGGGACTGATTGGGAATTGCGCCTACATCGCCCACATTGAAAAAAACTCCAACATCAGTTGGCTTTGCCTGCCCCGCTTCGACAGCGACTTTGTCTTTGGATCCATGCTGGACCACGATAAGGGAGGCGAGTTTACAATTCTTCCTCAGAACGGAGGTTTTGAATCGGAACAAAGCTACTTGGAAAACACAAACGTACTCCAGACGAAAATCACCAACTCGATGGGGGAATCCTACACCATCACCGACTTTGCACCGCGTTTTGAAAATTACGACCGACACTACAAACCTCTAATGCTAGTCCGTAAGGTGGAACCACTAGACGGGGAACCAAAGATCAAAATCAAATGTGAACCTGTCACCAACTATGGTAAAAAAACACTTACTCCATCTCCAGGAAGCAACCACATTCGATTTGCAGGGGCGGAACAGCAAATAAGACTTACCACAAACTGTTCCATTTCATATATCTTAGAAGAGAAAGAGTTCCGGCTAAACCGACCAATCTACCTTGTCTTTACCTATGGTAGTCCCTTGGAGGCTCCAATAGAAAGCACTATAGACCGGTTTCTGATGGAGACTATCAAATATTGGAGGAAATGGATCAAATCTACGAGTATCCCAAATTTTAATCAAACTCTGGTAGTCCGATCCGCCTTGGCCCTGAAAATCCATCAATACGAAGACACGGGCGCAATTATCGCTTCTTCTACTACGAGCCTGCCCGAGTCTCCCGGATCTACCCGGAATTGGGATTATCGTTACTGCTGGATGAGAGATACGTTCTATACGTTAAATGTCTTCAATCATCTAGGACACTTTGAAGAACTGGAGCGCTACTTCGAATACATTCAAAACCTACCCACAGACAGTCAGGGCCGTTACCAGCCTCTTTATTCCATCACCGGTTCTGCGCTTCTGGAAGAACGAATCTGCGACTTGGATGGCTATCTGGGCAATCAACCTGTGAGGTTTGGAAACCAAGCCTATACCCATATACAGAATGACCTATACGGGCAGGTTTTGGTTAGTCTGCTGCCCCTTTATGCTGACAAACGCTTTACTGAATCTGAGAAAAGCCATTCCAGGCCGTTTATCAACAACTTGCTGCTAAAAATAGAGGAAACCATGGACGAAAAGGATGCTGGACTGTGGGAATTCCGCAACCTTCAGCAGCAGCATTGCTATACCTTTCTATTTCACTGGGCCGGGGCCTCCGCAGCCATAAAAATTGCCGATAGGCTAAAAGACAGTAAAATGAAGGATAAAGCGGTTTATCTCAAAAATTTAGCCGCCGAAAAAATAGAGGAATGTTATGTACCTGACTTAAAGGCCTATGCACAGGCAATTGGCAGCCGAAACATGGATGCCAGTACGTTACAATTGATCACTATGGGCTATTTCGGCGATGACCTAGACAGGGCCAACGATCACCTGAAAATGCTGGAAAAAGACCTCCTCGCCAAAGACTATCTCTTCTACCGCTACAAACATTCCGATGATTTTGGAGAGCCGGAAACAACCTTCCTAATATGTGCTTTCTGGTATATTGAGGCGTTGGCCTGCGTAAATAGACTACAGGAAGCGATTGAGGGTTTTGAGAAATTGACCCAATACTGTAACCACTTGAAACTTTTCAGTGAGGATGTAGATCATGTAACGGGCAGTCAATGGGGCAACTTTCCCCAAACCTATAGCCATGTGGGATTGATGAATGCTGCCTACAGAATCGGACAAAAGATCAACAAGCCTGATTTTCTCACCTAGTCACGCGTAGTTTGATCCAAAAAGCAAGAAGCTGTTCCAGTAATAAGAACAGCTTCTTTTTCTAGTTTACCTTCTTTTATCAATTACCTCTGCGTCCTTGCGAAGTAGAAGATCTACCTTGGTTGCTTGACGAAACCGCTAAGCTACTTCTAGAGGAGCCACTCGAGCTCACCCTTGGAGGAGCAGATTGTCTGCTGATCGGTGCACTATTGGTAGACACCCGGGGGCTTTGTGAACTCCTACTACTGGGAGATGCCACCCGACTTGGCTGTTGAGCTCTGGTCTGGGGCGAACTGACCCTGTTCTGATTTGTTCTAGGGGCAGTGGTCACCCTGCCAGTTGACCCTGGTGCAGAAGGTCTCACCTGCTGCTGCCTAGCCCCCTCGTTTTGTCGCGGTTGCACTGTAACGGGCTGTCGTGTGGTTGGCGCACTGCTTGGCCGTGTCACCTGCTGTCTCTGCTGAACTTCGGATGATCGAGGGGTCTGCTCTACACGCGCTCCCGCCGGGGCGGATCTGACTTGAGAAGATGCCTGAGACCTTCCGGAATTCACCTGAGCCCCAGAGGGAGCTTGACCAACGCCACTTCTGGCTGTAGATTGAGGGCGATTCGTTGGTTCAGTTGACCTCGTTGCACTTGCGGCCTCAGAAGAAGAGGACCTCGCAGACCTAGCTGGTTCACTTCTTAAATCCGCTCCCGCGACCACCCTTGGACTGGTACTAGAGGGGACAGTGGCAGATGACCTCTGTGCCTCCCGTGCAGCCGATCGGCTATTATCTACCGTGGAGGGCGTAGCAGCATTTGCCCTCCTTTGCTCTTGGTACTCACTGGATGTATATGCCCTGGATGGTCTCACATCGGAAGAATTTCCTCTGGCGCTTGCTTGCGAAATCTCTGGTCTATAGACTGTTATTTGGTTATTCTCCAAATTTGTTCTACCAGGTCTTTGTCCATCTCTCACCTCATATACAGGGACACGGTTTCTGGTGACTCGCTGCAATTCTGTTCGACTTGGCCCTGCTACATATGTTCTGTTGTTATATACATAGGTATTGTTGATGACGGTCGTTTGATTGTAAATCACCGTTACGTTTCTAGCTGGGATGTAATAATTATATATATTCCTGGCAAGAAATCGACGTCGGGGCACAAATACCCAGTGATTGACCGGAAAACCAACCGAAACATGTACACCAACCCGAGGCCACATCGGTGCCCATCCATAATACCCTCTGCCTGTTCTCCATTCTACCCATGCCGGTCCCCACTCGTATCCAGGAACCCAAGCCCAACCGTAAAAGTCCGTGTAGAACCACCTGCCATAGTGAAACGGTGCCCAACCCCAATCGTACAAGGATACCCAGGTATTGCCAAATCGGGAATTCACCCAGTACCCATTGGTACGGTAAGGCTGAAAACCTGCCTCCACATAGGGAATCCAAATAAAACCATGTGTAGGGTCTTGAACCCAGTCTCCGTAGGGAGCTAGTCCATCGTAAAACACTTGAAACGAAACACCCATAGCATTCATTTTTGCTTCTGCCGGTTGACTAACCGAAAAAACCAAAAGTAACAGTGCTATCCATCCACCCAGGATCGTGTTCGAAAGCCGAATATTCTTTGACGTTTTCATAGCTTCTCAGGTTTGGTTACTTGATGTATTTTACGTAAACACAAAAACAATGTTCTAAAAAAAATTGAAAAAAATAGTTTTTTCAAGTATATAGGGAAAAATTACAGAATTTTATTTAACAAAAAAGCCTATAATCGAAATTATAGGCTAATACGAATCAGGTACGCTTGCTCGTACTGTTCAGGCTAACTTATCAATCTTTTTTGCTACATTTTCAGCTTCTTCCATCAGCTTATCTGCGGCTTTTCTATTCGAATGCGACATTTTATGTGCCTTTTCCATCAACATCTTGTACTCGTCCGCCAATCGCTCTTTTTCTGATTTCTTCTTAAATAATCCAAACATAGCTTTTTTATTAGGTAAACCTGATGCATCAGAACAATGTTTGGAATCAATTAAAATTCTCAAACATCAAATCATCCAATGGATCATCTTCATCTACCACCTCATCATCTTTGAAATTGATAATATCTTCGAGTGTACCTGACCGGGTGTAGTATTTCCAAGCCCCTTCCTTCTTACCATCTTCCATATTTCCCTCGGAAGCTGTTCGTCCATTGTCATGAAAATACCTCCATTGACCGTCAGCACGCCCATTTTTGTAGTTTCCCTCCGATTCTTTGACCCCGTCTACATAATAGGTAATTCTCGATCCATTACCATCTTTCAAAGTACCCGGATCAAGCGTTTTTGATCCATCGTAACTGAAGTATTCAGTCACATTCATCAGGCGACCGAATCTCCAAGTCTCCTCTTGCGTCAGCTGCTTGTTATCGTAAAACAAACCCCAAACACCATCCTCTTGCCCTAGGAAGTAACTTCCAACTGATTTTAACTGACCTCCGTCATAATAGTAAAACCACTGTCCATCTTCACTACCTAGCTTATACTCTCCCTCTGCAACAAGTATGCCGATTTTATTAAAATATTTCCACAGGCCATGCTTTAAATCACTTCGGTACTCCCCTATAGAATACAGAGTACCCTCGGGAAAGAAACTACGCCAAACGCCCACCTTCATTCCACTCTCGTATTGACCAGTAACTGACGGATTACCATTACTATGATTCTCCTCATACTTTCCCACAGGTACGCCCAGTTGATATTCCATACGCTTTGAAAGATTTCTATTAGGGAAAAACTCCTCCCAAACACCTACCGGAATATCGTTCTCGTACTGCTCTTTGCGGGCTACGCGTCTATTTTCGTAATAAAACACCCAATTGCCGGTCTTATTTCCCGAGGCATCAAATTCCTTTTCAGACTCGACCACGTTGGTCTCCGGGAAATAAGTGGTCCACTTCCCCACCCTTCTGCCATTTTGATAGGTCCCCTCCTCCATCACACGCTTGTTCATGCTGAATCGTTTGAATTCTCCGTGGGGACGGTTGTTTCGGTAGTTAGCCTCTACCGCAAGCACCCCATAGGGTGTATACTCCAGGTAGCTTCCCTCCTTAAGGTTTGCTTTAAAGGTCTGCCGAACCGCTAACTGTCCATTTTCATAGTAAGTAAGCCACTCTCCTTCCTTCTTTCCATCTACAAACCTACCTTCCTGCTTTACCTGCTTTGGATCTATATAATTCGGTCTTCCGCTTTTGCCATAATATTCTTTGTATGGCCCAACTAATACACTGTCCTGAAAAACGGCTTCTTTGATCATTGCCCCGTCTCTATCAAACTCCATATAGGCGCCATTTAATAGGTTGTTTTTATACCCGGCAACGATATGTCGTTGGTTATTGCTGTGATAGGTAGCCCATTGTCCCTCCTTCACGCCATTTTGAAAAGTACCCTGCTGAATCAACCGGTTTGATCTTGGGTCGATGAACTTCCAAAGACCATCCATCCTGTTATTAACCATCACACCGGAACCCATCAAGGTAGAATCGGGATTGTATATGTTCACTGCTTGGCCTTGGGCGAAAACATCGTGCATCAAACACACACCAATCACTACAGAAAAAAGGTATCTCATCATTTCGCTTTTTGGATTCGGTTAATCTTACGGTCAGATATCAAACTTGGTTCCAATTTAAGTCTTAAACCCAAAAAAATGTATAGTTTTCCCATATTATTTATGCCGAACGGACCTATCGGAAATTACTTTCCTCTTTTGTCAAGCAATAACCTGTCAATCAAGGGTTCCTAACTGTAACAGCGAGATTAGGTTATATACACATTCAAACAACGCTGCCTCTGCATCGCTTTTTTCCCCTTCCAGCTTCACCGGGCAGAAAACCTGAAAAAACCTACCTGCATCACTATTCACCTTTAATCGAATGGCGGGCGACAAAGCTCGGTGATTGCCATCATCGAGAATCTGCTTGTAATGCCAAAGAGAATCTGCATCTGCCCACCGATACCCATTGGATTTCAATGTGCCCAATACACGCTCCTCCCAGATACGTGTATACAGAGGATTAGCCGTACCGGCAAAAAGAAAAACGAAGGCTCCCCGTCCCCACCAATTCAATACCCGAATGTTTAAGCCCCTCGCCGAATCAAAATCCCTGCCGACATCCAGCACCTGATAGGGGCACCGCTCCAATTCATTTCCCTTACTCACCTTACACCCCCGAAATCCCGGCAATCCCTTTGCTACCTCAGAAGCCATCAACCGGTTGGCTACTTCGGATAGGATTTGCTCATAGAGCACCTTAAAACGGTGTATCTCCTCAAAAAGCTGCCGCTGTCCTGCCACCTGCCAAGCGCGTTCTAAATCGCCCATGATACAATCACCACTTTATCAAGGCAGATCCCCAAGCGAACCCACTGCCAAATGCAGCCAAACAAACGATATCTCCGTCTTTGACACGTCCGCCAGCCACTGCCTCACTGATGGCAATTGGTATCGTCGCCGCTGTGGTATTACCGTATTCGGTGATGTTGTTGTACACTTGGTGATCGCTAAGACCCAGCTTTTGCTGTATATACTGACTAATCCTGAGATTTGCTTGATGGGGGATTAACAGATCCAACTGAGAAACCGCCATTTGATTTGCCTCAAGGGCTTCCATGATTACCTCATAGAATCGAACTATGGCATGTTTAAACACCGCATTTCCATTCATGTAGAGGTTGAAACCTCCCGCATCGATCATCTCTTGGGAAATACGTACCTCCCTACTGCTTCCAGGATCCTTCACATAGAGCTCCTCCGCGAAGTCTCCATCTGCATGCAAGTGAGTGGAAAGAATCCCTGAATCGCTGTCCAGGTTAGCCCTTACAACTACCGCCCCCGCACCATCGGCAAAAATCACGGCACTGGATCTGCCTTCATCGCTCTTGTCCAAGGCCGAGGATTGGATTTCAGCTCCCACAACCAATATCGTCCGGTACATGCCGGACTTTATATATTGGTCGGCAATGGATAGAGCGTAGACAAAACCCGAACAAGCATTTCGGATATCCAGTGCACCAACTCCCTGCAATCCGAGTTCCCTTTGCAACAATACACCATTACCCGGAATGAAGTAATCGGGTGTAATAGTGGCAAAAATAATAAAGTCAATTTCAGCCGTTTCGATTCCCGCATTATCTATTGCCATCTTTGATGCCTCCAGCGCCATACTTGTGACCGAATCCCTGCCAGGAACAAACCACCTTCGCTTCTCAATACCGGTCCGCTCTACGATCCAATCGTGATTGGTGTTCATCATTTTGGATAAGTCATCATTGGTCATGATACGTTCAGGCAAGTAATGCCCCGCGCCGATTATCTTGGATTTTCTCATTTCTTGAGCGGTTATATGTAAATCAATTTGCAAGGCAAAGTTGCCATTTCTCTCCAAATTTACAAGCAAGGTATTTACATCCCGAATTTTTCGATTTCAGTTTTAAGAATTTTTGGTTTTTTCAATGAAACGAAACAGCTTTTTTCTCAGGCAGCCCAGTCTTATGTTTTTTGTTCCTTGAAATACTAAAAATGAATTTCAACGAAAAATCAGGTATAATTCAACTATTCCCCATTAAGTACAAAAAAATAAAAAAACACTAAACTTCTTTTTTATTAAAAATATTTGTAACTAATTACGGAAAACATATTCAAATAAAGAATGTTACTAAAGTTATTTCATAAAACATTTACTTATATTCTAAAATATCAATCACAATAAACCGCATTCAATTCACAAATTTGTACTTATCAAATCCAGAAGATTATCACCTGAAACCAAAAAAAAGCTATGAAGCATTGCTACTCCGTCCCTTTACTGGTTTTTACATTAATCTTTTCCATCCAGGCACATGGTACACCTGAAAAGATCACTACGGAAAGAACTTTTCGTTTGCCACTCATAACCGCTTCTGATTCACTCCTAGGATCGAAAGACAAACCTCTAAAGCCAAACACGAAGATCACACCTATCGTCGCTAAAAATACTGGAGGAAACCTTCAGGGTGAAACTACACCTGCCACACCGGAAATCTTTGCGCCGATGAATAGCCGCCTTCGAGGGTATCGGGAAATGATACGCGGTTTTAGAGAGATGGAACAGGATGAAACGCTAGCCTACTCGCAAAATAATTCAGAACCTGAAATTAAGCTTCAAGCATATCCAAACCCTGCCTCCCATGTCCTTAAAATAAATATGAGAAACACGGTGGAAGTAGACAAAATTGAGATCTATGATGCTTCTGGCACGCTGAAGGATACCTACTCAGACCCGAATCCTTGGCAACGTGAGATTATTGAGATCAATACAGGAAACCTATGTTCGGGAACGTATACCCTCCGAGTATACACGAAGGGAATTCCTTTTAAGCCCATTCGTATCGTAATCAGCCGCTAAACGTTACAGGCGGCCCTGTGCTTTTAATTTCCAATATCGCATCAGTCCCGCCACAGACATCCAACTGGGGTTTGCGTATTCATACAAAGATTGGACTGCCTCGGACACTCCCAAGCTATTCATTTGAGCCCGAGTAAATTCCATAAAGCGAGGTGTAGCATCCTCCACCGTAGTCCCGTTGTCAAACTCGGCCTTAATCCACATTGCCCAAGAATCCATGGCTTCTTCTAGTTCATCCAAATGTTGTTCTATCATTTCGATCATACCAAAATGGGTTAAGTACAACCTGGATGGAGCAATTTTTCGGATCAGCTGTAGAGAATCTTTCCAAGCTTCCATATGAATGTCTGGGGGAGGACATGGCGGCACTGCGGGTCCACCGCAAATTTTCACACCGGCTACATCACCGGTAAAAAGCCCCCCTTCAAACTCCCATGCGATATGATGTGAAGCATGACCTGGGGTGTGCCAAGCCGTAAACGACACATCCCCAAACACAAAGGATTCTCCGTGGGAAGCCTCTGTCATGGCACTTTCGGGAATGGGTTCCATTCTCCCCCATAATTTTCCCATGTTTTCTGCGCCATATATTTGAGAGGCAGAATTCCAAAGGCGATCGGGCGATGCCAAGTGTGGTAAACCTACCGGATGCACATAAACCTGAGCGCCGGCCTGGGCCAGCTTCCATGCTGCGCCGGCATGGTCAAAGTGAATGTGGCTTAACAGCACGTAACGAATGTCAGATAACTGGTACCCCAAAGCTTCCACTTGGCTATTCAATACAGAAAAGGTACTCTCAGGCCCGGTTTCAACAAGAATGAGACCAGCACTGCTTTTTACCAAAAAAGCACCTATTGCTTGGCTTGCATTCCGAAAGTTGAGATCTAGTACTTCTACGTCTCGCATATAACTTATCCAAACAGTGTGTAATTCCCAAATTGATCCATGGGCATGGTCTTTCGGATCACCGAAGCAGAATCATTGACAACATGATTTACCAACGGCGAAACGGTATAAGAAAGCATTTTTTCATCGGACAAAGGCTTCAGTAACGAAATCAGCTTATCCTCCGGGGTGCTGGGGTTAAGCCAAGTGGATTCAACTTCTCTATCCAAAATCACCGGCATCCGGTCATGAACTTCATTTACCATTCCATTGGGCGTCGTCGTCAACAGCACGAAAGTATGCTGAATCACACCATCTGTATTTTCGTACTCATCCCAAATGCCTGCAAATGCAAACAAGCTTTCGTCCAACAAGGTAAATCGATAGGGTATCTTTATCTTTTTGCCCATTTTCTTCCATTCGAAAAAACCATCCGCAGGCACTAAGCAGCGTTTTCGTCGGAAGGAATTCTTGAAGGAAGCAGTCTCCCGAATCGTTTCTGCCCTTGCATTGATGAACCGCTGGGCCACCGGTTTGTTTCTGGCAAACTCCGGCGTGATACCCCAGTAAAAATGAGAAAAACCCATGGGACTATCCGAGGTGATGACCGGAACAAGCTGGGTAGGAGCAATATTATATCTTGGCTGAAATGGCTCCAGCATTTCTGCTTTAAAACGCTCTTCCAGTTCCGTCTTGCTTTTGGCTAGGGAATATCTTCCACACATAACCTTTTTTTGTTTAAATATACTTGTTTAATCGAAATGGATAAAGTCAAATGCCCTTTTTTCAGACCAGAACGGGAACCCAACCCTTCGTGGACTAAATCCTACGTGACCACCGGTAGTCGGAAATTCCATGTAGACACCACTCAGCGTCTCCCCAAGCCTTTCAGGAAAGCAACTTTCGCTCAAAAACGGATCGTTTCGCGCATTGAGGATCAGGACGGGAATGGCTATCCCTTCTAGAAACCCTAGCGAGGAACAGGACTGATAATAGTGGTCTGCATCGCGAAATCCATGCAAAGGACCTGTAAACCAGTTGTCAAAATCACGCAGCGTCCTCACTTTACTCAGATCTCCCAGGGGAATCCTCTCCGGGAAAATTTTAGCTTTTTCCTTTACCTTAGCCTTGAGTGACTTCAAAAACCGTGACGAATAAAGCCAGTTAGATCGGCGGGATATTTGATCAGACGCACCGCCCAAGTCCAGAGGTACCGAAATGGCTACTGCCTTTTGCACCCCATGCTGGGCAGGCGCTCGCTCACCCAAGTACTTTAATGTTAAATTTCCACCTAGGCTAAAACCGACCAAAAAGATATTCCGGTAGCCGCTTTTTGCACGTAATACCACCGTATGCAAATCATGAGTTGCTCCCGAATGATAAAACACGGGCTGCAAATTCGTCGAACCGCTGCATCCTCGGAAGTTCCAGTTAAGGACATCATATCCTCGGCTGAAAAAAAAATCAGCCATGCCCATCATATAGGGTCTCCTGCTATTACCCTCTAGGCCGTGACTTATAATCACCAAATTATCCGACCCCTGTTTCAACCAGTCCAAATCCAAAAAATCGCCATCCGGTGTACTAATCCTTTCTCTCTCAAAGGGTAAGATGGGCACCGTGCGGAAGACCGACGGAACAATCGTTTGAAGGTGACCCCCGAAGAGGAACTCCGGATGAACATAATTTTGATTTTTGACTACTGGCATTTCAATTATTTGCAACGCTACTAAAACTAGCCCGTCGTGAAAATACTATTATTAAATTTGAATAAACATATTTTAAGAACTATTTTTGAATTGCGGAAATTTAGAATTCGAAAAATTAACTTATGGCCGAGATAATACGAATGCCCAAAATGAGTGACACCATGGAAGAAGGGGTGATCGCACAATGGTTGAAAAAAGTTGGTGACGAAGTTAAACCCGGAGATATTCTGGCTGAGGTTGAGACCGACAAAGCCACCATGGAATTGGAATCTTATGAGGAAGGAATCCTTCTCCACATCGGAGTTGAAGAAAAAGATGCCGTTCCAGTGAATGGTGTAATTGCTATTTTGGGAGAAAAAGGTGAAAATATAGATAGCCTCTTGAAGGACCTTTCTGGAGGAGGGAACAGTAGTTCTAAATCCTCAGACGAACCTAAAGAAGCAAAAGAGGAGAAAAAGTCTGAACCGAAAAAAGAAGAAGCGCCCTCTGAGGAAATAGACGTTTCAGACGTTCCTGCCACAATTATCGCTATGCCTAAAATGAGCGATACCATGCAAGAGGGTACCATTGCATCTTGGTTGAAAAAAGTTGGAGATTCCGTAAAGAGTGGAGATATTCTTGCAGAAGTGGAAACCGACAAAGCTACCATGGAGCTGGAATCCTACGAAGACGGTACCTTATTGTATATCGGAGTGGAAGCCGGAGATTCCATCGAAGTGGATGGAGTGATTGCTGTGATCGGTGAAAAAGGAGCGGATTTTGAGAAGCTTCTCAAAGCACACAACCAAAAATCAGCTGGGGGCAGCAGCACTTCCGAAGAAAAGAAAGAGAGTACAAACAAGGAATCTGCTCCTACCGAAAAGGAGGAAGCCAAGCAAAGTGCAACCGCTCCGGCTGCTTCAGCATCCGAAAATGGAAGGGTAAAGGCGTCTCCATTGGCCAAAAAGATTGCCAAAGAAAAAGGCGTGGATATTTCTTTGATCAAAGGGAGTGGAGATCATGGCAGAATTATCAAAAAGGACGTGGAAAGCTTTGATCCGGCTTCGGCCAAGCCAACAGTCGCTACGTCAAACGCATCTTCGGGAGTTGGCATTGGAGAGGAATCTTACAAAGAGGAAAAGGTATCCCAAATGCGTAAGGTGATTGCGAAGCGGCTTGCAGAAAGCAAATTCACAGCCCCTCATTTCTATCTTACGATGGAAATCAACATGGACAAAGCCATTGAAGCGCGCAAAAGCATGAATGAAGTGGCTCCCGTTAAGATCTCCTTTAATGACATGGTTATTAAGGCATGTGCTGTGGCACTGAAACAAAACCCCAAAGCCAATTCTTCCTGGTTGGGAGACAAAATCAGGTACAACGAGCATGTACATATTGGGATGGCGGTAGCTGTAGAAGAAGGCTTATTGGTTCCCGTGATACGCTTTGCAGACTCCAAGTCTCTATCTCAAATTTCCAACGAAGCAAAAACGTTGGCCGGCAAAGCCAAAAATAAAGAGCTACAGCCCAAAGATTGGGAAGGGAACACGTTCACCATCTCAAACTTGGGCATGTTTGGAATTGACGAATTTACAGCCATCATAAATCCGCCCGATGCCTGTATCCTTGCTGTTGGCGGGATCAAGGAAACCGTCATTGTAAGAAACGGCGAGATGAAGGTTGGAAATGTGATGAAAGTAACCCTATCGTGCGACCATCGGGTGGTCGATGGAGCAGTAGGTTCCGCCTTTTTGATCACGCTAAAAAACCTGCTGGAAGATCCTGTCCGGATCTTGATCTAGTCAGTTTTAAAACATGAAAACCAAAAAGTCCTACTAACTAGGACTTTTTGCGTTAATGCTGAATTAGTCCCACACGTCGCAAACATATCAATGGAGAAAATAAAATCGACCACCGTAGTCGCAATCAAGCATAATGGAGAAGTGGTTATTGGAGCCGATGGTCAGGCAACCATGGGCAATACGATCGCCAAGAGCAGCGTCAATAAGATTCGGATACTTCAGGGTGGAAAGATCGTAACCGGTTTTGCAGGTTCCACAGCAGATGCGTTCACCCTGCTGGAAAAATTCGAAGAAAAGCTCGGAGCCTACGGTAACAATATGAAGCGTGCTGCTGTGGAGCTAGCCAAGGAATGGAGAACGGACCGAATGCTCAGCAAATTGGAGGCGATGATGGTCGTCGCCGATGCTGAGGATATTTTGATAATCTCGGGCACCGGTGATGTTATTGAACCGGATCTGAGCATCGCCACGATTGGGTCAGGTAGCATGTATGCCCAGTCCGCTGCGAGGGCACTAAAAAAATATGCCAGTCACCTGAGCGCAGAGGAAATGGTCAGGGAAAGTTTAGGGATTGCGGCTGATATCTGCATTTATACCAACCATAACATCATTGTAGAAAAGGTAATTTCAAACTAGTAGAATATCTACAGGGTTGATTTAAACATCAGCCCTGTAGATATTTTATACTTCAAAATCGTAGACCTGTACTTTAGCCCATTTGGCTTTATGATCCTCGATAAACCGAAGGTGGTCTGGGTGGTCCTGATACACATCGTGATCGGATACGCTATCAAAATAGACCGTCAACGCGATATGATAACTGTCGTCGATAACCGCCCTCTTGGGAGTTTTAGCTGGTACGCCAACGGAAAAATCCTTGGCAGTGGATACGGAGCCAATTTTCTTACAGCCTTCCATCACAGCTGTTAGATCCTTGTCAGGCTGATGCAGCCAAAAAAACACTTGATGTACAATCATTCATTACATAATTAGAGGTGTGAGATTTTTTTCGTTGCTCAAATATAATGATTTCCGTTGCCAACACCGATTAAAAAAAACACCTCATTTGTCTTAGTGAAAAAATCTAGTAAGTTTACAAACTGTCTTGTGACAGGTACCGTGTTGCATTACCCAAAACAATCCCTTTCAAATGAACTATAGAAAACTAGGCAAAACGAATTTCAACGTATCCGAAATCGCTCTAGGAACCTGGCAGGTGGGCGGCGGATGGGGCCAAACCTTTGACCATCAAACGGCCAGCCGAATCATACACACCGCATTGGATTCTGGCGTTAACTTCATCGATACCGCTGATGTGTACGATGCAGGATTGAGCGAGGCAGCTGTCGGAAAAGCCATTAGAGAGCGATCCGAGCGGATCTATGTAGCCACCAAATGCGGGAGACAGATCCAACCGCACGTCCACGAAGCCTATACGCCTGAGATCCTGCGAAAATTTGTAGAGGCAAGCTTGAAAAACATGGCGCTTGATACCATCGATTTGATTCAGCTCCATTGCCCTCCCACTCCGGTATATAAAAGAGCGGAAATCTTTGGGCTTTTTGACCGATTGAAAGAAGAAGGAAAGATTCAACACCTTGGAGTGAGCGTCGAGACAGTAGAAGAAGCCGAGATGGCCCTCGAATTCCCAAACGTTTCTACCGTACAAATTATTTTCAACATGTTTCGACTGAAACCTTCGGAAAAATTTTTCGCCATTGCACAAAATAGTAACTGTGGCATCATCGTGAGGGTTCCCCTTGCCAGTGGATTGCTTACCGGCAAATTACACCCCTCCAGCAGTTTCCCAGAAAATGATCACAGAACGTTTAACCGGCAAGGAGAGGCATTTGACAAGGGAGAAACCTTTTCAGGCGTTCCGTTTGAACTCGGGCTTGAGGCAGCAGAAGAGCTCAAACTGCTAGTAGGAAATCAAGCCTCACTCGCTGCATTTGCGTTGCGCTGGGTGCTCATGTTTCCCGAAGTTAGCACGGTTATCCCGGGGGCATCCAAACCGGCCCAGGTTCAGGAAAACATAGCAGCAGCGGAACTCCCCGCACTTAAACCGTACCAAATGGATGCAGTTAAAGCCATCTATGAAAAATACATAAAAAAAGAAATCCATCACCTGTGGTAAGGTTATATGGAACCAAGCCCTCCGGAATAAATTCCAGGGGCTTGGTTTGACCTCCTACATGGTCGACAAAGCTCGCTTGCTGAAATCGCCAAAATACCATGAAGGTGATAGCGAGAAAAAAAGTATTTATCAAGATTTGACAGACCTATCAGCCATCAGCAAAACTTCGCTGACCTGCACCTCAGTAACGTATTTTTTTTCACCACTTTTGTCCTCGTAGGACCGGTTTACCAGCTTGCCCTCTATACCGATCTCAGAGCCCTTATCGGTATATTTGTGAATGATATCGGCTGCCTTACCGAATGCAACCAAAGAATGCCAGTAGGTTTCTTCCACCCGTTCGCCTTTTGCGTTTTTATAGGAATCATTTGTCGCCAACCTAAACCTTGCCATGGTGGTACCTGAGTTCAATGTGCGATAATCAGCCTTTGCGCCTAAGCGTCCGATCAACTGTACTTTGTTTTTTAGAGCGTTCATATTTGTTAACGTTAAAGGTTTAGTAATTAATTTTCGATGTCATCCGTCTAAAACGAACACTACAAAGTTGCACCTCAAGATCGCCCTTTACCGTATGTTTTTCGTTTCTATCCGATTAAAAACGTTTACAAACGTTTGTAAAATCTGATTATTTATGTAAATTCCCTGTGATTTTTAAGCTAACACACACTTTTATGGAAAACGGGATAGAAAGAACCTGTCAGAGTTGTGGCAAGCCACTACAGGGCCGAGTGGATAAAAGGTTCTGTGATGATTATTGCAGGAATGCCTACAACAATCTCCGTACGGCAGCTAGCACCAAAATCGTACGAAACATTAACAACGCCCTAAAGAAAAACAGAAACATTTTAGCAGGACTGTTAAGTGAACAGGGGGAGATTGCCAAAACGACCAAGCAAAAATTGTTGGAGGAAGGGTTTCAATTTAAATACATCACCCATACCTATACAAATAAAAAAGGAAATGTGTACGGGTATTGCTATGACTACGGATACCTAGCCCTCGAAAATGATTGGTATTTGGTTGTCAGACAAAAGGGAAGCTGAAACTTTCTCTTAAAACTCCTGGAGTAACTAAGTTAAAAAGACCTGATACACGAGATGCTTAGCAGGAAAAAATTTCCCGTATGGATTTTTGCACATGTTGCTTGGGCAAAAAACGCACCACTTTACCCGATTCGTCTACCCGTTCAATATCTCGTTCATCTACCGAACTACTCAGTACATAGATCTCAGATTTAAGTGCCACTGAATCCAGATTTTCAATAAAATCCCATCCAGTCATCTGCGGCATCAGTAAATCCACGAACATATAGTTGGGGTTGATGGCATAAATTTCCTTCAACGCATCTGCAGCACTGGAAAACTTGAAAACCCGAAACGGCTGTTGAATATGCCGCTGGATAAACTTCTCTGTCACAAAACTGCTCACCACATCATCGTCAATCAGCACAATATTTATCATTGAAATACAGTTTAGTTATTTTGAAAAGCATTTTAGATATTACAAATGTAAATAAAGATTCCAATAAAGCAAATTGACACGAAGTTTTTTGGTCAATTTGCTTTTGAAAATTACACTTGACAGGAAAGAATCGGAGGTGGATAGGGCTAGCAACTGTATGATCAAAAAATAAGGACACGGTGATTTTCGTATTCGAATGACTAAAAAAAAACGGGCAGCTAAAATAGCTGCCCGAATGAGCCCCCTGCCGGGATCGAACCAGCGACCTACTGATTACAAGTCAGTTGCTCTACCAGCTGAGCTAAGGAGGCCTACTATTTGATGTTTCTTACACAACCCAAACTAATCTTTAGGTTGCCTACATGGTTGAGAAACGTTTTTTCCCTTAATGCGAGTGCAAATATAGAATTTGGACAGGTGAAGTTCAAACAATTAATCAGGAAATTTAGGAGGATATCCAAATCCCCCTATAAATGAGCCCATTAAAATTCACGGATGATCGAAAGCTTCTTCTTGAGTCTGTCAACTTCCTGCTCCGCCTTTTCAATTTTTTCTTCAAACTGATCCTTCAATTTTTCTGCTGTTTTGGATGCAGCAAAGAACTCCAAATTATTTTTCCACAACGTGATGTTATTTTCTAAATCTGCAATCTGCTTTCGGATACCGTGTTCCTTTTTGTTCAGTACTCGGGCGCTGTTGGGGTCAGCTTGTATTTTATTCAAATTAAGTCTGAATAGAAACTCTTCTTTATCGGAACCATTTACTCCTAACTTTTCGATATACGTATCCACTACATCCGAAAACGTCGAAGCGATTTCCTTCAAATTTTTTCTGGGAACAAACCCTATGGCATTAAATTCCTGAATGTATCTCTCCAGTTGTTCCTCACTCAGATCTGTACCCCGTTTTGCTTCATCGGATATCTGAACGCAAAGCTCCTTCTTCTTGGCCAGGTTATCCTCATACTCCTTGTTTGCTTCCTTATTGGAACTTCTTCGGTTTTGAAAGAAAGTATCACAGGCTGCCTTAAACCGGCCGTACAGATCATCCCGACTCTTCTCCGGCATAGGCCCTAACTCCTTCCATTCTTTCTGCAGGCGTATCAGCTCGTCCGCTGAACTTTTCCAATCCGTGCTATCCTTATGTTTGTCAGCCTCCAAAATCAAAAGCTCCGCCTTATCCTTATTCTGCTTGCGAACTTCATCCAGTTCCTTGAAAAACTGGTTTTTATGGTTAAAAAACTGCTTGAAAAGGCCCCAAAAAGTTTTGTTGACTTCTCTTCCATTTTCCTTGGGAACGGGCCCTATGACTTCCCATTCCTTTTGAATGGCAAGCATTTCTTTGGTCTTGGCATTCCACTCCTTAATTCTATCGGCTTTGAAATCCCGGAAGGGCTCCAGTTTTTCGATAAGCTTCAATTTCAATTCCAAATTCCCCTTGTATACGGACTTTTGCTCTTCGTAGAATTCCTTGCGTCGGGAATAGACAGCATCAGAAGCGGCCTTAAACCGTTGCCAAACTTGCTCCTGCTCCTCCCTAGGCACGGGACCTATGTGCTTAAATTCCTCATGCAATTCATTGAGATGCTTAATGGCTTCCTTCAGATCAGATTCCGAACTCAGGGCTTCCGCTTTTTCGCAAATTTCCAGCTTGCTTTCCAGATTCTTCTTTCGGTCAAGCTCCTTTAGCTCAAAGTAGATGCTTCGGTTGTCATAAAAGCGATCCATCAGGGCATTGTAGGACGCCCATAGATTTTTATTCTGATTGGCAGGAACAGGACCTATGGTTTTCCATTCATGCTGAATGGACTTGATAGCGTCTATACTTGAGGTGGTTTCTTCGCTATCTACTAGCTCCCTAAGTTTATCCAGTACGGCATTTTTAGCGTACGCATTGCGCTCTTTGGCCTTTTCGTTTTCTTTAATCTGCTTTGACCTTCTTGATTTAAATTCGTGGTAGGAAACGAAAAATTCCTTGTCTTCCTCCGCATCTCTATATTCAAAATCATCTTCAGCGCCACCATCGGCTAGAAACTGCTCTAAAGCGGATTCCTTTTCTTTATGGTAGATTTCGTCATAATGACTTTTTATATCATTCACCTGTGGATCATGCTTGATATAGTGATCATCCTTTAAGATCTCTTTGATCGCATGTAGCAGTTTATGTTTGGAATAGCCGCTAAAATCAACGACTTCCTCTTCCTGACCATCCTCACTTTGCTCCTCTTCAGCTTCCGAACCTATATCCTCTACTTCTTGCTTTTTACCCAATTCAGGATTTTCATTAACCTCTTGGGTCTCCTTGTTGCCTTCTTCAGACATTTCTTTGTCATTCTCCATAATATGCTAAACGTGCTGACTACTTAACGGTGTCTAAACAAAAGTAGTAATTTTGGTTTAATTTAATCTTGGGTCTATCGGATAATTTGCCAGAACTTGATAGTCTCCTCCCATATTTTTTAATATCACCCGCCACAATTCGTCCGGATCGGAAAAAAAAATATGGTCGGTAAAGTCATTTTTGCAGACAATCCAGGTTTTTTCCTCTAGTTCCTCATCTAATTGTCCTCCGGTCCATCCTGAATACCCAATAAAAAAACGAAAGGTTTCTAGGTCGAGGGATCCGCTGTTGCATTTTTGAATGAGCTCGTTGAAATCGCCACCCCACCAAAGATCTCCCTGAAGGGAAATGCTGTCCTGAAGTTTCTTTTCACCAAAGTAAATGAAATGCAAGGTATTCTGCTCCACCGGACCTCCGACATACACATCGCTATCAAAATTGAGCAAACCATCCAACAGGTCTCCGAGTTTAAACAAAGAAAGTTTGTTCAAAACAAGACCAAAAGAACCTTTATCGTTATTTTCGCACAATAGTACCACCGACCTAACAAAATTTTCATCTTGAAGAAACGGCTCAGAAATAAGCAGGCATCCTGAGTGTGGCGGTATAGTAGAATCCAAATACATCAAAAATCATTTTGGTATGGGGCTTTCAATATAAATCAAAAAAAATTAAATCCAACCTTCTTGACCTTCTAAATTTAGTTTTACGCTCATAAAACCACAAAATGAAAATATCAGACATCAGAAAGGAGTATTCTTCCAAAATATTAGAAATTAACAAGGTCGAAAAAAGTCCTATAGAACAATTCAAACGCTGGATGATGGAGGCATTGGAAGCTGAAGTAATGGAGCCAAATGCGATGAATCTAGCTACCATCGGCTTGGATAATCGCCCCTCAGCCCGTATTGTACTGCTCAAAGGAATCGACCACGGGTTTGTCTTTTTTACCAACTACGAAAGTAAAAAGGGCAAAGAGCTGATAGAACATCCCTACGCTTCTCTAACGTTTTTTTGGCCAGAAATGGAACGACAGGTACGGATAGAGGGCAGGACGGAAAAAACGAGCGAAGAAGAATCCGACGAGTACTTCCTCTCCAGACCGACCGAAAGTCAGATAGGCGCTTGGACATCTCCTCAAAGCCAAGAGATACCAAGCCGCGGATTTCTGGAGGAACAGCGGAAATACTACGAAGGAAAATTCAGCGAAAAGCCGCTCCAAAGGCCCCCTCACTGGGGCGGGTTCCGCCTATTGGCAGATCGAATCGAGTTTTGGCAAGGAAGGCCCGGACGGCTTCACGACCGGATAAAGTATACCTTGGAAGACGAGTTGTGGAGAATAACCCGCCTTGCACCTTAAGTAGGCTTAGTTAACAGTAAATTAAACCCTACTGTAAAGAGATAGTGTTTCCGAATACATCAAAGAAGGTGAAAGAGATTGTCCACGCCGGGAACTCGCTCCACAGTATACCCCTCTCCGTACCTGACAGAAATCTTGTGTCCCATCTCGCGAGCCCGTGCTTCGATAAAGTCCAAGAAACCTGGGCGAGAGATAAAACTTTCCGGCTCCTGGCTAGTTGCGTCGAAAAACTGCGACTTAAATGCTAGGATACTTTCCTTTTTGATCTCCCAATAATCGGAAATGTCTACGACCAAATCTGGCTCAATGTAGTTATTTTGAATATAATGATACACGGCCTGTGGTCTCCAGGCCTCTTGGGGCACTCCGTCCAATTCTGTCTCCAGTCGACGGAGTCCGCTTAGAAAACAGGCTTTTGTGGCTAAACTACCTCCCTTTCCATGGTCCGGATGGCGGTCTGTGACCGCATTGGCCAACACGATCTCAGGACGATATTTCCTCAAAATCTTGGCGATTTCGACCTGATATCTCTTCTCCTCCGAAAAAAAAACATCTTCGAATGCTAAGTTCTCCCTTGCGCTAAGACCCAAAATCGTTGCCGCGGCATCCGACTCCTCCAGACGGATCGCCGGAGTACCTCTAGTTCCCATTTCACCCTGTGTAAGGTCCAATATACCTACTTTATAGCCTTTAGCCACATGGGAGGCAATGGTTCCAGAACAGGAAAGCTCCGCGTCATCTGGGTGGGCCGCTATCGCTAAAATATCCAGTTTTATCATGCTCATCGTATTTTCAACCTCATACCCACCCGTAGGACGGTACTGGTAGTAATATTATTCATTCGTGTAATATGTGAAACAGACACGCCGTATTTTCGGGCTATTACGGAAAGATTTTCGCCGCTGCGAACGCGGTGAATTACTGCCTCCTGCATTTTAATTACATGATCAAAGCTGGAGGAGGTGATCGTATAAAGCGGACTTCTGATTTTATGACCTTCGAAATCATACAGATTCTGGGGATTTATAGAAAGCCCCTTGTACCTAACTTCAAAATGCAAGTGAGGGCCAGTACTCCTGCCGGTACTCCCTCCGTACCCTATCACAGACCCGGCCCTTACCTCCTGCCCTACCTCTACCAGAATCTTGGACAAATGCCCGTATAGAGTCTCGAGTCCATTCCTGTGCCTCACCAAAACAAAATACCCGTATCCATAGCGGTCATAGCTGGCCATTCGAACGATACCATCAAAAGCCGAATACACAGAATCACCTACACTGAGACGCAAATCTATTCCATGGTGCCACCGGTACCGACGAAAACCAAATTCTGAACTCACCCGACTATCTTTTAAAGGCATACTCCAAAGCGATCCGTAATAGGGATCAAACAACCTAACGGGAATAGTGTCTTTGAAGTCCTTTGGGTTGAAGTCGTAAATATCTATTTTCTTACTGTCCCAAGAGGCAAAATACTCGTAAGCGGTCACCCAGATACTATCGATCATGGTCTTTTCAGACACCTGAACCAACTGATTAGTTGGCGCCCAGACGATAGAAAGGGTATCCTCGTTGACAATCGAAAGCCTTTTTTTGAGGTCTACACCTCCACTGAATATCAGGGAATCGGTTCCTCGCTGCAGGTTTGACAAGTACTCCTGCACATCGAAAGGCTGGATTTTTTTCTGATCCGGCATAACCGAATCTTTGGATGGAGACCGCTTGATCAGTCTGGGATTTACCTGCGCTTCCGACACTTGGGAAAGGAGCAACCATACCAATCCCAACAAGCAGCAAATCCGAACTTTAGTCATCGAGATGGTTAGGCTAATTCATACTCAGCCAAAAACCTTTCCGCATCAAGGGCGGCCATGCAACCCGTCCCAGCAGCCGTAACTGCCTGCCTATAAATGTTATCTTGGGCATCTCCACAGGCAAAAACCCCCGGAACATTGGTTCTAGTAGTACCCGGCTTCGTCTGTATATAGCCACTTTCATCCATATCGATAAACCCACTAAATACATCTGTATTCGGCTGATGACCGATGGCGACAAAAAAGGCCGCGACAGGTAATGTCTTATGCTCTCCCGTCAGGTTATTTTTAAGCTCTACTCCATTGACCTCCTCATCTCCGAGTACCTGCACGGTTTCATGATTCCACAACATTTCTATTTTGGGGTTAGAAAGGACTCGCTTCTGCATAATCTGCGACGCTCGCAGCTCATCCCTTCGAACGATCATGTACACTTTTTTACAAATATTGGACAAATACGATGCTTCCTCGCAAGCTGTATCGCCACCACCTACGATGGCCACCTCCTGCCCTCTGAAAAAGAACCCATCGCACACTGCACAGGCTGACACGCCTCTGCCGTTAAGTCTGGATTCGCTCTCCAACCCAAGCCACTTAGCCGAAGCCCCTGTAGAGATAATCACCGTGTCTGCAATAATTTGGACGGAATCGTCTACGGTCACCCTGTGTGGCCTTTTGCTGAAATCCACTTGAGTAACCAGCCCATAACGAACCTGTGTTCCAAAGCGCTCTGCTTGCTTTCGAAAGTCTTCCATCATCTCCGGCCCCATTACTCCATCGGGATAGCCCGGGTAATTTTCCACATCTGTGGTAATTGTGAGTTGACCGCCAGGTTGTGCCCCTGTATATAAAACTGGATTTAATCCTGCCCTTGCGGCATATATTGCGGCGGTATACCCTGCTGGTCCCGAGCCGATTATAAGTACTTTTACGTGTTCTATGTCTTTATTCATGAGCGTTATAGTCATTTCGAAGGGCAAATTTTGGCATTTTTACCTAATAAACAAAGGAACAATGTCACAGAAGGAAATGCCTTTTAACCTAAATTAACAATATGAAGGTAAAAAAAGAGGGGTATCTAAACCCCTCTAAACTATTATATGTCTACCAAACTCTAACCCAGATAAGGCTTCAAAGTCTTGCTTCGTGATGTATGACGCAATCTGCGAATAGCCTTTTCTTTTATTTGCCGCACTCGCTCCCGGGTAAGGTTAAATTTCTCACCTATTTCCTCCAGTGTCATCGCGTGCTCGCCATTCAATCCAAAATACAGGGTGATTACATCTGCCTCACGTTGGGTTAGCGTAGAGAGCGCTCGTTGTACCTCCTTGCGAAGCGAGTCATTCATCAGGCCGTCGTCTGGCTTTGTTTCCCCATCATTCTCCAATACATCCAGAAGGCTGTTTTCCTCTCCCTGAACGAACGGAGCATCCATGGAAACATGGCGTCCAGATATTTTCATGGTATCAACTACTTCACCCGCAGTAACCTCCAGAACCTCTGCAAGCTCTTCTGGAGAGGGCTCCCGTTCAAACTTCTGCTCTAGCTCGGAAAAGGTCTTGCTGATCTTATTCAAAGACCCTACCCGGTTTAGCGGTAGTCTAACGATGCGGGATTGTTCGGCAAGTGCTTGCAGAATGGACTGGCGAATCCACCACACGGCATATGAGATGAACTTAAAGCCCCTGGTTTCGTCAAAACGCTGCGCAGCCTTGATAAGCCCAAGGTTACCCTCGTTGATCAAATCACCCAAGGACAATCCCTGATTTTGATACTGTTTGGCAACAGAAACCACAAACCTCAGGTTGGCTTTGGTGAGCTTTTCAAGAGCAAGTTGGTCCCCCTCTCTGATCCGCTTTGCCAAGACCACTTCCTCATCTGCGGTAAGCAGGTCTACTTTGCCGATTTCCTGTAGGTATTTGTCTAGAGACTGACTTTCTCTGTTGGTAATCTGTTTGCTAATTTTAAGCTGCCTCATTCAAGTATCTGATTTTTTAAACGCCTTATATAACAGAACTATCTTTAAAATAAGTTCATTCAACGATTATTGTTTAAACCTAAATTAAGATTTTTGAGCCGGTTTGTCAGATTTTTCCGCCTTTGGAAGCAACACCTTACGCGAAAGCTTGTATTTACCGGTCTTCTTATCCACATCGATCAACTTAACGGTGATCTCCTCGCCTGATTCCAGCACGCCATCCATGGACTCCAATCTCTCCCATTTGATTTCTGAAATATGGAGCAAGCCATCTTTACCTGGCATGAATTCGACAAATGCACCAAACGGCATGATGTTCTTCACCTTTCCAGTATATACCTCACCAATTTCGGGTTGGGCTACGATCGCTTTGATTCTTTGTATCGCACCATCCATCGATGTCTGGTTATTGGCGAAAATATTGATCTTGCCCATGTTGTCTACTTCCTCGATGATGATCGTCGCTCCCGTGTCTTTCTGGATTTCCTGAATTACCTTGCCTCCGGGTCCGATTACGGCACCGATCAACTCTTTAGGGATCTCCATGTTCTGAGATCTAGGTGCATGTGGCTTATAATCCTCTCTAGGAGCTGCCAATGTCTTTTTGATCTCATTCAATATATGTAACCTGCCGTCTTTTGCCTGATACAATGCTTCCTTCAGCACTGCGTAGTCCAATCCCTCCACCTTTAGGTCCATCTGACAAGCTGTGATACCTTTTTCGGTACCGGTCACTTTAAAGTCCATATCGCCCAAGTGATCCTCGTCTCCAAGAATGTCGGAAAGAATGGTATATTTTCCTGTGGAAGCATCCGAAATCATGCCCATGGCTATCCCGGTGACCGGCGCTTTAATAGGCACACCCGCATCCATCAAAGCCAAAGATCCTGCACAAACAGTAGCCATAGAGGACGAGCCGTTTGACTCCAAAATATCAGAAACTACCCGGATGGTATAAGGATTCTTTGCATCAGGTGGCAAAACCCTCCGCAATGCCCTCATCGCCAGATTTCCGTGCCCGATCTCTCGACGGCCTGGTCCTCGGTTAATTTTTACCTCACCAGTAGAAAAACCGGGGAAGTTATAATGCAAGTAGAACTTATTGTATCCAGAATGTACCGCCCCGTCTACCATCTGCTCATCTAACTTGGTACCCAAGGTACAAGTGGTGATGGATTGGGTTTCTCCCCTTGTGAATACAGCAGACCCATGGGCCGAAGGCAAGTAGTCTACTACCGACCATATAGGACGTATTTCATCCGGATTCCTGCCATCCAGTCTCTTTTTTTCATGGAGTGTGAAGTTACGGGCTGCATCCTTGTGTATTTTAGCAAAATACTTGCCAATTAAAAAGCTGTCGTATCCGTGATCCTCACCCAGGCTTTCTACAAACCCTTGCTTGATCGCCTTGATCAGATCAGATCGTTCATTCTTGTTGGGAATCTGACGGCTCACTACATCGTAGCAGGCATCATAAAGTTCCCCCTTCATTCGCTCAAGCAAGGCCTCGTCATGATTTTCATGGGAATACTCCCGCTTAACTTCTTTTCCTAGCTCTTTGGTGAGTTCCTTTTGAACGGCACAATGCCTCTTGATTTCCTGATGGGCTAACTCCAACGCTTCTACCATCTCATCTTCGGCAATCTCATCGGCTTCACCCTCTACCATTAAGATAAATTCCTCGGAACCGGCAACAATAAACTCCAACGTGGCTACCTTTAGCTCCTGTGGTTTCGGATTGATAATCAATTTTCCGTCTACCTTGGCAACACGTACCTCAGAGATCGGTCCATTAAAAGGTATGTCAGAAACCGCTATAGCGGCAGATGCAGCCAAGCCTGCCAACGCATCCGGCAATACCTCTTCGTCGGACGACATCAATGTGATGGTTATGTTGGTATCGGCATGGTAATCATCTGGAAACAAAGGGCGTACCGCACGGTCTACCAAGCGGCTGATCAGGACCTCGTAATCAGACAATCTACCCTCTCTCTTCAAAAATCCGCCCGGTATTTTTCCGGATGCGGCAAATTTCTCTTGATAGTCAACAGACAACGGAAGGAAGTCAACCCCATCTCCCGCTTCTTTCTTCGTGACTATGGTTGCCAATAACATGGCTTTCCCCATTTTTACAACTGCAGAGCCGTCCGCCTGCTTAGCAAGCGCTCCGGTCTCAATGGTGATCTCTCTACCATCTTCTAATATGATAGATTTACTAATAACGTTTGGTAACATAAAATCTAATGATTCTGTAAGGTGAATAGTCTTAAAAGTAAGGTTTACTAAAGGATAAGCAAAAAAAGTAAGGTCCCTCATGCGAAGAACCTTACAGTAATCTTATTTACGGATTCCCAGCTCGGCAATAATTGACCGGTATCTCTCGATGTCATTCTTGACAAGGTAGTTCAACAGGCTCCTTCTTTTACCTACCAGCTTCAACAATCCTAAGCGGGATGAATGGTCTTTCTTGTTAGTCTTTAGGTGTTCTGTAAGGTGTTGGATTCTATACGTGAACAACGCAATCTGCGCTTCAGGAGAACCCGTATCCTTTTCAGACTTCAACCGACCATGATTCTTAAACAACTCTGATTTTTTTTCTTTACTTAAATACATGCTTAGTCAAGTTAATACGGCTATTTTAATAAAACAGACACAAAGGTACAAATATTTTTTAAGTTATGAAAATTCTTCCTTCAACTTTTCCCGCTTAGATACTTTCGGCAGGAGGGCCTTTAATTTCTGGAAGAACCCATAATAAAAATCGGCCTCAAAGATCCTTGCGTCCTTTCTGGCTTGGCGTAGAAAAAACAAACCGAATGGTATCAAAGCCAATATGGAAAAGGAAGTGCCAAACAGCGTCCCTGTCACCCCTTCTTTCGCCCACTTTTCACCAGTGATTGTAAGCATATAATAGACAATAAAGAAAATGATTGATACCAAAACCGGCATACCGAGCCCTCCTTTTTTAATAATCGCTCCCAGCGGAGCGCCAATCATAAACATCACAAAACAGGCCAGCGCTTGGGTATACTTTTGAAACCAAGATATCTGGAACCTCCTGAACTCCCTTTCCAGTGCATCTATTTGATTATGGTTCGTTGTGAAATTATTCTTCAGATTTCGTGCACTTGTCAGTGCGCTGGCTGCCGCAGAGACCATTTGGCGCTGGGTTCCTCGAAGTGAGTCCAACTTGGCTCTTTGGGCTGGAGTCAATACAATGGGCTGTACCTCTGTCTCCTTGGAATGAACGATTACAGGTGTTTCAATTTCCGGAGCGGGCACGGGTGCCATCGTATCTACCATGGCAAGTACAGAATCTTTAGCCGTAATGGAATCGGAGGTGATTAAGGGAGGTACTTCATCCGCTAGTCGGCTGTCCATTGAGTCCGTAACTGCCTCTCGCTTCTCCGCAGCAAGCAGGCGGGCTGCTTCACTCTGTTCGTTCAGGTCCGCACCCTCCAGTCTTACCCCATGGGTAAGCTCGTATTCTTCTTGGTACTTTAAGTTTCGAATCGAATCAGCTACCTGCTTTTTCCTTACCAGGTCCGCAGGCGGCAGAATTTTACGATCCCTCCCGAAGTATGGATAGGACGCTTCTGTCGTAGCATAGTTAAAAAACAACTTCTGACTGATCTCCCTGTCCATGGAATCCAGATCAATCCGGATTTCATCTATATTTTTGATAGACCGGTTGTTCGACCAAAGGTTTTCAGGTGTACGATTCATCTCAAAAGCCTCCAAATCAAAAACCATCTCATTGGTGCTGAACTTCGTTCGATTAAAGGTCGGAGGCTTTTCATTTATACCCCGTTGGTTCTGCCCCTCCTGATAGCTACTACCGCTATAGAGTGTAAGCATCATATACCGGTCGTTAAAAAAAGGCTCCATCCTCCCCGAATCAGCGGTAATTACATGAATATTCCCCTGACCGGCAGTATGATCATATATTAGCACATCCCGCAGGCGTACCTCGTCTAGCTTTTGATTTACTTTTATACTGTAATTTGGAATCCCGTTATAAAAAACCCCTTCTTTGATGTCCAAAGCAGGCGATTTCATGCGGATATCATAGAGCAAGCTGAACGTCTTCAAATTAACCCTTGGAACCAAATAGTTATTGGACAAGTATGCAAACACGGTGAGGAAGGCTACGAATACACCTATAGGCAGCAAAGCCCGAAGCAGTGATATGCCGCTGCTTTTAATTGCAGTCAATTCAAAGTGCTCTCCTAAATTGCCAAAGGTCATTAACGAAGATAACAAAACAGCTAAGGGCAAAGCCATTGGTGAAATGCTGATGACAAAATAGCTAATCAGCTCCATGTAAACCATGAACGGCAAATCTTTGCCAAAAATCTCATCAAAATACTTGAGCATGTTTACTGTGAGTAGGATAAAATCCACGACAATAAACGTTAATAAAAATGGCCCAATAAAGGAGCCTAATATCAATTTATCGAGTTTTTTCATAGAATTAATAGACGCTACTGACCACCGTCCTTTGCTACGCTAGCGTCCGACAAATTTAGGAATTATCCGAGTCTATCCCCCAATTATCTCTTTTAGGTTTGTGATTAAACCCTCCCAAATATCCTTTTGTTCTTGATTATCATAGGTATCACCGTAATCGATCACCCGCAGATAAAATGTCTGAGTTAGTTCATTCTCGTCTAGCTTGAACTCGATAAAAGATGGATCGTCCTCAACATCGTCCTCGTCTTTGGGGTCAAAAAACTCAAATTTGACGTGATGGTTGATCCTCATGATGGTTGGCCGGGCAAAATGATCCTCTCCATCATAGATGAAATTGTAAATCTTGTCCTCATTGATAACCACATCATCTGCAAACCACTGCGAAAGCCCACTGGCTGTACTCAAATAGGGATAAATCACCTTTTTAGAAGTATTTATCTGATAGTCAGATATAAATTTATTTTTAACCATGGCTCAAAGCTTTTAATTGACAAAAAGTAACCATTTTTTTTAGGATTCCCACTTGGAATTCAATATTTATACGCACATATTTGCATTCCCAAACGAGGGGCTATCGTTCAAACCATTCTCCCCGTGCTTCAAACCTGATATTTTAGGGAATTTTCACTGACAAATAGGAGAGCAGCCCGGTGCATGAAGGTACGAATAATTTAACTAAAATAGATAGAAGGGTTTAACCTGATATATCTAAATACCAGTTAATCTGGCGAGGTAGCTCAGTCGGTTAGAGCGCAGGATGCATATCCGCCTAGGCGGACACGGGTTCAACTCAACGAATGTAGTTGGTGTTAATAAATTAGGTAATTTGGCGAGGTAGCTCAGTCGGTTAGAGCGCAGGATTCATATCCGCCTAGGCGGACACGGGTTCAACTCAACGAATATAGTTGGTGTTAATAAATTAGATAGTTTGGCGAGGTAGCTCAGTCGGTTAGAGCGCAGGATTCATATCCGCCTAGGCGGACACGGGTGCAACTCAACGAATATAGTTGGTTTTAATAAATTAGGTAATTTGGCGAGGTAGCTCAGTCGGTTAGAGCGCAGGATTCATAACCCTGAGGTCACGGGTTCAACTCCCGTCCTCGCTACTTAGAAGCTCCTAAATTGGGGCTTCTTTTCTTTGTATGTTCACCGTCTACGTACTTTATTCCTTCTCGGCCGATAGGCTGTACATCGGAATGACTTCCGACTTAATCACCCGAT